>NZ_CP082945.1:6870088-8116382 GCF_019933235.1 Streptomyces angustmyceticus | reverse complement strand
CGCAGTCGTCGATACCTCGGGACGGGCGAGGCCTTTGGCCCTGGCCTTCCCTGTCAGCCGTGACCGGGCTCCTACACCACCTCGGGGCGGGAGCCACTGTCGATGGCTTCCGCCCCTCCTCCGTGTTCGCTGGAGGTCTCAGCTCTCCGGTTCCCTCGGCACGACACGGGAGAAGAACTCCTTGGCGGCCTGCGCGTCGAGGTGCCCGTTCGTGATCGCGGACCGCCGTAGCGCTTCGCCCGACACCTGAGCGGGAATGCCGAGCTGCTTGTCCGCCTCGCCCATGATTTCGCCGATGTACCACTGGGCCGAGGTCGGGAAGTGCTGGATGAACCAGCTGAGCATCTTCGCCAGGGGCAGCGACAGGATGAGGTCGAAGTCCTTGAGCTCACGGCCCCGGCGTTCGGCGGTGCGGAGCGAGGTGGTGAAGTCTTCCAGGATGGCGTGGCGGAGGGTCGGGCCGAGGGCGTCGGTCGGGATGATCTGCCGGAGGCTGTCGGCGACTTCGAAGGCCAGTTGGTCAGCTACCTCCCGTACGCTCGGCTCGTTGCGGTGGCGCAGGGCCCAGTGCTTGCGGGTGTCGGGGCGCTTCCACAGGAAGCGGAAGAAGGTCTCGCTGAACCGGTCGCGGATCTGGGCCGCCCCCGGAGCGAGATGGTGGCGGTCGCCGGCCGACATGGCCTCCTTCAGCCCTTCGGAGGAGCGGCGTCTGGCTTCGGCCCAGTCTTCGGCGACGGGGCGGGACCACTGGGCGCGGCCGCCGACGGTCGCCTGGGGCAGCGGTACGTCGTTCTCGCCGCGGGAGATGTAGCCCCGCAGGGTGGAGGCCGTGATGCCGCCGAGCGCGGCCATCTCGGGCACGCCGAGCAGCCGGTCTCCGGCGAGTTCGGGACTGGCCAGGTCGACGACGCACTTCTCGAACGGCAGGGGGTCGTCCTGCTTCTGGTGGTGCTGCGCCCACCGGGTCAGGTCATCGGTCCAGTTCTCCGGTTGTGCGGTGGCCGGATCGAAGGTGGCGACCTTGTACAGGTGCGTGCGGGCCGGGTGGGCGTGGCCGTCCAGCATGTCGGCGGCGTGGACGGTGGCGGTGGCGCGTGCCTTGTGGCGTGCGTAGTCCTCGGTGACCGGGTCCCAGATCTGGCCGGGCCGGTACCACGTGTCGCCGTCCCACCAGTAGCCGCCGGCCCGGAACAGCAGCGGGGCTCCTGTCCAGTAGGTGTGCAGGCTGGCGGTGTCCTCGTCGCGGAGCAGGAGGACGGTGCGGCCGTGGTCGGGGTGGTGGCGGACGGCCCAGCCCAGGTGGTGGGCGATCGGGTCGGTGGTGAAGGCCAGCCATCCTCCCTCGTGGGAGGGGTCGCACCGGCCCCACATGCCTTCGCCCTTGTTGCGGCCGACTGCCTCGATGGCGTCCGGGCCGTCGTCGAGCGGCAGATGCGAGTCGTCGACGAACGGCAGGCCCGGAACCGGGTGGTCCGTCCGCAGCCCGTTGGCGAGCGGACGAATGTCGTAGACCAACGTGCTCTCCCCTCTCAACTCAAGTGCTGTACCTAGCTACAGCACTATTGATGTCCAGTAATACACGACTAGCAAACAGAGCAGTACAGCGATTTCGAGACAAGGTTCAGCAGCGGAGGGAGACAGCCGCTGCACCGGGTCGACCTCCCGCCAGCAGCCACTACGCCACGCACACTGCGGTGTTGAGCGGTCCGGCCCACACTGGCCCCGGCTACCAGGGCGCTTCGCCGCACGCGGGTCCCGCAGCCCGCGGAGAGCTCAGAAGTCGCTCAAGACGCCCTTCTCGTGCGGCTGGCCAGGACACGGTGCAGGCATGGACATCGACTGGGGAACGATCCCTGCCTGGGTCAGCGGACTCGGCAGCACCGGCGCGCTGTGGGTCGGCGCTGTCACCCTGCGGCGCGCGCAGGACAAGGAGAGCCGCTCAGAAGCCGACGCAGTGGTCTGCCGTGACGAACGCGGCGACTGCTGCGGGTACGACCTCGCCGCGGCTCACTGGATCGCCAGTGCGGCCAACGGCAGTGAGCGCCCCGTACACCACGTCTTCCTGATCACCTACGACTCAGCGACCGACACCATGGGGGTAAGCCACCTGCTCGCGAACGTGCTGCCCCCCGGCGTCGCCGACCACATCCACCTCCCCGCCCCTCCCCCAGAGTGGTCCCGGCCGGCGGCGGTCATCTTCCGCGACGCCGACCGGACGTGGTGGCTGCGAGACCTCATGGAGCAGAGCCTGTACCGGCAAAGCCCACTCCCCGGTGTCGGCAAGGTCCGGCGCACCCTGCGTCGGCTCGAGAAGGAAGGGCGGCTGACGTTGCCTCAGCAATTGGCGCGCGGCGGCCACGGTCACCACGCACCCTGGTAGTCCCCGGCAACGCGGCCTGGCATGCCTTCCTCGCCGGTGCAGGGCCTCTTGGACCGGCGGGACGGGAAGGCTCATCCAGCAAGCGCGCACGGCTCGGGGACGGACCACTGCGCAGCCTTTCAAGGGCTACACAAGGACGGCCGGAACGGCGTCTTCGGCCGTCCAATCCCCCTCGAACAGGGCGGCGACGAGACGTACGTGGTTGTCGGGGAGCTGGCCCGAGCGGTGCTTGGTGCGGGCCTTGGCGAGCCAGGCGCCGATCTTGACGGTGTCGCCGTCGACGCGGATCGCCTCGCGGGCCGCGGGAATGCGGCCTTCGCGGTGGAGGAAGAGCTCCAGGAGCTGCACGGTCTGCTCGAAGGTGCGGCGGGTGCGGCGGGCGGGGGCGAGCGGGTTCGTCTCGGGGGTCAGGCCGAGGGAGGTCATCAGCTGCTGCTGGCCGGGGTGCAGGGTGTGCCAGGTGGTGAGCTGGCGGTGCAGCCAGGAGCCGATCTTCACACCGGCCAGGAGGGTGTCGCGGGTGAGCGCGGCCGAGTCGGCGCCGTCGGCGAGGTGGGCGCGCAGCAGGTGGTATTTGCGGTGCCAGTCCGCGCCGTGGGGCAGGCGCCAGTCGGCAGCCAGTGCGGTCAGGGCATCAGCGCGGGCCTGATCGAGCGTGTTCTTGGCCGCGAGGTGGCGTTGTTCGGCGAGCCAGGAGCCGACGGCGGTCGTGGCGGGTGCGGCGAGGTGGCCGTGGGTGCGCAGGTAGTCGACGGCGGCAGCCAGGCGGGCGCGCCAGGCGGCGTCGTGCTTGTCCCAGATCATGCCGAGTGCGTCGAGTTCGGCAGTCCAGTCCGGTTCGAGACGGCCGGCGGAGTGGGCGTCGCGCATGGTGGTGATGAAGGTGCCCAGACGATAGCCGGTGGGGTCGGTGTAGTCGGCGGGGACATCGAGATGGCCGTACTGGTCGCGGTAGGACTGGGCGGCGGCGAGCCCGAGGCGGCGGGAGCGGGAGACGGCCGGGTCGCGGGGGTCGAAGGAGGCCAGGTCCATCGCTTGGGCGATGCGTTCGGGGTGGACGGTGAAGTCGAAGTGCCAGCGGCGTTCGATGACGTCGCTGGTCTCCCTGGGTAGGCGGTTGGCCTTGTCGGGCAGGCGCTCGAGGATGCGGTGGTCGTGGCTGGCCAGCGCACAGGCGATCGCCCACACCGGCTCATACGCGGTGCCGAGGATGTTCTCGCTGTCGGCGCCGGGCGGGACGTAGACGGGGACGATGAGGCTGGCGGTCTTGCCGGAGACGTCCAGGCGCAGGGCGCGGCCAAGGGCCTGGACGCAGCGAATCACGCTGCGGGTGGGGTCGGCGAAGACGATGGCATCCACGCTGGGGATGTCGACGCCCTCGGCGATCAGGCGGGAGTTGGCCAGGATCGCGCAGTCGGCGGCGGCGAAGGCCGCGAAAGTGTCGGCGCGCTGGGCGGGGGTGTGCTCGCCATGGGCGAAGAAAAGCTGGGGGGTGATGTCCGGGCACAGGCTGGGGTCGGTCCTGGCCAGCAGACGCAGGGTGTGGGGCAGTTCGCGGGCGAAGCGGCGGGCGTCGGAGACGAGGTTGAAGTAGACCAGCACCTTCTTCAGACCGTGTTCGGTCATGGCGCGCAGGACGGACAGGTGCAGGGCGGTGGTGCGCAGCGCGCTGTCCGGCCCTTCGCCCTCACTGTCGCCGGGAGGGGTGGTGGCGGGGGCGGGAAAGTTCAGGCGGCGGCGCAGGTCGGCGTCGGCGAGCGTGGGCACGACGATGCGGTAGTCCGCTGCGCGACCGTCGGCCACTGCTTGGGCGAGGGGGTATTCGAAGATCTTCTTGCCGTAAACGGCCTCGTTGTCCATGGAGTTGGCGAACGCGTCCAGGTCCGGGCCGGCCGGGCGGGGGCGGAGACGGGGGCGGGTGGTGTCGGCGGACTCGGCCAGCTCGGGGGCGGCGAAGATGCGGGGGGTGGCGGTCATGTAGAGGCGGCGGTCCGCGTGGATGCGCTGGGGGTCGTTGACGATCGCCCACTTCTTGTCGGCCCGGCCGGCGATCCGGTGCGCTTCGTCCATGACGGCCAGGTCGAACGGCGGGACTGCGTACCCCGTCTTCTGGGTTTCCTCGATCTTGTTCAGGGAGTCGTAGGTGCAGATCACCGTCAACGCGGGGATCTGATCCTCCCCCTCCCCCACCACCGACATCAGGCCGCCCAGCGCGTGGGGGGCGCTGGTCGACATGACGCGGGCGGCCACTAGGTCGTCGCGGCCGGCGGCGTCCAGGGAGGAGACGATCACCATGTGTTCCAGGTGGCCGTCGCGGCGCCAGGCCAGCGCCGTCTGGGCCGCCAGGTCCAAGGTGGGCACCACGAACAGCACCAGCCGCGCGCCGAGTGCGTCCGCCACCCGGATCGACACCAGCGTCTTGCCGGTGCCCGTCGCCGCCACGAACAGCCCCCGCGTCCCAGGGCGTCGCAGGTGCCGTGCCAGCCGCTCGACGGCCTCGGCCTGGTCGGGAAAGAGCCGCGCCCGTTCAGGACGGCCGGGCCGCGGCAGTTCGACCACAGTCATACAGCTCTTCCTCAATCCGAAACGGGCGGCAGGACGGGCCGGAGGGGCGGCGAAGCCACCTCCAAGACACCCCCTCCGATCGAGCACCCTACCACCCACGAACGCCATGTGTACGCGAAATGTTTGCTATTCGTACGCGATAAGTACGGTTCATGGGGTAGGGTGGGTGGTGGAGGTGCCCCATGTCCGAGTTGTTCGATGCGGTCGACGCGCTGGTCGCGTCCCGCTCCCCGCTGCCGCCGCCGGCGGAGCGCAAGCGCCTGCGCCAGGCCCACGCGCTCACCCTGGACGAAGTGGCCGCGGCCCTGGACGTGCGGCGGGCGACCGTCAGCGGCTGGGAGTCGGGCAAGAGCGAGCCGCGGCCGCCGGAGCGGGAGGCGTACGCGCGCCTGCTGGGGCAGCTCGCGCAGCTCTACCCCGCCCCTGAGGGCACCGGCGCACCGCAGGAGGACGCCCCGGCAGCAAAGACGTTCAGCGGCCCGGCGCCCACGGCGCAGACTGAGCCCAAAGGCGGGGTACCCAAGGCTGCGGCCAGGGCCACACCCGAGGCGTCCTCGTCTGCTTCCTCCGCCACGGTGGGCGCACAGGCCGCCGCGCCGCGTCCGGCACGCGCCGCCCGGCCGTCGCAGACCTCGCGCCGCCCGGGCGCGCCGAAGGCCGCCCCGGCCCGCACACCCGCGCCCGGGGGTGCGTACGCGCATGGTCCGCTGCTCGTCCTCGACGCCGACGCGCAGCGGAATGTGACCGGGTACGGCATCGGCGGCCTGATCCTGGACGTGCCCGCCAAGTCGCTGACTGCGCTGGTGGAGTGGACGCTGGCCGAAGCGCAGCTGGGGGCGGAGAGGCTGCACGGTTCAGGCAAGGACGCCGACCCGCTGCTGGTGCTCACCGAGGCCGCATGCGAGCGCTACGGCCTGCCCGCCGCACTGTCCGAGGCCGAGCGGCTCGCCGGGCGGCTGGCGGAGGGACACAAGGTCATCAAGCAGCTCCAGCGCGCGGACTGGCAGCTCACCAAGCGAGGGCTGGGGCCGTGGGCGCGGATCTACCGCCCCGCTCAGGGGGGCCGTCGGCAGTGCGTGCAGCTGTGCATCCCGTCCTGGCGCGCCCTGGACACCCGTGCGTGGGGTCATGCCGCGCAGCTGGAGCCGGCGGAGCTGGCCCGGGTGCTGGGCGTGTACGCGCAGCGGGTGATGACCCCGGTCGGCTCTGCGGCCGTCACGGGCCTGCAGCTGATGACCGCGCTCAACCCGCCGACCCGCGCAAGCCAACCGGACGCCGACAGTCGGCGCCACTCCGAGCACCGGCCCGGCTCGCTGGGCACGCAGCCGGTCGACCCCGCGCCGTGCGAGGCGACCGACGGCCACCCCGTCCTGGCCGACCTGCCCCGCTTCCACGTACGCGGCCCCGACGAGAAGCTGTTGGAGGAGGCATACGACTGGGCGCGGGATCTGACCGATGCCGAGTGCATGCAGCGCTACCTGGTCGGCATTGACGTCAATCTCGCCTTCGGCGCGGCGGCGAACGGCGCCGTCGTCGGTCTGGCGTCGCCGCCCGTGCACGTCACCCGCCCGGTCTTCGATGCGGCGGTGCCCGGCTCCTGGCTGGTTGATCTCTCCCACGTCGACCTGTCCCGGGTGAAGGTCGCCAAGCAGTGGCGCGACCTCGATGCCGCGCTGCTGCCCAGCCCGTTCACGCCGAACGGCGAACGCCCGACCGGTCCGGCCTGGTACGCCACGCCCACCGTGGCGTACGCCGTCGAGCTCGGCTACGACGTCGCGCCCGTGGAGGCATGGCTGCGCCGTGAGAGCGGCCGGTTCCTGGACGGCTGGTACAAGCGGCTGCGCGACGCCTACGTCGCCACCATGGCGGATCTCGGCGTCGCGGAGAAGCTCTCCCCGGCCGAGTTCCTGGAGGCGATGGACGGATACAAGAGCCGTGATCCGGAGCTGGGGATCGTCGTGGACGCAGTCAAGATGACCGTGAAGGGCGGGATCGGCAAGCTGCAGGAGAAGGCGCGCGGCGGCGGCTGGAAGCCGGGGAATGCCTGGCCCGCGCTCGCCCGGCCGACGTGGCGCCCGGACATCCGCGCGGCCGTCATCTCCCGGGCCCGGGTCAACATGCACCGCAAGATGCTCTGCCTGGCGGCGGCCACCGGCCGCTACCCGGTCGCGGTCCTGTCGGACTGCGCCGTGTACGCCGCCGACGGCCCCAGCCCGCTGGACGTCCTGCCCTACGACGCCGGCGGCAAGACCGTGCCGGGCTCGTTCCGGCTGGGAGTGTCGCCCGGGATGGTCAAGCACGAGGGCACCCAGAGCGTGCTGTGGGGGGCAGAGGTGCTCGAGCAACTCGCCGACGACAACCGTGTCGCCAACCTCGCCCGCTACATCAAGACCGGCGAAATCAGTTCCAAGGACACCGGAGAGTAGGAGAGCAGGCGGCGATGGTCACGGTCGGGGAGGAACTCGACAAGGCGGTGCAGGGGGCGTTCACGCGACCTGTCCCCAAGTCCGCCGGAGCGCAGATGCGCTACCTGGTCCGGCAGCATCAGCGCAGTACCCGGCGCGTGGCTGAGCTGCTCGGCATCAGCCAGCGCACGGTGGAGCGGTATGTGAGGAACCAGATCAAAAGGCCCCGGCCGGAGCTCGCCGACCGCCTCGAACGCGAAGTCCGCGCACGCTGGCAGCCGCAGATCAGGGCCCGGGCGAAGCAGGCCGCGGCCACCACGAGCGGCATCATGATCGATGTCCAGGCCCGGTTCGGCTACACCGCCGCCGCCGGCAGCACCGACCAGGCCCGCGTGCGTCACCTCACCCTCGCCCTGCCGCCCCGGCACGCCGCCCGACTCCTGGAAGCCCAGGGCGACGGTGTCGACGAGGACGACCTCCGCGAACTCGCCGCCGAGGCGCTGGGCGAGGTCTACTTCCGCGACAGCGGCCGCCGCGCCCACGGCCTTGAAGTGGAACTCAAGGACATCGTCGACCTCGAGTTCAAGCTGTAGCGGGTCAGGGCGCTGGAGAGGATCAGGACAGGGCGTCGGGGAGAGCTGTGACAGCAGGGGTGTTACGGACCGTGCCGCTGGCCGGGGAGCTGACCGCGTCACTGATCGACCGAGTCGCGGACCGCTACGGTCTGCCTGCCGCCGGCGTGCTGCGGCTTTGGACGTGTCGCAACTCCCCCGCCCGGCACGACGGCGGCGGCGTGCGGGCCGACGCGGAGGTCGTCCTCAACGAGGCCGGGCGGGCTGTGCTTGCCGAGCTGTGCGGGGTGGAGCCGACGGTGCTGGCGCGCGCTCTGCCCGCCTTCACCGTGGACGATCCCAAGATCGGTACTGGTCGGGAGGCCGCCGTGGCGCAGGCGCGGTGGCGAGCGGCGGGCGCGGTGGCCGGTCCGGCAGCGTTCGGCTGCCGGTTGTGCACCGCGCGGCGCACAGGGGCGGCGGTGCGGGCGGTGCGGTACGTGCCGCGCTGGCAGCGGGTCTGCGTGCGGCACGGGCGGTGGCTGCTGAGCGCAGATGCGGACCAGCCGCTGGAACACCTCGATCTGGGGAGTGTGCCCGAGGTGGTGGCCGCGCAGCGGCGGTGGCCAGGCGTGGCGCGGCGTGCGGGGCGCGCCGGGGTGGAGCCGGAGCAGGCGTTCCAGCTGGCGCATGCGGTGGTGGCTCGCTGGTGGGAGCAGGCGCTGTACTGGGAGCAGGAGGAGGTCTGGCCATACCGTCTGCACCAGCTGGCGGGCGGCAGCGTCGGCGACGAGTTGGCCAAGTGGCGGATCGTGGGTCGGGACGCGGCGATCTTCCCGGAAGTCGTGGCTGTGGCGGGGGCGCTGCTGGAGCCGGCGATGGCCGAGTTGGCCTGGCGGGCGAGCGGCGGCCTGCGGCCGAGGGCACGGGACACCGGCGACGCGTTCTGCCGGCGACTGGGCGAGCGGGTGGGCCGCGCCTGGCTGGGGCCGCTGCTCGCGGCCGATACCGGCAGTCCGCTGAGCGACTTCACGGGCGCGGTCGTGCGCGCTCGCCGCGGCGAGGCCGGGCCGCCGGGGTGGCGGGAGGATCCGTGGCACGTGAAGCGGGAACAGCAGCCCGCAACGATGGCCGGCCAGCTGCGCATCCTGGCGGCAGAGCAGCAGTCGGGCGGCTCTGGTAGCCGGTGGCGGGCCACGGTGAGCGCCGAACACCGGTGCCACATCACGCAGTTGGTCGACGAGGCCCGGGAGGAGCTGGTGGAGTTGCGCGGCGTGCACAGCGGCACCACCGCCGAGGTGGCCCGCACGCTGCTGGAGCACCTCAGCCGTAGTGCCGCCCTGATCGATCAGGCCATCGTGCACACCGCCGCCGCGGCCGTCACCGCCGGGGTGGCGCTGGAGGAGATCGCCGCGTGGTCGCGCCTGCCCGCCCAGGAACTGGCCGAGATCGTGGCTGCGGACCCGGACGACGGCTGACGCACCCGCCGGCCGGTGGGCCGGGCCCCTGCCGCTGCACGGCGCAGCCTGGCTCCCAGGGGGATCCGGCCGGTTTCGCGCATCCCGGGCCCGGATGCGCGGTGCACGTTCTGGAAAGACCGCCGGTGTCCGGCCACTACGCTGTTGCGGGGGCCGTCGCAGGCGATGGCCGAGGACAGGCGCCGAGGGAGCACGTTGAGCACTCGACCGGGTCAGGCGGCAGCGGGGGCGGACCTTGCCCAGTTGGCGCTCGACTTCCACCACACCCACCAGTTGCTGGACCCTGCCGCGCAGGGGGTGCAGAACTGGGAGGTGCGCATCACCTCGGCCGGTACGCCGGTGGGGAGCCTTTCGGCCGTACGCGGCCTGTACTGGAAGTCCGACAATCTGCGCGAGCGGATGGTCGACGAACAGTCCTTCCCGGCCCTGGTGGCCGCCCAGCTTCTGGACGAGGCCGGCCGGTTTACCTACGAGTTCGAGGAGTTCATCGAGTCGGCCTCCAGTGTCCTCGTCATCGGCCGGCTGCAGGTGGAGGAAGCCTTCGCCGACCCGCTGGTCGTCGCGGGGGTGGTGGCCGCTGTCATCGACCGGCTGACGGACAGCTATTTCGCCGTGGTCCTGCCCGCCAAGAACGCCTGCACAGATGCGGGTTCGGCCCTGCTCGCCGAGGCCGGCACGCTGCTGAGCGCCCAGGAGTTCTCCGACGAACTGCAGATCATCGACAACGCCCTGGCCGCTCCCGAAGAAGCCGCGCAGCGCGTGCGCAGCCGTCTGCATTCCCTCGCCCGCCATGGCGGGCCAGCGGCGTGGGACGAAGACGACGAGGAGGACGAGGGCTGGGACGAGGACGGCGAGGAGGACGAGGAGCTCACCGCGCGGACGGCTGCGGTACTGCGGGTGGCGCTCGAGGAGCTGTCCGAGCACCTCTGGCAGGACGTCGCCGCCGTGGGTGATGCGCCTCTTGGGCGGGGCGAGGGCCGTGTCCTGGGCTTGTTGCCGCCGATCACCTTTCACCAGGATCAGCAGTGGCGGCGGCAGATGGCCCGCTGTTTCGACGACCTGGCCGCCGAACTCGCCGAGACGGGCACCGTCCGCCCGGGCTGCACTGGTGAGGAGATGGCCCTGCATCTGGGCATCGACCGGGCCAAGGCGCTGACGCGGAACCGGCCGCGCCTGGTGGCGGAAACGGTGGAGGGTCTGGGTGCGGACCGCCGTGACTTCGACTGGGACTGGTGCTCGACCGTGCTGTTCGAGGACCACGATGTGCTGATGCTGTTCGACGCCTCCCTGGACGGGATCGAGGACAGCGGCAACGAGATCAACCAGAGCCTCGGACTTGCCAACCTCGCCGCCGCGGACTGGTTCGTGCCCTTCCGTCCCGGCCAGGCCCGCGATCCCGACCGCGGCTTCCGGCATTCCTGACCCCCGGCTCGCCACCAGGCCCCGGGCTGTAGAGGGGCAGCATGCCGCAGGCCGAGCCTTCCGCGGCAGTGCGGTTCTCCGGCTCAGCCGCAGGGGGCCGGGACGGCTACGCTCGGGCTGCTGATGCGACCGGGCGGGGAAGTGGTGGATCGTGGCCAAACGCGATGTGTGGGTACGCATCGGGGAGGACCTGGTGCGTGGCGACACCATTGTGGGCATCAGCGTGAGCGATCCGCCCTACGGCTACGAGGCGTTCAAGATCATGCTGAAGGTCACGGGACACCGCGACCACCTGTGGCTCGACTCCGGTGTCTACGACGACGACCAGGGTGCTGGGCGCGAGCAGGTCAACGCGCTCGCGGATGACTTCGTCGACACGCTCGCGCGCGGTGCGGCGATGCCGTCCGGCGCCCTGATCCGGCTCGGTTCGGACGAGGACGACTCTGCATGGGTGCTGTCGTCTCTGGGATAGCGGCGAAGGGATCCGGGCGCCCAGAACGCACCCTGCGGCCCGGGCGGGAAAGTGCAGAGATATGCACTGACAGCAGCCACCCCCAGGAGGCATCCTGGCCCTCGCGCGGTCCAACCGGCCTCTCCGGCAGCACAGTTGACGGTTACCGGCTGGTTCGCCTGCGCGGCGTGGCCGGTATGACGTTGTGTGGAGTACGTGATCTTCGACAGCAGCCAGGACAGCGCCCAGTCCGGCTTACCCGCCGTCGCGCCCAGGGCCTGCCGGGTGCCGGAGCCGGGCGCGGTGGAGGCGGAGTTCGCCGGGTCGGACGGCACGCTGATGCAGCGCCGCTGGACGCAGGCCGCCGTCGCGGTGCGTTTCGAACAGCTCCAGCCGGTCGCTGCGTTCCCGGTGGTGCCCGGTCGGCGATGGGGGCCGGGCTGGTGGTGGTCGGCCACCACCGCCCGGCACGTCATGCACGGCTCGCAGGCGATGTGCACGCAGCTGATGGTCCTGGACCGCGATCCGCGTGTGGTGGGCCTGTCGGCTCGGCCGGTGCGGCTGATCTGGCGCGATCCGGGCAGCGGGCGGACGCTGACCTGGGTGCCGCAGCTGTTCGCCCGCTACACCCAGGGCAGCGCCCTGCTCGCCGATTGCCCCGCCGCGGCGGCGCCCGCGGCAGGCCGTGCGGCGCGGGCGGCCGCGGTGCTTGCAGCGGCGTGTGCGGCGGTGGGGTTCACCTACCGGCGCCTGGTGCCGCCGGACAAGGTGGTGGCGGCGAATGTGCGGTGGCTGGCCGGCTACCGCCATCCCCGCCACCGCGACGCCGGCGGACTTGAGCAGGCGGTGCTGGAGGCGTTCACCGAACCGCGGCCGCTGATGGCCGGGGCCGCGGCGGCGGGCGAAGTCCTGACTGCGCTGCCGGTGCTTTACCACGCGCTGTGGAGCGGGCGGCTGACCGCGGACCTGACCCGGCCGCTGGGCGAGCACACCCTCGTCTGCCCCGGCCCGTCCGATCCGGGCGCAGGCGGCAGCGAACGGGAGCAGCAGGCACGTTGAGCAACGAACCAGCCGCCCTTGGCGGGCGGGGTGTTGGGGTGGGGGCGCGAGTCGAGTTCGAGGGCCGCACCTGGCAGGTGAGCGGCCTGGCCGACGGGCGGGTGTATGTGGCCGCCGACGACGGGGCCACGGGGTGTGTGCTGGCCGCCCGTCTGGTGACCGCCCCCGGTTTCAAGGTCGTCGGGCAGGCTGACCCTCCGATTCCGTCGGCCGAGACGTGGGCGGCGCTGCCGCTGGCTGCACGCGAGCGGGCTCTGGCCTGGCAGCGGCACATCCGCGAGATCGAGACCGGGCTGCCCGGCGGCCCTGGCAGTCGTGGGGTTCCCAGAGACGAGTACGACCCGCAGCGGTTCACGCTCGCCGAGCGCGAGCACGCCAAAGCGCGGGAGCTCGCCGCGCTGGGCTGGACGAAGGTCAGCAGAGCAACCGTACAGCGGCGGCGTATCGCCTACCACAAGCAGGGGTTGATGGGGCTGGTCGACCAGCGGACCGTGCGCCCCAGATCCGGGACCGGACGCGCTGACGGCCGGGTGGTGGCCGCGGTGCTGGAGGCGCTGCACTTGCGTCGCGGCCGCAAGGCGGCCACGGTGAAGCAGATCATCGATCTGGCGGAGCGGATCGTGGCGGACCGGCACGGTCCTGGGCGGGTGAAGCTGCCCGCGAAGGCGTCGATGTACCGGCTGGTGAAGGCGATGTCTGATCCGGCCGAGCCGCCGGGCAGTGCGGCGCGCACCGCCACCCGCCCAGGCCCAGCGGGTGGCCCGCCTGCCGCGCTGCGGCCCTCGGAGCGGGTGCAGGTGGCCACCGCCCGCCTGTCGGTCGGCGCGGTGGGCGAGGACGGGACCACGGTGGAGGTGGCGGTGACGGCCGCGCTGGATCAGGCGAGCGGCTGCGTGCTGGCCGCCGTGCTGCACCCGCTACAGGGCGGGCCGGTTCAGTTGTCGGTGCTGCTGGCCGAGATGGCCGTGCCCCGGCCGCTGCGCCCGGGCTGGCCCGCCCTGCTGGAGCAGGCCCACGCGGGCGGGCCGGCGCGGCGGCTGATGTCCTTGCCTGACCGGATCGAGGCCACCGCGGCGCGTCCGACGGCCGTGCCCGAGACGCTCGTCCTCGACCACGGGACGGCCGGCGTCACCTCGGCGGTCCTGACCGTGTGCGAGAGCCTTGGCATCAGCCTGGAGCCGGCCCCGCCCCGGACGGCGGGTGCCCGCTGCGGTGCCCTGCGCACGCTTGAGGTGCTCGCCGGCCTGTTCTCCCGGCACACGGTGGCGGCCCGGCCGCCCGCCGCTGCGGGCGAGAACCGGGCGGACGAGGCGGACGGGGCGTACTGGAGCATGCCTCAGCTGCAGGACCTGCTGGACGAATGGATCACCGGCGTCTGGCACCAGCGCGCCCAGGAGCAGCTGCGGCATCCACTGCTGCCCCGGGCGGGGCTGGCACCGCAGGAGATGTGGCAGGTGCTGCTGGGCGCGGCCGGGAGGGTGCCGCTGCCGCTGGCCGGGCAGCACTATGGCGAACTGCTGCCGGCCCGCCGGTGCGCGGTGACCGAGTCCGGCATTCGGCTGGGCGGGCGCCGCTACGACGATGCGTGTCTGGACGAACACCGCGGCCGTGGGGGCCGGTTCGAGGTCCACCACCATCCACACGACCCGCGGCAGGTCTTCGTCCGGCTGCCCGACGGCCAGCTCCACCCGGTGCCATGGGCACAGTGCGGGCACGCTTCGCGGCCCTTCGACGAGCTACTGCGGCGCCGCACCGGCGCCGTTCTCGCACACCGCGCCGCCGGTACCGGCGCGGGCGCGGATGTGGGTGGCGACGGCGGTGCGCGGCCGGGCGGTGACCGGACCGGCCCCGCACCCACCGCGGCGCAGCCACGGGAGGCGGCCGCCCGGGGCGCCGCCGGTGGCGGCGCGGTGCCCGGCACCGGCGACGCCCGCGCTACGGCCGTGGAGCCGGGCGGGTTGTCGGTGTATGACGCCGAGGCGGAGGCTGGACAGTGGTGAGCACCCCCGGCCGCCCGGTCCGTGCCGCGGCCGCCGCCCGGCGCTGGCAGGTCAAACTCGGGGCGTATGTGACGTTCGAGGGCCGCCCCTGGCAGGTGGCCGCCGTGGCCGGAGCCTCGGTACGCCTCGTCGACGAGGACGGGCAGACCGCCTCGGTTCTGACCTCGCTGCTGTTCGCCGATCCCACCTTCGCGGTGGTGGACTGCCCGGTCCCCGCCGCGGTGCCGTGGGGCCTTTTGGAGGCGGTGCCCGAACGGGAGCGGGAGAGGGCGATGGCCTGGCAGCGGCACATCCGCGAGATCGAGACCGGGCTGCCCGACGGGCCCGGCAGCACCGGCTGCCCCCGGCCCGAGTACGACCCGCAGCGCACCTCGATGGCCGAGCGGGAGCAGGCCAAGGCCGACGAACTCGCGGCTCTGGGCTGGCCGCGTGCCAGCCGGGCCACCGTGCGCCGGATGCGCGCCCGCTACCACACGGGCGGCGTCATGGGCCTGGTCCGGCAGCGCAAGCCGTCGAGCGCGACCGGGCGTGCGGATGAGCGGGTGGTGGCCGCGGTGCTGGAGGCGCTGCGCCGCCAGCGCGGCCGCTCCACGGGCACGCTGAAGGGGCTGCGGGAGTTGAGCGGGCAGATCCTGGCCGAGGCCCACGGGCCGGGCGCGGTGGCGCTGCCGGCGCCGTCGACGTTCAACCGGCTGGTGCGGGTCCTGGCCGACCCGCTGGAACACCCGGGACGTCCCGCCCGCACCGCCACCACCGTGCCGGTGCGGCCGTTCACGCCGGTGGTGGCGCTGCGGCCGGGCGAGCTGGTGCAGGTCGACACCACCCGACTGGACATCATGGCCCTCGGGGAGGACGGAAAGCCGGTGCGCCCGGAGCTCACGATCGCCCTGGACGTGGCAACACGGTCGGTGGTGGCGGCCGTGCTGCGTGAGCAGAGCACCCAGGCGGTGGACGCGGCCCTGCTGCTGGCGGAGATGGCTGTGCCCCACCCGGTGCGGCCCGGCTGGGGCGAGCATCTGCGCCTGGCCCACGCCGCCGTCCCCTACGACCGGCTCCTCGCCCTGGACGCGCGGCTTGAACAGGCGGCGGCGCGGCCGGTGGTGGTGCCGGAGACGATCGTCATCGACCGCGGGCGGGTGTTCCTCTCCGCCGCTTTCCTGGCCGCCTGTGAATCCCTCGGGGTGAGCGTGCAGCCCGCCCCGCCCCGCTCCCCCACCGCAAAGGGCGCCGTGGAACGGACCTTCGGCAGCATCAACACCCTTTTCGCCCAGCACACCGCCGGCTACACCGGCCCCCACATCCTGGCGCGCGGCGAGGCGGTGGAAGACGAAGCCCGCTTCACCGTGGCCCAGATGCAGGAACTGCTGGACGAGTGGATCACCGCGTGCTGGCAGCACCGCCCCCACGACGGGCTGCGCCACCCCCTCCTGCCCAAGAAGGCGCTGTCACCGGGCGAGATGTGGGGTGCGCTGCTGGGCGCGAGCGGCTATGTGCCGCTGCCGCTGACGGGAGCCGACTACAAGGAACTGCTGCCGGTGCGCTTCCACCCGGTCACCGGCCGCGGCATCCGCATCAACTACCGCACCTACGACCACGCCATCCTCAACGAACACCGAGGACGGGCCTGCCCCACCGGCCCCGGCGGCAAGTGGGAGGTCCACCTCAACCCGCACGACGTCCGCCAGATCTACCTCCGCCTGCCCGACGGACACCTGCACGAGATCCCGTGGATCCACCGCGACCACGTCCACGCGCCCATGAGCGAGACCACCTGGCGCCACATCCGCACCACCCTCGAGCAGCGCGCCGAACGCGAGGCCCACGAAGCCGCCCTCGCCGAGGCCGCCGACCAGATCCTGCGCCAGGCCCGGCCCACCACCCCAGCGCCAGCCGCGCCTGCCACAGCGCCGGGCACGCGCGCCGGGAAGGCGGTCTCCCAGGCAGCAGGCGGCGAACCGGCAGCACCGCACCGTACTGCGGCCCAGGCCGCAACGGAGGCGGAGGACAGCCTGGATGCGCTGGACGCCCGAGCCGCCCGGGACGACGTCGGCGCCGATGAGTCCGGCGCACGCACGCTGCCGGCAAGCGGCGCGCTGACGCTGTACGACGCCGACCAGGAGGCCGAACTGTGGTGACCCCTGCCCGCCCTTCGCCCCCGAACGACGGCGAGGCCGCCGCGGGCACGGTGACGACGTTCGACGGCTTCGCCCGGTTCGCACACGCCGCACCCCCCACGCCGCCGCAGCCGGGCCAGGCACCCCGTACGCCGGAGGAACGCCTGGCCTACCACTCGCAGTTCGTCACCGTGCGCACCCCGGCCATCGAATCCCTGGCACGCCAGGTCCGCACCCTGATGATCCTGGGCCGCCACCAGCAGGCCACCGCCCGGCCGTCGCTGATCGTCACCGGCCCGGCCACCACCGGCAAGACCACCGCGCTGCTCCAGGTCGGCCGTACCTGCCACCTCGCCCACACCCGCCGCGCCCACCCGGGCGACACCAGCGTGCCCGTCGCCTACGTGCTGGTACCGCCCGGCGCCACCGCCAAGACCCTGGCCGCCGAGTTCGCCCGCTACCTCGGCATCCCCGTGGCCGCCCGCATGACCACCGCGCAGATCACGACCGCCGTCTGCCACACCTACACCACGGCCGGCGTCGCACTCGTGCTGATCGACGAGATCCACCGGCTCAACCCGCGTACCTCCAGCGGCGCGGAGGCCGCCGACTGGCTCAAGGACCTCACCGAACGTATCGGCGCCACATTCGTCTACGCCGGCATCGACGTCACCGCCAGCGCCGTTTTCAGCGGAGTACGCGGCGCACAGCTGGCCGGACGCGCCTCTTTGATCGACTGCGGAGCGCTGCCCGCCCGCGCCGGCCACCGCGAGCCGTTCCGCGAGCTGATCACCGCCCTGGAAGCGGCCCTCGACCTCACCGCGCACCGCACCGGCAGCCTGCCCAGGCTGGCGCCGTACCTGCACGAACGGACCGCCGGACGCATCGGCAGCCTCTCACGCCTGATCCGCCAGGCCGCCATCGAAGCCATCTGCGAAGGCACCGAACGCATCACCAAGACCCTGCTGGACACCATCGCACTGGACCACCTCGCCGAAGAGCACTACCGGCCCCGAACCCCCGCCCGCCGCACCCGCCCCGGCCGGTGACCGCCCCCACCCAGGCCCGCCCCACGCCCGCGGTGCGGCCCGGCACGATGTGGCCCAGCCCGCCCGGCGCGCTGCGCGTGCGACCGCTGCCCCGCGAAACGGCAGCCTCCTACCTCACCCGCCTCGCCGCCGCCTACCACCTCTCCCCCGCCCACCTCCTGGACGGCCTGCACATCACCGCCACCGGCACCCCCGCCGCCCCGCACGCCACCGAACTCCACCTCAGCAACGAAGCCGCCCGCCGCCTGGCCGCCTTCACCCGCATCCCGCCCGCCCACCTCAACCGCGCACTGACCCGCCGGCCCCCGCCCGCCACCATCGCCACCGCCCCCACCGCCACCGCCCGCTGGCAGCCCCTCGTCCCCGCCGTGCAGCCCCTGCCGGCCTGCCCCGCCTGCACCCTGCGCCGCCCGCCCCACCACGCCGCCCCCGCGTGGATCCACCCCGCGCCCGACCTGCCCCGGGCCATGATCTGCACCCGTCACCATCAAGCCTCCAGCGACCCCCGACAGCGCATCCCCCTCGACATCCGGACCCTGCCCGAACTCACCCACGCCCGCCTCACCGCCCGCCGGCCGCCCACCACGGCCTCCCTGAGCTGGGCCACCACGATCACCACCCGCTGGTACGACCACCACCAGCACCTCCACACCCGCTGGCACACCCGCCTGCACCAGCTCACCACCGCCAACCCCCACCTCACCCACAGCCCGGCCTCCCCCGCCCTGACCTGCCGGACCCTGATCACCTACCCCGAAACCCTCACCCTCGCCACAACCCTCGACCGCCTCCCCCGCCACCCCCCTGACCCGCACCCAGCAGACCGCCTTCCTCCACCACCTCGCCCGCCGCCTCCACCTGACCCGCCTCGCACCCGCCGACCACGACCTGCTCTGGCAACGCCTCACCACCCGCTGAACCAACCCACACCCCACACCGCCCCAGCCCTCACCCAGCCGGCCAGCACCGGTACCTATAGACGCGCCAACCACACTGAGCAAAAACCACCACCCCGCTCAGCACACTGCGCAACACCAAACACCCAGCTCAACCCACGTATCCCCCGACACCGGGCACCCGGTTTCGCGTAAGCCCCACCGACTGATCAGAACTACCACCCAGTACGACTGAACAACAGCAGGCCACAATCAAGATCAATAAGCACGCCATCAGCTACGCCATAGGGGGCTTGCAGTGCTGCGAGGTCGCGGGCGCGGAAGGCGGTGCGCCAGGTGCGGTGGAAGTAGTCCTGGGGGCGTCGCAGGTCGAGGGTGAGGGCTTCGTCAAGGATGCCGAGGGCGGCCAGGGCCTGCTCGAGTCCTTTGATGGCCTTGGCGGTGGGTTCGAAGACGGTGTGGAGGTAGTCGGCGGTGGCGTCGTCGGGGGCGTTCTCGGCGATGGAGCGCCATTGTTCGGCTTTGCGTCGCCAGTAGAGGAGGTCTGCGCCGGAGAGGATGAAGTTGTCGCAGTTCTCGCAGTCGAGTTTCCAGGGGCAGGCTCCGCCGTTGACGACGGGTTGGTAGGTGCAGAATCCCCTGTCGGCGGGGGTGCTGCGGCGGGAAAGGTCCAGGGCCAAGGCGAGGGCGGTCTCGCGGTCCACGGGGGTGGTGTCGCCGGAGAGGAGTTCACCTGGGTTGGGAGCCCCGGGTCCGGCCACCCAGACCGTGTTCAGGACGTCTTCGAGGTCGCTGTTGGTGATCTTCACGTAGTGCTCGGCCATGCGCTCGGACAGCTGGCCGAGGTAGCGGCGCATGTGGGTGAGTGTGGCGCCGGCGCGCAGCAGGTTGGTGGCCAGGGTGTGGCGGGCCTGGTGGGCGACGTACGCGCCGCCGAGGTCGAGGTCGGAGATCCAGGTCCTGAAGCGCTCGTTGAAGTGTCCATAGGAGATCGGCTGGCGGCCGTTGGGGTTGCGGATGCGGGAAGGGAACAGGGCCAGGCCGGGGCGTTCCGCAGCCGCTGGAGTCCGGCCGTAGCGCTTTTCGAAGAGTTGGAGTGTCTTGGTGCGTCGGGCGTCGAGGCGCTGGTAGATGGGCTCGGGGATGCGGATGCCCTCGTTGTAGTTGCCGACCTTGGTCTGGTCGTGCTATAGCATGGCAAGGCCTCGGTAGCGGCCGATGCAGTCCAGGCGCAGTCCGACGACCTCGCTGCAGCGGCGCCCGGTGGCGACGATGGTCTCCCAGATGTCCCGCAGGCCCCGGTCGTTGAGGTCGAGCTCCTCCAGGCGGCGCAGGTTGGCCTCGTCGGTCAGCGCGCGGGCGACGTCGTCGCTGAAGGGGTTGCGGGAGCGCTGCTTGAGGCCGGTGCCGCCGAAGGGGATGGCGGTCAGGAAGCCGGTGTCGATACCGAGGCGCTCGGCCTGGCCAGCGGGGATGGCGCTGTAGAGCAGCTTGCGCGCCTGGTTGAAGACGAATTGGCAGCTCAGGTCGGTGACCGTGGGGGATCGTCCGTCGACCAGGACCATGCCCAGGGACGGCGGCCATGGCGGGCGCGGTGGCGCTGGTCGGCGACGAACCGCTCGGCGTGCTCACGGCACAGCACGGTGGGGTCATGGCCTGCCTCGGGGCATCGGCTTGGAGGAAGACACCCAGTTCGACCGCGGCGCGGCGCATCTGGCCAAAGGGACCTCGGGTGCGGGGACATTGCGGGGACCGAAGCCACTCGGTGAGATGGTCCCAAAGCAGGTCGCGCAGCCACCGCTGAGGTACGGCGGTGATGTTGAAGTGGCTCTGGGCGTTCTTGAAGCGTCGCCCGAAGTGATCGGTCTCCAGGAAGCCGGCGTCTTTCGTGTCCGAGGGGCTGTAGTAGACGCAGCGCAGACCGTTGACGATCTCCCAGATGATCTTGCGGACTTCGGAGTCCATCTGCTTACGGGAAAGGTTCTTGTAGCCCTGGTCGTGCAGGTCCATCAGGGACGTGCTGCCGCCTCGCTGACAATGTCTGACGAGATTCCTGATGCCGTTGGTGGTCCACTCGGAGTGCTGTGCGACCTGGGCATGTGTGTGCAGGCCCCACTGGATCTCGGCCCGCAGCAAGGGAGGCAGTGGGTGGAGGTTGACCAGTCCCGGCTGTGACACAGGTTCCGTGGTGGCACACCATGCGTGGAAAGCGGACTCATCGTCGTACGTTACGGGGAGCGGGCGTCCGTCTTTGATGCGACCGTGGATGCGTTCCGACCGGGCTCCTCCCAGACGCTGCTCGGTTTGGTAACGGGCCTGGTGCTGGATACACAGTCCCACCGAGCCGCAGGCCAAGAACGGGCAGCGGGCTTTGCAGAGGCCGAAACCGGGTAACGCGCGCTGGTCCAGAGCCCATCGTTTGAGGTGTTTTCGGTCGACACGCGCCGCCGAACCGTACTGCCAGCGGCTCTGGTGTTGATGGCACAACTGGGTTGTGGGGCTGAGGGCCGGGCGGTCGGGGCAGATCCGGCAGCGCCCGTAGTCCACTCCCCGCGCGGCCGGAAGAGGCGTTGCGGCGTGCATGAAAGCGCGCTTGGACTGGCCGGCCCGCTCTGCCTGCTCCCACTCGAGGCAGTGAGAACCGCACAGGTTGTGGCTGACGCGGCGGATGCGCTCGCAGCCGTCGGCGCCGCACTGCCAGGCGAAGACCGGGTGCTGGGGCGGGATGAAGATCAGTGTGTCGCGGAAGAGCGGATCGAATGAAGGAGCCTCTATGAGGGCCGTGAGCAGTTCGAGCCGGTCGCGGCCGATGCGGGTGGTGTCGGTGCGGCCGGGCAGCAGCGTCAGCGGGATCACGGCTGTGTCCCCCAGACCTGCTCCAGCGCTGCGGTGAAGACCGGGTCGTGGACGTCTACGTGGCCGTAGACCTGCTCGACGGTCGCCGCTGAGGCCCAGCCGCCGGCGTCACGCGCGATCACAGCGTTGCCCCGTGCGGCGTCCAGCACCGCGGTGGCGAAGCTGTGCCGGAAGGCGTGCGGGACCACCCGGCCGATCTCCACACGGGTTGCGGACCGGCGCAGCACGCCGCGGGCCGCGGCCGTGGTCCACGGCTGCCCCCGGGTGGGGCCGTGCAGACTGACCAGGAGCATGTCGTGAGCGGTCTGGGCGGGGTACTGGGTGGTGATGTACTCGAAGTAGGTGTGAATCATCGCCGGACTCACCCGGCGCACCGTCCCACCACTGCCGTCCTGCGACGTCCAGGGGACTTGGTCTTCACCCGGGCCCGGTTGGCGTTGTCCTCACGGTGACAGATGTGCACGTGCGGCCCCCGGCATTGACCGCACGCGGCCTGCTCGCGCAAGTGCAGGTCGACCAGACGCAGCCCGCACAGCTCACCGATCCGGAACCCGCCGTCGGCCAGCCACGTGACCACCATCCGGCCCCGCGCGCACGACACCGCCACCAGCAACGCCTCCCGGGCACCTTCCGGCAGCATCTTCGGATGCCGGCGCATCCGCTCCGCCGGAGCCAGAGGATTCGCGGGCATGCTGTGCAGGACGTGCCCGAGCATCGCCCGCCGGCGGTCCGCCCGCGTCGGCAAACGGGTCACGCGCAGTGCCTCCGCCAGTGCCGGGTTCACGCCGTGGGTGCCCAGGTGAAGGCAGAAGCCCTTCAGACAGGCCGCGACGGTCTTCAGTGCGCTGTGTCCGTAGGGGCGTTTCCCCTCGCGCCACGGCAGACCGAACGGCCCCGGGTAATCCGCTCCGAGAGCGGCCATGTAGTGCCGCACGTCCTCAAGCGACACCGACTCCGTGTTCAGGCCCGCGAACCGCAGCCACCGCAGATGATCCACCAGCACATACGCGTACGTACGGTCCGTGCCCGCCCGGCAGGTACGCAGGAACCCGTCCGCCTCCGCCACAAGCGTGCAGTCCGTGTCCACGATCGTGTAGGACACCCGACCGTCCCCACGAACGATCTCCTGTCCGGCACTGACAACAGGATGTCGCGGGCGTCTGCTCCGGGGCCGGATCGCGCAACAGGCGCAGGCGGCCCGCTGTTTCCAGCGGGCCGCATCGTTAGCAGTCGATCGGGACCACCCTGCCAGGCCGCTCTCGTGCAGGATCTGCTGGATGGTGTCGTCCAGGGTGCTGGACGGGTCGATGACGGTCTCCAAGCCGTCGGGCAGCAGGTCTTTCTCCCCGTACCAGTTGCGCAGGTGGTCGGCGATGACGTGCTTGAGGTACTCGGCATCGGGTTTCGTCGCGTGCCGGAGCAGCGTCTCCGTGTAGGGCACGTTGCGGTAGTAGCAGCGCGAGACGCCACGGTGGGCGCGCACCAGGTCCTGGAGCACCGAGCCGTAGCGGTCGGCGTACAGGATGCCTTCCACGACGACGTGGAAGCCGTCGTCCAGGGCGTAGCGGGCAGTGAGGTCGATCAGGCCGATGTTCGCGCCACCGGGCCGGTCACGTTCGCGCAGCACGATCCGGCGCAGATTGTCCTGGCCGACGATCGCGAGGTTGCGGCCGAACTTCTCGCGCAGGCCGGCCGCGACGGACGACTTCCCCGAGGCGCTGTTGCCGCGGACCACGCTGAGGCGTGTGTCTTCAGTTCCCACCACACCCGGCACGATAGCGACGGCCACTGACACGACCTGCTCTCACTGAGCTGCGGACTACGCAGGGCCCGTCTCAGTCGCTCGCCGTCGGCCTACGCTCAGCCGCATCCGCGTCTTGTGGCAGTGATCCCAGTTCATGACCAGGCGGAAGCGCTGATGCGCCTCCAGCCGTTCCGCGTCGGCCTGCTCCTGCCCTCGACGCACCTGAGCGTCACCAGCCTCAACGAGTTCCGCAAAGGCGATGCGGACATCGTCGGCATCGCCGCGGTGGCAGCCGCCAGGCGGTCCAGAAAGGTGAGTACCTCTGCGGCTCGCCCAGATCATCGACCAGGTATTCGATGAGCCCGTTGACGAGCGGGCCGGTGCGCGTCGTCCAGCGGATCCATTCGAGCCGTTTGGTGAGGTCGGCGTCCAAAGGCAGCAGGTCACCAGGCAGCGGCAGCGCGGCGGGCACGGACCATCGGGTGCCGTCCGGTGTCTCCTCGCGGCGCGCCAGACCCCACATCAGGTAGTGCTCGGAAACGTCCCGCACGGTCGTGGGCACCGGGAAGCCGGCGGCCGTGAACACGGCGCCGAACGTCTCCCAGCGGTTCGTACGCCCGCACGCCACAACCTGTTCGGCACATCACATACCTGCCGGCCGGCAGCCACGTCATCACCGACACGGTCAGGGACTCTGCCAGACACCGCGCGGGAACGCCCGCAGCCGTTCCCACCGATCACCAACCAGCGCTGCAGACCACGCCGAGACCACAACAAGCGACCGACCACCGCAAACCAAGCCACTCGGCGACGGGCACCCCACTTCCCGACAGGCGAATCTATAACCGCCCCGGTGGCTGGAACTACGTGAACATTTTGCGCGGAGATGAGTCACTGGCTGTGCGGGGTGCAGGGGCTGTCTTCTCGTGGTCTGCGCGCGAGCGGAGGGCGCCGGGGTTGTTGTCCTCGAGGCCCTTGCGCAGGACCGGTCACATTCACCGGCTCTCCGCCGACTTCCCCGGATACGAGTTGTTGTCGCCGCCGTCGAGCGTCCCGTGGTCGTGAGGCCAGATCGCCGGATGCCGGTCCGTCACGGGCGGATCATTGGACGTGCTTGCGGTAGGCGCCGCTGAGGTCGGACACGTCCACGGAGGCGTGGACGACCGTGTCGGGCACTGCCGCCGTGTGACTGCGCACCAGGTCGAGTACCGCTTGGCTGAGTGCGGCCTTGGTCTCCGTCGTGCGGCCCGGCAGGATCGCGAAATCGATGTGGATCAGAGCCTGTCCGGGCTCTCCGTTGGCGATGACGGCTTCGTCGAGGCGCCGGAAGCGTGTCTTGCAGCTTTCGACGGTGATGCCGTCGACCGTTTTGGCGGCCAGGGTGTGCAGTTCGAGTGCGAAGCGGCGGCGGTCGAAGAAGCCGTCCAAGGGCGCGTCGTAGTCAACGGTGATGTGCGGCATGTGATTCTCCCAGGTGGTCGAAGGTGGGCTTTCCAGTGCTCCATTGCTCATCAGGCCGCTCGCCCCACGAAGTTGACGGCCTTACGAGACAGCGAAACTCTGGACCGCGCGCAAAAAGGCGTCGTTGTCTTCGGGCGGTCCAAACCGTGACACGCACACCGTCCTTCCCGGAGACGCGGACCGTGATGCCCCTTGCGGCGCAGTGTCCGCCGAAACGCGCGGAACGCTCCCGCAGCGGCAACCACAGGGAGCCGGCCCGCGAAGACGAAACCTCGCGACCGGCCCCCGGCATCACCGCGCCGAGGCGTCAGCGCTCCCGTCCCGATACGCGCACGGCGGGGCCCTACCCGACCGCCCAGCCCCGGTCGCGGAGGGCGTCGGTGAGGGGGCGTGCCACGTCCGGTGCGACCAGGAGCTCGACCGCGCTGCGCGGCGGTGCCGTCGTCTCCGGAAGCAGCAGGTCCTCCAGGTCCACCCGTGCCTCGGTCACATCGTCGAGCAGCCGTTCCAGGCGGCGGTCCCGGTCACCGAGGGAGACCGAGAGCACGGTGCGGGAGCCCGCGCCTCCGTTGCCGTGGGTGGTCGCGATGCGGGCCCGGCCCTCGATGCCGCGCCGCAGCATGTCGGTCAGGTCCGCCAGTGCGCCGTCCTGCTGCTCCGGTCCTCCTTCGGTCAGCCGGTCCAGCGCGTCGGCCGTTCTTTGCAGGTCCGCGGTGAGCTGGGTGAGCAGCGCGCTGACGGCGGGGGCGTTCGCGGCGAGGATGTCCGTCCACAGCCCGGCGTCGCCGGCGGCGATTCTGGTGACGTCCCGCACACCGCGGCCGGCCAGCCGCACCGCGTGGTCCTCCCCCTCCAGCAGCCGGGCCGCGGTGAGGCTCGCCACCAGGTGCGGCAGGTGGGAGACGAGGGCCACCGCCCGGTCGTGGTCCGGCGGATCGAGCAGTACCGGGACGGCGCCGCACAGCGACACCAGCTCCAGGGCGCGGTTGAGGGCGGCTTCGGTGGTTTCCGGGGTCGGGGTGAGCACCCAGTGACGGTCCTGGAAGAGGTCGGCACGGGCCGGGAGCGGCCCGGAGCGTTCCCGCCCGGCCAGCGGATGCCCGCCCACCAGGGCGGCGGTGTCGCAGCCGAGGGCCAGGCATTCGGCGTGCGGCAGCGCTTTGACGCTCGCCACATCCGTGTACACCCTGGCCAGCTCGGCCTTCTGGTGGCCCGCGATGGTCCTGGCGACGTCCGAGGGCGGCACGCAGATGACGGCGATGTCCACGGGTGCCGAAGGTGGTGCGGGCGTCCCCGCGCCGCGCGCCGCGGCGATCCGGATGCTGTGGGGGTCGCGGTCGATGAGGTGGGTGGTGACTCCCCGGCCGGTCAGTGCCAGGGCGATCGATGTGCCGATGAGACCGGTTCCGACGACTGCGGCGGTGTGCAAGGTGTCGCTCCTCGACCGTGGCGGGATGGGGCGCGACCGTCCCGGCCCATCCGGGAAGTGGACGGGCCCGGACGGACCTTGGGACGGGGCTACCGGTCGGCGGCGCTCTGGGCCGCCGGCTCGGCCGGTTCCGCCGGCGGCGCGGGGAAGCGGTCTCCGGTCAGCCGCCGTAGCAGCGCGGGGTTGGTCAGCATCACGGCGTTGCCGACCAGGATCAGGAAGACGCCCGCCAGGTCCCGCGCCGTCCAGTGGAACTCCTCGAACACCGTGGACAGCAGGAGCGCCACGATCGGGAAGAGCACCATCGCGTACGCGGCGCGCTCGCCGCCGATCCGGCCGAGCAGGGTGAGATAGGCACCGAAGCCGATCACCGAGCCGAAGACGGCGAGATAGACGAGCGAGCCGGCGTACTGCGGCGTCGGGTCGAACAGGGCCCCGTGCCCGAAGAACACGGCGAACGGGGCCATCAGCAGCGCTCCGTACGCCATGGCGTACCCGGTGCCCTGGATCACCGGGATGCCCGCGGCCTGGGTCTTGCCGGAGACCACATTGCCCAGGCAGAACACCAGGGTGCCGAGGGCCGAGAGCACGATGCCCTGCCCCGATCCGGAGGAGAGGCCGAAGTTCTGGAACTCCGGCCAGAACACCGTACCGATCCCCAGCAGCCCGATCGCTCCGCCGAGGAGCATCTTCGCGGTGATCGCGCGCTTGAAGAAGAGGCGGGCGAACGCCATGTTCACCACCAGCGACATCGCGAAGATGATCGAGACGAGGCCGGTGGTGAGGTGCTGCTCGGCGAAGTAGAAGCACACGAAGTTGGTGGAGAACATCAGCGCGCCCATGAGGGCGAACTGCCCGTGCACGCGTGCCGGATAGCGCAGCGGCAGCCCGCGCAGGCGCGCCCAGGCCAGCAGGATGACGGCCGCCAGCGCGAACCGGTAGGCGATCGATGCCGTGGGGTGTACGTCCCCGAGCTGGCCCTTGATGGCCAGCCAGGTGGAGCCCCAGATCAGCACCGTCACCACGTACAGGAAGGCGTTCATGCGCAGCTCCGTTCCAGCAGACCGACCAAACGGCGTGCTCCTTCGGCAACTTGAGCAGGCGTCAGATAGCTGAGGGAGAGCCTCATCTGGTGCCGTCCGCCGCTGTCCGGATCCGGATAGAAGTAACTCATGGGCGTCCAGATCACCCCGTGCTCGCGAGCGGACTCTTCGAGCAGCGCGTTGTCCGCTGGGACGGGCAGGGTCAGGGTGAGGAAGAAGCCGCCCTCGGGCGAGTTCCAGTGGATCCCTGCCGCCTCGCGTCGCTCCGGAGGCAGCAGCCGGTCGAGCGACTCCAGCAGGACCTTCAGGTTCTCCTGGTAGAAGTCGGCGGCCGGCTTGTTGGCCTCCCGCAGGCGGAAGTCATGGGTGAGGAGCATGCCCCCGATGACCGCCTGGCTGAGCGCCGGGGTGTTGACCGTCACCATGCCCTTGATCTTGGACAGTTCGTCCGCCAGGAGCGTACGGCTGCCGTCCGGCGCCTGGACATGCTGGTCGGCGACCACATAGCCGACCCGGGCTCCGGGGAAGCAGGTCTTGGCGAAGGAACCGAGGTAGATGACGCGCCGCCGGCTGTCCAGCGCCTTGAGCGTGGGCAGGCCGGTACCGGTGCGCGTGAAGAATCCGTACGGATTGTCCTCCAGGAGGAGCAGGTCCTCCTCCTCGGCCATGTCGAGCAGACGGTGGCGTGTGGGGAGGGGCAGGCAGGTGCCGGTGGGGTTGGAGAAGTCCGGAACCAGGTAGAGCGCGCGCGGCCGTTTCCCGGCCGCTCGCAGGTCGGCGACGGTCCGTCGCAGGACGTCCGGGTCGATCCCGTTCTCGCCCTCGGGCACGTGCACGGTCTCGATGTCCAGCAGCCGGGCCGCTCCGGTGATCCCGACATAGCAGGGCGAGGAGACCAGCAGGACGTCCGAGGAGTCACGGAACAGCGCGCGAAGGGCGAGAAACATGCCCTCCTGGCAGCCCACGGTGACGACGAGGGATGCGGGGTCCGCGTCGATGGCCTCGTCGTTGCGCAGGGCGCGGGCCACCAGCTCATGGATCTGGCCGTTGGTCCGCCCGTACTGGAAGAGCTGTGTCCGGACCTCGTCGGGGGTCCGGCCCAGGTCCTCGGAGAGGTGCCGGGTGTACGCGTCGAGGTAGTCGCCGATCCGCTCGACCTCGAACAGCCCTTCGTAGGGGCGGCCCGGCCCGAAGGAGATCGCTTGCGGGTAGCGGGAGGTGACCTCGTTGAGGAAGTTCATCACTTCCATGAGCGGGTCGCCGAGCGAGCCGTGCAGCTCGTCGGCGGCCAGCACGGTGGTCGGGGAAACGTGACTCACCGGGGGTCCTCCCACAGGACGGGGCAGAAGTCCGCGTCGTGGTAGTCGGGGTTGCCGTTCTCGTCCTTGCCGACGAGCACATCGTTGTTGTAGACGACGAGGTCGCCGGAGGACAGCTCGAAGGGCCGCCACTGGTTGGTCCGGTCCTGCAGGTGCAGCGAGATGGCCCGGCGGGGACGGTCGCTGAGGTTGTAACCGCTGCCGTGGTAGGTACGGCAGTGGTGGAAGCTGATGTGTCCCTTGGGGATGTTCACCGGAACCTTGCGCACCTGAGCGTTGTTGAACGCGGCGTTCTCGGAGAGCATGTCCTCGAGCTCCGACCGGTCGCGGTCGGCGAAGTGGCGGCTGGTGGAATCGTCGCCGCCGGTCTCCTTCCAGCGGTGGCTGCCGTCGACCATCGTGATCGTCCCCATCTCCTCGTCACAGTCGTGGAAGGGGATGAAGGCGGTGAGCATCTCGTCGGAGGAGCAGGTCTGCCAGTAGTGGCGGTCGAAGTGCCACGGCACGATGTTGCGGTCATCGTCCGCACGCTGCGGCTTGTGGATGAGCGTGCTGTTCCACAGCCGTATCTGGCTGGTCCGCGCGATACGTGCCGCGACCGCCGCGATCAGCGGCTTGGCCAGGATGCTGCGGATGGTCTCGTCCTCGTAGAAGATGTAGTCGTTGTGCCGGTGCACATCGCCCTTCGACGGCTCCCAGTACGCCAGGCGCGGCGGCCGGGCCGGCAGGGTGCGGTCCCGGTGGCCGGCGTAGAAGCGGTCGGCCGCGGAGTTCAGCAGGTCGGCCTCCTCGTCGGTCAGCAGCTTCTTCGACAGATACCAGCCGTGCTCCTGGTAGAACCGCACGTCTTCCTCGGACGGCAGCAGGTCCCGCTCGGCGTCGGTCAGCGCGAAGCGTGCGTCGTTCGTCGTCATGCCATTTCCTTGTCGTTCGAAGTGGGGTGGAACGGAAGGTCCGCGGAGGGGTGGAGCAGGTCCCGGGTGATGGTGTCGAGGCGGGGACGCCCGGTCAGTGCCATCGCTTCCTCCAGCTCCGCCCGGAGGGTGGCCAGGACCCGTTCGACACCGTCGGCGCCGTCGACGGCGAGGCCCCAGAGCACGGGACGGCCGACCAGCACGGCGCGGGCCCCGAGCGCCAGCGCCTTGAGCACGTCCGTACCGCGGCGGATGCCACCGTCGACGAGGACCTCGCACTCGGGCGGCACGGCGGCGACCACTTCGGGCAGCGCGTCCAACGCCGGTATCACGCCGTCGAGTTGACGGCCACCGTGGGTGGAGACGATCAGCCCCGCCACCCCGAGATCGGCCGCCCGCCGGGCGTCCTGCGCGGTGAGTACGCCCTTGAGCACCAGCGGCAGACCGGTCAGCGACCGCAACCAGGCCAGGTCCTCCCAGGTGAACGCGGCGTCATGGTGCAGCGCCGCGTGTTCGGCCAGGGTGGAGTTGCCGGACCGGCCCTCGTGCAGTCCGGCCCGTTGGCTGATGTCCAGGTTGGCCGGCCGGACGTACGGCGGCAGGCTGAACCCATTGCGCAGGTCACGCTCGCGGCGCGCCATCCGCGGGGTGTCGACGGTGATCACCAGGGCCCGGTAGCCGGCGGCTTCGGCCCGCCGCACGAGGGACTCGGTGACCTCTCTGCGGCGCATCACATACAGCTGCAGCCACAGCGGGCCGGGCGCGGCCCGCGCGGTCTCCTCGATCGTCTTGCTCGCGAAGGTGCTGGTGATGGTGAGCGCACCCACCGCACCGGCCGCGCGGGCGGTCGCGATCTCGCCGTCCGCATGGACCAGCCGGTGGTAGGCCATCGGCGCGATACCGATGGGGACCGACACCGGCCGGCCGAGCAGTGTGGTGCCCAACTCGAGGTGGGACACGTCGACGAGAGCCCGCGGACGCAGCCGGTAACGGTCGTAGGCCGCGCGGTCCTCGCGCAGCGTCACCTCGTCACCGCTGCCACCGGCGATGTAGTCCCATACGGACCGGTCGAGCCGGGCACTTGCCGCCGCCGCGTAGTCCTTGGGGGACAGCGGCGAGTCCTCCGGGGCATGGTGCGGTTCGGCCCGCCCGGCCACCGGCGCGGTCACCCCTCGGTCCTCGCCGCGGCGCCGACCGGAACGCCGGCATCCGGGCCATCGGCGCGCTCGCGCTCCACGGCCTCGTAGAGGGCCTTGATGTTTCCGCTGCCGAAGGTCCGCGCCTCGAGCCGCTGGATCAGCTCGAAGAACACCGTACGGCGGGCGTAGGGGGAGCGGGTGAACACCTGGACCAGCTGGCCCCATTCGTCCCGGTCGGCCAGCAGGCCCAGTTCTTGCAGGACCTCGGTGTCGATGTCCACCTCGATGCCCCGGTCGGCCAGCGCGGAGTAGTAACCGGCCGGGGTCGACAGCAACTCCACGCCGGACGCGCGCAGTTCGCGGGCCGCCCGGACGATGTCGTTCGTGCCGTAGGCCACGTGCTGGACACCGGGACCGTCGAAACCGTCGAGGAAGTCGTTGAGCTGACCGCGGTCGCCGACCGGGTCCGGCTCCACCATGGTGAAGGTGACGCCCCGGGTCTCGTCCTGCACGACCTTCGAGGCCATCGCCTGGCCACCGACGACTATGTACTCGTCGTAGGTGTGCCGCAGCCCCAGCGCCCGCTGATAGAAGTCGACCATGGTCTCCAGCGAACCGGCGCGCAGGCACAGGGCCAGGTGGTCGACCGAGCGCAGCAGCTCGGGTCCCGGCGCGGCTACGGCGGCAACGGGCCGGTATCGCTTGGGCAGGAACGCGCCTGTCGGCTCGTCACGCTGCACGAAGCTGTGGACCAGGTCGTTGGTCGCGGCGATGGTGGCCCGGGTGACCCGGCCGGTGGGGTCCTCGAAGGTCTGCGGTTCCGAGACGACCTCGGCCCCTGCCGCCACCGCCCGTTCGAAGTCGCCGACCGCGTCGTCCGTCCGCAGGGCCACATCGCGGACCCCGTCGCCGTGCCTGCGGACGAACCGCGAGGCCGCGTGGTCGGCGTGCAGGGCGGAGGTCAGCACCAGGCGGACGCCGCCGTGCGCCAGCACCAGCGAGCGGGCTCCGGCCAGGCCGGTGAGCGGCCCCGCCTCGGCCACCACCCGGAATCCGTAGGTACCGCAGTAGTAGTGAGATGCCTGGTTGACATCCCCGACGTAAAACTCGACATGGTCGACGGAATGGACAGTCACGTTGATCCAATCTCGCGTTCAGAAAGGTGACCGGATGCGCTACGGAAGCGACCCGGAATCCGGCACGGGCGTGGCGTGGCGACGATGCGGGCAAACGGCCGCAGAGCTCCGGCCCGGGTGAAGAATCAAGAGGAGTCGAGTAGTCATCAGAGGCCGTGCGGGCAGTCGGCCAGGGCGGCGGAAGTCCCGCAGGTCACAAACGGTTGCCTGGGCCGGGCTCTGCCGCCTCGGCTTCCGCCGCCTCGGCAAGGGCACGGAAGACATAGGTGGTCGAGGTGGCGCCCGGGTCCTGGTGGCCGATGCTGCGCAGTCCCAGATACGACGCGCGGCCCTTCCTGGCCTGCATCGGCACGGTGGCCCGCATACCGGCTTCGGCCGCGTCGGCCGCGGCACGTGCGGCCGTGCGGAAGTCGGCGCCGGACTGCGCCGCGTCACGGAAGGCCGCGACGGCGGGCGCGTACGCGTCGATCATGGTCTTGTCGCCGGGCTCCGCCGCCCCCAGTTGCTGGAGCTTGTCGAGCGCCGCGGCGAGCCCCGCCGCGAACCGCGGGGTGTCGACCTCCGCTTCGGTATCGAGGGCCTCGCCGAGGGCCCGGAAAGCACTGCCGAACAGGGGACCGGAGGCGCCGCCGACCACGGACATCAGGGTCTTTCCCGCCGCCACGAGGATCTCGTCGACCGAGGCGGCGGGCCGTGACGCGTCGTCGAGGACGGCGCGCACCGCGCCGAAACCACGGGCCATGTTGGCCCCGTGGTCGCCGTCCCCGATGGCCGAATCCAGTGTGGTGAGGTGGTCCTGGTTCCGGCTCATGGCCGAGGCGATGTTCTGCACCCAGTCACGGGTGAGCGAAACATCCACCGGTACTCCTTCGGTTGGTACTCCAACAAGGCTGTGCAACCAAGGGTGTTGACGGGAGTGACGCACGACGGGGGTGCGCGGCGGGAACGTACCCGACGCCGGGCACGAAGCCGGGTGCTCGGGTAACTTGACGGGCTTCCTCGCTGACTTCCGCATGGCAGGCGCTCCCTTCACTCCCCCGTGATCGCAGCCTTGAACGGTAGGTCGGGTCACCGGCAGTTTCCGAAAGCTGTTCGGCATTGCCGAATGACCACAGGAAGCAAAACCCACCGACCCCGGCCCCGTCAAGGACTTCTTGCCCAGAGGGTCGGCAGGCGGCAGATCTTGTCGAATCCACCAGTGACACAGCGGAGTTGACGAAGGTTCACTCACATCGGGAGGCCCCGAGGGGAGTCAGCTGCTGGCGCGCAGACCCGCGTCACGTGGCGCGCCGAGATCCCGCGACAGGCTGCGGGCGACTTCGCGCACCGCGATGGCACACTCCTGACGTGCGCTGTCGGCGAGCAGTCGCTCGACCGGGCCCACCAGGCCGAGGCCGCCCACGACTTCGCCGGAGCGGTCGAAGACGGGGGCCGCGATGCCGGCGTCCCCCAAGGTCAGCTCCTGGTCGTCCAGCGCGTAACCGGTCTCACGCACCCGGTCCAACTGCGCCACGAGCCGTGCGGGATCGTCGATGCTGGCACCGGTGACCCGGAGCAGCTCGCCCGCCAGCAGTTCCGCGCGGCGTTCGGAGGGCAGGAAGGCCGCGATGGCCTTGCCCAGGGCGCAGGTGTTCCAGGGCAGACTGGCCCCCGTCTCCAGCACCTGCACCGAACCGCCGGGACGGAACGCATGGTGGACGACGAGGATGTGACGGTCCGTGAAGACCCCGACCCACACGGCGGCACCGGTCTGGGTGGCCAGCAGATCGGCCCAGGTCACCGCGCGGGTGCGCAGTTCGTGCGAGTCCAGGTAGGCGTTGCCGAGGACCACCAGTCCGGGGCCCAATTGGTACTTGCCGGTCTCGCGGTCCTGGACGACCATCCCCTCCGCCTCCAGGGTGCGGAGCAGGGCGTGCACGGTGGGCTTGGCGACACCGATGCGGTCGGCCAGTTCCGTCACGCCCAGTCGCGGTGTCGCCGTGGCGAGCTCCCGGAGAACGTGCATCGCCCTGTGCACCGCCTGGACCATGGAAGCAACTCCCTGTTCGGTATTGATGAACGGCGTTCCGACTCGTAGGCTTTTCGTTCATGGCACCGTTGGTTGGCATCGTACTTGTGTCGCACCGTGCGGAGATCGCCCTCGGCGTGAAGTCGCTGGTCGAGCAGTGGGTTGCGGACAGGTCGGCGTCACCACGGCCGGCGGCACCGACGACGACCGTTCGGGAACGAGGTACTCCGACATCCTCGCCCCAAGTGGTGCCGTAAGCAGGGAAGATCAGAAACCCCTCGGTCACCGCCCGACCGGACTGAGGTAGGTGGCCGGGTGGGTGCGCCGTCCGGCCTGAGGGACTGGCCGCCGAACGGCCACTTCAGAGGGAAGTAGTCGTGCGTGGACACCGCAGGTCGGGCTCCCCTCGCATCGGCCTGGCGTACCGTCCCTCCTTCCGCCGGGCGGCGGAGGCGCACCGGCCTGTGGTCTGACGTGGTGATGCGGGTGCGGGCGGCACCGTGGTGAGTGGCCGGGAGGTTCCCGGCCGACGGGCCCGATGACGGTCCGCTCGACGCCCTTCCCGTTGGAGGAAGCCATGCTCCGCACCCCCGTCCGGCGCCGCTCTTTTCTCGTCACCGCCACGACCCTCGTCGTCGGCGCGGCGACCGCACTCGCCCTGGGCACCATGGGCGCGGCCACCGCGGCCGGGGCCACTGCCGGAGCCCCCGCCGAGGCCGGGGCACATACCGCCCGGCGCACCGTCGACGAACCGCTGCTCAAGGGGTCGGCGAAGCTCAAGCGTCAGCCGGGCGACAACGTCCACTTCGCCTTTGACGCGCATGGGTTCGGCGAGAAGGCGCGCGGCACCTTCTACGCCAGCCATCACGTCGGCAAGCAGTGGGGCGGCTACTTCAAGGGCCGTATCGACTGTCTGGTGACCGGCGGTCCGGTGGCCGTCGCCACCGGGATCGTGGAGGAGTCGCATTTCCAGAGCGCGCCGGGCATGCCGGAGATCGGTGATCTGAAGGGCAAGCGGTTCGGCTTCACCGTGCTGGACGACGGCAAGAGGGACCGGCTGGGCTACAGCTGGGCCATGGACGGTCTGCCGGAGAACAGCGTCGGCGCATGTTTGGGTTCCGCTCCGTTCGAGACCCTGGAGAAGGGCGATTTCACGGTTCACCACTGGATGCCGCCGCGCGGGATCGTCAAGGACTGAGCAGCCCCCTCGCCCCCACCCGGCGCGCCGGTTCCGAGCGAGGCGTATGAGGCCGGCCGGCATCCCCATCCATAGAATCGGGCCGGCCTGTCGTGGCCGGGAGGCCCGTCTTGGCCCAGGAGGGCTGGCTTGGCCGAAGAGGCTCGTCTTGGTTGAGGAGGCCCGTCTTGGTTGAGGAGGGCTGGATGAATCCGGTGGTGGTGACGTCCGCGGGGAAGGTGCGCGGGGCCGGCCGGGACGGGATCTCGTGCTTCCGGGGGATCCCTTTCGCCGCGCCGCCCGAGGCTCCGCTGAGGTTCCGGCCCCCCACTGCGCCTGCGGCGTGGGACGGAGTCCGCGACGCTCTCGCCTTTGGGGCCGCGCCCCCGCAGTCGGCCCCGGCGCCCGGCGCCCCGGCCATGTGGCGGCCGGGCGACGGGCTGGACTGTCTGACGGTGAACGTGTGGACCCCGGACCCCGGTGCGGCCGGCTTGCCGGTCATGGTGTGGATCTACAGGGGCCTGTGGAAGCACGGCTCGGCGAGCATGCCCCACTACGACGCCGGCACGCTCGCCGGCTCCGGGGTCGTCGTGGTGACCTTCAACTACCGGGTCGGCTTTGAAGGGTTCGGGCACCTGCCCGGCGTGCCGGACAACCGTGGGCTGCACGACCAGATCGCCGCCCTCCAATGGGTGCGGGACAACATCGGCGCGTTCGGCGGCGACAGCGGCAACGTGACCGTGTTCGGACAGTCCGCCGGCGCCGCCTCCGCCGCCCTGCTCATGGCCGCGCCCGCGGCGCGGGGCCTGTTCCGGCGGGCGATCGCCCAGAGCATCCCGGCGGGGGTCCGCACCCACACCGAGGCAGAGACGATCACTGCCACGATCGCGCGGGCCGCCGGTGTCCCGGCGACGTGGGACGGGCTGGCCGGCCTGCCGCCCGAGGCGCTTCTGGCGCTCCAGGACGCCCCGCTGCGGACTCGCGAGGACGGGTTCAGCGCTTTCGGCCCCGTCATCGACGGCGACCTGGTGACCGGGCAGCCCTGGGCCGCCCTCGACACCGGCGCGGGCCGCGACGTCGACCTGATCTGCGGCTTCACCCACGAGGAGTACCGGGGCCAGGGCCCGGCCCCCGCGACGGGAGTCGACCTGGAGCTGGTCGCCGAGGCGGTCGGCCTGGGCAAGGAGGCGGCCCCCGCCTACCGCCGGGCCCACCCCGGGCTCACCGACACCGACCTGTTCACGGTCGTGCTGTCCGACGCCCTCGTACGGATGCCGACCACCCGGGTCGCCCGGGCCCACGCCCGCGCGGGCGGCCGCACCTGGCTGTACGACTTCACCTGGCACGGCCCCACTCTGGGCGCCGCCCACGGCATCGACGTCCCGTTCACCTTCGGCAACGCCACCAGCCGCTTTGCCGCCCGCTTTCTGGGTGCACCGCCGCCCGCCGACTTCGCCGGCCTGTCCGGCCGGCTGCGCGCTGCCTGGACCTCGTTCGCCGCGGCCGGCGACCCGGGCTGGCCGCGCTTCACCCTGGAAGAGCCGACCACCAGAGTGTGGAACCTCCCACCCTCCGACACCCTCTACCCGCTGGAAGCCTCCCGGCAGATCTGGGAAGGCGACGCCCCCGCATAGCGGCTTCCGCCGACCCGTCGGGACTGCCTCGCAGCCGCCGAAGGGTCTCTGGCGACGACGGTCGCAGAGGTGTGCGAGGCTGACCCGATGTCGCTCTCCCCTGCCCCCGCGGAGCCGATAACACCCGATCCGGCGCGCGAGGTTCCGGACACGCTGCTCACCCAGTCCTGGCTCGACCTGTCGTTCCTGCACTGGGCCGCCGACCCCGCGGACGTGGCGCCGCTGCTGCCGGCCGGGACCGTGCCGGACACCCATGACGGGCTCACCTACATCGGCCTGGTGGCGTTCCGGATGCACCGGGTGGGCTGGTGGAGGATGCCGGGCATCCCGTACCTCGGCACCTTTCCGGAGACCAACGTGCGGCTCTACTCCGTGGACCGGCACGGCCGGCGCGGCGTGGTGTTCCTCTCGCTGGAGGCCTCGCGGCTGCTGCCGGTGGCCGTCGCCCGCAGCGCCTTCCGGATGCCCTACGTGTGGGCCGGGATGGCGATCCACCGTGACGCGGACACCATCAGCTACACCAGCAGCCGACGCTGGCCAGGGCCGCGCGGGGCACGCTGCCGGATCGCGGTGCGCATCGGCGAGCGGATCGAGGAGCCGACCGCCCTCGAACACTTCCTGACCGCCCGCTGGGGCATGCACAACGCCTTCTTCGGACGGCCGGTGTATCTGCCCAACACCCACCCGCGCTGGCCGCTGCATCGGGCCGATCTCCTGCACTGCGAGGACGAGTTGGTGACCGCCGCCGGGCTGCCGTCGCCGGCCGGCCCTCCGGTGAGCGTGCTGTACTCCCCCGGCGTGCCGGTCCGCTTCGGCCGCCCGGCCCGCCCGGGCGGCCTGCCCACCCCCTGAGCCCGCGCGGCGCGGCGGTCGGACGTGGACCGTCGGGCGTGGGCCGTCGGACGTGCGCCGGAAGCGTGGTGGCACGGTCGTCAAAGGCTTCGGGGTGGCCATGTCCGTTTCCCGGGGCGGGTGCTCAGTGCCGTACGCGGCGGCCGCCCCTCTGCCGCCAGGCCCGTAGCCGCGACCCGCTGGGAATCACCGTCACGCCGGCGCTGTTGCATCGACCGAGGGACCGGCGACGCTCGGCGCGAACAAGATCATTCGCCCCGAAAGGATCCGGAGCCCCGGGATCGCGGTACACCCGCCGCGCGCTCTGACCAGGAAGCATTTCCGCAGGAGGACTTGTTCATGACTGACCGGCCCTTGACGCTCATGGCGGTGCATGCCCACCCCGACGACGAGGCCACCGGAACCGGAGGGGTCCTCGCGCGGTACGCGGCGGAGGGCATCCGCACGGTTCTCGTGACGTGTACCGACGGCGGGTGCGGTGACGGGCCAGGGGGTGCCAAGCCGGGCGACCCCGAGCACGATCCCGCGGCCGTCGCCTCGATGCGTCGCCAAGAACTGGAGGCGAGCTGCGAAGCCCTCAAGATCAGCGATCTGGAAATGCTGGACTATGCCGACTCCGGGATGATGGGCTGGCCGAGCAACGACGCCCCTGGTTCCTTCTGGCAGACCCCCGTGGAGGAAAGCGCCGCCCGACTCGCGGAGCTCATGCGGCACTACCGCCCCGATGTCGTCGTCACCTACGACGAGAACGGCTTCTACGGCCACCCCGACCACATCCAGGCCCACCGCATCACGATGGCGGCGCTGGAGATGGCCTCGCTGACACCGAAGGTGTACTGGACGACGATGCCCCGCTCGGGGATGCAGCGGTTCGGGGAGATCATGCGCGAGCTCGATGCGGACATGCCGGAGCCGGATCCCGCCGAGGCCGCCGCGATGGCCGAGATCGGCCTGCCCGACGATGAGATCACCACGTGGGTGGACACCACCGCGTTCAGCGGCCAGAAGTTCGACGCCCTGGCCGCACACGCCAGCCAGGGCGAGAACATCTTCTTCCTCAAGATGGGCAAGGAGAGGTTCGGCGAGTTGATGGGCATGGAGACCTTCCTGCGTGTCCAGGACCCCACCGGCGCGGCCGTACCCGAGAACGATCTCTTCGCCGGACTGCGCTGACCCGATCGTCCGACCGCCCGACCGGGCTCGGGACCCGGAAACGGTGAGCCGCACGATCGTGACGTTGAGCGCCTGCACGAGGGTCGCGCTCAGCAGCACCGGCCAGCAGGAACCGACCATCGGTCAGTCGCCGGTCCCGGACCCTGCCGAGCGGCGAGCGGGCCGTGGCTGCCCGGAAGTGAGCGGACGGTGAACGGCTCGTCCGGCATGACCCGGTCCCAGACCCAGGGCACCGTCGGGAAGCCCCGTACCCGACCGACCGGTCACCCGCCGCGTAGCCTCGGGGCGGGTGACCGGTCGGGGTGGTGGCGTGCGCGCTGTGCCGTCCGGAGCGCGGGCTTCGGCGGCGAGAACGCGCAGGCTTCACTCAGCGGTCAACTTGGCTGCTGGGTCTGGGGTGTTGTGCCGAGTGAAGGTCCACAGGGCGAGCCCGAGGGAGCTGAACGCGGCACCGAGTGCGCATACGGCACCCCAGCTGGCCACCGTGTAGAGGGAGGTCGCGGCGAGGGCGCCGGTGGCGCTGCCGATCGCGTAGAAGACCATGTAGCCGCCGATCAGCCTGCTGCCCGCTTCGGGGTGCAGGGCGTAGATCAGGGCCTGGTTGGTGACATGGACCGCCTGCACGGCGAGGTCGAGCAGGAGCACCCCGAGGGCCAGGGCCCACAGCGAGCTGCGGGTGAAGGCCAGGGGCAGCCACGAAGCGGTGAGCAGGGTCAGGGCGATGCCGGTGGTGGGGCGGGAGAGTCCGCGGTCGTTCAGGCGGCCCGCCGCGGTCGCGGCCAGCGCGCCGGCGACACCGATCAGTCCCAGCGCACCGATCGCGCTGTGCGGCAGGAGGTAAGGGGCCTCGCTGAGCGGCAGTGCGACGCTGCTCCACAGAGTGCTGAAGGCAGCGAAGATCAGCAGACCGAACAGGGCCCGGAGCCGCAGTAGTTGTTCCCGCGCGAACAGGGTGATCGTGGAGCGCAGCAGCTGTCCGTAACGCAGGGGTGCCGGCGGAGCGGCACCGTGACGCGGCAGTACTCGGTGCAGAACCAGGGCGAGGAGAGCGGTGAGGGACGCCGAGGCGAGGTAGACGGCGCGCCAGCCCGCGAGGTCGGCCACGAGGCCGGAGGCCGTGCGGGCGAGCAGGATGCCGATCACCACGCCGCTGGTGACCTGACCCACGATCCGTCCACGCCCGGCGGGCGGGGCCAGTGAGGCCGCGAAGGCCACCAGCGTCTGCGTGACGACCGCGAGAAGCCCCGTCGCGGCCATGCCCGCGAGCAGGAGCGCAGCGGAGTGAGCGACGGCCACCACGCCCAGCGCTGCCACCAGGAGCAGCAACTGGGCCACGATGAGCCGTCTGCGGTCGGTCGTGTCGCCCAGCGGTACGAGGAAGAAGAGTCCCAGTCCGTATCCGATGTGCGTGAGGGTGACCACGCTGCCGACGAGAGCCGGGCTCATGGCGAGATCGCGTCCGATGGTGACGAGGAGCGGCTGGGAGAAGTACACGTTGGCCACCGCCGCTCCACAGGCGAAGGCGAACAGGATGACGACGCCACGGGACAGGGCAGAAGCGGAGGCTTCCCCGCGTCGGGGCCCGGTGCGGGGCGGGCGGCACCCGTGACGTGGCACCGCCTCATCTGTGCCGGGACCGTGGCCTGGTCGGTTGTCGTGCATCGGCGGTTCCCCCTGAATCTGGTTTCATCTTGCTACCAAAGGCGACGAGGGTGACCGTAGGGCTTTTGGTAGCATGTTGCAACCGCTTGAGGGATGAGGGTGAGGCACCATGGTGACCAGGACGCGTTTCGACGGCAGCGAATGTCCCGTCGCCCGGTCGGTGGACGCGATCGGCGACTGGTGGTCCCTGCTGATCGTGCGGGACGCCTTCGACGGAAGCCGTCGCTTCGGCGAGTTCCAGCGCAGCCTCGGCGTCGCGAAGAACATCCTCACCGCACGCCTGCGCAGCCTGGTCGCCGGCGGCGTCCTCGAATCCGTCCCCGCCTCGGACGGCAGCGCCTACCGGGAGTACGTACTGACGTCGAAGGGCGAGGCGCTCTTCCCCGTCATCGTGGCACTGCGGCAGTGGGGCGAACAGCACTTCTTCGCCCCCGGTGAAGCGCACTCCCAGCTGGTCGACCGCCGCCAGGGGCATCGCCTCCGCGCGCTTGAGGTGCTGGCCGAGGACGGACGGCGGCTGGACCCCGACGACACCACCGTCCAGAAGGTCTCCTCCCAGTGAGCTGAGCCGCGGACCAGACCGATTGAGACGGGACAGCAGCACACGCCGGCATCCGCCGGAGACGCGAACCAGCGATGGCCTCACCTGTTGCCGACGATGCGGTGGGCTGCACCGGCGCTGCCCGAAACGCGATCCAGGCCGGTCGGACTGGTCATAGGTTCATGCCATGACGACCGTTGACACAATGAACTACGAGTTCCGCACTGCCCGGCCCGAGGACACCGAGGCGATCGATGCACTCGATGGATCCTTCACCACCCGCACCATCTTCCACGTGGCCGTCACCGAAGGCGGGTTCGTCCTCCAGGAAATCCCGGTGGACCCGCCCATCCACAAAGTCTTCCCGGCGGAGGACACCGACGACGGCAACAGCCCCGCGGCCGGGGAAGACCCGAACAGCCGTACCTTCGTCGCCATCGGCGCTGACGGTGGTCTGGCGGGCTTCGCCGCTGTCTCCTACGCTCCGTGGAACGGGCGGCTGACCATCGAGGACATCGAAGTCGCTCCGGCCCACCGTGGCCAGGGCGTCGGCCGTGCCCTGGTGGGCCACGCCGCCGAGTTTGCCCGTGAGCGCGGTGCCAGGCACATCTGGCTGGAGGTCACCAACATCAACGCCCCAGCGATCCACGCCTACCGGCGCATGGGATTCAGCTTCTGCGGACTGGACATGGCGCTCTACGACGGCACACCCTCATCGGGCGAGCAAGCCCTGTACATGAGCAGGTCTTGTCTCTGAGCCGGCAGCAGGCCGGTGACAGCGGGGGCCGATACGCCGCCCGCGCCCGACGGCCACTTCAACAACGGCGCGGGCCGGCCGTTCGTCTGCGGGTCAGGTGCGGATCGCGCTGCGGTCGAGGTCTGCGTCGAGGTTCCTTTCGGGGCGGTGATCAGCTGTAGGGGCTCCAGCCGCCGAAGCGGGCCATCAGCTTGCGGGCAGCGTTCTCGTCCAGGCCGAGGGCCGCGGCGGCCCGTTCGGCTGTCGTGTCCTGCCGAGCCTCATGGGCCGGCCAGTACCCGACCCGCGCGGCGGCCACCTCCAGCCGGCGGGCGGCCCGTACAGCCGCCAGCGAGGAGGTCTTCGCCAGCTTCTCGATCTCCTCCTGCAACTGGTCCAGCAAGGCGGTGACCGTCTCCGGGAAGGGGATGGCCGACTGCTCGACGTCTGCGGTGTGGGTGTCCCAGTCCTCCAGGCAGGTGTCCGCCGTACCGTGAGCCACCTCCACCAGCTCCTCCTCGCCGATCACGTCCCAGTCCAGGCGATGTTCCGGGCCGCTCCAGCCGCAGGAGCACACCGCGCGCAGTGCCGGCGCCCGCGGCCCGTGCGCGACCTGACCGTCGTAGACACTCCACTGCGACACCGACTGACCGCCCGCGCCAGAGCCCGTATCGAAGTAGACGGCGCCCGGGACGGTGCCGTCGGCCAGGAGCACGCCGACCGCACCCTCGTGAGAAGAACCGAACTCCTCCGTCGTCCACGTCTCCCGCTCACCCATGACAGCCCTCCATCCGCTCCGCCCACGTCCTTGGCGCCCCGACCGGGCCCGTAGACGACAATGGCGCAACGTCGACGGGCCCACTACCGGATTCACCGAACGAGCACGAAGCCAATACCCAAACGGGGTTGACCAGCCCGCAGGCCCCCGTGCGCCGCATGCCCCGGCGGCCAGGAGGTCAGAGCGGATGGAGCCGCGCGCGACATGCCGGACGGCTGTGAGCTCCCCCTTTGGCACACTCGCACGAATGACCGGAACAGCGATCGTGCGAAGCGGTTGCTGCTGCTCACCATCCGGCGGCGCGAACGGCAGGACGGCCGAGCCCGTCGAGGGAAGTAATGAAGGGCACGTACTTTGTCCGCTGCGGGGATAGATGAACAGAACAGCAAGGCGAATCGGACGGGTGCCGGTGCGCCGCGGAGGAACTGGCGCCTCTACGGGGTGGTAGCCGTGGGCCTCGCTGTGGTCTGCGGGGCGGCTGGAGCGGTCGGCCAGCTCGCGCGCGCTCACGAGGCGACCGCGGTGGAGGCGCCGGAGCACGCGGTGGGGCCGGCCGGCGGAACCAAGTTCGACCTGCCGGTCCGGCCGACCGTGCCGGTGACGCTCACCGTGTACGAGGACCCGCGCAGTCCGCAGTCCCGTGCCTTCGCCCAGCGCTACGCGGCCACGCTCTCCCACCTCCTCGCGTCCGGCCAGCTCCAGGTCAACTACCGCCTGGTCACGCAGAGCGACAAGCAGTACGGCGGGAGCGGCGCGCAGGAAGCGGCTGCCGCGGCCGCCTGCGCTCAGGACCAGGGGCGCTTCACCGCCTTCATGGACCAGGTGTGGCAGCACCAGCCGGCGCCCGCCGACGACGCGTTCAAGGACCGGAACCTGCTGTCGGACCTCGCGAAGAAGGCCGGGAAGATCAATCAGGACACGTTCCAGCTGTGCGTCGACCGCGGCCAGCGCAAGGGCTGGGTGGCACAGTCGCAGTCCGACTTCGCCTCCGCCGGCCTGGGCGAGCCCCCGGTCGTCCAGCTCAACGGCCGCCCCCTGCCCGTCCCCACCAGCCGGCTGACGCCCGGCAAGCTGACCTCCCTGGTGAACAAGGAAGCACAGCACGTCGCCGCGGCCGCCGCTCCTTGATCAGCCATAGCCTCCGCGGAGGCAGCGGGCAATTGTCGTCGTGGTCGCTCGAGCCGATGTAGTCGGGGCGACGGCGCGGCCCCGCGGTCACGGCCCCCAGCCCAGCGGCCGGCCCGTCACAGGTCACAGTTCACAGGTCGAGCACCACGTCGCCGCGGGGCCGTGAGCAGCAGATCAGGGCGTTGCCCCCGGCGGGCGGTCCGACGGGGTCGGGGGCGTAGTCCACGCGTCCGCCCAGGAGTCCGGTCTCGCAGGTGTGGCACACGCCGGTACGGCACGACCAGCGCACGGGCACGTCGCAGTCCTCGGCCAGTTCCAGGAGCGTGCGGTACTCCGGTTTCCAGGGGACGGTCAGGCCGCTGCGGGCGAACGACACCGCGGGCCCCGTTCCGGGGGCTCCGGCGGGCGGATGCGGTGGGCGGGCCGCGGTCGCGGCGATGCCGGGGGTGAGCGCGGGCCCGGCGCCGAAGACCTCCGTGTGGATCTGCCCGGGGCCCAGGCCGGCCGCCGTGAGGGCTTCGGTGAGGTCGTTCATGAAGGCGGTGGGGCCGCAGAGGTAGGCGTCGGCGTCGGTGGGGAGGCCGACGCGGGTGAGGAGCGCGGCGGACAGGTGCCCGGTGTCGGTGTAGTCGGTGCCGTGCCGGTCCTCGGGCCGGGGCCGGCTGTAGCAGATGCGGACGTGACTGTGGGGCAGTTGTGCCAGCAGGCGCCTGCTCTCCGCCGCGAACGCATGGTCGTCGCCGTTGCGCGCCCCGTGCAGCCACCACACCTGGCGCGTCGTCCGGGAGTCCGCGAGCGCGCGCAGCATGGCCTCGACCGGTGTGACGCCCACCCCTGCCGAGGCGAGGATCACGGGGGTCCGTCCGGGGGCGAGGGTGAAGGTGCCGCGGGGCGCGGCGGCCTGCAGGTGCCGGCCGGCCCGGACCCGGGTGTGGATACGGGTGCTGGCGGCGCCGTGCGACTCCCGTTTGACGCTGATGCGGTACTGGTCGCCGCCCGGCTGACCGGACAGGGAGTAGCTGCGCACCAGCTCCGGTCCGTCCACTCCGGCGTCCAGGCGCACGGTGAGGTACTGGCCGGGTGCCGCGGCGGGCAGGGGCGTGCCGTCGGGGTCGGCGAGCCAGAGGGAGATCACGCTGCGGCTCTCCCGCGCGACCCGGGCCACGGTGAGGGGACGGAACCCGTCCCATGCCGGCCCGGCGCCGGCGTTCTCGGCATGCAGGCCGGCGTTGCCGGTGGTGCCCGCGGGGCCGTGCGCCGCCTGCTCCAGCAGGGCCTGGAAGGAGCCCTGCCACCCCGGGCTCAGGGCGTCGATGCGCAGTGCCCGTTCGAGGCGGTCGCGAGGGTGCTCGGGCAGGTACAGCAGGCCGTCCACCTCGGTGACGGTCATCCGGCCCGGCCCTGTGGCGATCTTGATGATGTCCTGTCCTGCCGCCACCTCCCCCTCCGCGATGACCCGGAAGTAGAAGCCCGGCCGGCGGTGGGACACCAGGAGGGCGGGCATCCGGGGGTCGTCCATCCGCAGGCCGACGCGGTAACAGGTCACCCGGGGCTGGGTGACCTCGAAGACCGCGTCCCCGATCCGGTAGCGGTCGCCGATGCACACCTCGTCGTCGGCGAGCCCCTCGACCGTGAAGTTCTCGCCGAACTGGCCGAGGACGAAGTCGTCGCGCCCCAGCTCGTGCTGCCAGTAGCGGTAGGAGTCGAGCTGGTAGACCATCACCGCGCGCATCTCGCCGCCGTGCCCGGCCAGATCGCCCTGTCCGTCGCCGTCGATGTTGAGCCGCCGTACCGTCCGGGGGCCGGTGACCGGGCTCTTCCAGATGCCCGTGCGGACCGTACGCCCGCGCCAGGAGACGTCCTTGGGGAGACCCACGTTGACGGAGACCAGCCTGGCCACGGCGTCCACCTCATGCGCTGACGGCCCCCACCTGTCCTGCCGATCGTAACCACGGCGCGGCGCCGGGCGCGCGGTCGGTCATCCGCGCCGGTGGGGCGCGGCGGAAGGCGTCCCCCCGGAGCGGTGCCTGCCGGCGGGAACACCTGCTCGGGCGGGGCGTGCCGGGGCCGGGGCGCCCTTGCGGGGCGGGGAGGTTATGGCCACTGTGGTCGGACGTGGCCGTTGGCCGTCGGCAAGTTCGTCACACACTGGAGTGCGCGTGACTTCCTTCGTACTGCCTCATGCCCTGCACGGCCGGGGATCGCACAAGGTGATCGCCGTTCACGGCTGGTTCGCCGACCGGTCCGCCTTCGACCCGCTCCTGCCGGACCTGGACCAGGAAGCGTTCCAGTACGCGCTGGTGGATCTGCGGGGGTACGGCGAGGCCAGGGACGCGGCCGGCGCGTACACCTCGGGCGAGGGCGCGGCCGATGTGCTGGCGCTCGCCGACCTGCTGGGCTGGGACCGGTTCTCGGTGGTCGGCCATTCGATGGGTGCCAGTGTCGTCCAGCGGGTGCTGGCCGCGGCCCCGCTGCGGGTGCGCAGGCTCGTGGGTATCTCGCCGGTCCCCGCCTCCGGGCTGCCGCTGCCGCCCGAGCAGTGGGAGCTGTTCTCCTCGGCCGCGCACACGCCGGAGAACCGACGGGCCATCATCGACCTCACCACCGGCGGGCGGCGCCCGGCCGCCTGGCTGGACCGGATGGTGCGGCGCTCGTTGCGGTGCAGCGACGCGAAGGCGTTCCGGGCCTGGCTGGATTCCTGGTCCGGGGAGACGTTCGCCGCCGAGGTCGAGGGGGCGGCGGTGCCCGCGCTGGCCGTCACCGGGGCGCTGGATCCCGCGCTGACCGCCGAACTGGCGCGGGCGACGTGGATGCGGTGGTACGCCAACAGCGAGCTGGTCGAGATCGGCTCGGCGGGGCACTACGCCATGGACGAAACACCGCTGGAGCTGATCCGGGCCGTGGAGGACTTCCTGCGCGCCGACGGCGACGGCGACGGACCCGGCGCCGGATGACCGCGCCCGTGGGGAGTGCCGCCCGGCCGGACGTCCCGGACGTCTTCGACCCCCGCGGTTACGCGGACGGTCTGCCGCACGCGGCGTACCGGCTGTTGCGCGACCGGCACCCGGTGGCCTGGCAGGAGGAGCACGAGGTGCTCGGCTGGCCCGCCGGCCCCGGTTTCTGGGCGGTCACCCGGCACGAGGACGTCGTACGGGTCCTCAAGGACGCGGGCACCTTCTCCTCCCGCCTGGGCGCCACCCAGATCCGCGATCCCGACCCGGCCGATCTGCCGTTCATCCGCCGCATGATGCTCAATCAGGACCCCCCGGACCACGGGCGGCTGCGGCGCCTGGTCAGCCGTGCCTTCACCCCGCGCCGCGTCGAGCGGTTCGGGACGGCGGTACGCGAACGGGCCCGTGGCCTGCTGACCGCGGCCGTCGACGCCGCACGGGCGGGGAACGGGGTGCGTGACCTGGTCACCGACGTCACGGACGACTTCACCCTGCTCAACCTCGCCGATCTGCTCGGTGTGCCGCCCACCGAGCGCGGGCTGCTGCTGGACTGGACCCGGCGCGTCATCGGGTATCAGGACCCGGACGAGTCGGGCCCGGCCGCACCGGGTCCGGACGGCCGGCCCGCCGACCCGCGCTCCCCGGCGATGCTGCAGGACATGTTCGCCTTCGCGCGCGAACTGGCCGCTCACAAGCGACGGCATCCGGGCGACGACGTGATGACCGTCCTGGCCTCGGACGACGAACTGGCCACGTCCGAGCTGGAGATGTTCTTCTTCCTGCTGACCATCGCGGGCAACGACACCGTACGCAGCGCGGCACCCGGCGGCCTGCTGGCGCTGGCACAGCACCCCGAGACCTACCACGGGCTGCGTACCGGCGCGGTGGGGACGGCGGCGTGCGCGGAGGAACTGCTGCGCTGGCATGCGCCGGTGCTCAGCTTCCGCCGGACCGCCGTGCGCGACACCGAGCTGGCCGGGCAGCGGATCCGCGCCGGCGAGAAGGTGGTCGTCTTCCACGGCTCGGCGAACTACGACGAGCGCGCCTTCCCCGCCCCGCACCGGCTGGACCCGGCCCGCTCCCCCAACCCCCACGTCTCGTTCGGCGACGGACCGCACGTCTGCCTGGGCGCACACCTCGCCCGGCTGCAGCTACGGGTGCTGTACGAGGAGACGAGCGGACTCCTGCCGGCCCTGACACTCGCCGGGCGGCCACGGCGCCTGGTGTCGAACTTCATCAACGGGCTGAAGTCGCTGCCCTTGCGGCTGGTGGATGAGGAGCACGGGTAGGCCGATTCGTTCGGAGTGCGTCAACCTTCCTGCGGCCGCACGCTGAGCTTGCACGGCGGGTCAGCCGCGCTGGGCGTAGGTCATGATCGTGACGCCGCTGTCGAAGACCTGGCCCGTGACTGCGTGGTAGCGCTGCGGCGAGTAGGCGGAGTCGAAGAGCGGGACACCCGAGCCGATCACGACCGGGTTGATCTTGACGATGAGTTCGTCGATCTCGTCCCGGAGCGAGGCGGCGAGTTTGCCGCCACCGCAGAGCCAGATGTCCAGCCCCTCTTCCTTCTTCCGTGCGCGTACGAACTCCAGGGGGTCCCCGGAGACGAGTTCCACCGCGGGGTCCGGGACGCTTGCCAGACCCCTGGATATGACGTGCTGGCGCAGATGGCCGTACGGGCTGGTGACACCGTCGCGCAGACCGCGCTCATAGGTGCCGCGGCCCATCAGCACCGTGTCGAAACGCCGGTTCTCGGTCTCGGAGAGCCCCGGGACGAGGTGCCGATAGGCCGTGGGGACCGTCTCCGGCATGCGCTCCAGCACCCATGCACCATGGTCTTCCCCCTCGGCGAACATCGTGTGTTCGGAGTCGGGGGAGGCGATGAACCCGTCCACCGTCGAGGCGACGAAGTACGTGAGCTTGCGCATGCGGTGGTCCTTCGCGATGTTGATCAAGGAGAGTTTGATCAAACATATCGGCAGTCCTCGTGTACGAGCGGATGATCCGGACGATCCGGATGGCCGGCCCTGGACGCGGCGTTCGGATCGGGTGCGGGTCGCAGCAGTGCGGTGGTGAGGGAGTGCCGGGGCGCGGTGAGGAGTTGGGGGGTCGGGCCCTGTTCGACGAGGTGGCCCCGGTCGAGTACGGCGGTGTGGGTGGCCAGGGCCGCGGTGTCGGGGTCGTGGGTGATCAGAAGCAGGGACAGGTCCGGGTGGGTCCGCTGGAGGCCGGTGAGGACGGTGCGCAGGGTCCGGCGCGCCACGGTGTCCAGGCCGGAGGTGATCTCGTCGCAGATCAGGACCCTGGGGCGGGCCAGCAGTGCGCGGGCCAGGGCGGCGCGCTGGAGTTCGCCGCCGGAGAGCTCCGCGGGCCTGCGGCGTACGAGGCCGCCGTCCAGGCCGAGGGCGCTCAGGGTGCGCTCGGCGTCGGCCAGTGCTTCGGGGGCGGGGACCCGGCGCAGCCGTACGGCGCTGCGGCTCACCTGGTCGAGGACCGGGCGGTGTTCGTCGAAGGCGGCGCGGGCGTCCTGGAAGACGTACTGCACCGCCGCCAGTTGTGCGCGGGTGCGGTCACGGAGGCTGCGGGGCAACGCGGCCCCGTCGAGCAGGACTTCTCCGTCGTAGGTCCGGTGGAGGCCGGCCAGGCAGCGGGCGAGGGTCGTCTTGCCGCTGCCCGAGCGGCCGACGAGGGCCGAGCAGCCCGGTGGGAGGGAGAGATCGGCGGGGTGCAGGACGGTGGTCCTGCCGTGGCGGGCGGTGAGGGCCCGCACGTGGAGGACGGGGTTCGGGGCGGCGGGGGTCGTTTCGGGGGCGGTGGCTTGGCGGGGGGCGGTGGCGTCCGTATCCGTGGCTGTGTCCGTGGCTGTCTGCGTCGCTGCGTCCGCGTCGTTGGCCGATTCCATGGCCGTGTCCGTGGCGGTGGTGTAGGCGAACAGGGCGCGGGTCCAAGGGTGTTGTGGGGAGCGCTGGAGCCTATCCGGCGGGCCGGACTCCACGATGCGGCCGGCGCGCAGGACGTGGACGTCGTCGGCCAGGGCACGGACCACGTCGAGGTCGTGGCTCAGGAGCAGGATCGCGCGGCCCTGGCGGGCCAGGGCGGCCAGTTGGCGGGCGATCTGCTGCTTGGTCAGTGCGTCCTGTCCGGTGGTCGGTTCGTCCGCGACGAGGGTGGTGGCGCCGGTCAGGAGGGCCTGGGCGAGGACGAGGCGCTGCTGCTGGCCGCCGGAGAGCTGGTGGGGGTAGCGGCGCAACAGGGATTCGCCGTCGGGGATCCGGGCCTGGTCGAGCGCGCGCAGTACGCGTTGCCGGACGGCGGCGCGGCGGGCGCGGCGGGGCAGGTGGCGGACCTGGGTGCGGGCGATGTCCTGGAGGAGGGCGGATATCCGCCGGGCGGGGTTGAGGACGGTGGCGGGGTGCTGCGGTACGTAGCCGATGAGGCCGTCGGGGACGCTCACCCGGCCGGTCACCACGGCGCCGGGCGGATACTCGCCGAGCAGGGCGCGTCCGGTGGTGGTCTTGCCGCTGCCGGAGGCGCCGATCAGGGCGGTGATCCTGCCGGGCGGCACCCGGAGACTCACGCCGTCGACGAGGGCCCGGCCGTCGATCTCGATGCGGAGGTCTCGGACGTGGGCGGCGTCGGTGGCGTTCATGGGCTGCTCTTCTCGGTACGCCCCGTCCCGGGGGCCGCCGTGGCGTCGTCGGTGGCGGGCAGGTGGTCGGGACGCGGGGCAGACAGGTGGTCAAGGCGCGGGCCGGGCAGATGGTCGGCCCGTGATGCAGGGTGCGAGGGCCCTGACGCGTGGTCCGGTCGTGGTGATCGGTCCGGTCGGTCCGAACCTGGTGGTCGGTCCGGCCGCGCTGCCCGGTCCGCCCGGCCCCGTCGCCGGGCGCCGCCGCTGCCGAGTGCGGCGTCGCACAGCAGGTTGGTGCCCATGGTCAGGGCCATGATCAAGGCGGCGGGCAGCGCGACGGCCCAGGGCTGGACGAACATGCCGGTCCGGTTGCGGTCGACCATCACCGCCCAGTCGGCGGCGTCCGGTGCGGCGCCGACGCCGAGGAACGCGGCCGTGGCCACCAGGTAGAGCACGCCGGTCAGCCGCACCCCGGCGTCGGCGGCGAGGGTGCGCAGGGCCGAACGGCCGGCGTAGCCGACGGCGATCCGCCACCAGGTCTCGCCCTGCATCCGCAGCGCCTCGACCGCGGGCGAGGCGGCCGCCTCCGCGACGGCGGCCCGGACGGTGCGGGCGGCGTCGGGGATGCTGACCAGCGCCACCAGGAGCGCGAGCCCGCCGGCGCCGGGCGTCAGGACCGCCGCCACCAGCAGGACGACCAGCAGCGAGGGCACGGCGAGCAGGACGTCCAGGGGGCGCATCAACAGCTCTTCCAGCCACCGGCGGTGGGTCAGCGCGCCGGCCAGGCCGAGGGGCAGCGCCGCCGCGTAGGCCAGTGCCGTCGCCGCGAGCGCGGTCAGGATCACGGGGCGGCCACCGAGCAGCACCTGCCGCCAGACGTCCCGGCCGACGAAGTCGGTGCCGGCCCAGTGGCCGCCGCCGGTGGTGAAGGACGCGGCGCGCGGCCCCGGCTCCCCCGCGCACAGCGGCCCGAGCAGGGCGAGCAGCAGCGGTACGGCGAGGAGCAGCAGGGCGAGGGTGAAGCGCCGGCGTCGGCCGGTCGGCCGCGGGGTCATGCCGCCTCCCCTGTCCGGGGCACGAAGCGGTGGGTGACCAGGTCGGCGCCCAGGTTGAGGACGACGGCGGTGCAGCCGAAGACGACGGCCAGGCCCTGGAGGACGGGGATGTCGCGTTCCGTCACGGCGTTCATCAGGACGGTGCCGAGTCCGGGGATCACGAAGAGGGCCTCCACGACGATGACGCCGCACAGCAGCCAGTCGACGGTGCGGGCGAGTTGCTGGGCGGCGGGCCCCAGGGCGTGCGGCAGGGCGTGCGCGTAACGGATGCGCGTGCCGGGAACGCCGTAGCGGCGGGCGTGGGCGACGTACGGCGAGGCCAGCGCGTCGATCATGCCGGCGCGGACCAGGCGCGTCAGGGAGCACACCGGCCGGGCCAGCAGGACCAGGACGGGCAGCACCAGCGCCGCGGGGTGGGCGAGCAGGTCGTCGCCGTAGCCGACGGCGGTCGGGGGCAGCCAGCCCAGGCGCAGCGCGAGGACGGCGACCAGCAGCACGCCGAGGACGAACTCCGGTACGGCGTACAGGGCCAGGGTGACCGCGCTGATGAGCCTGTCCGGGAGCCGTCCTTCGTGGCGGGCGGCCAGCACGCCGAGGCCGCCGGCGGCCGGCACCAGCAGGACGAGGGTGAGCGCGGCGAGCAGCAGGGTCGGCCCGAAGCCGGCGGCGAGGTAGGAGGTGACCGGGCGGCCGGAGGTCAGCGAGGTGCCGAGGTCCCCGTGCAGCAGCCCTGCCGCCCACTCCCCCAGGCGGACCGGGGCGGGCCGGTCGAGGTGCAGGGTCTCGCGGAGGGCGGCGATCCGTCCGGGGTCGGGCTGGTCTCCGGCGAGGGCCACCGCGGCGTCGCCGGGCAGCGCCTCGGTGAGGGCGAAGACCAGCAGGACGACCGCGACGGTCTGCCCGGCGCCGAGCAGCAGCCGGCGCACCAGCCATGACCGCAGGCCGGTCACGCGAGCCACACCTTGTCGAAGCGGGCCCAGTCGAGCGTGTTCGCGGGCGCCCGGTGCGCCACCCCGCGGACGGTGCGGGCGGTGCCCAGGATCCAGTCGGCGAAGCCCCAGACCAGGAAGCCGCCCTCGGCGTGCAGCCGGCGCTGCATGCGCGCGTAGACGGCGGCCCGGTCCTGCGTGTTCCTGGTGGACTGGGCCTGCTGGTAGAGCGCGTCGAAGTCCTTGTGCCGCCACTGGGTGGCGTTGGTGGTGGAGGCGGTCAGCAGCCGCTGGGAGAAGTGCGACTCGATGGGCATCGCGCCGGAGCGGTAGCAGCACAGCGTTCCGGAGTCGAGGGTGTCCTGCCAGTAGCTGTCCTTGCCGCCCATCGCCACCTTCACCCGCACTCCGGCCTTGGCGGCCTGGTCGCGGAAGATGGCGGCGGCCTCCGTGAAGCCGGCCGCGACGGCGGAGGTGTCGAGGGTGACCCGGAGTCCCTCCGCGCCGGCCTGCTTGAGCAGGTGGCGGGCCCGGTCCAGGTCGGGTTCGCGCTGCGGCAGGCCGTCCGCGTAGTACTCGTAGCCCTTGCCGAACAGGTCGTTGCCGATCTCCCCGGCGCCGGACAGCGCGCCGTCGACGAGTTCCTTGCGGTCGGCGAGGAGGAAGAACGCCTCGCGCACCCGCTTGTCGTCGAACGGGGGGCGGTCGGTCTTCATCGCGAACGACTGCATGGCGCTGTTGCGCAGCCGTACGATCTCGATCTGGCCCCTGCCCTCGTGTGCGCGGGCCGTCGTCGGCGTCAGCTCGTGGGCGTAGTCGACCTGGCCGCCCAGCAGCGAGTCGAGGCGCGCGGACTCCTCGTTGGCGACCAGGAACTCCAGCTCGTCCAGGTGGGGCGCGCCGTCCCAGTAGGCGTCGTTGCGCCGGAAGAGGGCCGAGCGGCCCGGCGTGAAGGAGACGAAGCGGAAGGGGCCGCTGCCGACCGGCTCGTGGTCGAAGTCCTGTGCGCCGTCGGGGACGATGTAGGCGCCGAACGCGGCCAGCAGGTTGGGGAATTCGGCGGTCGGCCGCTTCAGCGCGAACTCGACGGTCCGCTGGTCGGGAGCCCGGCTCGCGGCGAGGTCGAGGGGCTCCAGCGAGGCCCTGGCGCGGAACGCCTGGTGGGGGTCGGCGATGCGGCGGTAGCTGTAGAGGACGTCGCGGGCGGTGACCGGCTTGCCGTTGTGGAAGGACGCCTTGCGCAGTCGCACCGTCCAGCGGTCCAGTCGGTCGTTCGGCTCCCAGGACGCGGCGAGGCGCGGCTCGGCGGCGAGGTCGGCCCCGAAGTCGGCGAGCTTGTCGAAGAGGGCCTTGGCGCGGGCCGCGTCGGCGAAGAGGCTTGCCCGGTGCGGATCGAGGGTCTCGCTCGCGCCGCCCCCGGCGAACGCGGCGCGCAGCTTCCCGCCGCGGCGGGGCGTGCCGCCACCGCCGGCGGTTGCGCCGGCGGGGCCGGTGCATCCGGTGAGCGCCAGGGCGCCGAGTCCGGCCGCACCACCGGCCGCGGCGAGGAAGCCGCGGCGGCGCAGGCCGGGAGAGCGGGGATTGTCGAGGGGGCCGTCGTACATGGCGGTGTCCTTGCTGGGTGCGGAGGCGGGGCGGGGCGAGGGGGCGGCGGGCGGGGCGTCAGCCGGGGTCGGTCAGCCGGGATCGGTCAGCCGGGCGACGAGGTGGAGCCGGTCCTGGTCGGCGGTCTCTCCCGGGCCGAGGCCCTCCTGCCAGGCCGGTTCGGTCCGCGGGCCCGGCCCGTCGTGGAGGGCGAGGGTCTCGAAGCCGTGCGTGGCGAGGAGGTGGCGGATTTCCTGGGGGAAGAGCAGCCGCCAGGCGGAGCGCTGTTCGTACGGCGGGGTGCCGTCGTCGGCGGTCCACCGGCGGGTGCGGCGCAGGAGCTGGGCGGCGCGGTCGAGGGAGAGGGTGGTGGTGGAGGTGTGGGTGGTGCCCCGCCAGGTGAAGCCGTTGACGGCCGGGGTGTCGAGCAGGTCGGTGCGGCCGAGGAAGTAGGCGCCGTTGCGCATCTCGGCCACGAGCAGTCCGCCGGGGGCGAGGCTGCGCCGGCAGGAGGCCAGGAAGCCGTCGAGTTCGGCGTTGGTGTGGCAGTAGAGCAGGGCGCTGTCCAGGCAGACGACGGCGTCGAAGGGCTCCGTGCGGAGGTCGAAGCCGCGCAGGTCGGCGCGGACGTGCTCCGGCCCCGGGTGGTGGGTACGGGCGTACGCGAGCATCGCGTCGGAGAGGTCGGCCGCGACGACGGTACGGCCCGCCGCGTGCAGGTGGGCGGCGTCGCGTCCGGTGCCGCAGCCGATGTCCAGGACGCGGGGTCCCGCCCCGTGGCGTCGCAGGCAGTCCTCGGCCCAGCGGCCGGCCAGACGGTCGTCGTCGGGGAAGCGGGCCTCGTAGAGCGCGGGGTTGTCGGTCAGCAGGTTTTCGTGGCGCGGCGGGGGGACTTCGTGGCGCGGCCGGGATGCGTCATGGCGCGGCCGGGCTTCTGCGTTTCGCGGCCGGGCCGCTCCGTCGTCGGTGGCGGCGGCTTCGTGGTTCATCCGGGGGTCCATGGGAGTGTCACGCCTTTCCCGCCGTCGTGGCCGCCGTCGTGGCCGCCGTCGTTTCCTCGGTGGTCCGTCCCGGCAGGGCCCGGAGGCGGTGCAGCCAGCCGACACCGGCGGCGGAGGCGAGGCCGAAGGCCAGCGCGCACGCCCAGGGCAGCCATGGCGTACGGGTGTGCTCGCCGGTGTCCATGGCCCAGCCGATGACGGTGTTGCCCACCGCCGCGGCGATGCCGGAGACCACGTAGAAGAGCCCGAAGTAGGTGCCGGTGAGCTCCGCGCGCCCGAAGGCGGGGATCAGTTCCATCACGAACGGCTGGGCGATCATCACGCCCAGGTAGAGCAGCAGCGCCCCGGCCAGGACGGGCAGTGCGTGCAGCGCGGCGGCGCCGGGGCCGGCGGGCGGCGGTGCCGGTCCGGCGACGGCCATCGGCGGGAGGAAGGCGAGACCCATCAGCGCGAGCCCGGCGCAGATCCACCGCGCCCGGTCGCCACGTCCCTTGAGTGCGCGGGTGATCCGCAGCTGGAGCGCGAGGTTGGCGACGGTTCCGACGAGGAAGACGAGACCGGCCGCGCCGTCCCAGCCGGTCGCCCGCCGGGCGCCGTCGGGCAGCAGCAGATAGAGCTGGTTCTGCAGGGTGAACATGCCGACCATGGCCAGGGCGAAGGCCAGGAAGACGCGGTTGCCGAGCACTTCGCGCCAGTCGCCGAGGACGCTGTTCTCGGCCGGGGCGACCGTACAGGGCGGCAGCACCAGGGCCTGGGCGACGGTGAGCAGCGCGAAGAGGGCGGCGGCGGTGAGCGCGGCGGCCCGGAAGTCGACGAGCAGCAGGACGCTGCCGAGCAGCGGCCCGACCAGGGCTCCGGTGGTCGCGAAGACGTTGAAGAGGGCGAAGGCCTCGGCCTTGCGGTCGCCCGCCGCCTGCGCGAGGTAGGCGCGGACCGCGGGGTTGAACAGCGCGCCGGCGAGCCCGCTGAGGACGGACGCGGCGACGAGTACGGCCAGGCCGTCGCCGAGCGCGAAGAGCCCGAAGCCGACGGTGCGCAGTGCGCAGCCGGCGATGATGACGCCGCGCGCGCCCAGCCGGTCGGAGGCCGAGCCGCCGATGAGGAACAGCCCCTGCTGGCTCAGATTGCGGACGCCGAGCACGATGCCGACGACCGCGGCGGACATCCCCAGGTCCTCCCCCAGGTGCACCGCGAGGTACGGGATGAGCAGATAGAAGCCGGTGTTCACGCCGAGCTGGTTGATGAGCAACAGGCGGATGGCGAACGGGAACCGGCGTATCTCGTGCCAGATCTTCACCGTGCGGCCTCCGCATCGCGGACCGGCCGCACTCCGAGCCCTGGTTGCCGGCCGGCCTCCACCGTGCCGTCGGTGCCGCCGATGCCGGTCCAGGGGTCGTGGGCGAGCAGCAGGTGGCCGTCGAGGTCGGTCCAGCGGGCCCGGTCGGCGAGGTGGACGGCGGGGGCGAGGCCCAGGGAGCTGGCGGTGAGGCAGCCGAGCATCAGGTCGGTGCCGCTGCCGGCGATCAGGTCGGCGATGCGCAGTGCGGCGGTGACGCCGCCGCACTTGGCGAGCTTGACGTTGATGCCGTGCACCCGGCCGGCCAGCCGCCGGGCGTCGTCGGGGCCGGCGGCGTCCTCGTCGGCGATGACCGGCAGTGGCGAGCGCGCGGCGAGGCGGGCCAGCGTCTCGGGGTCGCCGGGGGCGAGGGGCTGCTCGACGGCCTCGATGCCGAGGTCGGCGTAGCGGGGCAGCAGGTCCTGTGCCAGGGCCGGGTGCCAGGCGCCGTTGGGGTCGAGCAGCAGCCGGGCGTGCGGCGCGGCGCGGCGGACGGCGCGTACCCGGTCGAGGTCGTCCTCGGGGTCCGGGGCACCGGCCTTGAGCTTGAGGACGGAGAAGCCCTGCCGGGCGAGCCGGGCGGCCTGTTCCGCGGCCGCGCGGCAGGAGGTGATGCCGAGGGTGCGGGCGGTGGCGGCGCGCGGCGGCGCGGTGCTGCCCAGCAGCCGGTGGACGGGGGCGCCGGCGCGCTTGCCGACGAGGTCGAGGAGTGCGGACTCCACGGCCGCGGTCACCGCCGGGGGCGTGCCGGGTGCGGGCAGATCGCCCGCGCGCAGCGCGTCGAGCGCGCTCTCGGGGTCGGTGCAGCGGGCGAGTTCGCGTCCGGCCGTGTGCAGCAGCCGGCCGAGGGTGGCGGTGTCCAGGCCGTAGTAGGTGCTGGTGACGGCTTCTCCGTGGCCGTGCCGGCCGTCGTGTTCGACGGCGAGCCAGACGGCGTCGCGGGCCGCCATCGTGGAGCGGGATATGCGCAGCGGTTCGCTGAGGGCGAGTCGTACGGTGCGCTGGCTGACCTTCACGGGGCTTCTTTCCGGGTGGTGCGGCGGGCGGTTCGGGGGGACTCCGCGGCGGGGGCGGTGGGGACGGGGCGGGGGCCGGTCGCGGCGGGGAGCGGGGTGGCGGGAGGGTCCTGGCGGCCTTCGGCGGCCGGGGGTGCGAGCGGGTCGGCGACCGTGCGGCAGCGTGTCCATCCGGTCGCCTCCGCCGCCCGCGGGTGCGGGATCTCGACGGGCCGGGCGGCGGCGCGGGTCAGGTCCAGGCCGTGGGCGGTGGTGAAGTCGTCGTCGTAGACGCTGCCCAGGTAGCGCTGCGGCCCGTCCGGGAAGACCGTGGCGACCACGGCTCCGGGGTGGACGCGGGCGGCCCATGCGGCGACGAGGGCGACGGCGCCGGTGCTCCAGCCGCCGCTGACGAAGTTGCCGGCGGCGAGCCTGCGGCAGGCGGCGGCGGACTCGGCCGGGCCGACCCAGTGCACCTCGTCGAACGCGTCGTAGGCGACGTTGCGCGGGTGGATGCTGCTGCCGAGGCCGCGCATCAGCCGGGCCCTGGCGGGCTGGCCGAAGATGGTCGATCCGGTGGCGTCCACGCCGATCAGGCGCAGCCGCGGCCAGTGCCGGCGCAGCGGGGCGACGACTCCGGCGCTGTGGCCGCCGGTGCCGACGCTGCACACCAGGACGTCGAGGTGGTCGAGTTCGGCTGCCATCTCGGCGGCGAGGGAGGCGTAGCCGGCCACGTTGTCGGGGTTGTTGTACTGGTCGGGCCAGTAGGCGCCGGGGAGTTCGGCGAGCAGGTGCCGCAGCCGGGCGAGCCGGGCGGCCTGCCAGCCGCCCTCGGCCGCGGGCCGGTCGACCAGTTCGAGCCGGACCCCGTAGGTGCGCAGCAGGCGGCGCATGGAGGGTTCCAGTTCGGTGTCGCCGACCAGGACGACGGGGTGGCCGAGTGCCTGTCCCGCGAAGGCCAGGCCGACGCCGAGGGTGCCGGAGGTGGACTCCACGACGGGGGCGCCGGGGCGCAGTTCGCCGCGTTCCTCGGCGCCGAGCAGCATCGAGACGGCGGCTCGCGCCTTCATGCCGCCCGCGCCGAGCCCTTCGAGCTTGGCCCAGAAGCCGGGGTGCGGGCAGGGCAGGTCGGTGGTGACGCGGGCGAGCGGGGTGCGGCCGAGCAGGCCGAGGAGTGCGCGGTTGCCGGTGGGCGGTGCGACGGCGGTGGTCACCGGGCGGCTCCCGGTGCCGTGGTGCCGTAGCGGTGGATGAGCCCCGGTCCGCCGTCGAGCCAGAAGAACGGGTAGGGCTCGGCGCACACCGCGCTGACCCCCGAGCCGAGGAACCGCGGCAGTACCGCGCTGCCGGTCTGGGCGAACATCACCAAAGGTTTGCCGTGGCGCCGGGCGTGTTCCCGCAGCGGTTCGAAGCTGCCGTTGCCGAGCGTCATGCCGGAGGCGAGGACCGCGTCGCAGCGCTCCGCCTCGGCGAGCGCGTCGGTGCGTACGGGCTCGCCCCACTCCGTCGTGCCGCCCTTGAGGTCGCAGGGCACGTACGGCATTCCGCGCTCCCGCAGCGCCTCCAGCAGCGAGTTGACGACGCCGACCACGAGCACCCGGGCGCCGGGCGGGGCATCGACCAGGGCGGTGACCGCCCGCGCCCTGGCCCGCGACTTGCGCAGCGACGACCCGGCGGGCAGCGACCAGGGCCGGGCGCCGTTCGCGGGCGTGTGCGGGCGTACGTGCATCAGATACGCGTCGAGGGCGGCCACCCGCACGGGCCGCAGCTCGTGTTCCAGGAGGTGGGCGAGGTCCGCGCCGACGCAGTCCTCGACGGCCGCGTCCGGCAGTTCTCCGGGCTCCACGGCGCAGGAGCCGACCGCCGCCGCGAGCCGCAGGCTCAGCACCTCGTTGCGGTAGCCGCCGCCGCGGCCGTCATGGCGTACGGCCTGGCGGGTGCTGAAGGCGACGGAGATCCGGTGGCTGCGCGGGGCGGGCCCGAACTCGCCGTCCAGGACGCGGGCCACGAGGTCGTCGTAGGAAGCGGCGGGGGCGTCGAACGGAGCGGCGGGGACGGGGGCGTCGGGGTCCGGGGTGCGGGTGACGAGCGGGTTCATCGGTTCACCACCCGCGGGCGCAGCTGGGACAGCAGCGCCTCGACGCGCCGGCGCGCGTCCGGGCCCTCGGCGTCACCGGCCATGACGTGTCCCAGGTAGGCGTTGTTGCTGCCGGCCTCCTTGACGGCCGTGCCGGGCTCGGCGAGCTGGAGTTCCAGTACTCCCGGCGCCGCGCCCACGAGGTCGGCGCCGTCCACCGCCTCCAGCACGCCGGCGGTCTGCGGCACCACGAAACCGATGGCCGCGCTGCGCAGTCCGGTCTCCCGTGTCCGCAGGTCGGGCCGCTGTCCCCGGGCGACGTCCACACAGGCGGCGGCGGTGTCGATGCCGGTGACGTGGCGGATCAGTTCGGTGATGCGGTTGCCCGCGGGGCGGGGGTTGACCTCGACCAGGCGGGGGCCGTCCGGCGTCAGCTTGATCTCGGTGTGCGCGACGACGCCGTCGAGCCCGAGTGCCTCGATCGCCCGGACGGCCGTCTCCTGCGCGGCCGTCGCGTCGGCCGCCGGCAGCGCCGCGGGGAACATGTGGCCGGTCTCGATGAAGGCCGGTGCCCCGCCGACGCTCTTGTCGGTGATCCCGATCACCTCGGTGCCGCCGTCGAAGGTGACGGTCTCGACGCTGACTTCGGGGCCGTGGAGCAGCTCTTCGAGGAGGATCACGGGCGCCCTGCGCTGCCCTCGGGCGTTGACGGGGAAGCCGTCGAGCGCGCGGCAGGCGCGGATCAGCTCCGCTTCGTCGTCGACGCGCCGGACGAACATCCCCGCGCACAGGTCGACCGGCTTCAGCACCAGCGGATAGCCGATCTCCGCGGCCGCGGCGGCGGCTTCGGAGCGGTCCGCGCAGACCGCGTAGCGCGGCCCGGGTATCCCCGCGGCGGCGAGCAGGTGGCGGGTGGCGTCCTTGCGGCAGGCGTTCTCGACGGCCTCGGGCGCCGGGCCGGGCAGGCCGAGGCGGGCGGCGATCCGGGCGGCGGTCGGGAGGTAGTAGTCGCAGGAGGTGAGGACCCCGTCGAAGCCGAGCGCCGGCTGCAGCCGCGCCACGTAGGGCAGCAGTGTGGCGAGGTCGTTGGTGTCGGCGGTCAGCACATGGCGGGCGCCGAGCAGGGGGTGGGCGGTGCCCTCGGGGGCGGTGCGCAGGTAGTGGTGCAGGTCGCGGGTGAGGAAGGTGAACTCGTGCCCGCCCTCACGGATCGCGCGTGGCAGCAGCCTGCTCATCGCTCCGACCCAGCTCTCGACCATCAGCAGATGAGCCACGGTGTCCCTTCTTCGCAAGCGTTGTCCGCACGGGTGGCGGCGGTGGGTGACGGTGATGCCGCGGCATGACGAGACCGCCGGGCTTGACCGGCCATTACTGTAAACGATAATCATTTTCATCGCTACATCCGCTCAGCGGCCCCTCCGCCGCACTCCCGAAGGCGAAATCCGTGCTTCCTGCCCTCCGCCGCACCGGCCTGCTCTGCGCCCTGACGGCCACCGCCGCCCTGCTCCCCGCGGCCCCCGTGCACGCCACTCCCCCGGCCGCCGCCCTCCGCTTCGGCCCCTGCCCGGACTCCGTACCGGACCCGCCCGCGCCCGCACACGTCGAATGCGGCCGCCTGAGCGTGCCGTTGGACCGGGACCGCCCGGACGGCAAGCACCTCGACATCGCGGTCTCCCGGGTCCGCGCCTCGGGACCGGCGTCCGACCGACGGGGCGTCCTGCTGGTCAACCCCGGAGGTCCCGGCGGCTCGGGCCTGCCCTATGCCGTCACCAAGCGCGCCAAACTGCCGGAACGCGTACGGCGGGCGTACGACGTGATCGGCTTTGACCCCCGCGGCACCGGCGCGAGCGCCCCCGCCGACTGCGGCCCGATGGGCGGCCTCTTCGACGCCCCCGCGCCGGACCCCGTCCCGGCGAGCCGGCCCGCCGAGAAGGCCCACCTCGCCACCCTCCGCAGGACCGCGGACGACTGCGCCCGCGGCGTCGCGGACGCCCTGCCGCACCTGTCGACGACCGAGACCGCCCGCGACATGGACGCCCTGCGCGCGGCGCTCGGCGAACCCCGGATCGGCTTCCTCGGCGTCTCGTACGGCAGTTACCTCGGCGCGGCCTATGCCGCCCTCTTCCCGCAGCGGGTCGGCCGGATGGTGCTGGACAGCGTCGTCGGCCCCTGGTCGTGGTACGACTTCGACCTCGTGCAGGGCCGGGCGCTGATCCGGCAGCGGGACGTGTTCTTCGCCTGGGCCGCCGGGCACCACCGGCGCTTCGCGCTCGGTGCCGACGGCGCGGCGGTGCGTACCGCCTACCAGCGGGTGCGGGACGGTCTCGCGAAGCATCCCGTGGACGGCTTCGGTGCCGCGGAGTTCGACCGCGCCGTGTACCGCGCGCTGGGCCGCGCCGAACGCTGGACGGGCCTCGCCGACGGCCTGCGGACGTATCTGCGCGACGGGACCACCGGCCCGCTGCGCCCGGCGGAGCCCTTCGACGGCGCCGCCTCACGCACCTACGAGGCCGCCAACCGCACCGTCAAGTGCGCCGACGGACCGGCACCGGCACCCGCCCGCGTCACCGCCGACATCCGACGGATACGCCGCCTCGACCCGCAACCGGTGCTCACCGGTGTGGAAGCCTCGGTGTGTGCCTACTGGCACCACCGTCCCGCACGCCGCACACCGCTCGGCAGCCCCGACGCCCCGCCCGTCCTGCTCATCGCCTCCACGCACGACCCCGTCACCCCCGTCCGGGGCGCCCTGGCACTGCAACGGCGCCTGCCCGGCTCGCGGCTCGTCTCCCTGCACGACGACTACTCCCACGGCGTGTTCGCCAGCCGCGGCAACGCCTGCGTGGACGGCACGGCCGCCGCGTACCTGCTCGACGGAACCGTCCCGCGAACCGACGTCCACTGCACCGGGCCCGGCCTGCCGACCCCCTGAACCCGGCCGGGCACGCCCGCGGACCGCCCGGCCCGCCCCGCGACGCGGTCACCGCTCCCCGGGGCGGGCCGCCTCCAACGCGTCGACGCTGCCGGACATGACCGCCGGAAGGTGTGCGGTGAGGTGGTCGAGCGGCCAGTCCCACCAGGCCACTTCCAGCAGCCGGGCGATGTCCGCGTCGTCGAAGCGACGGCGGATCAGGCGGGCGGGGTTGCCGCCGACGACCCCGTAGTCCGGAACGTCGTCGACGACGACGGAGCCGGACGCGATGACCGCGCCATGGCCGATCCGGACACCGGGCATCACCATGGCCCGGTAGCCGAACCAGACATCGTTGCCCACCACGGTGTCGCCCCGGCCGGGCAGCCCGGTGATCAGGTCGAAGTGCGCGGCCCAGGAACCGCCCATGATCGGGAAGGGGAACGTCGAGGGCCCGTCCATCCGGTGGTTGGCCCCGTTCATCACGAACCGCACCCCCTCCCCCAGCGCACAGAACTTCCCGATGACCAGCTTCTCCGGCCCGTAGTGGTACAGCACATTGCGGGTCTCGAACGCCGTCGGATCGTCCGGGTCGTCGTAGTAGGTGAACTCCCCCACCTCGATCAGCGGCGAGGTCACCAACGGCTTCAACAGCACCACCCGCGGCTGCTCGGGCATCGGATGCAACACGGTCGGATCCGCGGGACCGGCGGGAACAGCAGGCACCATCAGGGCATCCTCACGACAGGCGGGGCAGACGAACTCCCCATGATCGCAACCGACTCCGTCGACGGGCCAGGCATTTTCCCGACGGCCCGGCCGCCGGGGGCGAACGGACGGGGCACCGGTGAGAACCCGCGCTACCGCCGCTCTCGCCCGCCGGACCGCCCGTCCTCGATGAGCAGGTGGCGGGGGCCGCGCAGCACGGGACTGCGGCGGTAAGGGGGCGGGTCCTCCAGCAGGCGGGGGGCGTCGAGGTGCTGGAGAAGTCCGTGGAGGGCGATCTGCGCCTCCAGGCGGGCGAGGGGAGCGCCGAAACAGCTGTGGATGCCGCTGCCGAAGCCGAGGTGCTGGTTGTCCTCGCGGGCCGGGTCGAAGCGGTCGGGGTCGCGGAACCTGCGGGGGTCGCGGTTGCCGGACGCGAGCATCAGGATGAGGGGCGCGCCCTTGGGGACGGTGACGCCCGCGACCTCGATGTCGGCCAACGGCGTGCGCTGCGGGAGCATGTGGACGGGCGGCTCGTAGCGCAGCAGCTCCTCCACCGCCCTGGGCATCAGGGCGGGGTCGCTGCGCAGGCGTGCCAGCTCTTCGGGGTGGCGCAGCAGGGTGAGGACCCCGTTGGTGATCAGGTTGACGGTGGTCTCGTGGCCGGCGATGAGCAGCAGCACGGACGTGGTCATGATTTCGAGCGGCGTCAGCTGCCCGCCGGAGCCGTCGCCGACGAACGCGGAGAGCATGTCGTCCGACGGGTGGGCCCGGCGCTTCTCGGCGAGTTCCCCGAGGTACAGGCCCATCTCCTTCCGGGCCTCGACGGCGGCTCGCGGGCGCGCTTCGGGGTCCTCCCCCGGGGTGGGGTCGATGCCCGCGACGATGTCGTCCGACCAGGCACGGAAGCGTGGTTCGTCCTCGATCGGCACGCCCAGGAGACGGCAGATCACCGTGACGGGCAGCGGGTAGGCGAAGTCGTCGACGACGTCGAGGCGTTCCTTGCCGGGGAAGGTGCCGAGGAGGTCCTTGACGATGCGGGTGATCTCGTCGTGCATGCCGGAGATCCGGTCCGGCGTGTGGGGCGGACCGAAGGAGCGCATCGTCAGGCTTCGCAGCCGGTGGTGTTCGGGGTCGTCGAGTCCGATGAAGGCCGGCGGGAGCCCCTGTTCGGCGAGGGCGGTCTCGTCCGGGACGGTGCGCTTGCGGCGGTCCGAGCTGATGCGCGGATCGTGCAGCAGGGCCTCGATCTCGTGATAGGTCCCGACCAGGTAGCTGCCGTCCTCCTGCCGCACCACCCCTTCCTCGCGGAGTTCGGCGTAGAGGGGGTAGGGGTCGGCGCGGTGGGCGTAGTCGGTGATCCGGTGGAACAGGGTGTCCGCAGCCATGCGCGGGGGCTCCTCATCGCTATGGAGTGGCGGTCTCAGCGGGCCGGTTGCACCAGGGTCAGGCGCCGGTCCGGCAGATGGCCGGTGAGCGCGACGGTCGGACCGTGCGACAGCATCTTCGGATCCGGTACGTCGGAGGGGACGGGCTCCGGGGACTCGATCTGGTCGGCGGCCCCCTGGGCGGGGGGAAACGGCGCCGCCGTCTCGATCAGCCGCTGGTAGTACTCCAGTGCCTTGGCCTGGTTCACGCTCACCGCCGCCGTGACCCGCCCCCGGTATCCGTAGACGGCCACCAGCCGGGCGTCCTTGAGCGACCCCTGCGCGATGACGACCTGGTCGGAGAAGGTGGGGACGCCGACCGACTTGATGTTGAGGCCGAACTGGCCGGACCAGAACGCCGGAACCGTCAGATGCGGGCGCCGGCGCGGTCCCGGATTGACCATGTTGTGGGCCGCGACCTCGGCCTGGGCGACCGCGTTGCCCCAGTGCTCCAGGGAAAGCAGCTGGTACTCGAAGAGCGGGTGCGGGAACCGGGCCACGTCGCCGGCGGCGAAGATGTCGTCGGTGACGATCCCGTACATGTCGAAGGCGCGGCAGCCCGCGTCACAGGTCACTCCCCGCGGGCCGGCGGCGAGTCCGGACTCGGCCAGCCACTCGGTGTTGCGGACGGCGCCGAGGGCCACCACGGCGACATCGGCGTCGATGCGGGTGCCGTCGGAGAACTGCGCGCCGGTGAGCCGGCCGTCGCCCTCCAGCGCGGTGACCGTCACCCCGCAGCGCAGATCGACGCCGTGCGCGCGCTGCAGTTTCGCGGCGAGGGCCCCCAGCGTGCCGCCGAGCGCACCGACCAGGGGCGCCGGGCCCCGCTCCGCGACGGTCACCGCGAGGCCCCGCTCCCGGCAGGCGGAAGCGATCTCCGAGCCGGTGAAGCCGGCGCCGATGACCAGGACCCGGCCCGGCCCGGCGTCGAGGCGCTCCGCAAGCCGGCCGGCGTCCTCGCTGGTGCGCAGGGTGAACACCCCGTCCAGGGCGGCCTCGGCCGGCTTCGGCCAGGGCCGGGCGCGGGTGCCGGTGGCGATCAGCAGCCGGTCGAAGGGGACCTTCCCGCCGTCGGCGAGGAGCACCTCCTTCCCGACCGGATCGAGCCCCGTGGCGCGCACCCCGAGTCTCCACTCGGCGTCCACGGGGCGCCGCCGCGGCAGCCCCGTCCGGTCGGCCGGTGCCTTTCCGAGCAGCACCTGCTTGGACAACGGCGGTCTGTCGTACGGGGGATGCGGTTCCTCCCCGATGAGCGTCAGCGAGCCGGCGAACCCTTCGTCGCGCAGCGTCTCGGCGGCCCGCAGCCCCGCGAGCGACGCACCGACGACGACGATGCGGCCGTCGCGCGGTTCACCCCGCATCGGCGCCCGCCTCCTCGCCCACGAGAATCGCCTGCACCGGGCACGCCGCGGCGGCCCGGAGCACGGCGTCCTGCTGCTCCTCCGGGACGGCCGGGGTGTACAGCAGGGCCTCCTCGCCGTGCAGGGTGAACACGCGGGGAGCGAGGAAGGCACACTGCGCATAGCCCTGACATCGATTGAGATCGACGACGACGTTCACCGCCGGCCCTCCTCCCGTCGCCGCACCCGTGGATGGTGTCCTGCCGCTTGTGTCGTACGGGTTCCGTCCTACAGCCGGTGGCGGTGGGCGGCATGTGATGCTGGGCCATCCGGGGGTCTCGCCGAGGCACCTGTCCGGGGGCGGGGGCTGCCGCCGTCGGGCCGCGACGGCGGCAGCCCCGTGGGCGTCAGCCCTTGCGGGGGTAGAAGCCGCCGACCTCGTCGACGCCGGCCGTGCAGTCCGTGTCGCGGTAGCGGTCGGTGAAGCTGCCGGTGAGGCCGGTGAACGCGTCGTACGCGTGGTCCAGGGGCAGGTCCTTGCTCACCCTGAACCGCAGCTGCGCGTGGACGGACTCACGGGGCTTCAGCGTCTTCGGACCGGGAAGGATGCCGCCGGCCTTTCCGTCGGCCTGGCGCAGCGTCTTCCAGGCGCGCTGCGAGGTGTCCCAGTACTGCAGGTCGCCGTACGGGCTCAGGTCGCGCTCGCCCTCGTTGTAGACATAACTGCCCAGCTTGGCGCTGAGTACGAACGACTTCAGCTCCTTCGCCGAGGCGTTGGTGAGCGTGGCGGTGTAGGTCGTCCAGTGCGTGCCGAGGGTGATCGACTTGGGTATGCCGAACGAGCGGCCCACCAAGGTGTGGTGCTGCTCCCCGGTGTCGAGGTCGGAGCACTTCGGGAGTTCCGCGGCGGGGGCCGCCTGGGCGGCGGGGGCGGCGGTCATCACCACGGGGAGCAGGGCGGCCGTCGCGGCCGTGGCCGACAGGGCGCGGCGCAGCTTCATGAAGATCTCTTTCCTGGGTCGTCGGACCCTTTGAGCCGTGTTGCCCATGTCATGGGGTTCCGAGGCCGTGGGTCCTTGGGTCGACAGGTTCATGGAGAACGGGTTCTGGGAGAACGGGTTCTGGGAGGACCGGCGGGTTTACGCGGGGAGGTCCGCGGCGCCCGGACCGGCCGCGCCCTTCCGGCGGCGGACGCCGATGACCGCGCCCGCGCCGACCGCCATCGCGGCTCCGCCGGCGAGCGCGACCGCCGGGGTCGCGGACGAGGAGCCGGTCGCGGCGAGCTCGGCGCCGCCCTGCGGGCTGAGGCCACCGGTGGAGCCGGAACCACCCGTACCGCCACCGGACGCGGCGCCCTTACCGGGCTCGGCCGTGCCTCCCGGCTTGTCGGCCGGGGGCTGCGTCGGCTTCGTGCCCGCGGGGAGGAGGGTGACGTCGTACCAGGCTTCCTTGGCCGAACCGCAGGAGCCGTCGCGGTTGCGGTAGTCGCCGGCGGCGAGCGCGTACCCGGCGCCGGGCTTGGCGTCCTTGACCGCGCGGGTGCGCAGTTGGAGCGTGAGGGTGCTGCGCGGACCGATGGCGAAGAAGCCGAACAGGTCTTCGGGCGCCGCGTCGTGGAAGGTCTTCCACCGCCCCGTCCTGGCGTCGCGGTACTCGGTCTCCAGCTCCCAGTACGGCCGGTCGACATCTTCGGCGGAGGACACCAGCAGGAAGGGCTGGACCTCCTCCAGGGGCTTGCCGGTGGTGTTGGTGAGCGTCATGGAGAAGGGGGTCCAGGCACCGCCCGCGACCAGCCGGCGCGGCAGCCCGTGGACGGCCGCTTGCAACTGGTCGGACTCGAACGCACAGGACTGACCCGCGCCATCGGAATCACCGGCGTCCTTGCCCCTGCCGGTGGCACCACCCGCGCCGGTGGTCCCCGCTAACCGCTCCGCCGGAGTCGCGGCATCGGCGGAGCCGGGAGAGGCGGGCGTGCGGGGGCCGGCCTTGGGCACCGCCTCCGTCGCGAACGCGGCGGTGGGACCGGCCAGTACGGCGGCAGGCGCTATCACGGCAGCCGCTGCGGCGGCCGTCAGCGTGCGGCGAATGTTCATTCAGCAGACCTCTCGTGTCCCAAGTGCCGCCTGGGCGGCACAGATTGACGTTCGCCATGTTCAGGCCGTGCATGACTCATGGCGTGCGGGAGTGTGCACGCAGATATGCGTACATGAGCACACCTGCGCCTTATGTAGGAGGAGTCGCACCACGAAAAGGTTGCCTACTCAAGTCACCGAAGTGACGCATAGGGTGGGAGGTGTCCGGGGATGTCCGCCACGCCCGCCTTCGGGGATCACCGAGCGGCGGATCGGGATGGGGTGACAGGCCGTCATGCGCACCGGCCCGCCCCCACCGAACAACCTCACATTTCCGCACGAGACGCCGGCGAACCGCGCCACCGACGGAAGGACTCAAAGGAGTGACAACCGGACGGAGTTCCGTACCCGCGTTGACCGTGCGTGGGAGCGTATTCACGGCTCGTATGGCTCATTCAAGTCCCTTTTCTTGGCTGCGACAGAAGGGTTGGGCAGCATCCGAACACCCCATGACGGTGGGAATGTTCGGCCGTGGAGCCGACCGCCGGAGCGCCGTGCGCGGCGATGAAAGAGAGCGGTACCGGGTTAATTGCGGGGCGAGATGAGTAACATCCAGCCAACCGCAGATCGATCAGGCAAGAGAGAGCAGGCTTTTTCATGTCAGACTCGGAATTCGCCGTGCAGGTGGCTGCCAAGCTGAAGAGCATCGCGAAGGAGATCGACGAACTGCAGAAGCTCCGGGCGAAGCTGGAGGACCTCCAGCAGCACCTCGAAACGGGCCCCCAGAAGAGGGCCGTCGCGCCGCAGCCCCCGGAGACCGGCACCACGGCGGCGAAGCCGGCGACCGTGCCCGCGGCGCGGCGCGCGAAGCCCGCCGCGCCGAAGGGCAAGCCGGCAAAGAAGGCCCCGGCCAAGCCCGCGGGGAGCGCGAAGAAGGCGCGGAAGGCCACGCCGGCCCGGGGCAAGGCCCGCCAGCGCAACGCCACCCGCGCCGACCGCGTGCTCGCCCTCCTCGACCAGCAGCCGCGCACGGTGACCGAGCTGACGAAGCTGCTGTCACAGGAGCATCCGGACCACACGGCACCGGAGACCGCCGTGCGCAACACCCTGGAGACCTCGCTCGTCGCCAAGGGCCTGGCGCACCGCAGCAAGCAGGGCAGGAGCGTCTTCTACTCCCTCCCGGGCGCTGCCCAGGAGGGCACCAAGGAGCGCGCGGCCGACGCCGCGGAGGCCGCCGAGGAGGCCGCGCCCGCCCGAGCCTGACCGGGGCCGCGCGGGCGAGCGGTCGCTCGCCGCAGAAGGGGCCGGGCGGCGCGGGGCGTGGCGCCGCCGGGACCCACCCCGGCGCTCAGACGGCAGATCGTCTGAGACGATGAAGATCGACAAGAAGCCCTGCAGTGAGAGCGAGCTGTCCGACGCCGCGGCGACGCCACGGCCAGATTCGGACATAACGCAGCGAAAGCGGCGCTTGAGCCGTCGGTGAGGGCAGTCGGAAGGGGGTGACACGGCCGAGTCTTGACGAACCGGCCCCGCCCGATCTTGACTGCCAGGGTCCCACCACTGCAGGGCCCCCACCAGGGGTATTGCCCCACTCACCGAAGGTCACGAACATGACGGTTGACGCCTCCGCCGCCACCGAAGTTGACGCCGCCGCCGACGTCGGTCGCTTCCTGCTCGGCGATGCCTTCCCCTGCTTGGCCGGCCGTTCGGCATGGCGACAGGGTGGCATCACCCATCGCCATTACACGTGGTTCGGTGATGACGAGGCGGCCCGGCTGATGGCGGCCGATCTTCAGACGTACGTGGAGGCGGTGGACTGGGCCGCCAAGCCCTTCACCAGCTTCGTGGCCACCTTCTCGGGCCCGCTGAACGTCTCGGAGGTCGAGTTCGAGACGCTGCTGTGGCAGCAGCTGCAGGCCGTGCACGACTACGACAGCCTCACGCACCCCTGGGCCGAGGGCTACGACCGCGATCCGGCGTCCGGCGCCTTCGCGTACAGCGTCGCCGGGCACCCCTTCTTCGTGATCGGACTGCACGAGACACACAGCCGCATCGGCCGCCGTCCGCCCTTCCCGATGCTCGCCTTCAACTCCCACGCCCAGTTCGACCGAATAAAGGCCGCGGGCCTGTGGGACCGCCTGCAGGAGAAGATCCGCAAGCAGGACATCGAGCTGCAGGGCAACATCAACCCCAACCTCGTGGAGTACGAGCAGCTCTCCGAGGCCCGGCGCTACTCGGGCCGGCGCAAGCCGGCGGACTGGGAGTGCCCCTTCTCCGCCCGGACCTGAGGGCACGTCAGCGAGCGGCGGCCGTCCGCGTCGCCGCCACGGTGACGAAGCCCGCCCGGAGCACGGTCAGACGGCCTGCCGTTCCGTGCTCCGCTGCTCCTCCACGACGGTGCCGTAGCGCGCGAGCTGACGGTCGTGGACGCGGCTGAGGAGCAGCAGCGAGACGATCGCCCCGAGGAGCGCGCAGGCCATGTCCCACTGGGTGTCCCACGGATCCCCCTGGGTGGCGAGGAACGCGTCGGCCGCCGACCCGCCGGCCAGTGCGCTCCACCACTCGATCATCTCGAAGAACGCGCTGAAGGCCAGGCAGGCGCACACCGTCAGCGGGGCCAGCCAGGCGCTGCCGCGCAGCGGGGAGGTGCGGACCAGGAGTTCGCGGACCAGGATGGCGGGCGCAAAGCCCTGCATCAGGTGCCCGATCCGGTCGTAGGGGTTGCGCGAGAGGTCCAGGGCGTCCTGCAGCCAGTGGCCCAAGGGGACCTCGGAGTAGGTGTAGTGGCCGCCGACGATCAGGACCAGCGCGTGTACGGCGAGCAGGCAGCATAGGAGCGGGCTGAGCGGAAACCGCCGCCACACCACGACCAGCAGCGGCAGGCCGACCATCACCCAGCAGGTCTCCATGACCCAGGTGGTCCGGTCGTGGGGCTGCAGGCCCGAGAGCGCCAGCGCGAGGAACACCGCTACGGCCAGCATCGGGGGGAACTTACGGGAAGTGGTCATGGTGCCCTTATGGATCGACGTGGGGGATCGGGACAAGGGTCGGCGTACTCCGTGCCGCATGGCGCGTCTGCCCAGCGGGCCCGTCGCCACACCACGGGCGGGAAGACCACGACGGCCAACCCTCGTGAGATACGAGGAGGGTTGGCCGTCGAGGGAAGGGGGCCGGCAGCTACCCGGCGGCGGGTGACAGCGTGCTGACCGTGAACTCGTTGCCGCACACCCGCAGGCCGGAGCCACGCGTGGTCATCGACTCCTTGGAGCCCGGCGGGTATGCCTGCACCAGGTCCGCGCCCTTCCAGCAGCCGGAGCCCTTCATCCCCTCGTTGACGGTGTGCAGCACCGCGTGGGCACTGGCACCTGGCGCGAGGGTGACGGCCCTGCCCGCGCCGCCCTCACGGCCCGCCGGCCTTCCGACCGGCTGGCCGTCCCTGGCCAGGAGCGAGACGCCCGGGTAGCCCCGCAGGGTGCAGGACTGCTTGCCGCTGTTGGTGAAGACCAGCGCATAGCGGATGTTGCCGGCCCCCTGGTCGGGCCGGCCCAGGCTCATCCGCATCGACGCGGCCCGGCAGCGGCCGGCCGAGCCGGCCGCTGAGGCGGCACTCTGCGCCGCGGTGGGCCGGCCGTTGCCGCCCGTCCCGCCGGAGGCCGAGCCGGAGCCGGTGTCGGACGAGGCCGCGGGCGACGGGCCCCTCGCGTGGTCGGCCATGTTCTTGTCGCATGCGCAGAGCGCGACGGCACAGGCGGCCGCCAGCACGACGGCGGCGAGGTGGCGTGCGCGGCGGGGCGAGGTGGAGGGCGACATCGTGCTCCCGATCTGGTGGTACGTGTACCGGTCACTGCTGTGGTACACCCGTCCGCCCCGTCCGTGGGCGTTCGCCACGGCGTCGCCGCGATTCGACGGCAACCGGTCGGGCGCCGTCGGCGTGCGGCCGGCGCGGTCGTCGGTGGTGCGGACGAGCGGGAACGAGCCTCTCCGTCCGCACTGTCGGCTCGCTGACGCCGCGCTGCCGTCCGCCACCGTCATGGTCGCGAGGACGGCCGAGATCCATTGGCCGGACCGCACCGAACCCACCGATGACGTGCACATGGCGCGTACGATCGGATGCCCCCCTACGGGAAAGGCATCTCCATGAAGAAGACATCCGCGCGCAGAGCCACCTGGCGCACCCTGCTCGCCCTGGGCGGTGCGGCAGCGTTAAGCGTGCCGACCGCGGGAGCCGCCGAAGGCGTACCGCGCACCACCTCGGAAGGAGGCCGGGGCGGCGGGTGCGCCGTGGTGTACTTCGACCTCGGCGAAACGCTGGTGCACACGGCCGAGGACAAGAGCATCCATTACATGCCGGGAGCCGCCCGGTATCTGCGCGCGCTGCGTGCCCGCCACATCCCCGTCGGACTGATCACCAACGTGCCGTCGTCCTGGGGCTCCACCGACGAGGAGCGGGCGGCGGAGATGAAGCGGGTGATCAACAAGGACTGGGCGGACAGCACGCCGTTCGCCTGGTCGGACTTCGGCGACCGGATCTTCACCCCGCGGACCGAGGCGGAGCGGAAGCCCGCGCCGGCGCTGTGGCAGCGCGCCAGGAGCGCATCGGGCCGCTGCCGGCTGGTGTACCAGGCGGAGACGTCTGACGAGGTGCAGGCCAGCCGCTCCCTCGGATACTTCGCCTACCTGGCCACCCGGCCCAAGTGGCCCACGTACCTCCCGGTGCCGGTGATCACCGCCCTGGCCCACCTTCCCCAGTTGGAAACGCGGGCCGTGAAGGAGCGTTGAGGCGCCCGGCCGGTCGAGCGGGCGAGCGCGGAGCGAGAGTGCGGTGAAACGGACCGGCCTGTGAAACCGGCTTTCACAAGCCGACTTGAACGGGCCGGTTCGTGCGGACGAGCTGGTGCGGGCCGGTGCGTGCGGGCCCGTGTACGAGGTCGTCCTCACCTCGCGGCCGGCCGGCTGTAGCCCTCCAGCCGGCCGGCCAGCTCGGCCGGGCGGGACAGCATCGGGAAGTGCCCGCCCGGCATCTCGTCGGGCGCCATCCCCAGGCGCTCGGCCACCACGGAGCGCAGGAACGGTGCGGGGAAGAGGCGGTCCTGACGGCACAGCAGGAACCGGGTCGGCACCTCGGGCCAGGCCGCCATCGGCCAGGGCCGTGCGGCCGGGGTCCCGGACTGCCGCCGCCAGCGGCCCGCCGCCTCGGCCGCCAGCTCCGGCGGCAGGTCCTGGAAGAACGGATCCGCGGCGGAGCCGGGCACGGCGGACTCGGGTACGTCCTCCGCGGCCGGGCCCGCGCCGGCCCGCTGTGCGTCCCGTGCGGCCCGCCTGACCCGGGAGTCCGGGTGGCCCGTCGCCCGCCACCACTCCCGCGGCTCCTCACCCGGCAGGGGCACCATCGCGGCCACCAGCACCAGCAGGTCCACCGGCACCCGCTCGCAGACCAGCGGCGCGGTGAAGCCGGCGAACGAGTGCGCCACGAGCACCAGCCGCCCACGGCCCGCGACCGCCTCGGCCACCGTGTCCGCGTACTCGTCCAGACCTGCCGCGTCGTCACCGCAGGGCAGATCCACGCTCACCACATCGCGGCCCCGGGCGCGCAGCTCCCTCTCCAGGAGATGCCAGTGCCACGCGTCGCAGGCCGCACCCGGTATCAGCACGAAGGTCGTCATCGACCGCATCATGCCACCGCGGGCGGGCCGGTACCCCCGTTCCCGGCCGGATTCCCGCCCGCTGGACCCGGTCCACCGGCACTCCCCCGGCGCCGGGCATCAGACCGGCTGCGTCGCCCCGCGGCAGACCGTGCACACGATGCGGCGTGCCGGCTCCGGCATGGTGCTCTGCCCCACGCCCTGGACGCGCACCACGGTCTGCGGGGCGGCCCAGGCGTGCCGGTCGCAGAGCGCCGCACCGCAGTTCCGGCAGATCGCCACCGCGGCGGCGGATGCGTCGCTCGTCGCGCAGTCGTAGCAGTTCATGGCACATGTCCGATCTCGTGGGGGAGGTCGACGCGGACCCAAGCGCAATGTACGTCGCGATGCCCGGCGGACGCGGGAAGGCGCCGCCCTCAGGGGTGGGCGTCGGGCGGGAAGCCGGTCCAGCGCAGCTCCGCGGGGAGATGGCCCATGTCGTTGAAGAAGACCAGGGACGCGGGGCGGCCGGGCGCATAGCGGATGACGGTCAGCGCGGCGTTGGCGTGCGCGAGGCCCATCCAGCGCCATGCGGGCGCGTCGAGGGCGGCGCGGACCAGCCAGCCGATGAGGAAGTTGTGGGTGACGACGAGTTGGTGGCGGGGCTCGTCACCGGGGACGGGGCCGGTGAAGTGGTCGAGTGCCTGCCGAGCCAGCCCCGGTCCGTGTTCCCGTTCCGCCGCCGGGAACTGGGCCAGGCGGCGGAGCATGTCGTCCGCGCACTCCGGAGGCAGTTCCGCCCGCTGCGGCAGGTAGGGGACGTAGTCCCCGGCCACGTCCGACACCTGCCGGGGAACGTCGTCGAGCTGGGCGCAGATCAGCCGGGCGGTCTGCTCCGCGCGCGGCAGCGGGCCGTGATGGCACACCGAGACGGGCGTGCCCCGGAGCCGCTCGCCGAGCAGGACGGCCTGACGGCGGCCGCGGTCGGTCAGCTCGGTCTCGTCCGGTGAAGCCTCGCCGTGCCGGGCGAGGTAGAGGAAGCGCGTAGCCGTTCGCGTCATGAGTCCGGTCCCCGTGAGCGTTCATGATCTTCGGATGCCCTGGTGGACGCGGGCCCGCCCGGCGCGGTTCCCCGTACGGACAAAGCGATTCCGTGACATGCGTCATAGCGCATTCCGGTATCAACTAAGCCGCTTAGTAGGTGACGCCTCGGCGACATAAGAGATTTGTCCGTCTTGGTCTATGCATATCTCGCTCGCCATTCAAAGCCATTCGGTCCGCTCGGCGCGATTACCCGGGCGACGAACCCCTAAAGGATTCTGACGGGACAACAGGAATTCCCGAAGATCGGGGAGGCGGACCAGCATGCCCCCGCACCCATGACAAGGGTCGGTCATCACTACGAAGCGCGGTAGTAGCCGAGTTTGTTGCCTCACCTGCACGGCGGTGCCAAGAATGACGAGCCGCAAGGCGTCTCCGCAGCTCAGGCGCGGGAATTGCACAGAGCCAGCCGCGCCAGGGACGCTCCGCAATTACCGAGTGAGGTCACGCATGACGAAACATCGCAGGACGCGGCGCTACCGGCAGATAACCGTCGCCGCCCTGGCCGTAGGAGCCGTGGGTATTCCCTCCGCCGCCATGGCCTGTCTGGGGCACGGGAACGAGGCCGGCCGGCATCACGGCCCTTGGCAGAATGCGTCCTACGACCACCGGCAGGCGAAAACCAAGTGGGCCCACGAGCCGAGCTCGGGCGCCGCTGAAAAGCCCAGCGCTGCCGCCGGCGCTTCGAAGACCACCACCGCCTCGAAAACCACCGCGGCGTCCGGCGACACGGCCAAGGTGGTGGAACTCGTCAACAAGGAGCGCGACAAGGCCGGGTGCTCCCCGCTCAAGGTGAATGCGAAGCTGACCAAGGCCGCCCAGGACCACAGCAAGGACATGGCCGGCCACAAGAACATGTCGCACACGGGCTCCGACGGCTCCTCCCCGGGCGACCGGATCACGCGTGCCGGCTACCACTGGAACTCCTACGGCGAGAACGTGGCCTACGGCTACTCCACGCCCGACGAGGTCATGAAGGGCTGGATGTCCAGCCCCGGCCACAAGCGGAACATCCTCGACTGCTCCTTCAAGGAGATCGGCGTCGGCCTCGCGCAGCCCGGCGACTACTGGACGCAGGACTTCGGCACGGCCGGCTAGTACCGCCCCCGTTGGAGGCACGGTCGCGCAGGTGACCGGCCGGGCCGCCGCGGCGCAGCACAGGACACGGCGCATCGGGCGCACGGGACACTGCTGCGCCGCGGCGGCGTCGGCGGCACTCGCCAGCAGCCCGCTTCCCGGCCGGTGCCGGCGGCGGACCGGCGGGCGATCGAGGCGCGCGCCGCGCACGCCGCGGTTAGCGTGACGGTCATGGGCCTCACCCCCCGACGACCTCAGGAGTGACCATGACCGGCTCTTCCCCCCAGGGCATCAAGACCGTGCTGCACCCGGTGACCGACCTGGCGGCGGCCAAAGCGGTGTACACCGCGCTGCTCGGCGTACCGCCGCAGGCCGACGAGTCCTACTACGTCGGTTTCGAGGTCGCCGGCCAGCACATCGGGCTGGTGCCGGGCGGCGGGCCGCAGGGCATGACCGCACCGGTGGCCTACTGGCACGTACCGGACATCGAGGCGAAGCTGGCCGAGGTCACCGCCGCGGGCGCGACCGTGAAGGAGCCCGCGCACGAGGTCGGCGGCGGCCGTCTGGTGGCCACCGTCACCGACCCGGACGGCAACGTCCTCGGGCTGCTCCAGGACCGGTGAACCACCGCCCGCGCCGCGCCGCCGAGGGCCGATGCCCGGCCGCGGCCGGCCGGCCCGACGCCCCGGCCGGAGCTGCGCGCGGCGGCGGACCCGTAGGTTCCACGGACCGCGGCGGCGGAAAGCGGGACGTACTCCATCGAAGCTGATTGGATCGAGCGGGTGACGCCGGCGGACACCGCGACGGCGGACCCGCCTCACAGATGGAGACACGATGAGCATGCCCACGGGGACGAACGCGCAGGCGGGCGAGCCACACGCCGCGGACCGCCACGATCTGATCCGCGTGCACGGCGCGCGCGAGAACAATCTCAAGGACGTCAGCATCGAGCTGCCGAAGCGGCGGCTGACGGTGTTCACCGGCGTCTCCGGCTCGGGCAAGAGCTCGCTGGTGTTCCACACGATCGCCGCCGAGTCGCAGCGGCTGATCAACGAGACGTACAGCGCCTTCGTGCAGGGGTTCATGCCGACGCTGGCCCGGCCCGAGGTCGACGTACTCGACGGGCTGACGACCGCGATCATCGTCGACCAGCAGCGGATGGGCGCCGACTCCCGCTCCACGGTCGGCACGGTCACCGACGTCAACGCGATGCTGCGCATCCTCTTCAGCCGGCTCGGCATACCGCACATCGGCCCGCCCGGCGCGTACGCGTTCAATGTCCCCTCGGTCCGGGCGAGCGGTGCGATCACCGTCGAGCGCGGCGCCAAGAAGGCGGTGAAGGCGACCTTCTCCCGCACCGGCGGCATGTGCACCCGCTGCGAAGGCCGCGGCACCGTCTCCGACATCGACCTCACCCAGCTCTACGACGACTCCAAGTCGATCGCCGAGGGCGCGTTCACCATCCCCGGCTGGAAGTCCGACAGCTTCTGGACCGTGCGGGTCTACGCCGAGTCGGGCCTCCTCGACCCGGACAAGCCGATCCGCGAGTTCACCGAGAAGGAGATGCAGGACTTTCTCCACCGGGAGCCCACCAAGGTGAAGGTCGAAGGCGTCAACCTCACCTACGAGGGCCTGATCCCCAAGATCCAGAAGTCGTTCCTGTCGAAGGACAAGGAGGCGCTGCAGCCGCACATCCGCGCGTTCGTGGAGCGGGCGGTCACCTTCACCACCTGCCCCGAGTGCGACGGCACCCGGCTGAGCGAGGGCGCCCGGTCGTCGAAGATCAAGGGGATCAGCATCGCCGACGCCTGCGCGATGCAGATCAGCGACCTGGCCGCATGGGTCGGCGGGCTCGACGAGCCGTCGGTGGCACCGCTGCTCGCCTCGCTGCGGCACACCCTCGACTCGTTCGTGGAGATCGGGCTGGGCTACCTCTCGCTGGACCGGCCCTCGGGCACGCTGTCGGGCGGCGAGGCGCAGCGCGTCAAGATGATCCGCCACCTCGGCTCCTCGCTCACCGACACCACCTATGTCTTCGACGAGCCCACCACCGGCCTGCACCCCCATGACATCCAGCGGATGAACGACCTGCTGCTGCGACTGCGGGACAAGGGCAACACAGTGCTCGTGGTGGAGCACAAGCCGGAGACGATCGCGATCGCCGACCATGTCGTCGACCTCGGCCCGGGAGCCGGTGCGGCCGGCGGCACCGTCTGCTTCGAGGGCACCGTCGAGGGACTGCGGGCCGGCGGCACCGTCACCGGCCGTCACTTCGACGACCGGGCCGCGCTCAAGGAGTCGGTGCGCAAGCCCACCGGCGCCCTGGAGATCCGCGGCGCGACCACGCACAACCTGCGCGACGTCGATGTCGACATCCCGCTCGGGGTGCTCACCGTCGTCACCGGTGTCGCCGGGTCCGGCAAGAGCTCGCTCGTGCACGGGTCGCTGCCCGGGCAGGCGGGGGCGGCCGCCGACGGCGGTGTGGTGTCGGTCGGCCAGGAGCCGATCCGCGGCTCGCGCCGGAGCAACCCGGCGACCTACACCGGGCTGCTCGACCCGATCCGCAAGGCGTTCGCGAAGGCCAACGGCGTGAAGCCGGCGCTGTTCAGCGCCAACTCCGAGGGCGCCTGCCCCACCTGCAACGGCGTCGGCGTCGTCTACACCGACCTGGCGATGATGGCCGGCGTCGCCACCCCCTGCGAGGACTGCGAGGGCAAGCGGTTCCAGGCCGCGGTGCTGGACCACCGCCTCGGCGGCCGCGACATCAGCGAGGTGCTCGCGATGTCGGTGACCGAGGCCCAGGAGTTCTTCGGCTCCGGCGAGGCGCGTACCCCGGCGGCGCACCGCATCCTGGACCGGCTCGCCGACGTCGGGCTCGGCTACCTCAGCCTCGGCCAGCCGCTCACCACACTGTCCGGCGGGGAGCGGCAGCGGCTCAAGCTGGCCACCCATATGGCGGACAAGGGCGGCGTCTACCTCCTCGACGAGCCGACCGCCGGCCTGCACCTCGCCGACGTCGAGCAGTTGCTCGGCCTGCTCGACCGGCTCGTCGACTCCGGCAAGTCGGTCATCGTCGTCGAGCACCACCAGGCGGTGATGGCACACGCCGACTGGATCATCGACCTGGGTCCCGGCGCCGGCCACGACGGCGGCCAGGTCGTGTTCCAGGGCACCCCCGCCGACCTCGTCACCGACCGCTCCACTCTGACCGGCCAACACCTCGCGGCCTACGTCGGCGCCTGAGAGGAGGGCCGCGTCCGGGGTTCTCGGACGCGGCCCTCGGACCGGGACGGCCTAGAGCACCGCGCCTGCCGAGTCCGCGAGGCGGCGGCGTGCCGCGCGGGCGGCGGGGAGGAGCGAGGCGGTCGCGGCGACGGTCACCGCGACGGCGACGACCAGCAGCAGGACCGCCGGGGCGGGGTCCTGGGCGATGCCGGTCCCCCAGCCGCTGGTGCGGCCCTGGAGGTTGATCAGCCACTCGGAGACGAGCAGGCCCAGGGCCGTGCCGGCCAGCGCGGCGGCCAGCGTGACGAAGGCGGTGGCCGAGACGATGACGGCGGTGATCTGGCGGGGTGTGAGGCCGACGGCCCTGAGGGCGAGCAGGTCGCGGCCGCGGTCGCGCACGCCGGCGCCGATCGTGGTCGCGAGTTCCGCCAGCCCGATGAGGATCAGCACCGCGATCAGGCCGAGGGCGACGGCGCGGACCGCGGTCAGCTGGTCCGCCGGGTTGGGGATCTCGCGCACTTCGAGACGGCCGGCCGACGCCTTGGTCAGGGCGTCGCGGACCACGCCGGGGTCGGCGCCGTGCGACAGGACCAGGTGGTAGAAGTCCGGGCGGGGCGGCGGGGACCCGGCGGACGTGGCGCCGGCGGTGCCGCCGTCGCGCAGGGTGTCCAGGCTCGTGGAGACGACCCGGCCGCCGTCGGCGGTTTCGATGGTGCGGCCGACGAGGTGGAGGACGTGCGGGTCGCCGGCGACGGTCATCCGGACCCAGTCGCCGACGCGGGCGTCCAGGAGGTCCAGCAGGCCCTGTCCGGCGATCGCTTCGTCGGGGCCGTGGGCGGCGCGCCCCTCCACGACGGTGAAGGGGTAGGGGTGTTTCTCCGTGCCGAGCCCGCGCAGGGTGATCGTCCCGGTCTGCCCCGGTACGAGGGCCTGTACTTCGGCGCCTGGGTAGGCGGTCACCCCGGGCCCGGAGGTGAGGAGTTGGTGCAGCTCCCGGTCGCCGAGGGTGTCGGAGCGCGCGGTGAGCGCCGCGGGCAGGCCGACCGTCTCGGGGTGCGAGGTGAAGCGGTCCAGGGTGGTCCAGGTGCCCAGTGCGATGGTGATGAGCAGCAGCGGAACCGCCAGCCGCGCCACGGCCGCCGAGGCGCGCAGCGGGTGGTGGAAGGCGCCGCGCCAGCCGAGGACCAGGGCCGGCGGGATCCGGAGGCCGAGCGCCCGCCGGGTGAGGCCCGTCGCCCGGCCGCCGGTGGCCGTGACGGCGCGGGCGACGGGCACCGGCGGTACCCGCCCCGCGCGCCACGCGGCCAGACAGGTCGCCGAGCCGATGAAGGCCACCACCCCGCCGGAGATCGCCCAGGGCAGCCAGGCGTGCTCGGGAAGCTGCCGCCACAGGGCCATCGCGTCGCCGATACGGCCGGGGACCAGCGTGCCGAGCCCCTCGGTGAGCAGCGCCCCGAGGCCGACGCCGCCCAGCGCGAAGCCCAGGTGGAGGGTGAGGAACATGCGGACCACCTGGCCGGGCGTGAACCCGATGGCCTTGAGGATCGAGATGTCCCGCAGGTGGGCGCGTACCCGGGTGCTGATGGCGCCGCCCACCGCCAGGGCCGCGGCGAGCAGCGCGCCGAGCCCGAAGAGGCCGAGCAGCCGCCCGAGGAGCTGGTTGTCCCCCTCGGCCGCGGCCTTGGCCTGCCGCCAGGTGGAGACATCGGTGATCTGGTCGGCGCCGAGCCGGGTGACCGCCCGCTGGACGACGTAGTCGGTGTCGGCGGGGTCGGTGAGCTGGAGTCCTATGGTGCGGCCGCGCTGGTCGCCGCCCGCGTCGGAGGCGGCGAGGGTCGCGGGGAGCACCCAGGCCGCGCCCGGGGACTCGCCCGCGCGGAAGCCGGCCTCGGCGGTGTCCGCGACGCCGACGACGCGCAGATGGGCCGCGATGCCGCTGAGTACCAGGGAGTCGCCGGGCTTGGCCCACATGGCACGGGCCACCGAGCTGTCCAGCACGATGCCGGGGGTGGCGCCCGCGTCGGTGTCCGCGTCGAGCCAGCGGCCCGCGACGATCTGGGGAGCGGCGGTGGTGGGGCGCTGCGCCGTCCCCCGCAGTTCCAGGGTCGCCCTGGCCCCGCCGGGCTGGAGGCCGGCGGTGGCGCGGACCGTGCGGAAGGGGCCGGCGGTGGCGCGTACCTCGTCGAGTCCGGCGAGCGACCCGGCGTCGGTGCCGGCCCGGGTGTGGATCCAGACGTGGGCGCCGGAGGACTGGGTGAAGACGCGCTGCCAGGGGTCGGTGGCGTACGCGAAGAACGCGGTGGCCAGCAGCAGGGTGATGGTGATTCCGGCGGTGGCCAGCACGAGGAGCACGGCGGCGGGCCGGTGTGCTCGCAGGTGCGCCTGGGTCCAGCGTGCCGCTGCTCGCACGGGTCAGCCCTGGAGCTTGAGGACGTCGGCCACACCGGCCGGGGGGCGGTTCCGGCTGCCGCCGAGGTGCGCGTCGTCGGCCACCTGGCCGTCGTAGAAGCTGATCACGCGGTCCGCGGCGCTGGCCATCCGGGCGTCATGGGTGACCAGCAGGATCGTCTGGCCGCGGCCGTGGAAGCGGGCGAGCAGCCGCAGCACCTCCCGGGTGCCCTTGCTGTCCAGGCTGCCGGCGGGTTCGTCGGCGAGGAGCAGGCTGGGCGCGTTGACCAGGGCGCGGGCCAGCGCGACGCGCTGCTGTTCGCCTCCGGACAGCTCGCCGGGGGTGCAGTTCTCCTTGCCGGTCAGGCCGAGTTCGTCGAGGAGTCCGGCCCGGTCGGTGCGGGCCTGCCGGGGGGACCGGCCGGCCAGCAGGGCGGGGAGTTCGACGTTGTCGGCGACGCTGAGGTTGGAGACCAGGTTGAAGAACTGGAAGACGATGCCGATGTGGTCGCGGCGCAGCTCCGCCCAGCGTGCCTCGCGGTAGGCGTCGACGCGGCGGCCGTCGAACCAGAGCGCACCGCTGTCGGGCCGGTCGAGGCCGCCGAGGAGGTGCAGCAGGGTGGATTTACCGGCTCCAGAGGGCCCGGTGACGGCGACGAACTCGCCGCGCTCGATGCACAGATCGACGCCCCGTACCGCGGGGACGGGCGCGGCGCCCTCCGGCCGGTGGGTCTTGACCAGGCCGGCTGCCCGGACTATCGGGCCGGACGGCTCGTCCCGGTTCATTCCAACTCCTCCTGACAGCGCTCCAGCCAGTCGAGATCCGCCTGCAGGTGCAGCATCGCGCCCTCGATCAGCAACTGCGCGACCCGGTTGTCCCGGTCCTCGGCCGCCGCGAGTCTGGACAGGTCGCGCATGGTGTTGAGGTAGTGGCGGCGCTGCTTGTTGATCAGGGCGATCTGGTCCGCGGTCCCGGTGTGGGGGGCCAGGGCGAGCTTCATGAAGAATTCGTCCCGTACCCGTGGTTCGGCGGTGGACTCCTCGAACCACGCGTCCACCGTTTCGCGTCCCGCCGCGGTGATCCGGTAGATGCGTTTGTTCGGGCGGTCCGACTGCTCGACGTCCTCCCCCGCGATCAGGCCCGCCTTCTCCAGCCTGCCCAGGGTGACGTAGATCTGGCCGACGTTCGGCTGAGGGTATGCCGCGCCCAGGAGGTTCTCAAGGGCCTGTTTGAGTTCGTAGCCGTGCGCGGGGCCGCTGACCAACAGTGCGAGGAGTGGCAGCCGCACGCTCTCCCTCTCCCTCCCCGCCCTAGTTGACGGTCATCTGAACTCCTCCGGCTGTGAGCCGGGTCGCCGTCGTATCTTCCTGCGGCATCTAGTATCCCGCATGGCTAACAGGTATACATGGGGCGGGCTGTCGGTCCTGTGTCCTTTTCGGCGCCTGGTACGAGGAGGAGCCCATGCGGTGGAAGCGTGCCGCGGGACGGGCTCTGCTGGTCTGCTCGCTGCTGTTCACGGGCCATGCCGGTGCGCAGGCCGGGGAGCCGGCCGGCGGCGCGGACGGCCGGGGTCCCGTCACCCTGGTGACGGGCGGCGACCTCACGGGCTACCTGCGGGGTGTCCTCGCCGGCTGGAACGACCGGCATCCGCGCGAGAAGGTCACGCTGGTGGAGCTGCCGGACGCGGCCGACGAGGTGCGGGCGCAACTGGTCACCGAGCTGCGCGCCCGCAGTGACCGCTTCGACGTGCTCAACATCGACGTGGCGTGGACGTCGGAGTTCGCGGCCGCGGGCTGGATCAGGCCCGTGGACGGCGCGCGGTTCCCACTGAAGCACTTCCTGCCTCCCGTGGTGGACACCGCCACCTTCCGGGGGCGGCTCTACGCGGTCCCTTATGTGACCAACGCGGGGCTGCTGTACTACCGCAAGGATGTGCTCGCCCGGGAAGGTGCGCGGCCGCCGCGCACCTGGGGCGAGTTGGCGCACCTGGCGAAGACTGTCGCGCCGAAGTACGGGATGGACGGTTACGCGGGCCAGTTCCTGCCGTACGAGGGGCTGACCGCCAATGTCGGCGAGGCCGTGCAGTCGGCGGGCGGTTCGGTGCTCGCGGGCGAGGGCTCGCGCGTGACGGTGGACTCCCCCGCGGCCCGTCGCGGACTGTCGTTCCTGCTCGACGGGGTGCGCGAGGGCTGGATCCCGCGGCGGGCGCTGACGTACAAGGAAGAGGAGTCCCGCAAGGCGTTCCAGGACGGCCGGCTGCTGTTCCTGCGGAACTGGCCGTATGCGTACGCGCTGGCAGGCGCCCCGTCGTCGAAGGTGGCGGGGAAGTTCGGCGCGGTGCCGCTGCCGGGCCCCGACGGGCCGGGCTCCAACGCGCTGGGCGGGTCCAACCTCGCGGTCAACGCGCAGTCACGGCACCAGAAGACGGCCGCCGAGCTGATCTCGTATCTGACGAGCGAGCCGGTCCAGCGCCGGGTGCTCACCGAGGGCGCGCTGCCTCCGGTGTGGGCCGGTCTGTACACGGATCCCGGGCTGGTGCGCCGCTTCCCCTACCTCCCGACGCTCAAGCGGGGCGTCCTGGCGGCCAAGCCGCGCCTGAAGAGCCCGCACTACGACCAGGTGAGTCTGGCGGTGCAGGCGGTCGTGCACGACGCGCTGGTGCACGACCGGAGCACGGACGCCACCGTCGCACGGCTGTCGCGGGAACTGCGGGCCATCGTCGGCCGCGGCTGACGCTCGACGCTCCCTCCCCTCCCTCTCTTCTACTTACTTGTTAATTACAGACTGCGGGCACATTCCCCCTAAATCCGGGCATCTCGCAGCGAGTTTCGACAGTTTCGTTGACACTCAAAAGACATCCCTACTTAACATGCATGCATAACAGCGAACGCAGCCGCACGGCATGCATGCTCCTGCAAGAACGGGATCACGGCAGATGCTCATAGCCACGGCAGGGAACGGCTCCCCGGCCGACTCCGCGCCCTCTCTCCCCCTCCCCGGCCCGGCCTCCCCCGCACTCCCGCAGGGCGCCGCCGAGGCCCCGTCCCCGGACACGGCACAGCGCTGGTGGCGCGATGCGGTGATCTACCAGGTCTACGTCCGCAGCTTCCTCGACAGCACCGGCGACGGCATCGGCGACCTGGCCGGCGTCCGCACGGGCCTGCCGTACCTCAAGAAGCTCGGCGTGGACGGCATCTGGCTCAGCCCCTTCTACCCCTCGCCGCAGCACGACCACGGCTACGACGTCGCCGACTACCGCGAGGTGGACCCCGTCTACGGCGACCTCGCCGAATTCGACGGCCTGGTGGCCGACGCCCACCGGCTGGGCCTCAAGGTGCTCCTGGACATCGTCCCCAACCACTGCTCCAGCGAGCACCCGTGGTTCCGCGCCGCGTTGGAGGACGGTCCGGGGAGCGCGGCACGGTCGCTGTTCCACTTCGCGGACGGCCGCGGGACCGCTGGGGAGCTGCCGCCCAACAACTGGCGGGCCATGTTCGGCGGCCCGGCCTGGTCCCGGGTCGAGGAGGAGTCGGGCGCCGGGGGCCAGTGGTACCTGCACATGTTCACGCCCGAGCAGCCCGACCTGAACTGGCGCAACCCCGCCGTGGCCGCCGACTTCGACCAAGTGCTGCGCTTCTGGCTGGACCGCGGTGTCGACGGCTTCCGCATCGACGTGGCCGCCGGGCTGTTCAAGCACCCCGAGCTGCCCGACTCCCCCGACCCCGCGGCCGACGAGCGGACCCGCGACTCGGTCAACCCCCTGGCCTGGAACCAGCCCGAGGTCCACCAGGTGTGGCGCGACTGGCGCGCGGTGTGCGAGGAGTACACCGCCCGCGACGGCCACGACCGGCTGCTGGTCGGCGAGGTCTCCGTACGGACGCCGGGCGAACAGGCCGCGTACGTGCGGCCCGACGAGCTGCACCAGGCGTTCTTCTTCCACCTGCTGACCGCGCACTGGGACGCCGGCACCTTCCGCCGGGTCATCTCCGAGGCGCTGACCGACATCGCCGGCACCGGCTCCACCGTCACCTGGGTGCTCAACAACCACGACCAGGTCCGGACCGTCACCCGGTACGCGACCGCCCCGGGAAGCGCCGGGCCGGTGGAGTCCGCGGGCGGGCTGGGCCCGGCGCGGGCCCGCGCCGGCGCCCTGCTGATGCTGGCGCTGCCCGGCGCCGCGTACGTCTACCAGGGCGAGGAGCTGGGCCTGCCGGAGGTCGTCGACCTGCCGGACGAGGTCCTCACCGACCCGATCTACCACCGTACGGGCAGCCGGGAGCACATCCGCGACGGCTGCCGGGTGCCGCTGCCCTGGTCCGGGCACGCCTCCCCGTTCGGCTTCACCTCCGGTACCGGCGCCGCGCGGCCCTGGCTGCCGCAGCCCGACTGGTTCGCCGAGCACGCCACGGACCGGGCGCTGGCCGACACCCGGTCGTTCTGGCACCTGTACCGCGACGGGCTGCAGCTGCGCCGCAGCCTTCCGCAGCTCGGCGAAGGCACGCTGCGCTGGCTGGATTCACCGCCGCAGGTGCTCTCCTTCGTCCGCGGCGACGGGCTGGTCTGCGCCGTGAACTTCGGTACCGAGCCGGTGGCCGCGCCCGTACCGGGAGTGCCGCTGCTGGCGAGCGGCGACTGCCCCGCGGGGACGCTGCCGGGCTCCACCGCCGCCTGGTGGATGCACGCGCCCGCCCCCCGATAGCCCCACCTCTCCACCGTCCCTCCCCCGTCAGTCCTTCGAAGGGAACCCACCATGAGACGACCCGCAGTACGACACATCCGAGCCGCCGGGTCCGGCGCCGCGGTCCTCGCTCTGGCGCTCGGTGCCACCGCATGCGGCGGCACGGTGTCCGCCGGGGGCAAGAAGCAGGAGCTCACCGGCCAGACCGTGACCGTGGCGGGCGTCTGGACCGGCGTGGAACAGCGGAACTTCAAGAAGGTCCTGGACGCGTTCTCCGAGAAGACCGGCGCGAAGGTCACCTTCGCCTCCACCGGCGACAACGTCTCGACGGTCATCGGCAGCCAGGTCGAGGGCGGCAACGCCCCGGACGTGGTGATGGTCCCGCAGGTCGGTGTGCTCCAGCAGTTCGCCAAGAAGGGCTGGCTGGTGCCGCTGTCGGCGGAGGTCGGCGCGGAGGCCGACAAGAACTTCGCGAAGGTCTGGAAGGACTACGGCACGGTCGGCAAGAAGTACTACGGCCTGTACTTCAAGGCCTCGCACAAGTCGACGGTCTGGTACAGCCCGGAGGCGTTCGGCCAGGCCGGGGTCGCCCCCGCGAAGACGTACCAGGAGCTGCTGAAGTCGGGCCGTACGCTGTCCGACTCGGGTGTGCCGGCCTTCTCCGTCGCGGGCGAGGCGGGCTGGCCGCTCACCGACTGGTTCGAGAACGTCTACCTCTCCCAGGCCGGTCAGGAGAAGTACGACCGGCTCGCCGCCCACAAGATTCCGTGGACGGACCCCAGCGTGGTCAAGGCGCTCACCTCGCTCGGCAAGCTGTTCGGCGACAAGAGCCTGGTGGCGGGCGGCGGTTCGGGCGCCCTGCGCACCGACTTCCCCGAGTCCGTCCAGCAGGTGTTCGGCCCGGAGCCGAAGGCGGCCATGGTCTACGAAGGTGACTTCGTCAGCGCGCTGGTCACCGATGAGCTGCACAAGGAGGTCGGCAAGGACGCGAAGTTCTTCCCCTTCCCCGCGGTCGACGGCGGCAAGGCCCCGGTGGTCAGCGGCGGCGACGCCGCGGTGGTGCTCAAGGCCGGCAAGAACCGCAAGGCCGCGATGGAACTGGTGAAGTACCTGGCCACGCCGGAGGCGTCCGGCGTCTGGGCCAAGGCGGGCGGCTACCTCTCGCCCAACAAGAAGGTGCCCGCGAACGCGTACCACGACGAGGTCACCCGCAAGGCCGCCGCCTCGCTGACCGGCGCCGGGAACTCCGTGCGCTTCGACATGTCCGACCAGGCCCCCGCGGCGTTCGGCGGCACCCAGGGAGCCGGCGAGTGGAAGCTGCTCCAGGACTTCCTGCGCGACCCGTCGGACCCCAAGGGCACGGCCCGCAAGCTCGAGGCCGCCGCGGCCAAGGCGTACGGAAAGTAAGGACCGAGGGCCCGATCCATGCCAGTCACCACTCCCGCGGCGGCGCCCGCCCCCTCGCGCGCCGCCGCGTCCCTCCCCCGGGGCGGCGCGCCCGGCCGGGCAACCGCCCCCGGGCGGCGGGCCGTCCGGCGCCGCCGCCGGATCGCCGCGCTGTTCCTGTTCCCCGCGCTGTTGCTGCTGGGCGCCCTGGTCGCGTACCCCATCGTGTTCTCGGTGGTCCGCAGCCTCTACGACGCCTCGGGCACCACCTTCGTCGGCGCCGGCAACTACACCGCGATGTTCCAGGACCCCGCCACGCTCCGGGCCATCCGCAACAGCGCGATCTGGGTCGTCTTCGCCCCCGCGCTGCTGACCGGACTCGGCCTGGTCCTCGCCGTCCTGACCGAGAAGATCCGCTGGAAGACGGCGTTCAAGCTGCTGATGTTCATGCCGATGGCGATCTCCTTCCTCGCCGCCGGCATCATCTTCCGCCTCGCCTACGAGCAGGATCCGCAGCGCGGTGTGCTCAACGCGATCACCGTGGGCATCCACGACAAGGTCCAGGGGGAGTCCGTATCCTTCCCCACCGCCAAGGCGCGTCTCGGCGACAAGCGGCTGACCAAGGGCCACGACGGCTCCTACCGCACGGCGCACCGCACCGGCCCGGGCAACACCGTCGACCTCGGCCTGGTCGGCGTCGCGCCCAAGGACATGCCGGCGCGGGCGCGGCCCGCCGCGCGGGCCGCCACGTCCCCGGCGCGCAAGGGTGAACTGCGCGGTGTGGTCTACCTCGACTTCACCCCCGGCGGTGGCGGCACCCCCGGCACGGTGGACCGCCGCGAACGCGGTCTGCCCGGACTCGCCGTCGAGGCGGTCGACGCCCACGGCAAGGTCGCCGCGCGGGCCACCACCGCGGCGGACGGCTCCTACCGCCTGCCCCGTCTGGCTCCCGGGTCCTACGCCGTCCAGCTCCCCGCGGAGGACTTCGCCCCGCCGTACGAGGGCATCTCCTGGCTCGGCCCGGCCCTGGTCACCCCCGCCATCATCGGCGCCTACATGTGGATCTGGACCGGCTTCGCGCTCGTCCTCATCGGCGCGGGACTCTCCTCGATGCCGCGCGATGTGCTGGAAGCCGCCCGCATGGACGGCGCGAACGAGTGGCAGGTCTTCCGCCGGATCACCGTGCCGCTGCTCGGGCCGGTCCTGGGCGTGGTGTTCGTGACGATGGTGATCAACGTGATGAAGGTCTTCGACCTCGTCTACATCATCGCCCCCGGTCCCGTACAGCAGGACGCCAACGTCCTGGCCCTGCAGATGTGGCTGGTCTCCTTCGGCGGCGGCAACAACCAGGGCCTCGGCAGCGCCCTCGGTGTCCTGCTGCTGCTCCTGGTGGTCCCGGCCATGGCCCTCAACATCCGACGTTTCCGCAGGAGCCAGTCATGACCACCGCCCCCACAGCCGCCACGCCCCGCAGGCGGGCGACGGCACGGCCGGGGAAGCGTCTCGGCCGCGGCGCGATCCAGCTGTTCCTGCTGATCATCGGCCTGGTCTGGCTCACCCCGGCCGCCGGCCTCTTCCTCTCCTCGCTGCGTACGGAGGAGGCCAACGCCGGCAGCGGATGGTGGACCGCCCTGACCACGCCCGGGCAGCTGTCCCTGGACAACTACACGGCGCTGCTGAAGGACTCGGGCATCGTCCAGGCGTTCTGGAACACCGTGCTGATCTCGGTGCCCACCACCCTCGCCGTGGTCGTGATCGCGGCCCTGGCCGGCTACGCCTTCGCCTGGATGGAGTTCCCCGGCCGGGACTGGATCTTCCTGGTGGTGGTCGCCATGCTGGTGGTGCCGGTCCAGATCGGCCTGCTGCCGGTGGCGAAACTGTTCGGTGCGCTCGGCCTGTTCGGCTCGATCCCCGGCGTGGTCCTCTTCCACACCGCCTACGGCCTGCCGTTCGCCATCTTCCTGCTGCGCAACTACTTCGCGGAGATCCCGAAGGAGATGCTGGAGGCCGCGCGCATGGACGGCGGCGGGGAGTGGCGCATCTTCTCCCGGCTGATCCTGCCGCTGGGCCGCCCCGCCATCGCCAGCCTGGCCATCTTCCAGTTCCTGTGGGTCTGGAACGACATGCTGGTCGCGCTGCTCTTCGCGGACAACGCGTCCCAGCCGCTGACGGTGGCCCTCCAGTCGCAGATGCGGCAGTTCGGCAGCAACATCGGCGTCCTGGCCCCCGGCGCGTTCCTGTCCCTGATCGTGCCGCTGATCGTGTTCTTCGCCTTCCAGCGCCACTTCGTGCAGGGAATCATGGCGGGTTCGGTCAAGTAGCCCCGCCGCCGGTGACACGGGTGAGGGGAGCCGGACGGGCCCTTTGCGGCAGGGGCGTTGCGGCGCGGGCGGACGGGGGGCCGTCCGCGCCGCAACGTCGTCTGCCTCTTCGCCCGTCCTTCTGCGCGCGCCCTGCACGCTCGTCCTTATTCGTTCGTCTCCCCCGCACGAGCGGGCTAGGTTGGCGCGATGTCCGAACTGCGAACCGCACGCCTGCTGCTGCGCGCGTGGCGGCCCACCGACCTGGCGCCCTGGGCGGCGATGAACGCCGATCCCGAGGTCCGCAGGTACTTCCCGGCAGTGCTGACGCAGGAGCAGAGCGCGGCCTCCGCCGCCCGCTTCCAGGCCGCCCTCGACGAGCGCGGCTGGGGATGGTGGGCCGTCGAGGTGTGCGCCACCGGGGAGTTCATCGGCTTCACCGGGCTCGACCCGGTGGACGAGGACATGCCCTTCACCGGAGTGGAGACCGGCTGGCGTCTGACCCGGTCGGCCTGGGGGCACGGTTACGCCACCGAGGCCGCCCGAGCCGCCGTGGACTTCGGCTTCACCACCCTCGGTCTGCCGGAGATCCTCGCGGTGACGACCGCCACCAACCTCCGCTCCCAGGCCGTGATGCGCCGCCTGGGCATGACCCACGACCCCGCGGACGGCTTCGACGATCCCGGCGTCCCCGACGGCCCGCTGCGCCGCAATGTGGTGTACCGGGTCTCCGCCGGGACGGCCGTGACCGGGTAGCCCGGTCAGGCGACCAGGTTCAGCCAGGCCGCCGCGAGTGCCGCGTGACCGGCCGGCGTCGGGTGCACGCCGTCCTCGGACCAGTGTTCCGGCCCGGTCGTCGCGGCGAGTCCGGCGAACATGCCGTCGGCGGGCAGCAGTTGGGCACCGTAGGTGTCGGCGAGTTCGCGTACGGCCTGGATCTTCGGGTCCAGGTCGGCACGCCATTCCTTTCGCTCCGCCACTCCGATGCGTGCGGCACCGGCCTCGACGACGCCGTGGACCGGCAGCAGGAACGGCTCGATGAGGATCAGGTCCGTGCCCGCCTCGGCGAGGGGCGCGAGCAGCCGGTCGTAGCCCGCGGTGAACTCCTCCACGGGGATCACGCGCCCCTCCGGGTCCAGTGTGTGCCAGCCCATGTCGTTGACCCCGACGAGGATCGACACCACGTCCGGGCCCGCGTCGAGTACGTCTGTCTGCCAGCGGGCTTCGAGGTCGCTCACCTTGTGGCCCGCGATCCCGGTGTTCAGCCAGGTCACGGGCCGGTCCGGGGAGCGGAGGCCCCACTCGCCCGCGACGCGCAGCGGGTAGCCGAAGCCGAGCCCGTCCTCGCTCGCCAGTCGTTGGCAGTCGGTGATCGAATCGCCGGTGAACATCACGGTGCTTCCCGGCCTGATGGTGATCGTCATGTGCGCTCCTTGAACTCGGGGCGAGGGGGGAGAACGGGCGGCCGCTCAGGAGAACGGGGGCCGCTTCAGCGGTCCGGGTCTCCGAACCACTCGCCGGCGGCCTGCTCGAACGCCTCGCGTTCAGGGGTGCGTTCACCGGCCCAGGCGACGACGCCGTCGGGGCGGACGAGCACGGCGCCCAGTCCCAGGTCGTTCTCCGCCGGACCCGCGGCGTACCGCATCCGGCTCTCCCAGCGCTTCGCCGCATCGCGCAGGCATGGTTCGGCGCTGAATTCGAGCGCGACGCCCCGCCCGTCCCGCATCAGGTCGCTCAGGCGCGTGCCGTCTTCGAGACGGAAGTCGGGGGCGCTGCGGCCGACCTGGGGGTGCTCGCCGCCGAGGTCGTAACGGATCGACGCTCCCGACAGCCGCTCGGCCACATAGTTCGTTCCGTCACGGGTCGCGATCAGGTCACGCACCACTCCCTGGATCGCCTGGCAGTGCGGGTCCGGCCGCATGACCGCCACCTGGGCGCGCGACCAGTCGAGCACCTTCGCCGCGACCGGATGGCGTTCGCGGGTGTAGGTGTCGAGCAGCCCGTCAGGGGCGTGTCCGTGCAGGGTCGCCGCGAGCTTCCACCCCAGGTTCATGGCGTCGCCGATGCCGGTGTTGAGTCCCTGTCCGCCGAGGGGCGAGTGGATGTGGGCGGCGTCGCCGGCGAGCAGGACGCGTCCTCGCCGGTAGGTCGTCGTCTGCATCGCCCGGTCGGTGAAGCTGGAGGCGAGGTGCACTTCGCTCAGCGTCACGTCGGTGCCGGACACCCTGCGCAGCACGGCCTGCAGGTGGTCGCGGGTCAGCTCCTGCGAGCGGTCGAACGCGCCGCCGTCGAAGTCCGCCATGGCGATGTGGCCCTCCATGAACCGGAGGTACATGCCTGTCGGCGTCAGGTTGATGCCGGTGCGCAGCTTCTCGTCGTCGGCGGTGGTGGCCTGCATGGTGTAGCCGGTGAACTGCGGCTCGGTGCCGACGAACGTGAAGCCCGCGAGTCCGCGTACCGTACTGCGTCCGCCGTCGCAGCCGACGACCCAGCGTGCCGGGTAGGCGTGCTCGCCGGCGTACGCGATCGCACCCTCGTCGTTCTGGGTGAGGGCGGAGACCGTGACGCCGTGCCTGATCTCCACACCGAGCCGGGATGCCTGCTCGGACAGCAGCGTCTCGACCGCTTCGAGGTGGGTCCTCATGCCGTCCAGCTGCGCGTTGGGAAGCCGGTACGGCAGAGCGGCGGGGTCGATCCGGGCCGGGTCGAGCCGCATGCCCGCGAAATGGCCCACGCCTCGCAGGGACATCGGCTCGTACGCCGCGGGGTCCGCGCCGGGTTCGGGGACGCCCGACGCCGTCCGCAGTCGGTGCAGCATCCCGCGGCGGTGGAACGCCTCGGCCGAAGCGGCGGACAGCCCCCGCGTCCCGAGCAGTCGCTGCTTGAACGGGGAGCGGGCTTCCGGGTCCCGCTCCAGCACCAGGACGGAACGGCCCGCGAGGCCGAGTTCGCAGGCGAGGAACAGACCGACCGGGCCGGCGCCCACGATCACTACGTCATGCACAAGAGATCCCCTTCCCGACAGCCGGGTGGACCCGGCCGGACCTCTTGAAAGGTGCCGGACCCTGCCGATATCGGACCGACAGTTCCCGACAGACCACCGGTACCGGCCCGAAAGGCCAGCCATGGCACCGACAGCACGGCTCCGCCGCCCGCCTCCCCGGGGGTTGCCCCTCCCCCGGGGCGCCGTCTCTCTCCGTACGGCGCCCCGGCGGCGCGCGGTCACCGACCGGTGAGCGCGGCCGTCCACGGCGGGAGCGTCGCCAGTCCCGGCGGCAGGGGTGCCGTGTGGACGACGCCGAGCCGCTGGGTGGCCCGGGTGAGCGCGACGTAGAGGTCGCTGGCTCCGAACTCCGCCGGTTCCACGACTATCACCGTGTCGAATTCCAGGCCCTTGGCCTGCCGCGGGTCGAGCAGGACCACCGGGCTGGTCAGGTCCGGGGAGGCGCCGGCGGAGGCCCCGGGAAGGGCGGCGGAGAGTGCCTCGTGGCGGGCGGCCGGGGCGATCACGGCGAGGCGGCCCTCCTCGTGGGACTCCCGGGCGACGGCCTCGGCGACGGCCTGCGCCAGGTCGTCGGTACGGTGCGCCCACGGCGGTACGCCGGTGGAGCGGATGGAGCGCGGCGGTTCGAAGGCGGGGTCCGCGGCCCGGGGCACCTGCGCCGCGATGTCCATGATCTCGCTCGGCGTGCGGTAGTTGACCCCGAGCCTGACGTGCTGCCAGCGGTCGCCGGTGTACGGCGCGAGGATGCTCCGCCAGGAGCCGCAGCCGCCCGGCTCGGCGGTCTGGGCCGGGTCGCCGACCAGGGTCATCGAGCGGGTGGGGCAGCGGCGCATCAGCAGCCGCCACATCATCGCGGACAGCTCCTGCGCCTCGTCCACGATGATGTGGCCGAACGCCCAGGTCCGGTCGGCCGCGGCGCGTTCGGCGGCGGTGCGGTGGTCGGCCTCCTCCTGCCGGTCGGCGAGCCGTTCGGCGTCCAGCAGGTCGTGCGCGGCCAGCACCTCCGAGTCCTCGTCCTCGCGGTCCTCGAACTCCTGGGTGCGGGAGCCGTAGGAGAGTTCCAGGACGCCCTGGGCGTAGGCGATCTGCTCCTGGCGTTCCGCTTCGGCGGCGGCGCGGGCCGCCGAGTCGTCCTCGCCGAGGAGTTCGGCGGCCTCGTCCAGCAGGGGGACGTCCGCGGGGGTCCAGTCGCCGTCCGTGCGGCGGATCGCCTCCGCGTCGGTGTCCGGGAGGTGGGCGGGCGCGGCGAGGAAGTCGGCGACCAGCCGCTCCGGGGTGAGGGCCGGCCACAGCTCCTCGATGGCGCGGTGCACTTCGGTGCTGGTGGCGATCGCCTTGCCGAGCTGGGCGAGGTCGTCGGGGCCGAGGAAGTTCGGCCCGCCGAAGGGGTCCGCGCCGAGGGTGTCGGCCAGTTGCGCGGTGAGCGCGTCGATGATCCGGAAGGCGAAGTGGGGGCGGGCGAGGTTGTGCGGCAGCCTGGTCTCGCGGGCATGGCGCCGTGCCTCGTGCACCACGTCGGCGTCCAGCCGCAGTTCGCCGTCGTCGTGGTCGATGACGATCTCGTGGTCGGGCAGTGTCTGCCGGTCGCGCACGTACTGCGCCAGGGCGTCGGCCATCGCCGCGCGGCCCTTGACCGCGGCGGCCTCGGCGGTGTCGGTGCCGGTCGCGGTCACACCGGGGAAGAGCTCGCCGGGCGTGGCGAGCAGGACGCCCGTCTCGCCGAGCGAGGGCAGCACCTCCTCGATGTAGCCGAGGAAGGCGGGGTTGGGCCCGACGATCAGGACGGCACGGCGGGCCAGCAGTTCGCGGTGCGCGTAGAGCAGGTAGGCGGCGCGGTGCAGCGCGACCACGGTCTTGCCGGTGCCGGGGCCGCCCTCCACGACGAGGACGCCGTGGTGCGGGGCGCGGATGATCGCGTCCTGCTCCGCCTGGATGGTCTGCACGATGTCGTGCATCCGTCCGGTGCGGGCGGCGTCCAGCGCGGACAGCAGGACGGCGTCCGCGTCGGTCCCCTCGTACCCGGTGCGTTCGGGGTCGGTGAGGTCGAGGATCTCGTCGTGGAGGGCGGTGACCTTCCGGCCCTCCGTCGTGAGATGCCGCCGGCGGCGCAGTCCCATCGGGGTGTGCCCGGTGGCGAGGTAGAAGGGGCGGGCGACGTCGGCCCGCCAGTCGAGGACCAGCGGGGTGCGGTCCGCGTCGTCGCGCCGGATGCCGATGCGGCCGATGTGGTGGTCGCTGCCGTCGCGGAAGACCAGCCGGCCGAAGCACAGGCCGTTCTCGCCGGCGTCGAAGGCGGCCAGCACGCTCGCGTGCTCGGCCACCAGGACATCCCGCTCCAGCCGTGCCTGGGCGTTGTTGCCGCTCTGCGGAAGGGCCGCGTTCACCGCTTTCTCGGCTCCGGCCCGCAATTCGGCGAGGCGTTCATGGAGCAGGTCGATGAATTCCTGCTCCTGCCACAATTCCTCGTTTGACAATTCAGCTCCGCTCGGGTAAAGTTCGGTAATGAAGTTGGGCTTACTTCATTGCTTGACAAAGGCACAGCATGAAGACACAGAAGCCCCCAATATACACAGAGAAATACCCCGGCCGCCAATGCGGACCGGGGTATTTCTCTGTCTGCCGCGGGGTTTTCACCCGGGCGTCGGACGGGTCGCCGCACCTCTCCCGGAGAAGCGGGGACGGGCGCTCACGACGAGGCCGTTCACCACTTGTGGGCGACGTCCACGATCAGCTGGTGACCGGCCTGGACCACCCGGAAGGGCAGCTTGGCGCGCAGGCCGAGGCCGACCTGGGTCTGCCCTTCGAAGCTCGCCCCGAACTTGGTGTCCGTGAACGTCCGGTAACCGGTGATGTCCACTCCCGGGAGCGGCTTGCCGGCCGTCCCCGCATAGGTCTGCTTTCCGGTCGCCGGGTCGTGGCTGGGCGCGGACACGAATATCTGCAGGATGGCGCCGCCCTTGACGGGTATCCGCTCGCCCGAACCGTCCTGGTGGAACGCGTCGACGTAACCGACGTGGTAGCCGAGCTTGCCGTGTGCGCCGCTGATATCGAAGACCATCCGGTCGTAGCACGCCGCGCGACTGGTCTTGACGTCCGTCAAGGGCTTGGCGTCCGCGGTCGTCGCCGATTTGCTGCCGCTGCCCCAGGCGGTCGAGCAGGCCGCGGGGGCCTTGTCCGCCGGGCCGGTCGCGGCGCCGGCCGCTGTGGCCGTACCCGCCACCCCGGCACCCGCCAGCACGAGCGCCGCGGCCACTGTCCCCAACCGTCGCATGAAGGAACCTCCGAAGAAGAGTGCGTACCGATACGTGCGGTGGGACGAACGGGGCTGCGGCGGAGTTGTCCGCCGGCCGGCATATGGCCGACGGGTGGGCCGCGTTGTCGCGAAATCGAAGGGGTGGACCGGGTCCGGCTGCCCCGCCGGGGCGCCGGCGCCCCGAAGGCTCTCCCGCCGCGGCCCTACCGGTCGGCGAGGCGGCGCACCCGCATCGCGACGTCGTTCCAGACCGGCTCCGGCAGGTCGTGGCCGACCCCGGGCAATGAAACGAACCGCGCACCCGGGATACGGGCCGCAACGGCGCGCCCGGCAGCGGGTTTGACCAGGGGATCGTCCGCGCCGTGCAGAACCAGGGTCGGCACCGTGATGCGGCTGATGGCGGGGCCGTGCCACGGCGCGCCGATCTGGCGGCTCTGGCTGTGCCCGTCGCGGACCCCGGGGTCCGCGAGGCTGGTGACCGAGTCCCTGACGGCCTGCTCGTCGAGCGGATGCGCGGGCGAGTGCAGGAGGCGGGCGAGGGCGATCCCGGCCTCGATATCACCTTCGGGAGTGTCCGGGTACGTCATCCTGGCGAGCTTGCCGAGCGTCCGCAGCCGGATGTAACGCAGAGCGCCCAGGCCCGCGGCGTCGCCCGGCACGGCCGACACCGACGTCAGCGTGCGTACCCGCCCCGGATGGCGCAGCGCGATGCGCTGGGCGACCGCGCCCCCGAGCGACTGACCGAGAAGATGGGCAGACTCCCAACCCAGCGCGTCCATCACGGCGATGGCGTCGTCGGTCATGTCCTCGGCCGTATACGACGCGCCCCGCTTGCGGAAGAGCGCCGTGATGGGGTTGCCGGTCGCGGTGGGCGGCAGATGGGTCGATTCTCCCGCGTCGCGCTGGTCATAGCGGGCCACCGCGAAGCCCTGTGCGGCCAGAGCCCGGGCCAGGCCGTCGGGCCACCACAGACGCGAGACGCCCAGGCCGGTCACCAGCAGGAGTGGCGCTTTGCCTTGAGGCGCCGTCAACTCGTCGTAAGCCAGCTCCACTTCGCCGTTGCGGGCCCGGCGGGTCGGCGTCCATGTGGTCATGATCCCCCTCAATACTGCGATCGATGTTCGCAGTTATTAGCATAGCGGCACGGACGCGGGAGAGGGGCGGGTGAGGTCTCGGTGGCCGAGGAGCCGGTAGTGGTGTGGGAACGTCCCGAGCGGGGAGCACGGGGGCCGGCACCCGAGCGCAGCCGTGGGCAGATCACCCGGGCCGCGGTCCGTCTGGCCGATGCCGCCGGGCTGGCCTCCGTGTCCGTACGGCAGGTGGCCAAGGAGCTGGGCACCGGTCCTGCGTCCCTCTACCGCTATGTCGCCGGCCGCGACGATCTGGTGGATCTGATGGTCGATGCCGCAACCGGCGAGATCGACCTCACGGTGGCCTTGACCGGGGAACCGGTGACGGATCTGGTGGCACTGGCCACCCGCACCCGGGAGGTCCACCTCCGGCACCCCTGGCTGCTCGAGGTGACGCCGGAGGCGATGCGGGTGGGGCCCCGCGGGCTGGATTATCTCGAATTCGCCCTCGGGGCCCTGGCACCGGTGCGGATGACGGGCCCGGCCAAGCTGGAAGCCGTCGCCGTGCTGAACGCGCTGGTCGCGATGGTGTCCCGCGCCACCCTGCAGAGCGTCCGGTCGCCCACTGCCCGCCAGTCGGCACAGGCCGCCTATCTCGCCACCGCGGCCGGGAAGGGGGCTCATCCGCTCCTCGCGCAGGCCCTCACCGACTCCCCGGAAGCCCGCCCGGCAGCCCACCCCGCGGCCGACCCGGCGCAGGACGCTCAAGACCTGTTCGAGCGGGTGGTCCGCCGGGTGCTGGCGGGCCTGCTCGCTCCCGCCCCGGAGTCACCGCGGTCTCACCGGGACTGAGGTCCGGGGCAGGTCCCGCGGGTGGGAACGGGCCCTGCGGCGGGGTGGGCCCGGCGGTTCGGGGCAGCCGCAGCGGGTGGGGCGGGCACGGCCCCGCCGCGGCGTACCGTCAGGCGTCGACCACGTCGACGGTCACTCCCCGGCGGCGCAGTGCGGCGAGTTCCCCGGCCGGTGCGCCGCGGTCGGTGACGACCCGGTCGTAGCGGGCGATGTCGCTGTAGGCGTGGGTGGCGGACTTGCCGAACTTGGTGTGGTCGACGAGCAGCAGTGACCGCTCGGCGCAGTCCAGCATGGCCTCCTTGATCTCGGCGTAGTCGCGGATCGGGTGGAAGAGCCGGCCGCCGAGCACGGACACCGCGGACATCACCGCGACATCGGCGTGGATGCGGCCGAGGGCGCGGAGCACCTCGGGGCCGACGCAGGAACCGAACTCGCCGCGGTAGCGGCCGCCGAGGAGGGTGACATCGGCGCCCGGCGTCTCGTCGAACAGCCGGGCCACGCCGAGGGAGTTGGTGACCACGGTGACCGCCTCGGTCCGTGCGATGCGGGCCGCGAGCGGGAAGACCGTGGTCGAGTCGTCGAGCACGAGGGTGCTGCCGGGCCGGATCTCGTCGGCGACGGCGGCGCACAGCGCCTCCTTCACCGCCAGGTTCACGCCGACGCGGAAGCGGGTGGCGGTCTCCATGGTCAGGGTGGGGAACGGCGCGGCCCGGCCGCGCTCCTTGCGCAGCAGTCGGCGTTCGACGAGCTGGTCCAGATCGCGGTGCATGGTCGCGAGGCTGACCCCGAAGTGCCCGGCGAGTTCGTCGATGCGCACTTCTCCGTGCGCGACGACATGTGCCAGTACGTCCTGCCGTCGCCGGTCGACCTCCGCCAGCGACGACCGAGTGGAAGCCATCGGGGCCGCCCCTTTCCGGTCGGACAGCGGCGGCGCGCCTACCGCTGCGGGTAGATGACGGCCTTCACGGCAGTCGCGTCGTGGGTGGCGACGGTCAGTGCGCTCTCGGCCTCGGCAAGACCGTAACCGTGCGAGACCAGGGAGTCGAGCCGGACCCTTCCGGACTCCACCAGGGAGATCGCGGCGGGCCAGGTGTGGGCGTAGCGGAAGGTGCCGGTCAGTTCCAGTTCGTAGTTCTGCACCCGGCTCACGGGCAGCGACGCCTCGGAGCCGCCCATCCCGATGAGCACCACCCGCCCGGCGCGGCCCACCGTACGGATCGCCTCGCTGCTGACCGCGGGCACACCGGAGCACTCCAGGAGGACGGTGGGGGTGTAGTCCGCCTCGGCCAGCGGCGTGCGGGAGACGTCGACGGCGGTGGCACCGGCGGCGCGGGCGAGCGCGAGGCGGTGCGGGAGGACGTCGGTGACCAGCACCTCCCGTGCGCCGAAGGCGCGTGCGGTCTGAGCGGCGACCAGGCCGATGGGCCCGGCGCCGGTGATCAGCACCCGGTCGCCGGGGGCGACGCGGGCCTTGCGGCAGGCCCAGACCGCCACCGACAGCGGTTCCAGCAGGGCGGCTTCCTCGACGGTGAGGGTGTCGGGGACCTCGTGGGCGAAGTCCTCGCGGACGGCGAGGTATTGGCAGAAGGCGCCGTCCACCGGTGGCGTGGCGAGGAAACGCATGTCCGGGCACAGGTTGTAGCGGCCCGGCCGGCACTCGTCGCAGCTGCCGCAGGGCGTGCCGGGCTCGATGGACACGCGCCGTCCCGTCCGGCGCGCGTCGGCGCCCGGACCGCAGGCCACGACGGTGCCGGCGGCCTCGTGCCCGAGTACGAGCGGCTCGCGCACGACGAAGTCGCCGATCCGCCCGTGCCGGTAGTAGTGCACGTCCGAGCCGCAGGTGCCGACCGCCTCGACGCGGACCAGGACCTCTCCGGGGCCGGGGGCGGGCACGGGGCGTTCCTCGATGCTCAGCCGCCCGGGTCCGTGCAGTACGGCGGCGCGCATGGTGGCGGGAATCCCGGAAGTGGTGGTCATGGCGGGGTCACGGCTCCCTCGGTGCGGGGGGTGGGGCAGGGGGCCGTGCACGGTCCGGCTCCGGACCGGCGCGCCCCTGGGTGTCAGCACGGTACCGCTTCTTTTTTTATCAGAGAAGCCTTGACTTCGCACAAAATACGAGAAGACTTGCGCCGGCTCCCCGACAGCCGACGCAGCTGACGGTGCGCCCCGCGCTCGCCCGATCACGCTCAGCCCCTGGAGAGTCCATGAGCAGCTCCGCTCGCCCCCGCCCGGCGGGAACACCGGACGCCGGCCGCCCGCCGGCCGACCGCCCCCGCTCCCGATGCGCCCGCCTGGGCATACCCCCGGCCCTGGCCTGGGGTTTCCTGGGCGTGCTGCTCTTCATGACCGGCGACGGCGTGGAGACCGGCTTCTTCTCGAAGTACCTCGCCGACCAGGGCCTGGCCAAGGCCGACGCGGCGGTGGTCATCGCCGTCTACGGCATCACCGTCGCCCTCGGCGCTTGGCTCTCGGGAGCCCTCTCGGACTTGTGGGGGCCACGCCGGGTGATGACCGCGGGCTTCGCCATCTGGCTGGTCTTCCAGGTGCTCATGCTGACGGTGGCGCTGCCCGCCATGAACTATCCGCTGCTGCTGCTCATCTACGGGCTGCGCGGCTTCGGATACCCCTTGTTCGCCTACGGGTTCCTGGTCTGGGTCACCGCGGCGACCCCGCCGCGGCGGCTGGGAACGGCGGTCGGCTGGTACTGGTTCGCGTTCACCGGCGGCCTGCCGACCCTCGGCTCCCTCGTCGCCAGCGCCACGATCCCGGTGGTCGGCTCGTACCGGACACTGTGGCTCGCGCTCGCTCTGGTGCTGCTCGGCGGCCTGCTCACGCTGCTGCTGGTGCGCGAGCCCACCGGCCGGACCGGACTCGCGCCGGACGGCGGGGGCCCGCTGGCGACCCTGGCCGGCAGCGTCTCGATCATGCGGCGCCGCCCTCGTGTGGCCATCGGCGCCGCGGTGCGCGTCTTCAGCACCGGTTCCCAGTTCGGCTTCCTGGTCTGCCTGCCGTTCTTCTTCACCGAGACGGTCGGCTTCAGCACCTCGGTCTGGCTGCGCCTGCTCAGCGTGATGTTCGCCGCGAACATCTTCGCCAACCTGTTCTTCGGCGCCGTCGGCGACCGCCTCGGCTGGCAGCGCACCATGACCTGGTTCGGCGCCGTGGCCTGCGCGCTCACCTGCCTGGCGCTGTACTACGTACCGGCCGTGGCGGGCCCGCACTTCGCCGCCTGTGCGGTGGCCGCCGCCCTCTACGGCATCGCCCTCGCCGGCTACGTACCGATCTCGGCGCTGGTGCCCGCGCTGGCGCCCCGCCACAAGGGGCAGGCGATGTCCGCGCTCAACCTGGGCGCCGGGGCGAGCACCTTCGCCGGGCCCGCCATCGTCGCCCTCGCCCTGGGCCCGGTCGGCGTGGAGGGCATCGTCTGGATCTTCGCCGGCCTGCACCTGGCCACCGCCGTCGCCATCCGGTTCCTCGAACCGGACCCGGAGTTCACCGCACCCGAGGCCGCGCCGGCCGTCGCGGGCGCGGGCCTGCCCGCGGGCCGTCCCTGACGCCGCCGCTCACGCGGACGCCTGCGCGGCGGCACGCTCGCGGGCGGCCGCGGCGCGTACCGGATCGCCGAGCTGCTCCTCCAACCGGGCCTTGGCCGACCAGTTGTACGGGCAGACCGGGCGCAGGTGGATGCGTTCGCTGAGCAGGGTCCGCGCCAGGTCGGCGCGGTGCGCGCGCAGCGACGCCTCGACGAGAGTGCGCTGGATCGCGTCGCGCTGGGCGTGGCTGCCGCCGAAGGTGTGCAGGCGGTGGCGGACGGGCAGCAGCAGATCGGCGGCCCGGCCGTAGTCCTGCTGCCCGTAGGCGATCAGGGCGCGGCAGACCGGCAGTCCGACCTCGGCCGTCATGGCGCGGTTGGACACACCGGACTCCGCCGCCGCCCAGCGCTCCCGGTCCTCGACGAGCCGCTGCGCCTGGGCGAAGCGGCCCGCGCCGACGTAGGCCATGACGGCATGGGCGTCGTTGAAGGCGTAGTGCGGGCCGTCCTGGCGGTTCTCCCAGGCGTCGGCGAGCCGGGCCCACCGTGCGCTCTGATCCTCCTGGGCCAGGTACAGCCGCCACAACAGCGCGGCGGCGTCCAGCAGTTCCATCGCCACCCCGGCCGAGGCGTCGTGGTGGAGCGCGGCGTCGTAGATCTCCAGGACCCGGTCGGTGGCGCCCAGTTCCAGGGTGTAGAGGGCGTAGTGCCACCAGTTGTGGACGGTGAGCAGACTGTCCCGGGACCAGTCGTCCGTACGGGCGTCGAGGAAGCGGATGCCGTCCGTGAAGCGTCCACGCATCTCGTAGGTGTGCACCACGCTGTGGATGCCCCACACATCGCCGGGGTGCTGTGCGAGGGCCGCCAGGCCGACCTCCTCCGCGCGTTCGTAGTGGCCCGACTCCTCCAGCCCGAACGCGTACATGCCGAGCAGCGGACCGTGGTGGGGGTCGTCGCCGTCCCAGACGTCCAGGGCTCCGCCGACGCGGTCGCGCAGGCGCTGGGCGTCCCCGGTGAGGAAGTCGTGCTGGTGGCCCGCGAACAGGGCCAGCGCGTCGCGGGGGTAGGCGACGGTGAGGTCGCCGAGGGTGCGTCCGGCGCCGTGCATGTCGCCGTCGAGCCAGGCCGTGGCGGCGGCGAGATGCATACGTTCGCGGGGTGTCAGCCGTCCGGTGTCCAGGCCGGAGCGGAAGCGGGCGAAGCGGTCGCGGGCCGTGGCCGCGTCCTTCTCCTCGGTGCCCAGCACCCCCAGATAGGCGGTCAGCGCGTGGCCCATCACGGACCGCGGCGAGGCGGTCAGGACGGCCTTCGAGGTCTTTGCGACCCGGGGCCGGAAGAACAGCAGGTCGTCCAGGGCCTGTTCGTAGTGCGCGAGGGCCTCGGCGCCGGTCTCGCTCATCGGGTGCCCGTGTCGGTCCGCTGTCATGGTGGCTCCTGCGGTGTGAGGGGACGGGGCGAACGGGGCTCGCCGGGCGGCGGCGGTGACGCCGGGTGCCCTCCCGGACCCCGCCGCGCCGTCGGCAGCCTCATGTCTACCCGCTCTCCCGCACGCGCAGCGAGCACATCCCGCTCATGGCGCGGCCGTTCTTCCCTCGCCCCGGAAACACCCGCTTCACCCGGGAGGACGCTGCGGGAAACACACGCTCCCTAATCTCCCCAGCACCGCACACCCGCTTCGCCGACGCCGGCGCGCGCCGCACGGCCCCCTGCCGTGCGCGTGGCCGCCCGTCGTGTTCCCACTGCCCCAGGAGGTCCGGCATGAGCGTCGAGCCACAACTGACCGTCCCCGACAGCGGCCGACGGCCCGCGGGCGCCGAGCCGCCCGCCGGCACGGCGGCCGACGAGACCCTGGAGGACTACACCCTCCGGTTCGCCCCGCGCAGCTACCGCCGGTGGACGCCGATGGTCGTGGCCACCACAGCGCTGGGCGGCATCGCCTACATGGCCGACTTCTCGATCGGCGCGGGCATCGGGCTCGCCCACGGCACGGGGAACGCCCTGGCCGCGATCGGGGTCGCCGCCGTGGTCATCTTCCTCACCGGCTTCCCCCTCGCCTACTACGGGGCCCGCTACAACATCGACCTGGACCTGATCACCCGGGGCTCCGGATTCGGCTACTACGGCTCGGTCCTGACGAGCGTCATCTTCGCCAGCTTCACCTTCATCTTCTTCGCCCTCGAAGGCTCGATCATGGCGCAGGGCCTGAAGCTGGGCTTCGGTCTGCCGCTGTGGCTGGGCTATGCCATCTCGACCTGCATGGTCATCCCGTTGGTCGTCTACGGGATGAAGGCGCTGACCAAACTCCAGGTCTGGACGACCCCGGTCTGGCTGCTGCTGATGGTGGGCCCGCTGCTCTACCTGATCGCCACGGACCCCGGCACCGTGCACACCTTCCTCGCGTACCCGGGCTCCCACGGCGGCGGTGTCGACGCCGCGTCGGTGCTGCTGGGCGCGGGCGTGTGCCTGTCCCTGATCGCGCAGATCGGCGAGCAGGTGGACTATCTGCGCTTCATGCCGCCCAAGACCGCGCAGAACCGGCGCAGTTGGTGGACGGCCGTCGTGATGGCCGGCCCCGGCTGGGTCGTGCTCGGCGCGCTCAAGCAGGCCATCGGCGTCTTCCTGGCCGTCTACGTCCTCTCCCGGGTGGGCGCGCACTCGGCCACCGAGCCCATCCGGCAGTTCACCGGCGCCTTCGCGGCCATGATGCCGTCGTGGCTGGTCGTCCCGCTGGCCGTGGCCCTGGTCGTGATCAGCCAGATCAAGATCAACGTGACCAACGCCTACTCCGGTTCGCTGGCGTGGACGAACTCGTTCACCCGGGTCACCAAGCGCTACCCGGGCCGGATGGTGTTCGTGCTCGCCAATCTGGCGTTCGCGCTGATCCTGATGGAGGCGGACATGTTCAGCTTCCTCAACGGCATCCTGGGGTTCTACTCCAATTGCGCCATCGCCTGGATCGTGACCGTCGCCACCGACATCATCGTCAACAAGTACCTGCTGAAACTCTCCCCGCAGGCACCCGAGTTCCGCCGCGGCATGCTCTACGCGGTCAACCCGGTGGGCGTGGTGGCCTTCACCCTCGCGTCCGGCCTGTCGATCGCCCTGTACTTCCACGCGCTGGGTGACGCCCTCCAGCCGTACTCCCCCGTCGCCGCCGCGGTGATCGCCTTCGTCCTCACCCCCGCGATGGCCATCCTGACCAAGGGCCGTTTCTACCTGCGGCGCACCACCGACGGGATCGACACCCCGCTGCTGGACGCGGACGGCAACCCGAGCCCGGAACTGTCCGAGTGCCACGTCTGCCGGCAGGAGTTCGAACGCCCTGACCTGGCCGCCTGCCACCAGCACGCCGCGGTGGTCTGCTCGCTGTGCCTGAGCACCGACAGGACCGGCGCCCATGTCCTGCCGGCGGCCCCGGGCGGGCCCAGGCCCCGGTGACCGTGGAGGTGCCGCGTGCCGTGACCGCCGGAGGACCCGTTCGCGTCCTCCGGGTCAGTCGCCCCCGGCACCCCGGTCATCCGTCCGGCGCGGTGTGCTGCACCTGCCGCAGGAACGTCGCATTGTCGGGTGTCCGCCGGAGCTTGTCGAGCAGGCTTTCCGTGTTCGTCTGGCCGTCTCCGGTCCTCAGGGCGCGGCGCAGCCGGCGGACGGCCGTCAATTCGGCGTGCGGGAGCAGCAGTTCTTCCCGGCGGGTGCCCGATCCGGTGATATGGACCGCCGGATAGAGCCGCTTTCCCGCGAGCGCACGGTCCAGCCGGAGTTCCATGTTGCCGGTGCTCTTCAATTCCTCGAAGAAATAGTCGTCGGCCCGGGAACCGGTCTCCACCAGGGCTGTCGCGAGAATGGTCAGCGAACCGCCCTCCTCCGCGGACCGCGCCGCGCCGAAGAGCTTCTTGGGGCCGAGCAGCGCGGCGGCGTCGACGCCGCCGCTCAGCGTCCGGCCGCCCGAGGTGGCGGCGTTGTTGTGGGCCCGGCACAGGCGGGTGAGGGAGTCGAAGAGGATCACCACGTCCTGCCCGTCCTCGACGAGTCGCTTGGCGCGTTCCACGGCCAGTTCGGCGAGGGCGATGTGCTCCTTCGCCGGCCGGTCGAAGGTCGAGGCGAGGACCTCTCCGCGGACCGAACGGCGCATGTCGGTGACTTCCTCGGGCCGTTCGTCGATCAGCACGACCATCAGGTGGGCGGCGGGGTGGTTCTCGGCGACGGCGGCGGCGAGTTGTTGCAGCAGCACCGTCTTGCCCGTCTTCGGTGGCGCCACGATCAGCCCCCGCTGCCCCTTGCCGACCGGGGCGATCAGATCGACGATACGGGCCGTCAGCCCGCCGGCCGCGCTCTCCAGGCGCATCCGCCGGTGCGGGTGCAGCGGCGTGAGATCGCGGAAGCGCGGCCGTCCGCGCGCCGCGTCCGGGCTGCGGCCGTTGACCGAGGCGACCTGGTCGAGCACCCGGGGCCGGGCGCACGTCCCGACGACGAGATCCCCGGTGCGCAGCCCCGCTGTACGGATCAGCGCGGCGGGCACCCGGACATCGCCGGACGAGGCAAGGCAGCCCTCCACGCGGAGAAATCCGGTCTCCTGCCGGTCGTTGACGATATCCAGCACCCCGGCTACTGGTACGGCGGGCTTCTCCGGGGCCTCGGCGGGCTGCTGCGCGAAGGGACGGGAGGCGGACGACGGGGCGGCGGGGGAAGTGGTCACGGCAGGTTTCCTGCCGACGTGGGTATCGGTGGTCACGGGTGTCCTCTCGGAAATACTTCTGCGGTCGGTCTACGGGAAGGGGAATTCCGGCAGGAGAGGGCGGAGTGGACACGCCCCGCAGGCCGTCAGAAAGGCCCGCGGCCGGAGAGAGAAAAGCGATGCCGCATCGCCGGACCGTGAAAGAGAAACAGTCGGCTACTGCTGGTTGGCCGGTCGAGAAGGACAGGCACAACCGCGATGCGAGCGCGGAATGAAGTGAAAGTGAAAGAACGCTTGGGCGCCAGAAAGGCGACTGGATGATGTGCGTTCCTTTGGCACGGTACCACACCGCGCGGCCGGTGCGGCCAGGTGCGGACGAGTTCTATGCTGAGGGCAATGTTCGCACCTCAGGGTCCCACCTTCCGTGAACTCGCCGTGCAGGCGCTTTCCTCCGTCGAGCGTGGCTACGACCTGCTCGCGCCGAAGTTCGACCACACGCCGTTCCGCACCCCGGACGCGATCCTGGCGCCCGTGTCGCGGGCGCTGCGGCGGCTCGGGCCGTTCGACAGCGGCCTCGACCTGTGCTGCGGCACCGGGGCGGGCATGGACGTCCTTCGGGAGGTCTGCCGGGAGCGGGTCACCGGCGTCGATCTCAGCGCGGGGATGCTCGCCGAGGGCCGCGCCCGCGCGGGGGTGACCGCGGGTGCGCCCTCTGCCGCGTGGGTGCGTGCGGACGCCCGGGCGCTCCCCTTCGGGCCGGTCTTCGACCTCGCGGTGAGCTTCGGCGCGTTCGGGCATTTTCTGCCGCGGGAACGGCCGGGACTGTTCGCGCAGGTGTACTCCGTGCTGCGCCCGGGCGGCCGGTTCGCCTTCCCGATCGGGGCCCCGGCGCGGCCCGGATCTCCCGGCTACTGGGCGTTGCTGGGCTTCGACGCGGCGATGCGGGTCCGTAACGCGCTGTGGCGGCCGCGCTTCGTCATGTATTACCGGACGTTCCGGCTCACCAACGTCTGTACGGAACTGACGCGGACCGGGTTCGACGTACGGCTGCAGGACCTGCCGGAACTCGGCCGGCGCCCCGACGGCAGCCCGCGGTGCCGGCTGGTGGTGGCCACCCGGCCGGCCTGAGGGACGGGCGCGCCGTCACCAGCGCAGTGCGGTGAAGTCCACCGGCTGCGGCCGGAGTTGGCGGGTGCGGGCGGTCAACTGCGCCAGCCGCCGCGCCATCTCCCCGGCGGGGAGCCGCCGGCGGTCGCCATGGCCGGGCAGCACCCACTCGAAGCGCAGCCGAGGGGCGGTCCGGGTCAGAGAGGCGGCCAGTTCCTCGATCGAGTACCAGGTGACGGAGGCGGCCACCTCCAGGTCGGCCGTGGTGCGCGACCAGTAGAAGCTGTCCCCGCTGAAGCAGTACCGGTGGTCGGCGAGGTAGAGCACGCTGCCGCGCGTATGGCCGGGGAGCGGGTGGGCGGTGACGCCGTCGCCGATGTCGACGGGGTCGGTGCCGCGCAGGACGCGGTCGGCGTCCGGAGCGGCGTCGAGATCGCCCTCGTGGATCCACAGGCGGGCGCCGAACCGGTCGGCGTACTGACGGCCGTGCGCCGCGTGGTCCCGGTGGGTGAGCAGGACGTCGGTGACGGGGCCCAGCGCCTCGTACCGGTCGGCCAGCGCGCTGCTCCACCGGGGCGTATCGATCATCATCGAGGTTCCCGCGGGGCGGCGCAGCAGATAGGCGTTCGCGCCGGCCGTGTGCGGGGAGTTGTGGCCGCAGAGCTGGACGGTGTCGTCCAGGGCGAGGGGGAAGGGGTCGAGGTCGGGGGTGAGGCGCTGGACGGGGTGACGGATCGACCGGGTGTGGCAGGCGAAGGCGGCGGCGTACAGCTGCCGGGCCTCCGCGTCGTTCCGCGGCTGCCGGATCACTTCCGCCCGGCCGTCCTTCTCGTGGATCAGCTCGGGGGCGAGCTGGCGGGCGACATCGCAGTTGGTGCAGCGCGCGTCGACGTGCCAGCCTCCGCCGCCCCCTTCCTCCGGTACCGCCTCGGGTAACCGCTTGCCGGTCATCACGGGTCCGTCCTTCCTGGTGGGGGGTGGGTAGTGCCCTACGGGAATGGTGCCGTGGGCGCGTACGGAACCCAGAAGTACCGCGCCGTGGACCGGAAGAGGAAGAGGGGGCGGATCTTGTGCTTTGCGCACGGAACGTCTCTTCCGGTGCGGCGATCGCAGGAGAATCCGGCGGGCATGTGGGGTGAGGGGCCCCGCTCGCCGACCGGATGCCGCGAGCGGGAGGGACGCGCCGGGGCCGGTCGGTTCAGGCGGCCGGCCCGCAGGCGGCGCGCAGGCGGCGGAGGGTCTCCCGCATGCCGGTGCGGTTGTGGTCGGCGCGCCGGGCGGGCGGGGTTCCGGTGAAGACCAGGCCGAGCACCTCGGCGATCCGGCGGCGCCACCCGTGGCGGCGGAGGTCGGTCCAGTATTCGGTGACCAGGGTGCCGCGCTCCGTCGGGGTCAGCCGGTAGCCCCAACGCGCCACCGGCAGGCCGAACGTGATGTTGTCGAAGGCGAACTCCCGGCCGGGGTCGGCGACCACGATCCGGCAGGTGCCGAACCACACCCATCCGGCCTTCCGGTTGACGCCCACGAAGCGGCGGCCCCGGGGCCACACCCAGATGACCTCGGGGCTCCACTCCCTCATCCGCCGGACGTCCGCCAGGGCGGCGTAGACGGCATGCGGCGGCAGCGGGACCTCCAGTGATTCCTCCACGGTCCACACTCGGGCGGTCACGGTGTCTCCTTCGGGGTCGCTGTCGATGTGCCGTGCGTACGGGCCGCGACGACCGCCGCGGCGTCGAGGACATGGCGGGCGAGTTCCGTCGTGTCGGTGAGGCTGGTGAGGTGTCCGCACCCCGGCCGGACGACGAGGCGGCCGTCGCGGCAGGCGCGCAGGAAGCGGCGTTCGTCGCGGCGGAAGTGGTCACGCTCGCCGTTGAGCAGCCAGACCGGCCCCGGATACGCGCGGAGCGAGGCCAGCGGCTGCATCGCGCGCACGGACTCGACGACGCTCGGTGCGATCTCACAGCTCAGGCCGCCCGAGACCATCGCCCGGGCATGCCGGCGGGGCAGGGCGCGGCGGAACGCGAAGGCGCTGAGCCGGTCGGCCCCGCGGGGGTGTCCGGCCGCGAGGCGGGCGGCTCCCCGGTAGACGGTGCCGAACAGCCCGTGCGGGAGCGCCGTGCAGCCCATGGCCACCGCGCCGAGGACCCGCTCGGGGTGGGCGGCGGCGGTGGCGATCGTGACGTAGCCGCCCAGGGACAGCCCTACGAGCAGGGCACGGCCGCCGAGTTCGTCCACGGCGTCGGTCACCGCCTCGACTGCGCCGGGGATGCTGAACGGTTCGCCTCGCCGGCTCCCGTGGCCGGGCAGGTCGGGCGCGGCCGTGGGATGGCGCGGTCCGATGGCGTCGATCAGGGGTCGCCACATCGTGCCGCTCACCCGCGTGCCGTGCACGAAGACGAGCGGCAGACCGGATTCGTTGGTCTCCATGCCCGGCACGCTACACCAAATGCAACGCAACGTTGCGTTGCATTTGGTGTTAACCTCCCCTCATGAACGAGGAGCACAAGGGGTCGAGGCGCAGCGGCGGCCCGCGGAAGGCACAGGAGATCTTCGACGCCACGCTGGACCTGCTGGCGGACAAGGGCTACGAGGGGCTGACCATCGAGGGGGTCGCCCAGCGGTCCGGCGTCAACAAGACCACGATCTACCGCTGGTGGCCCTCCAAGGGAGCCCTCCTGGGCGCCGCACTCATCGGCGCACGCCAACTGGAACTCACACCACCCGACACCGGGACCCTCGCCGGGGACCTGGAAGCGCTGCTGGGCACGATCGCAACCCTCCTCACCGTGCGGCCGGCCTCCGACATCGCCGTTTCCGTACTGGGCGCCGCCACCCACAACCCGGAACTCGCCGCCCACGTCAAGGATTTCTTCGCCGACCGGATCGCCCGCGAGCAGTCGGTTTTCGACCGGGCCGTGGCGCGCGGCGAGATCACGGCGGACACCGACGCCATGCTGCTGGTGGACCTGCTGGCGGGGGCCGCGTGGGTACGTGCCGTCCTGCGCCAACTACCCCTGGAGAAGGACTTCGTGGCGCGCACCGTGAACATCGTCCTCAACGGAGCACGGGCGGCCGGCTGAAGCCCGGCGCGCCTGGCCGCCGGAGTAACAAAAAGAAACTGATTCTGCCTCCGTTTCGGCTCCCTGTAAAGGGGCTGTTCCACTATCAACTACAACTTTGCCAATCCTTGGTGTAGTTGGCACAGTTTTCATACCAGCCTCATACGCAACAGCGACGAACCCCTCACACGGACTCGTCGCTTCCACAAAGCTGGGCGAGAGGCAACAAGCACGATGACGAAGAGCAGAACCATCCGCCACGGACGCCGGCTGCTGGCGCTGTCCGCGGTGTCACTGGGCCTGGTCGGAGCGATGGCCGCACCGGCCGCGGCGGACGACCAGCCCACCCGGGACCAGCTCATAGCCGACTGCGCTTCCGGTGAGGGGAAGTGCAGCTTCAACGAGCCGGCCCTCGGCAAGGCGTACCTCGGGGACTTCCGCCAGGTCTCCAACTCCCTCTACAACTGCAGCACGTCGGACGCCACGCAGTCGATGGGCTGGTCGGACACGGTGGGCTCCACCGACTCCGCCGGCGTCTCCGTCACCGCGGGCGGGAACATCGCCGGGATCATCGACCTGAGCGTGACCGCGACCTACAGCCACACCTGGTCGAGCTCGCACACCGAGAACAGCTCCATGAACATGACGGTGAAGCCCGGCGAGGTGGGCTGGATCTCCCGTGCCCAGGTCATGCAGACCGTCACCGGCACCTGGCAGACGCACTACGACAACCAGAAGTGGGGCCACTACTTCTGGTTCGTGCCGGACACCGTCACCGGGCCCGCGCCCAACGGAACGGACGGGCAGAACAACGCCGTGACCGTCAAGACGCGCAAGATGACCGCGTCGGAGAAGGCGTCCTGCTCCGCCGACGCCAAGAAGGGCCAGGCGTTCGTGGTCAAGCGCTGAGCCGACCACGACAGGGCCGACGGTGGCACCAGGGGGCCGCCCCGTGTCTTCGGGCACGGGACGGACGACCGCCACCGTCGGCCACGGTGCCTCCCTGCTCAGTGCCACGAGCCGGGAGGCACTCTTCTGCGCGCGGCGGCGCCGAGGTGCGCGCAGTGCACCCAACTGCCCGCGCCGCACGCCCGCGCCCGGGAGTTCGCCGCCCGCCCGGTGTGAACTGTCCCCAGGGACGCCGTCACCGGGAGCCATGCGCGCCGCCGCCCGTAAGCTCCGCCCGTGCACTCTTCACGCCCCTTCGCCGTCGGCGCCTTCGTCCTGGTCATGGCGCTCAGCACGGCGTGCTCCGCCGACCGCGCCCCGCACTTTGCCGGCTCCGGGACACCGGCGCCGTCGGGCACGGCGGCCGCCCCGACCGCCGTACGGCCACCGGCCGCGAACGCCGCCTTCGACTACCAGCTCGGCGGCGCCCATCCCCCGCCCTCCGGAGTCCGGGCCGTCTCCCGCGACCGCACGGCCAGGCCCGCCCCCGGTCTCTACAACATCTGCTACGTCAACGCCTTCCAGGCACAGCCCGACGCGGGCGGCCTCTGGAAGCGCCGCCACCCGGAGCTGCTGTTGCGGGACGAGCGCGGAAAGCCCGTCGTCGACGAGGACTGGGACGAGCCCCTCCTCGACATCTCCACCGCCGCCAAACGGCGGGCGCTCATGACCATCGTCGGCCCCTGGATCGACGGCTGCGCCACGGCCGGTTTTCAGGCCGTGGAACCCGACAACCTCGACTCCTACGAGCGGTCGGGCGGCAGGCTCACCGCCCGGCACGCCGCGGCCTTCGCCCGGCTCCTGGCCCAGCGCGCCCACCAGCGCCGACTGGCCGTCGCGCAGAAGAACACCACCGACCTGCTGCCGCAACGCCGCCGCATCGGCTTCGACTTCGCCGTCGTCGAGGAGTGCGCCCGCTACCACGAGTGCACCGGCTTCGCGGCGGCCTACGCCGACAAGGTCTTCGTCATCGAATACGAGAAGAAGGACTTCACCGCCGCCTGCCGCGCCTGGGGCAGGTCCCTCTCGATCTCGCTGCGGGACCGCGAGGTGCGGGCCGCCGGCACCGAGGGGCATGTGGCCCAGCGCTGCTGACCGCTGCCTTGGGGGAGGCGGCCGGCCCGTTGGAGAGACGGTCGGTCAGGGAGCCGGGTTCTCCGGTTCGCCGCGGCCCGGCTCGGTCCGTTGCCCCTCGGTCTCCTTCGGTCCGGGGTTCCGCAGGTCCGGGGTCCGCAGGTCCGTCACTTTCCCGTCGGCCTCCTGCAGGTCGGCGCCGGAGAGCGGTTCCAGCTCGCCGTGGGTGTCCAGCCAGTACAGGAAGGCCACGGCCGGGCAGACGACCACCACGGCCACGAGGGTGACCAGGCCGACCCATCGCAGGCTGCTGGGGGCACCGGCGCCCTCGGCCACGGTGAGCGAGGTGGGGATGAGATAGGGGCGCTGGGCCGCGCCCCAGGCCAGGACGGCGGCCGCGACAACGCCGACGGCGGTGAGCCGGGACCAGGCGCCGGACCGGCGCAGCAGCAGCCACCCGGTGGCGAGGGAACAGACACCGGCCAGGACGACGAGGCCGAGGCCGACGCCGTGGGTGAGGCCGTGCCAGACGTGCGGGGCATCGCTCCGGGTGACGGTCAGCATGATCGCGGCGAGTACGGCGAGCGCGACGACGCTGAGCAGCGCCCGCCGCCGGAAGTAGCCGACGAGGTCGGGTGCGCCGAAGCGGGCGGCGTCGGCGGTCAGGAACACGGCGCCGAGGAAGGCCGTCGCCACGATGGCGATCAGGCCGAAGAGGACGGAGGTCGGGTTGGCCCAGGCGTGCGCCGACGCTTCCGTGCCCGGTACCGCGCGCCCCGAGGCGATGCCGCCGACGGCCGCGCCGAGGAAGAACGGGGTGAGCAGCGAGGAGAGCGCGAAGACGGCGCCGTAGAGGCGTCGCCCCGCGATCCGGCGGAGGGGCTTGCGCAGGGCGAAGCCGGCGCCGCGCAGGACGAGGCCGACGACGGCCAGGGCCAGGGGGAGCCACATCGCGGAGAACACGGTCTGGAAGAGGACCGGGAACCCGGTCCACATGATGACGAGGACGAAGACCAGCCAGACGTTGTTGACCTCCCACACGGGGGCCATGGCATGGTCGATGAGCCACCGGGGCCGCCTGCCGCGCTCCGCGCCGCCGGCGGTCAGGTCCCAGAATCCGGCGCCGTAGTCGGTGCCGCCGGCGCAGGCGTAGGCGGCCACGCCGAGCAGCAGCACCACGGCGATGACGGCGGCCATCACGGCCGGCCGCCCTCGGCCGGGGGCGTCCCGGGCCCGCCGGACGACGGTGGGTCGCCGGCCGGCACCGGGGAGCGCGGCCCGTAGGGGGTGTCGGTCTCCGGCCCTTCGTGCCGCTCCCCCGCCGCGGGCTCCGCGTCCGCGAGCCGCCAGCCGGTACGCATCTTGAGCAGGACGGCGAGCAGCGAGCCGAAGATGAACACGTACACCACCATCACCAGGCCGAGCATGATCCACAGACTGGTGGACCGGGTCGCCGTCACCGCCTCGCTGATCCGCATGTGCTGGTAGACGATCCAGGGCTGGCGGCCCACTTCGGCGGTGACCCAGCCGCATTCGACGGCGACGACGGACGCGACGCCCGCGCAGGCCGCGCCGCGGAAGAACCACGGTGAGCCGGGCAGCCGGCGGTGCCGCAGCCGGCACCAGCCGTACCAGAGGGCGAGGAGGAGCAGCAGCGAGCCGATCACGACCATGAGGTCGAAGGCCCAGTGGGCGATGGTGGCCTGGGCCGGCGTCGGCCGGTCGCTCGCCGGGACCGAGGTCAGCCCGGTCACCTTGGTCCCGGGCCGGAACCCGGCCAGTACGGAGTCGAGTTGGGGGATCTTGATACCGCCGGAGATGTGTCCGTCGGGGTGCAGCCGGCCGAAGAGGTACTCCGGTACGTGGGTGTCGGTCCGCCAGACCATCTCGGTCGCGGCGAACTTCACCGGCTGCTTGTGGAAGACCGAGCGGGCGATGGAGTCCCCGAGCAGCATCTGCACCGGCGTGAACACCGCGGCGAGGGTGAAGGGCACGGTGAAGCCGAGCCGGTGGTAGCGGTCCCGCCGGCCGCGCAGCCAGCCGGTGGCGTAGACGCCGGCGACGACGTACCCGGCGGTGACCAGCATCGCCACGACGAAGTGCCAGTACTCGGGGCCGAACATGGGGGTGAAGATCGCCGACCGGATGTGGACGTCCACGGGCCTGCCGGCGGCATCGAGGGTGAATCCCTGGGGCGTGTTCATCCACGAGTTGGCCGCCAGGATGCCGAACGCGCCGAGCAGGGCGGCGGCCGGGAGGGGCAGGCCGAGCAGGAAGTGGGTGCCGGGTTTCAGCCTGCGCCAGCCGTAGAGGTAGATGGCGATGAGCACCGCTTCGAGGAAGAACGCCCAGGCCTCGACGCCGAATCCGATGCCGAAGACACCGCCCCAGGTGCCCATCATGCCCGGCCAGAGCAGCCCGAACTCGAAGGACAGCACGGTGCCGGTGACGACGCCGACCGCGAACTGTACGGCCATGACCGCCGACCAGCGCCGGGCGAGGAGCAGGGCCACGGGGTCGTTGCGGCGCAGTCCTCGGTAGTGCATCACCAGGGTGATCAGCGGCAGCGCCACGCCGAGCGGTACCAGGATGATGTGGGACGCCAGGGTGAACGCCATCAGCTGCCTGGCGGGGAGCAGTTGGGCCGGAGCGTCCGCCAGCAGGGTGACCGTGGTGTGCATGCGCCGTGCCTTTGCTGCTCGGGACGTTCAGGGGAGGGCCGCCTCGGTGCCGCCGGCGGGCGGGCCCCGCCACCGGCCCGGTCCGCCGGGCCCCACACCCCGTACCGGCCCCGGCTCGCGTGCCGCACCGACGGTGGAGTCCACGCTGGCCCGCCTCCTCGGTGCTCGGTCCCGCCCCGCCCGGTCCTGCCCCGCGGGACCGCGCCGGTCGCGCCCGGCTCGTCACCAAAGCACCGGCGGGTGCGGGCAGCACGCACGGCGGGCCCGCGTTGCGCCGTATGGGCCGATGATCTTCCCTCGGTCGGCGCAGGCCGCGTCCCGGCGGCGCCTGGCGGGCCTCCCTGCGCGGGACGGCGGGCGGGGCGCCGGCTACCGCCCCGCGCCGTGGACGTACGGAGGGCATGGACATACCGAAGGGCAGGGGGTGCGGCGGTTCAGGACTGCCGCACCCCCTGCCCCAGGGGACCAGGACTCCGCTCTTCGCCGCTCTCCTCAGTGCGGCGGGGCGCTACGCCGTCTCATGGGCGGCGACGCCGTTGATCTTCTCTATCGCTTGACGGGCCTGCTCCTGCGGGGAACGGGCGGGCAGGGGCGAGACCGTCGTGGAGGTCACGGCGGGCTGCGCCCGCTCCTGGGCCACCGTCTTGGCATGCGTGGCGGGCGGGCGGATGCGCAGCCGCTGGCTGGCGGCCTCGTCCAGGGTCACCGGGCGCTTCCAGCGCGCAGCCAGCCGGGCGGCGTCCTGACCGAGCGCGGCAACGTCCTCCCACTGCAGACGAATCACCAGGGATACTTCGGCGTCTCCCTCCGGCAGGGCCTGGAGCTGCGGGATACCAGGGTCAGTCATGGTGCCCTCCTCACGTCGTGGACCGGTGCCCCACGGGGCGCGGATGTGGAGGGATACGCAGCGGCCGCCGCCGTTGTTCAATTCCCGGCACGTTCATGACCATCGGTCTTCGTGCGGAAACCGCGGGTGCCGCGGTGCGGGGCCGGTCGCCGCACCGGTTCCGGGGCGGGTGGGCCCGTGCGCGGGGCCGTCGGCAAGGGCTGCGTGCGGAGGTGCGCATTCCGTGGTGCAGGATGGTGGGCGGAACGGTGAGCGGGTGATGACCGGTGATGAGTCTGCAGCGGCTTCTCGGCTCCGTCGGTCCCGCGGTGCTGTCGGGGGTGTGCGCGCCTCGGGGCACGGCGGTGCCGGTGGGCGACGTGGTGATCGCGGAACCCGACGGCGGTTTCGATCTGCGGCCCGGCGACCTCGTCCTCGGGGTGAACCTCACGGACCGCGCGCAGGCCCTGCGGCTGCTGTCGGCGTGCGCCGAGCGGTCTGCCGGGGCCCTGCTGCTCAAGGCACCGGCGGCGGTCGACGAATCCGTGGTCACGGCCGCGAGCGCCGCCGGACTGCCGCTGGTGCAGGTCGAGCAGCAGGCGGGCTGGGCGCAGGTGGTGTCCCTGCTGCGCGCGGTGCTCGACAGCGAGAGCCATGCGGACTCCGGCACCCGGGCGGTCGGCGCCGAGGCGGGAGATCTCTTCGGGCTGGCCGATGCGATCGCCGCCGTGATCGACGCACCGGTCACCATCGAGGACCGCAGCTCACGCGTCCTTGCCTACTCCGCCCGGCAGGAGCGCGGTGACGAGGCGCGGGTCGCCACGATCATGGGACGGCATGTCCCCGACGACGTGAACGCCCACTTCCGACGGCACGGCGTCTTCCACCGGATCGCCCAGGACACCGGCCCCATCTACGTTCCCGCCGTGGTGGAAGGGACCAAGCCCCGGCTGGTGATGCCGGTGCACGCCGGCGGGGATGTGCTCGGCTCGATCTGGGCGATCGTGCCGGGGCCGGTGGCCGCCGAGCGGGCCGCGGCCTTCGCCGACGCCGCGGCGGTGGCCGCCCTGCATCTGCTGCGCCGACGGGCCGGCGCGGATGTGGAGCGCCTCGTCCTGACCGACATGGTCGCCACGGTGCTGCACGGCCAGGAGGGTGCGGCGGACGCGGCGCGGCGCCTGGGCCTGACGGCCGGCCCCTGGCGGGTGATCGCCGTGGGGGTGCGCTGCGAGGACGAGGGCGAGGCGGAACGGCAGCGGCTGACCGTATGGGAGCGGATGTCCCGGTTCCGCGGTTCGCGGCTCCGCTCCCCCGCGGCGATCGTCGGCGGGGTGGTGTACGGGATCGTGCCGGCGGAGCGGGTCACCGCGGAGGCCGACGGGGAGTCCGCCTGGCTGGAGACCTTGTGCCAGGCCACCGGGAAGCCCGCCCCGCTGGTCGCGGTCGGCGGGCTCGCGGCGACGGTCCCCGGGCTCGCGCGCTCGCGTGAGCAGGCCGACGACACCCTCGACCTGCTCCGGACGGGCCTGATCGCGCGCGCCCAGGCCGTCCACGACGAGGTGTGGGCCACGGTCGTGCTCCGGCATGTCGCACGCTCCGCCGCGGCGGCCCGGATCTCCGCTGTCGGGCCGCTGCAGCAGCTGGCGGACCACGACCGCGCGTACGGCACGAGCTGTGTGCCGACGCTCCACGCCTGGCTGCGGGAGATGGGCGACCCACGGGCGGCCGCGGCGCGGCTGCACATCCACCCCAACACCCTGCGGCACCGGATGCGCCGCCTCCGGGACGTGGTGGCCCTGCCGCTGGACGACCCCGAGGTCCGTACCGCACTGCTGCTCCAGCTCACCGCCCGCCAATACGGCACGGAGGCCGGACCGGAGGCGGACGGACACGGAGGCGGGCCGGCGGCCTGACCCCGGCCCGTCGGCCGTCCCGGATCTCCGCCGCCCCGGCGCGCCTCCGCTCGCGGGCCCCTCCCCCGTCCCCCACCGCGCCCCGTTGTTCCGTGCCCACCGCCCGGCGCCCCGAGACGGTGCCGAGCGAACGATGACGGCCGGTTCTCCCGCCGAAACCATGGCTCCACCCGCAGCCCGTTCACCGGGCGGCAATGGATTCCGTGGAAGGACGGTGGCATGACATTCGGCATTCCCCGCGAGGCCGAGAGCGCCGGAGCCGGATCAGGGGCGGCGGTGACCGCCGTGGCGGACGTACGGCCCGCGGCCGCGCCCGGCGGGACGGCGGCAGGCGCCGAACCGGGCCGGACTCCGGTCCCCGCCACGCCCCCGGGGACGGGCCCGGCCGGCGGATCGCCCGTGCTCGCACGCCACACCGGGGAGCCGTACCGGCCCGGAACGCCGCACGCCCGGGCCCGGATCGACCTCGCGGCGATCCGCGCCAACGTCGGCCGGCTGTGCGAGGCGGCGGGCCCGGCGGAGGTGATGGCCGTGGTCAAGGCGGACGGGTATGGACACGGGATGGTCGCGGCGGCGCGCGCCGCGCTCGCCGGCGGCGCCACCTGGATCGGCGTCGCCGGTATGCAGGAGGCGCTGACCCTGCGCGCCGCCGGGGTCCCCGGCCCGCTGCTCGCGTGGCTGCTGACGCCGGGCGACGACTGGCATGCCGCGGTGGCCGCCGGGATCGACCTGTCGGCCGGTGCCGACTGGGCGGTGCGGGCCGCGGTCCGGGCCGCGCACGCCACCGGCCGCCCGGCACGGCTGCACCTCGAAGTGGAGACCGGGCTCGGCCGCGGCGGCGCCTGCGCGGGCGACTGGCCGGCGCTGCTGGACACGGTGGCGCGCGCCGAAGCGGCCGGGTCGGTGCGCGTGGTCGGGGTGTGGTCGCACCTCGCGCGGGCCGACGAGCCCGGACACCCCGGCTGCGAGGAGCAGTTGGCGCACTTCCGCTCGGCCGTCGCACGCGCCCGGCGGGCCGGGCTCACCCCCGAGGTCCTTCATCTGTCCAACTCGGCCGCCACCCTGACCCTGCCGGAGGCCCGCTTCGACCTGGTGCGTCCCGGGCTCGCCGTCTACGGACTGAGCCCGGTGCCCGACCGGGCCGGGCCCGCGGAGCTGGGGCTGCGGCCGGCGATGGCGCTCACCGCCCGGCTCGCCTCCGTCAAGCGGGTACCGGCCGGGCACGGCGTCTCCTACGGGCACCGCTACCGCACGGCCCGCGAGACCACGCTCGGTCTGGTCCCCCTGGGCTATGCCGACGGCGTGCCCCGGCATGCCTCGCAGGCCGGACCGGTTCTCGTCGCCGGCCGGCGGCACACCGTGGCGGGCACCGTGTGCATGGACCAGTTCGTGATCGATCTGGGTGACGCCCCCGCCTCCCCCGGGGACGAGGTCGTGCTCTTCGGACCGGGCGACCGCGGGGAGCCCGGCGCCCAGGACTGGGCCCGCGCCGCCGACACCATCTCGCACGACATCGTCACCCGCATCGGCGCCCGGGTGCCCCGCACGTACACCGGCGACACGCCCGCCGGCACGTGCTGAACCGACACCGGTACCGACACCGACCACCGCCCCGTCCCGTTGGACCACCGACACCGTCTCCCCCGTCCGACCGTCACCGTCGAAAGAGCGCACCATGACCCACCCGTCCCCGCCCTCCCCGCCACGCCCCACCGGCCCCGACAACGACGGCTCCGAGGATCTCCAGCGGAATCTGCAGCCCCGTCACATCCAGATGATCGCCATCGGAGGGACGATCGGCGTCGGCTTGTTCCTCGGGTCCGCGCAGGCGCTCCACGATGCCGGCCCGGGCCTGCTGATCACCTACGCGGTGGCGGGCCTGGTGGTCTTCTTCGTGATGCGTGCCCTCGGCGAGCTGCTGGTCCACCGGCCGGTGTCCGGCTCGTTCGCCACCTACGCGGAGGAGTTCATCGGCAAGTGGGCCGGGTTCGCCACCGGCTGGAGCTACTGGCTGATGTGGGTCGTCACCGGTACGGCGGAGCTGACCGCGGCCGGGATCTACGTCCGCTACTGGTGGCCCGAGGTGCCCCAGTGGCTGCCGGGCCTGATCGCCCTGGCAATCCTCGGCGTGGCCAATCTCCTGGCGGTGCGGCTGTTCGGGGAGTTCGAGTTCTGGTTCGCCATCATCAAGGTGGCCACCATCGTCGTCCTGCTGGTCATGGCCGTCGCCATCCTGGTCTTCGGCTTCGGCCCCCTGGGGAAGACCGCCGCGCTGAGCAACATCTGGACGCACGGGGGCTTCTTCCCGCACGGCACGGCCGGACCGCTGCTCGCCCTCCAGGTGGTCGTGTTCGCCTTCGTCGGGGTAGAGCTGCTCGGTGTGACCGCCGGGGAGAGCAAGGACCCCGAGAAGACGCTGCCCTCCGCCGTGCGGCGGGTGATCTGGCGGATCGCGCTGTTCTACCTCGGCGCCCTCACGGCGGTCATGGCGCTGGTCCCCTGGACCCAACTCGATCCGGACGTCAGCCCGTTCGTGCTGGTCTTCGCGAAGGTCGGGGTGCCCGCCGCGGCCGGTGTGGTGAACATGGTCGTGCTCACCGCCGCGCTGTCCTCCTGCAACAGCGGGGTGTTCTCCACCGGCCGGATGCTGCTCACCCTGGCCGGTGACCGGCACGCGCCGGCCGCGTTCGGGAAGGTCAGCCGCCAGGGCGTGCCCGCCGCGGGCATCCTCGCGTCGATGGCGGTGATGCTGCTGGGCGTGGCCGCGAACTACTTCGTCCCGAAGGAGGCCTTCGCGTACGTGACGAGCGTGGCGACCATTGCCGCGGTCTTCACCTGGGGAATCATCGTCTGCGCCCATCTGCGCTACCGGGCGGCGGTCCGCGCCGGGCGGCTGCGGCCGGTCGCGTTCCGGATGCCGCTGGCGCCGGCGTCGAACTACTTCGTCCTGGCCTTCCTCGGTCTCGTCCTCGTCCTGCTGGCCTTCGACGCCGAGACGAGGATCGCGCTGTACGTGGCTCCGGTGTGGGCGGTGATCCTCGTGGCCGGCTACCGCCTCACCCGCCGCAACCGGCCCGCCGGCCTGCCGGACACCCCGCCCGGCGAGGAGACGGCGGAACCGTCACGACTGGCCTGAACGGCGTCGCGGGAGCGGTCCGGGCCCCGGCGCCCGGACCGCTCCTCATGCCCTCATGCCCTCATGTCCTCATGGCGGTGTGCCGCGGACGGGCTGTCCGCGGCGCACCGGGTGGCGAAAGCTCCGGCCGGTGAGGGCGGGGCGGCCCCCTCACCGGTCGGGTCCGTTCCGGGTCAGTGACGGCGCCCCCATGCCACGGTGTCGACGACCCGGTGGCGGTCGCTGCGCAGGGCGGTGGCTGCGAGGGCCGCGGAGCCCAGGACAACCATGACAACAGGGGACACTCCTCGCCCAACTCTTCGTGCTGCCACGTAACTTGCACCCCATCCGTTGCTCGGAGCCCCCGGAGCCTCTACGTTGAGCGCGCCTGAATCCGGCTCAACCCGCCGCCGGTGCGGCGGGCTTCGAGAGGAAACCCCCCATGCACAGACGCACCTCCAAGGACACCCCCCGACGCCTGTCCATACGCACCGCGGTGTCGGCCGCCCTCGCCACGGTGACACTGGCCGCAACGGCCACGGCGGCCACCGCCCAAGGTGCCGACCGGTCCCCGTCCCCCGCCCCGCACGGGCCAAGCACCCAGCAAGTCGAGTACTTCACCGAACCAGGCGGCCACCCCCGGCACACCACCGTCCCGGCCTCCCCGCCGCTCTCCCCCGCCGAGAAGACCGCGATCGCCGGCGACGGCGACGTCACCTCGATCGTGCAGAACGGCCCGGTCGGCACCAAACTCGATGTGGTCTTCGTCGGCGACGGCTACACCGCCGCCCAGCAGGAGGACTTCCACGCCGACGTCCGCGCCAAGTGGGCCAAGATGTCCGCCGTCGAGCCCTACGCCTCGTACGCGGGGCTGTTCAACGTCTGGGCCGTGGACGCCGTCTCCCACGAGTCCGGCGTCTCCGGGGATCCCACCCAGGACGTGGTCCGCGACACCGCCCTCGACTCCGCCTTCTTCTGCGACGGTACCGAGCGGCTGCTGTGCGTCGACACCGGCAAGGTCGAGTCGTACGCCGCCAAGGCCCCGGCCGCCGACCTCGTCGTGGTGCTCGGCAACTCCACCAAGTACGGCGGCGCCGGCTACAACGACGTCTCCTCGCAGGTCGGTTACGACGGGATCGCCACCGCCTCCTCCGACAACGACCGGTCCGACCAGATCGCGGTGCACGAGACGGGCCATTCGCTCGGCAAGCTCGCCGACGAGTACGCCTACGGCGAGTCCGGCACCTACTCGGGCCCCGAGCCCGCCGAGGCCAACCTCACCACGCTCTCCGCCGACCAGATGACCGCCCAGCGGCAGAAGTGGTACCGCTGGATCGGCCAGGAGTCGCCGGACGGGGGCGCGGTCGGCGCGTTCGAGGGCGGCGGCTACTACGAGTACGGGCTCAACCGGCCCACCGACAACTCGATCATGCGGACGCTCGGCCGGGAGTTCAACCTCCCCGGCCGGGAGGCCATGATCGCGGGCTTCTACCGCTGGGCGAGCGTGCTGAGCAGCCCCGTACCGACCGACCGCGCCGTGCCCCGCACGGCCCGTCTCCGGGTCGGCGCGCCCGCGTCCGCGCAGCTGAAGTGGTACGTCGACGGACGCGAACGCAAGGCCGCGCGCGGCCGGTCCACGGTCGTCGTACGGGCCCTCGGCGTCCCGCACGACGGCCGCACCCATACGGTCACGGCCAGGGCCACCGACCGTACGGCCGCGGTCCGTGATCCGGCGTTGCGCAAGCAGCTGTCTGGGAAGCTGAGCTGGCGGGTGGCCCGCTAGGAGGTGTCGTCATACTCCTGCCGCCGGGCCGGGGCGGCGCTGCTTTGCCGCCCCGGTGCCGGGCGGGCTGGTTGCGGGCGGGCCGGCGCCGGGCGAGCCGGACCGACCGGTGGGCTCCCCTGCCCGGCCACCCGCGGCCCGCGTCGTCAGCGGTGATGCCCGGCGCGCGCAGATCAGCGCGGCGCGGCGAGGTCCTGGGTCCACCAGGGTCCGCCCGGTCCCTCGACGACGCCGATGCCGACCGCCGTGAACCGGCAGTCGAGCAGGTTGCCGCGGTGCATGGCGTCGCCCATCCAGTCGTTGACCGCCGCGGCTGCGGTGCGCGGGCCGCGGTCGAGGTTCTCGCCCCAGCTGCTCCACCGGTATCCGGCGGCGGTGATCCGGTCGTCGGGGCCGGTGCCGTCCGGGGCGTCGTGCTCGTAGTACTGCCGTGCCGCCATGTCGGCGGAGTGGCGTCGCGCCGCGGTGTGCAGTCTGCGGTCGATGCGCAGCGGCCCGCAGCCGGCCCGGGCCCGCCGGGCGTTGATGAGGGCGGTGGCCTGTTCTTCGAGGCTGGGCGGGGCGGGGGACGGCGTCGCGGACGGGGTGGGGGACGCGGTCGCGGTGCGCGAGGGGGTGGGGGTCGGAGTGGGTGTGGGGGTGGGGGTGGGGTGCCGCGTCGGTGAGGGCTTGACCACCGTGCGGGCCGCCTTCGGCTCCTCCTTCCGTTCGGCCTTCCGGTCGGCCGGCGTACCGGGCCACCACCACAGGGCGGCGGTGACGGCCACGGCGAGGGCGGCGGTCCCCGCGACGGTGGCGCCCTTCGTCACCCGGCGCGGCCGGGGCAGGCGGTTCGGCAGCGGGTGGGTGTGGGGTGTGCCGGAGGTCGCGGAGGTGTGGTGCGCGGGTGCCGCGGTCGTCGCCGCCGTCGCGGCGGTGGGGGCCGGTGCGGCGGGCGGGGCGAGGTGCGAGGGCAGCGGCAGCAGGGCGAGGCCGGCCAGCAATCCTTCGGCGGGGAGCAGGTCGTTCCAGTGTCCGGAACAGGCCGCGCACCGGCGGGCGTGGCGGGATATGCGTTTGCGCCAGAGCGCGCAGGGTTCGTGGTCCCACGTGGCCGTCAGCCGGGCCAGGTCGGCGCACGGCGGATCGGCCGCGAGCGCGCGCACCACCACGCGTCCGGCCTCCAGTTGCTCCTTCATGCGCTGCACCCGGACCGCCGCGTGACGCGAGCCGATCCCGACGGCGGCGACCAGCTCCGTCCTGGTGATCTCCCCGGCGGCCTCCAGCCACCACAGGGACAGCAGCGACCGGTCCCCCTCGTCCAGCCACCGGGTGGCCGCGGCGACCTCACGACGCTGGCCGGAGAGTCCCAGTTTCAGGATGGTCAGATCCACGAAGTCGGCCGAGCGGTCGGCCCGTTCCGGTGCCTGGTCCAGGCCGACGACGGGCGCCTTGCGGTCGGTGGTCCACCGGCGGCGTACCTGGTTCATGGCGATCGCCACCAGCCAGGAGCGGAAGGACGCCGGCTCCCGCAGGTCCGCCAGCGACTCCAGGACGCGCAGCATGGTCTCCTGCACCACGTCGTCGACGTCCGCATGGCCGTCCAGTGCGCGTCCGACGACGTTGTAGATCAGCGGCAGGTAGGAGGCCAGGAGCTCCTCCCGGGCATGCTCGTCCCCGGCCCTGGCGGCCTCGACGGCAGCCGTCCCGTTTTCCTGCTTCACGCCCATTCATCCCTGTTCGTTCGTGCGTACTCGTAGCCCCCGCACTCAGGTGATCCCGTGGGCTCGTCGCGATAACAGAAAAACCTACGCGGATCCGGAGAGCGACGACGCCCGGGGAACGGCCCGGGCGCCGTCCGGTCGCATTGCGGTCCGGTGAGTTGCGGTCCGGCGAGGGGGCGTGGCGTCGGCCGGAGGGGGCTGGTGGGACGCCCGGGAAATCGCGGCAAAAACTTTTTTCCCGGTTTCCGTTATCGGGGCCCGGGCCCGCGGTCTCCCATGTGTCGGCCGCCACGGGCCGCCGTGCGGACCCTGCGCCGCACGGCACCGGCGGCCGGCACATCCCCGTCCCCCACAGGAAACGGAACCATGAACAACGACCACCACCCGCAGCCCGAGTTCCACGACGAGGCCCCGACCGGGAACGGCCGCCGGGCGGACGCGTCCGCCGCGCACCGGCGTTCCGGACCGGCCGGCGGCGGCCGTTCGGGCGGCCGGCACGGACGCAACGGCGGCCTGCACCGCGGTGGCAGCCGCCCCACGCGGAAGACCACCCTGCTGGCGGTGGCCTCCGTGGTCGTCGTGGGCGGGTCCTGCGTGGTGCTGATACGTCCCGACTCCGGGGCCGACCGGGCGCTCGCGGCGGACGGGGTCGCGCAGGCCGCGCCGGCCGCCACCACCCCCGCCTCCCCGGAGCCGACCGTCTCGCGCTCGCCCAAGAGCCACCAGCCCGCGGCCTCCCCGTCCGCGGCCGAGCGGCACCGCAAGCGGCACGCGACGCCCCGGCCGCAGTCCTCCCGCACCGGCGGCAGCGCCGAGCCGGCCAGGAGCGTCACGCCCCGCGCGGCCCGCCCCGGCTCCGGCACCGGGGGCGGCACCCCGGCCGGCACGGGCGCGGCGAAGGGCACCGCGGCGGCGTTCGCGCAGAAGATCGTCGAGCTGGTCAACGCCCAGCGGGCACAGCACGGTTGCGGGCCGCTCAGCGTCGACCGCCGGCTGCAGGCCGCGGCGCAGGCCCACTCGGACGACATGGCCGCCCGCAACTACTACGAGCACAACACCCCGGAGGGCGTCGACCCGGGCACCCGGATGACCAAGGCCGGTTTCCCGTGGGCCAGTTGGGCGGAGAACATCTTCAAGAGCCCCAAGGACCCGGCCACCGCGATGGACGGCTGGATGAAGAGCCCGGGCCACCGGGACAACATCCTCAACTGCTCCTACAAGTCCACCGGCGTGGGCGTCAATCTCAGCGCCAACGGGCCGTGGTGGACGCAGGACTTCGCCACCCACTCCTGATCCGTCACCGCCTCCTGACCGGCCTCCGGACGGCCAGGACCGGCGCCGCCCCCGCTCCTTCTCCGACTTCTCCGGCGGAGGCGGGCGGGGGCGGCCCGGGGTTCCGGCGGTCCGGTCCGGCACCGCTCGGCCGGACCGTGGCCCGCGGGGTCAGCCGGCCGCCGGGGAGAAGGTGCGGTCGAGGAAGCCGTCCAGGCTGCGCCGGGCCGTGTCACCGTGCGGGCCGGTGAAGATCTCGGCGGCGTGGAGGGTGCCGGGCAGCACGGCGACCTCGGCCTCGGGGAAGCCGCGGGCCACCTCGCGCAGCTTGCCCTCGTCCGAGAGCGGGTCGTCGGCCGTGCCCAGGAGCAGCAGTTCGCCCTGGTAGGAGGTGCCGCTCCCGGCGGAGTAGCCGCCCAGGGAGGCCAGCGGGCTGATCCCGGCGACGCCGACGGGGCGGGCGGTGCGGTCCGTCAGCATGCCGAGCATCAGGGTGCCGCCCATGCAGCCGCCGACCCAGGCCACGTCCGTGGTGCCGCGGGAGCGGAGCAGCCGGGTGGCGTCGGACACGGTCCGGCGGCGGTCCGTTCCCCAGTCGAAGGTGACGACGTGGTAGCCGCCGGCCGCGAGCCGCTTGGCCTCGGCGGCCCACTCGCAGGCGTCGCCCCAGGAGATGGGCGCGAAGACCACCCCGCGGGGGCCGCTGCCCATGGCGACCATCCGGCCGCGCCCCGGGGACCCGGGCAGGCGGTACGCGGTGGCGTCCCGGGCGCCGCGGTAGCACGACGGCAGCCGGTCCGGGGCGGCGCTGAACTCTCGCATTCCGACGGTTCCTTCCTGGGTGGAGCGTCGCTTTTCCGCCACCTCGCCCCCTTGTGGGGCGGTGTCCGTGGCGCGGCCGGCGCAGGCGGTGGCCCCGGTCAGCGCCAGAAGCAGGACCGCCGCCAGGGTCGCCGCACGCTTCGCTTCATGCGTGAACATGCGAGAAGCATAGAGAGAAAGCATTGGGAAAAGCTATATTGAAAGGTAGATGGAAAGCTTTTCACGGTGTCTGCATCTGGCAGCCACACAGTCTCCCCAGGTCAGAACGCACCTGTCCGGACGGTGAGATATCTTTGGACTGAGCTATTCGGTAGAGGGAAGGCGGTTCTCGGTGGAGCCTGACCACGTAGACGAGATCATCTCGGCATGGGGACACGAGCTGCCCGAAATCGCCGGTCTCCCCCTGGAATTGGCCAAAAGGAGCGCCCTGCTCGTTTCGGCCTTCGATGTCGCCGCCGGCGCCGAACTGGAGAAGCTGGGGCTCACCCAGGCCGAGTACGGCGTGCTCGCCACCCTGCGGCGGATCGGCGCCCCCTACCGCCTCAAGCCGACCGACCTCACGCACGCCCTGCTGCTGTCCTCCGGCGGCACCAGCAATGTCGTCAAGCGCCTGGTGGCCGCCGGCCACGTCACCCGCGCCGCGGCCGAGGACGACGCCCGCAGCAGCTGGGTGCAGCTCACGCCGAGCGGGGTGGAGACCGCCGAGGCGGCGGTGCGCGCCACCACCGCCGTACACGCCCGCCTCGTCGACCGCATCCCGGAGCGCACCGCGAAGGCGCTCAGCGAGCAGCTGCGGATCGCGCTGGCCGCCATCGAGGAGGGCGTGCTGATCCGCCGCTGACACAGCGGGTCAGCGGGCCAGCCGGTCGCGCATCTCCTGGGCCCGGGTCAGCAGCCCCGGCAGCCCGGCGTACGCCAGCCTTCCCTGCCGCTTGGCGATCCGCCCGGCGACCATCACGGTGTCCACGTCGCCGCGGTCCATCGACGTCACGACGGCCGCGGCGGCGTCGTAGACCGGTGCCACACCGGGCCGGTCGGTCCGCAGCACGATCAGATCCGCCTGCTTGCCCGGGGTCAGCGATCCGATGCGGTCCGCCATCCCGAGCGCCTCGGCGCCGCCGAGCGTGGCGAACTCCAGGACCTCCCGCACCGTGAGCAACGGGGCGTCCGGGCCCGCATGGCCCTGCAGCGCGGCGAACCGGCCGATCTGGAAGGCGGCCCGCAACTGCGTGAACATGTCGCCGGCCGCGGCGACTTCGACGTCCGCGCTGAGGCTGGGCCGCAGTCCGGCGGCCCGCGCCGCGGCGAACGGCGGCAGCCCGTGGCCCATGGTCATCTCGATGGCGGGCGCGACCGACAGGGCCCCACCGCTGTCGTGGATCAGCTCCAGCTCACCGGCGTCCATGCCGGTGCCGTGGATGAACACCGTCCCGGGCCGCAGGACTCCCAGGCGGCGCAGCCGGGAGACCGGACTGCCGCCCCGGACGTGCAGGGCGGTCGGCAGGTCCAGTTCACGGGCCAGGGCCCAGCCGCGGCGGATGGTCTCGTCGCTGCCGGCCTCGGCGTTGAGCGCCATGGTCACCAGGCCGTCGCCGGCGTGCAGGCGGCCCGTGCGGACCCGGCGGGCGTCCTGGGCCGTGCCGTGTCCGTACGCGAAGACGCTGCGCAGCCCGGAGCCGGTGAGGGCGTCGAGCAGGGCGTCGGTGTGCTCCTCGGCCGGCTTGGGGACGTTGGAGATGTCCTGGACGGTGGTCACCCCCGCGTCCAGGGCGCCCAGCGCGCTCAGCAGGTTGCCCAGGTGGAGGTCGTCGGCGGTGAGCCGGGGCGCCTGGGTGTGCAGCACGGTCGCGAAGTACTGGTCGAGGGTCTGGTCGGCGCCGCTGCCGCGCAGCGCCGCCTGCCACATGTGCCGGTGGGTGTCGACGAAACCGGGGAGCACCAGGCACCCGCGGGCGTCGATGCGCTCGTCCACCTCCGGCACGTCGATGCCGGGGCGGACGGCGGTGATCCGGCCGTCCTCCACCAGGATGTCGGCGGACGGCAGTTCGCCGAGGGCCGGGTCCATGGTCAGGACGCGGCCCCCGGTGACGAGCGAACGGACGACGGTCATGCAGTGCCCCACCCCTGGGGCGGTTCCAGGCGGCCCATCTGGAGGTTCCAGTACTCGGTGTTGCGCCGGCAGCGGCCGTCGGGGGCGAAGAGCAGGATGTTGCTCTCCAGGAAGGTGACCCAGTGGTCGCCGTCGGGGTTGATGGCGGGGGCCTTCAGGGTGACCCAGAGTTCGACGGCCGCCCGGTTCCCGGTGACGACGGGGGTGCCGTGACGGCCGGTCATCTCGCTCTGGCCGGCGGTGATGTCGCGCCAGTAGCGGCCGATGGCGTCGCGGCCGCGGAAGGTCTGCGCGGGGACGCCGGGCACCGCCTCGTACACGGCGTCGGGGGTGAACAGCCGGACCGCGGCGGTGTCGTTCTTGGTCCGCCAGGCCTCCAGGTAGGCGTCGGTCCAGCGGGAGACGTCGGCGACGGTGAGCCGGCCGGTCTGCTCGGCGGCGTGGGCGGCCGGTGCGACGGCCGCCAGGGGCAGCGTGGCGAGGCCGGCCCGGAGCAGGGTGCGGCGCGGGGTGCGGGGGTTCACGGTTCTTCAGTTCCCTTTCGGTGCGCAGGGGGTGGTGCGCCGCCCGGCCCGGGCGCGAGACCGGGCCGGCGGCGGCGTCATGCCGGGTTCTGCAGGCGGAGCGAGAACTCGATGCCGTCACCCAGCGGAAGCTGCTGGGAGAGGTAGCCGTTGCCGGCGGTCCGGACGTGGTCGGTGAACTCGGGCGGCAGCATCGGCAGGTTGTCGGAGACGACCAGGGAGCCGGCCCGCAGCGCGGGTTCGAGCACCTCGAGGACCGGCAGGTAGAGCTCCTTCCATCCGTCCAGCAGCACCAGGTCGACCGGGCCGGGGAGCGTGGCGAGCTGTTCGCGGGCCTCGCCGGTCCGGATCTCGGCGTAGCCGCCGAGCCCGGCGCGCTCCAGGTGGCCGCGCGCACGGTCGGCCTTGCCGGGGTGCAGCTCCGAGCCGATGATGCGGCCGCCGCCATTGTCGCGCAGCGCGGCCGCCGCATAGAGCGTCGAAGCGCCGAAGGAGGTGCCGAATTCCACGACGAGGGCCGGCCGCAGGCTCCGTACGAGCTGGTACAGGAAGGTGCCGACATGGGGGTGGACGGGCAGCGCGGCCTGGGCGCAGAGGTCGGCGGCCTCCTGGGCGGTGGGCGGCTGCGGCCAGTCCGCCGCGGTGGCGTAGGCGCGCTTCATCACCTCCGGGTCGGTGTGCTCGGCGGTCCGGGCGATCTCGTCCAGGACGGCGCTCACCCGCGCGTCGTCGAGGCCGGAGGGTGCGGTGGTCATCGCTCGGACCTCCCGTCCCGCACGGCGGCCAGCAGCGCGGGGTCGAGGTAGCTCTGTGCGTTGTAGACGGTCCGGTCGGTGTCGAGGATCTCGCGCCGGCCGTGCATCACCCGGGTGTTGTCGATCAGCGCCACGTCGCCGTCCCGCCAGTCGAGCTCCTCGGTGATCTCGGTGGTGAGGCGGCGGAATTCGGCGAGGAGATCGTCGGGTATCTCGGTGCCGTCGGAGAAGGTGATACGCGGGGCCTCGTAGTTGTACGAGGGCCCGAAGATGCTGTTGGCCCAGGCGAGGCGGCTGCCGAAGAGCGTGGCGTGGGCGGCGCCGGTGCGGAACGCGTAGTGCACGGAGCCGTCGTCGTTGAGCTGGAGGGTGGTCGACACGCTGCCGCCCACCAGCTCCTTCATATCGGCGAAGGTGATGTCGTCGAGCTTCTTGCGGCCTTCGGTCTGGTGGCAGACGAACGCCTTCCACTTGGGCTCCTCGACCCGGCGGCTGTACATGATGTCCTTGATGCCGAAGACCGCGCGGGCGGTGTCGCCGGCCGCGTCCCAGACCCGGTAGCCGTCGCAGACCGTGGTCTGCGAGCCGCTGGCGGCGGCCTTCTCGCACAGGAACCAGGTCAGGTCGGGGCCGAAGGGGCTGTTGCCGTTCTCCAGGTGGAGGCCGACGGCGCCGGTGCCCGCGTCCACCTTCTGGGCGACCTCGCCGCCGTGGAAGGAGCGGGCCGGGTCGAGGGTGATCCGGCTGGAGTGCGCCTTCACGAACGAGGTGAACTCCTCCAGGTCGGTGCGGAAGCCGCGGAAGAGCAGGAAGCCGGCGTCGGCGAGCAGGCCGGTGACCCACGCGGGGTCCAGGGCACCCAGCGAGCTGTCCCCGGCGGGTTGCACGAGCCGGCCGGTGGCGGTGCCGTAGGGCCGGACGTCAGCGGTCGTGGTCATGCGTCAGCTCCTTGGTGGTCGTACAGCGTTCCGTTGGACAGCGCGGCGCGGACCGCCGCCCGCATGGGCCTGCCGGTGACGGTGAAGAACCTGCGGTAGAGGCGTTCGTCGGCCACGGCGAGGTGCGGTACGGCGACCCGTTCCACCTCCGAGAGGTGTGCCTCGCCGAACTCCCGCACGGCCGCCCCGGCCGCCGCGAGATCGGTGGAGCCGTCGACGAGGAAGAGCCCGTGGAGGACGGTGAGTCCGTCGCCGACCACCGCGACGGCGCGGACGAACGGAAGCCGGGCGTACTGCGCCTCGACCCATTCGGGGGCCACGTTGCGGCCGGCGGCGGTGATGATGACGTTCTTCTTGCGTCCGGTGATGCTGAGGAAGCCCTCCTCGTCGACCCGGGCCAGGTCGCCGGTGCGCAGCCAGCCGTCGTCGGTGAGGACGAGGCTGGAGGGGTCGTCGCGGGTGTAGCCGGCGAACAGCGAGGTGCTCTTGACGAGGAGTTCGCCGTCGTCGGCGATCTTGACGCGGACGTGCGGCAGCGGGCGGCCCACGGTGCCGGGACGCCGGGCGGACGGGGTGTTCCAGCTGACCACGGAACTGTTCTCGGACAGCCCGTACCCCTCGTGGACGGGCAGGCCGTGCTCCTCCAGGCGGTGCAGCAGCTCGGGGTGCACGGGCGCGCCGCCGCAGCAGATGAGCGGTGCGCCGGGCGTCCCGAACAGGGCTTCGGCCGCGGGCCGTCCGCGCTCGGCGGCCTCGTCGGCGGCGGTGGCGAAGGCGTCGACGAGTGCGGGGGTGGCGACCATCGCGGTCGGGCGGGACGCCGTCACATACGGCAGGGCGTCGGCGGCGGCCGCCGCGGCGGTGCCGACCAGTGCCTTGCCCGGCGGCATCAGGACCAGCGTGCCGCCGTCGAGCAGGACCAGGTAGAGGCCGGTGACCTGCTCGATGAGCAGGCTGAACGGGACGAGGGAGAGGTAGCGGGCGAAGGCCCCGCGGGGCATCACCGACCGCAGCGAGCCCAGCAGTTCGTTCAGCGCCGCCGCCCTGATCCGCACGCCCTTGGGGCGCGAGGTCGTGCCGGAGGTGTGGATGACCTTGCACTCCCAGTCCGCCCCGGCGTCGGCCGGCCGCAGCACCAGCGGCGCGGCCGGCGCCGGTTCGTCCACGGACAGCGGCAGCACCCGGCAGTGCGGGCCCAGGACCCGGTCCCTCCCCCACTGCTCCAGGCGTTCCTGCCCGGCCGCGTCCGCCAGGCACAGGTCGGTCTCCTCCAGCAGGCCGGCGGCCTGTTCGGCGGAGAAGGCCAGCGGGACCGGCACCTCGATGGCGTGTGCGGCGATCAGCGCCAGGTCGGCGACCACGAATTCGGGGGTGTTGCCGCAGACCACGCCGACGCGCGGCGGCCGGCCGTCCCCCTGTCCTATCCGGTCGGCGAGTTCCGCGGCCCGGCGGGTGACCTCCTGGTAGCTGAGGGTCCGTGCCGGGACGCCGTCCTCCCCCAGCACCTCGATCATCGGGTGCGCGGACTCGCCGAACCGGACCAGGCTCTCCCTAATGGCCCGCATGGCCGGCCACCTCCATGGCGCTGATGCTCAGTTGGAGGTCGGTGACCGAGTAGCGCCCCGTGGCGTCGGAGAACAGCCGGTCCAGGGCGTTCAGCGCGATGACGCCGACCTGTGGTTCGTGGTCGTAGTACGAGCCCCAGCGCGCCGCCTCGTCGGGAGACAGCCGGCCGGGGTCGGCGGGCCCGAACGGCACGAAGCAGATGCCGGTCCGGCCCAGCATCGTGATCAGGCTCCGGGTGACGGTGCACAGGATGTACTCCATGCCCAGGCACCAGGAGATGATCGGGGTGGCTCTGATCAGTTCGCGGCCGACGGAGGCGCGGCGGGTGGCCAGCGCCCCCACCTCCACCACCCGCCTGCGGTCCACGGTGACCCCGAGGTGGGCCAGTGCGGCGTCCTCGATCCCGGTGTCGAGGTACCGCTCGGAGAACAGCTCCTGGTCCCTGCCGAAGGTGAGCCCCGCACAGGCCAGTGGCGGGCAGGGCTCCGCCGCCCCGCCGCAGGCCGGCCGGGCGACGATGAACGAGTCGGGCCGGGGCGCCACATCGGCGCCGTATGCCTGGGCGTACACCTCGCTAGCGAGGTCCGCGGCGTCCAGCCATGCGCTGGACGCCCGGTGTGCCAGATCGATCTGCACGGTGCTCCCCCCTTCCCCGGCTGCCGGCCTTACTTGGTGCCGACGACCAGGGACACGGATGAGGGCAGCGCGATCCGCTCGACGGTCTTCAGGCCGGCCCCGGTGAGCCATCCGGAGATCTCCGGCAGGCTGTAGGTGCGGTCGCCGGAGCAGGCGTACATCGCGAGCGAGAATGCCGCGTTGTGCTCGTCGAGCTGCTCGCCCCGGACGTCCTCCAGCACCACGATCTTGCCGCCGGGCCGCAGCGCCTCGGCGGCCCGCGCGATCAGGTCCTGGTTCTCCTCGTCGGTGTGGTTGTGCACGATCTCGAAGAGGAAGACCACGTCGTATCCGGTGCCGAGGTCGCCACTGAGGAAACTGCCGCGCTGCAGGCTGATCCGGTCGGCCAGCCCGGCCTCGGCGATCGAGGCGCCGGTGTCGGCGAGCGCCTCGGGCAGGTCGAGGATGGTCGCGGACAGCTCGGGGTGGCGCCGGCACATGGCCATGGAGTGCAGTCCGTGCGAACCGCCCAGGTCGAGGAGGCGCCGCGCCCCTTCGGGCACCGGGACGGCGTCGACGATGGCCTGCACGGTCAGGCGCGACTTGACCCGCATGTACGCGGAGAAGTCCCGCCCGGCCTCGGGGTTGTCGGCCCAGCGCTCCCACAGCGACTGGGTGGGCTTGCCGTCCCGTACGGCCTGCGGCAGCTCCCACATGACGTTGGTGAGTTCGTAGGCCCACAGCAGCGCGGGGGTGAAGTCGTACTCGGCGTCCTTACCCAGCCAGCGTTCGGCGAGCGGGCCGTTGCGGTAGCGGCCGTCCTCCAGGGTGAGCCAGCCCAGCACCGCGGCGACGTCGGCCACCGCGCGGGTGCCGTCGGTGCTTGCCCCGATCGCCGTGGCCAGTTCGTCGAGGGTCTGGGGGCCGTTCTCCTCCAGGGTGCGGAAGATGCCGAGCTTGGCGGCGGAGGTGAGGGCCGCGTAGCGGATGGTCGAGCCGATCACCTCGTCGATCGGGTTGCCCGCCAGCTCGGCGTCGGTGGTGGTCTTGAACATGGCTGATCTCCTCGGGAAGGCAGGTGACAACGGCCGCGCGGACGGCACGCGGCCAGGGCTTGCCGTGCGCGCGGCGGCCCGCGGGCACGGTGAAGAGCGATGGGACTGCCGAACGGGGACGAGCTTCAGCCGGCCGGGACCGGGGAGCGGATACGCGTCGGGGCGATGCGGCTCCGGCCGTGCCACAAGAGCGAAGGAGGTGCGCCACGCCGTGTCGGCCGTGGTACGCGATGCCGAGGGGCGGACCCCTCGGGTGGTGTGCGGTTGGATGTTCCGGCCGCGACGCCGTGACCGTGCCCCGGTCCGTCACGACACGGGCGGGACCGCTCGCTTGTCCGGACGTCGCGGTTCACGGGGCGCCGGGCCGACGCTCCCCGCCGGCTCCGTGTCCGTGGCCGGTGCGGTGCGGACGACGGCGTCCGCGGCCGCGTGGTGCGGTGCGTGCGATGCGTCCGGTGGAGAGGCGGCGGCTCGGTGGCGAGCCGGCGGTCAGGCGTGGGGACAGAACCGTGCCGTGGCACCCTCCCGGCCTTCTGGATGGTGCCGGACGCGGTCGCCCCCGGCCCGGGGAGCGCCCGGGGATGCCCCTGGGCGGCGACCGGAGCCCCCGTGTGACCCACGACCGCCGCTCCACCGGGAGTCGAGCGGCGGGCGCCATAGTCGATGTCGGTCGCTCCATCGGACGTCGCACGGGTCGCCGGACCGTCTCCGTCGCGGCGCACGAGCCGGGTGCGGGGCCGGGGGGCTCGACCCCGAGGACCCCGCGGCAGAAGGCGCTGCCTCGAAAGGAGTTGCGCGCGCCGACGACACGGACGGCGGCGGGGCCGGACGCGGCGCCCCCGCCGGTGCGGTGCGAGCGGCCACGCCCGGTGCCTCGGCCGCCCCGCTACCGGCGTGACGGCTGAGCAGGTCGCCGCGGGCCGCCTCGGACGGCGCGTCCACGGCCGGCGTCAGATGCCGCTGACGGCTGTGCATCGGGTCCCCCTCCCCGGTCGCAGCTGCCTCGGTACGGGCTGTCGCAGGTCAGGCGGAGACCTCGTCGAAGCCGACTGCCGCGCGGCCGGCCCGGTGCACATGGGCGGTCTCGGCGATCCGGCGGCCGAGCGCCTCCGCGGTCCGCAGGTCGCTGGCACAGGGGGTGACGTCGGGCCCCTCGTCGTTGTTCGACTGGGACATGGCGCCCAGCCAGCTGCCGAGCCGGTTGATGTCCTCGGGGCTGCCGGCGGAGGTGTTCCAGCCTCCGTACTCGGCGAGACCGACCCAGATCATGCCGTGCTGGGCGGCGAACAGCGCGATGTCGATCAGCGCGTTGAGCTTGTCGCCCGCCATGTTGCCGCTGTTGGTGAACCCACCCGCGATCTTGTTCTTCCAGCGCATGTTGTCGCCCCAGACCTGGCTGGTGGCCTCGACGAAGGCGCGGAAGACGGCGCTGCTGCCGCCCATGTAGGTCGGCGTGCCGAAGATCAGGGCGTCCGACTCCTGCAGCACCTCCCACAGTTCGTCGTTCAGCTCGGCGAGGGAGACCAGGCGCACCTGAGTGTCGGGGACCTTCTCCGCGCCGGCCGCGACCGCCGCCGCCTGCTTTGCGGTGTGGCCGTATCCACTGTGGTACGCCACCGCAACCTTGATCTGCATGTTTCTCCCCCACCCGGGACCAATACGATGTTTAGCTTTCACTAAAGCTGTCCAGAAAGCTTTAGGTGCTGGTTACGCTATCCATGCCCGCACCCCCAAGGCAAGCGACTCCGGACAACACCCCGAAAAGAACAGGTAAACCGGCAGGTCGGAATAGTTCACCCGACGACCTCCGCTTCCGTCCGCCGGCCACTCGCACACGCGCCCCGGCACCTCACCGCCGGAGCCGCCGCCACCACGACGTCACCCCGGACGGACAAACTCGGACGCCCCGGCACACTTCACAATCAGACTCCCGGAGCCGCCGAAGGGTTGTGACGCTTCGTCAAATAGCTTTTCGGTCATGCGTGTTCGCGCCCGGCGGGGCGAGGGCGAAAGGAACCGCCCGCGCGGGAGGAAGCGAAACCCCTCATGTGACCCACATCACACATCGACGTGTCATACGGCGAAGCGGCCTTATCCGTATGCAGGGTGACGGGCCCACACGGGGCCCGCCGCTACGGGGAAAGGACATCACGTGCGTAACAGGCGAATCTTCACCACTGCGCTCGCGGCCGCCGCACTCACGGTCATCGGACTGGGCGGTGCCGCCCAGGCCCACGCCACCACCGGAGCCGCGGCCGCACCGGCCGCCGCCCACGTCCAGGCCAAGCCGATGGACGGCCCGCCCGGAACCGTGTGGACCGGCAAGAAGTTCTGGACGCTCGGCGGCTGCCAGGCCGCGGGAACCGACCTGGTCAGCAGCGGCAAGTGGGCCGACCCCTTCTGCGACGGCGGGGGTCTGCAGTGGGACCTGTGGGCCCGGCCCCTCTAAACCGCTCGCCGCATCGGGCGGCTGACGGATAGTCGCAGACAGCGAGCCCGCACCGGGCGGCCCGTCCCCCACACCCTCCCGCGGGGGATGGGACGGCCGCCCGGTCGGTCACGGCGCGGCCGGCCGGTCGGCCACGGGGGAGCCGGCGAGCCGGTCGCGCGGCGCCTGTCCGGCCCGCGAGCATGCCCTGTGTGGTCATCGCGGTGCTGCCGGATACCGTGGGTCGCGTGAGGACGCAGGCATGAAACGCACGACGGTCGTCAATCTCAAGGGCCATCGGGACGACCCCGACTACGCCGACGTGGTCTACGTCGGGCGGGCGATGCACCGCGGCGGCTGGCATCTCGCCGCGTCGCCGCTGGCCAGCCCGTTCCGGCCGGGCCGGGACGGGTCCCGCGCGGAGGTCCTAGCGAAGTACCGCGCCTATCTGCTGGAGCGTCCCGACCTGCTCGCGCTCCTGCCGGAACTGCGCGGACGGCGGCTCGGCTGCTGGTGCCTTCCGGAGCCCTGCCACGCCCAGGTGATCGCCGAACTCGCCGACGCGGCGGAGTGAGGAGACCGGCGGGAAGGGGCCGGACCGGTTCGAGGCCGCCCGGCCCCCTCCGGTCACATGGCTCGCGGCCCGGCGGCGTCCGCGGGGATGTGGGCGAGGGCCGCGCTCGATATCCGGTACCGGCCGTTCGGCACCTCGCCGATGGTGACGTGCACGGTGAGCGGGCCCGCCCACTCGTATCCGTGGTCGGTGGCGTGCCGGGCCAGCACATCGGTCAGATGCTGTCCCACCTCGCCGCCGTGCGCGGCCAGTTCGTCATGCACCTTCTGTGCGAGTTCGACGGTGTAGTCATTGGGCACCAGCACGCGGCTCTGGCTGCAGACGACCGCGTGGGCGTCGCACTCCTCCCGTAGCGCGTCGAGCAGTTGGACCGGGTCGATCCGGAAGATCTTGGCGATCAGCGCGCTCTCGCATTCCTCCACCACACGTTCCCAACGCAGCAGCAATCCCATGGAGATCGTCTTCCCTGGGCGAGGGGGCACATGCAACGCACGCGTAAGAACGCTGCCGGCCGGTCGATCGGTCGTGGGTCGTCGGAGACCCATGGGGCGCGAAGTGCCGGGGGCGGCAGCTCTGGGCCCTGGGGCCCTGGAGGCAGGGAAACCCTTGGCCCGTGCTGTACGGGCCAGCCACAATGGGCGGGTGCCGATCATGACATTCCCGGAAGCCGACGTCCCGCCCGCGCTGCGTACGCAGGTGGCCGAGCTGCAGGACGAGGCTTGGCCACCGGAATCCCCTACGGTGCCCGGCACGTTCGCCCACGACCCGGCGCTGCGACCGGTGTCGATGCTGCTCGTCGACGGTGTCACGGTGCTCGCCGCACTCGATGTCCTCACCAAGGAGCTCGACCATGACGGCGCGCGCTACCGGGCCGCGGGACTGAGCACGGTGGTGACCCGCGGCTCCGCCCGGGGACGGGGCCACGGCCGCCGCCTGGTGACGGCGGCGCACGCGGCGATGGCCGGCATGGACCTGGACCTCGGCCTGTTCACCTGCGACCGCCCGCTCCGCGCCTTCTACGAAAGCGCGGGCTGGCACCACCTGCCCGGCGCGGTGCTCGTCGGCGGTACGCCGGCGGCCCCGTTCCCCAGCGACCGGCCCGGCTTCGACAAGGTCGCCATGGCCGACTTCTTCTCGCCCCGGGCCCGGCGGCACCGTTCCGCCTTCCCGCACTCCCGGATCGCGTTGTACCCGGGCGAGATCGACAAGCTGTGGTGACGAGCCCCCGTGCTCGGGCGGCGACCCTCGGGCCGCGATACAGCAGTCAAATGTCCGGAATGAGGCGAAGCCGCCCCTGAGCGGATTCCATGGTCGATTATTGACGCAGGCAGGGACGAGGCAGAGGTGCGTCCCTGCCTGCGTCACCGGTCCTGCACGGTCGGCCCGGCCGGGCACGGTACGGCAGGCGCCAGCCGTAGGCCCCGGCCCCACCCGTGCGCCCCGGACCCACCGGTGCGGCCGGGTCCGAACAGCCCCGTGCGGAGGATTCATGGTCAGTCATGGGGAGTTCCACGAAATGTCCGATGACGTGCCGGGCCCCTGCCCGCGCCTGCCGCGCACTCCCCGCGGGACTCAGCGGGCCGGGTGTCCCTTCTGCCTCATCGTCCGGGGCCGGGCACCGGCCACGGTGCTGCGCGAGTGGCCGGAGACCATCGCCATCCGGCCCCGGCACGGAGGCGTCACCGACGGACACGTCCTGGTCATCCCCCGGGTGCATGTCGCAGATGTCGCCGAGGACCCGGAGGTGTCCGCGGCCACGATGCGGCGCGCCGCCGAACTCGCGGCGGAGGCCGGGGACTGCAATGTGATCACCTCACGCGGCCCCTCGGCCACCCAGACCGTCCGCCACCTCCATCTCCACGTCGTCCCGCGCGCCGACGGCGACGGCCTGCTGCTGCCGTGGACCGTCGCCCGGCCGGCGGAGAGGTGACCACTGCCCCGCCCTCAGGCGAGGAAGACGACCGTCATGGTGTCGATGGCGACCAGGACCCCGTAGGAGAGCAGCATGGTCCTGGACAGTGCCACCGCGCGCCAGGGCACCGGGCCGCCGTACCGCTCGGCGTCCATGGTGAACGGCATCACCCGCGGGGTCCCGCGGTCGGCGACCTTCTCGTAGAGGGTGCGGAACCTCCGCTCCTGGCGGAGGTAGTAGCTGTCGAGCAGCCAGAAGCCCGCCGCCAGGGCCAGGGCGACCGCGGCCGTCTTCCAGCTCGGACCGCGGGTGGCGATCGCGATGAAGGCACCGCTGACGGTCATGGCCCAGCTCTTCACGAGGAACGAGGTATTCGCGTGCCGGGCGATCACGGCCTGGAGGAACTCCAGGTGCTTCACTTCCTCCGGGCAGAAGCGCGGTGACGTGGTCATGGTGCCGTGTCTCCTTCCGCACGCGGCGGGGTGGCGGGAGCGTCCGGAGCGGCGGGAGCCTCCGGGACGGCGGGACGGGGTTCCTTCGCGGGAGCCGTCCCGGGATCACGGGCCGGGCGGTCGGCCTCGGCGAGCGGGGCCGCCTCGGAGGCCGGGACAGCTTCGGAGGCCGGGGCAGCCTCGGATATTCGGGTCTCCCGCGGGACCGCGGCCTCCCCGGCAGCCGCGGTCTGCTCCCCCGGCTGCGGCCCGGCAGCCGCATGGAACTGCCCGTTCAGGTCGTCGGCGATGCCGTTGAGGCGGTCCTCCAGCGGTTCGGGGGCGTAGCGCGTGAGGGCGGCGTAGGCGCGGTCGAGGAGTTCGAGGCGCGCGCGGGGCGGGGTGGGCCGGCCGGACGCCCGGTCGCTCGCGGCCGTGGCCGGGGCGGTGCCGTTGCGTGCCGGCGGCGGGTACGGCCAGGCGGGCATGGTGAGGGGGAAGTCGTAGCGGCCGGCCACGCCGGTGCGGGCGCGCTCCTCGACGATGCGGATGCACGCCTCTTCGAGCGTACGGTGGGCGTCGCTCGCCGCCGCCTCGACGCTGGAGTGCAGCCGCCACCAGGTCTCGGTGTGCCCGACCAGCCTGCGCCGCGCGTCCCCCAGCAGTTGCCGGCCGCGCTTCTCCGCGGCGACGACGGACCGCTCGGCCTCCCGGTCGCTGTCGGCACAGGGGTTGTGGGCGAGCACCTTGACCACGATGGCGGCGGTGCTGAGCACCAGGGTGAGGATGACGACGGCGCTCTGGTCCGGCGCCAGGTCGACGTGCTCGCGCACCGCGTCGGCCGCGCGCATCCGGGCCCAGATGCCGACCATCGTGAGGATGGCCAGGGCGAAGAGCACCGGTCCTGCCGCGTTCGGCCAGGGCAGTTCGCCGGGCCTGCGCCGCTCGGTGCGCGGGCTCCCGGGCCAGAGCGCCTCGCGCAGGGCGGCGACCGGACCGCGGCGGGTGCGCTCCAGGGTGCGGGCGGTCCGGGTGCGCCGGCGGAAGAGGGATTCGGCCAGCATGCTGCCGGCGGCCAGCAGGCAGACGGCGACTCCGAATCCGGGCAAGTACGCCAGGTGGTACGCGAGTTGCCCCTCCCCGAGTCCGAAGAAGCGCTGCATCAGGGTGCCGATGAACATGGTGTCGAAGGCGACCCCGGCGACCAGGGTGGGCCACAGCAGGCGCCGCCAGAGCACCGGGCGGCGGCGCAGGCTTTCCGGCCCGTCGCCGGCGTGCCGGGTGTGCAGTTCGACGATCTGCTCCTGGGCCCGCTGGGAGGAGCGGGCGACGGTGAACCGCTCGGCCGCTTCGATGGTGGTGCGTGCCTCCTGGAAGGTGCGGGCGACCGCGGTGACCGCGGCGCCGAGTCCGGGCTGGGCAGCGGTCAGTACGGTGTTGGCGTCGGTGAAGGCCCGCATGAGGGCGGCCTGTTCCCGGTTGTCGGTCTGGTCCGCCGGGCGGGACACGGGGCGTTTCCCGATGTCCGGCCCGACGAGGGCCGGGTTCTGGCCGACGCAGTCGACGGCCGCCTGGTAGCGCGCGGCCGGCCCCGGCCGGTGCTTTGCGTTGATGGTGTTCATCGCTGACCGCCACCCTCACTTTCTGATGATGTCGATGTCGACGCGCCGGTCGCACTGGAGCCTGTCCTCGGCCGTCATCCGGCCCGCGGCGGTGCGGGCCTGCTTCGCGCACCCCGTCGGCAGGCCCCTGCCGTGTGCCGTCACCCGCGTCACCCCGAGCCCGGTCAGGACCTTCTTCACGGCGTCGGCCCGTGCCTGCGACAGCTGCCGGTTGTTGTCCGGCCGGCCGCGCGGGTCGACGTATCCGGAGACGGTGACCCTGCTTCCGGGGGTGGTGCGGGCCCGGACCGCGACGTCGTTGAGCAGCGGCAGTGCCGTGGCGCGGACGGCGGAGGAGTTGGTGTCGAAGAGTGCGGCGCCGGGGAGTTGGTAGGTCTCGGGGCGGTCGTCGGCGTAGCGGACGACCAGGTCGTGTGGTGGCTTGGTGCGCGCCACGCGGTGTGCGGCGGTGCCGATGGCCGTCCGGGCGACGGTGCAGGTGGTGCCCGGGGCGGCCCGGTGGGTGGCGCCGCACAGGGTGCGCCACAGGGTGGTCAGCCAGGTGCGCTGGGCCGTGGTGGGGGCGGGCTGGTCGGCGGCCGGCTGGCCCAGCCCGGCGAGCGTGACGTGCACGCCGGTCAGGGCCGGGGTCTCGTCGCGGGCGGCGCAGACCCGGGCGATGGCGTTGATCTCGCTGGTGTCCCGGAAGGCGGCCGAACGGAGATCGGCGCAGCCCGTGGTGGAGAGCCCGTCGGTCAGGACGAGCAGACTGCGCCGGCCGGGCGCCTCCTCCAGGGAGGAGGCGCCCGCGGTGAGGGCCGCGAGGACATTGCTGCCGCCGCTGTGCGGGGCGGTGCTCGAGGCCTTGCCGACCAGGCCGGTCAGGCAGCCGACGGCCTGCGCCTTACGCTTCTCCCGGTTGATGGCGTTGTCGTTGTTCGTCGCCCAGTCGGCCGACCGGTCCTTGGCGATCCAGGTGATCTGCGCCGAGTCGCCGCTGAAGCTGCCCACCGAGACCAGGTCCTTGCGCGCGACCACCTTGGCGAGGAGCGCGCCGATGCTGTGGGCGTAGTCGCGTCCGGTGCTCCGGCCCCGTACGGAGGCGGAGTCGTCGACGAGGACCACCGTACGGCCGGCGGATTCCACGGGTTCCTTCATCCAGGCGCAGGCGTCCAGGTGCGGGGAGTCGCCGCATGCGCCGAGGAGGCCGGCCAGCAGCGTCAGGCCCAGGGCTCCGGCGAGCGGGGGCACGCGGTTCACGGGGCCAGCTCCTCGACGTCGGTCACGGTGTCCACCCACGAGAAGGGGCTCAGCCCCATCTGTCGGCAGAACTCGCTCAACGCCTTGTCGTAGGCGTTGGCGTACTCGAACAGCCCCACCTGCTCGTGGTGCTTGGTCGCGGCGGTGAGGACGTCGGCGAGCGCCTGGGCGCCGTTGCGGCGGGTGTTCTTGAGCGCCTGCATGACCTTGAAGAAGTCCTCGTCGGCCAGGGCCGCGGCGAACGGCACCAGCAGCCGCCGCTCGGCCGGGCCCAGGGTGCCGAGGAGCTCCAGCTCGCTCATCACCCGCAGCCAGCGCTCGGTGCGCGCCTGCACCTGTCCCGCCTTCAGCTCACCGAGGCGGTGCTCCTCCGTCAGCCTCAGTTCGGCGAGGTGGAAGGGCAGCACATGTTCGCGCAGGCCCGGGTCGATGCGCATCCGCACCGACGCCCGGCAGCGGATCAGCCCCTTCTCGTCGTTGTAGCACCACCCGCCGCGCAGCTCCTTGTTGACGGCCTTCTCCGCAGCCACCGGATCGCCCGGGTCGAAGGTGCGGGCGACGGACCAGGCGCGGCGCAGCAGCTTGCACCGGGCGGCCTCCTCCAGGAGCACCGCGCGCTCGCGCAGGGTCTCCAGCGTCATCTCCCGGCTGCTCCAGCGGAAGTGCGGGACGACCTCGAAGGCGAACACGTCCCCGCGGGCCGCCACCGACAGCACGTCGTCGCCCGGCGGCAGCTCCACCGCCACTTCGGCCGGTGCCGCCGGGTGGGCCGGCGTGCTGCCGGTGCCCTCCGCCGGCTCGTCGGCGGCCTCGGGTCCGCCGGCGGTCCGGGCGTCGTTCCCGCCCGTTGCCCGGCGCCACCAGTCGCGGATCCTGGCGCGCAGTCCCTTGTGCTCTGACATGGTCGTTCTCCTCTTCGTACGGGGCGTCGGTCAGGACGCGGAGCCGGTCGCGACGCCGCCTCGGACCGGCTGGTGGCGGAGCCGGCGTATGGTGCGCGAGTCCGGGTGGCGGCCGGCCCATATGCCGAGGTAGAACCCGGCGCGCAGGGAGAGCGGCCGGGCGCAGATGCGCGGTACGAGGTCCTCCAGGAAGGCGGCGAGTTCCTTGTCGGCGTCGCCCGCGAGCAGCCAGCGCCGCAGCAGGTCCCAGGCGCGGGTCGAGCTGTCCTTCCCCATCAGCGCGTGGCGCCACAGGCGTACCAGGGCGTCGGCGCGTTCCTGGTCGGTCATGGCGGTGTCGGCCAGGACGGGCCGGTCGCGGCGGTCGGGCCCCGCGCCGTAGCGGCTGAGGATCAGCAGGGTGCGGATCGCGTGGCGGTGCAGGTGGTCGTTGTCGGAGGTGATCCAGTGGTCGAGGGCGTCGGCGGTCGGTCCGGGGGCGCCGGCGAGGTAGAGCCAGGACATCGAGAAGGCCACCGAGCTGCTGAGCGCCAGTTCGGGACGGGTGCCGAGTTCGCGCAGCGCCCAGAGGGTGTCCGGGACGTCCTGCGCGCCGACCAGGGTTCCGTACGCCCGGGCCGCGCTGTCCTGGAGCTGCCAGCGGGGGCTGCTCAGCCAGCTTCTGATCTGGCCGCGCACCCGGTGCACCAGCCGGGGGTCGTGGGCCGCCATCTCCAGGGCCAGCGCGGCGGACTGCCGATAGGCCGCGGAATCCCCCGCCCAGTGCCGGATCAGGTCCCGGTAGACGCTGTCGAAGTCATGGCTGAGCAGGATCCCCGCGATCTGCGCGGCTCGCACCCGGATGCGCTCCAGCGGCCCGGCGACCAGCGCGGTCAGCCACTCCCGCAGCGGGTCGCGCAGGCTGTCGTAGTCGTGCCACACCACCTCGATGACGGCGTGCATCAGCTCCTCGTCCACGAGCCTGGCCCGCCGGGGGTTGTCGTCGGCGGCGCCGGGTGTGGCGTCCGCGGCGGCCCGCATCTCCTGCGGGATCAGCTGGTCCAGCTCGCGCTCGAAGACGTGGTTGAGGGGCGCCGGTTCACGGGTCTCGTAGCGGGGCAGGACGGTGGCCCTGAGGACCTCGCCCGCCTCGAAGACGTCGGAGAGCGGGTGGCCGTGGAAGAAGGCGTAGGCGATACGGAACGCCTGGCGGTGCGGGTCGAGGACGGGTCCCTGCGCGGTCTCCGCGGGGACGTGCAGGAGTTGTTTGGCCAGCCGGCGCAGCCGGTCGCGCCACTGGTTGATGACTTCGCCGAGGCTGGTGTCCTCGGTGTGCACGCTCTGTGCCAGGACCTCGGCGAACTCCACGACGCTGCCCACGGACGGGGCTCCGTCGAGGGTGCGCTGCACCTGCGGCGACTCCAGCATCCGGGTGATGAAGGACGTGGTGTGCTCGTCGGTGCAGTCCTCTTGGGTGCAGACGCCGGGGTGCCCGGCCAGCAGCCGGCGCAGGTGCACCGCCAGGACGTCCCCGGGGGCGGGGCGCCGGTGCTCGAAGGCGTGGGGCCGCAGCCGGTCGGGGTCCACCGGGCCCGGTTCGCCGATGACGACGAGGTGGGCGCGCTGTTTGCGGGCGAGGTGCCCGAGCGTTTCGAGCGTCGACAGTTTCAGCGGCTGGTCGTCGAGGTCCACCACGTAGCCGCCCGGCGTGAGCAGTTCGTCGGCGCGCCGGCACAGCGCCTGGAGGATGCCCGGGGCCTCGCTGTGCAGGATCCGGACGCTGTCGTCGGGGCAGCAGCCGGCGAGCAGCGTCAGCGCGGTGGACTGCCGGCCGCTGCCCGGCTTTCCGGCGAGCACCACGATGTGCTGGGCCGCGAGCCGGGCCGCCATCTGCGCCTGCTGGTCGACGTCCTGATGGGAGTCCAGTTGCTGGGCGACGGTGAGCGCGGAGACGTTCAGCACCTGGATCTCGACGCCGGTGTCCGCGCCGATGGTCAGCTGCTCGGCGTAGAAGGCGGAGCCGCTGCCGTGGGCGACGGCGCTGCGCTTGAGCTTGTTGAGGGCGTTCTGCTGCCGGGCCTGCTGGTAGCGGGTGAAGTCGCCGCCGTCGGCGGTCTCGCGTCGGCGGACGGGCCGGCCGGTGTCCTGGGCCGGCGGGCGGGCGTCGCCGGTCGGGTCCGCTGCCGCCTGCTCGGCGGCCGGAGCCGTGGCGGCGGCTTCGGCTTCGGCGGCCGGTGCGACGGGGTCGGTACCGGCCGGCTCGGGTGCGTTCTGCGCCGGCTCGTCCGGAGTGGCGGCGTCGAGGTCCGCACCCGGTGCGTCCTCCGGCCCGCCGCTTTCCGTGCCGGGCTGTTCGGTGTCGCTCACCGCTGCTCTCCGCTCTTCGTGTCCCGGCCCTCGTGGTAGGTGGCGGGCCCGCCGTAGCTGACGGCGCTGCGCTGGTACGTGATGTCCCGGCCCGCGTGCGGCCCCCCGTCGGCGGGGGGCGAGGGCTGCCGGGCGGTTCCGCTCACGGGGACGTGGCGGCGCAGGGCCTCGGTGATGACGGGGAGGTCGAGGTGCGCGTACGGCACGCGCAGGTGCATGGCCTGTCGTTCCGCCAACCCCGCGAGGTCGTCGGGCAGTTGCTCCTTGGCGGGCAGCGCGGCCGCGTCGATCAGCACGGGGACGACGGTCCTGCGCCACTCCAGGGCGCAGCGGATCTCGTCGTGGACGTAGTCGCCCGGTACGTCGATCCGGCGCCGGCCGTCGGTGTCGCGCAGGGTGAGCCAGTTCGGGCCGATGAGCACGAGGAGGACCCCGCAGCTTTCGAGCGCCCGCCACAGGTCGGGCGGAAAGTGCGCGCCGGCCGGAATGGCGCGGCGGTCGCGGAAGACGTTCTCCGGACCGAATACGTCCTTCAATTCCTCGTCGAGCAGGACGGCTGCTTCGGCACCTTCGCCGGTCCGGTAGTTGATGAAAACGCCGGCCATGTTGTTCTGCCTTTCCTCACGGTGACAGCGGTGGATTGCGGCAGCCGTGTGCTGCACGGGCCACTCGGGCTGTCGCTGGGCGCAGGGGGGATGAAGCCGAGATTCACAGGGGTTTGGGGCGCGGTCAACGCGTTGCCCCGGGCCTTTTGGCCGGGCAACGGAACACCACGGATGCGGCGGGACGGGGTTCTTCGGGGGCCTTCGCGCGGGGCGGGCCGAGGGGTGAGAAGTCAGGCCGGATTTTCCGGGCCGGCCCGGTGGGTGTGCAGACCGATCGCGAGGTGTGGAAGGGTCCGGCGGACCGTGGGATTCTTTGGCCAACGATTGAGTGCACGACTCAGCCGCAGCAGATCGGCGCGGATCGTGGCCGAGTCGATGAGGGCGACATGGGAGGCGACCAATTCGGCGATCGCACAGGCCTGTTCGATATCGCCGACGTTCGCCAGTGCGAGCGCGAGCCGGGCGCCGTATCGGGCCCTGGCCCGCCGGGATTCCGGCGGAATGGCGTCCAGACCGTCCCCGAGCAGGGTGACCGCCTCCGCCGGGGAACCGAGATCGTGCATGCACCAGCCGGCGACGAAGGCCGTCAGATCCGGCAGGTGGATACTGCCGAGAACCGGCTCCTCACCGCCCGGTGGGGCCGCGCCGGCGGTCAGTTCCGCACCGCGGTCGAGGGCCCGGCGGCAGGCGTCACGGTCGCCCACCAGCGCATGCCCCTGTGCCTCGCGCTGTGCGGCGAGTCCGCGGATGCGCGCACTGCGGGCCTGCTGGGCGGCCCGCCGGGCCAGTTGGACGGTGGCCACCGAATCGCCTGCGTACAGGGCGAGTTCGGCCCGGCGGACCAGGGCGTAGGCGGCCAGTTCGTCGTCCCCGCTGTCCGCGGCGAGCTGGACCGCCTGCTCGGTCCACCACAGCGACGCCGCGTCGCTGCCCGCCTCCTGCGCCATCCAGCCGGTGTACTCCGCGAACCGGGAGGCGAGCCGGAGGACGGCGTCCCGGTCGGCGGGGCGCGTCTGGTGCGCCATGCCCCGCAGGGCGCTGGTGGCGGCGATGCAGAGCTGGGCGACCACCGCGGGCCCGAAGAGCTGCCCCATCCGACGGAACTCGTCGAAGACATTGCGGAAGTACGGCAATGCCGCATTCGACTCCCCGCTTTCGAAGGGAGGGGGTGCGAGGGACCAACTCACCAGGGTGGCGGGCATGATCCCGGCACCGGGCGACGCCGGGTCCCATGCCACGAAGTCGCTCTCGCCGCCGGCGTGCATGCGTAATGTCCAGGGCGTGGTGACATCCGCTTCGGCGAGGGGTGTCGCGGTGGCGCCGCGCTCGGGTGCGGATATCAGTCCGCTGAGTTTCCCGCCGGCGTTGAGGGCGCTGTCGCATAACTGGGCAAGATCATGACTGGGCGCCTTCACACCGCGTTCGATCTTGCTCAAGTGACCTTTGGAAAAGCGAATCAGGGTCGCCAGTTCTCCCAGCGACAGCCCCGCTTCGATCCTTCGCCGGCGTAACTCCGCACCGAACCACACAGGAATCCGCTGCATCCCGCTCGCCCCCCTCGTCGCTCGCGACCGGTGAAGGGAGTGTGCCACGCATCACACCGACTCTCACATACTCTTCACGCATTGCTTGCTATCGGTTTCATCACGCTCCGCTTCGTCCCGGGCAAATCCACTTCTCCGCAGGAAGGGACGCTTACGCCACCGGCGTTTCGCCGCGTTCCGCCGTTCCGCAACTCGTGGAGATCATGAATCCGATGCACCTCCGGAGGGCCCCGCCACCCAGCCCACCGCCTGCCGGCCGCCCCCGGACATTCGAGGCGCGAAGGGCTGGGAAGACCTCCCACGGCCCGAACTGAGGAGAACCCTCCAAAACCACCCCGCCAACACTGTCTCCGCCGAGACGATCATGGGGAGGTACGGCGTCGCAGACTGGCAGGGCGGCAGGTACTCCGGTGGCGGCCGCTTCTCCACCGCGACGAACTCGACGAACCGAAGGACGTGCGTCATGAGCGAACGAGTCATCAGCCCGCGCAGCCGCGGCTTCCTCTTCCTCGACTCCCACCCGGCCGGCTGCGAGCGCTTGGTGCAGGAGATGTGGGAGGCCGCCCCCGAGCCTGCCCGTGTCCCGGATGACGCTCCGGTGGCGCTGATCGTCGGCTGCTCGGCCGGCTACGGGCTGGCCGCGACGATCGCCGGCCTCGCCCGGACGGGCATCCGCGGCATCGGCGTCTGCTTCGAGAAGGCTCCGACCGAGCGGCGCACCGCCACCGCCGGCTGGTACCGCACCGCCGCCACCGCCGAACTCGCCCGCCGGCACGGCCACGAGATGGTGTTCCTCAACGGCGACGCGTTCTCCGACGCGATGAAGGACCAGGTCGCGGACGTCCTGCGGCAGCGCTTCGGCCGTCTGGACCATCTGATCTACTCGGTTGCCGCACCGCGGCGCACCGACCCGGAGACCGGTGCCGTCTACGCCTCGGCCCTCAAGCCCATCGGCGAGGCGTACCGCACCAAGACCCTCGTCTTCGACGGCGACGGGACGCCGGAGGTCAAGGAGGTGGAGACCGCGCCGGCCGAGGGCGACGACATCGAGCAGACCGTGGCGGTGATGGGCGGCGCGGACTGGGAGCGGTGGGTCGACCATCTCGCCGACCGCGGTCTGCTCGCCGACGGATTCAGCACGGCGGCCCTGTCGTACATCGGTTCCCCTCTGACGGACGGGATCTACCGGCAGGGCACCATCGGCGCCGCCAAGTCCCATCTCGAAGCGACCGCCCGCACGCTCGACGAGCGTCTGGCCAAGCTGGTCGGCGGCCGCGCGGTGACCTCCGTCAACGGTGCCGCGGTCACCCAGTCCTCCACCGCCATCCCCGGCATCGCCCTCTACGTCGGCCTGCTGCGCGGGGCGCTCGGCGAGGGGATGGTGCCGCCGATCGCCCAGCTGGCCGACCTGTGGGACCAGCTGACCGGCGTACGGCCGCTGGAGACCGACGAGGACGGCCGGGTCCGGCTCGACGGCTGGGAGCTCAACAGCGCGGTCCAGGCCGCCGTCACCGAACGCTGGGAGTCGGCCACGACCGAGACCATCACCCGCCTCGCCGATCTCGACTGGTTCCACGCCGAGGTCCAGCGCCTCTACGGTTTCGCGGTACCGGGAATCGACTACACGGCCCCGACCGCGACGCAAGTTCCCTGGCCGGACGCCGCTGCCTGATCCGCAGAAATATGCCGACCGGAAGGAGTGAGTTTTCGCGACGGTTGTCGTGCCGTCACGGCGAATTCGGTGCTGTCGCCCGGGAATTCACGCGGCGGGAGATTGACGAGGGTTCACCGAAAGGTGACGCACTCTCAACCCAGCGCCATCGGGGCGGTCCAGCGGGGGCGATATTCCTCGCGTCATCCGGGGACCGGTCGGTCGACCCGGTGCTCCGCCGTGGCGGATCGTTGTGCGCTCGGCCGTGGCTCACCGGCCACGGCCTGGCCGGTCAGGAAGAACCGTGGCCCAGGCGGGGAATGATCGCGGTCACGGTTTTACCGGCCGATTCCCGATCGATCTTCACGACGGTCGCAATGCGGCAGACCATCGACCATCCAAAACCGCCGCCCTCACCGGTGACGTCGGGGGTACGGGGGCGGGGAAGCGCGGGGCTGGAGTCGTGCACGTCGACCACCACCGACTCCGGACCGGCCCGCAGCCGCAGGGAGCAGGCCCTTCCGCCCGCGTGCCGTACCGCATTGGTCACCAGCTCGGAGACCACCAGGATCACGGCTTCCCTGGCGTCCTTCTCCACGGCGGGTTCCAGTTGTTCCAGAAAGGCGGTGGCAAGGTGCCGTGCGGGCCCGACGGCTTCGGATCGACAGTCCAGTTGAAGCTCCAGCACCGGCGACGCCGTCAGGGTGCGCGGGGCCTCGGCGGTGCTCATGATAAAGCTCACCTCAATCGCGTGGACTTGCCTTCAGGCCGGAAAGCTTGCCCTCTTCCCGGGCTATCAACCACAATTCTCCGAGGTCGGACGAAATGTTTTGTTTCGCCGCGACGGTGGAATGGCCGGCACCTCGCCCGCCCTTAGCGGACAAGGGTGAGCGGCGTGCTGTGGAACACCTCACGCCGCTTCGGCAGCCGGACTGCTGGTGCGACCACCGCATACCCATACGGCCTGCCCCGCGCCTCCGCGCCGAAAGGATCAGCGCGAGAGGCGGTACCGGCAGATGCGGAACCACCGTCATCATCCTCTGGACAATCGCGTGCCCGCATCCGCCGAGAACAATCGGAAATTACGGCTGTTTGCTTCTCGACCCGATGGGTAAAAGTCGATTCCTTCACGGCGTCGCACGGCAAGGGGCGAGGGGATTCCGGCGCTGCCCACCGGCCCCTCGCCCCTCGTGCCGTCCCGCCCGCACCGATTACCGGGCCGGACCGGCGACCACCCGTCCGCTCATTTCCACCCCACACCAATAAACACGAACAATTCCCCCATAACCGTCAAACTCCGCTACGCCGGAACACCCGCGCACCCCGCCGGTCACATGACAGCCCTTGCCGGCCGGCGCCCGCCGCCCGTACACGCTCGACGCCCGAGGACGCCCGCGCCCACTCGATGTCCGGGGCCTGCCGCCCGTCCCGCTCGGCCGGGACGGGCAGCGGACCGACCGCGGTCCAGTCGCCGACGCTGTGTGCGGTCGCCGCCGACGGATGCCCGGTCCCGAGCCGCCGCGCCCGCGCCCGTACCAGCGACGACACCAGCCGTGCCACGACGAAGACCAGCGCCGTGGCCGCCAGATATCCCAGTTCGAGGACCGCGGCGTGGGCCGGTGCGACCTTCGCCGACCACCCCGCATCGCGCTGTACGCCCTCGAACACGACACGGTTGACACTGAGGAAGGCCACGTGGGTGCCGATCGCCGTCCACAGCGGCGCGGCGCCCGGCGCCGTCCGCGCGGCCACCAGCGTGAGGCCGAAGACCGTGAGCAGCACCAGATAGGCGACCGGATCCTGCCCCTCGGGGCTGAGCCCCATCGGCACGGGCGCCACGCCCACCAACCGGGACACCCCGGCCTGCACCACCGTGGACACCCCCGGCACCAGCAGGAAGACCACGGTCGTCCCCAGCGCGGAGACCACGCCGCCGAGCCGGTCGCGCAAGGAGACCCAGGCGTAGCCCCGCAGCGTCGCCTCCTCGGGCAGTGCCTCCAGCAGCACGGCCACCAGGGCGTTGCCCACCAGGAAGGCGGCGAGGGCGGCCGGGTCCAGGCCGGACCAGCGGACCCACCCGAGTGCCGTGCCGGCGCCGAGCACGGCGGCGGCACAGGAGACGGTGACGGCCATACCGCGGAGGAAGCCGAGCGGCGCCGCGGTCCGGGGCCCGAGCCCCATCGGAAGCCGCCGCACCGACCGCACGGCCCGCAGGCCCAGCACGGCGGGGACGGCCAGCGCGCTCACCAGGACGGCGGGCAGCAGCTGCCGCGCGTAGCCGTCGGCACCGAGCAGCCGGGCGAGGGCTTCGCCCAGCGCGTTCCCGGCTCCCAGCGCACTCGCCATCACTATGCCGCCGAGCAGCGCTCGCCCCCAGGCCCGCCCCGCGGAGCCCCGAGCCGGCGTCGTGCCGTGCGTCGTGGTCATCGGCTCTCCCTTCGCGTCCGGCGGGAGGGGCGTCCGGGTACGTCCGTGTGCGTTCGCGTCGTCCGCCGGATTCCTCCGTGCGCAGCGAACCGGGCCGGTGGGACTCGTCGCCCCGGCTCCGGAAGCACCCGGGCGGGCACCGGACCGCCGCACCCCGCAAGCTTTCGAGAGCTACGTGTGCCCCTGGCACCGGTGATGAAGCCGCGTCCCGGCAGGCCCGACACGAACGGACCGGCAAACCCTCCTCCGGCATGAGCCGGCGCGGCCGGGGACTACATCCCCCGACCCAGGCGCCGTACCCGATGCGGCGGAGGAGCCCGATGACGGCACGGCGGAGGACGGCGCCGCGCCCGGCACCGTGCTGGTGCCGCCCCTACCCGCCCGCGCCCGGCGTGGCCGCGGCCTGCTCCGCCCCGCGGTCCGCACGGGCACTCAGCAGGAGCCGCAGAGGGGCATAGACGGCCACGGAAACCACGAACGCGACGTAGTACGCGAGATCGGCACCGTGCAGCGCGGCCGCGACCGGGCCGATGAACACGGTCGTGTCCATGAAGGGCACGGCCGCGGCGAACGCGACGACGAACGCGAGGCACGCCGGCCACCACGGCTGGGGGCGGGCGAACTCGGCCGCCACATCGATCGGCGCGCCGCGGCGGGCCCTGGCGCGCAGCCGCGCGTCGACGAGCACGATGCCCACGAAACCCGGGATCCAGTAGCCCACGAACAGCAGCAGGTTCTGGAACCGGGTCGTGGTGTCCGCGGCGTGCATCCACAGCACCAGCAGGAAGCCGAGTACGGCCGCGGCCGCCGCGGCGAGCGGCCGCGGCACCCGGATGCCGGCCGTCTGGAGCGCCAGGGAGCCGCTGTAGTCGTTCATGGCGTTGCTGCACACCGCGGCGGCCGCGATGGCCAGCAGACCGCAGGCGCCGAGGACCCCGCCGCCCAGCAGGCCGTGCACGCCCGCGGCGGTCTGATCGGTGAACAGCGCGGCTCCCCACAGCCCCAGCGCCTGGACCCAGCCGAACGAGAGCACCATGCCGAGCACGGAGTACCAGAACATCCGGGGCCGGGACGTCGTACGGGGCAGGTAGCGGCTGAAGTCCGAGGCGTACGGGGCCCACGAGATGGCCAGGCTGAGCGCGACGGTGCTGGTCAGGACGAAGGCCCCGAGCCGGTCGGCACCGTGCGCCGTTCCCGATGCGGGGAGCGGCACCCCGCCCAGCAGCTTGACGCTCAGGACCAGGAACGCGGCGCCGAGCACGAAGGTCATCACCCGCTGGAGCTGGTGCAGCGCCTCGTAGCCGAAGACGCCGACGGCCCCCTGGAGCAGCAGGACGACCAGCGCGCCCAGCCAGAACGGCCAGCCGAGCAGCTGGGCCAGCGCCTCGCCGCCGAAGAGGCCGATGAGCGCGTCCCAGGCAACGGAGGAGAGCCACTGCATGATGCCGGGCAGCGCCACACCGCGGCCGAAGGCCAGCCGCGACAGCGGCAGCTGGCCCGTCCCGGTCTGGCTGCCCCAGGTGCCCAGGTACGCGGCGGGCACCGCGCCGACGATCGTGCCGAGCACCATGGCCGTGAGCGCCGTCCAGAAGTCCAGCCCCAGGGAGACGCCCACGGTGCCGGAGAACACCCCCGTCATGGTGAGGTTGGGGGCGAACCACACGGTGAAAAGGCGGGCAGATTTTCCGTAGCGGTTGTTTTCGGGCACCGGCTCGATGCCGTGCCGCTCGACCGCCAGGTCACCGGTCCGGGCAGGCATCCGCCCTCGGAAGGCGGATTCTTCGATGGTCATGACTCTCCAGGCTCAACAGATGCGCCGCCCTACGGTAGGCCGCGTGGACGGCCAACCCGTCACGGCCCCCTGGCACGGCGCCGCCGGCCGGTGCCGCTCACGGGTACGACACCACCGTCGACGGCACCGTGGAGGTCCCCGAGGTCGCGGCGCCGACGCCGTTGATCACGTGCTCGTACTGGCCCTTGCCGCCGAGGGAGACCACGAGCAGATCGTGGAACGTCACCCCCGGCTCGTTCGGCGCCTCGAAACCGTGGTCCTGGCGGATGGTGGGATCCACGTTGTAGTAGCAGTAGCTGCCCAGGCCCCACCCCTCGTGCGTGGTCACCCCGTCCGCGACCTTGTACGCGGCGTACCCCTTGGTGCCGCCGTTCTGCACCGCGGCCTGATCGGGGGCGTCGTACGCCTTCTCATTCTGGAAGAAGACGGTGCGCCCCCGCTCGCCGCGCCACTCCACGTCGTACTTGTTGAAGTGCTCGACGAACAGCCCGGTCGCCAGGACGTCGTCACCGTTGACGCGGACCCCGTAGTCGGCCCGGTTGATGTCCCAGCCCACGCCGTCGCCGTGGTCGGCGCGCCAGACCCAGGTGTGGTCGACGAGAGTGTGGTTGCTGTTGATCACCATGCTGGTGGTCGCCTTGCCGACGCCCGCCCCGCCGATCCGGATGAAGACGTCCTGGACCGTGGTCGGATGCTCGGCGTGACCCGCGGAGGCGCCTTCGGGGCCGACCTCCAGCAGGGTGGCGGAGTTGACCGGGCCGGCGTCGATCAGGAAGCCGGCGAGCCGCACTCCGTCGACGTCGGCGACCTTCACGGCCGTCACCCCGTTGTCCGGGACGAGGGTCGCGTAGCCCAGCCCCAGGACCACGGTGTGCGCGCGCCGCACCTCGATCGCCCGGTCGAGGTGGTAGACCCCGGGCGTGAGCAGCAGGTGGAGCCCCTGCGCCAGCGCGGCGTTGAGGGTCGCCGCGTCGATGCCCGGCTTGGCCACATAGAACGCGCCGAGCGGCAGGGACGTGCCGCGGGGCGTGCCGTTGCCCCAGGTGGTGCCGCGGGCGTGGGTGCGCTTCTCGGGCAGGAAGACCCGGTAGTCGGCCCCGTCGAGATACAGGAAGGGCTTCTCGCGGGAGACCGGTGTGGTGTCGAGGGTCGTGTAGGGCGGGTGGGGGAAGCTCTGCGCGGGCGCTCCTTCGACGCCCGAGAACACCATGTTCCAGACGGCGTTGTTCCAGCCGCCCACCGCACTGTCCCGGGTGTACCACTGCTGCTGGGAGTACGGGCCCACCGTGCCGTCGATGCGGCTGTCGGCGATATAGCCGCCGCTGGCCCAGCCGTAGCCGTCGGGTGCCAGGTTGAGCCCGCCCTTGACGTGCATCCGCCGGAACGGTGCCGCCTGGGCCACGGCCCACCGGTTGGTGCCGTTGACGGGGCGGAGCGCGAGGTTCTCGGCCGAGCGCCAGAAGTTCTGTGTCGCGTTGCCGTCGAACCAGCCGGCGTCGACGGTCACATCACCGTTGATGGTGGTGTCGTCGGGCGAGAGGCCCAGGCCCGCTATGGAGGTGTAGAAGCCGAGTTGGGCGTTCAGGCCGTGGTAGGTGCCCGGCTTGAAGAGGAGTTGGTACCGCCCGTCTCCGAACTGGGCCTTCTCCTGCCGGCGGAAGATCTCGTCGAGCTTGCCCTGGATGCCGGGTGTGGCGGGGTCGAAGACCAGCACATGGGGTCCCAGGTCGCCACCGCCCGGCAGCGCGGCGGCGGCCGGCGCGGTGGCGACCGGCGCGGCGGACGCCCGGGAGGGGAGCGCCGGAAGACCGACGACCGGGAGCGCGGCCGTCATCGCGGCGAGAACTCCACGACGCGAGGGCCTCGGCGTACCGGAGGCCGTGTCATCCGTCGAGGACGTGGGGGGTGTGGGCATAGCGGCTCTCCTGATTCAGGAAGTGAACGAGTGATGTTCATGGGAGCGCTCTCTTGCCCGACGCATGTTCATCACCTGTGAACGACCCGTCAAGACTTCTGCCGGGAATGCCGAAAGAAGAAGCTGATCAACTGTCAACTATGCGCCATTTAGCGGTAGTTACTCATACTTCTTTCCGGCTTCCGCCCCCTGCCCTCCCTCCCGCTCCCGCGTTCAGTACATGTCGGTGGGAGAAGCGGGGCGGGCGCGTCGGAAGGGCACGCTCGACGGGCCCCTGACCGCGTAGGGAAGCGAGCCGCGCCGGCGGGGCGCAGGAGCCGTCAGCCCAAGGCCCGGTCCAGGTTGAATGCGGCGCTGATGAGGCCGAGATGGGTGAAGGCCTGGGGGAAGTTGCCGATCTGCTCGCCGGTGTGGCCGATCTCCTCGGCGTACAGCCCGAGGTGATTGCCGTAGGTGAGCATCTTCTCGAAGGCGAGCCGCGCCTCGTCCACCCGGCCGGCGCGGGACAGTGCCTCCACGTACCAGAAGGAGCAGATCGAGAAAGTGCCCTCCTCACCGTGCAGTCCGTCCGGGCTGCGACGTGGGTCGTAGCGGTAGACCAGGGAGTCGGACACCAGCTCCTCGCCCAGCGCGTCCAGGGTGGAGAGCCACTTCGGGTCGGTGGGCGAGATGAACTTGGCCAGCGGCATCATCAGGACGGACGCGTCGAGGACATCGTCGCCCTCGTGCTGGACGAACGCCTTCCGCCTCTCCGACCAGCCGCACTGCATGATCCGCCGATAGATCGCGTCGCGGGCCCGCGCCCAGCGGGGCATGTCCGCCGGCAGGCCCCGGTGGGTGGCGATCCGCATCGCGCGCTCGATCGCCACCCAGCACATCAGCTGTGAGTACAGGAAGCGCTGGGACTTGCCGCGGGTCTCCCAGATGCCCTCGTCCGGCTGGTCCCAGTGCTCGCAGACCCAGTCGACCAGGGTGCCGACGGTGGCCCAGTGATCGCTGGACAGCGGCTCCCCCCATTTGTCGTAGAGGTAGAGGGAATCGATGAGGGCCCCGTAGATGTCGAGTTGGAGCTGGTTGACGGCGTCGTTGCCGGCCCGGACGGGCGAGGAGCCCAAATGGCCCTCCAGGTGGAGGAGTTCCTCCTCGGGGAGTTCGCTGCGGCCGTCGATGCCGTACATGATCTGCAGCGGTCCGTCGGGGCCGTCCTGGAGACAGAGGTTCTCGGACAGGAAGCGCACAAAGGCCTTCGCCTCGTCCGTGAAGCCCAGCCTCAGCAGGGCATAGATGCAGAACGCGGAGTCCCTCACCCAGGCGTAGCGGTAGTCCCAGTTGCGCTCGCCGCCGACCCGTTCGGGCAGGCTGGTCGTTGGCGCGGCCACGATGGCGCCGGTGGGGGCGTAGGTGAGGAGCTTGAGGGTGAGCGCGGAGCGGTGCACCATCTCCCGCCAGCGCCCCCGGTAGCGCGAGTGCGACAGCCAGGTGCGCCAGTACCGCACCGTGGCACCGAACAGGTCCTCCGCCTCCGCCAGCGGACAGGCCCGCGGCTCGACCCCGTCGCCGATCCGGTCCAGCGCGAAGACCGCGGTCTCCCCCTCGCCCAGCAGGAACGACGAGATGGCGTCCGGCCCGTCGATCTCCACCGGAACACTGGAGGTCAGCGCCAGCGAGAGGTCCGGGGAGGCGAAGACGGTCTGGCCCTGCCGGGTACGCACCGTGTGCGTGCTGCGCCCGTAGTCGAAGCGCGGCGCCACCCGGACGGTGAAGGGCAGTGCCCCTCGTACGCAGAGCACCCGTCGGATCAGCCGGTGGCGGTCCGCCTCGCGTGAGTCACCGACGATCGGCATGAAGTCCTGGACCTCGCCGACGCCGTGGTCCGCGAAGAAGCGGGTGATGAGGATGTTGGTGTCGGGGAAGTAGAACTGCTTCGTCCGGGCCGGGACGTCCGGGGCCAGTTCGAAGGCGCCGCCCCGGTCGGCGTCCAGGATCGACGCGAAGACGCTGGGTGCGTCGAATCGTGTGCAGCAGTACCAGTCGATGGTGCCGTTGGTGCCGACGAGCGCGGCCGTACGCATGTCCCCGATCAGGCCGTGCTCGGCGATGGGGGTATAGCGGAGTGCGTCCGCCCTGCTCGGGCGGAGGCTCACAGCGGCGGTCATACGACCTCCCCGGGACGGGGCTGCGGGAGCAGTCGCTTCAGATTACCTCCGCGAGATCGGGGGCGGCGAGTTGCCTCAGGGCGGGGGCGGAGGGCGCGGGGGCGGGACGGGCTCGGGGCGACAGGGCGGTACGTGGCCGGAGTGCCTGGTCACCTGGAGACCACGGACATCTGGGCGAACATCACTGTACGTAGCCACTTTCCACGGTGGGTATCGGAGCGCCCCGGCCACTGCCCGCGCGCTTACCACCGCCATCCCGCATGGGCAGGTAGCCGGGCCCAGTGGGCCGGGCTGCCCGGCGGGGGCTGTGGCGGGCGTGGGTCTGTCGTGGCGGCTTCAGCTCCCGAAGGTGCGCCGGTAGGCGGTGGGGGTGGTGTCCAGGACGCGTCGGAAGTGCAGTCGCAGGTTGGCGGCCGTGCCGAGTCCGCAGTCCTGTGCGACGCGGTCCACCGGGTGGTCGGTGGTCTCCAGGAGTTCTCGTGCCCGGCCGAGACGGGCGTGGAGCAACCACTGCAAGGGGGTCGTGCCGGTCTCCTCGGTGAATCGGCGCATGAGGGTGCGCTGTGAGATGCCTGCGTGCCGGGCGAGTTGGCGCAGGGTGACCGGCTCGCTGAGGCGTTGCAGAGCCCATTCGCGAGTGCCGGACAGCGACGCGTCGCCGGCCACCGCGACGGGGGCGGGCACGTACTGAGCTTGTCCGCCCTCGCGGTGCGGGGCGGCGACCAGGCCGCGGGCGATCCGGTTGGCGACCACCGCTCCGAGGTCGCGGCGCACGATGTGCAGGCACAGGTCGATGCCGCAGCACACCCCGGCCGAGGTCAGGACGTTTCCCTCGTCGACGTAGAGCACGTCGCGATCCACCGACACAGCCGGGAAGTCGCGTGCGAAATCATCGATGTACTGCCAGTGGGTGGTGGCGTGCAGACCGTCCAGCACGCCGGCCGCGGCCAGCGCGAAGGCGCCCGTGCAGATCGACACCATCCGCTTGCCCCGCTCGTGCGCCTCGGCCAGTGCGGCGAGCACGGCTTCCGGCGGCCGGCGGGGTGGCTGGGTGCCCGGCACGATCACGGTGTCGGCGGCACGTACCTGCTCCAGGTCTCCCTCGGCGTGCACCGTGAAGGCCCCGGTGGTGTGCACCGTCGCGGCGGAGGTGCACACGGTCGTCTCGTACGGGGTCTCCGGCCGAGTGGCGAAGATCTGCGCGGGGATCGCCAGGTCAAGGGGCATGACCCCGTCCAGGGCCAGGATCGCAATCCGATGAGCCGTCATGGCAATATCCTATCGACGTACGGCAATATTGCCTATCACCAGGTCAGAGCGGTTCCAGGCACGCTGAAGGCATGACCGAAGCTCTTCATGAGGCGGCCACCGAGGCGTCGGCCGACCTCATCGCACTGCCCCGTACACCGCTCGCCGAGGCCGTGGTGGGTCTGATCCGCTCGGTGGAGACACCGTCGGTGTTCAACCACAGCGTCCGCAGCTATCTGTTCGCCCGGCTGGTGGCGGGCCGCCTCGACCTGTCCGCGGGCCGCGACTACGACGACGACCTGCTGTTCTCCGCGTGCGTGATGCACGACCTCGGTGTCGCGCCGGACGGCCCGCACCGTCAGCGGTTCGAGGTCGAAGGCGCCGATCGCGCAGCCGAGTTCCTCGTCGGACGCGGGGTGTCCACCTCGGACGCCGATCAGGTGTGGCAGGCGATCGCGTTGCACACCTCGCCGGGTATCGCGGAGCGCCGCGGCACGCTGTGCTTGCTCGTCCGCGAAGGCGTCACCCTCGACTTCGGCGAACCGCTGGGAAACGACCACGTCGAGGCGCTCACCGACGAGCAAGCCGATGCCGTGCACGCCGCGTACCCACGCCTTGACATGGCCCGTTCGCTCACCGACGCGATTGTCACGCACGCCGCGAAAAACCCGAAGAACGCGCCCCGCTACGCGATCCCCGGTGAATTCCTCCGCGAACGCGAGACCTTCGGCCGGACCCGGATGGAGCACTCCTGCCGTTCGTCCCGCTGGGGCAACTGACCCCCACCATTCGGCCACAACGAAAGGGAAACACCACACATGGCCATCCACACCGTCGAAATCCCCCAGGACTCCGAGGTCTTCGGGAAAACCGTCAGTGCTTTCGCGAATTTCGGCTACTCCGCCGCGGTTCGCTCGCACGGGCATCTCTTCATCGCCGGCACGATCGGCCGCCGCGCCGACGGCACCATCCCCGACGACATCGAGGAACAAACCGGGATCGCCATCCGGCGCATCGAGGAAATCCTCCGGCTGGAAGGGATCGACCTGTCCGCGCTCGTCGATGTGACCAGCTACCACGTCGACATCCACCAGCACCTGGCCGGCTTCTCCAAGGCCAAGGCGCAGCTGATCAATCCCCCCTACCCGACCTGGTCACTGATCGGCGTCAGCGGACTGGCCAGTCCCGGGCTGCTCGTCGAAATCCGGGCCACCGCCGCCTATCCCGACGTCTCCTGACAGGCCACCGTTACCGGGCCGGGAGTCCGGCCCGGTAACGGGACCACAGCTCCACCACGCCCGCGCGGCCGGCCCACTTCCGGCAACCGGCGCGAACTCTCCCACCCGCCAGCGGGAATTCCGGCCGGGCCTCTCGCCCCGCGCCCGCCTCCCGTAGGACGATGGCACGCTCGCCTCGTATCAGTCCCCCGTCCCGTACGCCGTGCCCGACCTGGGGAGGACCCGGATCATGAGCAGACCGATTGCCGCACGCGGCCGCATCACCCTCCTGCTCACCACCCTGCTTCTCGGACTGCCGCTCGCCCTGCCGCTCGCTCTCCCGCCCGGCTCCCGCGCGTACGCCGCAAGTCCGCCGGACGGACCCGGGCGCCCTGCCGCATCGGCCGACACCTACTGGACCGCACAGCGGATGGCGGCAGCGAAACCAGCTGTAGCCGCCAGGAGTTCGCAGGCCCGGCGCCCGGCGGCCGAACCCTCTCCGCCGAGCCACCCCTTCGACGGCCTCCCCCAGGTGGGGACCTTCTTCTGGACGGACGGCAGCAACACCGGCCGGTTCTGCGGCGGCACGGTCGTCCGCAGCCCACACCACGATCTCGTGGTCAGCGCCGCCCACTGCCTGCGCTCTCCCGACCCGAAGCGGCACCTGTCGTTCGTGCCGCAGTACCACGACGGCCTGAAGCCCCACGGCATCTACCCCGTCGAGCGCATCTACCTCGACCAGCGCTACTACGACCTCGGTACGGCCGCGGGGGCCCGCTGGGACTACGCCGTGGTGCGGCTCGCCGCGAGGGAGGACGGGGCCGAGGTGGAGGAGGTGACCGGCGGCTTCGACCTGCTCCCGTACCCGGGCTACGACCACCGGAAGGTACGGCTCATCGGCTACCCCGGCAACAGCGACACCACCCACCCCAAGCCCCTGGACTGCACCTCGTCCACGCACCGCTACACCAGCACCGACCCGGCCGCGCCCGGCGACTTCCTGGAGATCGCCTGCGCGGGCTACATCGGCGGCACCTCCGGAGGGCCTTTCCTGGTAAGGGACTTCACCGGTTACGCCCTGATCGGCGTCATCGGGGGATATCACACGGGAGGCGATTTCCCCGACGTCTCCTACAGTTCATACTTCACGGCCGACACGCTCGCGCTGTATCTGCACGCCGTCCGCGGCGACACACCTGCCACACCACACCCCATTCAGCCATCGAAGTGAGCAGGGCCAGGTCGAGAAAATATCCGCCCACCCTTCTCCTCTCCTTCCCCTACGCCTTCCGCGGCTTCACTCATCGACATATCCGAGCATGGGCTTGGGCCCTGTTAATGTCAGCGATGGCTCAAGGCTGGTTTCCCACCAGACCCGCAGTGGAAGGTGACGCCCGGTGGTGCCGTCGTTTCTCTTGTCCGTCTTGAACCGCCTCTTCGGCAATGAATCGTGGCGCCGGCTTCACGCACAAGCCGCGTTCTGGGTCACCCTCGTCATGACCGCGGTACTTCTCGGCGGGGCCGCCCTGGTCGTGGTCGCCGAATCCGGTGCGCCCCACGCCAATATCACGTCCTATCCGAGGGCCTTGTGGTGGTCGATCGAGACGGCGACCACAGTGGGCTACGGGGACTTCTATCCGGTCACGCTATGGGGCCGCATCATTGCCTCATTCCTGATGCTCAGCGCCATTACGGCATTCGGGGTCATCACGGCCGCCCTTGCCACCTGGTTCGTCGGCCGCGCGGAGCAGGACGTGATCCGCATGGGCAAGGCCGTGGGAAGTCATGCCCGCGAGGACGCGGAGGCGCTGCGCTCGGAGCTGCACACGCTGCACGAGCGCTTCGACCACGTCGAGAACCTGATCCGGGACAAGGGGTCACGCTCCCCCTCTTGACCGAGGGACGAGGTCGTCGGCCCGGGCCGGGCCGAGCCGGGCTTTGCTTCCCGGTTACTGGTGACGATCCCTGCCCGGAGACAGTGGCTCGCGGCCGAGGAAACCCAGAAGGGCGCCGTCCTCGCGCGTCTAAGCTGGTGATCGTGATCGATTCAGCTGACGTCCGCCGTATCGCCCTTTCCCTGCCCGAAACGGTGGAGAAGGTGGCCTGGGACATGCCCACATTCCGGGTCGCCGGAAAGATGTTCATCACGATCCCCGACGATGAGACGTCATTCGCCGTGCGATGCCCGATTCACGAGCGGCGGGAGTTGATTGCCGCGGAACCGGCGAAGTTCTGGGTCCCGCCGCACGAAGCCGCCTCCGCCTGGGTGCGGGTGCGGCTGGCCGAGCTGGAGGACATGGACGAGCTGCGGGACATCCTCGTGGACTCCTGGAAACAAGCAGCTCCGACACGACTCGTCGATGCTTTTCCCGGGTGAGACGAGACGGATCGAGCGGTGGGCAGTGCTGCGTGACGCCCGTCCCCGGCCGAAGCGTTCTCACTCACCATGTTCCGTCGAGGGACGCCGAAACGGGGCAAGGAAGACGAGCCGGGGCGAGGGCCGTCGGCAAGCCACCGCACCTCACGGCCGGCGGCGCAGATCGCTCCAGTCCAGCGCCTGGGACGCCGTCTGCTGGGAACGCTCGGCGGCCTCGCGGGCCTCGGCGAGGATGTCCCCGTGCTCCTCGACGAGCTCTTCGTAGATGGGGGTGGGGCTGGCGGTGCGCGTGGAGGTGCTCATGTCGGTGTCCGGTTCCCTTGTGATTGTGACGGCGGCTCGGTAGGTTCCCGCCGCTCCGGGAGGCAGGGAGCACCACAGTGGAATACTCGGTGCACCCAAGGGAGGCCGTCCCCACTCGACCGCCGCTCCCCCGCGTGGGCGCTGGACATCGTGTCATGAGCGCGGCAGGCACGCAAAGATCATCCCAGAGCCCGAGACCGTTGAGGGAGGAACGTCCGAATCGCACTACCGACCCGGCGGAACGGTCTCCCGCAAACGCCCACACCCCTCCCCCGACAGCCTGACACGGCCACCCGACACCGCGCCGAGTTGAGCCGAATTGAGTCGAGTTGAGCGCGGGGAGGACAGCGGGTGAAGTGGTGCTCGACACATCAGTGGAGGAGATCTCGTGGACAGGGCGTTATACGTAAGGTTTCAGGGGACGACGCGCAGCCGGAGAGGGCACTTCCCCGGCATCTTCGCCCTGGCCAACGACCTCGCCCGGCGGGGCGAGTTGACCGACGAGCAGTACCGCTTCTGGCGCACCGGCAACGACTGGTACGACACCCACTACACCAACCCGTCACACCGCGATCCCACGGTCTACGACCGCGATCTCCACCCGGGAGCGGTGGCGTGGTTCAAGACCCAGGCCGTGCATCTCATCGAGCGGGTGGACGGCTACCTGGAACTGCTCGCCGCGCACGACGTGCCGTGCGTGCGGATCGAGTCCGCCAACCCGGGAAGGGTCATCTACGAGGACGACGATCAGGTGGTCGTCGTGCCGTGGGAGACGGAAACCCTGGGGCGGTAGGGCCGGGTTCAACAGCGTGGCGCATGCGGCCCGGACGACCTCTGGGCCGCCGGCGCCGCGAACTCCTCGGCCGCGGCCGGGGTGGACGGGCGGTCCGGTGGCCGCCCCCGGCCGGTCACCGAGACCTCCGCCCCGACTTCGGCCGCCAGGTCCTCCCGCAGTCGACCGGAGCCGCCCAGCCCGCCAGAAAAGCCGTTCTCAGTGCGCAATCCCGTCGATCAGCTCGCGGGCGCCCTGCCGGAGCAGGGCGACGGCCACGGAGGTGCCGAGGGTCTCCGGGGTGAGCGGGCCGGCCCATTCGTGGGCGTTGAGTACCGTTTTGCCGTCGGGGGTGAACACGCAGGCGCGCAGGGACAGTTCGCCGCGGCGGTCGGTCTTGGCGTAGCCGGCGATCGGGCTGTTGCAGTGGCCCTGCAGCACGTGCAGCAGCATGCGTTCGGCGGTGGTCTCCTGGAAGGTCTGCGGGTGGCCGAGGCCGCTGACGGCGTCGATGGTGCCGGTGTCGCCCTCGCGGCACTGGAGCGCGAGCACACCCGCGCCGATGGGCGGGCACATCTCGTCCACCGACAGGATCTGGGTGATCACGTCCGTACGGCCGATCCGCTCCAGGCCGGAGACGGCCAGCAGCAGCGCGTCCGCCTCACCCGCGGCGAGCTTTTCCATACGGCGGTTGGCGTTGCCGCGCATCGGCACGCACTGCAGGTGCGGATGGGAGGCGGCGAGCTGCGCGATCCGGCGGACCGAGGAGGTGCCGATCCGGGTGCCGTCGGGAAGCTCGTCGAGGGTGAGTCCGCCGGGGTGGATCAGTGCGTCCCGGACGTCATCGCGTTCGAGGAAGGCGGCGAAGGTGGTGCCGGCCGGCAGCGGGCGGTCGCCCGGGATGTCCTTGACGCAGTGCACCGCGAGGTCCGCCTCGCCGGCCAGGAGGGCGGCGTCGACCTCCTTGGTGAACGCCCCCTTCCCCTCGACCTGGGACAGCGCTCCCATCCAGCGGTCACCGGTCGTCTTGACCGGGATGACCTCGGTGGCGATGCCGGGATGGAGGGCGCCGAGTTCGGCGCGGACGCGCTCCACCTGGGCCAGGGCCATCGGCGAGTCGCGGGAGACGATACGGATGAGTTCAGGGGCGGACATGGGCCCACGATAGACCGTCAGGCCCCCTGTCACGGACACCATCGGGCCCCGTTCCGCCCGCGCTCCCCCGGTGCTCAAGGTACGGTCCACCCATGTCGCGATCAGCCGCAGCCGCATGCCCGTCGTCCGCCGTCGCCGCGGACGATCTCGACCGCGCCGTGCAGCTCGCGGTCGCCGTACTGCACACGGCTCCCCCGACCGGGTGGGACGGTAAGGCGGGCTCGCTGGAGTGGGACTGCTGGGAGACCGTCGAGCACCTCAGTGACGATCTCTTCGCCTACGCCGTGCAACTGGGCCCGCGGAGGCCGCCGTTGGAGGGCAATGTGCCCTTCGTATGGCAGAGTCGGCGGCCCGGGGGTCCCGCGAACGCCGTGCACGCCGACCGCGCGGCGGGGCCTGCCGGGCTGCTGCAGGTGCTGGAGGCGAGCGGCGCCCTGCTGGTGGCCATGGTGCGTACGGCGTCGCCGCAGGTGCGGGCCCATCATGTGTTCGGGGTGTCGGACCCGGAGGGCTTCGCCGCCATGGGCACCCTGGAGACCCTGGTGCACACCCATGACCTGGCGACCGGGCTCGGGCTCGCCTGGAACCCGCCCGCCGACGTGTGCGCACGCGTGCTGGTCCGGCTGTTCCCCGACGTCCAGGAGGCCGCCGATCCCTGGCCCACCCTGCTGTGGGCCACGGGGCGCGCCGAGCTGCCGGGGCGCCCCCGCCGCACCGCATGGCGCTGGTACGGCAACGTGCAGGAGGAGGCCCGGAGGGAGGGGTGAAGGCCGCGCTGGAAGGCCGGGGTCTCGTCCAGCCGCGGCAGAATCGGCGCGGTGAAGCCGACCACCCCCTCGTCGACGCCCTCACCCGCGCCCACGCCACAGCCCAGGCCGACGAGTTCTCGGCCTGGGCTGCTTGTCCTACGGATCCTTTGTCACCCCGGGACGCCCAGGAGGAGAGTCCTCCCCGGCTGGGCGCCCCGGACGACGGTCTCAGACGTGTCGGTACGAGGCGAGGTGGGCGAACACCACGATGTTGTCGACGTAGTCCCTGACCTTCCTGTCGTATGCGCCACCGCAGGTGATCACGCGGAGCTGCGCGGTGGGGGCATCGGCGTAGACGCGGTCGTTGGGGAACCGGGCCTTGCTGAAGGTCTCGACGGAGTCGACCCTGAAGGTCGCGATGATGCCGTCCTCACGGGTGATGTTGATCGAGTTGCCGGGCTTGAGCGATTCGAGTTGCAGGAACACCGCCGGTCCGGTCTTGGTGTCCACGTGCCCGGCGATGATCGCCGAGCCGCGCTCGCCCGGCGCCGCACCGTCCCTGTACCAGCCGACGAGGTTCCTGTTGCCCGCCGGCGGCGCGTTGAGCTGCCCGGTCGGGCCGATGGTCAGCTGGGTGAAGGGTGCGTCCACGGCGATCTGCGGGATCGTCACCCGCTTCGGGGCGGAACGCGACAGGGCCAGATCGGGCACTGACGGGTCCGCGGAGGTGTGTGGCGCGACGGAGGACGCCACGGCGGGGCGTGAGGGGGGCTTGGGGTCCGCAGACGTGTCCACGGAGTTGTAGACAAGGAGGGAGCCCAGCAGAAACGCTCCCGCGGACCACAGCAGGCCGCGGCCGACGGGGCGCGACGAGTTGGCGGTCCGGGATGGGTTCGCATTCGGCTGGGGCGACTGCTGGGCGGTCATGTGCAGGTGCCTTTCATGAACGGGGCGACGAGACGTAGGGGCCATCGGTAATGCAGTCGCCGCGGCCACCGTCCACGAGGAACGGTGGCCGCGACAGCGCAGCGGCCCCCGTATGGGGCAGCCGGATCAGGCCGCCGCAGCGCCCGAGCTGTTGCGACGACGCAGCATGTACGCACCGGCACCGAGACCACCGAGCATCAGCACGGAGCCGGCAGCCATGCCGCCACCGGTCGCCAGGCCGCCACCGCCGGTGTGGATGCCACCGTGCGGCCTGCGGTGCTCGCCACCGCCGCCGTAGCCGCCACCATCGCGGCCGCCACCGTAGCCACCACCGTCCCGGCCGCCGCCGTAGCCGCCGCCATCGCGGCCGCCGCCGTAGCCGCCGCCATCGCGGCCGCCACCGTCCCGGCCGCCGCCGTAGCCACCCTTGTCACGGCCGCCACCGTCGCGGCCGCCACCATCGCGCCCGTGGTCGCGGTCGCCGCGCCCGTGCTTGTCGTGGTCGTCACCGTAGCCGCTGCCCTGGTCCCAGTCGGCCACGACGACCTTGGCCAGCGCGCCGCCACCGGTGTGCACACCGCCGCTCGGGCGCCGGTCGCCGCCGCCGCAGTTGTCGCCGCCCCAGCCGCCACGGCCGTTGTCACGGCCGCCGTAGCCGTAGCCACCGTGGCCGTTGTCACGACCGTTGTCGCGGCCACCGCCGCGCCCGTGGTCACGGTCGCCGTAGCCGCCACGGCCGTGGTCACGGTCGCCGTAGCCGCCACGGCCGTTGTCACGGCAGTTGTCGCGGCCACCGCCGCGGCCGTGGTCGCGGTCGCCGTAGCCGCCACGGCCGTGGTCACGGTCGCCGTAGCCGCCACGGCCATGGTCGCGGTCGCCGCCACGGCCGTGGTCACGGTCGCCGCCACGGCCGTGGTCGCGGTCGCCGCCGCGCCCGTGATCGCGGTCGCCGTTGCCGTTCCTGCCGTGGTCGTCGTCGCTGACGGAAGTAGTGCTGTCCGAGGCAATGTCCGCCGTGATCATTGCGTGCGCAGCGGGGGCGGAGATTGTGAGCGCCGCCGTGATGGCGGCCGAGGCGAACAGGGTGCGAGCAGTGCGCATGGGGACATGTTCCTTTCGGCGCGACTGCGAAGGCTGACTCTTTGCCGGCCATCGGATCGCAGTGGCGACGTGATCACCGTCAGCCGGATCGCGGCCTCGCACCACCGGAGAACGTCGCATTCGAGGGACGCCGTGGGCTCTTCGGGTGGCCGAAGCCGGTGGATTCACCCGTTGGATGGCGCGCGTCGTCGGCGTGTCGCGCAACGAGTGGGCTAGAGGCGCTTTTGCGGGCCCTCCATGGCGCCACGACCAGGCCCGGAACCCCCACAGCGAGCCGGGCTCTCCGCGACACGCCGAGGGCCGCGACGAGCGCGCGGGCCGCCGTGACCCGCCGACACGACGGCGTACGGCAACGGGTGTTCGAGGCCGGACGCGGCACGGCCGTACGAGCGGGGCCGGCGGATCGGCGCGGAACCCGCCTCCGTCACCATCTTTGCCGGATTCCCTCAACTTCCCTTCTTCAGTGGGTTGTTCGGCAAGAGAGGGGCTGCCAGGTCCTCCGCTACGTGACGAGCGGGACGATTTCGGCGGCGCGGGGACCAAGGTGCGGCTCGGCTCACCCCGGGGTACGCGACGGGGCGATATGTCCCGCGGCCGGAGGGCGAGTTGACGCGGCCGCGTCGCAGCCGGCGCCGCCACGGGTCACCGCCCAGAAGCCGGACCAGCGCCCTCGCCGCACGACCAGCGGCCGATCACGACAACGAGGGAATCCGTCTCCGCGCAGGGACCGCCGCACACGGGCCGTCACTCAAAGGCGCTCATTGCACTCCAAGAACACTCCAAAGGCAATCCAAGGACACTCCAAAGACCCTCCAACCGTGCCTCAAGCGGTCTTCAAGGGCATTCCAAGGAACTCACCCGAAGTGTGGAATTCGTACGGCCGACGGGCCGAGCCGACAGGCCGTCGCCTCCGTCCCATGGCATACGGCGGGCCGGCCGGCCCCGCTCCCCTCAAGCCGTGCTGTCCCGGAGCGCCTTCTCGACGATGGCCTCCAGCCGCGCGTGGTGTGCCCCTCGCCAGTAGACACGCCCGCAGGCGGTGCACTGCGCGAAGACGTCGTACGTGCGCTGCGTGCCGTGCTCCAGGTGCTCGCGGACCGAGTTCTTGTCGGCGTCGGCCAGCCGCCCGTTGCAGGCGGTGCAGCGCGTCCAGGGGGCGAGCGTGGGGGCGAAGCGGCCCAGCACGTCGCGGAGTTGGTCGTCGGGGCGGTCGCTGTAGACGAACGCGCCCGCCCAGATCTCCCGGCGGCGCAGCAGTCCCCGGTCCCGGGAGAGCAGCACCCGCTGCTCCTTGGCGGAGAGCGTGGCCAGCGCCGCGTCACCGGGGTCCTCGTTGGTGTAGGCCGCGTCGACGCCGAGCAGCCGGAGCCTGCGCGCCAGGGTGCCGAGGTGCACATCGAGCAGGAACCTCAGCGGCGCGCCGGGGATCCGCTGCGGGCGTTCGACGGCCCGCACCTCGATGTTCTCGCCCGCCCCCGGGACGTGGGAGACGGCGACCTCGGTCCCGTCCACGACGAGTCCGCCGACCTCGGTGAGCGGGACACCGAGCGACTCGACGACATGGCCGAGCGTCGATGAACCATCGGTCACCACGGGCGCGGGGCCGGCGGCGGAGTACTCCGAGGCAACGAACAGGTGCAGCTCGGGAGCGAAGCTGACATGGATCTCAGGACCGTTCACGCCGCACAGCATGCCATCGGGCGGGCCCGGCGAGCCAACGGATTCCGGCCGGTCACCGCAGGTGGGAGCGGTGCCGCGGGTGCGCCGCGCCGCTCTCCTGCCGGCCCTCGTCGACCATCGGCCGGCCGGATCTCTCGGGTGCGCCGGCACCGAGCGCCGACCCCGCCCGCGGCGGATCCGGCTACGTACGGACCGTAGCGTTTGCGCGCCGCGGATTGTTCACGTTGGAGCGGGACCCGCTCCCCCGCCGCCCCTAGCCTCGCTGCCACCACATCACCACCATCACCAATGAGGGGCGGTACCGGTGCACTGGCTCATCCACGACTACCGCGAGCACGATCTCGCCGAAGTGGTCCACCTGATCGACTCCACGGCAGAACTCGGGCAGGAGTCCGTCTTCTCGCTCGCCGAGTGCATCAGCGCGCTGACCTCGCGGCAGCCGGCCGTGGTGGCCGTCCACCAGGGTGTGCCGATCGGCGCGGCGCTCGCGTGTGTGGCCGGTGAGCGGGGCTGGGTGATGCGGATCGCCATCTCGGCGGCCTGGCGCGGCCGGGGGCTGGCGAGTGCGCTGCTGGTGGAGCTGGAGCGGCGGCTGATCGCCGCGCGGGTGAGCCGTCTCGCGGCGGCCCTGCGCAGCGCGTTCGCCCGGATCGCGGAGCTGGAGCGGGTCCTCGTCTTCATCGACGAGGTCGAGGAGATCGCACCGGTCCGGGGCGAGGCGGCGCAGCCGGGAGGGCTGCACGGCGTGACCAACGAGCTGCTCAAGCTCATACCCGGCTTCCGGGAGCGGGACGAACGGCTGCTGGTGTGCGCGACCAACTCCGTCCGCTCGCTCGACCCGGCGTTCCTGCGCCCCGGCCGGTTCGACTACCTGATCCCGATCGGCACGCCGGACGCCGCGGCCCGGTCGGCGATCTGGTCCCGGTACACGGACGGCCGGGCCGAGGTGGATGTCTCGGCGCTGATGGCGGCCAGTGAGCTGTTCACCCCGGCCGACATCGAGCATGCCGCCCGGGTGGCCGCCCAGGCGTCCTTCGAACGGGACCTGGAGGCGGTCGGCGCCGGCGCGGGCGCACCCGGCCGGCTCGGGGCGAGCACCGAGGACTATCTCGCCGCCATCGCCCAGTGCCGGCCGACCGTCACCCCGGAAATGGTCGACGAATTCAGCGCGGACATCACGGCCCACGCCCGCTGCTGAGCAGCGTGGCGCGGTGGGACACCGGCGATGGGACGCCGCGGGACACCGGCGGTCGGACGCCGAGGGACCGGAACGCCGACCAGCCGGCCGCAGAATGTCAGCCCGCCGACCGCCGGCTGTCAGCCGACTGCCGCCCCGTCAGCAGCTCAGGTTGGCGCCGGGGATGGTGCCCAGGATCTGCACGAAGCTCTGGTAGCTGTTGATCCGGCTCTGCACCTGGCCGGGGTTGCCGCCGTTGCACTCCAGCGATCCGTTGATGCTGCGGATCGTCTCGCCGAATCCGGCGCCGCTGACCATGGCCTGGTGCGGGGTCATGGTGCCCGGCCCGGTCTGGGTGTTCCAGTACCACAGGGCGGTCTTCCAGGCGACGGCTGCATCCTGCTCCACCAGGGAGGGGTTGTGCAGCAGGTCGATGCCGAGCGCATCGCCCGCCGCCTTGTAGTTGAAGTTCCAGCTCAGCTGAATCGGGCCGCGACCGTAGTACGCGGCCTGGCCCGCCGGGCACCCGTACGGCTGAGCGGCATCACAGTAGTGGGGGTAGTTCGCGGTGTTCTGCTCCACCACGTAAACGAGGCCACCGGTCTCATGGCTCACGTTCGCGAGGAAGGCCGCGGCCTCCTGGCGCTTCACGGTGTCGCTCCCGGTGTTCGCGAATTCCGGATACGCGCTGAGGGCCGCGGTCAGGCCGCTGTAGGTGTAGAACGCGTTCCGGTTCGGGAACATCTGCTGGAACTGCGCCTCGCTGACGACGAATCCCTCAGCCCGGACGTCCGCACCGGCCGGAGCCTCGGCGCAGCCGGAGCAGCCCGCCATGGCGGCCGCTGGCACCGTCGGTCCGGCGACAGCCAGGCTCGCGGCTACGGCGGCGGCACTCAGCAGCGCGGCAATACGTGATCTCATCGCGGTGACTCCTTCGCGCGGCCGCCCTCCGGACGGGAGGGGCCACGGCATGTGGGGGGGGACTGACCGAACGGGCGGATTGCGCAGGGGTGCGTTGCCGTACGGGCCTTACGCGCCGTACGGAACGGCTGGTTGAGCTGTGGTCGATCGAGATGCGTCAGCTGACGCGTCCCGGCGTGGGGGCGCCGGAGGGACGGAGCACGGGACGATCAAACGGCCAGGTTCACGAACAGGTGACGTACGACGGGCAACTGCACCACTGCAACGGCAACCAGAGAGGCGTCCACGACCGCCAGAGGGGCTGCGGTCTAGACCAACGCCAGGTTAGAGGCGGCGCGTTGCACATGTCCATACCGACGCATCGACCGTCGACGCTCGCCACTACGGCCAGCGGCAAGGAATGCACGGCGCTCCCGCACCATTGCCATTGCCATTGCCATTGCCACCGTCATCACCGTCCCGTCACCACCACCCACATCCAGGGCGTGCAGTACAGGGCCAGGGCCGAGCCGCCGAGGGCCGTCCGGGTTGAGCGCAATGGGACCGCCAACTACCCGATCCACACGCATTCTTGGGTCGTGCGCGGGTTTGAACTCACGGCAGGTACGCTGACGTGGTGTCGCGTAGCGAGTTAGAACGACTGGCCAGAATCCGGATACAGGTCACCGGTGAGACGCTCGAACGCGCCATGGCCGTGCTCGAAGGCCAGATGACCCACCCCCCAGCACCGGCCGGCACCGAGACCGAGCCCGATCCTGATCCCGCGGGGAACGACGAGGTCCGCCGACTCGGCGTGGCCGGCGAAAGCAAGAACGAAGACGCCGAGGACGACGAGGACACCGCGCCCCGTCGGCGCCTCGCCCTGCCCGACGGTGGCCGACGGACACCTCGGAAACGCAACCACCTACGGGGCCTCTGAGCCGCGGAGCGGGGCAGCCGATCCCGCCACGTGCCCGCATTCGCATCAGCCACTCTTGCGCGCCGACGAGCCGTAGGCGGCAGACGGCAGACGGCAGACGGCAGACGGCAGACAGTAACCGAGGGTTGCCGCGATAGCGGATTCGGTAGCGAGTGCGGCTACGGCTGTGGTTGCGGCTGCGACTGCTCTCCGTTCGACGGAGCGGCGCACGGCATGTCGTCACTCATCGGGAGTATCCACAGATGAAAACCCAAAGCAATGAAACCCTCACGCACCGTGAAGGTTTTCACTCATGCGCCCCTCCCACCGCCCCCTCACCCCCTCGCCCCTCCCGGAGTCAGCGGTCGCGATGAGTCAGCGGTCGGGCCAGCAGCGGTGTCTGGAGCATCTGATGCCCTCCGCTGGCCAGCATGCGGACTTCACCCCGGTCACTGATCTCCGCGCGCACGATCCCGGACTCGTCCTCGTAGACCGGATAGCCGCCCGCTCCGGCTCGCTCCGTACGGTGGACGGTCACGACGTCGTCCTCGACGGCAGGGGCTTGAAATACCAGCTCGTAGCATTCCGGGTAATCCATCGGGACCTCCCGATACGACTCTGCAGGTGCTCCGGGAGTCGTTCCCCGGCACCGCTGCACGGGCGCCGTTGCACCTCGGCCCTTCCATCGTCGCCCACAGCCGTCCGGCGCGCCTGAGGAGGACAGGGAAACGCCTGTTTTCCCAGCGAGCGGACGCACGCCGAGCCGTCCCCGTCGCGCCGAGCGGAGGTGCGCCCCGCTCCCGTGCGCTGTCACGGGAGCGGGGCGGGGTCCGAGAAGCGCCAGCAGCTCGGATAGTGACGAGATCCACCGTAGGGGGCACCACTGACAACGGCGGGTCCGGCGGACCTCGACGGCGCGCACAGGACGAGCCCCTCCGCCCGGGAGGGACGGGCGGGTGATCGCTTGTACATGCGGTGACCACGCGGATCGGCCGTCGGCATCGGCCCGATCCAGGGCTTCCGGCCTCACCCGATCGGGGTAGCGTCCAGATGTCCACGGCGCGACGCTCGTCCACCCGCCCGCCCACCTGTCCGGGAAGGTCCCGAGCGCAGCTGCCGGGCCGTACGGGCAGATGCCGGCGCGTCGAGGGGAGCGAGATGGCGGGGAAGCCTTGGTTCGGGCTTGCGACGGTGGTGCTGGATTGCGCGGATGCCCATGCGCTGGCGGGGTTCTATCAGCGGCTGCTCGGCTGGGAGGTGAAGGCCAGCGAACCGGACTGGGTGCTGGTCAGGTGCCCGGACGGGGGCACGGGGCTCTCGTTCCAGTCCGAGCCGGGATACCGGCCCCCCATCTGGCCCGAACAGGGCGAGGAGCAGCAGAAGATGCTGCATCTCGACATCCGGGTCGACGACCTCGCGGAGGCCGAGGCATATGCCGTCGCGGCGGGTGCGTCACGGGCGGAGATCCAGCCGCAGGACGATGTGCGGGTGCTCATTGATCCGGCGGGGCACCCGTTCTGTCTCTTCCTCCCTTGAGGGCCGAGCCGTTGGTGAGTGGGCGCGGGTCCGCCGGCCACCGCACCACCTTCGGGGCCGGGCGCGCAGACCCGCTCCGTCACACCAAGTGATCGCGGAGCGTGTGGGAATGGACACATGCAGGCAGTGAGGGGCGCGCGACGGGCCGACTGTCTTGGCTGGTCAGAAAGTTGAAACGGCGTCGGAGGATCGGCCGGGGCGCGTGCTGCGAGCGTCGGGCGCCTGCGCGCGGGTCTGCGTTGTCAGTGTCTGCCCCTAGCATTGCTCATATGTCCCCGACTCCTTCTGCCCCTACGGGTGCGCCCGTTGCTGCTTCCGAAGCCAATGAATCGATCCGGCGTTTCGTCCGCGCTCGACGCGGGATGGCGTGGTCGGCTCAGGACATGGCGGAGTACGCGGTGCTGTTGGAGATCTGGACGCTGGCCGTGCGCTCGGAGGTCACGGAGGTCGTCGAGGCCGCGTAGGTCTCGTAGGTCTCGTAGGTCGTGCACGAACGCTGCGTTAGTGATGCGTTAGTAGATCGGCAGCGGCCGGCACCAACCTGGTGCTCGTACCGCTGACGGGAAGCGGTACGCGCGCCATGCGCCACCTCATGGCCGTGAGCAACGCACCTCCACACGCCAACGCAGCAACGGCGCGATCCCGCAGAGACGCTGTGCGGCCGAGTGCACGCAAAGGGGATTCATGTCCTGGAACAAGGCTTCCGAGGTCGACGCCGACGTCCGCAGCGCGACCACGTCCGCCGCCACCGCCGGCTCCGCCTTACGCCGAGGACGTCGGATCGCCGCCGCTTCGCTGATCGCCGTTGCCGCCTTCTCCCTGACCGCCTGTGGCAACGACGGTGACGACGCGAAGGCGAGCACCAAGGTCTCGTCGCGGCCCGATGCCTCGGATGTGGCCAAGGAGGCCGACGCCCTCGGAGACGTGGCGGACGAGCCGAGCGCCAAGGGCACGCCGGCGCCGAGCCGGACGGCATCCGAGAAGAACGGCGGTGGCGGTGCCAAGACGGGTCACGGCACCACGGATCGCCACAACGGGAAGAGCGGCGGCGGGAAGGGCGGTGGCAGCACGAGCGGGGGCGGCGCAAGTGCCGGCGCGACGGCCGGTTCCGGGTCGACGCCCGACACCAACGGTGTGAGCGGCACCTGGAACGGCGTCCTGAAGTACCTGGCCCCCGGCAAGATGACCGTGGCCCCGGACTCCGGCGCAGAGCAGGGCTTTGACATCGGCCCGGATACCAAGGTTCTGGGGGCCGCTGCCATGTGCGGTGACCCGGACGGCAACGTCACGATGGACGACAACGGTTACGGCACCACCCCGTGCACCGAATCGCAGTTGGACGAGGCCGCCAGGACGAACTCCGTCAGTGTCCGGGTCACCGTCGAGGACGGCGTGGCGACGGAGGTCGCCGAGCACTACCACCCCTGAGCGTCGAGGCGATGCGGCCAATTGCTCTGACCAGTCGGGCCGTTCATCTCCGTGACCGAGACCTCTGACCAGCCCGCCGCCGTGGACCTCCCCCGTCCACGGCGGCGGCAGCATGTGGGGGCACACCTCCGCGCAGTGGCCTCCCGGCCCCGCACGGCAGGAAGCTTGCCTCTCGGCTCGGGGACGACGGACCATCGCCCCGGAGTCAGGAGCCCGCGTCGCGTCATCCCCGCTGCCGCTGGAGGACCCCTGTCCCCATGCGCACCAGAGCGGCACGCCGCCCCCCGTTGGGACCGTGGCTCTCGCTTCTGCCCCTGGCGGGCGGGCGGCGTGTCAGCCGCTGCCCGTGCGACAGGAGCGACACGCCGGTGGCGGCGGAAGGTGGGATGTGCCCCATGGCCGACGACAGGTATCCCACTGACCGCTCGCCGCTCACCACTGGGCTGGCCACTGGCAACTGGCCATGGGTGATCAAGCCGCAAGCCATCGTGACGTCCGATTTCCGCCAGCCGACACGAGGCCGACCCCGCAGACTCGGGAAGTGAAAGCAGTGCACACGACCGAGGAAGTGCCATCGCCATGACCTCTCCCACGGCGGCGACCACCACCGCTCCCACCACCACACCCAGCTACACCACCCTCGACAGCCCCCTGGGCGAGCTGCTGCTCGTCGGCGAAGAATCGTCCACCGCGCCCGGCGGTACCGCCCTGACCTCCCTCTCCATGCCCCAGCAGCGGGGCGCGGCCACCGTACAGCCGCACTGGCATCGCGCCCCCGGCCCCTTCAACGAGGCCGTCCGGCAGCTCCGCGCCTACTTCGCCGGGGAGCTATGCCGCTTCGAGCTGGAGCTCCGCACGACCGGCACGGCCTTCCAGGAGCGCGTCTGGCGGGCCCTGGACGCCGTCCCGTACGGCACCACGACCACCTACGGCCGGCTCGCCGGGAGCCTGGGCGTGCCCGGGAGCGAGGTACGTGCTCTGGGAGCCGCGATCGGCGCGAATCCCCTGCTGATCGTGCGCCCCTGCCATCGCGTGATCGGCGCGGACGGCTCGATGCGCGGCTACGCGGCGGGCGTCGCACGCAAAGTGGAGCTGCTCACCCACGAGGGCGCCCTCCAGCCCACGCTCATCTGAAGCCCCCGCTCCCTGGCGCCCTCCCCATGTCCTCCTCCTCACGACCCGCCCCTCACCGTCTTGCCCTCATGACCTCCTCACCCCTCATCTCCCCCGCAGAGGCGGCCGCGTACGGAGACCTCCCCGCCCCCGCCTCGCACTCCGAGACCGAACTCGCCGCCCTGTTACATCTGTTGACCGCGCCCGGCACACGTATCGCCACGGTGGTCGTCGGTCACAGCCGGGACAGCGCATCGCGCTCGGCGGCGGCAGCGTTCGCCGAGACCTGGCGTGGCCTCGGACGGCCGCCGGTGCTCGCCGTGATCGACTGGCCGGAGTCCGCCGCGTCCTGGCTCCGGGCGGCCCGCCGCTTCACGGCCGACGAACCCGACGCCTGGGTGGTGGCCGCCGCGCCTCTCGGCTGGGCCCAGATGAGCCGCCGGCTGCGGCACAGCACCGACTGGGATCCGGGGCGCACCTATGGCTTCGCGGCCCTCGGCGACTCCCGCGTGCCTGCGCTGGCCGGGGCGGCGACCCTGCAGGGCATGCGCGGTGCCACGGCGGACGGCGGCACCTGGACCGTCGATCGCGGCTGGGTCAGCCACTCCCCACCGCCCCTTCACCCCCTACCGCCCTTTCGGCCGACGGCCCACCCCCATGGCACGCTGTAATCAGCGAGCGATGCGGCAAGGCAGGAGCACATGAGCACGCCACTTCCCGGCTTCGAGGGCTTGGGGGAACCCGTGGGTCCCGGACCCTTCCGCCCCTCCACCGCGGGCCGCCGGGAAATCGCCCCCGGAGCCGTCCACGTCCCCGGCTGGCTGAGCACGGCCCAGCAGCGCGAGCTCGTCACCGCCTGCCGCGGCTGGGCGCGCGGCCCGGCCCCGATCCGGCACACCAAGCTTCCGCGCGGCGGTGTGATGTCCGTGCAGACCGTGTGCATCGGCTGGCACTGGCAGCCGTACGCGTACACCCGCACGGCCGATGATGTGAACGGTGCCCGAGTGGCCGAATTCCCGGACTGGATGGTCGAGTTGGGGCGCCGGGCGCTGGTCGAGGCGTATCAGGACGCCGCCGCGGGCGACGACTACACGCCGGACACCGCACTGATCAATTTCTACGACGGCCAGGCGAAGCTCGGCATGCACCAGGACAAGGAGGAGCGCTCCGACGCGCCGGTGATCTCCCTCAGCATCGGGGACACCTGCGTCTTCCGGTTCGGCAATACGGAGACGCGCACCAAGCCGTACACCGACATCGACCTGGCCTCCGGCGATCTCTTCGTCTTCGGCGGGCCGTCCCGCTTCGCGTACCACGGCGTGCCCAAGGTCAGACCGGGCACCGGCGACCCCGCGTCCGGCCTGACCAGCGGGCGCCTCAACATCACCATGCGGGTCACCGGACTCGACGGATAACCGCCGCGTCCCGAGGCAGACTGGACGCATGTGCCGCAGCATCAAGACCCTCCGCCCGCCCACCACCCCCGAGGTCACCGACGAGGACATCCGGGCCGCGGCCTTGCAGTACGTCCGCAAGGTCTCCGGCTTCCGCGCCCCGGCCGCCCACAACCGCGAGGTCTTCGACCAGGCCGTCGACGCCGTGGCAGCCGCGACCCAGGAACTCCTCGACGGCCTCCAGATCCGAGGCCCGGCCGGACGCCGCCACTCCCAGCCCTGAGTCGCCGCTCGTTCACGGATCGAGCCGCCGGCCGGCCCACCGGCCGAACCGCCGCCGACTGCATCAGCGGCTGAGCCACGCGCGGGCGGACGGCGCCACCTCCTCGCCTCACTCACCGTATCCAGCCGATACTCGTGCGGCCACGGGGCTCACGCACAGAAACGGGCACCGACCGCGCGCAGTCGCCTTCCCCCGGAGGGGCCGCTCCTACCGATCGCCCGCCGGCCCCCGCCAGTCCGCGTGCCGAATACGGGAGATCTCCCGCACCTCACCAACCGTGCCCCATTCGTCCTTCCCCAGCCGCGACAGGGGCTTCAGCCTGGAGATCTCGGGGTGCCCGTCGACCAGTACGTCCTGCGCGACGACCGCATGCACGACCCGCCCGAACACGACGGTGGAATCCCCGATGCCCAGCGTGCTGTGCACCTCGCACTCCAGCGCCACCGGCGACGCCGCCACCCGCGGAGGCTTGACGCGCAGGCTCGGCTCGGTGTCGATCCCGGCCGCCTCGAACTCGCTCACCCCGTGCGGAAAGTCGGTGCCCGTGTCATTGATCTGCCCGAAGAGTCCCTCCGGCGCCAGGTTGACCACGAACTGCCCGGTCGCCTCGACATTGCGCAGGGTGTCCTTGCGGCCGACGGAGCTGAACTGCACCACGGGCGGCGCGACACTCGCGATCGTGAAGAAGGAGTGGGGGGCCAGGTTCGCAGAAGCACCATCGGGGCTGATCGTCGAGACCCAGGCGATGGGCCGCGGCACGACCACCGCGGTCAGGAGCTTGTAGAACTCGTTGCGGGGCATGGCAGCGGGATCAAAGTCGGTACGCATGGTGATCAGTATCCAGGAGGCGGCCGCGGACCCTACAGCGGATCCACGGCACCACCAAACCCCTGAGTTCGGCGGAAAGTGCCCGGTATCGGAGCCGACGAGCACCAGGAGCCGACGCCATGACAACAGCCGTGACTGTCTGGGAGGACTTCGATGTCCCCGCGCACGCCCGTGGGGGCCAGGTCACCCTCAACCTCTACGACCACCTGGCCGCCTACGCCCCCAAACGACCGGGAGCCTATCTGCGCCTCTCCTCCGACCGCTTCGGCCTCGAAGCCGGCGTCGACCGCCAACCCGAAGACGCCGAGGACTCCAGGAGCCGCCTGCGCTGGGGCCCGTTTGCAAAGATCTACCGGGAGAACGACACCTCGGCCTTCAAAAAACGGAAGGTCGTCAAGCCCGACGGCGCCATTGACTGGATGGTCCTGCGTCCCGAGTTCCGCCAGCTGCTCGCTGACCTCACCCATGGCGTCATCGACGGAGTCATCTTCTACGACCTCGACCGGCTCGTCCGTCAACCCCGGGACCTTGAACATCTCATCGACATCGTCGAGTACGTGAAGCGGCCGGTCACCGGCGCAACCGGCGGCCGCATGAACCTCATCAACGACAGCGACCGCCACATGGCCCGCATGATGTGCGTCATGGCGCTCAAGTCCTCCGAAGACACCGCACGCCGCGTCGCCCGCCGGCATCTCTCCGCCGCCCAGAACGGAATCGCCCAAGGCCGCATCGCCTACGGCTGGGTCCGCAAAGGCGAGCACAAGGGGCAGCTTGTCCCGGACGAGACCGACGTCGTCGTCCGGATATTCCAGGACTTCATATCGGGCGAATCGGCCTACAGCATCGCCAAAGCCTTCAACGCAGAAGGGATCAAGCCCCCGTCCGCCCGCACCTGGTCGTCCACAATGATCGCAAAGATGCTCCGCAATCCTCGCTATGCAGGCATGGTCTCCTACTCCGGCAAGCACCGACTCCAAGCTGCCACGGCCGGGGACGGCTGGTCCCTGGTTCTCTTCGACGACGAGGGGCGCCCGTTGCTGGGAACGTGGGAGCCCATCGTCGCTCCCAAGCTCTGGTCGCAGGTCCAGTTCGAGTCTGCCGCAGGACGAATCGGTGCCCGTCGGTCGGCGGGCCGAGCGGAAGAAGGCAGCACATGCCCTGGTCCACGAGCTTCTTGCTCAAGGTCACTCACGCCGGGCGTTTGCACGGCACCTGGGCTGGGGTCTCAACACCGTGCTCAGATACGCGAACGCCGCGAACTGGCAGGACACCATCCGCGAAAACCGGCCCCGCCCCAGCAGACTGGACCCCTACAAGCTCTACCTGGAGCGACGCTTCGCCGCGGGATGCACCAGCGTCACCCAGCTCCACAGCGAACTCGTCGCCGACAACGCGTCCGTCACCTACCAGATGGTCCGCGCCCACGTCGCCACCCTCCGCAGGACTCCCGTAGGCACGCCACCCCGAACTCCGACGGTGCGTCAGGTGACCGGCTGGCTCACCCGACACCCCACTGCGCTGAGCGAGGAAGACCGGGCCGGCCTGAAGGATGTCCTTGCACGCTGCCCTGAACTGGACACAGCCGCCGGACACGTCCGCGACTTCGGCGAGATGCTCACCGACCGCCTCGGCTCCACACTCCCCACCTGGATCGACGCAGTCGATGACAGCCAGCTCCCCGGTCTCACCGGCTCGCGCTCCACCTTCTGCGGGACCTTGACGCCGTGATAGCTGGGCTCACTCTCGACTGGAGCTCCGGCAACATCGAGGGCGCCGTTAACCGCGTCAAGAAGATCACATGCCAGCTCTACGGCCGAGCCGGATTTGAACTTCTCCGCAAGATGATCCTGCTCCAGTAACACTGCGCGAGCAGCCGCCCACCCGTGCATGATGGCCTCATGTTGATCCGAAAGGGCGATGCCGCGTAGGCGTCCCAAGGCCGTCCGCGCAGAGCGGTGGCGGCCACGATGGCAGTGTTCGGTCCTGAGAGTCCGTGGTGTCTCCGCGCGGACTCGTACAGCGATCCGCAGGGTCGAAGACCAGAAGATGTGGCCCAACGCGGTCGCCAATGCGCTCTCGTGTTTCGAGCGAGCTTTTAACCAGCCGGGACGCTATCTGGACGCCTCCGAGTTCGAATCGCCCGGGGTGGGAGATGCCCGTGATGACCTCGAGTGGGCGATGCGGCACCTTCCTCCCGGAGCACAACGGGACTTGGGCCGACTGATCACACGCATCGATGAGGAATTCGAGCGCCGCACCCTGCCCGACCCCAACAATATTGAGTTGGCGGTGTTCGGCTGGTGGTGGACCAGAATGCGAGAACGCTGACGGGCCCCGGACCCTTGCCCTCAATCGAACGGCACCGTCACCCTCCGCGACGAATCCCCAAGATCTGTGCCAGAACCGAGAACGGGCTCTGGTCCAACTTCTGTGGTGTGCCTACTCCCTGAAACTGTTGATCTTGCTGGTAGATCTCGCGGGATCGTCTGGAAACTGCTGGTGCCGACAACGTTCGGGCTGATGGTTCCGGGCTGTGCGCGAGGTACTGCCCGGACTGGAAGAGCTGCTCTTCCTGGCGGATCCGGGGATCAGGGTGGAGTCGGTGCAGGACGATGGCGAGGTGATTCGGGTCGGTGTCAGATGCCGGACGGCTGGGGCTCGGCGCCCGGGTTGTGGGAGCTGGTCGGGGCGGGTGCACGGCTCCTACCTGCGGTTTCCAGCTGACCTCCCCGTGGCGGGACGGCGGGTGGTGCTGCGGCTTCGTGTCCGACGCTTCACGTGCGAGGACGTCGCCTGTATGCGGCGGACGTTCGTCGAGCAGGTCGCTGGCCTGACTCGGCGATACAGCCAGCGGACCGAACGCATGCGGTCAGTCCTGGCCGAGGTCGGCCTCGCATTGGCCGGCCGTGCCGGTGCCAGGCTGGCCGACGTCTTCGGGGCCAGGATCAGCCGGAATACGGTCCTGCGGCTGGTCGAAGCCGTCCCGGAACCTCAGCCACAGGTCCCGCGGGTGGTCGGCGTCGACGAGTACGCGATGCGAAAGGGCCGCGTCTACGGAACTGTGCTGGTCGACGTCGAGACTCGCAGGCCGATTGACCTGCTGCCGGATCGTGAGGCGGGCACTGTCGCGGCCTGGCTGGCCGTACGCCCGGGGACGTCTGCCGTGACCGTGCTCCGTTCTTCGCCGAGGAGGCCAGGATCGGGGCGCCCACTGCGGTCCGGGTCGCCGACCGGTTCCACCTGTGGCGCAACCTCGGCGAAGCGGCTGAGCGGTGTGTCTCCCGTCCGTGCCTCCGTGCGATCTTCGTAGAGTCGGTGCCGGAGAAGGCGCCGGCCCCGGCCGAGAGCGGGTCGCGATGGCCGGGGCCGGCACCGTTTCGCCGATCGCACCCGGGCCAAGCACGCCATCGTCCACGCGCTGCTGGTTGCCGGCCACAGTCGACGCTCGATCCAGCGCCGGCTCGGCATGACCTACCGAACCGTCCAACGGCTGGCCGACGCCGCCAGGCCAGAAGACCTGTTTCAGGGGCAGTGGCAGAACCGCCCGACCAAGCTCGACGACTTCAAGCCCTACCTGCACGAGCGATGGGCCGAAGGCTGCACGAACGCCTGGACCCTCTGGGAAGAGGTCAAGGCCCACGGCTACACCGGCGGCTACGGAGCCGTCCGCGCCTACCTCCAACCGTTCCGCACAACCCCGACCTCACCAGCAGCCCGCCCGCCGTCCCCACGCACGGTCACCAGCTGGATCCTGACCCACCCCGATACCCTGCCGGAGGGCGAGCGCCTGAAGCTTAGATCCATCCTCGCCGGCTGCCCCGAACTGGATGCCCTCACCGGGCACGTCCGCGCGTTCGGGAAGATGCTCACCCAGCTCCAGGGCGACCAGCTCCCGCAATGGATCAAGGCGGTCCGCGCCGACAACCTGCCCAGCCTCCACACCTTCATCAACGGCCTCGAACGCGATCTCGTAGCCGTCACCGCCGGCCTCACACTGCCGTGGAGCTCCGGCGTCGTCGAAGGCCACGTCAACCGGATCAAAATGATCAAGCGCCAGATGTACGGCCGGGCCGGCTTCGGCCTCTTGCGGAAACGAGTCCTGCTGGCGTCCTGACGGGCCCGTCACGAGCTCTGCTGGAGTCGCTCCGCCGCCTGAGCAGGGGTGTCGTAGTAGCCAGGCCGTGCCAGCAGGACCGAGCTGAAGTGGTAGCCCTGCTCTTCCTCAGGCTCATCGTCGGCTGCCAACGGACGCCAGAAGCTCAGCAGCAAGTCCGGGGCGATGAACGAAGCAGCGTCGTCAGGATCTTCCTCGATCGAGGTGAACTCGCCCATGCGCTGGACAACCTCGCGGGCCGGAAGTGCGAACACGTCCACACCCTGGAACAACACTCGGTCCGCCTGGGACAACGGCCTCCCCAGCTCGATGGCTTCCAGCATGTCTCGCATGCAGTGGATGCTGATCATCAGCCCGCTGGGACGGAAGACGTGCTGCCCCGACCGATCAGACTCCGAGATCGCAGAGAGATCGCGGAGCGAGTCCAGCGCCGTGTTGGCCACGTGCCGAGTCATACCGATCCGCAACGGGCCAACGCCGGTCGGCGGGGCGAGGCCGAAGTCCATGTGGGCATGATCCCAAACAGGTCTGTCAACGAGTCACGTAGGGCCACCCACCCCCGGCAGGTTACAGAGCGTGAGAGCTCCACAGAAGTTGGGCCAGAACCCGTTCTCATGAACAAAGCCACGTTGTCGGGGATGGGCGGTACGGAACGGCGAAGTTCTTCCCGGGAGACCCCCAGCAGCCGAAGAATCTCGACTGCAGGTTGGAGCCACCCAAGCCAAGATCGCCAGCTCAGAGACAAGGAGTTCTGCATGAGCCTTCTGGTGCACACCTTCATAAGGAACGCCGACGGAGACTGGGATCTGACGGAGGACCCGCCCGATGGGGGACACCTCGCCGGAGGGGAACGCTGGCGCACGGCCGTATGGGGGTCGGAATCCGCGCGCGCTCTGGGGGCTCGCTTCCTGCCCCGGCTGGCCAGTGGGGACCTCTACGTCGAAGCGGATGAAGTCGCCGCCTTCCTTGAGGAGTGCATGACTCTTCGGAACAAGAGCGAAACCTTCGTTGCCGGCCTGCGGGAACCCTCTGACCCCGCGCTCCTCGTCAATGTGGAGAGCAAGCTGGACAACTTCATCGCGGCGAGCCGCCGGGCTCTGGAAGCTGGGGGCGAGGGCGTACTCATCTGGTGAGAAGTGCGTGCCCCGGGGTGGCCCACGAGGACCTTCTGGAGTACACGGAGGGCCCGCACCACTCCTTACGGATGCCTTCCTTGGCCATGCTGCGGACTGCCTGTCCGTTCCGTCGGACGTCCCGCTGGGGCACTTTCTGGTCTGAGACCATCAGCAGGACCGTACAACTGAACGCAGGGGTGAAGAACATGATCAATCTGATGCTGCTCGGCGTCGTGGTGCTCGCCGTCGGCGGGTGTGCATGTGTGGTGTGGGCGGAGCGCGGCGGACCCCGCTGGGCCCGCCGCGTGGCGACCGTGACGCTCGCCGTGAGCGAGCTGGTGCATCGCTCCGAGAAGCGCCGACGCCGACGCCAGCGCCTGAGCATGACGCCGACCAACAACAGCGGTCGTGACTAGGAACGGTGCGACCGAGGTCCCGCCCGGCAGCCCTTGGCGCACCGGGCGCACGCTGCTCATCGGTGATGCGGCGCAGGCGGCCTCACCAGCGACCGAGCAAGGGGCCTCGATAACACTGTAGGACGCCGTCGTCCTCGCCAAGTCCCTTCGGGGCACAGCCGATCTGGACAGCGTGCTCTCCCTGTTCGCAACGAGCCCTAGTTGTTCTGTCCGGGGAGGTTGTGGACGGGTGAGCCAGGTCTCGACTGAGGGATCTTGAACAGGTGAGGGCCTTTCGGTTCGGTGTGGATTGCGATGTCTACACCAACAGAAAGGCCCTCGTGCCCCACCGTAATGCACCCCTGACCGAGACCGGACGGCTGCGCCTGGCCCGCTGCGTGGTCGAGGACGGCTGGCCGCTGCGTCGGGCGGCCGAGCGTTTCCAGGTCTCGCCGACGACGGCACAGCGATGGGCTGAGCGCTACCGGCTGTTGGGTGAGGCCGGCATGGCGGACCGTTCAAGCCGCCCTCACACGAGCCCGCGCCGCACCCCGACGCGCACCGAACGGCGGATCATCAAGGTCCGACTCCTGCGCCGGTGGGGCCCTGCCCGCATCGCACACCTGCTGGGCCTGGTGCCCTCGACCGTGCACCGCGTGCTGGCTCGCTTCGGCCTGGCCCGCCTCACCCACCTGGACCGGGCCACCGGCCGGCCCATACGCCGCTACGAACGCGACCGGCCAGGCGAACTGGTCCACGTGGACATCAAGAAACTCGGCAACATCCCCGACGGCGGCGGCCACCAGGCCCCCGGCCGCCCAAGCAGGCCGAAAGACCCGCGCCGGCGCCGGCTACAGCTACATCCACACCGCCGTTGACGACCACTCCCGCCTCGCCTACAGCGAGATCCACGCAGATGAGAAGAAAGAGACCGCCACCGCCTTCTGGGCACGCGCCCAGGCGACGTGGGAGGGGTCGACTACGCAGCGGGACCGGTCGAGCCTTGCTGCGGCGTTCAGTTCGGCCAGTAGGACCTCGTGGAGTCGTTGCCGGACGCCGGCTTTGTTCCAGTCCCGTAGTCGGCGCCAGCACGTCATTCCGGGGCCGAAGCCGAGCTCCTGGGGAAGGTGTTCCCACTGGATATCGGTGTGCAGCACGTACAGGATCCCGCACAGCACCTGACGGTCGGGGATCGGCAGACGCCCGGGGTATCGGAACCGCCGCTGTTTCCTCGGCAGCAGTGGCTCGATCCGGTCCCACAGGTCATCCGACACGATTCACGGCGAAGTACCCATGGCCCGGACAATGTCCAACTGGCCTGTCCAGCACGGCCATCAGGAGCGATACACCTCACTGTGCTAGCCGCTCTTAGGCCGCGTAACAGGTGCCCAGGTTCAGCTGCGCTGGTCCCGCCTCAGAGGGGCTGATGACCGAACCAAGCACGGCTTTCCGGCTGGTTAGGGCGGACGATTGCCAGGATGGCCGGCACGAGCCAGATCAGACCCAGAATGGGCGCTACCTCGAAGAATGCCAGGGTGAAGGGCAGCGCCGTCCAACCGTAGGCGAAGGCGGAGACGCGCAGATTAGGGTGGCGCGTGGGGAACTTCAAAGCGGTAGTGATGCCCCATGCAGCAACCGCAAGCACGAGCACTCCGGCGAATACGATGTTCCCGGAGTGAGCCTCACCTGGCGTGGTGCAGCACGGGGTCGAGGCGTCGCCCTCGCCCCAGATGGCTGTGGCGATAGCCACGCTGTTGGTCAGCAGAGCAAGTCCGAGGAGGGCCTGCATACCGCCCAGGATCATCATCAAGACGCGAAGGCTCTTTACCGGCTGTGGCATCTGCGCCCCTGAGGGGATCCGCCCCTGGCTTAGTGCCCCGGGCCCACTGGGGCCTCCAGACCCAGCCGCCCCTGGGTTACCGCTAGCGCGCGACCGCTGCCAGGGCCGCTGTCCGCCTGGCTCTTCTCCATCGTTCAAGCCCACGCCGACGGTCCTCCCCTGAACGGCCTCGCGCCTGTGCGCCATGGTCCGGCGGCCCATATCAACTGTCCAGCCACAATCCAGCCAGGGCTGCCGCGAAGGGGTTCGTCATCGATATGCGGTGGGCACGACACGCTGGCACGATTCTGCCTGCGGCGACCGCGACGACTTTCCCGTCCCTCTTCCCGCCGTCATTCCCACACCCCGTCACCAGCAGCAATCCTGCTGCCGCGACCGCGACGGCCCCCAACCCACGAGTACGTCACATGCGGGGAGGATCCCACCAGCAACAGGCAAGGGGGAAGGTCCAACCAAATCCGAGGGAACGGAAGCCGTGCCGCATCACCGAGGCGCACCTGCCCGCCCCATCGACCTCGCCCCGGCCGGCACCGGCTTCGACGACGAGGTCCTGGCCAAGCTCGCCGAGCGGGAGAAGCGCTCCGCCCAGCACGAGATCGACCTCCGGCCGCAGAACACCGTCGAGGGCTACGCCGCGGACTGGAAGCAGTGGGAGACCTTCTGCGCGCTGCTCGGCCTGCCGACCACCGCCGCCCCCGGGGCCCTGACCGCGTTCGTCGAGTGGCTGTGGGTCCAGCCCGGCTGGAAGGCCGGCACCTTCACCTCACCGTCGACCATCGACCGCCGCCTGTCCGGCGTGGTTGTCACCGGCCGCACCGAGTACAAGATCACCATCGACGTCCGCGTCTCCAAGGCCAGCCCCCGCAAGGTGAAGGTGCCCTTCGGCTCCCGCCCCTCCACCTGCCCCGTCCGCGCCTGGCGCGCCTGGACCGAAGCCGCCAGCCTGAGCGACCCCGACGGCTACGCCTTCCGCGCCCTGCACCCGCGCTGGCACACCATCATGGACGCCGGCCCCTCCCCCGAAGCCGTCGGCGACGTCACCACCCGGCTCACCGCCCGCGCCGACCTGCCGGTCCGGCACACCGGCCACTCCCCTCTGAGCTGTTCAAAGGCAGGGGAGATCAGAGATGATGCGTCGGCAGGCACGGGCAGTCCAAGGTCACAGAGCGTAGAGAACTCCGTGATCGCGGACGCCCGTGCCTGCGGTGTACCGAACCCGGTCAACATGACGAGACGTCAGCAACCGGGCGTCAGCCGACTACGCCGAAGTCCTGACCGGAGAGGGCGCGGCAGTGCGCGACTTCCGGTTCGCGCTTCATCCAGATGTTGCCGGTTGGGGTCTCCGCTGTTGCGTTGTCGGACCATCCGGTTGACTTCCGCTGCGCTCTTCGAGATGCATGACGAATAGATCGCCTTACCGCGCCGCCACCTCCCCGAAGAGGATATGGGCGATATATGCCGTAACTCTCTTTTAGTTCCTCCGTGCCACCCAACGCACCGCAATGCAACCGCCAGTTGATCTCCAACAGCATGACGAGGGACACTACCTGGCGGATGCGCGTTCCCGGCCGAGTGACACTCGCTCCGACATCCTCCCGTGCAGGTCATCGGAGGCCATCTACCCAAAGATTACTGGGCAGTTGACCTCATGGTTTCGTGGTAGCGTCCTTGTTCGGAGGGACAATGCAACCTGAAAGGGAAATCGTGAACACGGAGAAGATCGCCGCTCGCCGCCTCTCGCTGGAAGAGGTGACGAAGCTCGGCGTGAAAGATAGGCTCTTCATTTCCGCCGACACGGCAGAACTCAAGCTTCCCGACTGCTACGTCCCTGCTTTTCTGACCAAATCCGGTGAGGATTTCGAGGGCGGCTCGATCACGGCGAGAACCGTATTCCAGGAAGAGGTCTCCTGCCTTCCCGACGACGAGAATGAAGCCGGAATCTACTTGGCCGACGAGAACGGCTCGGTGACCATCGAGGTCCTCCAGCCCGCCGGTGTCGTGCTGGACCTGGCACTTTTCGTCCCTGGTGGGGACAAGGGAGCCCTCACGGCCCTTTACGCTGCGGCCCGGCAGGCCTTCGGCGCCGACGTCGTGCAGATCTGGCGCCAGGGCCTCAAGGAGGTTCCCGACGTGAAGGTCGACATCTTCGAGGAGCAGATTCCCCGGGGGCGCAAGGGGAGTGACCGCCCCAAGCGTGACCGTCGCGCGGTCGACACCTACCCCACCCGTGCGGACTTCATCGAGTTCTCCGCGGGGTGGAAGCCGGTCGTTGAGATTCACAGGCCGATTGTTGACGACACCCCGACCATATAAGGCGGCGTTACCTCTCGTTCTCGGCCTGAGAGAACGCCGAGAACGCATGCGCCGGACCCGGTCGACCCCTGAGCGGCCCAGGGAGCCGTCGGAAAATAACTCACGAACGCCGAAGCGCCGTTCCACTCGATGACCTCGCGAGACAGCCCGCCTGACCAAGAGCTCGCACTCCCTTCACTGCAAGTGGTCACGAAACGGACGCCCGCCGACCACGCCGAAGCCCTGTCCAGGAGGTAGCCGCGCAAGGGTCCTTTGCCGATCACTTTGTCTGCCACGACGGCGATCCCATGTACGGCCTCGATCTTGGTTCCAGGGTGCCGTCGGGTTTGCTGACGGCGGGGTACGGCGAAGGCCCGGTGGTGCCGCTCCGGTGAAGGGAACGGCACCACCGGGCCTGACTGAAGGGGCATCACCGCCGTCGATCTCCGACTCGGTCAGCAGCTATGAGCAGGCCGTCAGCCGCGGCGGACAACGGTGAGACGGTCCTTCGCGCCCTGCGGCAGCGTGTGGCGCGGTACCGGACCGGGTGCAGCGAGCGAGGAGGCGAAGGCCGCAAGCAGTTCGTGCGGGACGCTCGCGCTGAAGCCAGCGCACCACAGGTACGGCGCTCCGAGCACGGGCTCCGCCCACGCCTGCCACCCCAGGAGGTCATCGCGCGGGTCGACGTCGTGGACGAGCGACGGCAGCGTCTCCAAGGAGACGCTGGCACAGAAGCCGGGGGTCCGTGGCAGTGGTGCGCGGTCGGTCCAGATCGCGCAGCCAGCCTCGCGCGGTGAGCGCGGTGAGCACCGCCTCCGCTCCCTCGAACCCGGTGTCGGGTGCCTGGTGGGCGTCGAGCGCGAGCAGGAGGTCGGCGAGCGCCTCGTGGGGGACGCCTGCGGTGAAGTGGGCGTTCCACTCGGTCATGGCCGAGGCGGGGTGGGGCGCGCCGACAGCTGCCAGGCCACCGGGAGTCCGCCCAGCTCGAACGAGCAGGCGGCGAGGATCCACTCGGCGCCGCGCAGCCCGTCCGGGCTCACATAGAGCAGGGTGTTGCGGGAGGTCGGCCACATACGCCAGCCGAGCCCGGTGAAGGTGTCGCCGATCCGCTCGGCGAGGGCGTCGTCATCGCCGGCCAGGTGGCGCGGAGTGACCCAGTATGTGGGGTCCGACAAAGCCCTTGTCCGCAAGGATCACCTGCCCGGCCCGGACGAGGTGATGGTCGCGTTCCAGCAGCGCGGTCATCACCTCCCGTTCGTCGAGCTTCGGGTTCGCCAGGCACCAGGACACCGGCATGCCCTCGGCCGTGGTCAGCAGGTACGTTTGGAAGCTCAGCCTCTACGAGTTGCCGGGCACAGCCGCCCCTGTTTCCGGCGCCCCGCGATTGATCTTGGGGCGTACTGGTCCGGGGATTCGACGGGCTGGTGGTTCAGTTAACGCAGGTCGGCCCGTTACTCGTACCGGTACTTCAGCGAATCCGCCTCCGCCTGCTCGACGTCAGCGATCGTCAACTCCGGCATCCGCAGTTGGCCCAGCGTCACCTCGGCCGAGGTCGGCTGGGCGTCCGTCGGCAGCCACTGCTCCGGCTTCCAGGCCCCGCTGCGCAGGAACGACTTGGGGCAGTGCGGGTAGACCTCCTCGATCCCCAGCACCAGCGCGCTGGCCGGCGGCTTGCCCACGGCGGTCAGCTGCGACAGCAGCTCGGGGCGGGTGGAGACGCAGGCCCGGCCGTTCACCCTGAGCGTCGTGGTACGCCCCGGGATGACGAACAGCAGCCCGGCCCGTCCGGTGGCGATAACGTTCTGCAGGGTGTCCAGACGCTTGTTGCCGGTCGCGTCCGGTATCGCCACCGTCCGTGCGTCCAGGACGGCGACGAACCCGGCGGGGCCGCCGCGCGGGGAGACGTCACAGTTGCCCTCGGCGTCCGCGCTGGCGACCAGGACCAGCGAGGAGCAGCCGATCAACCGCCGTGTCTGCTCGGTTAGTTCGGTCATCTGCTTGCGTATGGCCGTGTCCTTGGGCAGCTCGTAGACCCGGCGTAACGCGTCCTGATCGGGCACGGCGTCGAGGCGGAGCGAGTCGAAGGCACTGCTGGCAAGGGGCGTCGTCATGCCACCGACCCTAATGGGCCGACCTGCGACTGCTGACGCCAAGATCCGGACCATGCACGGACCAACGCTCTGCCGACGGCAGTCACCGTTGCTTTCCATCAGGTCAGCGCCAATGGGAGCTCCGTACCACCAGCAGACGAAGAACCTGCTGTGGTGGCTTGCCGAGGAGTGCAGCTCCCTGCCAGTTCCTTGCCGGAGCGCTCTGACCTGGACTAACGTCGTCCGGACCGATACCGCTTTCCTCAGAACTTCGCAGGGGCTAGGTCCTGGTCGGCCTTCTCCATGATGGTGCAGCGGATCCCACGGCGGCGCACAGGTAGGCGCGGTCCTTGCGAGAGGTATACGCCTTCGGCCCGCACGCGATCGTGATCGCACCCTCCGCGTCGGCCAGGGACTGCAGGTGAGTGAGGATCCGGTGCCACTGCCGGCCAGCTGAACCGTCATCATTCACGCAGGGTCCGCCGCGCCTGGCATGTCGATCTTGCGCGACCCGGGCTTTTCATCGTTGTCCACGGCGATGCCGTCGTGATCGGTCTCGAACTCGTGGCATCTTCCTCGGATGGACCCTTGGTGGGTGTCACGGCGGGTTTGCGCGCCTCAGGCCGGCGTCGATCCCGGTCCGGAGCGGCGAGCCCTGTTCCGCGTGCCGGCGTGCGGAGTTGACGTGGTGGGTGGTCATGCCGTCCATCCGGTGTGGTGCAGCCAGTCCTTGAAGGTCATCAGGCCGGGGTGCAGACGGCGCAGGAGGTTGATGTCCCGGTCTCGGGCGTAGAGATCACGGTTGGCGAAGAACTGGAACATTGCTGCGTAGTCGTGGCTGAAGTCGGGCATGGTGGCGTGCAGTTCGTCGTGCGGCATCGGGATGTAGGTGCTGGGGGTGCCCGTGACCTGAGCGAAGGCAGCGGCTATCTCGTCGCCGGTGAGGCTGTCGCCGATCACCGCGAGGTCGCGGGCACCCCAGGACTGCCAGTTGTCAAACATGTGGCAGGCGAACCAGGCAATGTCATCGAGGGCAACGAGGGGGTAGTGGGCGGCGCCGAGGGGGAAATGGAAGGTCAGGCCGCCCCGGCCGTCCGGTCGGGGGGTGAGTCGGTCCCGCAGGTTCTCGAAGTACGGCGCCGTGGTCAGCACCGAGACGTGGTCCGTGTACCAGCCGTCGGTCTCCTTGCGGAGCATTTCCTCCGACCGCATCAGGCCGATGTGGGCTGCGACCGCGGCTTTGCTGTCGAAGTGCGGGACGGGGTGGCCGGTCAGGGATACCGCGCTGTCCAACGAGGACCAGATGAATCGCTCCACGCCGGCCCGCTCCGCAGCGGCCAGCAAGTGCAGCCCTTGTTGATACTCCCCCACGGCGCTGCCCGTCGCGAAGAAGTCGGTGTTGGCGAACACGCGGTCGGCCTGCCCGATCAGGACCTCGAGGGCAGCCGAGTCGGAACGGACCAGTCGCACGCGGTCGGGCGCGATGGCAGCGAGTTCGGTGGCGTGAGCGGACTTTGGGTGGCGGCTGGGGACGGTGACGGTGGCGTCGGTGGTGGGGCCAACAGGTGTTGGATCACGTGGCTGCCCATGGCCCCGGTGCCGCCGACGACGAGGACGTGGGTCATGGCGTTCTTCCCTGTGTCAGGAGGTGTTCGGCCACCTGGGCGTGGGTGGCAACCCAGACGTCGCCGGACTCGCGGATGTGGTCGAGGATCTGGCCGACCATGCCCGCGAGGAGCGGTCGGCCTGCGACGTGGGCATGGATGGTCAGGCGGAAGGCGCCTGGGCCGGCCTCGGCGAGCATCTGGTTCAGTAGCTCACGGTGCAGGTCGCGGTAGGCGTACGGGCCGGCCGCAGCGTCGCGGACGTCGGAGTGGTCGCTGTGCATGAGGGAGACCAGAGGACCGTGAGCGGTGGACAGGAGCTGCGGGAGGTCATGGTCGCCGTGGTCGCCGGTCCAGCGGTAGCCGGCCTCGGCGAGCAGGTCGTCAGTGTGCCTCGAACCGGTGGCGCGCGGGCTCATCCACCCCGTCGGGCGAACTCCGGTGACTTGGCCGAGGATGTCGGTGCAGCGACGGATATTGGTCCGTTCGGCATCGACATCGAGGAGCGCGGGCACCACGTCCTGGGCCCAGGAGTGTGCGGCGATCTCGTGACCCGCCTCGTGCACGGCCATGACGGTCTCGGGGTACCGCTCGGCGACCAGTCCATTGACGCCGACGGTGGCGGGCAGGTCACCGAGGACATCGAGCAGCCGCCAGATGCCGGTGGTGACGCCGTAGTCCGCCCAGGAGGTGCTGTGTGTGTCGTCGATGCCGGACAGCGGCCACGCCGCGGCCATCGGCGCGTAGGCGGGCCAGTGCCCTGGTGACCACAGTTCCAACGCTACGGTGACCAGCGCGACGACCTTCCGCCCGCCCGGCCTGCCGGTTACTGCTCTCATTCGGTTCCCCTGCTCGTTGGCTTCCGCCGTGGACGCTACTGAGGCGGCAGGTACCTCCAGGTTCCTGGCAGTGGGCTACCGTCGGGGCATGCGTGAGTACTCCGGCAGCGTCTTCCTCGCCGACTGCCCGGCTCGGCTGGCGATCGAGATCATCGCCGACAAATGGGCGGTGGTCGTGCTGTTCGCGTTGAGCCGCGAACCGTGCAGGCACGGCGAGTTGGTCGGCCTGATCGGTGGAATCTCGCGGAAAGTGCTGACCCAGACGCTGCGGCGGTTGCAGGGGTACGGGCTGGTCGACCGCCACGCCGAGGCAGGGAAGGCCGAGTACGTACTGACAGACTTGGGCCGGACGCTGGTGAAGCCGATCGCCGTGCTGACTGAGTGGGCTCACGAGCACGGCGCGACCGTGGTGGGATTCCAAGAGTCCACAACGGACTAGGGCGTGTATCGGAAGTGGATCTTGAGGTGGGATGATCTGATTCTCTGGCACGTGGAGATCTGACGGATGCGCAGTGCTCCCACCAGGTCATGGCCACCGTGATCGGCCAGTGGGATCAGGGAAGCGCGGCGTCGGCGGCGGCGCTGGCGGCGCCCCTTGGCCGTCTGGGGTAGGCCGTCGCGCCGCTGATGAAACGCCAAGAGCCGGGGCTCGCGACGGCCGTCGAAGAGGTGTTCACGGCGATCAGCGAGAGCTACGCGGACGAGGAGCGGATCACCCGGGCCCTGGCGCAGTTCCACGAAGCGCTGCGCCCGACCCTGGCGCTCCGGCGCCTCCCTCGCACCAGCGCACGCCCCGGTTCGGTCAGCCGGAGCGAGGGGTCGCTCGTCAGACTGCGCAGCGCCGTCGCCCGGTTGCGGCCCACGCCCGGCCGTGTGCAGGGCCCTGACGGTGGCCGAGAGCGGGTAGCGGGCAGCATTGGCATACCCCGCCTCCCGCAGTTCGGGCAGCACGCTCGGGGAGGTCCGCAGCCGCTCAAGGTCCCGGGACACGGTGGCGGGCTGGGTGAAGTCGGTGGGCCGCGGTGGCCACCGAGAACATCACGCAGGCCGGGGACGGGCTGGTAGAGCACGGGCAGCCCGCATGCCTGGGCTTCGAGGGCGACCAGGCCCATCGCCTCCAGCGTGGTCGAGGGCATGACGAGCGCGTCGTGCTCGGCGAAGGCTCTCCACAACTGCGGGCGGCTCAGCCACCCCAGGTAGCGAGCCCCGATACCTGCCTTCGCAACAGCGGGGCGAGAGCGTGGATCTGGGCCCTGGGCGCGGCGATGCTCAGCTCGATGCCCGGGGCGCCGGCCAGGGCACGGGTCAGGGCCTGGCCTCCCTTCTCCGGGGTCAGCCGGCCCGCGTAGATCAGCCGCAGCGCAAGTCGCGGTTCTCCGGCGCCCGGAGGCGGCGTGGGGCTGCACTCCCCATCTAGGACGTCGGTGTCACAGCGGCCCAAAGCGTGCGGGCATGCGAAAGCCCCCGACCGTGGCCGGGGGCGAAGCGTTCTTACTGTGGTTAGGGGGTGCTTGTGGCACGGGCGTTTTGCGGGGGCGCCCACGACGGGGAGCGTGTAGGTCCCAGGCCGGTGGCCCTCCACCCGGACTTCGCTTCCGCCCCCTGCACCCGCGCCGGCACACCGTCACCGACGCCGGTCTCCCCGGCGTCCCCGTTCGACTCAGGGAAGAGCTAGCCGAACTTCTCCACTGGCTCGGTAAGCCGGAACTCAGAGGCAGCTTGGCGAAGAGGTTATGGAACTTGTTGCCGGCGCACATCTTGATCCGGTCGGTCAGCTCGCTGACCAACCTTCTGCACCTTCTCGGCGAGGTACTCGCATTGATGAAGATGATGACTTAGACGGTGCCCTCCTCGTAAGCGAGGAACCGCACCGGCTCCTTGGCGGGTTCCTGGTTCTGGTGAGGGCCTCCCTGCCCGGCGCCGCCGTCCTTCTGCCTGCAGGCCACCGCTGATCGAACCGTTGCTTCCCGCTCGTGCACCGAAGCGGGGCGGACGCCGGCGCGATCACCGGTAGGTGATGGCACAGGTCACAAGATGCATGCGCATGCCATGCTAATCTGCCGCATCATCGCATGACCGACCGCCTGACCAGCGGAGAGTTGGCTTCTAGTGGCTCCTGTCGGCTGGATGAGGCGCTGAGGGGAAGATATGAACAACGGTAAGAAGAAGCTGGCTGCTGTTGCTGTTTCAGCAGTACTTTCGTTGTCGGTGCTCGGCCTGACCCGGCAGGCGGCGACTGAGTCTCATGGGGCCACCAGCAAGACCGTGGCCACTCAGTGGCCCGGGGCGCAGGGCTTTTCTGTCGAGGTCAGCCCTCGGCGCTGATGGGGAACGGGTCCGCCTTGTTGCAGCCGCGAACCCACGCGGTATGCAACAGGTCGTCGGTCACGCGGGGCGCCCGTGGCGCGGGGTACCGGCGCGGCCGGCCTCATTGCCCTCGTTCAGGGGGCACGCACGACCTGCTCGCGCTCTGTCATGCGTTGCCCCCCTTCGCTCACAGGCGGTTGTCGCGGTCGGTACGGCTCTTGCGGGCGGCGTCCGCGGCCTCCGACCGATACCGGTGATCCGCTCGGTGTACTCGGCACGCATAGTGCGCGGATTCTCCGCCCACCAGTGCTTGAGATCCTCGCTCGCGCGGGCGTACGCCGGTCCTGGATCCGCTAACCGGGTTTTGGCATGTCAGCGCGGGTCAGTGTGAGGGAACCCACCGAACCCGCCACCGTGGTCGCCCGGCCCATGGTGGTCGTGGCCGTCGTGGTCGCCATCCCCGTCATGGTCGCCGCCCGGGCCACCCGGGCCGCCCGGCCTCCGTGCGAAGGTGACCGTGTCGCAGTAGATCACCGGCCCGGGTGTGGTGGGCGGGGTGGAGCCGTCGGGAGGGATGCCCTCGGTTTCGAGGACCATCAGGCGCAACGGGCCGCGACGCCCGCGCGGTATCGGGAGCTGGCCCGTGTAGAAGGGGGTTCGGGAGGACTCCGCGTCGACGGAGGTGAGTTGGACGGTGGTGTCTTCGAGGGTCACCCAGCCGAGGTCATCGTCGTCGACCAGGCTGTTCCGGCGTTGCAGCGTGGCGGTGATCCGCGGCGGCGGGGAGCCGGAAGGGTCCCAGGAGGGCCCGGTGACGCTGACCGACAGCGGATCGCCGGGCGTGACCCTCAGTTCGCGGTCGGGCAGGGTGCGCACCAGGTCGGCGAGAACGACCTCCTTGGAGATCTCCGCTCCGGGGATGGAATCCGGCTGGTAGCGGACCAGAGCGAGCCGGACGAAGGGCAGGCAGGCGTCCCCGGTATCCAGGTCCAGGTCGAAGAACCAGCGGCCGGCCTTGTTCTCGTCCTCGTTCTCTTCCTTGCCGGGCTTCGGAGTGTCAGTTTCGAACTGCGGGCTGAAGCCGACGACCGTGACCGGGAGGATGGTTCCCGACGGCGTGGGGAGGAGGAGCGGGCCGGACCGACGCACCGCGTTGGTGAACATCTCCGGGGTCGGGGCGAAGACCGGCGCGGAACGGTGGATGGGGTCGCGGCCCATCAGGGTGACCAGGGAGTCCCGTGCGGACTTGGGGTCGCCTCCCGGCGGTTCGCCGATGACGACGCCGAGCAGTTCGCCGTCTCCGGACGAGAACCAGGGGCGGTCCACGTACACCCGGATTCCGCGACCGCGCCGCTGGTGGACGATGGGACCGGGCGGCCCGCCGACGTGCTCCAGGGTGAGCGTGGGCACGCAGTACAGCAGTCGGGGAGCCATCGGGCACTCGCTGCTCGGCACCGAGTATTCCTGCGCCTCTCCCTCCACGGTCAGCACGTTCTTGCCGGGCGTGGCGAACTGTGGCGGGAAGTAGTCGGCGAACTTGCTGCCGGCCACTGGGTGGTAGCGCACCGTCCGGTGTTTGGTGTCGCCGAACTCGTGCTTCGCGGGGACGGGCGGGAGCGGGTGTGGCTTGTTGCCCTGGTTGCCCTGAGGGTTGTCCGGGGTCGGGGGGTTGCCTGGGTGTGCCGCCGCGGCCGCGGCCTCCGCTTTCGCCTTGTCCTCGGCCGCCTGGGTGCTGAAGCTCAGGACGCCGTTCTGGAGGAGGTAGGGTTCGGTGCCCGGGACGCCGTTCAGGCTCGCCCTCGCCGTCAGCAGGTCGAAGACCGGGGCGGTCATCTCACGGGTCTCGCGGCCCCCGGCGCCGTCCGTCACCTCGGTCCACTCGGCGATCAGGTCGATCCGGTCCGTGCTGTCCTCGTCCAGCGCGACGGAACCGGCGAGATGCTCGGCGGTCGCCCCGCGTGCACGCGGGGTCGCCGGGGTCGCCAGCGTCAACACCGGTGAATTCAGTGGCTGTTGGACCGCGTGGACGAGTCTCAGTTCTTGCCAGGGGGTGAACATCCAGTGCCGGCTGGCTGCGGCCAGCGCCAGCGTGTCGTCGGTTCTCCGTGCCTCCGCCGCTCTTCTCGCCGCCGCGTCCCCCTCCATCTCCGACGCGAGCCTCGGTGCCGACTCCTGCTGCTCCCGGCACCACCCGGCCATGCCCATGACTTTCTCGTCGAAGTCGATCCTGGAGCACACCCGGACGGTCGCCACGGCGCCCTTCGGCAGGGAGACGGTCAGCACGCGGGACGCCTCGTCGAAGCGCGGCGGCGCGGTGCCTTCGGCCAGCCGCAGCCTCAGGGATTGCGGCCGGTGCCAGATCTCGCCGTCCCAGGGGACCGGGAAGGGCTCCCCGGCGGGCATCCCCGGCAGGTCCAGGAACACGGCTCCCGTGGACAACGGATCGGGGAGGTAGGGAAGTTCGACCTGCTCGCCCGTGTGCAGAACGGTGTTCGCCGGGTTCTTGGGGTCCGCCGCCGGCGACTTGATCGTCTCGACCTGGAGGTCCGGCTGGGACGGGGAGGTGTCGCTCAGCGAGCCGCTCTCCCGTACGGCCAGGTCGTAGACCGCGTTCTGGACGTTGCGGTCCGTGGAGCCGATGGCATCGTCCAGGAGGCCGTGCCACTCGATGCACCGCAGTGACGCCTTCGGTGCCACCACATGGCGTTCGTCCGTGCCTCGGTACGGGAGGTGTCCTTCCGCGGTGACCAGTGACGACCGGTTGAAGTCCGCGGCGTACTGCTCAGCCGTCCGGCCGGCTCCGGTACTCGCCACGGTCCCGGTCCCAGTGCCGGTACCGATGCCGCAGTCGACGGCGAAGCCTCTGTTGCGGCCGAGTTTGGTGAGAGATGTGCAGCCGGGGATGCCATCAGCATCGCTGCCCGTGAAGCCCTGGGCACGTTGCTCCTCCGCGTAGGCGGTCTTGGTCTCGTTGCGGAAGATTCCGTCCGCGCCGTGGGGAAGGGAGCGGCCGTTGTCCAGGAGGGCCTGCTGGACGATGCGCACCTCGTCGTTGGTCTTGCCGAACTGGACATTGGCCAGGTGGACCGTGACTTGTGTTCGGGCTCCGGCCGGGGGTGGGCCGGCCCCCGGGCTGCTCCGGATGACCATCCGGAAGGGCGAGGCGCCTTCCCCGAACGGGAATCTGGGCACCACGGCGGGCGCCAGGACGGACTCGAACCTCTGGAAGGTCAGCAGCCCGGCTTCGTCGGGGAGCATCAGGGCTTTCCTGTCCTTCAGGCCATCGGGGGCCGCTCCGTCCGTGCCGCTGCCGGCCAGGTCGACCAGGGCGTCGGCCTCCGTCATGTCCAGGCCGTTTCCCGCGAGGTCCACGGTACGCAGCCGTACCCGGTACTCGTGGCCGAACCGTAGCTTGGGCAGGCTGCCGGGCCGCACCTTGGGCGTGATTTCCAGGGGCAGTTTCGTCTCCGCCTGGTTCTTGAGCGGCACCGGCTTGTTGGGGGGCCGGCTGTCCTCGGCCGAACCGTCGTCGGTGTCCAGCACCAGGCCCGGCCGGGGCGCGGAGAGCGACCATCCGTCCCAGGTGACCAGCTGCTCGGGTACGTAGAGGTGGTCGGGGTTCACGGCGTCGCGGGGTGGTGTGGCCAGGTGGGCCTGGAAGAAACCCTCGTCCGAGGCCGTGAGCAGGACCGGTCCGCCGCGCGCCTGCCGGTACTCCACCTCGCGCTCGTGCAGCGAGAACCACTGACGTCGTGTCTCGTCCCAGATGTCGAGCCGGTGGCCCCGGATCAGGTTCTGGGCGAACAGCTCGGGGGCGGGCACCTCATCCTCGGCGGCGTGCGGGGCGGCGGCTCCCGGAATCTGCGGGGCGGGCGTCGAACCTTGTGCTCTCTGCTGATCGACCACGCGGGTGAAGGCCGCGTCGTGCTCGGCTGCCCGCGCGAAATCCTGCTTGAGGGTGCCCAGCCGGTCGTTCCTGACCAGGCAGAGCCCATGGGTCCGTACCGGGGCGAGTCCGGTGGCGTCCTTGGCGGGCGCGATCATCTTGCCTGCGGCGGCGTCGATGTCAGCCGGCTCAACGGTGAATTTTCCCTTCAGCTCCACCAGGCCGAGGGACGGTGACGTCAGCGGGCCGTTGGTGACGGTCGAGGCCCGGGAGACGAAGGCGCGGCGGTCCGGGAGGAAGACATAGCGCGTGCGAGGGGACACGTTGTGCGACCCCTTCGTGCCCTTGCCCAGTTCCGGCGTCCAGTGGGGAGTCACCTTCAGGAACCGCTCGCCTGAAGAGACGGGGATCAGGTCGGCCGGCAGGAGGAAGTCCAGAACGAGTCCGAGTCGCCTCAGCAGCGTGGGGTGATCGCCGAGCCAGGTGAGCATCTCGTGGAAGTCGGGATCGTGCTTCTTCGGTGGCGGCGACGGGGGCGGCTCTTCACCGTCAACGGTGGGCGGCCTGTTGAGCTCGATCGTATGGAAGCTGTGCAGGTCCGCGAGCTCAGGAGGCATCGGCATTTCGTCCTCCGTGGGGGACGCCGGGGGCACGTCCCCGGGCCCCGTGCCCCCGGTGGCTCTTGGGGCTTCGCCCGTTCTGGGGTCGCCGGTCGACCCGTCGCTCGATGGGCGCATCAGGTCCCTGGTGCGGGGCGGTGTCTCGGGTGAATTCATGGCCGCTTCGGCGTACTTGCCCTTGGTGAAGCCGCTGACCTGCTGGGTGGAGTAGGTCTCGCACGCCTGGTCCGTATGCCGTTCGAAGACGTAGGGATCGAGCGGCGTGTCCACACTGAAGAGGCTCTTCCACAAGTTCACATCAGGGAGCGGGGCTTGCGGCTTCAGCGCGGTGACGAAGGGCGTCGAAGGGGCAGGCGTGTCGGAGGTCTCGGAGACTTCGTCGGTCGTGGGGGGCTCGGAGGTGCCCTCTCCGGTGGCAAAATCAAAAGTGGCGGGCGTGATCTTGTCCGGCCAGTGGACGAAATCGGGGAAGTGGGGGGCCAGCGTGGCGCGCTTCGTCTGGTCGTCGGACGGGGCCGGCCCCATCAGCCGCGGGGCGATGAACACCGACACCTTGACGTGCCTGCCGTCGTCCGACAGTCCGGCCGGGAGAACGGTCCAGTTGATCTGCTGTTCGAAGTCCATGGTGGTCTCCACGCGGCTCGCTCACGCGGCGTACGCCGCGCAGTACTCCGGCCAGTCCTGATCCTTCGAGAAGCATTGGGCGAACGTCGGGTCGCCCGGTGCGCCGGCGAAACTCCGCTCCATTTCGAGTTGGACGGACTTGCTGAAGAAGGCGATCCGTACGCTGACCGTGAGGGTGCCCCTGCCGCGGACCACCGACTGGTGGGTCTCTTTGTTCTTCTCGTAGGTGAGCTCCAGATAGAACTCGACGGACACTGTCACGATGCCAAGCACCGTCAGGAAGCCGTTGCACCGCAGGTAGCCGCTGAGGGAGACCGCGTTATTGTCGAGCTGGAAGCGGATGCCCGCCATGATCGACACCCCGCCGCTCGCGACGCCGAGATTCAGCGCCGCTGCGCCACCGAACTCGATGGATCCCTCGATCTCCTGTACACCGCTGGCGTCCACCAGCATGGAGAAGTAGCCGCCGCCACCGAACAGGGAGACCGTGACGTTGAAGGGGTGCTTCTGCTCGGAGACCGAGAAGCGGAACGCGACCGGCTTGCCGTCGAAGGGGATCACCAGCTCGGCCGACAGGGTGACGTTCGACAGGGTGAAGACGCCGACGCCGATGGCCGGAAGGGCGAGTTTGTAGCCGGCACGGAGGCCGGTGGTCTGGACATCGATGAACGCGCCGGGACCGAAGACATCAGCGGGCAGCGCGCTGCGGAGGGAATTGATGAACTCCAGCGCACTGCTGAACTTCAGCTCCACACCGGAGGCCGTCACATCGGGCTTCTGCCCTGGGCTGGTCTTGAACTTCAGCTCGTCGAATTCCACTCGGGCGATGTCAAAGAAGTCCAGCGCGAAGTGGCTCAGGCTGCCCTGCACCGTGGACTTCTCGACGGCTTCCGTCGAGCGGACGGTCCGGGCATCCAGGATCAGCGAGGCCTTGGACACGTCGAGGAGGGCGGTCGGGTCCACCCCACCGCCTGCCGTCGTCGGCCGTTCCAGCGGCGGCTTCCACACATACCGCAGTTCCTTGCCCTGTTGTCCGTCCACCAGGTCGCGTATGCGCAGCACGGGCGCGGGCAGCTGCCTTTGGGGGTTGTCCAGAATATCCTTGATCTGGTTGTCGTCGAGCTGCTGCAGTGCGCCGAGTTGATCCTTGACGAGGCCCTTCAGGTATGTGCTGAGGTCGATACCGAGCAGTTGGGCCCCGCCGAAGGCATCCCTGATGGTTTTGATGGGTGCCGCGTCGAGGACTGCGCCGGTGGTGGGGTCCGTCTTGATGACGTCCGGGATGACGCCTGCCCGGCTGGTGATCGTCTTCACCGCGGAATTCGGGCTGGAGAGTCCACCGGCTTGCTCGGCCCCGAAGGTGAGGCTGAGCGGCCTTTGCAGATCCAGGTACGCACCCGCCGGATGTCCCTGCATCGTCTGCTGGAGATAGGTGGCGTTGAACTTGACCTCGAGATCACCGGCGTTCGGGGTGAACTGCTCGACGGCGGGGACGCGTACCGCCGCGGCGGAAACGTGGGGCTGGCCCACCACAGGGGTGCCATCCTGGGTGCCGAGCGCGAAGGTGCCGAGCCCGAAGGTGAGGGTCCCGACCGCATGGCTGGTGCTGCCGAAAGCGTCGGCGGGCGGCTCCGCCATGGCCATCACTTGACCATGCATCTCCCGCCTCAGGCGCTTCTCCATCATTGCCTTCATTTCTTCTGTTGGCGTCGCCGGGTTGTACAGCCTCGTCAACTGCTCCTGTTCATCGGTCAGTCCGTCGGGCACGAACACCAGAGGCATGGTGAAGCTGACCTTGCGCCCCTCCGTGTCTGTGCCGATCAGGGTGAAATCGAAGTCCTTACCGGAGTCCTGAAGGTTCACCCAGAAAGCCACGTTTTGCGGGTTTTCCGTCCGAGTCTGGATCAGTGGAGTGACCCGGTCCGTGATGCGCAGCGTGCGGAACGGCATTTCGCGTCCTGCGTGCTGGAAGCCGGTATGAGCTCCATACTCGACCTCCGGCTGCTTGACGACGATGTACTGCTCCTTGTGCAGGTACGCGACGATTCCGTCGTCCGCGCTCGCGATGAACCACCGCCTGGTTTCCGTCACGAGGAGGGACTCGTGACCGGTCGACAAGCTGCCGTGTATCACGACGCGGACGTACTGGTCACGCCCCAGCCCCGTGATGTGGTCGTACGCCACCACATTGGGGAAATGACGCCCGACCTTCCTGTACCGTTCCCGCTCCTCGGGGGTATTCGGCGGACTCTCCCATAGGCCGTGCAGGTGGACCGAGGAGCCCTGAGGCGTGACGATGAACTGCTCGGCATGCAACGGCGCGCTGGGTACATCGATCGGCACGTCGCCAGGCGGGACCAACTCGGCCCGGCTGCTGAGGGTGACGAGGTCCGCCATGTTGTCGGCAGTGATCGGACTGTTCCCCGGCGGTGCCCCCCGGTCCCCGGCCGTCGCAAAGGCCCGCAGCCGCACGTCGCCGTCCCGTTCACCGTGCAACTGCAACCGGGCGTGCCACAACGCGGTCCGGCCGTCGGCCTGTTGGGCTTGGGGGCGGACGACCCAGTCCACGGGGTCGTCGTAGGTGAGGAACAGTCGGGTGGGGAACTCGATGACGCTTCGGGGAAGGCCCTGGAAGACCGTCGTTCCCGGCGTGTCCGGGCTCTGTGGGCCAACGACGGGCACCGTCATGGGCACCAGGCGCGCCCAGCCGAGCAGCGCGTCCAGCGACAGCTCCAAGCTGTCGATGTTGTCCGGCACCGAGAAAGCCAGACGGGTCGAGCCGGCGGTGACTGCCTTCATGGAAGCAGTGACCTTCAGATTCAGGGGGACCTCTTCCAGCACATGCTGCGGCGGCAGCCCCGCGAGGACGAACGCGGGCTGCGCCCGGTTCTTGCGCACCAGGCGGCGGCCGTCGAAGCGCAGGTTGACCAGGGCGATGTCGACGACGAGCATGTCCGCCGGCCGCACCACCCGGAACGGCCCCTCCGCAACGTCCACCTCGTGCGGCGGCTCAGGCTCCGGGGGCCGGTCGGGGCCGGGAAAAGGCCCCGGGCCTGGATGCGGACCAGGACCGTGAGGCGGGCCGTGAGGCGGGCCGCCGAATCCCCCGAAGCCGCCACCGCCGGGCCCCTCGCCGAAACCATCGCCCCGGAAGCCACCACCGCCGCCGGCGCGATCGCCGCCGCGGTCGCCGTGGTCATCGTGCTGGCCATCACCGGGATGGTCGCGCAGCTCTTCCCCGAGCCTCAGAGAAACAGGACGGCGGATACGGAAGGACATGAGGAACGCCTCACCCGAGCTCATGAAACTGGTGAAGGGTCATACGAGGGGCGAGGTGCGCCGTAGGCACCTTCACCTCTCTTCCATGCTCACTCCGGTGACGGATGCCCGCCACTGGGGGCGGAACGGGCAGCTCCCGATACCGGAGCTTCCGCTACGGGTCAAGGAATGCCAAGGAAATTGAGGAGGGTCCGGCGCACCATGAACGACATCGCGTTGTGGCGGTCGTTCAGGTTCAGCAGGTTCTGCCAAACGACGAGGAATTGCTGGCCGGTGTCGTTGTGGGAGAGGATGGTCGCCTCGGAAGCGACTACTCCCCCGGCGTTGAGGGGCCCCAGTCCAATCTTCGAATGAGTGATCGTGAAACCTGCGCCGAGGCCATTGAGGCCCGGCCGGGCTCCCGTGGTCATGAAAGAGCGGTCACCGACAGACTGAGCGCCGGCCAGGAGGTCACGCATTTCGGAGGCAATACCGTCAACGCTGCGCGAGTCCAGTGTTGCGCCTTCGATGAGCAGTGCGAGGAACCTCGCCATATCGATGGTCGTGGTCGCCTGCGCCGAGTCGCCGTCATTCATGGAGGGCACCCGCACGGCAGGGAAGGGATCGGGAGGACCGGGCTTGAACGTCCCGGCCAGCCAGATGCCCCGATTCGCGGTCTGGTCGAAGAGGCCGGCATTTGCCAGCAGTCCATTGATCCAGCTGTACCCGAGCGCTTTGATCGTGGCAGCGGCTTCGCCGTTGTTGCTGGGTACGATCATGCCCAGCACGTGTGCCGCAAAATCGGGGCTGAACGACATCAGGCATCCGCCACTCGCGAGGCCCTGCGGCGAATCGAAGATCCTGGGGTACTTGGGCACGCGCATCTGCTCGGTGATGCCCGGTTCGCTCAGGAAACGCGGTGCGGCTTTCTGGATGGCTGCATTGAAGGCCGACTTCAAGTCGTTGAACACCACGTTCGCCGAGCAGTCGCCTTCGGTGACGGCAAAATCGGAAGCGCTCTGCCGCAACTCAAAGGCGGCGAGCATGGCCGCGACCTTCAGCAAGCTGCCCGAGAAATGCATCTCCCTGTCACGGAAACCGGCATAGGCGAAGGACGGGGAGGTGCTGGTCGGGTTCCGGACCGCCGCCACCGAGATGGGGCATTTCAGGTGTACACCCAAGGCGGGAAACGTCAGGCCAGTCTGCGCCTGTGCTGCTGTCAGCGCCGCACTCATCCCCAGGTCTGGCGTCAAAAGATCTGGCAAGGGGTCGGGAAAAAGCATTGATGCCTCCTCATCGCCCTCCCCCCAATTATCTGCGCACATGACGATCGTAATAGCCCCTCGGCCGGGCGGCAAAAGCAGCTCAACTCTGCCCTGGCCCAGGCGAATTACTCCGTAGGGAGACTCACCTTACCGGAATTCCCCGCCGGCGAAGGTGAGCAGGTACAACCTCGTGCTGCGGGCGCCGAGTAGAGCAGCGCGAGACGCCACGGTGGGCGCTGCACCAGGTCCTGGAGCATCGTGCCGTAGCTGTCGGCGTACAGGACGCCTTCCACAACGACGTGGAAGCCGTTGTCCAGGGCGTAGCGGGCGGTGAGATCGATCAGGCAGGGAAGCGGCGGAGGTCGCAGCGCATGACGGCAGCGACGCCGATGGTCCCCTCGTCGAGCGAGCTGCCGGCCAGTACGGGCACGTTGGCGTGAAGCGCCGGGGCGTGGGCAGGGGTGGGCGTGCCGGACACCTGCTACCAGGGGGCTGCGCGGGCCGTGGGCGGCCTTCAGCAGGTCGGCAGCCGACTGCCGCGCAGGCAGGCCACGACGGCGCCGGCGGAGCCTACGCCGGTGGCGGACACCGTGCCGGCCGGCTCGGCCTCGGCGACGGGGCGGGAGGCCAGGCCGCAGGGGGGCGCTGTGGACCAGGGCGCGCGAAGAGCCTACGCGACCCGGGGGCCACGAGGTGGGCGCAGACGCTCAGGCCGTCGGACGATAGGCCGCCCGCGGTGACGTTCGTCGTGGCCCCACCGAACGCCGCCACATTTGCCCTGGTCCAGCGCGGGCGGCCTGCTGGTCCGTGAGGCCGTAGTCGCCAGATCCGCTATCCGGGGCCTCGGCTGTCAGGCCGAGACGGGCCAGGTAACCGTAGGCTCCCAGGCGGTAGTTGGCGGTGACGACGACCCTGTCGTCGGCCCGGGCCAGGCGGGAGGCGCCGTGGTTCGCCGCACTCCCACGGCGAACGGCACCCCGAGGAGGCCCGTCCCCAGTTACTGACATTGAACTCGTGATGGCGGCCAGGGCTCGGTCATGATGTGTTGAGTGTCAGGCCGGTCTCAGTGAGGCAGCCGTGCAGCAGGCGCGGGCGGTACTGGATCTTCTTCAGCTTGCGTTTCAGCACACGGGCCAAGTGGTCGAGGCCGGCGGCGGCGAAGTTGTCCAGTGACCGCTTCACCAGCGACCACACGCCCTCGGTCGGATTCAGATCGGGCGCGTACGAGGGTAGTTGGAACACCGTCAGCCATGCCTTGTTCTCCGCGATGAAGTCAGCCAGTTCACCGCACAGATGGACAAGGAGGTTGTCCCACACCCACACGATGGGGCCGCCGAGCGGGTGGTGGACCATGACCATCAAGTCGGGTATCCGGTCCAGGCGAAGCTCTTACGTTCCCCGTTGCGCCCGCGCCACATGTGCAGGCGGTAGAACAGATGGGCTCTTCCGCCGGGTGTGAAGCACACCACCCCGGCAACGGAGGCCCATCCTCGGTTGCCGCCGCGTGCCCGCATCACAGCAGTCCGTCCGCGTGGTGCCCACGTGCGCGCCTTCGGCGGCCTCAGACCCTGTCCCGCCTCATCCTCGAAACAGATATAGGCGCCCAAGTCCGCCGCGGCGCTTTTACCCGCGGCCACACCTCGGCCTTCCATACCTCGATGGCCGCCTCGTCACGTTCGATGGCCCGATGGACGGGAACCCGCGCGGACCAGCCGTGCCGGCGAAGCAGCTTCCACACGCCCTGGACAGGGTATCCGATGCGGAACATCCGCCCGATCAACGTCCTGACCCGCGCCAGCGTCCAGCCCTGGCCCTCATCCCAGCCATGGGCCAGCGGACCGCGTCCCGGCTCCCGTTCCAGACGTTCCCACTGCTCAGGCGAGATCCGCTCGGTCGACATCGGCCCTTTAGACCGCAGCGCCGCCAGTCCGCCCTCGCGCCAGGCCCGCCGCCACTTCTCCACCTGCCGCTTACCCACCCGCAACCCGGCCGCGATGCCGGCGCTCGTCTCCCCTCGCTCGAATCGCGCACCAGCCTCCAACCGCACCCGCTCACGGGCCAGTTATTCCTTCGGCGTGAACCCACCACCCTGCGCATACCTCATACAGACGGCATACCGCAACGATCACGAACGTCACTACCTGCCGCCATCACGAGTTCAATGTCAGTAAACCTTGCGAACCCGCGAGCCAGGCCGGCTCTGCGGCAACCGGGTGACCACCCTCGGACCTGTACGACGCGCCGTCCATGCCCAAGGAGCGTCAAGCCGAGCGGCCAGCCGGAGCCGGTGCCCGGCGGTCAGTCGGCAACGCCGTGCACGGCGATCACTTTCAGGACCTCGGCGACGACCAGGTACTCACCGGGTACAGAATTACGGCGTCCGTATTCCTCGGCACGCTCGGATCCCATGTAGCGGGCTCCGATCCGAGTTGCCCAGCTCCGCAACCGAACCGGATCCTCGTCCAGTTCGCGAACCCGTGCGTGCAGGGTGACGAAGGAGTAAGGCGGGCACTCCTCGTCCACGCACAGGGAGAATTCCGGGCGCCTGACCAGGGCTCGTCCTTTGACTGAGGCCGACCAGGTGGTGAACACCAATTCGTCACGGCCGGAATTCGGTTCGTTCAGCAGGAACCAGACCGGTGTCACGTGCGCCAGACCTCCGTCACGCACGATCCCCAGTTTTCCGGTACGTGTTCCCTCGGTAAGCAAGGCCCGCCATTCGTCACGTTGCATATTCCTCACGGTCGTTCACTGACCCCTCGGCTCGTCGGGATGGTGGTGCGGGATCGTGGAACTTGGTTACAACACGGAGAACCGTGGGTGCCGGCAAGCTCCAGGGGCGGGAGACGGCCGACACCCACGGTGGCTGTCGGGTGGGATTACGGCTCCCGGTAGTACAGCTCGCCGTCGCTCCAGACGTAGTTCACCCGGCCCCATTCGATCACCGAGGCCACATCGGGGAAGAACCCGCTGCCGTTGAGGTTCGCGCTGGTGTTGCACAGGACAGGAACACCGCTGAGGCGGTGGTACTCCGTCAGCACCTCGTGCAAGACGTCGTCGTGCTCAGGCGACACCGTCTGCAGGCGGGCCGTGCCGTCGAGGTGGACGACGGCGGGAATGCGGTCCAACCAGTCCTGGCGGACTCGGTGCTCGAAGAGCATGTACGGGTCCGGGGTGCCGGGCTCGAAGACCTCGGGGGCCCTGTCCACCAGGCAGACCGGGGCCACTGGTCGGTAACTCTCCCGCCCCTTGAGTTCGTTGAGGAGATCCTTCATCGCGGGCGAGGTGGCAGGAGAGATGATGCTGCGGCCGCCCAGCGCCCGTGGGCCCAGCTCCGCCCGACCGTTGAGAAAGACGACCGGCTGACCGGTGCGGAACAGCAAGTCCGCAATGTCCTTGGCCGAGCAGGTCCGGACGCGCCAGGCGGCGGACGCGCCGTCCGACGGCAACTCGGACGGCCGGACGGCCGGACCGCTGCGCACATGCCAGTTCAACGGCCCGAAGCCGGACATCTGAGCCCGGTGGCAGACGGCGGTTCCGATGGCGGCGCCGGCGTCATTCGGGAACGGCGGGACCCAGACGTCCCGAAAAAGCTCCTTCGCCCTCAGGTCGCTGTTCCATTTGATGTTGAGCGCGCAGCCGCCGCTGAAGCAGAGGTTCCATTCACCCTTACCCTTCCAGGCGATGACCCGGTCCACCAAGGCCGAAGTCAGCAGCTCGCCGCAGAACTCGTGCACCGTGGCGAGGACATCGGCGTCCGCGATACCGAGCGCGGCGACGTCCGTTTTCACCCGGGTGTAGAACTCCTCCAGCGGCGCCAGCCACAATAGCGGCTCCGGCCGGTCCGTTTCGATTCCGATGCCACTGCCGTCGTCCAGCAACTGCTTCTCACCGTTGAACACCCCGTCGAATGCGGATTGCAGGATCTTCCTGACTTGGGTGTCCGGCTTTCCCAGGGCGACATATGCCATCATCTTGCCGGCGACCGTGAGGTCCACCTTCACGTCTGCGGGCTTGCGGAAGGGTCCGAAATGCTGTGCCGCCGCCGCGTAGATGTGCCCGACCGCCGGGAAGAGCGAACCACCGTATTCGACGATCGACGCTACGGGGTCCGCGAAATACAGGCGTGGGGTCATCCCGCCGTCCCACACCAGCACGAAGGAGCTTTCCCTCCGCCGAGCGAAATCGCTGGTGAAATAGGCCGCCGCGACATGACCAGCGGTGTGCGAATAGCTGACGTACGGCTTCACCACACCACCGATCTCCAGTGAGCCGGTGACGAAAGGATCCAGGGCGCCGTACCGGGTGTTGTCCTCGTGGTAGCCAGCCGCTCGGACCTTGATCGGAACGCCCTGGTCTCCGACTGGAATCTCGGCCTGCTCGGCGCCGACCCAGCCGTCCACGACAAAGGTGTCGACATCGGCCACCGAATATCCGAAGCGCGCCAGCACATCGGGGATCAATCGCAGGTCGTCGATGCGGCTGTGCCGCGGATTGTTGTCCAGCTTCTCGATCTCCACGCTGAACTTGAGGTCATCGTCGTCCAGCAGGGCTATCGCGCCGTCGTGGGTCAGCTTCAGACCGCATATCAACATGAGTACTCTTGCCCCTCGACTTCAGTGCCGGTATCGGCTGTGGTGCGGGTGGTGTTTGGCTCCGGTCGTACGGCTACGGTTTTGCGCAGCGGAGGTAGAGGAATCGAGGCTGAGTGGTGAGGATCTCGTATGCCTCTGGAAACGACTCGGCACATTCCGGGAGCGGCATGGGTTCGGAAAGCTCCTCGAGCACGAAGCCGGATCCGCGGATCGCCGAGAAGACCGCGTGGAGCGGTCGCCGGTAGAAGCGAACGGCGTATTCGGAGCCCTCCATTGTCCAGCGGTCGGTGACCAGTTCCGTGGCGAAGTAGTTCTGTCGGTTCAGCCAGCGCCAGTCCTCGCAGGGATGATGTGTGGACATAACAAACTCCCCGCCGGGTTTGAGGACCCGGTAGAGCTCCTGCAGCGTCGGCCCCCAGTCCCGGACGTAGTGCAGCACGAGCGAGGCAACGATTCGGTCGTAGTCGCCGTCCTCTGCGAAATCCAGTGGTTCCCGGAGATCTCCGAGGGCGAACCGGGCGCTGCCGTCCGGCTTTCCGGCCAGTCGCTCAACCGCCCGATGGATGTTGCGCTTACTGATGTCGAGGCCAGTGACCTGGGCTCCGCGCTCAACCAGCTGCTCGGTCATCGCCCCCGCCGCACACCCGACTTCGAGGATCCGCTTCCCGGAGACGTCACCGAGCATGTCAAGGATCGCCGGCCGGTCGTACAGGACGTTCCAGGCATTGCTGGTGCTGAACTTGTCGTATGCGTCGGAGAATTCGTCGTAGTCGGCCACCGGCCGGTCAGTTGGAACGCTTGGCGATCCCTGCGCACTCCCGTCCGGTAATCCTGCTATGGAGCCTGGCGTCGTGTGTTCTGCTTCCAAGGGGGACCCCCAAAGTTTGTGGTTAATTGCCGTAGGCACGCCGGAACTTGTCCATGATGTAGGCGCCGGAGGTGATCGGTCCGTACTTCGGCGGGTTGCCGGGATCCGTACACGTGGGAATGCACTCGATGACCGCGCCGTAGTTCGGCTGGTAGAAGAACGGGACCGAGTACCGTTCGCACATGGCCACCGCGCGCGGTGGATTGACCACCCGGTGGACTGTGCTCACCCACCTGTCGTTGGTCCACCGTGCCATGAGATCTCCGATGTTGATGACGAAGGTGCTGGCGATCGCCGGCACCTCCACCCATCGCTCTGCCTTGTCCAGAACCTGGAGCCCGCCTGGTGCGCCGTCCTGGTAGAGGATGGTCAGACAGCCCCAGTCGCTGTGGTGCCCCTTGCGCGCCCGACCGGGCTCGGGCGGATCGGGCTGCGCCGGATAGTAGTTCGCCGTCATGTTCGTCATGTGCTCGTCGATCTTGTCGTCGAACCACGATTCCGGCAGGTCCAGCGCGAGCGCGAACAGCCGCATGATCTCCCGAGCCAGGTTTTCCATCGCGGCGTAGTACGCGCGGTACGCCTCCGCGAAGCGCGGAAGTTCGGGCCACTTGTTGGGCAGTTTGAGATGAGGGTCGGCGTCGCTGGGAAGGCCGGGCGACGCCGGCTCGCCGAGCTTGTTGATGGTGTAGGTCTCGGAGATGTCGGGCAGCGCGCGTTCCCGGTCCAGGCTTGCGTCCGCGTTCGAGGCAGCCAGGCTGCCGGGGCGGCCGAATCCGCGCATCAGCGGATCGTCGGGATCCGCGAGCAGCCGCTTTTTCTCGGACAGCGGAAGAGCGAAGAACTCCTGGGTCGCGCGATACATTTCCGCAATGACTGTCTCGGAGACCCCGTGTCCGGCGACAGCGAGGAATCCGCTGTGTTCGCAGACTTCTCCGAGCGCCCGGCCGACGGCCCGACGTCCCTCGGGGCCGCCCGTCCAGGCGCTGCTGAGGTCGATCACCGGAACATAGCCATCTATCAGGGTTACCTTGTCGGCAGTGGGCTGGACTGCCGTTCCGCTGGTGCCGTGAGATGCGTTCATGGTGTCCTTGCCGGAGGAGTGTCCTTGGGGGAATGCGTAGTGGCGGGCCTTTCGTGAGCCCATTTGTGAGGTGGTGTCGAGGGTCACCAACGGGGGGGTGGCGGTCGCCAGCCGCCCAGCAGTCGCACGAGTTCCGCGGCGTTCTCAATGGGACGGATGCTTGCTTCCTCCTTCTCGCTGAGGAATCCGGACCGTGTCATCACGCGGATCATCGACAGCAGCGGGTCCCAGTACCCGTTGATGTTCAGCAGAGTGACCGGCTTCTGATGGAAGCCCAGGATCAACCAGGCCCAGACCTCGAAGAGTTCCTCCACCGTCCCGACTCCGCCCGGTACCGCGACGAAGACGTCACCCAGGTCCGCCATGAGGTGCTTGCGCTCGTGCATGGAATCCACGACGTGCAACTGGGTGAGGTAGGGGTGGGTGATCTCGGCGTCGGTGAGCGAGCGCGGGATGACCCCGGTCACTTCACCGCCCTCGCACAGTGCCGCGTTGGCGACCGTACCCATCAGCCCGACCCGACCACCCCCATAGACGATCCCCATGCCATGTCCGACGAGGTCGCGTACAAAGCGGTCGACCGCCTTTTCGAACTCGTGGTCCGTCCCCGAATGCGAACCTGCGTATATGGTTACCCGGCCGTTCATATGCTCCCTCCGGGACTGTTGGGCATTCAGGGGCTGACCCGGCCACAAGCGTTGAAGGCCGCGTGTGTCTGCGGCATCAGTCCCGCCCAGAGTTCCTCCATGCGCTGCGCGACGATTTCGATCTCACGCTGGGGTGCCGACGGGTACGCCGCGTCCGGATTGCTCGTCCGCAGGCTGAGGAAGTGCATGAGGGAACGGGCGTTGCAGGTCGCATAGACGCTGGAGTACGTCGCGGAAGGCAGCACCGACCGCGCGATCTCACGGGAGATGCCCCGGGAAAGCAGTTCGGTGTAGGCGGAGTAGGCAGTGCGGTACGAATCCGTCGCCACCGACAGCAGCCGTTCGTAGTCGCCCTCGCCGCCAGCGACGTAGTGGTAGTGACCGGGCTTCCCCTCTTGCCGGAGCAGGCGATCGGAGTCGGGGACGTAGAACACCGGGGAGATCTCGCGGTAGCGGGCGCTCTCCTCGTTAAAGGACCAGGTGCGGTGCCGCATCATGTGGCGCACGGTGAAGATGGGCGCCTTGACCAGGAACGTCATCTGGTTGTGCTCGAACGGGCTGCCGTGCCGGTTGCGCATGAGGTACTTGATGAGCCCGCTGGCATAGGAGTCGCTGGCGGATTCCCGCTGCGCCCGCTCTCCAATGGTGGAAACCCGAGCTGCCCGCACCACCGCGAGGTCGTCGCCGACGGAGTCCACGAGGTCGACGGTTATCTCGCTCTTCAACTCGATGTCGGACGAGCGCTCGTCCGCCTCCAGGGTGGCGGCGGCCACCTCGCCACCCCCGTTGGTCTGGTTCGACATGGCGTCACTTCCTCGAAGCCGTGCGTGGATGTCAACGCACTCGAAGTTAGCCGTCGGTTGGCGCGGGGAGCGGAAGTTGTACCGGCAGTCCGGCGGCGGCTTTCGCCGCCGAACTGCCGCCGTGGATCGGGTACTTGCGTCCGGTGGTTCGGGGGTCAACTCATTTGACTGATGGGTAGTCTGCCGGTGTGGGAATCGGGCCGAACACTGACAGTCGGTGGGGAGACACACGGCCGTCCTATGGCACTGTTGCCGCGAGTCATGCGAACCAGATGCGTAATCTCCTGGACGAAGCACCCGGAGAGCGAGCCGTCCTGGCACTGTTCGCCGAGCTGGTGCGCTCTAACGGAGAAGGGCCGGTTGCAGACGTGGGGTGCGGGCCAGGCCGCATCACGGCCTGTCTGCACCAACTGAGCACAGGCGCATTTGGAATCGACGATGTGCGGCCGCCCCGGCGGTCCGGAGACCTGCGTTAGCTGACGTTGCGTCAGGCCGTTGTGCCACGAAGATGATCGCCGCGAGGACCACGCGCCGACCGTACCGCCGTCGCCCTGTGCCCTGCACCCTGAAATCATGACGGGATGGGCAGCACCACCCGCTGAAACGGGGCGTACAGCTCGTGCGGCACCAAGAGTTCCGTGATCGGCACAAGTTCAGACTACCGAGCACACCGAATGAGACGAAATGTTAACTGCCGTTACTGGGGTGGCGGTTCGAGCACGGCGAGGGTCTCGTGCAGCCAGGCCAGCTCCGCGGCACTGGTGGCCCGGGCGATGCTGAGCATGCCCCGACGGTAGGGGTCGTCGAAGTCCTCGGCCCGCAACGGGCGCCCGTCCTCGTAGAAGTAGCTGGACGGTTCGGTGAGGAAGGCCAGGCGTCGACGAAGCACCGCGGCCTCCTCTGCGGGATTACGCAAATGGCGCAGAAAGGCCAGGAGGACGAACCAGCGGCCCTCGTCGGTGATGTCCTGCTCGACCGGGCGACGTAGGCGCTCGCGCAACTCGGCCGTGCCTTGTTCGGTGAGGGTGAGCATGTGCCGGGGGGCGGCGGCCTGGCCGGGCCGGGTTTCCCGGGCGAGGAGGCCGGCCTTCTCCAGCCGCTTGATCGCGGGGTAGAGCGTGCCGTCCGCGATGGGGCGAATGTGACCAGCGAGAGCGGCGATCCGGCGGCGCAGGTCGTACCCGTGCAGCGAGGTGTCGTAGAGGAACCCCAAGATCGCCAGCTCCAGCATGTCTCGCATTATCCCCTGTTCTGTGTGGTCGCCGAGCTTCTGACGGCCCGTCGGCCGACCCGGAACCATATTGCCCGCACCTGATTACGTAGCCTACGTTATACATCGACATCTAGGTACCTTGACTGCGAGAGAGGAATTTGCAGTGGCCGTGACGACGGATGAGGCTCACTCCGGCTTAGTGGAGGGCAGGACACGCACGGGTGCCCTATTGGCGCTGCCACTGTGTGTGTTCGCCCTCTGCTCGTCGGAGTACGTCCTGGTCGGTCTGCTGGGAGACATCTCCCAGTCGTTGAAGGTGTCCGTACCGAGCGCGGGCTGGCTGCTGAGCGCATATGCGTTGGCGGCTGCAATTGGAGGGCCGGCGGTCAGTGCCCTGACGGCGCGGGTGCCGCTCAAACGGCTCATCGTGGTGCTGATGCTGGTCTTCGCGCTCGCCAATGTCTTCGTCGCGGCAGCCGGGAGCTTCGGGATGATGGTCGCGGCTCGCACGGTCGCCGCGCTGACCCACAGTACGTTCGCCGCCGCCTGCATCGTCTCGGCCGTGCGGATGTCACCGCCGCATCGTGCGGCTTCGGCGGTTTCGTGGGTGACCGCCGGATTCACCGCGGCAACGGTCTTCGGTGGGCCACTGGGGACGCTGATCGGGCAGCAGTGGGGCTGGCGGTCGGCGTTCTGGGCAGTGGCCGGGGTCAATGTGGTCGGTGCCACCGTGCTGGTGGCACTGCTGCCGGCGGGCGGCGGCCAGCAGCGGCCGCAGAGCGTACGAAGCGAGGTCACGGTGCTCGGCCGGGGGCCGGTGCTGCTCGCGCTGACTGTGACGACGCTGTCCCAGATCGCCTGGTTCACTCCCTATGCCTACATCGGGCCTTCGCTGGCCGACACCACCGGGCTGGCCCCGACGATGGTGACCCTGCTGCTGTTCGTGTTCGGGGTCGGCAGCCTTGTGGGCAACCTCGCCGGCGGGCCGCTGGCGGACCGGTCGGTACGGGGCACTGTGTTGGTGCTGTTGGTGCTGTTGGGCGTCGTACTGCTGTTGTTCGGCGCGATGTTGGCCAGCAAGCCGCTGGCAGCGACAGCAGTGTTCGGGCTGGGCCTGGCGTCCGGGGCCTTGATTCCTGCGCTGAACACCTGGGTGCTCGGCGCAGCCGGCGGCAGTTCCGTCCTGGCGCTGTCCGCCAACACCTCGGCGTTCAACCTCGGTAACGGACTGGGATCGGTGATCGGCGGTCAGGCTCTGGCGGCGGGATACCCACAGCGCTCGCTGGGCTGGATCGGCGCTGTGGTGCTGGTCATGCCATTGGTCGCCACGGTTTGGATGGTGGTATCCGCCCGGCGACGCGGCGATGCGCTTTAGTGTTCTCGTGATTCGGTTTGTGGATCCTGAGGCTGCCGTAATCGTTGAGTCTGGTACGGATCTCATCTCTTCCCTGAACCGATGGCTGAGCTGCCGGTATAGGCGGGTCTGCGCGATGTGCCGACTGTCGTGGCGCCTCGGGTGCGGGCCGGGTGATCGCCTTGACGAGGATGTCCCCGCCGGTGGATTCCGGACTCTCTCCCACTGGTCGACACGAACACCGGCCGGCCACCTGAAGCGCTACGCAGGCAGCTCGGCGTCCCGGCAGTACGTTGCCAGGGGCTGGCGTGAGGAGAGTCTGAAACCGCACCGTTCGGACACCTACAAGATCTCGAAAGGCTCGGCGTTCGGCGCCGGCGGCCGGTGAGGTGCCTGGCGAATGCAAGCCGAACCGGAACGGCACGAACTTCCTGGCCGTCCTGAAGCCGGCCGTCGAGCACGGAAGGGAGATCCATACCTTCCTGGACAACCTGTCCACGCATACGCTCCCGGACGTGGAGGCATGGCTGGCGGAAAACCCACACGCCCACTTCCATCTTCGCCCCTGTCGGGTCCTCGCGGATGAACCAGATACAGATCTGGTTCGGGATCACCTCCCAGTACCCCTTCCGCCGCAGCGCTTTCTCCAGCATCAACGCCCTGGTCCAGCAGATCCGCAACCACATCAACGCCTGGAACGCGAGGGCGAAGCCCGCGCATTCCCACACCTTGATCAGCTACGCCACGAGAGGGCAGGGGATCCGAGGCCGATGTCCGGCCTCAAGAACATGCCGCTGTCCGATCGCACCGAGAGCCGTCGAACGGCGGTCAGCGGTAACAGGACGGCTCGCCGACCCGTCCGAACCAGCCGAGGACCATCTGACTGGAAACCAGCCGCTAAGCGCGCTAACCGGACAAGATCACTCTCAGCACCAACGGTTGCACTGACCCCAAGGCTGGAGACACACGTGACTGTGCCTGTTCCCTCACCGCGCTGTCCCATTCAACCCGCCACAGGGGGAGAACGCCGACGTCTCCTCGGCCGGTTCGGAGCGGGCGAGAAGACGCACCGCCCCCACTGGCCGCCCTTCAACGACCTTCGACGCTACGCCATCGAGCGTACGCGAAACGACTTGGGATGGTGACGTTCCGTGTCCGACATTCGGCGGGAGGGCCTCAACTGGTCGTCGGTGGGGGCCGCCAGTTTCCCGGAATTCGAACAGACGAAAAACCATACTCTGAGCACGTGCGGCGACCGGCCTTTCCGGCAGGGCAGAGGGATGACGAAGACGTCGTGGTGGGTTCCGTGCGGAACATGACGAAGATGCCTTTGAGGAGGTTCCACGTCACTGGGGGTGTTGGCTGTGAGTAAATCCATGCAGCCGGGGAGAAAGCCGCACCGTCAAAAAATGCGTGCCGATCTGCTCCGATTAGGCGTTGCCGAGGGACAGCTCGTTCACCACATGGCGGCGGAGCTCATGCGCAGCTGCGCGATGCGGCCGCGTCTCGCCTGGCGACTGGCCAACGAACTGACCCTGGACGAGGTAGCGGGCCGCTTCAACGCGCTGCTCAGCGACCCGAGAGCGCCCATGAAAGGCGCCCGCATCTGGGACTATGAACAGTGGCCTGCGCGCGGGACACGCCCCTCCATGAAGGCGCTGCGCACCCTCAGCGAGATCTACGGGGTCTCCTGGGACGAGCTGGTCGATTACTCGGACCTACAGCACTTGCCGGAGGCGGAGCGAGCCGCGTACCACGCGGCGGCTGCGCAAAATAGAACCAGAACAGGGGCGCCGGATTCATCTGATACGAAACGGAACATGTTCGACGGAGCACCGGGTACGTCCCGTCCGGCGTTCGCGATGCTGGATGTTTCCTCAGCTCATTCCCCGGGGCGTCCTCCGACTCAGGACATTTTCGAGACTCTGGAGCGTAGCTCGGAAGAATCTCTGCAGTTGGCTTTTCTGGCGACCGAGACAAATGTTGACGAGGAGGTGCTGGGGAAGCTGCACCAAGAGCTCCTGGACCTCACATACGTCCTGATGCGCAGCCCCTTGCCCATCTCTCTCCGCCGCGCCCTCCAACTGAGGGACAGGGTGACCTCTCTCCTGCGTGATCGTCAACAGCTTGCGTACACCCGTGAGTTGTATTTGCTCGCCGCCAAGACCTGTGCCCTGCTCGCTTGGCTTTGTGAGGACCTGGGCCACCACGCCGCCGCACTCACCCATGTCCGGGCCGGCTGGATGTGCGCGGAACAGGCCGACCACGACGGCGCCCGGCGGTGGATCCGGGCGGTCCAGTCCCGCTTGGCGTTCTGGGCCGGCGACTACCCGGAGTCGGCACGGCTCGCCGCCGACGGCCGTCGCCGCAGCTTTCCCGATGGCACAGATTCCTACCTCACCCTGCTGGAGGCGCGGGCCTGGGGCGCGGAGGGGGAGGCCGGAGAAGCACTCGCGCTGCTGGCGCAGTGGGAGCACGGCTCGGTCTACGACGCCGACCCGAACCGAGAGGATGTGTTCTTCAACCTCACCCAGGACCGGGAGCGCTATCTCGCCGGAGGCTCCCTGCTACTACTGAATCGCACAGGCGACTCGCTGGCCAAGCTCCGGGGAGCGCTGACGCTCCATGAGCGACTGCCCCGCGGGCAGCGGTACTACGGCATGGAGATGCTCACCCGGATCGACCTGGCCCGAGCCTACTTGCGCAAGGGCGAACTGGACGCGGTACCGGACACTCTCGACCCGGTGCTGGAGGTCCGCCCCACCCAGCGGCTGACCATGTTGCGGCTGAGTCTGCAGGAGCTCCTCGCCGAGGTCTCAGGGCCGCCGTACCGGAACAGCCACCTCAGCCGCGAGCTCCACGAGAGGATCAAGGGGTTTTGCACGACGGGAGTAGCGGACGGCAATGCTGGGCAGGTGTCGAGCAATCAAACGCCGTATATCGGGGCGCCTGGGGAGGTATCGACGCGATGTGCATGACCACCCCTTGAGCGGTGCACTGTCCGCGGCGGGAACACCAAGGGTGGTGTACATGACGAGAGTGGTCACGACGTCCGTCCAAGACCGGGTATGCGTCATGACAATCGATCGGGCCGAGGCACGCAACGCAGTCAACCGCGCGGTGTCGCAACAACTCGCCGACGCGCTGAGGCGCTTCGCGGATGACGATGCCCTGTCGGTCGGAGTGATCACGGGCGCCGGAGGCACCTTCAGCGCCGGCATGGACCTGAAGGCGTTCCCGACCGAGGGCATACCTCTCGTCGATAGCCAGGGGTTCTGCGGGTTGACCCGGGCCCAGCTGGAGAAGCCGGTCATCGCCGCCGTGGAGGGCTGGGCGCTCGGCGGTGGGCTCGAACTCGCCCTCGCCTGCGATCTGATCGTATGCGGCCGCTCGGCCACGTTCGCGCTCCCTGAGGTGACCCGCGGGCTCATTCCGGCCGAGGGCGGCGCCCTGCGGCTGCCGCAGCGCCTTCCCTACCAGTTGCCATGGAGACGCTGCTCACCGGCCAGCCACTGACGGCCGCGACGGCCGAGCACTTCGGGCTGGTCAACCGGGTTGTCGCGGACGGTGAGAGCCTGCCGGCCGCACTGGAGCTGGCGCACCGCATCGCTCGCAACGCCCCCCTCCCGCTGGCCGCCATCAAGCGCGTGCAGCAGGTCTGCGGTGGCAGGGACTCGGCGGCCGCCTTCGCGGCACAGGATGAGATCGCGGCCCCGGTAAACGCCTCGAAGGACGCGGAGGAGGGAGCCCGCGCCTTCGCGGAGAAGCGCACACCGGTCTGGAACCGACATTGACGCGACCGGCGGTGCGGCACGGCCGCAGCCGCCCCGCACGTGAAACGGTCGCGAACTGGCCCATATGCGAGCACGCGCTTGGGAACGCATTGCGCGTCGACTCGGCAGCACTTTCGACGTGGTGTACGACAGTAGGTGCGGCAGGTCCGCTCACTTGCATTGAATCTGCGCTGGATTTTCCTGATTCAACGTGGCAAGGCCATCCAGGAGTTGGCCGCATCCTGAATGGCCCAAGAGGATGCAAGGCTGGCTGCACCCACAGCACCTGGAAATGTTGGGATACGAGGAAAGAGTGAACAGTCCGGAGATCGCAGCGTGGAGGAGATGTCCCTATGCCGGCCAACACACCCCCGCTGCCCTCCGGAGTCGAGCTGACGGCGATGCTGGTGACTGGTGCACGGTCACCGAAAACGGGCGGCCCGACGCGCTCTACCGCGACGCGGTGGCCGAACGTCTTCTCGCGGCGGCTGGTTCCCTGGACACATGGCCGTTCCCCGAGAGACCGCGACCCCCTTTGGCAGTGACTCGTCTACTACGTGCCGCTGCGCACCCGGTTCTTCGACGACTACGTGCACGCCGCGCAGGAGATGGGCTGTCGGCAGTTCGTGTTGCTCGGTGCCGGGTTGGACACCCATGCCTTTCGCCTGCGGTGGCCCGAGGACACGCACAGCACGGTGTACGAGATGGACGGCCCGCGATTGTGCGCGTACAAGGACGGCCTCCTGGCCCGGCTGCCGACCAGGGACCAAACGGCCGCCCGCTGCCGCCGCGTCGTGGTCCCCGTCGACCTGAGCGCCGACTGGCAGGCCGAGCTGCTACGGCACGGCTTCAACCCCGACCGCCCGACCGCCTGGCTCTGTGAGGCGCTCGCCGCCTACCTCACTCCCACAACAGAACGACCGCCTGATGGCTGGCATTGGTGATCTGTCCGCGCCGGCAGCTACTTCGCCACCGAGCACTGGGAGCGGATGGTCCGCGACGCGTGGTGCCCGCGGACGGGGGTACCGCCGCGGCCGCCCGGGCTATGAAGCACGCCCTCGTCACTGCCCGCAGGTCCTGACATCCCCGGCCCGGCTACTGTCCGGCCAACCGCGCGGCAAGGGCCGGGAACGGGGGCGACCAACAGAGGAGGGGCGGAAGAACCGGCGGAAAAACTGGTCCCCAGGTGCGGAAAAATCCACAGAGAGAACGGGAACAGTGCTGGTCAGCGGCGTATACCCATGGGTAGAACGCACTGGGTCCGTTGGGTACGACCTCTCTGCACTTTTCTGCGAAGCTTTCCGGTGTTCGTCGGCGCCTGCGCTGTACGCCTGAAGCCGAAACCATGCCCGCCGGTTGAGCGGGTCGGGATACCTGGAGGGAGCCCGCCGGAGTGAAGCCCTTACGAAGCCAACTGCGGGCAGGACTCTCGAGCCCTGCGGCCAAGGTCCGGTCGGCATTCAACGACGCATCCCACCCCACGTGGTCCGGACTGTCGGAGGTCACTCATGAGCATTGAAGCTGCGGTTGCGCAGACGTATGCCGGGCCCGAGCAGACCGGGTGCCTGGGCATGGTCAAGTGAATCAGGCGCCGGAGCGGCCGGGGCTCCCGCTGTCCGAGGTAAGGGAGCGCCCGACGGGTCTGCTCCGCCCGGCCGACTCGCCCCGCAAGGGAGACATCGACAGTGGGCATGTACGCCTGCCCGCCGAATCCGACACGTGTCCCAGTTCACCGTGGCGCGATGGGGATGACGGGAGAATTCCCAGGTACTCGGTGTTTCGCGGAGATCTCGGAGTGGACTCTCCGACGTCAGCACGCGAAGGTGCCATAACCTTGCCTCTTTTTCATCGGATTCGGCTCAATTTCATGGATCACAGGCGCGTCCCGCCGTGCGGGGTTGCGTCTTAGCGCATGTTCGGAAGCCGAAAATCAACTGGCCTCGTGTGTCGTCACAAGGGGGAAACCGTGCGGTCTGCTGCGATGTTGGTGCTGGAAGATGGCCGGATTTTTCACGGTGCGGAATTCGGTAGAACTGGGTCATGCTTGGGCGAAGTGGTGTTCACCACGGGTATGACTGGGTATCAGGAAACCTTGACAGATCCCTCGTACCACCGACAGATCGTGGTGTCGACGGCACCGCAGATCGGAAACACCGGTTGGAACGACGAGGATGACGAATCACAACACATCTGGGTGGCCGGCTACGCGGTGCGCGACCCCGCGCGGATGCCTTCCAGCTGGCGCTCGCGGCGGTCGCTGGAAGCGGAGTTGGTGGACCAGGGCGTGGTGGGCATCGCCGGAGTCGACACCCGCGGACTCACCCGGCACGTACGCGAGCACGGCACGATGCGCGGTGGGATATTCTCCGGCTCCGCGCTATCCGCGCCAAAGCGGATGGTCGCCCAAGTCTCCGCCGGTCCCCGTGGGCTGGGCGCGGAGCTGGCCACCCAGGTCACCACCTGCCGCCCGTACGTCGTCCCGGCTCGAGGGCGGAAACGATTCACCGTTGCAGCGCTGGACCTGGGCATCAAGACGAACACCCCGCGCATGATGGCCCTCCGCGGCATGGAGGTGCACATCCTGCCCTCCTCCACGCCACTGGACGAGGTGCTGGCCATCGGCGCAGACGGCGTCTTCCTGTCGAACGGCCCGGGAGACCCGGCGACTGCCGACGCGCAGGTGGAGCTGGTCCGGCGGATCCTCGACCGCCGCATCCCACTGTTCGGGATCTGTTTCGGCAACCAGATCCTGGGCCGGGCGCTGGGGCGTGAGACGTACAAGCTCCGCTACGGGCACCGGGGAATCAACATTCCGGTGGTGGATGCCACGACTGGTGCGGTCGCGATCACCGCGCAGAATCACGGGTTCGCGGTGGAGGGAGAGCCGGGCGAGGAGTTCGCGACCGACTTCGGCCCCGCGGCGGTCAGCCACCATTGCGCCAACGACTGCACTGTCGAAGGGCTGCGGCTGCTGGACCGCCCCGCGTTCTCGGTGCAGTTCCACCCGGAATCGGCGGCCGGACCGCATGACGCGGCGCCGCTGTTCGACCACTTCGCGCAGCTCATGGAGGGGGACCGCTGATGCCCAAGAGGACCGATATCCAACACGTCCTGGTCATCGGCTCGGGACCGATCATGATCGGCCAAGCCTGCGAGTTCGACTACTCCGGGACACAGGCATGCCGGGTGCTGCGGGCCGAGGGCATCCGGGTCTCCCTGGTCAACTCCAACCCGGCGACGATCATGACCGATCCGGAGTTCGCCGACGCGACCTATATCGAGCCGATCACCCCGGACTTCGTGGAAAAGATCATCGAGGCCGAGCGTCCGGACGCGATCCTGGCCACCCTGGGCGGCCAGACCGCCCTCAACACCGCACTGGCCTTGCACGAACGCGGCGTACTGGCCAAATACGGGGTGGAGCTCATCGGCGCCGACATCGACGCCATCCAGCGCGGGGAGGACCGCCAGCGCTTCAAGGACATCGTGCGGGATGTCGGCGGCGAGGTGCCACAGAGCGCGGTGTGCCGCTCGATGCGGGAGGTGGAGGCGTTCGCCGACATCCATGGGCTGCCGGTGGTGATCCGACCCAGCTTCACCATGGGCGGACTGGGCTCTGGCCTGGCTCACACCCCCGAAGAGCTGCGGCGGATGGCCCAACTGGGGCTCGCGGAGTCCCCCGTGACTGAGGTGCTCGTCGAGGAGAGTGTCCTGGGATGGAAGGAGTACGAACTGGAGCTGATGCGCGACCACCGCGACAACGTGGTCGTGGTCTGCTCCATTGAGAACGTCGACCCCATGGGCGTGCACACCGGCGACTCGGTGACAGTCGCGCCGGCCATGACGCTCACGGACCGCGAGTACCAGCAGATGCGCGACCTGGGCATCGCCGTCCTGCGGGCTGTCGGCGTGGCCACCGGCGGCTGCAACATCCAGTTCGCTGTGCACCCGGAGACCGGCCGCATGGTGGTCATCGAGATGAACCCACGGGTCTCCCGATCCAGCGCGCTGGCCTCCAAGGCCACCGGTTTCCCGATCGCCAAGATCGCCGCCAGGCTGGCGATCGGCTACAGCCTGGACGAGATCCGCAACGACATCACAGGCCAGACACCCGCGAGCTTCGAACCCACTCTGGACTACGTCGCGGTGAAGGTCCCCCGGTTCGACTTCGAGAAGTTCCCCGGTGCCGACACTTCGCTGACCACGACGATGAAGAGCGTCGGCGAGGCCATGGCGCTGGGGCGCAACTTCCCTGAGGCGCTCGGCAAGGCGCTGCGCTCCATGGAAACCTCTCGCGCCGGCTGGTGGACCGCCCCCGACCCCACCGGCACCAACGCGGCCGCCACACTGGAGGAACTGCGCACCGCGCACGACGGCCGGCTCTACACCGTCGAACGCGCGCTGCGCCTGGGTGCCACCGTGGAGCAGGTGCACGCCGCCAGCGGCATCGACCGGTGGTTCGTGGGCCAGATCGCCGCCGTTGTCGAACTGCACCGGCAGATCGTCACCGCCCCTGCGGTAGACAGGGAGCTGCTCCGACGGGCCAAGCGCTGCGGCCTGTCCGACCGGCAAATCTCCCTGCTGAGGCCGGAGTTGTCCGGTGAGGAGGGAGTGCGCACGCTGCGACAGCAGCTCGCCGTGCGCCCGGTGTTCAAGACCGTGGACACCTGCGCCGCCGAATTCGCAGCCAGCACGCCCTACCACTACTCGGCGTACGAACTGGACCCGGCCGCCGAGACAGAGGTGGCCGAACAACACGAGCGCCCCAAGGTGATCATCCTGGGATCCGGACCCAACCGCATAGGCCAAGGCATCGAGTTCGACTACTCCTGTGTCCACGCCGCCACCGCATTGCGCACCTCCGGCTACGAGACGGTGATGGTCAACTGCAATCCTGAGACGGTCTCCACCGACTACGACACCTCCGACCGGCTCTACTTCGAGCCGCTCACCCTGGAGGACGTCCTGGAGGTCGTGCACGCCGAGCAGTGCTCCGGCCGGCTGGCCGGCGTCATCGTACAGTTGGGCGGACAGACACCGCTCGGACTGGCGCAGCGACTTGAGGCCGCCGGCGTACCCATCCTGGGCACCCCGCCGGCCGCGATCCATCTGGCAGAAGACCGTGGCGCGTTCGCCGCGGTGCTGAGGGAAGCCGGCCTGCCCGCCCCGAAGTACGGCACCGCCACCTCCTTCGAGCAGGCCCGCCAAGTCGCCGACACCATCGGCTATCCCGTACTGGTGCGACCCTCCTACGTGCTGGGTGGGCGCGGTATGGAGATCGTCCACGACGAGGAGTGCCTGGCGGGCTACATCGCCCGCGCCACCGACATCAACCCCCGGCACCCGGTGCTCGTCGACCGATTCCTCGACGGCGCCGTCGAGATCGACGTAGACGCCCTGTACGACGGCCAGGAACTCTTCCTCGGGGGCATCATGGAGCACATCGAGGAAGCTGGCATCCACTCCGGCGATTCCGCGTGCGTACTACCCCCGATCACCCTGGGTCGCCGGGACGTCGAGGCGGTGCGCCGGTCGACCGCCGCCCTCGCTCGCGGCATCGGCGTACGCGGGCTGCTGAACGTCCAGTACGCGCTCAAGGGTGGCGTGTTGTACGTCCTCGAGGCCAACCCGCGCGCCTCCCGCACCATCCCGTTCGTCTCCAAGGCGACCGGTGTCCCGCTGGCCAAGGCCGCCGCCCGCATCATGCTCGGCACCCGGATTGACCGGCTGCGCACCGAAAGTCTGCTGCCGGCCGACGACGGCGCCGAGTGGGGCACCCACGACCGAGTGGCAGTCAAAGAGGCCGTACTCCCGTTCCACCGCTTCCGCACCCTCGAAGGCCACGGCATCGACTCCGTGCTCGGCCCCGAGATGAAGTCCACCGGCGAAGTCATGGGCATCGACGTGGCCTTCGGCCCCGCCTTCGCCAAGTCCCAGACCGCCGCCTACGCTTCGCTGCCGCTGAGCGGCACAGTGTTCGTCTCGGTGGCCAACCGCGACAAGCGCGACGTCATCCTGCCCACCAAACGCCTCGCCGACCTCGGTTTCACCATCCTGGCCACGGCAGGCACGGCCGAGGTGCTGCGGCGTACGGGCATCGCCTGCGAGGTGGTGGCCAAGCACCAGGACGGTGTGCCCCACGACATCGTCGACCGCATACGGGCCGGCGAGATCGATCTCGTCATCAATACCCCCTACGGCAAGCCCGGGCTGCGCGTCGACGGCTACGAGATCCGCACCGCCGCGGTGGCCCGGCACGTGCCCTGCGTGACGACCATCCAGGGCGCCGCGGCAGCGGTCCAGGGCATCGAGGACGGCAGGCACGACACCCTCGGCGTACGGCCGCTCCAGGCGTGAACTGCGGGTCCGGGCGCGCGGCAGCGCTGCCCACCGTGGTCCCCGTCGCCGGGCTACGGCGCCCCCCACTTCTGACGAAGGCGGTGTGAGCAAGATGGGTACATCATTCGGCACGATCCTCCGTGACCACCGGCAACGGGCCGGGATCACCCAGCGGCAACTGGCCGACCTGGCGGGCCTGAGCGAGCGTGCTGTCCGCGATCTGGAGGTCAAGCGCACCCACCGGCCCCGATTGGACACCGTACGCATGCTGGTCCAGGCACTGCGGCTGACCGGGCGGGCCCAACACGACTTCGAGAGCGCCGCGGGCCGAGCCCGGCCCGCTGACCTGGCGTCCCACGCGCTGTCCGGATCGATCGCGCCCCCCACCCCCACCAACGGCCTGGTCGGCCGGGAACAGGAAGTACACGCGCTCATCGACTGGCTGGTCACCCGGTCGGAACGGCTGGTGACACTGACCGGCGTCGGCGGTGTGGGGAAAACCCGGCTGGCCGCGGACATAGCGCGCCGATTACACGCCGACGACTGGCCCGTCTTATGGATCTCCCGGCAGGGCGCCCCGCAGTTCCCCTTCGAGGGCTCGATCCGCAGCTACCTGGACGGCTCAACCGCGAACCTGGCCGACGTGGTGCAGGGACTGAGCGACGTGGTGGGGGACAAACCGTCGCTGCTCGTGTGCGACGCAGCGGAGAGCATCGACCCGCTCTGCGCCCAACTCCTGCTCCAGCGCTTCACCACACTCCGCATCGTGCTCACCGCACGTACTCCCGCGGGAGGCCCCAGTGAGCGAGTATTCCCCGTGTTCCCACTGTTGCTCCCCGACCGGGGCGGCCACGAGCAATGGCACGAGCCGACCGCGTCGATCCTCCTGTTACGCAACTACGTTCGCTACTACGTCCCGGAGTTCGACGTCACACGCGAGAACGGCCGGTCGCTCGCCGCAATCTGCAACCTGGTGGACGGCGTCCCGGGCACCATGAAGCAGATCTCCTCCCGCTTCGCGTTCTCCTCCAGCGACTGCGTGCTCGACCAGATTTCGCGGGACTACGTCCGGGTCGTCTCCCAGGGCACGACGCACGACAGCGCTCCAGGCGTTGCGGAGTCGGTGCACTCAGCGGTTGCGGAGCTGACTGGTAGATCGAGGTCCTTCTTCGGTCGACTGGTCCGGATCCCCGACAGCTGGTCTGTGGACGAGGCCGCCCAGATCTCCGGGTACTCAGACGTCGAGGCCGTGGACTTCGTCCAAGACCTCCTGGCCCATGGGCTCGCCATGCCCACAGGTAAGCCCCAATACCCGCAGTTCCGCATCCTCAACATGGTCAGGCAGTTCCACGGCGCGCCGGCACGAGAGCACTGCGGATTGCCGTGACGGTGGCTGCACGACACCGGGGCGCCACGGCCCGGCGCGGCAGTCCGTGCCGGGATCGTGCCCCTTACCGGGGATGCCGAGACATGCGACTCGCCTCCCTTGCCGCACCAGCAGTGGGGCAAGCGCACCCTCGGCCGGCTGAATCCGACGGGCGCGAGACCGTCGTGGACGCCGGCTGCGGCACGGACCGGGACACGGCTGTGCTGCTCGACCTGGTGCCGGACGGCCGGGTGGAGATCGCTCTGTCCTCGCCGCCCGACAGCCGCACCGGCACGCTGCGGACAGAGAGGCGTGCCGGCCGGGCCGGACGACATCCTGTGCATCACGGCGGCGGGTGGAGCGTGAGCGTTCCCGGCGCCGCGCGCCGCAGGGCAGGAGGTGGCGGCACGGCCGGCACTGACAGGCGCATACCGACAGGCGCCTCAGAATGACGCATCATTCCCATACCCGACAGAGCCTCGAATCGGCCATCCCGGCTCAGAGTGCAGAATCAAGGTCCGGTTCACGGAATGCGCGCCGCCTTGTCTACCCTGGACCGGCAGCTGGTTCAGCCCGTCCGCCAGACGGGGTGTCGCAAGAGGGAACCCGGTGGGAGTCCGGGACTGCCTCGCAGCGGTGAGTGGGAACGACCGCCGTCATGAAGCACTGGGTCCGCATGTGACCTGGGAAGCGACGGCCAGTGGGTGTCCCTTCCGTCGGGATGTGCCCACGAGTCCGAAGACCTGCCACTGCTCGTGCGGGGGGTGATCACCGCGCACGGATCCACGCGTCCCGGCAGCGGGACCGCTGAGCGAGTGGTGTGTCCCACCCAGCCCTGCGCAGAGCGGGGACGGCCGGGTCTGCGCCCCGTTCGCGGCCCTGCGCCGGCCCTCACGACGACTCGCGAAGGAGAGTTTCGTGCCTGCCGAACCGAGCATGCCCGCCGTCCCCTCCCCCAGGGCGCCCCTCCCCATCCCCAGCGGGCCCTGTGTCCTGCTCAAGCACGGTGAGATCTTCCTCAAGGGCCGCAACCGGCACCTGTTCACCGAGCGGCTGCACGACAACCTCCGCGGCGCCCTGCGTGGCATCGGCGGCTCCACATGGATCAAGTCCGGCCAGAACGTCACCGTGCTCGGCGGCGAGGTTCCCTTGGAAGATCTCGTGGAGCGCGCCCGCCGGGTGATCGGGTTCAACTCGGTGGAGCCCGCCCTGCGTGTCCCGAGCACCGTGTCGGACATCACCGAGACGGCCGTGGAGGCGCTCACCGCCGCTCGCGCGGAACGGCCCTCGATCAGTTTCGCCGTGCGGGTCAAGCGGCGGAACAAGCGCTTCGAGATGACGTCCTCGCAGTTCGAGCGCTTTCTCGGGGCCCGCGTCCGGGAAGCCCTGGGCCCCCTCCCGGTGAACCTCTCCAGCCCGGACGTACTGGTCTCGGTCGAGGTCGACCACAAGGAGAGCTACGTCTCCTGGACCCGTCACCCGGGACCGGGCGGCCTGCCCGTGGGCTCCAGCGGACGCGCTCTGGTTCTGCTCTCCGGCGGCTACGACTCGCCCGTGGCGGCCTACCGGGCGATGCGCCGCGGGCTGCGCTGCGACTTCGTGCATTTCACCGGCGCTCCGTATACGAACGCGGCATCGGTCTACAAGGCGTACGCCCTCGCGCGTGAACTGAATCGCTACCAGCCCGGCGGGCGGCTGCACGTCATCGCCCTCGGCCACGCACAGAAGCAGCTGGCCATCGCGGGGGCCGGCAGGCTCCAGGTCGTGGCACAGCGACGGCTGATGGTCCGCGCCGCTTCCGCGCTGGCGGGCCGCACCCGGGCGGAAGCCCTGGTGACCGGTGACAGCCTGGGGCAGGTGGCCAGCCAGACCCTGGCGAACATGGCAGCCGTCGACGAGGCGGCAACCCTGCCGGTGCTGCGGCCCCTGGTCGGCTGGGAGAAGCAGGAGATCATCGACGAGGCCCGGTCCATCGGCACCGCGGAGATCTCCGTACTGCCGGACGAGGACTGCTGCAAACTCCTCGCGCCGCCCCGCGTCAGCCTGCGGGCCGGGCTGACCAACCTGCACACCGTGGAGAAGCGCCTCGACCTGGACGACGTGGTGGACGGCCTGCTGCGCGACGTCCAGGTCATGTACCCGGGAGTCCCCGGCGAGGAAGCGGAGCCCGACGCGGACGGTCAGGACCACGGCCTCGCGTCCGGCCACCCCGTTCCGGCCACGTGCGCGACAGGACAGTCCGGGATGGTGCCCTCATGACCGGGGGCCGTCGCCCGACTTCCGCGTCCCGATCGTGCAAGAGGCCACCGACCTCCTGGTCGCGAGTGCGGACTCCCCCGACGCGGCCCGGCTGGCCGCCCTGCACTCCGCGCTCCGCCACGCGATGCTCAGCCGCAAGGGCATCCACCCCGACCTCGACTACCCCGCCGGGCTCGCGTACCACCTGATGGGGTTCGACGTCCCCACCTCCACCCCTCTCTTCGTGATGAGCAGGATCACCGGATGGACCGCGCACATCACCGAGCAGCTGGAGCACAACTCCCGCATCCGCCCACTCGGCGTCTACAACGGACCCGGCCGGCGCGCGGTCCCGGTACACGCTCGGTAGTGCCTGCGGATCGAGCGCACCGTCATCCGGTTGACTGGACTTGCACCGGCGTGTCTCCGGCTGCGCAGGGAGGCTGCCTGTAACCGAGGGTCCGTCGTCCCTTCCCTCGTCGCCGGGACGCATGTACTGGGCACTTGACGATCGACAAACGGGCCGGGGCGGTCGAGGCCGACTGGGAGGTGGCGATGAGAGTCGTGTTCGTGCACGGGGCGTGCGTGCGGGACGGATCGTGGTGGTGGCACCGCGCCGCCGAGCTGCTGCAGGAGCAGGGGGTGCCGAGTGTGGCCCCGGCGTTGCCGAGCTGCGGCGAGGCGGGCCTGCCCAGCGGCGTCGGCGGTCCGGGGCTGCCCTAGGACGTGGCCGCGGTGCGGCAGGTACTGCAGGCCGGCGACGAGCCGACCGTCGTGGTCGCCCACAGCTACGGCCGCATCGTCACTGCGGAGGCCGCTGCGGGAATCGGGTCGGTGCGCCACCTCCTACTGGTCTCCAGCTACCTGCCCGAGGCCGGGCAGAGCCTGTCGGATTTCGGGGCCGACAACCCCGCCCCGTTCCTCGACATCGACCCCGACGCCGGCACGTTCGGGGTCCTCCCCGAGCTGCTCGTGAACACGTTCCTGCAGGACTGCGACCCCGAGGTCCAGGCGCAGGCGGCCCACCACCTTGCCCCGCAGAGCCTGCAGGTGACCGGGCAGCAGGTCGGGGCTGCCGCATGGCAGCAGGCGCCCTCGACCTACCTCGTCTGCGCTCAGGACCGGGGCACCCCGCCGCGCCTGCAGCGCGAATTCGCCGGCCGGGCCGACAACGTCGTCGAACTCGACGCCGGCCACCACCCGTTCCTGTCCCAGCCCGACACGGTCCGGGACCTGCTGCTGAACCTGTGACAACAGCCATGCACGAGCCGAGATGTAGAGGATGGCCGCCTCCCGTGGCCTTTCACCAGGAGCGCATCGGTCTGCCGTGGCACGCGGGGTCGGACCGGATATCCGGCTGCTTGCGTTCAGGCGGCCGGTGACTGAAGGAAGTCCCGTAGCTCACTATCGTCACTCGCTCTTGGAGGGCCGTCCGCCGTCCACCCGCGATCCGCCGGCCCGTGCAGTAGCGCAGGAATTCAACGTGCCCAGCGCTGTGCGCAGAGGGACTCGGGCCGATTTCTCGGGGGTCGCCATTGCCCCACAGGGCCGGGTGTGATCTTTTGTCGCGTTCGCGCGCCGCCAGGGCGGCCAGACCTGGGCTTCCTATCCGACGCCGGAGCGGCTTTCGGCGATCTCGACGTTGTTGTGCAGTTCGCTCGCCGCGTGGAGCGTGGAAGCGGCCGAAGCCGCCGCGGCGACGAGCAGTCCGGCAGCGAGGATCCCGGTGGGCAGGGTCAGTGGCGTGCGGTCACCTAGCAAGCGTGCCAGGAGGGAGCCTGGTGTGCCCGGCGGAACGGGGGTGCACCTGTCGCTGTGGCAGGTTCTCCTCGCGGCGGCCGGCGGGGCGTTGTCCCCCGCCATCACCCGACTGGCCCCGCCCGTGTATGTGCGCCCCCGCCGAGTCGTACCGGGCCGCGCCCACCGCTAGCGTGAGGGCGTGGCACGGATCGTGATTGTCGAGGACGACGAGGCCATCGGCGGCAGGCTCGCTTCGATGTTGCGCGCGCGGGGTCATGAGTGCGACTGGTGCCCCGACGGGGCGGCGGCGCTGGAGCGTGCCGGGCGGGAGCCCGCCGAGCTGGTGCTGCTGGACCTGGGGCTGCCGGACGTGGACGGCTTCGAGCTGTGCCGGAGGCTGCGCGAGCTGCTGCCGCGGGCCGTGCTCGTCGTCCTGACGGCGCGCAGCGGTGAGATGGATGTGATCGAGGCGCTGGAGTCGGGCGCCGACGACTATCTGACCAAGCCGTTCCGGCTGGCCGAGCTGCAGGCGCGGATCGCCGCCCACCTGCGGCGGGCGGCTCCGGGCCGGCACGGCGGGACTGGCCCGACCAGGCACGGCGCCCTGCTCATCGATCGCACCGCCCGGCGATGCCTGACCCCGGAGGGCGAGGTGGAGCTGAGGCCCAAGGAGTTCGATCTGCTGGTGCGGCTGGCCGCCTCGGTCGGCAGTGCGGTGAGCCGGGAGGACCTGATGGGCGAGGTGTGGGACACAAACTGGTTCGGCTCCACCAAGACGCTCGACGTGCACATCGCGGCACTCCGCCACAAGCTCGGTGACCGGGTACGGATCACGACCCTGCGGCACTTCGGCTACCGGCTCGAACCTCCCGGGGAGAGCTGACCGTGCGCCGCCGGATCCTGCGAGCGGTCATCGCCGCGGTGGTGTGCGCCGTGGTGCTCTTCTGCGTCCCGCTGGCGGTGGCGACGCTACGGCTGTACCGGCAGGACGAGGTGCGCGCACTGCAACAGCTCGCCGACCGAGTGGCGGTGACCGTTCCGGCGGATGTGCACCACCCCCGCGACCCCATGGAACTGCCACGCGTCGGGCCGGGCAGGCAGGTGGGGGTGTACGACGACCGAGCGCGGCGGGTGGTCGGCACGGGGCCGGAAGCCGGGGACCGGCCGGTGCATGACGCGCTGGCGGGACGGGCCACTTCAGACCGGGGCGACGGCCGGCTGGTGGCGACGGTGCCGGTGGGCTCCGGAGAGCGGGTCCGCGCGGCGGTGCGAGCCAGCGCACCGGCCGACGGGCCCTGGCGCAGGGCACTGGTGACGTGGGCCGGTTTGGCGGCGCTGGCCGTCGTCGCGGTCGGTGTGGCGGCTGTGGTGGGCATCCGTTCCAGTCGGCGGCTGGCCCATCCGATGGAGGCGCTGGCTGCCACCGCCGGCCGGCTGGAGGACGGTGAGCTGTCGGCCCGGGCCGGCGTGTCCGGGCTGCCGGAGGCCGATGCCGTCGCGACCGCGCTGAACCGGGCCGCCGCGCGGATCGAGGAGTTGCTGCGCCGGGAGCGGGCGTTCAGCGCGGACGCCTCGCACCAGTTGCGCACCGCGCTGACCCGGGTACGGCTGGAGCTGGAGAGCGGGCTGACCGAGGGCGATGCGGCGAAGCAAGGGCCGTCCACCGAGGCGCCGACGGATCCACGCGGCGCGCTGCGGGCCGCCCTGGCCTCGCTGACCGCCATGGAGACGACGATCGAGGACCTGCTCTCGCTCGCCCGCGACGTGCCGGAACGGGCACCGCTGGACATCGGGGCGCTGCTCGCCGATGCCGAGCGGCGCTGGCACGGCGAACTGGCGGCCGCGGGCCGCCCCCTACGGGTCACCGTGGAGTCGCCCCTGCCGGATGCCGTCGGCTCGGCACGTGCCGGCCGGCAGGTGCTGGACGTCCTGCTGGCCAACGCCCTCCGCCACGGTGCGGGCACGGTGACCGTCACCGTCCGGGACGCGGCGGGGGTGCCGGCTGTGGATGTGACGGATGAGGGGCCGGGCCTTCCCGAGAGCGTGGACGTCTTTGCCCGGCGACATGGCTACGACGGTGACACTGCCGGCGGCGGGCACGGCATCGGTCTGGCGCTCGCGCGCTCCCTGGTGGAGGCCGAGGGCGGGCGCCTCCGAGTCTCCAGGAGGGCACCGCACCCCTGCTTCACCTGGCTGGTCGCCGGTGGGAGGCAGACACCGGCGACCTGACGCCCGGTACGTCCACGGTGACGGTCACAACTCCCGCAGCTCCCTCAGCGGGGGCCGCCGGGCATGGCGCACGGCGGCTGTCGCGGCCATGGCAACGGCTGCTGCGACGGCCACGGCGACGACGCCGAGATAGCCCCACGGCACGGCGAGAGCGGCCGGCGGCGGGTCGAAGACACCGGACAGGACCTTGACCAGCACCTCGGACAGCGACCAGCCGAGCAGTACGCCGCCGAGCGTGCCCGCCACCGCCACCACTCCGGCCTCGCTCCACACGAACCCGGACAGCTGCCGCCCCCGGGCGCCCAGCACGGAGGCCAGCGCGAGGGTGCGGCGCCGCTCGGCCAGGCCGAGGGCCAGGACCAGACCGCCCGCCGCCGCGCCGAGGGCCAGGGCGAAGCCCAGTTCCACGCGGGTGAGACCACCGAGGTCCACCGCGGTGAGGCTGGATCCGGTGACGGTGCGGGCCGAGGGGAGGTCGGTCACCTGGACGGTGGGCCCGAGCAGGGACCGCACGCGGTGCGCCACCTCGCGTTGTCCGTTGCCTCCGGTGTCGGCCAACAGGGTGCTGACCGCGCCACTGCCGGTCGCCCGGGCCACGTAGGAGGCGTTGGCCACCAGGAAGCTGTCCTTGGGGGCGGTCGGGAACTCCTTGACGATCCCGGCGAAGCGGAACTCCACAGGCCGCAGCCGGTGGGTGCGGGCGTCCTGGAGGCGCAACCGGAGGTGATCGCCCGGGTGGAGCTGGAAGTCGTTGGCGGTCTCGGCACTGACGAGAAGGGCGTCGGGCTGCCGCTGGAGGCGGTCCATCAGCTGCCGCGCACTGCCGCCGGAGAAGTAGGCGTCCTGCAGCCGCCCCGCTCCGACGGCCGTGGCCGGCCGGACTCCGTAGAGGTCCTGGAGGTCGGGGCCGACGTAGGCGAAGCGGTGCTGCAGCGGCTCCACACTGCGCACACCGGGCAGGGCCGCCACCCGGGCCGCGTCGGCCGCACCCGCGGTGGAGCCGGGGGACGCGGTCACGGTGACATCGGCGCCATTGGTGAGCACCGCGTCGACCTCGGCCTGCTGACGGTAGGTGGAGTTGAACACGGCAGTCGACGCGGCGAAGGCGACGGCCAGGGCGAGCAGCACCACCGCCCGCAGCACGGTGCCCCGCTGCCGGGACAGACTGGCTGCGACCGTGCCGGACAGGGCACCGGTCATGGGGCGAAGCAACCTGGTGAGCACCGGCCGCCCGCGCCGCAGGAGCAGGTCCGTCAGCAGCCAGGCCAGCAGCGCTCCCCCGGCCCACAGCAGGGCCGGACCGGCGAACGCCCAGTAGTCCACCGACAACGTGGGTGTCCCTTCGGGCGCGAGGACCAGGGCATAGTTGGTGCGACTGGTGATCGCGAAGACGACCAGCGACAGCATCAGCAGCACGGCGGTAACCGCCCACCACAGTGTGCGCGGCACCCGGCGTCGCTCCACCGTGGCCCGTCCGGCCACCACGGTGACGGCCTTGATGTCGCGGCGGGCGGGCAGCAGCACCGTGGCGCCGGCGATCAGCGCGCCGACGACGAGCGCCGCCAGTGCCCAGCCGGCGGTGAGGCTGCCGGCCGCGCCGAAGGCCGTGCGCCCCAGCAGCGCCGCCACCGCCAGGCCCACCGCCCCGCCGGCGATCGCCACCACCGCGGCCTCCACGGCCGCCAGGCTCAGCAGCCTTCCGGCCGAGGCTCCCCGGGTCCGCAGCAGGGACTGCTCCCTGCGCCGTCGCGCGGCACCGGCGCCGGCAACTGCCGCGGTGAGCGCCCCGGCCAGCACCGCACCGGGCACACCGAGGAACAGGAAGAGCATCTGTGCGTACAGGGCGTCCGAGCGGGCCGCGTCCAGCACCGTGCCGAGGTTGTCCCCGACCACGCCGGTGCCGGCCAGCCGCAGGTCGGTGTGGTGCGCACGGCCGGTCGCCGTCGCGTAGGCGAGGGCCGGGTCAGCTGGCAGGGCATGGCTGCGGCGTGTATGGATCTGCTCGTGCACGAGGTCGGGCCGGGCCTTGCCCAGCGGGTCGAAGGCCGCGTGCCAGCGGTGCTGCGGGAGCAGGACGATGTTGTCCGGGGGCGCGGTCGGCTGCGACTGCGGCGGTGCGCCGACCTTCTGGAACAGCGCATCGGCGTGCGGCAGATCCACCACACCGTCCACCCGCACCCGCACCGGTGGCAGCCCCGCCCGCCCGACGGCCACCGTGTCGCCGGGGGCCGCGTGCAGGTTCGCGGCGGTCTGCTGAGCCAGCAGCACCCCGTCGCCACGTCCGGCCAGCACCCGGATCTCTCCCGGGAACGCCGTACGGTAGCCGGCGGGCACGCCGAGCACGCTGCCCGGTCCGGTGGTCTGAGAGGTGCCGCCTGCGGTGGCGCTCAGACCGCTGGTGGCGGCGTAGCCGACGGGCAGTGCCGCCCGGGTGCCCGGCGTGTGGTGAACGGTCCTCAACACCTGCGGAACATCGGCAGGGGTGGCCGCCTGCACCTGCCAGTCGACCACGGTCGATCGTACGGACTGTGCGGTCATGGTGGCGTGGGTGGCACCGAGGAAGCCGCCGAGCGCCGCCAACAGGGCCACCGCGGTGGCCACACCGGCAGCCACAGCGAGCAGGCGCCCACCGCGCCGGCGCAGCAGACCGGCCAGCCAGATCCTGATCACGTCTTCTCGCCTCCTGAAGACCGCTGGTCCGTGGGGTGGTCGGTCCTGTCATCTCCCCCGTCACCGGCCTCCGGGCGGATCAGCCGTCCGTCGGCCATGTACCAACGGACGTCCAGCGCCCGGGCGATCCGCGGATCATGGGTGGTGACCAACACGGCCGCCCCCAGCTCCTGGGCCGTGCCGAGCAGGATGGCCAGCACCTGACGGCCGGTTGCACGATCCAGCTGACCGGTGGGTTCGTCGGCCAGGACGAGCCGGGGCCTACGAGCCAACACCCGGGCCACGGCCACGCGTTGAGCCTGACCCGCCGACAGTTCGTCCGGCAGGCGCCGAGCGAGCTCGGTCAACTCGAGGCGGGCGAGGGCCACCTGCGCCCGGTCGTCGGCTTCGGTCTCCGGCACGCCGTCGATCCGCAACGGCAGGGCGACGTTCTCCGCCACGGTGAGCGGGGGCAGCAGGCTCGGGCCCTGGAAGACGACACCGATGTGCCGGGTGAGGGTGTCCGCGTCCGCGCCGTCGATGCCGGGATGGCTCACCTTGCCCGCGGTGGGCCGGTCCAGGCCCGCCATCAGGTGCAGCAGCGTGGACTTGCCCGACCCGGAGGGCCCCACCACCGCGATCCGGGCGCCGGGCGGGACGTGGCAGTCAAGTCCGTGAACGGCGACGACAGCGGCCGGTCCACTGCCGTAGGTCCGGGCAACGTCATCACAGCGCACCAGGGCCGCATCCATGCGCTGCATGCCGTCGGCGACCGAAGGAATCTCTGTGGGCATCAGGCCCACCTTCCGTCTCTCAGCCGCAGCACCCGGTCGGCGGCGCCGGCCACAGCACGGCTGTGGGTGACCACGACCACCGCGACGCCACCCGCGGCGTGCTCCCGCAGCAGGTCCAGCACACGGCGTTCGGTCACTGCGTCCACCTCGCCGGTCGGCTCGTCGGCCAGCAGCAGATCCGGAGCGTTCGCCAAGGCGACGGCCAGCCCCGCGCGGGCTGCCTCCCCGCCGGACAACTCCCCGGGCAGGGCACCGGAACGCCGACCGATACCGACCCGCTCCAGAAGCTGATCCGCTCCCCGGCGATGCCGGCCCGGCGCCAGCCGCTGCACCAGCGCGAGATTGTCCCGGACGGTGAGGTGGTCCAACAGGTTGCCGGACTGGAAGAGCATCCCGATGTGCCGCGCACGCAGGCCGACCCGCTCGCTTTCGGGTCGGTGGCTGAGCCGTTGGCCGGCCACGAGTACCGTTCCCCCGTCTGGTTCGTCGAGCCCCGCCAGGCAGTTCAGCAGGGTGGTCTTCCCCGATCCGGACGGCCCGGTCACCGCGACTGTTTCACCGCGCCCGACCTCCAGTCCGACACCTTGCAACGCGAACGTCTCCTCCTCGCCGGCCCGGAAGAACCGGTAGAGGGAGCGGGCGCTGAGCACGGGCGCGGCCATCAGGACCACCGGAAGGAGTCCGTGACGGTCCGCCAGGGGTCGACGTTGTCGGAGCCCACCGGGCCCGAGAGCGTCAGCACCGCGTCACCCCGGCCGGCCTTGTAGAACACGTACCGCTGGCTGTCCAGGGCGAGGCGCTTGCCGGTCACCGGGTTGGGCGCGGAATCGGCGCGGTATTCGACCAGCACCGCTGTTCCGCCCTTGCGTGGCACCTTGACCACCTTGATCAGCTGGAAGTGGGAGTTCGTGGCGCGCAGGGCCGGAACGTCGTGAGCGCGGACGGAGTTCACCGTCGGCGCGGTCGTGGTCTGGCCGCGGGCCACCCGTACGCTGTTGAACTTGTCGGTGAACACCGTCTCGTGCCCGTGGGTGGTGCGCGCCCATCCTTCCGGGACCTTCACGGTGATTCCGCCGCCGGGCGGTGACCACGGCACGTACACCTGGGAGTCGGGGATGTCGCCGGGCGGATTGGAGTCGGCTGGTGGCGGTGGTGTCGGACTGGAGGGTGCGGCCGCTGTGATCGGGCGTTGTGGTGGTGCGGCTGCCGTGGACGAGCAGGCCGCTGCTCCGGTCACGGTTCCGGTGATGAGTACGAGACCTGTTGCGGCGGCGGCGAACGGATGACGCATGGTGGACACCTCCCGCGGCGAGGGCGGCGGCGGTCCGCCGCCACGGCGTGCGCCTCTGGTCCGACGTTAGGCGTCAGCAGGCCAGGGCCCGCTCTGCGTGGGGTTAGCGCACGGTTAACACCGTGCCCTTGCGGGGCCCAGTTGTCAGGTTCTGCCGGGGCCGGAACTGTGCGGCGTATCCGCCCGGGGCAGCTTGACGACCAGGCGTGCTCCCCCCAGGCCGCCATCGGCGGGTGCCGGGTCCGCATCAGCATGGGCTGTGCCGCCATGGGCGGTGACGACTTTCCCGACGATGGCGAGGCCCAGGCCGGATCCGCCGGCCTCGCGGGAGCGGGCTTCGTCCAGGCGGGTGAAGCGTTCGAAGACGCGGCTGCGCTGGTCCGCCGGGATGCCGGTGCCGTCGTCGCTGACGGTGAGTTCGACGGTGCCGCCACTCGCGGTGAGGGTTACTCGTATCTGTTGTGCGGCGTGCCGTCGGGCGTTGTCCAGAAGGTTGCGCACCACCCGGCGCAGCGCCTCGGCGTCGCCCCGGACTCGGCCTGCCGAGACCCCTCGGGCGTCGATGCTCGTCGGCGTCAGGTCGCGCTGACGGCGTACCTCTGCGAGGACGACCTCGTCGAGATCGGTGAGGGTGTTCGGTCGCCGCGCTGCCGGGTCCTCGCTGCGGGCCAGCGCCAGCAGGTCCTCCACCAATTCGTTCAGTCGCAGGGCGTCTTCCAGCAGCGCCGCAGCGACGAGCGGATCGCGTTGCGGGTCGGGGTAGGCGGCCATCACCTCCAGTTGGGAGCGGATCGCGGTGAGCGGGCTGCGCAGTTCGTGGGCCGCGTCGGCGACGAAACGCCGCTGGGCGGCGGATGCCTCGTCCAGCCGGGCGAGCATGTCGTTCAGGGTGGCGGCCAGGGCGTGCACCTCGTCCCGGGAGGCGGGAAGGTCGAGCCGGCGGTGCAGATCGGTGGCGCTGATGTAAGTGGCCTGGCGGCGTAGCGTTTCCACTGGCCGCAAGGTGCGTCCTGCGGTGCGATAGATCGTCCAGGCGACCAGGACGGTCAGCGCCGGGGCGCCGACGGCAAGGCCGGTGGCCAGGCTGGAGAGTGTGTATTGGGCCTGGTCCAGGGAGACGGCGGCGACGATGGTGGCTGGGCGGCCGTCGACCCTGGTGGGCCTGCCGGTGACGCGGAAGTCGCCGCCATCGCCGATGCGCAGGTCGTGCAGTGTCTCGGCGTGGCCTTTGGTGAGCCTGCGCGGCAGCGGATGCGGCAGTCCGCTGGGAGTGCCGGGTCGCGTCTCGTAGTCGGATCTGGCAAGCACTCGTCCTGCGGAATCCACCACCTCCACCACGTCCGCGTCGCCGCCGTTGGAGGGGATCAGTTCCACCAGTTGATGGTGCTCGATGAGGGAGGCAACGTCGGATACGCGCTGCCGTGCTGTTCCGTCCAGGTTCCTCCACAGCGAGTGCTGCAGCCCGAACAACAAACCGAGGCTAGCGATGATCATGGCAATGGCGACGATCGAGGTGGCCCACAAGGTCACCCGTGACCGCATGGTCAACCGACTGGCCAGCCAAAGCCGGCGGGTCGGCACCAGGCGGGGGAACAGGCGGCGCACTCCGGCTCAGCCCCCTTTCCCGTTGAGCCGGTATCCGACTCCTCGTACCGTCTCGATCGCTGTGCGGCCGTAGGGGGTGTCAATCTTGCGGCGGAGGTATCCGACATACACCTCGACGATGTTGGGATCCCCGTCGAACCAGGCGTCCCAGACTTCGCTGAGGAGTTCGCCCTTGCTCACCACGGTGTCGGGGTGGCGCAACAGGAATTCCAGAAGCCCGAATTCGCGCGGAGTGAGTTCCAAAGCGTTCTCCCCGCGCCCGCAGCGGTGGGCGCCGGGGTCCAGCCATAGGTCCCCGGCGCTCAGCACCGCGGAGCGCTGGGGGGAGCTGCGGCGCAGCAGAGCGCGAATCCGGGCGAGGAGGACGACGAAGGAGAACGGCTTGGTGAGGTAGTCGTCGGCGCCGAGGTCGAGGGCGTCCGCCTCGTCGTACTCGCCGTCCTTGGCCGTCAAGATGAGCACCGGGGTGCTCACGTCCTCGGCACGCAGCGTCCGACAGACGTCGTAGCCGTTGCGGCCGGGCAGCATCAGGTCCAGCACGATCACGGCGTAGACGTTGTGGCGGGCCAGGATGAGCGCCTTCTCGCCATCCTCGGCCAGATCCACGGCGAACCCCTCGGCGCGCAGCCCCCGTTCCACCGCGGCGGCGATGTGTCGCTCGTCCTCGACTACCAGCACGCGCACCCGAATCTCCTCGCAACGCGATGGGGCCAGCCATAGGGCTGATCTCCGGTTTCGAGTCTAGAGGCTTCGCGCCTGGTCACTCGCCTGCTCTCAGCGTTCTCTCAGGATGCCCTCAGCGTGCGCTCAGCGACTCTCAGCCGCAGCTCAGGGGCGTTGCCGCACAGTGGCGGAGCAGATGTCTTGTGGGACATCCCGTCTCCCGGGACATGCCTCTTGCGAACGAAAGGCGTCCTCGTGGCTCCGACTTCCGCGCTGCAGCGAGAGCACACGCCCTCGCCCGGCACCGCGAAGCCCGCCCCACACCCGACCGAAGTCCGAAAATCCCGACCGGCCCCCGCCGGACGCTGGGCACTGATTGCCGCGGCGGCGTACGCGGCGGGCCTGGCAGCCGCCGCCTTCGGTGTGCCGGCCCCCTACCTTCTGTGTTCTTTGCTGGTCGGCGCCGCGCTGGCGCTGACGGGCGTAGTGCGTGAGCGAGTACCTGCCCCGGCGAACCGCACGGCTCAAGCTCTCGTAGGCGCGCTCATGGGCAGCTACCTCACCTGGCCCGCCCTCACCGCCGCGGCGCCCGTCGCGCTGCCGTTGACCGCAGTCACCGCCGCCACCATCGCGCTGAGCGTCGCCGTCGCCTGGTTCCTGGCACGCGGGGGACGGTTGAGCCGTCCCAGTGCCGTCCTCGGCATGGTGCCGGGCGGTTCAGCGGCGATCGTCACCTGCGCCGACGAACTCCAAGCCGATGTGCGCATGGTCGCCTTCACCCAATACCTGCGGGTGGGGCTGGTGGCGACCACCGCGCCTCTGGCCGCCCACTGGCTGGCATCCGCGTCAGCGGCGGGCTCCGCCGGCCACACGGGTATCGGTGGTCAGGGCAGTGGCTTCCTCCCCCTGGTCATGGGCTCCGACCAGCTGACCGGCCTGTTCACCCTCGCCGCCGTGTCGGTCGCCGGCGTCCTGGCCGGCCGCCGGCTGCGGGTGCCCACACCCTCGCTGATCGGCCCCATGCTGGCCGCACTCGTGGTCACGTTGAGCGGCGCCGTGCCGGGATTCGCCCCAGCCGGCCTGCTCCAGAACCTCGTCTTTGTCTTCGTCGGCCTCGACGTAGGGGTGCGCTTCACCCGGGAGACACTCGTTCGTGTACGGCGTCTCATGCCTTCGATCCTGACGGCCATCGCCGCGGTCTGCACAGGCTGCGCGGGGCTGGCGTGGCTCTTCGCCAAGCTCACGGGCACCCCCGTAGTCGACTCCTATCTCGCCACGACCCCCGGCGGGATCAACGCGGTCCTCGCCACGGCGGTCTCCTCGCATGCGGATGTCGCCTTGATCTCGACGGTGCAGAGCCTGCGGCTACTGATCGTCGTGCTGGTGACCCCGGTGATCACACGCTGGTTGACGACAGCCCGCCCCGCGGCAACCGGCGCGAGGACCGAGGAGCGGGCACAGACCTGACGACTCCCCCACCTCGGGGCCTCACAGTGTCACGTCCACGCCCACGATCCGTCGGATACCCGGCAGCGTTCGAGCAGTTGCTCCACCTCACCGGAAAGGTCTTGGCACCATGGCCCCCTCTCAACCGGCTTCGTCCCCGCTCCCCGATGTCGTCGCCGTCATGGCAGCCGCGCCGGAGTGCGTCTCCTTGGCCGAGCAGCAGTGGGTGGCCCTCGTCGACCATGACGCGGTTGGGCCGGAGGAGTGCGACGTCGTGCACTGGTGGCGCTGCGAGAAAGAACTGGTCGGCTACATCCACGACGCACAGAGCGGCCGGATCATCCGGGCCGATCTGCATCCCGGCTTCCTCGGCTACGAGCGCCGCCCCCGCGTCATCACCGCACTCCCGGGCATGGGCTGGACGGCCTGCTACCACCTCGACACCCCGACAGGTCCCACCAGCGAGGACCGCCCGGTGCTCGCCTGGCTGGTGTACGACGACGGCACCATCACCCCCCAAGACGTCGATCACGACGGCTTGGTCTACTGCAGCACCGATACCCACGGCTTGTCCCATATCCAGCCGCCGCGAGAACCACGATCGCCAAGAAGAAGACGTCGTGACGGCTCCCAGACTCACCCTCGTCCGGCTCCCGTGCAAGAGACATCTGTTGAAATCGATCCGGGTACGGCATAGCGGACCAGCACCGTGGACATACAGACCGCCCACCCTCGACGGCTTGCCTGGTCCGGCCGTCCCTTCGGATGACCGTCAAAAACACCACCAGACTGAGGATGGTCACCAAGAACAACACACTGGTGATCACTGTGCCCAGACCGAGCTTCTCGGTCAGCAGGTCGGTCGCGTCTCGCCGACCGTGGTGCACAGGACTTTGATGCCCCAGAAGTACGCCGAGAGTCGGGAACCCTACGCGGCGGGCCCGGACGGGTGCGGCGAGGGGATGAACGGCAGAGGATGTCGAGAACGTGCCACCGGCTCCGTCCCAGGAACATCAGCGGCCACCACCGGCCGCACGAGGTAGAAGGAGAAACCAGCATGGCGATCAGCGCCGGGCCACGCAACCGGCCGCACAACATCCTGGGCACGCACCGCGTCATGTTCGCCGTCGACGACATCGAGGACACCGTGGCCCGCCTGCGTCCTCACGGCGCCGAACTCGTCGGCGAGATCGCCCGGTTCGAGGACAGCTATCTGCTCTGCTACCTCCGCGGCCCGGAGGGCATCATCGTCGGACTGGCCGAACAACTGCACTGAGAAGCAGGAACACCATGCAGCCGAACGAGATCATCGAAGTTCGGGACCGTCCGATCAGCCAGGAGCTGCCGACCCGTGACGTGACCCGCCTGGCCTACGTCTCCAGAGACGGAACCCCGCGCAACGTGCCCATCGCCTTCACCTGGAACAGGCGCGCATCGTCATATGTACGACGAAGAACGTCGTAAGGTACCTCGACTAGGCCGTGTCTCTCCGATCAGCGGCGCCTTGTTCTGGTCATTGGGCCAGAGTTCGTTCCTGCGCAACGTCGCTCTACCGGGACTGACCGTTCGCGTTGTCCTCGAAGAGTTCTTGAGTACGGCGTAGCAGGGCCTGCCGGACAGCGTCTGGTGCGAGGACTCGCAGGGGTGTGGCCAGGCTGAGGAGGTACCTGGCGAGCCCGTCCGCGTCGGGACCGCCGATGTCGACGATCGTGGTGTCGGGGCTTTCGGGACGGTGGGTGCCGACCGTCGCAGGAATCAGCCGCAGGGCTTGGTCCATGGACACCGGGAGACGGATCGTGGCAGAGAGCGGGTAGGGGCCGTTGGCGACGGAGCGCGAGACGAGCAGCGCCGGGTCGGGTGGGTCGATGAGTTCCACCGCGTGCCCGGTTGGCTGCAGTCGGTCGACCCTGTCGGCACGGAAGGTTCGCCATTGGTCCCGCGTCACCTCCCGGGCGACGAAGTACCAGCGGCGTCCCGTGTGAACGAGGCGGTACGGGTCGACGTCCCGGACCGTGGCTTTTCCTTCCCAGTCGCGGTACGACAGTTGGGCACGCTCGCCTCGGCGGCACGCGGCCGCCAGTTCCAGCAGCATGCCGGGCGTGATCTGTGGCTCGTCGGGTCTAGGGGTGTGTACGAAGGCGTCGTCCATCTCAGTCAGCCGATCCGCAATGCGCTGAGGCAGAACCTGCCGCAGTTTCAGCAGCGCCGACAGCGCGGCCTGGTCGCCGCCGAGAGCACCGCTGAGCGCGGCCTCACGCAGTCCGACAGCCACGGCGAGTGCTTCCTCGTCATCGAGGATCAGCGGCGGCGTCCGGGCTCCGGCGCGGAGACGGTAACCGCCCCATGGTCCCGGGTCGGACTCGATGGCGTAGCCGAGTTCCCGGAGCTTGGCGATGTCCCGCCGCACCGTGCGGTCGGTGACCGCCATCCGGTCGGCCAGCTCGCCGCAGGTCCACGACGGCTTGGCGGCCAGCAAGGAGACCAGACGCAGCAGGCGGGCGGATGCGCTGATCACGTTCCCGAGTGTTCCACATGACCAGGACCGAATCTGTCCTGGTCCCGTCCTAGGGTCCTCTGCATGACCACGGAAAACACCTCCGCTCCCACGTTCCGCTACTCGGCCGTCACCTTCGACTGCCCGGACCCCGCCGAACTGGCCCGCTTCTATGGCGAGGCCCTCGGTCTGCCCGTCGTCTTCTCCACCGAGGACTTCGTCCTCCTCGGCCAGGAAGGCGCGGCCGGACTGGGGTTCAACCGACTGGCCGACTACCGCCGTCCCACCTGGCCGGCCCCTTCCCAGGAAAAGCAGGCCCACATCGAACTGGGCGTCGATGACTTGGATGCCGCGCAGGCCCGGCTGCTGGCCCTGGGGGCCGTCAGGCCCGAGTTCCAGCCGGCCCCCGACCGGTGGCGGGTCCTGCTGGACCCCGCAGGCCACCCGTTCTGCATATCCACCCTGGCCTGAGCACGACCGGAAGGCCGATGACCACCACGGCGCACCCAGGCTGAGCAGCGAACTCGCCGCTGTCCCGCCGGGATCGTGGAGAGGTTGCACGGCTCTGCAGATGACGCGCAGCAGCGTTTCTCGAACGGATTGGGAGGCGCTGACGCACGCCGGCAGGCCGAGATGTCGATGAGTCCGGATGGCACCCGCCAACGTCTGCGCGGTCGACTGCCGTCAACGGCGTCATCCCATGGAGGCAAGCCGGGGCCAAAGACGCTCGCTACGGCGTCAGTGGCTATGCGGTGTTGGGCTCAGTGAACGGAGAGTCCGCCGTCGACGAAGATCGCCTGCCCGGTGACGTAGCTGGAGGCGCGGCCGGCCAGGAACACCGCTGCTCCGGCGAAGTCCTCGGCCAGGCCGTTGCGCCCGACCATCGTGCGCGCGGCCAGCGCCGCCACCTTCTCCGGATCGGAGGACAACCGCTCATTGAGCGGGGTCATGACGAAGCCGGGCACCAGCGTGTTGCAGGTGACGCCGTGGGGCGACCACGCCTCGGCCTGCGAGCGGGCAAGCGACTCCAGCGCCCCTTTGGAAACCCCGTAGGCGCCGCTCTGGACGAACGCCCGGTGCGCCTGCTGGGAGGTGACGTGGATGATCCGCCCGAAGCCCCGCTCGGCCATCCCGGGCCCGAACCGTTGGCCCAACAAGTAGGGCGCCTCCAGGTTCACCGCCATCGTGGCGTCCCACACCTCTTCGCCCAACTCGCCCATCGGGGGCCGCAGGTTGATCCCGGCGCTGTTGACGAGAATGTCCGGCTCGCCGAACACCTCGGCTGCCTGCTCCGCCGCCGCGCGCACCCCGTCGCGGGAGCCCAGGTCGGCGCTCACCCAGGCTGCCCGACAGCCGTCCGCCGCCAGCTCGTCGACCGTGGCGGCCAGCTCCGACTCCTTGCGCGCCACAATCACCACGCTCGCCCCCGCTCCCGCGAGAGCCCCGGCAATGGCCCGGCCAATGCCGGAGCTGCCGCCCGTCACCACGGCGACCCGGCCGTCCAGCGAGAACAATTCGGAAAGGTAGCTTCGCGAGATCATGCCCGCACCCTAGAAGACCCGTCCACAGCGGCAGTTCCCGGGGCAGAACGCATTGGGCGGGATCACTGAGCTGGTTTGGCCATCCATGAACACAGTGTGGGGAAATTCGAAGCGAGCCATCAGTCCCGCAGGTTCTCCGTGGGCGCTGCCTCCCCTACTCGTCGACACCGAAGTCGGGGCAAGGCAGGTGCCTCCCGCATCCGTCGACGGGCAGCTCGCGCCACTGGCAACCGGTGCTGAGCCGATGGACGATCCCGTTGATCACCTGCCGATGATCCCGCCACCGCCCGCACCGGATATTGCTCTTCGGCAGCAGCGGATCCAGCACCGCCCACTCGTCGTCAGTCAGACCCCCCTCAGAACTTCGCGGGTGCGAGGTTGTGCGTTCCGCCCTCCGACGTGGTCGACACCCAGGCGATCGGCCGCGGCACCACGGTGGCGGTCAGACACGGTATGCCTCCCGAGCGGGAAGAGAAGCGCAGGGTGCAGTCACTGGCTCCCGCTCGATTCGTATGGGGCCGCCCGACCCCGACTCAACGTTCAGGGGTGGGCAGGTGGAGTGCCGGGGTCATGCCGTACCCGAGCACGAGTTGCCGAGGCCGGCTGGTCGTCGGCGGCACGGTTGTTGCGGTCGGGCACAGCGCAAGAGAACCGCGGCGACGAAGAGCTATCAAGGATGCAGTGAGGGTGGTACGCCAGGTCGCCGCGTAGCGATGACGCTACGGGTCGGAAACGTAACCCTGACCCATCTCGCGGCCCGAAGGTCAGACCGGAGGATGACGGCCGGGGTGCGGGTGAGCCAAACGGCTGATCCGGGTTTGGGCCCCGCGGACGAAGACCGGGCTGACCTGGCGCTTCAAGAATGAACGTGGCACCTTCCGCCTCGTTCCCCTGGAGTCTCCATGATGGAGTCAAGCCGCGTGCACGACTTGCAGCTCGGGGGTGAAGACCCGGTTGTCGCGCAGGAGGGCCCACAGGACGCCGACTTGTCGGCGGACCGGGGCCATCACGGCCTGGACGCGTTGGGAGCCCTCGCCGCGCTTCTTGAGGCAGAAGTCCCGGTTCGGCCGCTCTCGGATGATGCTGGTCTGTACGGACATGCGGAACACCCTTCGTGGGCAGCGGCTGCAGCGCGTGGGCGGGGGGTGGCTGTCCGTGCGGCGGCCGGATTCACGTGGGACGGGCGCCAACCCCGCCGCGGAGGCCAGCCCGAGCTTGGACCTCGGTGCCGTGCTCCAGCCGCTCCACGTGCGCCCTGGAAGCGGCTCGCCTCAGTGCGTCAGGAACTCGGGAGGCGCGCAGGCCCGTCCCGTCGACGGACCCAACTTGCCACTCCTATCGACATTCGATAGCTTTCTATCGATATTCGATCGAGGGAGCGACGTTGGGAAAGCTGACAGTGCTCGCGCTGCGTGCCGTGATGGTGGCGCTGCACGCCGGGGCGGTCTCCGCCCAGGCAGTAATGGTGGCGATGCTGACGGGCGCCATGGAGGAGAGCATCCTTGTGGACCGCCGCACTCCGGTCCTCGTGATCATGGTCCTGGGTGTCGTGACGGTTCAGGTGGTCCTGGTCTGCGTGTGGCGGCTGGTAACGATGGCGCAACGCGGAACCGTGTTCTCCCACGCCGCATTCCGCTACGTCCATCTCGTGATGGGCGCGTTCGTGGCGGCCTCGCTCCTGGTGCTCGCGCTCGGGGCGGTCCTGGCGCCTGGCGTTGTCGTCCCCCCGGGCGTTGTGGCCCTGCTGGGCGGGATCAGCCTGGCGATCTTCGGGAACGCACTCATCGTGCTCGTGCTGCGGATGCTCCTCGCACAAGCCGTCGCACGCGACGTCGAGGCGTCGCAGCTGGGGGCCGAGCTGGCCGAGGTGATCTGATGCCGATCGCCGTCGACATCGACGTGATGCTGGCCAGACGGAAGATGTCCGTGGGCGAACTGGCGGACCGCGTGGGGATCACACCCGCCAACCTGGCGGTGCTCAAGAACGGCCGCGCCAAGGCGGTGCGCTTCACCACGCTCGCCGCGCTGTGCGAGGTGCTTGAGTGCCAGCCCGGAGACCTGCTGCGCTGGGAGCCCGACGGCCCCGGGGACGGGGACAAGGCTGCGCAAGAATCCGGAACATCCGTCCCAGCCCCCTCCCCGCCGCGGTGACCCAGTCACGGTAGCCGGCCACCTGCACACGCGCACCAGGTACGACGCCCCCGGCCATCCCTGCTGCGCGACCCCTCCGCCTGATCGTCAGCAAGCTCCCGAGTGACGACCTGACGACGACATCCGCACACCTCATCGCGGCACGGGCCTAGCCGTACTACTGCCCGTCGCCGGTCGGCGCCCGCCGCGCGCCGCACGCACCGATGACGGACTCCACAACGAACAGAGCAGATATGACGACAGCACGCCTCGCTTGCCGCCTCGGGGGCACAGACGGCGCCGACGTACTGGTGGTCGGGGCCGGCCTGGCCGGACTCAACACCGCCACACTCCTCGCCCGACAAGGCCACGACGTGCTCCTGGTCGAACGCCGAACGAACCTTGCCGGCGCGATCCGCACCACAGGAATCTTCGTACGGAAGACCCTCGACGACTTCCCGCTGCCCCCCGACTGCCTCGGACCACCGATCCGACGCGTGGTCCTCTACCCCCCTGACCTGCGCCGCCCGGTCAGCCTCACCAGCCCCCGCGACGAATACCGGGTGGGCGACATGGGACCACTCTACGAAGCGACGGCCGCCACCGCGGTCGACGCCGGCGTCCGCATCGCACTGGGCACGCGCTACACCGGCCGGCAGGGCAACACCTTCCACCTTGCCGGTCGCGACGGACCCACCACGGTCCGGGCCCGCTTCATCGTCGGCGCCGACGGGGCCCGCTCAAGAGTCGCCCGCGACCTCGCTCTCGACCGCAACCACCACCTGATCGTCGGCGCCGAAGAGGTCTTCGAACTCCCCGGAAGCGACCAACCACCGACATTCCACTGCGTACTCGACCCCTCACTCGCCCCCGGCTACCTGGCCTGGGTGATCAACGACGGGCAACACGCCCACGTCGGGGTCGCGGGCTACGCCGACCGCTATCCAGACGGTCTTCGCCGTGCGATGGAGCAGTTCAGCGCCTCAGCGCCCGGGCTGACCGGAGTCGAACGTCCCGAAACGGTGGAGCGGCGCGCAGGCCCCATCCCTGTCGGCGGCCTGCTGCGCAGGATCAGCTGCGCCGACGGGCTTCTCGTGGGGGATGCAGCAGGCGCGGTCTCCCCCCTCACCGCCGGCGGCCTGGACCCGTGCCTACGGCAGTCGCAACTCGCAGCCGAAGTCCTCGACGACGCACTGCGCACCGGAAAACCCGACACGATGGCCAACTACGACGGAGCCGCACTCCGCCCCCACTTCCGCGGACGACTCATGCTGCGCGGGATTTTGGCCCGCGTACGGACGCCTGCCACAGCAGCAGCGGGATTCACCCTGCTACGCACACCGTTCGGCCGGGCCGCGGCAAGCCGAGTCCTCTTCGGCGACAGATCCTTCCCCGACCCCACACCCAAGTGAACTCACTGAGAGGCCACATCATGCCCACATTCCCCGTGCCAGCAGCCACGAAGTGAGCTTGTTCCGCTTTGACGGACACCCTTGGTGTGGTGGTCAGGCCGCGAGGGCGGTCTCGTAGTCGGCGGGACTGCGGTAACCAAGGCTGCTGTGCAGTCGGTGCAAGTTGTACCAGCCCTCGATGAAGTCGAAGATCGCGGTGTGGGCAGAGGCCCGACTGGGCCAGGCGGCGGTGCCGAGCAACTCACGTTTGATGGTGGCGAAGAAGGACTCGGCAAGGGCGTTGTCCCAGCATTGTCCGGTGCGTCCGACAGAGAGACGGACGTCCAACTCATATGCCAGGGCGGCGAATTGCTGACTGGTGTATTGGCAGCCGCGATCCGAGTGGAAGATCACCGGATGGGCAGGGCGACGCTGCTGGCAGGCAGATCGCAGAGCATCGGCGACCAGATCGGTCCGCAGGTGGTCGGCGGTGGCCCAGCCCACCACCCGCCGCGAGGCGATGTCGATGACCGTGGCCAGATAGAGCCAGCCCTCGTCGGTCGGGACGTAGGTGATGTCGCCGCACCAGCGGGTATCGAGTCCCGCGGCGTCGGGGGCGAAGTCGCGGACCACGAGGTCGGGCCGGAGGGCGGATCGAGGATCAGGAATCGTGGTGGTGTGCCGTCGCCTGCGGTGCCGGCCCTCCAAACCGGCCGCCCGCATCAGCCGGGCAACCCGGCGGCGGCCGCAGCCGGCGCCTTCCTGCTTGAGTACCGCATGAACGCGCGGGGCCCCATAGGTACCGCGTGAATGCTCGTGGACTGCGGCGATCCGCCGGGTCAGCTCGGCGTCCTGGACGGTGCGGGGACCGGGCTTGCCGCTACGGCGGGCGTAGAAGGCGGTTCGGGAGACCTTGAGCAGTTCACATGCGCGCTTGACGCTGTGACCAGCGCGTTTCTCCGCCTCGATGAACGGGTGCACCGTCACCGGGTCTCCTTCGCGAAGAAAGCCGTGGCTCGCTTGAGGATGTCGACGTCCTCGCGCAGTCGGCGATTCTCCCGCCGCAAGGCGGCCAGTTCCTCGCGTTCGCTGCTGGTCAGCCCATCCTTCTCACCGGCGTCGACCTCAGCCTGGCTGACCCACAGCCGCACCGCGGTCTCTGTCAGGTCGAAGTCCTTGGCCACCTGGCCGACCGAGCGGTCACCGCGTCGGCACAGCTCGACGATCTCGGCCTTGAACTCCGGCGTGAACGAGCGGCGAGGGCGTGGCTTCTTCTTCCCCATGCTCTCCATGATGGACATCCTTCCGGGGCAGGGCCCCTGATCTCGGATGTCCGTCAAAGCGGATCAAACCCAAAGCTCATCACCACGATAGCGGGGCTGGCTGTTGCCTGCGGACTCCTGACGGCTTGCGGTGCCAAGAGTCCCGACGTGACGTACAAGGCATGGACCGAAGGAGGCAACCTGCAATCCGTCAGGCACGACTACATCGATGGGCCCAATGGCGCGGTAAGCATGCCAGCCAAGGTGAACGGAGCCACATGGAGCACCCAGGAGGACGGCGGCCACACTCCACGCCTCAAGGTCGTACCCACTGGCAAAGGCGTGGCGCACTGCCTCCTGCAGGAAGGCGACGACCGCGTTCTGGACCAAAAGAAGGGAGCAGCAGGCCAACCGGTGACATGCTCCGCCCAGCGGTAGCGCCGTCAGCAGACCACGCCCCAGCTGTGGGTGGCTCGCCGAGGAGCGCGGCTTCCTGCCAGTTCATTCCCGTCTGGCTCGCGGCGTCCGGCCCTTGACGCGGTCCCGGTCGGCACGGACGACGTCGAGCACCATGCGCTCCGCACGATCCAGTACGGCTTCCACAGGCTCTTTGCGCAGATCCACCGAACGCAGCGTCACGCCCCAGAACGTACCAAGCCCCAGCCACAGCAGTCAGCCCTTCAGATGTCGTAGGACTGCGTCAACAAGCAGTGCGTTGGCAGCCTCGGCCCTGCAGGACGGGATCCCCGCCGACGACTCGAGCCGTACCTCCACGCCCGAGCCTGGGCGACGACCGAGCCGCACTGACGCGGGTGGAACGAGGGGCGGGTGAGCGGCCTCCGGCAGCTCACCCGCCCCTCATCTGTTCATATCCGCAGCTCAACACGCAGAACTTGGCAGGGAACGCGCCTGGCCCGACGAGCCCCCCCCACGCGATGCACGAATCCCAGACCCTGCGCATCGAGCGCATCCACGCCGTCCCCGCCCACGAGAGCGCCTGGGCCGTCGCCGCGTACGAGACTCGCGTCTCGGACCACATGTGGCCTCTCACCGTGACTGGTGCAACCCCTGCCCCCGTGCTGCAGGAGCTGCCGGCCCACCTCGCCGGTGATGGATGGGACATAGCCGTCGGCAGTGCCGTGGACGAGAAGTCCGTCACCGCCGCAACCAGGCCACTCGTGGAAGCTGGCTGGAAGCACGGCATCGACGGGCGCTGGATGCGCTGGACGAACCTGTCCGAGGACGCGGGGGTTGCAATCCTGTGTTCACAGCGCACTTGACTCCGAACCGGCCGGGTGCCTCCATATCAGCAGAGCCTATGGCGTGGTCAAGGCGCCGCTCGTCCACGCGGCGCGCAGCGCCTTCTTGTCCACCTTGCCGACCTTGGTCGTCGGCAGCTGGTCAAGCAGCACCGTCTTCCGGGGCGTGTACAGCTCTCCCAGCTCGGCGGTCACCGCCGCGCCGACCGCCTCCGGGTCGATCTCGACACCCTCGGCCGTGGCGAGGAAGATCTGTACGGCTTCCCCGTACTCCTCGTCCGGGACGCCCAGCGCCGCCGCGTTGCGCACACCGGGCAGCGTGAGCAGGAAGTCCTCCAGGACTCTGGAGTAGACGTTGTCGCTGGTGCTGCCGGTGACGATGATGTCCTTGGCCCGGTCGACGAGATAGAGGTAGCCCTCGGCGTCGAGGTAGCCCAGGTCGCCGGTGCGCAGCCAGCCGTCCTGCAGTGCCGCCGCGGTGCGCTCCGGGTCCTCGTAGTAGCCGAGCATCACCGCGTTGCCCCGGACACACACCTCGCCGACCTGCCGGACGGGCAACGCCGCAGTGCTGTCCTCGGCACGGATCTCGATCTCGGTGTCGGATATCGCGCGACCGCAGCTGCGCCAGAGCTCGGGGCGCAGGGCACACTCCGAAGCGAGCTCCTCCGCGCCGAACGCGGCGATGGCGAGCGCCTCCGACTGCCCGTAGCCCTGGCCGAGCACCGGCCCGAAGACCTCGACCGCCTGCTGCAGCCGGCTGGGCGACGTGGCCGCGCCGCCCACGGCGATCCGCCGCAGCGCGGGCAGGACGCCCGGCTTGCACTCCGGATGGTCGAGCACCGCGTACATCATGGGCGGCACGAACATGGTGGCGGTGATCCGCTCCTCGCGCAGCACCGTCAGCGCCGCGCCCGCTTCGAACTCGGGCAGCACGACCAGGGCGGACCCCGTCACCAGGGCCTGGATCGAGGTGAGATGGCCGCTGCCGTGCGTGAGCAGCGTGGCGGCGAGCACCCTGTCCGTGCTCGGGTCCATGGTCGGGAAGAACGCGGGGCCGGAGTCCTCCGCGGCGTCCGTCATCAGGTCGACCAGCATGTCGTAGAGCCGGTGGGTGTGCGCGGCGAGCTTGGGGCGGCCCAGGGTTCCGCCGGTGTAGAGGACGGTGACGACCTCGTCCGCTCCCGGGGCGGGCACACCGTCGGGGCGCGCGTCCGGGCACTCGGCCGCCAGGGCCAGCAGGTCCGCGCACCGCTGCTCACACGGGCCGAGGCTGAGCAGTGCGGGGGCGTGGACGCTGCGGCCGGCCGCATCGGCGGCCCGTTCCGCGAAGAGCGGGTCGGTGACCACGGCGCGCGCCCGGGACTGCTCGACGAGCGCGGCGAGCTCGCCGGGCCCCGGCTCGGGCGGCAAGAAGACGACGCGACAGCCGATGAGATGGACGGCGAGCTGAACGAGGACCGAGTCGACACGGTTGGCCAGAAAAAGCCCCACCCCGTCACCGGGCGCGAGCCCCTGCCCCCGCAGCGCATGCCCCAGCCTGAACAGCTGCCGCCGGGCTTCCCCTCTGGTCAGCCGCTGCGCCCCCTGGACGAGCGCCTCGGCGTCCTCGTCCTTGTTCCAGTGCTCCAGAATGCGGTCCACGTACGTCCGCGGCTCGGATATTTCCTGTGCGTTAACGATCACCAACACATGCAAACATGCCGCTCAGCGGCCTTGATCTCATGGGGGCCACGTTCGGCCATCGCCCGGTGGAGTATCATCCCCGCAATGCAAATCCGGTATTCGCAGGTCAGTTGAGCGTCTGAGAGAGCGCACCGGACGCCCGTCATCATGGCGGAGTATCGCTCCCCGTGGTGTGGTCCCAGCAGGCCCTTGCACGGAGAGCCCCGGACCGACAGCAAGGTTGGCCCGACGCACCGCGAGAACCACTGGCCGCTGCCCTGCGGGGGTGTGAAGCTCGCGCATGACCAGCATCTCCACAGACGGCCTTCCTGGCCCTGCTGGGCTACCGACGTCCCCGCGCACGCCCATGGGGCCAGGTCACCCTCAACCTCTACGACCACCTGGCTGCCTGCGCCCACAAGCGGCCGGGAGCCCGTCTGCGCATCTCCTCCGACCGCTTCGGCCTCGAAACCCGCCGTCACGCTCACCGGCGGCAACCGCGACGACAGCACCCAACTCCTGGCACTGCTGGACGCGGTCGCACCGATCGGGGGACTTCGCGGACGCCTCCGGCGCAAGCCCCGACGCCTGGATGCCCCGTCAGGTCTGCACTCAGCCTCTTCGGTGACTGCGGCGAGCGGTGACAGGTACTTGGCCTGCGGGCCGATGCGGCGTTCTGAGACGCGCTCGTGTACGCCGGGCGCCTCACGCCGAGGCCGACCCGTGCCGGAAGGCCGGACACGCGCAGGCGAAGGGATGACCGACCCGAATCAAGTGTGGAGCCGGAGCCGGTCGTTGAGTGCGGCACCGACGTCGGGGCAGTTCTTCCGGATGGTGTCGAGGAAGGCGCGCAGCACCGGGGAGTGATCGCGGGCCGCGAAGGACAGGACGAGATCGGGCAGGGACGTGCGCGGGGTCACTTCACAGAACCGCACTCCCGGACGCGGGACCGCCCTCATACGGGACGGCCCCAGGCCGACGCCCACGCCCGAGGCGGCGAGGCCGATGATCGTGTGCACGTCCCTCGCGACGGTCGCGCCGCCGAGAGCCGATGAGTCCGTGCCCAGCAGGGTGCGCAGTCCGGCGACTACAGCGGGCTCGTCCTCGCCGGCCGACACGATCAGCGGCTGTCGCCGCAACTGGTCGGCACTTACCGACTGTTGACCCGCGTACGGGTGCACCGTACTTACCACAGCGATCACGTGGTCGCGTCCGATCGGAAGGGACGCGAGATGCTCGGCTCCGGCACCCCGTGGCGGGCCGAGGGTGAGGGCCACGTCCAGCTCCCCGGCGACGAGAGCTGAGCTGCTGCGGCTGGTCGCCATCTCGTGCAGTTCCAGTCTCACGTCGGGCCGTTCACGGCCGAACCGGCTCAGGACGCCCGGCAGCGGGTCGAGCAGTGCCGAGGCGATGAAGCCGAGGCGCAGACGTCCCGTCTCGCCGCGCGCGGCCCGGCCCGCGTCGATCGTGGCCGCCGCGATCTCGTCGAGCGCCCGGCGTGCCCGCGCGAGGAACGCCTCACCGGCGGCGGTCGGGAACACCCCCTGACGTGTGCGGTCGAACAGGCGGGCCCCGACCTCGCGCTCCAGGTCGGCGATCTGCTTGGACAGCGGCGGCTGCGCGATGCCCAGTTCGCCGGCCGCCCGGCCGAAATGTTCGTGCTCGGCGAGAGCAACCGCGTACCGCAGGTGTCGCGCTTCCATGACTCGCCCTCCATCCCATCGATCCCATCGGCTGCCGACAAGACCTCAAAGATATTGCCACGCCACTTACCAGATCTATGAATGGATGGCGCTGTGGTTCCTGTCTGGAATGGAGCCATGAAGAACGTATCCCTGACCGACACCGTCTTCGTTTTCGTGCACGGCGCCTGGCACAGCTCCGGACAGTGGGCAGCGACGCAGCGCGCGCTGGCCGGACTGGGCGCTGCGAGCGTGGCCGTCGACATGCCGGGGCACGGCTTCGACGCACCCCTGCCCACCGGATACCTGCTGCCCGGCCAGCCGGGCCTGCTGACCGAGAAGTCACGGCTCGCCCCCCTGACGATGGACGACTGCGCCGAGGCAGTACTGAGCGTCCTGCGCCAGGTGCGTCACCATCGCACTGTCGTGCTCGTCGCGCACAGCGCGGGCGGCGGTCCATCGTCCCTGGCCGCGGAGCGGGCGCCCGAGCTGGTGGACCGAATCGTCTACCTGTCCGCGTTCGTCCCGGCCGGGCGGCCGCGGTTCTTCGACTACCTGGGCTCACCCGAGAACGCCACCGCGCTGGGCCAGAACCTGAACCTCGGCGACCCCGAGGCCCTGGGCGCCGTAAGGATCAATCCGCTCTCACCGGATCCCGCCTACCTCGACGAACTGCGGGAAACCCACTACCACGACACCCCGCTGGACCGCTTTGACCGGTGGCGGTCCGCGCTGAGCCCTGATCTGCCCCTGGCGATCCCGACGGCTCCGGTCACCCTGACCGCGGCACGGTGGGGACGAATTCCACGAACTTTCCTGCGCTGCGCCGAGGACCGGGCGCTGGCACCGGCCGCGCAGGACCTGATGATCGCGGAAGCCGACCGTGCCTTCCCCGGTAACCCGTTCACTGTGCGTACCCTGCCCGGCAGCCACAGCCCGTTCGCAGCCCGGCCGGGCGAGCTCGCCGCGGTCCTCGCCTCGTGAGCCGGCCTCGGCCCGTGACGGGTTCCCCGTCCCCGAGCGCGGGACGGCTCGCGGCCGGTGGCGGCGGGCATGCTCATCACGGCCGCGCGCCTCGGCGACCGGTACGGCTACCAGCGGCTGTTCGTGCTGGGCGCCGTCGTCTTCATGGCCGGTTCAGTAGCCGCCGGGTGTGCTCCCGATGCCACGTTCCTCATCGCGGCCCGGCTGGTCCAGGGCGCGGGCAGCGGCTTGGTCGCCCCGCAGGTTCTGTCGATCATCCAGGTCGCCGTCCCCGCTGCCCGGCGCCCACGGGCTCTCGGCCTGTTCGGTGCCACGGTGGGAGTGGCGTCGCTGGCCGGGCCGCTGACCGGCGGACTCCTCGTCGGCGCCGACCTCTTCGGTCTCGGCTGGCGCTCGGTGTTCCTGGTCACGGTGCCGGTGGCACTCGTCTCGCTCGCGGGCGCGACCGTACTGTCTCGCACGCGAGGCACGGCCGGACAACGCATGGACGGGCTGGGCGTGTTGCTGACCAGCGTGGGCTTCGGTGCGCTGGTGCTGCCGCTCACGCTGGGAGGGGAAGCCGGCTGGCCCTGGTGGACATGGGCGACTCTGGCCGTTTCCGCGGCCGTTCTCGGCTACTTCGCCCTGACTCTCCCGCACCGGCCGAATCCCCTGGTACATCCGTCACTGTTCCGCGACCGGAGGGCGCGTGCGGGGGTGCTGCTGGTGTTCGCGTTCAACTCCGGGGTGCCGTCCTTCACGTATCTGCTGTTCCTGCATCTGCAGTCGGCCCTCGGGTATCCCGCCCTCACGGCCGCGCTGACGTCGGCTCCCTTCGCGGCAGCGGCCGTGCTGGGCAGCCGTAGCGCACCCGCGCTGGCCCGCCGACACGGGTCGGCCGTGCTCACGGTCTCGGCGCTGGTATTGGCGGGGACGGCCCTGGCTCTCGCACCGCTGCGGCGCAGACGGCGGCCTCACCTGATCCGGAAACTTGATGGCAGACCTGCACACCGGACTGCTGCCCACCACGTCACCGGCCGCCAACACGTCGACGGTCCGCCCCTCTTGCAGAGGGACGGACCGTTTGAACTGCATGGATCATCGGAGCAGCACGTCCAGGTGGTACCTGCTGGTCGACGTCCAGTCGCAGCGCCACCGTATGACGTTGGTGTGGTTGTCCACGTACCACTGGCCGCGCTGGTTGCACGCGGCCTTCTTGTTGAAGTCCTCTCCGGTGTCGTACCAGGACGAAGAGATCGTTGACGGGGCAGCAGTCGCCGTCGCCGGCACGGCGACAACGGCGGTAGCACCCAGAACAGCCGCCGCGACGGCCAATCGCATTCTCATAGGTGGACTCCACTTGTAGTGCGGGATGTTGGACGGTTACCCGTGTTCGGGTTTCCCGTCGGATCGGGTTTCCCGTCGGATGGGGTCTCCCGTCGGATCGGGTGTTCCGAGCTTGCTTCCTGGGTCTCGGGATGTCAGCACACAACCTGTCCGGGACATGTTCGGAACAGGCCCCGGACCTGTCCGGGCTGGTCAGCCAGGTGCGGGGACTGCTGTCCGCGTCCGCTGCCGCCGATCGGCGCGTCGACAGCCCCCATTGGTCCGGTCGGGAAGCGCGAGAGCGCCTGTGGTCCCAGTACGGGCAGCCCACCTTCCCGGCCCTGATTTCCAACTCTGTGCCCCGAACAGCTCGTTTTGCTCTTGTGTGTCCAACTCACGCTTGCAAGCCTGTCCGGTGTTGCGAAATCAGAGGAAAGTGGAGGGGGTGGGCGGACATGCCCGATAAGCCGTCACATGATCCCCAGCGAGCCAGGACACCAAGTGAGTTCGTCCTGGTGATGCGGGCCATGAGGGACCGTTCCGGCCTGACGTACCGGCAGTTGGCCGTGCGCGCCGAAGAACACGGGGACGTGCTCCCGGCCAGCACCCTTGCCGGGGCACTCAGCCGCGGTTCGCTTCCCCGCTCTGAGGTCGTGGAGGCTTTCGTCCGCGCCTGTGGTGGCTCTCCGGAGGACGTCGAACGCTGGCTGGCCGCCCACCGCGACCTGACCTGCGGCGGTCTCCACCACACCGGCCCCGAGGACGCCCCGGTGGTGGACGGCACGGCCGCAAGCCGCGCTCACCAGGCGGAACCTGTCCCCCCAACGAGGAAGGGGGCGGGCCCGAGACGGTCGGCACGCGGTCGTCTCATCGGCGGCGCCTCCTTGGCGCTGCTGGCCGTGATCGGCGCCTCCCTGGCGGTCACGCACCTCACCGGGGACGAAACAGCCCTGTCCCATGTCACCGGTGCGCCTTCCGCCTCCATCACGCCTCGTCCTGCGCCGGCCGGTCCCCAGCCGGGCGTCTACCGCATCCGTTCCGCCGCCTCGTCACTCTGCCTGTCCGAACGGGAAGGTGAGGGCGGCGGCCGCGTCTACCAGGCCACCTGCGCGAAAGCCGTCCCGGTCTACTCCGTGGAGCCGGTTGAAGGCGGCGCCTACCGGATCCGCTCCCTCCACCCGGTCTTCGGCTACGGCTGCCTTGGCGTGACAGGCGGAAGCACACGCGCAGGTGCCCAACTGATGGACGACTACTGCGGCCACCGCGGAAGCGCCGAACGCTTCCAGCTCCAACCCGCCGGCCACGCCCGCTACCGCCTTCTCCCCGCCCACACCAGCGCCTGCACCTCGGTCCCCGGAGGCCCACCTACACCATGGACCCCCGTGCTCCAGCTCCCCTGCCGCCCGGACGACCCAGGCCAGCTCTTCCTCTTCGACAGCCACCCCCCACCCACGGCCATCCCCTCCATCACCAGCAACTGACCTGACCGCGCACTGACCCGACTGCGCCCACCGGCGTGGAAGCCCCCCACCACGACTCCCTGGCCTCCAGGCAGCCACTCGACACCATTCGGCTGCACCTCACGTGTGTATCGCCGACTCAGGCACCACAAAGCCGTCAGCAGCTCTCGCTGGATTGGGGTCAACACGGAGCAGCACGGCATTCCACCTGGAGGTGATAGGCGCGCCTGCGGCCGTCCGGAAGGATCGGCGTTGAAACGGCACCCAAGTCCCCGGAGGCCTCGTGCCCGTGTTCCCTCTGTTCCGCAAAGTCGCCCTGGCCGCCGCCTCGCTCATCCTGGCCACCTCTCCGTCCGCCTTGGCCGCACCGCCGCCGAAGGCAGCCGAGCCCTGTTATGTGGAGCACTTCTGCCTGTGGGGGCGCGGGCAGTTCGAAGGACCGATGGCCTCCTACACCAAGGGCAGCCGGAACGTGGCCGGCCAAGGCCTCACGCGGGGCGGCTGGTCAGCGTGGAACCGCACCAGCGAGGCATGGTGCCTGTGGTACAAGCCCGGTTACGCAGGCGGCGGGAAGTCGGTCGTGAAGCCGGGCGAGAAGGTGTCGGTGACCTTTCACCCGTTCAAGTCGCTCCTGCCGCGCAGCGCCTGGAGGTGCTGACGAGGGCGCCCGCCAGGCCGTCGACCACCTCGTGGCACTCGGACACCGCGACATCGCTCATATCGACGGAAGCAGGGTACCGGGCACCGCCGACCGCCGCCGTGGCTACCGCACCGCGATGACCCGCCACGGCCTCGCCGACCACATCTGACACTGTCGGACAGGACCTCCCGCCCCTTGCGGAAGGCGCCGTCGGCCGGGCCATCGCCCGAATGGATGCAGAGGGGGCGCCGGGCCCCGAGACCGTCATCGCGCCGCGACTCGTGGTCCGCGCGACCACGGCGGCGCCGCGCCGGGCCCTGTCGTAACTCGCGCCGTCCGCCCGTGGGACAGACCAGGCGTCGCCCGACAGGCGCGAGGCCGACAAGAGGGCCCAGGGCTCCGGGCTGAGGGCCCAAGGCTGAGGGGACCACCCGGACGGCGCCGACCCGATTGCGCCGGGCGCCGACGCGCGACAGGGCGCGGGCGCTCCTATGCTGGAGGTTCAGGACCTTGCGGCCCGTGTCCCATGGCACTGCCGTGACCTGCGGCTTCTGTGCTGTCGCGCCGCAGGCGGACACATGTTCATCCCGCGCTCGTGCTCACACGGGTGTGCACACACGCTCGGGCTCGGAGTTGCGGAACGTGGCCTCGCATGGTGGGGAGTCACTCCATGACGCATTTCCGAATACGTTTGCGTCGGGCGGCTGCCGCGGCTGCCGCGGCAGGGATGTTCGCACTGCCGATCGCGGGCGTGGCCGGATGCGGTGGCCCCGCCACGTCGGCGAATCCGTCGCCGTCCGCTTCCACATCGGCGTCCCCGGACGAAGTCCGTGACATCACCCCTGGCGTGACGCAGCAACTCGACACCGTCGTCCAGCGGATCATGCAGGAGGCGAACATCCCGGGTGCGACCGTGGGACTGTGGACGCCCGACGGCAACTACGTGCGGTCCTTCGGGCTCGCCAACCAGAGCAACGGCCAGGCCATGTCGCCGGATCTGCACATGCGGATCGGGAGCGTGACCAAGACGTTCACCGTGACGGCGCTGCTGCAGTTGGTCGACCGGCACAAGGTGAACCTGGACGATCCGATCGGGAAGTACGTCGAAGGCGTACCCAACGGAAGCAAGATCACCCTGCGCGAGCTGGCCGGAATGCGCAGCGGCCTGTTCAACTACTCCAAGGACGAGGCCTTCTACGAGGCGCTGAAGACCGATCCACACCAGCCTTTCGTCCCGCAGGAGTTGCTCGACTACGCCTTCCAGCACCCTGTGCTCTTCCCGCCGGGAAAGAAGTTCGAGTACTCCAACACCAACCTCATCCTGCTCGGCCTCGTCATCGAGAAGGTCACCGGTCAGCAACTGCGCGACTACATCAAGAAGGACGTCCTGAAACCGGCCGGCCTGGACCACACGCTCCTGCCGGTCGACGCCACGTTCCCGATCCCGCACGCGCAGGGATACACGACCCAGACCGCGAACGGGGACGTCCAGGACGCGGCCGACTGGAACCCTTCATGGGCCTGGGCAGCCGGCGCGATGATCTCCAATCTGCAGGACCTGCGCGTATGGGCGCGTACGGTGGCCACGGGCAAACTGCCCGGCGGCGGCGACCTGATCAGTCCCGACCTGCAGAAGCAGCGTCTCACCACACCCCCGACGCCCATCCCGGGCATCGGGTACGGCCTCGGTGTCTTCAGCGTCCAGGGGTGGATCGGACACAACGGTTCGCTGCCGGGCTACGAGTCCCTGGTGGTCTATCTGCCGTCGGCACGGGCGACCCTCGTCGTCCTGCTGAACACCGACATCGACCATGACAACCAGGAGCCCACCACGCTTTTCGGCGAGGAGATCACGAAGATCGTCACGCCGGGCCACGTCTTCAACCTGCCCGCGGAGCCCGCGGCCAGGTAGGCAGGTAGGCAGGGACCGGGACATTACCTATGTACCGGGCGTGACGTCCGGGCCCCTCAGCCCCTTCATCACGTAGCTGAACCGCGCTGAACGCGCCACAATTCGTCAGGGCAGGCAGGACAGCCGGACGCTGAGCAGCTCGGTCCGCAGCACGGGCGTGCCATCGACAGGGGCCGGGTCCTGCGCAGTTGGTTCGATACCGCCAGCGGCGATCTTGTCAAGAGTCTTCAGGCCGGCGGCACCGACCGTGCCGAACACCGTGTAGTTCGGTCGCAGCGCGGAGTCGCCGTAGACGACGAAGAACTGCGAACCGTTCGTGTTCGGACCGGCGTTGGCCATCGCCAGCAAGCCGCGCCCGTAAAGGCGACGGACGCCGGTCGGATCGCTCGGTGCCGGCGGCAGGTCCACCGGCAGCTCGTCCTTGTACTCGTACCCCGGCCCGCCCTCGCCAGTACTGGTCGGGTCGCCGCACTGCAGGACCTTCAGCGTCGGATACGCCGTCAGCCGATGGCACACCGTACGGTCGTAGAACCGGTGCCGCGCCAGGTGTACGAAGCTCTGGACCGTGCACGGCGCCTTCGCCCGGTCCAGACGCAGCGGAAGCGGGCCCTGGCTGGTCCGGACAGCCATACCGACCGTGCCGTGACTGGGGGTGTGCCGCGGATCGGGCGGCAGGGAAACCCGCCGCGCCGCCGGCTCGTCCGGGGTCTGGGCATACTGGCAAGGACCGTGCGTGGTTCGCGGCGGGGTGCCGGAAGCAGAGGCAACACTGCCCGAGGACACGACCAGCGCCGCCGCAGCCAATGCGGTCATGAGAGTTCGCCTCATCCTGCACACCCTCCAGAAAATCGCCAGATTTCGGAGCGGTCGCAGTCTAAAGCGCGGCCCGGCGGGCGAGAAGCCGCCCGCCAGCCACATCCGCCTCTCAGCCGTCAGCCTGCAGCCGCAAGCCACTTCGGATGTGGCACAGCCCGACTGGCATAAGGTCCGCCACGTGTGATCGTGCTGGGCAGGGGCCCAGAATTGCGACGACGGATAGCTGGCGCCTCCGTCGAAGCACGGCTCGCAGTTGTCCTCGCACAGGTGCTCATAGAGATCCAGCTGGATTTCCTGGAAGTCCGTGGGGATGCTGATCGGCTTGACGGCGGCACCTCCCCCTCATTGTTCGCCTCGATCACCACGTAGCACGGTCCTCGGGTTCGGCGTACGGCTTCGGGGAGAGCCCGGCCTTCGTCGTGCAGTGCTCGCATGGGTGGGGCGGCGGCCTGGCGGTAGGCGGTTCGCAGGTGCTCGGCGGCCTGTCGGGAGGCGTACCAGGCTGCGAGTCCGACGGCCGTATCAGGTTCGTTAGGCGCGCAACGCCTGCGACAGCGCGTCCAGGGTCACGCCGACGATGGCCAGGAGCTGCGCCGGGCTCGCCCCGGCCCTGCTCATGACGGCGAGCGACTGGTTCACAGCCGCCGCGTGCACGGCGAAGGCTTCGGCGTCCTGGTCGGTCAGTCGGCCGGCCTTCAGCGCGGTGCGCAGGCGCAGGCGCTGGAAGCCGAGCGCCTGCTCGGCGTGCGCTGCGACGCTCGGACTCAGCACGGGGATCGCCATGGCCGACTGGGCAATCAGGCATCCGTCGGGTAGTTCGGGATCGGCGATGCGCTCGAGGGTGACGTCGAAGAACGCACGAACAGCGGCAACGGGTTCCGAGGCTGCACACGACAGGGCGGCGTCGTACTTCTCGCCGTACCGCGCGGCGTAGAGATCCAGGCAGCGCAGGAAGAGCGTGTCCTTGCCGCCGAGGGAGGAGTAGATGGAACTGCGGTTCAGGCCGGTTGCCCGAGACAAATCGTCCAATGAGGTGTCGGCGTAGCCATCGCGCCAGAACTGGATCATCGCGGCGTCGAGCACCGTGTCCATGTCGAACTGCTTCTTGCCTGCCACGCGGCACTTCCTTGCGATGCGTCGATGGTTCGGACCGTGGTGCGCACCATTCTATCTTGAACCGATCAGTTCAAGATGTGTAGCCTTCAAGCGTGGCCATGGCCGGGCATACCGCGTACTTCGCGACCGCGCGAGAAACACACCACGTGGTCCCAGCCACCGCCGTCCGCTACACCGTCCCAACCGCGCACCTGACACCGACGGAGGATCCCGTGACCGGCCCAGCAACCAGCACTCCGCATGTCTCCGAAAGCAACCCCATCCGCGACCTGCCCCTGCAGCACCTGGCCGGATTCACTCACCGCTGGGTCGACGCGGACGGCGTCCGCCTTCATGCCGTCGAAGGCGGACGGCGGAGCGCCCCGGCCGTCGTCCTGCTCGCCGGATTCCCGCAAACCTGGTGGGCCTGGCGAAAGGTGCTGCCCGGCCTCACCCACCGGTTCCGCGTCATCGCGATCGACCTGCCGGGTCAGGGCCACTCCGAGCGTCCGGAGCGCGGCTACGACACGCACGCGGTCGCCGCGCACGTCCACGCCGCCGTGAAGGCTCTCGGCGTGTCGACCTACTCCCTGGTCGCCCACGACATCGGCGCCTGGGTCGCGTTCTCCCTCGCCCTCAACTTCGAGAGCCACCTGCGCGGGGTCGCTCTGCTCGACGCCGGAATTCCCGGCATCAGTCTCCCGGAGGCGATTCCCACCGACCCGGATCGTGCGTGGAAAACCTGGCATTTCGCTTTCCACATCGTGCCCGACCTGCCCGAGACGCTGCTTGCCGGCCGCGAACGCGAGTACGTCGCCTGGTTCCTGAAGGTGAAGGCCCTGTCTCCCGACACGTTCGACGACGCCGAGATCGACCACTACGCGGCGGCCGTCGCCGCCGACGGCGGCCTGCGCGCTTCCCTCGCGTACTACCGAGACGCGGCGGAGTCAGCGCGTAAGAACCGCGAGGCGCTCAACTGGCGGCACCTGACTGTGCCGATCCTCGGAATCTCCAGCAGCCACGGCTCCGTTCCGGACATGGCCGCCTCCATCAGCCCATGGGCCGACAACACCACCGGAATCGTCGTGCCCGACGCCGGCCACTTCATCCCGGACGAGCAGCCCGAAGCGATCGCTGCCGCGATAGCAGACTTCATCGCCGACGACCACTGACACCCGTCGCCCCCGACCGCGCCGTCCCAGGCCGCGCGAAACTGGGCCGTCTCCAACCGCGCGCTCGCCCATGGTCGGCCGAGCCACTTGCCGCAGATGCGTGCGCAGCCTCTCGCGGGATTGTCGTGGCCGGCGCAGCGGCTCCCGCGACGGGGCGATACCCGATGACTGCACGCGTGCGGTCCGGGCCTGTTATCGCCCGACACCCCGTGTGCCCAAGGCGAGCGCGCCGGCCATGACGAGGCCGCCCACGCTGAGCAAGGTGAAGGTGCCGCGCGAGCCGAGCGCACGGCACGGGCCGGCGGTCAACAGGGAACATCGCGCCTGGACGGACAGCGCGCTTCCGGTGCTCTGAAGAGACCCGAACGACACCAGCGACATGGCGGACCCGATCGAGCCGATGGAGAGTGCGGAGCCGATTGAACCAATGGACAGCACGCTCCCCACCGACCCGATGGACAGCAAGGACCCCGCGGAGCCGATCGACAAGAAGGAGTCCCTCGACCACAAGGAGAGCGCGGAACCTCCGAAGACGGGCGAATAGGAGTGCGTCATGGGAGGCATTGTGCCGTGAGAAAGCACGGCTCACACCGCATCACATGGAGGCTGAGCCAAAGGAACCACAAGAGGAAAGGAACACCGCCAACTCTGTTCCTGACCACGGCAAGCGCGTCATGATCGACGCCCGCGCGCCCTCTCCGGTCTTCAGGCCGAAGGTCGCCCCAGGTCGCTGTTCATCTTGTCCCGGCTGGCCGCCAGGAGTTGTTGTGCCTGCCGCTCGATCTCTTCGGGGTCCAGTCCCAGGGCGCGCCCCAGGTTCGTCGACCAGACCTCCGAGCGCACGCTGGCTTCGAAGTTGAGATCGGCGCGAATGGTGTCCCGTGAAGCCTGACGATTCTGGCTGACCATGACGAACGTCGACAGGAAGATCGCCTCAAGGCTGACGATCATGGTCAGCAGTCCGAACGGGAACGGGTCGAAGACCGCGGCCTGTCCGAAGATCCCCTCGTTGATCAGGATCCAGCCGGCGAACCAGACCATGTGCACATAGACGAAGACCATCGACCCCGCGAAGGCGGTGATCTTGTCCGCAAGGTGGTCCTGCACACCGCGCCCATGGGCGAAGAGTTCCTGCTCATGCGGCAGGCGGATGACGGGGTGAGGCCCTTGGCCACCCGCCGGACCACCGCGATGCGACGTCATTACGTCATAGTGCATCCGCCGCAGGCGTCGGCAACGGAACAGCGCACCCGTCGGCGCGTTGATACCCCGGGCCGGTGGAACGGAGATCCACCGTCAGCTCGTACGCATCAGAGTGAGTCTTCCGTACCGTGCAACGTCGGAGTCTGCGCCTGGTTCTCTTGTTCGTTGATGTCGCCGGAATCCGGTGGCAGGAGAGTGACCGTCATCTGCAGTCCGTCCGGGTGACCCTCCGCGTGAAAGCCGACCAAGCCGGCCTCGGCGAGCCGGTACAGGGCGGTGCGGACAATCACGGACGGAACCCCGAGGGCGAGCGACCAGCGCCGCAGTGCCCACCGTGCGCTCGCGGAGGCCTGGAGTGGTGTCCCCGAGCAGCGGGCCTGGCACCTGGCGCAAGCTGCGGTCGACCCGGACGAGCAGATCGCCGGTCTCCTCGAAGACACCGCCGGCGTCAGCGCCCGGCGCGGTGACGGGCCCAACGCGGTGGCAGCGCTCGTGTGCGCCGCCGAGCTGAGTCCGGCGGCTGCCGAGTGGGCCGGCGGCCGGCCCAGGCGGCGTACCTCGGCACGCCCCTCACCGGTGGGGTACGCGACGTACCCCGTCTGCTGGACGACGCCCGCCGGGCCGCACCGGACGGCGCGTCCCTGACCCGGCGCGGTGGCCACGGCGCTGTACCTGCTCAACAGCTACGGCGACGTCGACACCGCCCACCGTCTGCTGTCCGGCGCGATCGCTCTCCAGCCCGAACCGTACGACCCGGCCGACGCGGCCGTACTCGAAGCCGCACGGTACAAGGCCGGACAGGCCCCAGTCGGAACAGTCCTTTCACAGCGCGGGCGAGATGGTGAACAAGGCGTCGACCGGGACATCGTCCTCACCATGGTCACCGCCTCGGCCGCACTGGAAGCGGTGACCACGGGCCCCGGCGGCGTGCTGACCTCTCCACACACCACGCCGGGGGTCCTGATCGACACCTCCACGGTGTCCCCCCAGGTGTCCGCACTGATCCGGAACAAAGCCGCCGACCACGGGACCGACTTCCTGGCCGCCACGGTCAGCGGGAACCCAAAGGTGATCAACGCGGGCAAGCTGACGGTCGCGGTCTCCGGCTCACCCGAGGTGTTCAGCCGGGTCGAGCCGTTGCTCGCAGTGCTGGGGCGTGGGGTGACCTACGTCGGCGAGGGCGAAGCCGCTCGTCTCGTCAAGATCGCGCACAACGTCTTCCTCGGTGTCGTCACCCAGTCGCTCGCCGAGATCACCGTCCTCGCGGAGAAGGGCGGTGTCAGCCGTGCCGCCTTCCTGGAATTCCTCAACGACTCCGTGATGGGTTCGGCCTTCACGCGCTACAAGTCACCCGCGCTGGTCAACCTGGACTTCACGCCGACGTTCACCATGCCCCTGCTGCGCAAGGACCTCGACCTCGGGCTCGCCGCGGGCCGCGAGCTGCAGGTCCCGATGCCACTTGCCGCCGCCACCGCTCAGCTCGTCGCGGGTGCCATCGGGGCGGGGCATGTCGAAGAGGATTTCGCCTCCTTGATTCTCGGGCAGGCCAGGAGCTCCGGTGTCACGCTGGAACCCCAGAGCGTGCCAGTGGATGATGACCTGTCATTCCAAAACTGACCGCCGGCCGACACCACCGGTACGACCCGTCGTTGTTGCGCCGGGTCGTCACGCAACCAGCGATGTCCGTCCACAGCTGAGCCAACTCGGGCAGGCAGTGCCTGGTCGGCGCCGAGGGCTCCGGTGCAACGCCCCAGTGCCTGGGTCCTGAGCCGTTCGGGTCCGTTCTCGGCAGTTCGCCTCGTCGACTGCGTTCTCTCGCGGTTGGCTGTCATGGTGCAAAGGAGTCCGGCGCTGGTGTTTCCAGCCTGCTTTGTGCACGCGGTCGCACCGTCGCGGAGATCGTCGAGGACAAACGAGAACGGGGCCCAGGATGCATCGCGACAAGCTCGGCATCTATCTGAATGACCACTTGGCCGGTGCCACCTTCGGTATCGGGCTGGCGAAGCGCATTGCCCACCAGCACCGGCACTCGGCACGCAGTACCGACCTGCAGCGCATCGCCGACGAGATCGCTCAGGACCGGCAGAGCCTTCTCGAAGTCATGGACACGCTCGGCGTCCCCGCACGCCACTACAAGATCTACGGTGGCTGGACGGCCGAGAGGCTCGGGCGTCTGAAGCCGAACGGTGCCCTGTACCGGCGCTCGGGGCTGAGCACGTTGATCGAGCTTGAGGCCCTGCGACTGGGCGTCGAAGGGAAGAGCCTTATCTGGCGCACACTCCTCGTCGTGGCTGCGGAGGAACCCCGTCTGGACGAATCTCAGCTCCACAATCTGCTGGACCGGGCTCGGGGCCAGATCGAGACGCTGGAGGCGCTACGCCTCACGGCAACGGCGGCAGTCTTCTCACCCGCGGCTCGCAGCACGACTCCTGACAATGCGTAAGGCTACGGCGATGTCCTCGCTCGGATGGAGGGCTGTCACGGTGAATTCGCCGATCGGTACGAGTGAATACACAGGACGGGCCGTTGCTCAGAGTTGGTGCAGGGGCGCACGGCCGGCAGCAAGGCGCGAGGCACCAACTGCGAGGCCCAGGAGCACACAGTGAAGAACATGCCACGCGTCACATTCGTGATCGCAGGTGCTTGCGGTCTGCTCCTGGCCGCCGGCGGCACGGCCGGAGCGGAGAACAAGTCCGACAACGACGTGCAGCACGTCGGTGGCGGGGGCACGCAGAGGCTGTGAACCGGCACTGACTCGACACTGACTCCGGCCCCTCCGGCCCTGGCACGAGCCGGGGCCGGAAGGCTGTGGTGGAACCGTGACTGCAGCTGGCTCGAGGGGGAAACCCAGACGAGACCGGAGACCTCCGGTACCTAGGCAGGACACCACAGTTGAGCGACGCCGAACTGGTCTGCCCGGCCGTCGCACAGGCTCTGCCGGGCTTCGCCTCGGATGCCCACTGACTGCGGTTCGCCCATACCAACCTGGGCTCGATGCTGGAGCGCGAGCGTCATCTGGCCACCGACCGCCCTGGGCTGCTGGTCAGCGCGGACGAGAGCTTCGCCTCCAAGGAGTTCGAGAACGACCTCGCGATGCACGGCACTGATCGCGTTCAATCACTGACGGTAACGGAACTGTGTCTCGGCCCAACCGGCGACAAAGTCTCGCCGGGCCGTGCACATGACGCTGCGCCGCCCCAACGAGGACCGGGTCGCCTCGTTCCACTGCCATCCTCATCAGTGGCCGCGGCCCGTGAGGAACAACCCGCCGCAGCGGGCGACACGGAATCTACGACCGAGCAACCGGACGTGGGCCGTGCGGACAGGCCGGTGTGGAGGGTCGAGGAGAAACTGGATGGGGTATCTGCGCCGGTTGGCCGCCGCACCAGGGGGCCGCACCAGAGCTGCGTACGACGCCCTCGTGCCTCGCCGCCTTCGCGGTGCTGCCGCAGCGGGCATCCGGTGCGCCGTCGACTGCGCTGCCTCGCGTTGCGAGGCCCTCCCCCCGCGCTGATCCTGAAGGGGAGGCATGCCGACCATTCGAGTGAACCGAGCGCGGAGGGCGGCGGCGCCTGCCGTCATCGTGGCCCGAGCGAGGAGCGGGGTTCCAGATGAGGCTTGTGGTCGATCTCAACCGGTGTCAGGGGTTTGCACAGTGCGCCTTTCTCGCCCCGGACGTCTTCGCACTGCACGGCGGGGAGGCACTGCTCTTCACCTCCCGCTTCGACGAGGCACTGCGTGACCAGGTGGAACAGGCTGCGGCCGCTTGCCCGGTCCAGGCCATTCTCGTCGACTTCTCCGACGAACCGACCAAGGGGGCAGAGGGCCGTGTCGGCTGACGGCGACGTCAAGGCCCTCCGCCGAAAGGGCCGGATCGTTGTCGTCGGCGCCTCGCTGGCGGGCCTGCGTGCCGCGGAGACGCTGCGTGACCAGGGCTTCACCGGGTCGCTGACGCTCGTCGGAGACGAGCCGTACGAGCCCTACGACCGGCCCCCGCTGTCCAAACAGGTGCTGCTGGGGCTGGAGTGTGCCGAGGACACCGCGCTGCCGCGCACGCGCGACATCGATGCCGAATGGCGTCTCGGTGTGGCCGCCGCGGGCTTGGACCGGGCGGCCAAGGACGTGCGCCTGGTGAACGGCGACACGCTCCCCTACGACCGCCTGCTGATCACGACCGGGACCAAGGCCCGGCCCTGGTTCCATCCCGAAGAGGCCGCGCTGGACGGGGTCTTTGTGCTGCGCACCCGCGACGACTCCGCTCGGCTGTTCCGGAAACTCGCCGCCGGCCCGCGCCGGGTGCTGGTGATCGGCGCCGGTTTCACGGGCTCCGAGATCGCGTCCGTCTGCCGGGAGCGGGACGTGGAGGTGACCGTCGCCGAACGCGCTCCGGCGCCACTGGTGGGCGCCCTCGGTGAGGTGGTCGCGACAGTGGCGGCCCGGCTGCAACGCGATCACGGAGTGGATCTGCGCTGCGGTGTCAGCGTCACCGCGTTGGAGGGCGACCCCGCCGGGCGCCTGCGGCGAGCCCACCTGTCCGACGGATCGGCGATCGATGTGGACGTGGCAGTGGTCTGCCTCGGCGCCCTCCGGAACACCGAATGGCTCGCCGGTTCCGGGCTGGCGGCCGGCCCCAGAGGTGTTGCCTGCGACGCGGGGTGCCGGGTGTTCGACGCCAACGGCATCGTCACCGATGACATCTACGCCGCCGGTGACGTCGCCCGCTGCCCCCATCCGCTGTTCGGATACCAGTTCCTGTCACTGGAGCACTGGGGCAACGCGGTGGAACAGGCCCGGATCGCGGCACACAACATGCTCTGCGCGAGCACCGACCGTCGCCCGCATCTGTGGGTGCCGATGTTCTGGTCCGTCCAGTTCGGCGTCAACATCAAGTCGGTGGGTGTGCCCACGCTGGGCGATCAGCTGGTCGTAGCCCAAGGGGCGCTCGACGAGGCGCGGTTCGTCGCGGTGTACGGGTATCGAGGCCGGGTCATCGCCGCGGCCTCCTTCGACGCGGGGAAGTGGCTCGGGTTCTACCAGCAGCAGATCGAGGCCGGAGCGCCGTTCCCGCCGGACTACGCACTCGTGGACCGCCGCACCGACACACTGCAGCCCGTCGATCCGGCCTTCCCGGACCCCCACCTGCCCACCCACGAGCCGACCGTCACCGTGACGGGGCACTCGCCGACCGAGCGGCGCGTCCAGTTCGTCGCACCCCATGCCTGACCCTCGCCGGAGGCGTCGCCCTTCAGGAGGCACCATGTCTCTCGCCACCATGTCCGCGCAGATCACCGACTTCGCGAATCGCGCCGATCCGTACCCGCTCTACGCCGCACTGCGCGAGTCACCGGTCACGCGTCAGGACGACGGCTCCTACCTGGTCAGCACGTACTACGAGGTGCGGAGCCTGGCGAACGACCCGCGGCTCAGCAACGACCTGCGCAACCGGCCTCCCGGCGCCGGCGGCCCCGCCGTGGCCGAGGAGGACCCGAACCAGCCGCCCAGCTTCATCTTTCACGACCCGCCGGAACACGAACGGCTGCGCGACACGGCCATGCGGCAGTTCGGCCCCCCGCACAGCCCCAGGTTCCTCCACGACATGCGAGAGGACCTCGCCAAGATCATCACCGACCTGTTGGACCCGCTCGAAGGCAAGACCGAGGTCGACGTCGTCGACGATTTTGCCTACCCCCTTCCCGTCACGGCCATCTGCAAGATCCTCGGGGTGCCGCGCGAGGACGAACCGCTCTTCCACGGCTGGGCCGACACCGTGGCGTCCGGCCTCGATCCCAGCCAGGGCAAGGAAAAACCGCGCCAGGCACGCGTCGAGCTCGGCGCCTACCTGTCCGACCTGATCGACTCCAGGCGCCGCCACCCCGGCAACGGGATCCTCGGCCCCCTCGCCCGCGAAACCGGGCCCGGCGGCAGTATGTCGAAGGCGGAGCTGGTGGCCACCTCGATGCTGCTCCTGATCGCGGGCCACGAGACCACCGTCAACCTGATCAGCAATACGACGCTCACGCTGATGCGGCACCCCGACATCCTCAAGCGTTTCCAGAGCGAGCCGGGCCTGGTCGTCCCCCTCATCGAGGAAGTGCTGCGGTACGAACCGCCGGTTCAGTTCGTCCCGTTCACCATCGCGCTGTCCGACATCGACATCGCCGGCACCACCATCCCCAAGGGCTCGCAGGTGTGGCTCCTGCTGGCCTCGGCCAACCGCGACCCCAAGCGCTTCGCGGATCCCGACCGGTTCGATCCTGATCGCGAGGACAACCAGCACCTCGGGTTCTACACAGGTATCCACTACTGCTTCGGCGCCCCGCTGGCCCGGATGGAGGCGCAGCTCGCCCTGCCCCAGCTCTTCCGACGCATCGAGAACCCGCGGCTGTTGGCGGACCCGCCGCCCTACCGCGTCAACCCTGTCCTGCGTGGCCCCCGCCATCTTCCCCTGGCGATCGACGGCCTTGTCGCCTGAACCGGCAAAGGCACCGTCGTCGTGCCGGCGACTCAACAGGGGCGTGTGCGGCCGTTCCCTCGGGGCCGGTCGCCATGCCGTTCAGGTGGTCGGCCGGCCGAGCAGCGAGCGAGGCCGTGAGTCCAGGATCGACTCGGCCTCGTCGCAGATCGCGCGGATCACGTCGGCGGCCGGGCGCACGCCGTCGACGAAGGCTGCCGACTGGCCGTAGATGATTTCGCTCGTGTCGGGGTCGGGCGGGGCACCGAAGGGGTTGGTGCTTTCCGCGGGCTTGATCTCGTCCGCGCGGTCCCGCAGCGTTGATTCGCGCTCCGACCATTCGTCGGTGAAGCGGTTACGGCGGACGCGTTCGCCGATGCTCGCGGGCCACGGCAGTCCCGACACGATGTCGTAGGTCCGTGTCCACACGGTGTCGCCACCGTCGCTCTCGACGATCAGGCGCTTCTGGACGTCGTGCACCTCGACGGCCTCCGGGGTGGCGAGGAACGCCGTGCCCAGCCAGGCACCGTCCGCGCCGGCGGTGAGGACGGCGGCGAGCGTGCGTCCGTCGCCGATGCCGCCTGCGGCCAGCACCGGGAGTGCCGGGTACCTCCGGACGACCCCGGCGAGGAAGGGCAGCAGGCCCATCGTCCCGGTGTGGCCGCCTGCCTCGGTGCCCTGCGCCACGAGGACATCGGCCCCTGCGGCAACGGCCGCCTCGGCGTCCTCGTAGTTCTGGACCTGGCACATCACCCGGGATCCCGCCTCCTTGGCGCGGCCGAGCCACGGGTGCGGATCGGCGAACGACAAGGCGACGACGTCCGGCCGTTCCTCCAGCGTGGCGTCGAACAGCGGCTCGGTGAGCGGGAGGAGCGGCGTGATGAACCCGACGCCGAACGGCCGGTCCGTCGCGGCACGAATCGTCGCGATCTCCGCTCGGATCCAGTCGGGCCCCTTCCAGGGGTGCGTACCCCCGAAGCAGCCGAGCCCGCCGGCGACGGACACCGCGGCAGCGAGTGTCCCGCCGCTGTGCAGCGCCATGGGGGCCGACATCACCGGATGGGCAAGCCCGAACATCTCGGTGAATCTCGTCTGCACCATGCACGCACACTAATGGATCGGTGAAATACCGCCGGGTGACATGCCCGGCCGGCAGGGAGGACGGGGCAACCGTGGCGGCGCCCTGTGCGCAACCCGTGGCAGCAGATCGGCGGCAGGTTCCGGAGCCGGCATCACACCGCACGGTAGGTCCGCTCATCCAGCGCGCCGCGTCACCACATGCCCAGGAGGGCACCGGCCAGAGTGCGTCGCGCCCTGGATCGCCGCAGTCTGGACGCATGACCTATCGGTTCGCGACGAAGGGTGACCCATGAAGTTCGCAGTCATCGGCGGTACCGGTCTGATCGGATCGCAGGTCGTGAAGAAGCTGACCGCCGCGGGGCACGAGGCCGTACCGCACTCGCCGTCCACGGGTGTCGACGTGCTCACCGGTCAGGGCGTGGAGGAGGCGGTGGCCGGAGCCGACGGCATCGTCAATCTGACGAATTCACCGACCTTCGACGATGCTTCCCCCGCCTTCTTCCAGACCTCGATGGACAACCTCCTGGCCGCCGGCGACAAGGGCGGGGTGCGGCACTTCGTCATCCTCTCGATCGTCGGCGCGGACCGGGTACAAAACCTCGCCTATTACCGCGCCAAGGTCTTGCAGGAAGACCTCCTCAAGGCCGGGCCGCTCCCCTACTCGATCGTCCGCGCCACCCAGTTCATGGAGTTCATGGAGGCCACCATGTCCTGGACCACCGAGGGCGACACCGTCCGCCTGCCCACCACCCCCCTCCAGCCGATCGCCGCCCAGGACGTCTCCGACACCGTCGCCGAAGTCGCCGCCGGCAGCCCTCTGAACGCCACCCTCAGCGTCGGCGGACCCGACGTCTATCCCCTCGACGAGCTCGGCCGGATCACCCTGAACGCCCGGCCTGACGGGCGCACGGTCGTCACCGACGACACCGCCGGCATGTTCGCCGCGGTCGAGGGCGATGTGCTCACCACCAAGGGCGACGCACGCATCGCCCCCACCCACTACACCGACTGGCTCACCTGACCCGGCCGGCCCACCACTGGAGACCTCGCCATGTCGAACAACGAACGGGCAGCAGGCAGCGACGGGAGCCGACCGCGCTCGGAAGCATGGAAGACGGCGCTCACCGTGCTGCAGTCGGCGAAACCGCCGTTCGTTCCGGAAGGGGCGGAGGCGATGACGGTTGTGGTCGAGTTCCCTCCCGGCGACCCCGGTACCCCTCCGCACCGGCACTCGGGACCCGCCTTCGGCTACGTGCTGGAGGGGGAAATGCTCTTCGAGCTGGAAGGCGAGCCGGAGCGAGTGATCAAGGCCGGGGAGACGTTCTGGGAACCGGGCGGCGATGTCATCCACTACCAGGACGGAAACAACCGGTCGGACGTCCGCAGCCGCTTCGTCGTCACCATGCTCTGCGCACCGGGCCAGCCCATGCTCACGCTGGTCGAGGACGACGAACTGGCCCAGCGGCGGCACCTACGAGCTCCGCGTCCGGGCGCTTGACCCGGCACTGACAGCCGGGACCGATCGTCGGTGCGCCCGTCGCGGAGGAAGCCGTGTCGCCACCGAGCCGAGGCCCCAGCGGAGGGCGGTTCCTTGGAATGCGGCTGCGGAGGACGGGCAATTACAATGGACAAATACACCCATCAGGTGCTTGGACAAGGCGGCGGAGGCTCTGCCGACCGCCCCGCAGCCCGAGCGCAGCGCGGCCTCTTCAGCGCCCGCGCGCTGCACCACGCGCTTCTCGGAATTCCCAGGGAGTATTCCCATGGCTGGTCAAACTGCCTCCATCGTCCTTGAGCCCGAGGCACAGGAGCTCGCCGACGCGACCTCGCACCATCCGTTCCTGTACGAGCTGGAGCCGACCGCGGCACGCAAGGTGCTCGACGACCTCCAGGCCGCGCCGGTCGACAAGCTGCCGGTCGACGAGGAGTGGGTCTCGGTTCCGGCGGCGGTGGGCGATGTGCGGGTACGCATCGTCAAGCCGCAGGGCGCCATCGGAACACTGCCCGTCGTGTTGTACATGCACGGCGGTGGCTGGGTACTGGGCAATGCCGCTACCCACGACCGTCTGGTGCGGGAGTTGGCGGTGGGCGCCCGCGCGGCAGTGGCCTTCGTCGAGTACACGCCGTCACCCGAGGCGCACTACCCGGTGGCCATCGAGCAGGGCTACGCCACCGCGCAGTGGATCGTCCGCGACGGGGCGTCCAAAGGGCTCGATGCACAGCGCATGGCAGTGGCCGGGGAATCGGTCGGCGGAAACATGACCGCGGCTCTCGCCCTCATGGCCAAGGAGCGCGGCGACGTCACATTCATTCAGCAGTCGATGTACTACCCGGTCACGGATGCGGCCATGAACACCGGTTCCTACGACCAGTTCGCCACCGGTTACTACCTGAGCCGCAGGCTGATGGAATGGTTCTGGGACGCCTACACGACCGACCCGGAGCAACGCGCGGAGATCACCGCTTCTCCCAACGCCGCCACCACCGAGCAGCTGTCCGGCCTGCCACCGGCCCTGCTGATCGTGGATGAGGCGGACGTGCTGCGCGACGAGGGCGAGGCGTACGCCGCCAAACTCCGAGCAGCCCACGTCCCGGTGACCACGGTGCGCTACGACGGCACGGTCCACGACTTCATGATGCTCAACTCGCTGAGCGACTCCAAAGCCGCCCGCGGGGCCATCGACCAGGCAACGGCGTTCCTGCGCGACGCCCTCGGAACCACCCAGGACTAGGTCGTGTCTCTACGATCAGATATGTCGTCGCCCCGGGCATCCTCAGTAAGAGGGGCCTGGCGGACGGCGAATGGGTTGTGCTGGAGCCGCTGACCGAGTTCACGGGGGTGAAAGCGACACCAGTGACAACCGTGTGGTCCCCGCGCAGATTCCCATTTCGGCTGTGACGTTCCTCCACCACTGGGAGCCTTCTCGTCACGGCTCTCACCTGGGCATACTCCATGCCTGCTCCGCCTCACATCATCGACGGGCGTGGGCTGTTGTGAAGGGACTGGGGGAAGAGATGACGTTGGAGAGAGTCCCTGCGGGGAACGCGGGCACCTGGCTTCTGGGGGACCTCACGGTCAACCGGATCGGATTCGGCGCCATGCGATTGACCGGCAGGGCCGCCTTCCACCAGGGCATCGCGCGCAATCGCAACCAGGTGATCGGCGTACTGCGCCGCGCGGTGGAACTCGGCGTCAACCACATCGACACCGCTGCCTTCTACTTCTCGCGGCTACGCTCCGCCAACGAGCTGATCAACTCGGCATTGGCTCCGTATCCGGACGACCTGGTGATCGCCACCAAGGTCGGCCCCACGCGGGACGCGTCCGGTGCGTGGACGACCCCGGCCCGGCCCGATCAGCTGCGTGGCCAAGTCGAGGAGAATTTGCGTCAGCTCGGCCGCGACCACCTCGACGTGGTCAACCTGCGCCTCAAGGGCCAGGACTCGATCAGCGAGCACTTCGGCGCCCTCGCCGCGCTGCGTGAAGCCGGACTCATCCGCCACCTCGGCATCTCCGCCGCACGCCCCAGTCACCTGGCCCAAGCCCAAGCGATCGCCCCCGTGGTGTGCGTCCAGAACCGCCACGGCATCGACGCACGTGCCGGCACCGAGATGCTCCACACGTGCGCCGCACACGACATCGCGTTCGTGCCCTTCTTCTCCATCGCCGGCGAGGGACGCGAAGCAGGCGCCGTCCACGCCGAGCAGGAACAGATCCTCGCTGTCGCCCGTGCGCACGGAGTGTCGCCGACGCGGGTGCGTCTGGCATGGACCCTGCGGCAGGGCAAACATGTCCTGGCCATACCGGGAACGGGCAACCCGGACCACCTCATCGACAACCTGGCGGCAGGCTCACTGCATCTGACAAGGGAAGACCTCGAACTCCTCGATTCGATCAACTCCACTGCACCCTGATATCGGCTGCCAGCAGATGTGTGATCGGCTGCAGGCATTCAACCAGTGAGTAATCGTCGGGCGATGTCGTCGGCACATTCGGCAAGGTGATTGCCTTGATCAGGCCAACTTCCAGTCACCGACTGCGAGACGGCCGCGATTCTGGTGCGTTCGCCGGCATCGCCGTCGCCGACTCGGCGCTTAAATGTGCGGGATCGCGTCTGTGCCGGTCACCAGCAGTCCCCCGTCGTGTGGGACGACGTCAATTTCGCTTTCCGCCGTTACGACCCGTGGCTCGCCTACGGCCAGTCCCCACGATTCAGGGCCGAGGAGTGCGCGGAGACGTGTGTCGCGCCGGAAGGCACCCGGCAACGGGGCACACCAACCCCACGCCGTTCGGAGCGCAGGAAGCCTCCGGGGTGTATGCAGGAGATATGCGCGTCCGGCATGGCCTTACCGGCTTCAGGAGACCCTGGCGGCCAAGCACCGGGTTGATCACCATCCCCCTCGCCATCATCGCGGCGGTCACAGTGATCGACATCAACATCCCGGAGGCCATCCACCTGGGCCCGTTTCTGGTGGCCGCGCCGGCGATCACCGCTTCCTTCGCCGGTCCAGGCGTCACCGCCGCCATCGGCGCCCTCGCCGTAGCGGCCCAAGTGCTCATCGGGCAGCTGCACGGTGGCCTGATGACCGCGAACCACCTGGCCCAGGTCGCCGCCCTGTTCCTCATCTCAGTATTGGTGACCGTCTTCTGTTACGTGCGCGACCGGCGCGAGCGGGAGCTCGAAGAGATACGTACCGTTGCCACCACGGCACAGCGGGTGCTCGTACGGCCTCTGCCTCGCAGAGTCGGAGGACTGCGGATCGCCTCCAGGTACCTCGCGGCCGAGTCCGAGGCCCAGATCGGCGGCGACCTGTACGCGGCGGTGCCCTGCTGTGGTGCCACCCGCGTGGTCGTCGGCGACGTCCGCGGCAGAGGGTTGCCTGCCGTGGACGAGGCCGCGTCGATCCTCGGGGCCTTCCGGGGCTCCGCCTACCGCGAGCTTCCTCTGCCCGAGATCGTGGCGCACCTGGGAAACGTCGCGTACTGGAGCACGCGCCACCGCGCCGACGGCGATCCCGAAGCCGAGGAGTCGTTCACCACCGCGCTGGTTCTGGACATCCACGATGACGACCCCTTTATCGCGCTCGTGAACTGCGGTCACCCGCCGCCGCTGCTGCTCCGTGACGGCAAGGTCCGGACTCTGGAAGCCGACGAGCCCGCCCTCCCCCTCGGCCTCACCGCCCCCTCGGCGAGCGACTACAAGGTGGAAACCTTCTCGTTCGAGCTCGGCGACCTGCTGTTGCTGTACACCGACGGGGTCATCGAAGCCCGTGACCGGAGTGGCGCCTTCTATCCTCTGGCCGATCGGGTCACAGCCGGCAGCGCGGCCGCCCCCGACGCCCTCGTCCGCCACCTCCACGCCGACCTGCTCCGTCATGCAGGGGGAAACCTCGGCGACGACGCCGTCATCATCGCGATCGCCAAGAGCTCCTGAAGTCAGGCAATCGACTGTGGCGCGGCCCTGTCTCCGCACCGGCCGGCCGCGCGCCCGGCGGCGCACTGGTGAGCTGCGGGAGGCGGACCTGTCGGAGGCTGGATTGCGGGGCCTGCCAGAGACGCTTAGCGTGATGTCCAGGGTCCAAGGGCTCTCCGGTGCGGTGCGTGCGGCGGATGTGGCAGGGCATGTGCCGGGGTCCGGTCCGTCAAGGTGATCAATGTCGTCGGGGAGAGACGAAAGGTCACTCATGCCACCACAATCCATGCGCGCGCTCGTAGCCGGAAGAGTGGGTGAGCCGGCCGATGTCCTGCGGCTGGAATCCCGTCCTGTTCCCACGCCGGAAGCCGGGCAGGCGTTGATCCGGGTGAAGGCGACGCCGATTCACGCCAGTGACCTGCATGTGCTGCGTGGCCGTTACGGATTCTCCCCCGACTTCCCCACTGTCGGGGGGCACATGGAATGTGTGGGCCGTGTTGAGGCCCTGGGCCCGGATACCGAGGGGCTGAAGGTCGGCGAGCGCGTGGTGGCCGTTGTTGTCCCGGCGATACCCGGGCCGCCGCAGGTGGCCGGCACGTGGCAGGAATACCTTGTCGCCGATGCACGAAGGATCCTGCCGGTCCCCGATCATCTGAGCGACTCCACCGCCTGTCAGCTCGCCGTCAACCCGTTGACCGCGCTGCTCCTGGTGACGCGCGAACTCGACGTACAGCGGGATGAATGGCTGTTGCAGACGGCCGCGGGCTCCACCGTCGGCCGGATCGTCATACGGCTTGCCAGGCATCTGGGTGTGCGCACGATCAATGTCGTGCGCCGGCGCGATGCCGTCGAGGAGATCAGGACGCTCGGTGGCGACGAGGCCATCTGCACGGCGGACGAGGACCTGTTGCAGCGTGTGGCCGAGATCGCCGAACCGGCCGGAGTGCGCAAAGCCATCGACTGTGTCGCGGGCCCCGTGGGTGCCCAGGTATCCCAGGCATTGGCCCCGGGAGGAGAGGTCGTGGTCTACGGCGCGCTCTCCACCCACCGGCAGACCGACCCGGCAGCGCTGACGATCCCGCTGCCGGCGCGCTCGGTCATCTACGAGACCAAGACGGTCCGCGGCTTCTGGCTGAACCGCTGGTTCGGCGCCGCCTCACCCGCGGATGTCGTGCGCGCACTGTCCGAGGTGCGCGGTCTCGTCGCCGAGGAAGTGCTCAGCATCCCCCGAGGCGAGCCGTTCCCGCTCGAACGCTTCGCGGAAGCCGTCGCGTTCGCCGAAGCACCCGCGCACGGCGCAAAGCCGCTCTTCGTCTTCGAGGACAGCCGCGACGAGGACGACAGGTAGGACGCCGGTGGTCAGGCCAGTGCCGTGAGCCGAGGAGACACCCCTGCCCCTGAGAGCCGGCGGACCTACACCTTCAGGCTTCCGCACGTTCCCGAAGCCACGATCCCATTTCAGGCTCGGCACTCGTGGAGTTGGTCGGCGAGCGCGAGGTCGGGCCAGGGCAGGGCATCTGCTTCGGCGCTGGATTCGGCTGTGAGCCCCTGGACGGCGACGGTCAGGGATCGGGAAATCGTCCCGGCGCGCCCGCAGAAGGATTCCCTCGTCCAGCGTCCGGTGGTGTGGGTGTTCTGACGCAGGATCCGTAGTGCGCGTAGGAGCATGAGGGAGGTCAAGGGCTCACGGTCCCGGCAAGGGGGCGAAGAGGAGATGCGGCGGTGAGGTTCCGCATCGCCCGCGTCCAGATCGGCTGCCTGACGGGCCCAGTGCCGCGCGTGGCGCAACTCGCCGCGAGTGACGTACAGCAGGTACAGACATTCGGCTGAGGCTGCCTTGCCGGCACCTGCGGCGAACTGCCACAGGAACTCGGCCTGCTCGTCACGGCCGGCCAGATGCAGCAAGCAGGCGAAGGCCATGGAGCTGTCGGTGTCGATCTGGTGTGTCGTGGCCAGGCTGGCGATGTGCCGGGCGGCATACGGGCCTCGGACAGTCCAGGTTGACAGCGCTCGAAGCTGTCGGGCTGCCCGCTCTCTACGGGGTGCCGGAGCGGGGCGCCCGGCCGCGGCCGCGGGTGGACAGAGGACGGCGGGGTACGGGTAGCCGCCCCAGGCAGTGCCGCGCCGGACCGAGTCGGCGAATTCTTCCTCCAGTTGGCGTCGTTCCCGTTCCTCATCTGCCCCGAAGTCGTCGTCGGGAAAGGCACGGGCATCGTCCAGGAGGTCATCCAGGGTGCGCGGCTGCCGCATGGGGCGGTACTCCTCAGTCCTCGTGGTGTTCAGTGTCGGGTTCTAGGCCCAGTTCGCGAGCGATCCGGTTGCGGGCGTGGAAGCGGTGTGAGCGCACCGTGGCTTCGGAGATTCCCAGGATGCTGGCAGTCTTGGCCGTGCTGCAGTCGAGGACGTAATGCAGCACCATCACATCGAACTGCCGTGCAGGCAGACGGGCGATGGCGGGGTACAGTCCGACGCTGCTCTCCATGGCGGCGAATTCGTCCCGTGCATCCTCCAGCACCGCGCGGGCCACTCGCCGGAAGACGGCCGTCTCAGCCATGGCGGAATCCCGCCCCTGGGCCATGAGGACGTCGTCGACGGTCTCCTTGAGATGCGCCCAGGCGCTTGCGGCAGGGCTGGCCTCCTCCATGAGCCGCGTCCAGCCCTGCAGGAGGTTGAGGAAGACCGCGTGGACGACTCGGCCGGCGAGCCTCTCGTCGCCGAGATGGAGTTCCGCGTACTTCCGGTAGGCCCCGTGGAAGCGACCATGAAAGACCCAGAAGGCCAGCGGGATCCGCTGCGGTGCATGCACGCCAGCGCTCGGCGCCATCGCGCCGATCTTCCTGTTCTCCCTCACGCCTCCTCCCCCTCGCCGACCGGAAGGGACAGGGACATCTCCGTGAGCCGACGGGGCGGCCCCTCGGTACGCCGGTGATCAGCCAGCGAAGCGGCCCCCACCTTGACGACTACTGCGAGCCCCCGCCTTGCCAGACGCACCGCATCGGGGGCGAAGGCACGCACAGCCGTGGCTATCACCAGCGCGCCAATGAGCAGATTGAACAAGATGATTCCTTCCAGTAGTCGGCACCGGGCCAGCCCCCGCAAGCCCAACTGCATTGCGTGCCGGAGGACTTCACTGCCCTCAAGGAACAGCTAAGCGGCCCAGGATGGCCAAACGTGGAAGTCCCCTCAGAGGAATTTCGATCGACCGTGGCAGCTGAGCTTCCGAAGACGCCCACTGCGCGACACCTACCGACCGGTAGACGCACAGCAAAGATCTGGACACTTACCGTGACCAAGTCTTTTTCGAGGGCGCGAATCCCTTGACGTCGAGACTCCGCCGACAGGCCGATGAAGAGTGATGTGCATCACAGTGCGGTGCGGCGATGAATTCGCGGTGGCAGCTATGCCGAACCGTGCGTTGGCGAGCGAGGCCACGGGTGGACCGTTGGCTTGCCACCCTGCGGGGGATCAGTGAGTGCCCCGGGCGTCACGAGTTGCGAGCACCGGCGCTGCCACCAGCGGCGCGCCGCCCTTCTGGCACGGCGTCGCTGGGTGGACGGTCTCCCGGTTCGCCGGATGCCGCCGCGGTGAGGGCATCCGCCGAGCCCATGACGGCAGACGGCGGCGAGTGCCGTGACGTGAGACGTTCGGGGAGCGGCATGCGACGGCTCCTCAGAGGGCGAGTTCGGGCCGGTAGTGGTCCAGCCACAAGGCCAGGTCGACGACGCGTTCGAGGCGGAGGCGGTGGCCCCATTCCAGTCGGTCGGGCGGGGTGTCGAGGCAGGGTTTGAGCTGGGTCTCGTCGGCCAGGGCCCGGGCCTGATCGGTGGCCAGGGCGTCGCGGGCTAGGCCCTGGAGGCCGCGGTTGTAGTCGGGGTGGTGGGTGGCCGGGTAGTGGTTCTTGGGCCGGTGCAGCACGGAGCCGGGCGCGAGACCGGCGCCGGCGGCGCGCAGCAGGCTCTTCTCCCGGCCGTCGAAGCTCTTCAGCGTCCACGGCGTGGCGAAGGCGTACTCGACGAGGCGGTGGTCGCAGTACGGGACGCGGACCTCCAGGCCCTGCGCCATGCTCAACCGGTCTTTCCGGTGCAGAAGTTGGCGCAGCCAGCGGGTCAGGGACAGGTGCTGCATCTCGCGTTGCCGGTGCTCGGCGGGGGTTTCGTCGTCGCGGTGCGGTACGGCGGCCAGCGCGCTGCGGTAGGTGTCCTCGCGGAACTCCGCGATGCGCAGGTCGAGTGCCGGGTTGAGCGGCATGGCGGCCTCGTCGCCGGTGACGAGGAGCCAGGGGAAGGTGGCGGCGTTCAGGGCCTTCGGGGAGTGGAACCAGGGGTAGCCGCCGAAGACCTCGTCCGCGGCCTCGCCGGAGACGGCCACGGTGGAGTGCTTGCGGATCTCGCCGAAGAGCAGATACAGGGAGGTGTCCATGTCGCCGACGCCGATCGGTGAGTCCCTCGCCACCACGACCGCCTTACGGTGCTCGGGGTCGAGCAGCGCGAGCGGGTCGAGGACGACCGTGCTGTGGTCGGTGCCGAGGTAGGTGCCGGCCTCGGCGGCGAACGGGGTGTCGTGGCCGGTGCGCAGGACGTCGCCGGTGAACTGCGCGGCCTGGTCGCTGTAGTCGACGGCGTAGGAGCGGATGCGGGCGTCCGGGCCTTCGCGCAGGCGGAGTTCGTCGGCGAGCAGCGCGGTCAGGACCGTGGAGTCGATGCCGCCGGACAGCAGGCTGCACAGCGGGACATCGGCCTCCAGCTGGCTGCGGGCGGCCGCGCCGACCAGCTCACTGATCCGTTCGACGGCCGTGTCCCGGTCGTCGTCATGAGCGTCGGCCGCCAGCTGCCAGTAGCGGCGCTCGCGGATGCCGTCGCGGTCCAGTGCGAGCAGGCCGCCGGGTTCCACCTCGCGCACCCCGGACCACACTGTCGGCCCGGTGTTGAAGAGCAGGCCGTACGCCTCCCGCAGCCCGTCGGCGTCCACCCGTGGCCGGATCTCCGGGTGGGCGAACAGGGCCTTGGGTTCGGAGGCGAAGGCCAGGCCGCCGTCGACGGCGGCCCAGTACAGCGGTTTGACGCCGAGGCGGTCGCGTACCAGCAGGAGCCGCTGGGCACGGTCGTCCCACACGGCGAAGGCGAACATGCCCTCCAGGTGGTCGGCGAGATCCGCACCCCATTCGGCGTACGCGCGCAGCACCACCTCGGTGTCGCTGCGGGTGTGGAAGCGGTGCCCCCGGCCGCGTAGTTCGGCGCGCAGGTGGTGGTGGTTGTACACCTCGCCGCTGTAGCTGAGCACGGTGGTCGGGTGGTCGGGCCGGTCGGTCATCGGCTGTACGCCACCGCCCGGGTCGATGACGGCCAGGCGACGGTGACCGAGCGCGGTGTGCTCGCCGAGCCAGGCACCGTACGCGTCCGGGCCTCGTGGAGCGAGGGTGGCCGTCATGGCGTCGAGTACCGGGCCCTGGGTGCGGGCGTCGTGGTGGAAGGACACCCATCCGGTGATTCCGCACATAGGAGTGCTCCTGGGTCAGTCGTGGGCGGCCGACGCGGTGTCGGTCGCGTTCTCGGGGACGGCAGCGGGCCTTTTGCCGGGCAGGGCGAGCAGGGGTACGGACAGGCACGCGGCGAGGGCGGCCAGGGCGAGCGCGGCCCGTGCGCCCGCATGAGGTCCGGTCAGCCCCCAGGCGGCGGTGGCCAGCGCGGGGCCGAGGGTGAAGCCGAGGCTTCGGGCGAGCTGCACCGTGGCTCCCACGGTCGCGATCCGGTCCGGTGGTGCCGCGCCCATGACGAGCGCCTGGGTCGGGCCGCCGTTCAGGCCCAGTCCGATGCCCGCGAGCGCCAGCCGCCAGGCGACGTCCAGCGGTGTCCAGCCGCCGCCCAGGGGGAGCAGCAGGAGCAGGCCGACGGCGGTGAGGGCGGCGCCGGTGACCGCGACCGGCCGGGCGCCGATGGCGGTCCCCCCTGCTGCAGCGGAGCCGCGGACTCGGAAGAGGTCGGCGAGACGCCCGCCGAGTGGCCCGGCCACCGCCATGCCGAGAGGGAAGGCGAGCACGGTCAGCCCGGTCGTGGTGGCGCTGACGCCGTCATCGCGCTGGAGGTGGAGGGCGACGACGTAGTGCATGGCGGCGAATCCGGCGGCCAGGGCCAGCACAGCCCCGTGCGCCCGGAACAGGCCCGCCGTCCGGAGCGCGCCGGCCACCGGACGCCCGCCCGGCCCGCGCAGCCACCACCACAGCGGGGGTACGGCGGCGAGGGCGAGCAGCAGCCAGGCAGGGCCTTCCGGCGTCAGCGTCAACGCCAGCAGCACGAGCGCGGTACCCGTGCCCACCAGCAGTGCGTCGGCCACCGACCGACGCTCAGGAGCACGCGGTCCGCCGTCCCTGGGCATCGTCCTCCAGACCACGACCAGGGCGAGCACACAGAAGGGAATCTTCACCAGGAACACGGAACGCCAGCCCAGGTGGTCCAGCAGCATGCCGCCCACGGCGGGTCCGATCACCGCGCCCAGTGGGCCCAGGGTGGCGGGCACGCTCATCGCCCGTCCGCGCAGCTCCGGTCGTACGGAGCGGAGCGCGAGGACCGGCATGAGCACGAACAGCACCGCCCCGAACGCGCCCTGCAGCAGGCGGGCGGCGGTCAACCAGGCCATCCAGGGCGCCGCGGCAGCCAGTGCGCTGCACACGCCGAAGCCGCAGGTCGCCGCCAGCACGGCGGAGCGCAGCGCCAGCCCGTCGAGCCACTGTCCCACCGGCAACAGTAAGGCCACGACCGGCAGTTGGTAGCCCAGCACCGCCCACTGCGCGGCTGCTGTGGACACCCCCAGACCATCGGCGATGTCGGCCAGGGCCACGTTGACGATGTTCATGTCGAGCATCGCCACGAACGCCAGCACGCCCGCCACGGCGACCAGTGGCCAGCGGTCCTCGCCCCTGGATATGTGACCGGTGGGTATGTGACCGGCCTGTTCCGTACCGGGACCGTCGTGGGTCACCCTTCTCCCCTCACCGCCACGAGTGAGCTGCCGGGCAGCAGCCTCGCCCCATAAGTCGGGGAGGGATTGTGGCGAGTTCCCGGTGCTGTCCAAGAACATGACCGAAGGGATGAGGAACTCCGTGCTCCACTCAGCCGACTGCTGAGGCGAGGGAGTCGACGTGAATGCTCCCCGTCCGCAGATCCACACCGGCGAAAGCCCCTGACCCCAGGAGTCCCCCATGGCCCAGAAGCGGTACCACGTCACCGGCATGACCTGTGAGCACTGCGTGGCGAGCGTGACGGAAGAAGTCTCCGAGGTGCCGGGGGTGAGCGAGGTCGTGGTCGACCTCGCGGCGAACAGCGTCACGGTGCACGGCACGGACCTCGATGACGGGCGGCTGCGCGCTGCCATCGTCGAGGCCGGTTACGTCGTGGCCGACTCGGTCGCCGCCTGACCCGTACCCCCACGGGCCGGGCAGGACGTTGTCGCCTCCTGCCCGGCCGTGTTCATCCGCCGGCCGTGTTCATCCGCCGGTCGGTACTTCCGCCGGTGCGGGCGTCTCCGTGCCGGCCGGCGCCCGGTGGTCGAAGGCGATCAGTGGGTCACCGGTGAGCGGGTGGTCGACCACCGCGGCCCGTACGCCGAACACCTCGGCCAGCAGGGCGGGAATGAGGACTTCGCGCGGTGGCCCGGAGGCGATCACCGCTCCGGCGTGCAGGACATGCAGTCGGTCGCACACGGAGGCGGCCGCGTTGAGGTCGTGCAGCGAGACCAGCGTCGTACGGCGCTGGGCACGCAGCAGGGCGAGGAGTTCGACCTGGTGGCGGATGTCGAGGTGATTGGTCGGCTCATCCAGCACCAGCACGTCGGGGTCCTGGCAGAACGCGCGGGCCAGCAGGACGCGTTGGCGTTCGCCGCCGGACAGGGCCGTGAACCGGCGCCCGGCCGCCGCGGCCATGCCGACGTCCGCGAGCGCCCGGGCGACGATGTCCCGGTCAGCGGCGTCATCCCCCGCGAAGGCCCGCTTATAGGGTGTGCGGCCCATCGCGACGACCTCGTGGACGGTGAGTTCGAACTCGCTCTGCCTCTCCTGCGGCAACGCCGCCACGTGCCTGGCCGACCGGACCGCGGACAGTTCGCGGAGGTCGGTACCGGCCAGCAGAACCCGTCCGGCGGTCGGCGTCAGGTGCCGGTAGACCGTGCGCAGCAGCGTGGACTTGCCACTGCCGTTCGGCCCGACCAGACCGGTGATCTCACCCTCGGCCGCCACCAGGTGGGCCCCCGCCACGACCGTACGGCCGGCGTAGGCGACGCTCAGGTCTTCGATGTCGATTCTCAACTGCCGCTCCCCAGGCGCCGGTCCAGCAGGTACAGCAGGGCCGGAGCCCCGATGAGTGAGGTGACCACGCCGACCGGCAGTTCCTGCGAGTCCATCGCCGTACGGCAGACGATGTCGACCACCACCAGGAGCAGCGCCCCGAACAGCGCCGAGACCGGCAGCAGGCGACGGTGGTCGCCGCCGACGACCAGGCGGCAGACGTGCGGCACCATCAGCGCGACGAAGGCGATCGCGCCGGACACCGCCACCAGGACGCCGGTCAGCACGCTGGTCACCGTGAACAGCTCCCGGCGCAGCCGGGCGACGTGGACGCCGAGCCCGGCCGCGGTCTCGTCGCCCATCATCAGGGCGTTCAGCCCCCGGGCCCGCGCCTGGAGCCACAGCAGGGCGAGCGGGACCACGATCGCGGGCACGGCCAGGACCGGCCAGCTCGCGCCGCTCAGACTGCCCATGAGCCAGAACAGCACGCTGTGCGTCTGCTGCTCGTCCCCGGCCTGCAGCACCAGAAAGCTCGTGAAGCCGGACAGGAACTGGCCGATCGCCACGCCGGCCAGCACCAGTCGGAGCGGGGCGAACCCTCCGCCCCGCCGGGCGACGGCCCAGACGAGGGCGAAGGTGGCCAGAGCTCCGGCGAAGGCCGCACCCGACAGCCCCAAGCCGAGCACCCCGCCCGTGCCGAGGCCGAGGACGAGGGAGGCGACCGCTCCCAGGGACGCTCCGTTGGAGATGCCCAGCAGGTAGGGGTCGGCCAGCGGGTTGCGCACCAGTGCCTGCACCGCCGTGCCGACGACGCCGAGCCCGGCGCCCACGAGCGCGGCCAGCACGGCACGGGGGACGCGCAGTTGCCACACGATCAGGTCGTTCGTGCCCGGCCGCGGCGCCTCGCCGGACAGCCGCCGCCACACCACGCTCCACACCTCGCCGGGCGGGATCGACGTCGATCCCCAGGCCACGGCGGCCGTCAGCGCGGCGAGAAGCGCGAGGCCGAGCACGAGCGCCAGCGGTCCGGCGGGCAGGCTGCGGGCGTCCTGGGTCTCGCCGGTGGTCTTGCGGCGGGACGCGGACAACGTGGACAGCACGGCTAGCCGACCTTGCCCGGGTAGAGAGTCTTGGCGATCTTCTCGACCGTCTCGGCGTTCCGGACGCCGGCGATGGTGGTGGGCTCGGATCCGATGCGCACGAAGTGCCCCTCCTCGACCGCCTTCAGGCCCTTGGTCGCCGGGTTGGTCTCCAGCCACTTCCGGGCCTCGTCGAACGCCTTCTTGTTCGCCGCCTGGCTGCCCCGGTCGCGCACGCCGAGCTGGATCCAGTCCGGGTTCTTGGCGATCACGTCCTCCCAGCCCACCTGCTTGTTGTCGCCCTCGCAGTCGGCGAAGGCGTTGCGGGCCCCGGCCAGGGTGATCACCGCGTTGGCGACCTGGCGGTTGCAGACGACGGTGGGCTGCTTGGTGCCGGCGTCGTAGTCGAAGAAGAAGTACGTCGGCCGCTTGCCCGCCGCCGTACCACCGACCGCCTTCTGGACCGCGCCGACCTTCTCCTTCATCCCGGCGACGAGTTCCTCCGCCTTGGCGCTCGTGCCGGTGACCGCGCCGAGCGAGGTGATGTCGGCCTCCACCGCCGACAGATCCCGCACGGGCTTCTTGCTCCGCGCCGCGCAGGCGGTGGACTTCAGGTAGATGTGCTTGATGCCCGCCGCCGTGAACTCCTCCTCGGTCGGCGCATCGCCCATCCCTCCCCCGCCACTCATGCCTCCCATCGACGCGAACGTGTCGATGTACAGATCGGCGCCGGAGCCGAGGAGCTTCTCCTTCGGGATCACGTTCCGGCTGAGCACCTTGACCTGCTGCCCCTGCGCATCCAGCGCGCCGGGCAGCGTGCCCTTGCCGGGCGGGAAGCCGGTGCCGACCACCTTGTCCCCGGCGCCGAGGCGGAGCAGCAGCTCCAGGCTGGAGGCGTTGCTGGTGACGATCGCCTTCGGGGCGTCGGAGAAGGTGGTCCTGGCCCCCATGCAGTCGGTGACGGAGACCGGGTAGGCCCCTGCCCCGGACTTCCCGGTACGCCCGTCCGCCGCGTTCCTCTCCCCGCCGCCGCAGCCGGCAGCCAGCAGGCCGCCCAGCACGACGGCCGCCGTACCGCCCCACACACGAGATCGCATCGATACCCTCCCAGATCCACTCGGCGTGCGGACGAACCTCCGCCACCTGCCTGAGTAGTCGGGACAACCTGCTGCCGAGTTCCCACCACCCGTCAGCAGGTGGGCTGACGTGGATGGCGTGACGTGACTCCGGTGCGTCCGGCCTCCGGACCTGGTGAGGGACGGCACGGCACCTCGCCCCCGCGGGACTGCACCTCACCCCGCGAGCAGCGCTGGTGCGAGTTCCCGGTCTCGTCACCGAGCGCATCACACCACCGAAGGAAAGTGCCTCCTCGTGCACTCGGGCATCATCGGGCAGGCGGCAGGGCTGTTCGCCGTCACCAACGTCGACGACCTCCTGATCCTCGCGCTGTTCTTCGCCCAGGGCGCGGGGAATCGCGGCTCCACGCTCCGCATCGTGCTCGGTCAGTACCTGGGCCCTCGCCCGCTGGGGCCACGTCCTGCTGCCGCTGGTCCTCATCACCATCGGCCTGCTCATCCTCAGCGAAGCGGCATCCTCGGCCTGACCTCCCCGCCCCGCCGACGACCACCCGGCCGCTGCCGCTCACAGCCGGGGCCGGTCGAGCAGACGCGACAGCACGATCACACTCTCGGTGCGGTCGATGACGGGAGCCTCCCGGACCCGCTGAACGGCCTGCTCCAGGTGCGCGAGGTCCCGGGCGAGCATGTGCAGCATCGCGTCCGCAGCACCGGAGACCGTGCACGCCTCGACGGCCTCCAGGATCCCCTCCAGAGCCCGCTGCGGAGCGGCGGGGGTGGGGTTGCCCTTGCAGTACACCTCGACGAACGCCTCGGTCCGCCAGCCGGATGATCCGCGGACTGGCCGTCAACGGCGAGGCCCCTTCATGGGTTTGCACGGAAGCGGATGAGTCCTCCGTGATATGTTCTGCGCCGCTGTGCGCTGCTGCGAACTGAGGAGGTGAGACCGATCAACGCTGTGACAGGTCGGGGCTCCCTCTCTCGCATGGCCTAGGGAGTGCCCGCAGAAGGCATCCCGAAAGGCTTGCAACGCTATGCGCTTCACCTCTGAGACGTCGTCCGACGGCATCTGCGAACAACTCTTTACCCTCGGCGAGATTCCCGGCGTGCTCTGGACGGCAGAAGGTGCCGCCGGTACTCGGCCCCTCATCCTGATCGGACACGGCGGCGGCCGGCACAAGAAAGCTCCCGACGTCGTGGCCCGTGCGCGTCGCTTCGTGGCGGAATGTGATTTCGCGGTGGTGGCGGTCGACGTGCCTGGCCATGGCGACCGGCCGACGGATGAGGAGTACGACCGGATCGCGACCGAGAACCAGGCTCGCGTGGAGGCCGGTGAAGAGGTGGCTCCGCTGATCGCCGGCTTCCAGGCGCTCGTGGCCCGCCAGACCGTCCCGGAATGGCGAGCGGTCCTGGACGCGGTCCAACGGCTTGAGCACGTCGGCCCTGGTCCGGTGGGCTACTGGGGGGTCTCGTTGGGTTGCGGACTCGGCGTTCCGTTCGTAGCCGCCGAACCCCGGGTCCGTGCAGCGGTGCTGGGCTTGGGCGGCGCGCACGCGACGGCCGAGGCCGCCGCGCGGATCACTGTCCCGGTGGAGTTCCTGCTGCAGTGGGACGATGAGCGGGTGCCGCGGGCCCAGAGCCTGACGCTGTTCGACGCCTTGGCCTCCACCGAGAAGACCCTCCACGCCAACCCCGGCAAGCACGGGGAGATCCCGGCCTACGAACTGGAGAGCACGCTACGGTTCTTCGCCCGGCACCTCGGCTGACAGCGTCACCCACGGTCCGCGGCGCGCCGATCGGGATCCGTTCCCGATCGGCGCGTTCAGCGAACACCGGTCGGCGCAGCCGGCGGACTTCCTTGTCACCGAGGTCCCACCGCAGGTCCGGGCCCGCGTCGATCTCGCCGTCACGGAAGAGGCTCAGTCGAGACAGAACTCGTTGCCCTCGATGTCCTGCATCACGATGCACGACTCGTTCTCGTCATCGGCAAGCATCGTGCGCACGTGTACCGCACCGAGCGCCGAGAGTCGTGCGCGTTCGGCCTCCAGCGTGGCGAGGCGCTCGTCGCCCACGAGTCCGGTGCCGGCCCGCACGCAAAGATGCACCCGGTTCTTGACGATCTTCCCTTCGGGAACCCGCTGGAAGAGCAGGCGCGGGCCCGCACCCGAGGGATCACTGCAGGCGAAGTAGTTGACCTGCTCCTCAGGCGGCAGCGAGTGGTGGTACTCCTCCCACGTGGCAAACCCCTCCGGAACCGGCGGTACGACGTACCCCAACACCTCGCACCAGAAGCCGGCGAGGCGCGCGGGTTCTGCGCAGTCGAAGGTGACCTGGAACTGCTTGATCGATGACATCGGCGCACCATAGCAGGGGGCCTGTACTCAACTCTCGGCGTTTTTCCCGATGTTGTCGGGCGCACAGTCCCTGCGGGCCGCTGCCCTGCCCTGCCGTGCCGTGCGGTCGCGGGGGAACCGTTGTCGATGCCTCCGAGGGGTTGCCCGCGGTGCGGACCAGACCGTCCAGCAGGCTCGCCCCGCCCGGCCCGGCCCCACTCGGTCGACGCTCAGACATCGCCAACACCCAGACGTTACGGCGTGCCGCGCGAGCGTCACCGCCCGTAGCCCGTTCCGGACGCCCGCACCACCTCCACTGGGTAGCCCACCCCGCCCGCGACCCTCCATCCGGGCGAGCCCCTACTATCGTCGGGCGTCCTCCGACGGACGCTGACGCCCGCTGGGTCGTGCCCGCCGCCCCGCACCCGGCACGACGACTCCACGGCATGGCCGAGGAGTCGAGCATCGAGGAGAGGAACGTTCATGCGCGCCCGGAGCATCGCCACGGCCACCGCAACTGCACTGGCACTGGTGGCCGCTCGTGATCTTGTCCAGAAGAAGCACGCACTGCTCCGGAACTTCCCCGTGCTCGGGCACGCCCGGTACTTGCTGGAGACGATCGGTCCCGAGCTGCGGCAGTACATAGTGACCTCCAACGACGAAGAGCGCCCGTTCAGCCGCGACCAGCGCACCTGGATCTACGCGTCGGCGAAGGGGGAGAACAACTACTTCGGGTTCGGAACCGACAACGACGTCGAGCACATGCAGGGGCACGCGTACCTGAAGCAGCGCACGTTCGCCGGCGCATTGCCCGACCTGCACGACCCGCAGGCCCCGCTGCCGTCGGCCAAGGTGCTGGGCGGGCCGCGCGGGCGCGCCAAGGCGTTCCGGCCGGCGAGCGTCGTGAACATCTCGGCGATGAGCTTCGGATCGCTCTCCGGCGCCGCGATCACAGCGCTCAACAAGGGGGCGGCGCTGGCGGGCACCCTGCACAACACGGGCGAGGGCGGTCTCTCGCCGTACCACCGCAACGGCGGCGACCTCGTCCTTCAGATCGGGACGTCCTACTTCGGGTGCCGCAACGAGGACGGCAGCTTCAACATCGACAAGCTCAAGGACGTGGTCGCCGGCGCCCCGGTCAAGGCGATCGAGATCAAGCTCTCCCAGGGTGCCAAGCCCGGACTGGGCGGAATGCTGCCGGGCGCGAAGGTGACACCGGAAATCGCCGAGATCCGCGGCATCCCGCTCGGCGAGGACTGCGCTTCCCCGTCGCGGCACACCGCGTTCGACGACGTCGACTCGATGCTCGACTTCGTCGAACTGCTCGCCGCCGAGACCGGCCTGCCGGTCGGGATCAAGAGCGCCGTGGGCGAGATGGAGTTCTGGCAGGAGCTGGCCACGCTGATGGCGCGTGGTGACCGTGGCGTCGACTTCGTGACCATCGACGGCGGCGAGGGCGGCACGGGGGCGGCGCCGCTGACCTTCTCCGACTCGGTGTCGCTGCCCTTCCGGATGGGCTTCTCCCGGGTCTACGGCGCCTTCGCCGAACGGGGGCTGACCGACGACCTGACGTTCATCGCCTCCGGCAAGCTCGGCCTGCCCGAGAACGCCGCGGTCGCCTTCGCTCTGGGCGCCGACATGATCAACGTGGCCCGTGAGGCGATGCTGTCGATCGGCTGCATCCAGGCGCAGAAGTGCCACACCGACAAGTGCCCCACCGGCATCGCCACCCAGAGCCCGTGGCTGGCCCACGGCCTCGACCCGGCCTCGAAGGCCACCCGGGCCGCCGTCTACCTGCGTACTCTCCGCAAGGAACTGCTGAAGGTCTCGGCGGCCGTCGGTGTCGCCCACCCGGCGCTGATCACGGCCACGGACATCGAGATCATGAACGGCGACTACGAGGCCCGCACCCTGGCCGGCGTGTACGGCTACAAGGACGGCTGGGGCGAGCTCGGCCCGGACCTCGCCGAGGAGATCACCGCGCTGCTCACCACCGAGCGCCCCTCCGACGAGAAGCCGACCGCAGGCCAGATGCCGACCGCCTGACGCGCCGGTCACGGCAGGCGCCGCGCTCGCTGCTCCCCTGCCCGGTGCGCGCGTGGCGCCGGCTGGTGGCACCCTTGTCTTCTCTGCTCCACGAACAGCCCCTGCCTAGGTGATCAGAACATGAACGAAAAAGTGAGATTCCCGAGCGTCGTCGGCCCCGAACTGGCCGGCGCGATCGACCTGCCGGACGGCGAGATCCGCGGCTGGGGGATCTTCGTGCACGGATTCACCCTCGGCAAGGGGTCGCCGGCCGCGTCGCGTGTCAGCAAGCAGCTGGCACGTGAGGGGATCGGCATGCTGCGCTTCGACAACCTCGGGATCGGGGACTCCGACGGCGACTGGGGGGACGGTTCCTTCACCGTCAAGGTCCAGGACACGATCCGTGCCGCGGCCATGATGGCGGAGCGCGGGACCCCGGCAGACCTGCTGGTGGGGCACTCGTGGGGAGGCGCCGCGGTCCTCGCCGCGGCGGCCGAGGCCACCGGCGTCCGCGCGGTCGCCACGATCGGGGCGCCGGTCGATCCCAGCCACGTCGAGCGGCAGTACGACGCGGTCGTGGATCGCGTGCTCAGTGAAGGATCGCACGAGTGGTTCGTCGGCGGGCGGACCCTGGTACTCAAGCGCGCCTTCGTCGAAGACGTCCGCCGTGCCCACCTGCGGGACCGGATCGGCGAGTTGGACCTGCCGCTGCTCGTCCTGCATTCACCGACCGACAACACCGTCGACATCGAGAACGCCGGAGAGATCTTCCGCGAGGCACGGCACCCGCGAAGCTTCGTCTCACTCGAAGGAGCCGACCACCTCCTGACCGCCCGGGGACAAGCACAGCGAGCCGCCCACATCATCAGCGCCTGGGCCGATCAGTACATCCCCGGACCTTAGCCCGCCGGAGACACCTCTCAGGTGGTGAAGCGGTCGCGCGGATAGGTGCGGGGGCAGGGGCGGGTGGGGCGGTCGTCCCAGCGGCGGGTGCTCCGGGCGCGTCGGAACGGGCTGCGCACGGTGACTCCCGGGGGCCATGGCACCAGGGCACCCTGTCACTTTGTGTTACCCTCAGGCGTTTGTACGGCTGTGACGGCTGTGACGGCCGGCGATTCCGCTCGTCCGCTCCCCCGCCTGTTCGTCGGCTGCTCATGTCCTGCCGGGCCTTCCTCGGTACGTTCCGCATACGGAAGGCTCTCCGTGAACCACCCGGACCACCTCGACACCTCGCACGGCGCCCCCGCCCAGCCGGTGCCCCCCACCCCGACGCTGCCCCCGGTCGGCTCCTTCGCCGACCTGGCACTGCCGGCCGAGGTGCTGCGAACGCTCACCGAGCGCGGCGTGCGCGAGCCCTTCCCGATCCAGGCAGCCACGTTGCCCAACGCCCTCGCGGGACGCGATGTCCTGGGGCGCGGGCGCACCGGATCGGGCAAAACCCTCGCCTTCGGCCTGCCGCTGCTCGCACGGACGGCCGGGCGGCGCGCGGAGCCCAAGCAGCCCCTCGCCCTGATCCTCGTGCCTACCCGGGAGCTGGCCCAACAGGTCACCGAGGCACTCGCGCCGTATGCCGACGCGCTCCGGCTGCGGATGACCGCGATCGTCGGCGGCATGTCGATCGGCCGGCAGGCCGCTGCGTTGCGCGACGGGGCCGAGGTCATCGTCGCCACCCCTGGCCGCCTGCACGACCTCATCGAGCGCAAGGCATGTGGCCTGGGGCGGGTGCGGATCACCGTCCTCGACGAGGCTGACCAGATGTGCGACATGGGCTTCTTGCCGCAAGTCACCGGGGCGCTCGATCAGGTGCACCGCGACGGCCAGCGGATGCTGTTCTCCGCCACCCTGGACCGCGACGTCGACCACCTGGTCCGGCGCTACCTCCATGACCCCGTCGTCCACTCGGTCGACCCGTCCGCGGGCGCGGTCACGACCATGGACCACCACGTGCTGGTCGTTCATGGCCCGGACCGGTATGCCGTCGCCACGGAGATCGCCGCCCGCGACGGCCGCGTCCTGCTGTTCCTGGACACCAAGCACGCGGTCGACCAGCTCACCCGCCACCTGCGGGCCAGCGGGGTGGATGCCGCCGCCCTGCACAGCGGCAAGTCGCAGCCGCAGCGCACCCGTACCCTCGCGCAGTTCAAGAACGGCCAGATCACCGTCCTGGTGGCGACCAATGTCGCGGCCCGGGGCCTGCACGTCGACGACCTCGATCTCGTGGTCAACGTCGACCCGCCCACCGACCCCAAGGACTATGTGCACCGCGCGGGCCGCACCGCACGGGCCGGTGGGTCCGGCCGCGTCGTCACGCTGGTGCTCACGGGCCAGCGGAGGGAGATGAGCCGCCTGATGGCAGAGGCCGGTATCGAGCCGACCACGACCAGGGTGCGCTCGGGTGAGGCGGAGCTGAGCCGGATCACCGGGGCCAAGGCCCCCTCCGGCGCCGCGCTCGACGGTAAGTCCGCCGCCCGCCGCGAAAAGAACACCCATACCCCCTTCCGTGGCCTGGGCACCAGCAAGGACGCCTCCCGCGCCGGCGGCGGCAAGTCCCGCAAGGCCGCCGAGGCCCGTAAGCTCGCCGAGGCCCGCAAGGCAGCCCGGGTGCGCCGCGGCGGCTGAGAGCCGGCCCTCATCGCCGGACATTCCTGATCGCATAAGGGCTGCCGTGGCCCCCGGGATGCCCAGGCCGGCATCGCATGCGCCGGTCGACGGCACATCAGCATGCCTCTGAACTCCGGAACAGCAGCTCAATTCGCCGGTGTCCGGCAGCACGTGCCTTCTTCACGGCGCCCGACGAGGCGGCGGTCCATCCGCGGCCTGCTTCCGGGCTCAAATCTGCGTGGCTGCCGTGGTGTTGCTCCAGGCCATGCGAAGGGGTGAGTGCGGCCTGTTGCGGCAACCAGGGAAGTGTTTTCGGTAGGTTTCCCGGATAAGAGCCCGTCGGTCAACCGGCCCCTTCGATACGCAGTGACACCACCACCGCGTTGCGATCGCCGTCCCGTCTACGAGACTTCCAGCGAGGTGCCCCATATCCAGCGCTACGTCCGATAACTCCGCGCCTGCATATATCGATACGACACGACCCAGTATCGCGCGGGTGTACGACGCTTTCCTCAACGGCAAAGACAACTATGAGGTGGACCGCGAGGTAGTTCGGAGTGTGCGGAAGGCCGTTCCGGAGGTGCCGGACCTGGCAGTCGAGAACCGCGCCTTCCTGATCCGCACCTGCCGGTTCCTGGCCGGCCGGACAGGCGTCACCCAGTACCTGGACTGCGGCTCGGGCCTACCGACCGCGGAGAACACCCATCACGTGGTGCAGCGGGTCAACCCGGACTCGCGGGTCGTCTACGTGGACAACGACCCAGCAGTGCTGGCCCATGGCCGGGCGCTCCTGGAGGAGAACGAGAACACCGTCCTCGTCTCCGAGGACATCTTCGAACCGGAGAAGCTGCTGCAGAACGACCTCGTACGGTCCAAGCTGGACTGGAACGAGCCGATCGCGCTGCTGCACATGGGCACACTGCACCACTGCACGGACGAGGACACGCGCTCTCGCAAGGACATCATGCGCGCCTACATCGACGCGCTGCCGTCGGGCTCCTACGTGGCGATCAGTCACTTCCTGGACCCGGAGGACGAACACAGCCAGGTCGCCCGGAAGATGGAGTACATGTTCCTGCACAGCACAATGGGCAGTGGCACCTTCTCCACCAGGGCCGAACTGCAGGAGCTCTTCCACGGTCTGGAGATGGTCCCTCCGGGCCTGGTTCCCTGTAGCGACTGGTGGCCGGACGGCCCGCAGCTCAAGGAGAAGAGCGCGGCCCAGCGGTGCATCGCCGGCGGCGTCGCCCGTAAGTCATGAGCCATGGACACGTCCGCCGCGGACACGACTGACTCGTGACGTTGTGCATGGGGCGCGGCATCCCCGTCTCGATGCCGCGCTGCAACTGGCCCGATCTGTCGGGAGAACGGCATCTCCACTTCAGGAGGCGGGCGTGCCGCGCGTCAGACGTGGCCACCGCACTACCCGGAGGCTGCGACTCGTTCCGGGGGTCCTGCGGTGGCCACCAGCGACGCTGAAGGGTTGCTCAGTGGTTGTCCGGTCGGTTACCGCCCGACGGGGTTGAGGTAGGTGGCCGGGTGGGTGGCGCCGTCCTGCTTGAGGATCTGGCCGCCGAACGGCCACTTCAGGGTGAAGTGCGCCGTCTCGTTCGGCGGGGTGACCAGGAACGTCGCCGGTACGAACTTCTCCTTCTGCGGCGTGGACTTGGCCACCGGGAGCAGGGTGATGCTGAAGTCCACGGTGTCCCCCGGCTCCAGGGTCATCTTCTCGGGCTTCGTGGAGGAGCGTGCCAGCGACCAGGTGCCGTCGGTCCCCTGAGCGCCGATCATGTCGACACCGGCGAAGCCGGACAGCGTGCAGGTGCGCTTGCTCTGGTTGGTGAACCAGATGTACGCCTGGGTCTGCTTGTCGGTCCGCTCCATCTCCGGTCTGGCGTCCTCCCCCGTGGCGAAGCCGGCCTTCAGGTCGGCGGTGTGGCAGCGGGTCAGCTCGGCTTTGACGGGGGCCGCCGAAGCCGGGGCGGCGGTGGCGGCAGTGCCGGCGACGGCGAGGGCCGCTAGGGCCAGGGCGGTCAGCTTGCTCTTCATATCGGGTTCCCCTCGAAGGCGAATCGGCGCGCGAGGTCAACGCGCGCCTGCGCACCTGAAGATGTGCAATGCCCGGGGAAGGTTCGGTGTGCCGGAGAACCTTTTCCGGCAGTCAGGGGCGGGCGTGCGTCTCCGCTTCGGGCCTGGCCGGCCACGACAGCACTGCTCACGGGCTACGGCCCGGGGCTCCGGGTAGCCGCCGTCACGGGGGGGACCGGGGAAGCCGTACGCCGGCGCAGCGGACACCTGCGCGGATACGCCTTCCTGAGGCCCTCGTCCGCCCTCGTCCGTCTTCATCCGTCCCCGTCCGTCCTCGTCCCGGTCGGAGAACGAGCGCACCCCGCGTAACGGCCGCACCCCTCCGCGTCGAGGGGTCGGGCGTACGGAGCGCCGGGTCCGGGTGCGCCGTGCTGTCGCGGCATGGACCTGGGCTGCCACGCGAGAGGGGCGGACTCGTCCGGACTCCATGCGCCCGGCTGCACAGACGCGCGGGATCGGACACGGACCCGCCCGCCCACATCCATACCTCCATCGACGGGCCCACGCCGCCGCGTTGGCAGCGATTCGGAGGGGCGCTTAGCGTGGGAGAGACGGCGGTTCGCACACACCCTTCGGAGTGCGCACGGCCGGACCGCCTTCGACGTGGAGGACCGGGATGGCTTCTGTCTCCTTCCTGCTCGTGGCCGTGATCCTCACCGCCCTGGCCTTCGACTTCACCAACGGATTCCATGACACGGCCAACTCGATGGCCACCTCGATCGCCACCGGGGCGCTGAGCCCCCGGGTCGCCGTCGCCGTCGCGGGGGTGCTCAATCTGGCCGGAGCCTTCCTCTCCACGGAAGTGGCCAAGACGATCTCGGGCGGCATCGTCCAGGACAGCGAAGTATCCCTGGTGATGATCTTCGCCGGGCTGATCGGGGCGATTCTCTGGAATCTGGTCACCTGGCTCCTCGGACTGCCCTCCAGTTCGTCCCACGCCCTGTTCGGCGGGCTGATCGGCGCGGTGTGGGTCGGGGCGGGGGGCTCCGCCGTGCGCTTCGGCGCGATCATCGAGAAGATCGTGATCCCCGCGATCGCCTCACCGGTGGTGGCCTGCTTGATCGCGCTCCTGGCCACCTACCTCGCCTACGTGATCACCCGGAGGACGTCGCGCCGCGTCGTCGGGAAGGGCTTTCGCGCGGGGCAGATCGGATCGGCGTCCCTGGTCGCGCTGGCGCACGGCACCAACGACGCCCAGAAGACGATGGGGGTCATCACCCTCGCCCTCATCTCGAGCGGGGTGCTCGCCCATGGCGCTGGGCCGCCCTGGTGGGTGGTGCTGAGCGCGGGCCTGGCGATCTCCCTGGGCACGTACGTGGGCGGGTGGCGGATCATCCGGACCATGGGCAAGGGGCTCACCGACATCCAGGCGCCGCAGGGCTTCGCCGCCGAGACCAGCGCGACCGCCGTGATCCTGGCCTCGTCGCACATGGGGTTCGCGCTGTCGACCACCCAGGTGTGCACGGGCAGCATCCTCGGCGCGGGGCTGGGCCGCAGGCTGGCACACGTGCGCTGGGGCGTCGCCGGGCGGATCGCGGTGTCCTGGCTGCTGACGCTGCCGGCCGCGGCCGCCGTGGGCGGCGTGGCGGCGTGGGTGGCCGATCAGGGCGACGCCGGAGTGGCGCTGGTGGCCGGCGTCGCGCTGGCTGCCGCGGCGGCCTTCTACGTGCTCTCGCGCCGCCGCCCGGTGAGCGCGGAGAACGTCAACGAGGCGCCGGAATCCGCTCCGGAGCCCACCGTCAAGCCGGTCGCCTGAGGCGGCCCGACCTGCCCCGTCGCCGTTCCGGACAGGACAGGGCAGGACAGAGGAAGCGGGCAGAGGAAAGGGGATGCGGGACAATGAAAATCGACTGGGGCGCTCTCGCCGGGGTCGTCGGCGTCAGCCTCGGGGTCACGGTAGTGGTGATCGTGATGTTCTCGCTCGGCCTGGCCGCATGGGATCGCGCCGGATACGGAGAGCCCGCCCCCGACGTGCCACGGGGCCGGCCGCAGAAGGTGGCGGCCGCCACCGCGGTGCTGTGCTTCGCCGCCTCCCTCACGGTCGCGGCCTACGGGATCGACCTGATCATTCCGGGCTGACCCCGCCCCTGCCGCTCCCCGCTCCCCGCTCCCCGGCGCCCGCTTCCACCTGCCTGGTCAGCCTGCCGCTGACCGCGGAACCCGGTCTCCGGGGTGGCGTCTTTCCGCGGCGACGTCTTTCCGTGGAGAACAGCGCACGGTCACAGCACACGACCTCGGCATAAGACCGCTGGGCCGGCCACGTGGCGATGGAACCAAGGGCACGCCGATGACCGCCGCCACACCATCACCCCGCCGCCGGCACCGGCCGGGCGGCGCCCCAGCAGGGATGTCGTTCGGATCGAAACGCTTCCGGCTACGAGCGCGCATGGAGAGGCTCTGCCATGCAGCCGCCAACGGCTCCCCACCCGGTCCCCGCCAGTCCGTATCGCCGCAGGCAATGCCGAGGGGCCGCGCCACCGAGGCGGCGCGCGGCCGCGCCGAATCCGGCGCATGGTCGCCCCGGGAACATGGCATCTCACCTTCGGTGAACAACTGACGCGGTACGGAATCGCGATCGCCCTGTGCCGACCGCTGCCCGACGACCCCGCCATTCACTTCCATGGCCCACTCCCGTGACCCGGCTGGTGTGCGTGGCCGCGCCTGCCGGTACGGAGCCGTGAACACTCAGGTGCCATAGGTCTCACGGAAGGTACGAACACCATGGCAGCAGCTCCGGTACCCGGCTCACCGCACCGAATACGTCGCACACATGCCCTCGCGGCCGGGTGCGTCATGGCCCTGTACTCGTCCGTGGCACCGCCTGCCGCCGCGGACGGGGGCACGACCACGACCAAACCCACCATCGTGCTGGTGCACGGGGCGTTCGCGGACGCCTCCAGCTGGAACGGGGTCGCCGAGCGGCTCGAACGTCGTGGTTACGCCGTCATGGCCCCTGCCAACCCGCTCCGCGGGCTGTACAACGACTCCTCCTACATCGCCTCCGTGCTGGACAGCATCAAGGGCCCGATCGTGCTCGTGGGCCACTCCTACGGCGGATCCCTGATCAGCTCGGCGGCAGCCGGAAACCCCCGGGTGAAGTCCCTGGTGTACGTATCCGCGCTCATGCCCGACGTGGGCGAGAACGGTATGTCCCTGGCCGCCAGGTTCCCCAGCGAACTCGGCACTGCCACCAGGTCCGTTCCCTATCAGGCCGACGGCGTCAACGGGACCGACCTCTACCTCAAGCCCGACCGGCTCCATCAGGTATTCGCCGCCGACCTGCCGGAGAGCGCCACGAGCCTCATGGCGGTGACCCAACGGCCGGTGGCAACCACCGCGTTCTCGGAGAAGGCCACAGCGGCGGCCTGGAGGCACATCCCCTCGTGGTTCCTCGTCGCGAAGCAGGACAAGACCATCAACCCCGATCAGGAACGCTTCGAGGCGAAGCGTGCGGGGTCCCACACGGTGGAGATCGACTCCTCCCACGTGGCCATGATCTCCCACCCCGAAGAGGTCACCGACCTCGTCCTCCAGGCCGCCACCGCGGACGATTCCGTCCGCCCGTCACTGCCCGCCACGGGGGCTTCCCACGACTCCCGGGCGGCGACCGCACTCACCGGCATCGCCGCCGCCTCGCTGATCGCGGGGGCAGGAGCACTCTTCCTGAGCCGCCGGCTGAGACGTTCCACGCCCTGACGGCGCACCGGGGCGGACCGGGCGGCGCCCGTACCCAAAGTGCCGGTACGGGCGGTTCACCGGCGCGGGCCCGTGCGTTGTTGCCTCGTGATCAGGGCGATGTGCCGATGGGCAGCAGGGTGATCGTGGCTTGTGCTGCGTGGGGGTCGCCGTCGAAGGAGCACGTGAGCAGGCCGGCCGCGCCGAGTTGGGCCAGGGCCGCGGTGAGGATCTCGGGGGATGTGCGCAGGGCGACTGCGGCCGGGCGTAGGGGGAGGCTGATGACGTGCGCCGTGGCCCGGCCCAGCGCAGGGGCGGCGGTGGCGAGGTCGGCCAGGAAGCCGGCCAGCGGTACCCCTTCGAGGGCCGAGTGCGCCTGCGCGACCCAGGGAGCCAGCCAGTCATCGGCCAAGGGCATCACCGGTACCACTCCTTTTTCACTGGGTTGAAAGCAGCATCGGCCGGAGACCTGCCGTAACGCACCGCGCGGACGGCCGAACGGGTGACTCCCCCGGGTCGACGGTGCAGGCCGGCGTGAGCCGGCCCACCTGCTCGGCCAGGGCGACGATGACGCCAGGCGCAAGGACCGTATGCGCTGCCCAGGTCGGGTCTGCAGCGGGCTGGTTACCGGTGTCTTACAGGGCCTCTTCCCCGCTACCCCGAACAGGACAAGTGCGGGTTTGCTGTACGCATGATGGGCCGGCGGATCACGTTCGGCCCGCTTGTCCCCTTCAGGAGATCCCGGTGTCCCGAGTGTCCCGCCGTAGCGTCGTGCCCCTCCTCCTCGGGCTGGTGGTTGCCGCCGGCATCGGGCTCTGCCTCTTCCAGCCCTGGAAGGCGTTCACCGACACCACGGTGAACGAGTCACTGCCCACCGCCTCCGCCCCGAAGACGCAGGAGGAGCAGGACGGGCGGCACGGGCAGCCGAGGCGAGACGACGCCGGCGCGAAGGGCGGGGAAGCGCCGAGCAGGACGCCGAAGGCCCTCGCGGAAGGCCACTTCGTCACCCACGAACACGACACCAGCGGCACCGCCCGTACGGTCCGGCTGGCGGACGGCGGCCAGGTGCTGCGGCTGGAGGACCTCAAGACCTCCGAGGGGCCGGATGTACGGGTCTATCTCTCGCCCCGGACCGCCGACACGGCGAAGACCGGGCTCGATGACGGGGCAGTCGAGCTCGGGAAGCTCAAGGGCAACCTCGGAAACCAGAACTACTCCGTCCCCGCCGGCACGGACCTGTCGACGTTCCGCAGCGCCGTGATCTGGTGCGAGCGGTTCTCGGTCTCCTTCGGCGCGGCCGACCTCGCCCAGGTGACCGGCTGAGTTGTTGAACAGCCCGCAGCTCTGGGTCGTCCCGCGCCTGGTTGCGACGCCGGGGCATCGCCCACCATCCCCCGGACGGTCCGCCCAGATCCGTAACCGGGCGCGCGGCTACGCCCCGGCCTGGCTGCTCGATCTGGGCATGGGGCCGAACCGTTGTGGCTGCTGGAAGGTCTCGCCCAAGACGTCGATCTGTGACTCCACAGGGGAGTTAATGCCCGGTCGAGGCTGCGTTGTCGAGGGCAGCGCGGGCCTTGCGTTCGACGAGGACGGGAACGAAGTCACGGACAGGCCGGCCTTTGAAGAAGGTATGGGCCTCGGTGACGGCTGCCTCGATTTCCATGCGGGTGCGTGTCGTGTGGTACGCATCCGTGAGGCGTTCGACAACGGCCTGGATGGCTTCTTCCTCACGTACGTTGATCGCCATGCTGTTCTCCCCTGACCTGGGACATGGTCCGGCTCGGTCGTCACGGGAAGTCTCGTGCACGACCGCCATGTTGATCGTTGCACCGGGCGGGCGGCACGCTGCCGGGATCCGGACATCCCTGGTGTGCGTGGAGAGCGACGCTCACCAAGGTCAGGAGCAGGTCGATGTCCGCGTCGCATTCCAGGCAGATGGTCACCCAGTGCGAGTCCGGTACGAGCCGGATGGCGGACAAGTCTTTGAGGTCGTTCTCGAAGCGGCGGATCTTCCCGGCCGTGAGGTGCAGGTCGGCGCTTCGGTCGGAGTGGAAGTGCGCAATCTCAGCCCTGACCGAGCGCAGGGCCCACCCGGTGCCGCAACTGGGCCGAGCCACCACAAGGTCCGGCCAGCTCACAAGTTGGGTCATGGCACGCGAGGCCGCTGCCATGGCTCCATCATGGGGCGCTCACCATGAGGACACCCATGCGCAAGTAGTTCGCAACCTGGCCCTGACCATGAAATGTCTGAGATCGGACAGCGAGCCCAGGGCTCGTCGGCGTGTGACAGCGCCAAGGCCGTTCAGCCGTCGTCGCTGCTGCCGCGCCGGGCGCGGACGCCCCGCAGGAGCACCGGAGCACCCCGCGGCCCGCGGTCCGCGGTCCGCCCAGAGACCCGTCGCGATCAGTTCGTGGCCCGCGGTGAGTCGCGATCGGGCTCGGGGAGCCACCAGTTGGCGCTCGGTGGGCGGTGCCAGTGGTGGGTCCGGGCGTAGGTGTGGATGAGTTCCAGGGCCTGGTTGACGGCGGGGTGCGGGGTGGCGGTGTTCCAGACGGCGTGCCAGGGGTAGAGCGGGACGGGGTCGGTCAGGGGCCGGGCGGTGAGGCCGTCGGGGAGGTGCGCGGAGGTGCGGCCGAAGGCCGGCTGGCGGAGTGCCTGGACGGCGGCCAGAGCGGAGGTGCGGCCCTGGCCGCGTACGCGGGTCGCCACCTTCAGTCCGAAGGCGGCGACGGCCTGGTCGGCCCAGTCGTGCCACTCGGCGGACTCGTCCGCCGAGTGGATCAGGAGTGGGTGATCGGTGAGGGCGGCGAGGGGGACCTCGTCCCGGTCGGCGAGGGGGTGGCCGGTGGGAACGATGACGCCGATCGGGTCCAGGCCCACGGGCATGGTGGCGAGGGCGGCCCCGAGGGGACGGCCGAGGCCGAAGGGGCGGCCGAAGGCAAGGTCGAGGTCGCCGGCCAGGAGGCGGGGCAGTGCTGCGGCCAGGCCGTGGCTCTGGAGCACCTCGAACGGCAGGTCGGGGGCCTGGCTGCGCAGATGAGGGATCAGGAGCGTGGAGGGCAGGCCCTCGGCGACGACGTCGATGCGCAGAGGTGTGCGGGTGTGGGTGATCTCGTCGACCAGGCGCTCGGCGTCGGCGAGGAGGCGTCGGCCGCGTTCGGCGAAGGTCTCGCCGGCGGGTGTGAGGGCGACGTGGCGGCGGTCGCGGGTGAACAGCGGGACGCCGAGTCGCTTCTCCAGGGTTCTGATCTGGGCGGAGAGGGTCTGCTGGGCGATGGTGAGCCTGTCCGCAGCGCGGCCGAAGTGGAGTTCGTCAGCGAGGGTGACGGCGTAGCGCACCTGGCGCAGGTCGAGGTCCACAAATCCCCACCGTAACAGTCTGAGGCTGTCAGGTATCCGAGGAACGGTGTTGGACCGGCGGCACGCTGCGGTTGTTGACTGCTGGAGTGATGACGCCGCAGGGGCACAGGCTCCCTTCCCGGCCCCGCCGCCACACCACATACACCTCCAACTCACCTACTCAATAGGGCACTTGGCGTTCGCCGGTGCCCGATGGAGAAGTCGCTGCATGTTCGCCAAGCACGTTCAGGGCCGGATCTCCCGCCAGGCCCATGCCCGGGTGCCGGAGGGCACCTTCGAGGAGCACCACGGCCGGCAGGGGTTCGAGGGTGAGGTCTCCCAGCTCTACCACGCCCACCCGACGACGGACTGGCTGCGGGTGGAGGGGCCGATCCGGCCACGGGGCGTTCAGCTCACCGACGTTCCCGCCGCCGATGAGCACGACGAGCGCGCCCTGCCGACGCCGCTGATGTTCAACGAGGACCTCACGGTCTCGGTGTCGAAGCGGACGGCGCCGATGCCGTACTACTTCCGCAACACCGACGGCGACACCTTGTTGCTGGTCCAGTCGGGCAGCGGCGCCCTCGTCACCGACTACGGCACCCTCGTCTACGGGCCGCTGGAGTACCTGGTGATCCCCAAGGGCACCAACTACCGGATCGTCCCCGACCCCGGGGCCGACCGGCACGTCACCTACGTGGTGGAGACGCGGGAGCCGATCACGCTCCCCGAGCGGGGGCTGCTGGGGCACTTCCTGCCCTTCGACCGCGGCGTCCTCGACGTCCCCAGGCTCGACGCCGACATCAGCGTCCCCTCCGCGCAGAACCGGGCCGGCGAGTGGGAGGTACTCGTCCAACGTGCGGGCGAACTGTCCTCGATCTTCTACGCCTTCGACCCCGCCGACGTGGAAGGCTGGACCGGCACCCTGGCCCCCTTCCGGCTGCGCCTGGCCGACCTCCGCCCGCTCTCCTGCGAGGGCCTCGAAATGCCGCCGGTGGCACACGCCACCTTCCAGGCCGGGCAGAACTGGTTCGTCACCATGGCACCCCGGCCCACCCAGACCGCGGACGACGCGGACACGGCACAGCCGGCCCATCGCAACGCCGACTACGACGAGTTGTTCGTCTTCCTCGGCGCCGGCGACGGCAGCCAGGCCGGCCCGCCGGCGGGGCTGGCGAGCGTCACACCGGCCGGCATGAACCACGGCCCCGACCAGGTCCGCCACGCCAACCCGCGTACCCGGCTGCCGTTCTACGTGTGGAACGTCGACACCGTCCGCCCGCTGCGCTGCACCGAAGCCTTCGAAGCCGTCGAGATCCCCGACTTCGCCCGCCACGAGAGCTACCGCGGCTGACGCCGGCCTCTTCCGCCGACAGCCCGCCTGCCCGGCGCGGGGGATCCCGGACCCGGCTCTGGTGGTCAGCTGTCCGTCAGGACCGGCGGTCAGGCGACGCACCGCGTCCCGGCCGGAAGGAGTTCGGCGACGGTTTTGCACGCTCGGCCATTCGGGCCATATGCGATCCGCCGTCTGGACGCCGGATTGCCGACGGTGCCTTACTACTGGAGGTGTAAATCCGGCGGGCCGTCCATCCCTCACCGGGGGTGGACGGCCGTGCCGTGGAAGAAACGTGACTTCCGGGTCCGGCTGCCGTACGCGCGCCCGGATGAGGAAATCCCACCACCCGCTGAGCCGTGACGAACATGGCGGCCCGGGTGGCCGATGGCCCCTGATGGAAGGAGGCTGTCATGGAAAACGCAGAAAATCGGTCGCTCGCCTCAGCCGCGGCCGGCGGTCAGGCGACGCCGATGAGCACGGAGGCGCAGGAGACCTACGCGGCGGCTGTCGCCTCGATGCTCTCGCAGGGATGCGGAGCTCTCCCGTTCCCGGGACGACCGGTCACGGCGGCGGCGCCGGGCGTGGCGACGCTGCTCGCCAATGCCCTGGTACCCGTGGGAACCGGGCCGATCGGCGTGGAGATCACGCCGGACGGGGCGTTCGCCTACGTGGCGAACAACGGCGGCAACACGGTCAGCGTCATCGACACCGCGACGAACCTGGTGACCGCCACCGTCACGGGCCTGAACGGGCCGATCGACGTGGCGATCACTCCGGACGGCAACTTCGTCTACGTCACCAACGGCAATGGCAACACCGTCAGCGTCATCGACACCAGCACCAACACGATCACCGGTGCCCCCATCGTCGTCGGCTCCAACCCGTTCGAGGTCGACATCACCCCGGACGGGGCCTTCGCCTACGTGGCGAATCACGGCAGCGGCACCGTCAGCGTCATCGACACCAGCACCAACCTGTCGATCGCCACCATCACCGTCGGCAGCTTGCCGAACGGCGTGGCGGTGAGCCCCGACGGCCTGACCGTCTACGTCAGCAACTCCGGCAGCGGCTCGGTCAGTGTCATCGACATCGCGACGAACCTGGTGACCGCCACCGTCGGCGTCGGCAGCACCCCGATCGGCGTGGTGTTCACCCCCGACGGCAACTTCGCCTACGTGGCCACAACGGCTCCAGCACGGTCAGTGTCATCGACACCACCACCGGCCCCCCGAGCGTCGTCACCACCATCAACGGCTTCGCGACCCCGGCCGGTGCGGCCGTGAATCCGGACGGCACGCTGGTGTTCGTGGTGAACTTCGGCGGGAACAACGTCAGCGTGATCGACACCGGGACCAACACGATCCTCACCACCCTGGCCGTGGGCACCCAGCCCTCCCGGGCCGCGGTGACCCCGGACGGCAACTTCCTCTACGTCACCAACAACGGCAGCAACAACGTCAGCGTGCTGCAGATCCGGCCGATCGTCACCAGCATCACCCCCGGGTCCGGCACCACGCTCGGGGGCGATCCGATCACGATCTCCGGCAGCGGCTTCACCGGCGCGACCGCCGTGACGCTCAACTCCACCCCCGTCGCCGGTTTCATCGTGGTCGACGACAACACCATCACGGCCACCACGCCCGCGCATGCCGCCGGAACCGTCCAGGCCAGCGTGACCGTTCCCCTGGGCACCGGAACGGGCGGCAGTTTCACCTTCGTCCCGCCCGCGCCCACGATCACCAGCATCAGCCCGTCCTCGGGCACCACCTCCGGCGGCACCCTGGTCACCATCACCGGCACCAACTTCACCGGCGCGACCGCCGTGAGCATCGCCGGAACCCCGGTCACCAGCTTCCAGGTCATCGACGACACCCACATCTCCGCGATCACCGCGCCGCACGCACCCGGTACCGGCCCGGTGTCCGTCACCACTCCCGGAGGCACCGCCACCGGACCGGTGACCTACACCTACGTCACCCCGGCCCCGACGATCAGCGGATTCACCCCCGCCTCCGGCAGCACCACGGGCGGCACCCAGGTCACCATCACCGGGACCGGCTTCACCGGCGCCACCGCGGTCACCTTCGTCGGGACCCCCGCCGCGAGCTTCCAGGTGCTCAACGACACGACCATCGTCGCCATCACGGCGCCGCACGCACCCGGGAGCGGCCCGGTCACCGTCACCACCCCCGGTGGAACCGCCATCAGCGGCACCAACTACACCTACGTCACGCAGGCTCCGACCGTCACCGCCATCTTCCCCAGCAGCGGGCCGGCCGGCGCGAGCACCCAGGTGTCCATCAGCGGTACCGGTCTGACCGGCGCGACCAGCGTCACCGTCAACGGCTCCCCAGTGCCCTTCACGGTCGTCTCCGACAACGAGATCACCGCGACCCTGCCCCCGCACGCGGCCGGCACCGTCACGGTCACCGTCACCACCCCCGGAGGCAGCGCGAGCATCCCCTTCACCTACACCCGCGACCGCACCCAACTCACCGCAACGCCCGCGATCGTCCAGGTCTTCCCGCCCCACCCCTACGCCGGGATCCTGACCGCGACGCTGACCGACCTCGACACCGGGCAGCCCCTCGCCGGACAGCCCATCACCTTCACCACCGGCAGCACCACGCTGTGCACGTCCACCACCAACGCGCAAGGCGTGGCAACCTGCCCCGCCATCCTGGCGCTGCCGCTGATCATCCTCAACGGCGGATACACCGCCACCTACGCGGGCAGCGCCAACAACCAGCCCGCCACCGCCCACGGCGCCGTCATCACCCTGTGACGGCACCAGCCGCCGCCAGAGACATCCCCCTCGGACACGGGGAGCGCTGAAGAGCGCGTTGCTGGGCGAGCGCAGGGCCCGACGTGGCGCGCGCCTCTTCTCTGGCGAGGTGCACGGCGACTGTCCCGCCGCGAGGAAACCAGGAGGCCCCGTCCGGTCACGTACCGGGCGGGGCTTCCCTCTTGCCTGCCGAGGGTTCACATCCCGCAGCGGGAAGATCGACTGCGACGAGCACGGCTGCCGCCGGGCCAGCGTCGTCCAGGCCCGGCCTCCCTCCGCGCCGTGCCCCGCCACGGATTCCAGCCGCGCCACGGGCCCTGGGACACGGGCCTGTCCGGTAGACCCGTCTCGCCGGCCCCTCCGCTACCCGCGCGGGGCGCGCGCCTCGACCCGGTGGTCGAAGGCCACTCCGCCGACGCCGACCGTGGTCACTCCCCCATCGACGGTGAGGACGGCACCGTTGACGTAGGACGCGGCGGGCGACAGCAGCCAGTCGATCGCCTCGGCTACCTCCTCCGGCTCACCCGGCCGCCCGGCGGGGGTCAGCCGGTTCGCCTCCTCGTACCCCGCCTCGGCACCGCCCGCCAACCCCGCCTCCGCCGCGAACCGCGCCATCCGCTGGTCGGCCATCTCCGTACGCACCCAGCCGGGGCACACCGCGTTGGCCCGCAGCCCCTGCGGGCCGTAGTCGACGGCGAGGGAGCGGCAGAGGTGGAGCAGAGCGGCCTTGGACGTCGCATAGGCGGCGTTGCCGGCGCTGTTGCGGAGCGCGGCGACCGAGGCGACCGCGACCACCGCGCCGCGGGAGGCCAGCAGATGCGGCAGCGCGGCGCGCAGCAGCAGGAACGGGCCGGTGAGGTTGGTCCGGATCAGTTCCTCCCAGTCCTCTGCCGTGGTGTCGCCGACCGCGCCGCCCCGCCCGATTCCGGCGTTGAGCACCACACCGTCGAGTCGCCCGTAAGCCGTCGCCGTCGCTTCGACGAGTTCGCGCACGGCCTCGGGGTCGGCGACGTCGGACGGGTGAGCCAGGGCTCCGGTCTCCTCGGCCACCCGGCGCAGTGGCTCGGGCCGCCGTCCGGAGATCACCACCTGGTGCCCGGCGGTGCGCAGCACCCGGGCGGTGGCGGCTCCGATTCCCGTTCCCCCGCCCGTCACCAGGACAACTCGCTGTTCCGACATGGTCGTTCGCCTCCGAAGGTGGTCAGCTTCCGGTTCCCCGCGCCGCGAGCATACGAAGCGCCGGCACCGCCGGGCCGACCGGGTGCCGCTCCCGTCGGCACCGCGGCCGGGTGCGCGGCGAAGAACGACCGCAGGTGGCTCCGGTCTCGTGCGTCGCGCGTTCGGATGCGGTCGGGCCGGCACAGCGGCAGCGGTCGCCTGGCCGGCTGCTCCCGCCGCTCTGCGGGGGCCGGTGAGGTGAGTGGGTGTTCTCAGAGCAGGGTCTGGGTGAGTTCGTTTCGCCCTGTGGTGTGGATCAGGCGGCCGTGTGCCCCGTTGACGATCGGCATGTACGGCGGGACGTGACCGCATTCCACATCAGCGATGATCGGCACGTTCAAGGGGCCGAGCGCGTCCAGCACGGCCTGGTGCTGGGACAGCGAGGGGGCGCCTGGTGCCGAGGTCCGTCCGACGAGCACCGCGTTCGCCGAGTCGAAGAAGCCGGCCAGCCGCATACCGTGCAGGGCCCGGCAGATGGTGAAGGCATCGTCACCGTTGGCCTCGACATACACCAGCAGCCCTTCCGGGGCCTCGGCTCGCGCGAACTCGGAGGCGTCGAGGTATCCGGTTCCGGTGAGGTGGCACAGCGTCTCGATACAGCCCCCGATGAGCCGGCCCTCGACCTCCAGGTCTCCCGTCCCGTCCAAGCGCGTCCATGTTCCCGGCACGTCGAGCGCCTGTTCCCGCACCTCGGGCTGGACAGCCCAGTCGTCCCAGCCCGTGGCCCTGTGGCGACCGGGCGGGATCTGCGTGAAGCGGTGCCCCCGTGGCGCCCCGACGATGTCGAGCCAGGAGACCAGCCCCTCGGGCACCCGGTAAGGCGTGTCCATGAGGTTGTTGCCGTGAAGGGTCGCGATGCCGGTGAGGAGGGTCAGCGGGGTGCTGAGGGTCGACAGGTCGGAGTACCCCACGAGCCAGGTCGGTTCGGCTGCGCGCAGTCGATCCCAGTCGAGCAGCGGCAGGAGGTCGATCGCCAGCTCCCCGCCCCATGGCGGCACCACAGCCCTGATCGCGGGATCGGTCAGCATGGACATCAGCTCGTCCGCGCGCTCGGACGCGGGAGCACTGACGTGTCCCGAGCCGTCCATGCACCGGCCGAGGACCACCTCGTATCCGTGGGCCTCCACGTCGCGGAGGGCCAGGTGGAGGCGCGCGTGGAGCTTCTCGTCGACTCCGCTGGACGGTGCGGTGACGCCGACGCGGTCGCCGGAGCGTAACGGGCGTGGATAGCGAATGGGCATGCGCGGGATTCTGGCACGGCACCGGGCCGGCTGGGCAGCGGGTTTCCGCGCACGTCGTCGGCTGCTGTGCTCTTCGTGATCTTTCACGGCTGCCCCTCCGGGCCGGCCCTCCGGCCGAAAGCAGATGCCGCGGGCCGCGTCGCGACGTAACGTGTGAAACCAACTACTGTCTATTACCTGGCCGTTGGCGCGGTCACCACTTCGGGAGGGTTTGATGGTTGCGGACATCGTCAGGACGTGGGTGGCGGGCTGGGCCTTGTCCCGGCAGACGCCCCCGCCGGTCAGGAAGCCCTGGGGGTTCTCTATCGAGGTGGCCGGCAACCCGGATGAAGTGGGACGCCATGTCCTGCCCGAGGCCGAGGAGTCGCTGGTTCGCAGTGCCGCTGCCTCGGTGTCCGTGCCGCGGACTTGGATGAAGATGCCCGCGGAGCCGGAGGAGATCGAGTCCTGGCTGCCTCGGGGGTGGGCGAGGGAGGAGGCCGGCCATCTGATGGCTGTTGACCTGATGGCCACGAACCCGGTCGCGCCGGAGGGGTACGCCGTCACCGTGGAGACCGTTGGAGCCGTCACCTACGTTCGGGTGCTGGATGCGGCGGGCGAGCAGGCGTCCCAGGGGCAGATGGCATCCCTCGGGGAAACCGTGGTCGTGGACCGGATGGTGACCGGGGAGGCCCATCGGCGGCGCGGGCTCGGCGACTTCGTGATGCGTACGCTGGCCGACCACGCCCTGGAGACGGGCGCGGTCCTCGGCGTGCTGGGCGCGACCGACGCCGGACGCGCCCTGTACGAGACGCTGGGCTGGAAAAAGCACACGACGGTGGCGGAGTACAGCTACCGGCCCTGAAGCAAGTACGTCGGCCGTACGCGGGTGGTCGAACCCACAAACGCCGGGAGGCGGAGTAACAGTACGGTCGCTCCCTTATGGTGACGCTGACTCAGTACTGATAGCGAGGAGCAACCTTCCATGGCGGTCTCGGTCGGATTGCATGTCAGCCCGGAATTTCCCGCGATGCTCGAGCGGATTGACGCACTCGGCGGGGCGCTGGACGAGAACGCGGACGCGGCCGAGGAACTCGGCCGGCTCACCGAGGACACCGCGCGGGCGCTGCTGGAAGCCGGGGTCGTGAGGGCCGCACTGCCCCAGAGCCTCGGCGGCTACGAATTCTCCCCACGCCAGTTGATAGAGACGGTCGAGCGGGTCAGTCACCACGACGCCTCGGCCGGTTGGACGATGATGGCGTTGCAGTTGATGACCGGCACCACCGCGGCCTATCTCGATGCCGCCGCGGCGGCCGACTTGTTCCCGGATGTCGCGGGTGGGGACCACGCGTTGTTGTCCGGGCACGGCACCCGGCCCGGCCGGGCCGTCCCGGTGGACGGTGGCTTTCTGGTGAGCGGCAGTTGGCAGTTCGCGTCCGGCATGGCGCACGCCACCCATATCCACAGTGCGATCCAGGTCGAGGGCACCGGGGAGCTGCGGGTCCTGGCGATGCCGAAATCACAGGTGGAACTCGTCGACAACTGGGATGTGCTCGGGCTGCGCGCGACGCACAGTATCGATTACCACTGCGCCGATGTGCTCGTCCCGGCGGCGTACACGTATCTCGCCACGACGACGGACCCGGCCAACGGCGGCGCGATCTACCACCTCGGGTTGGTCAACATGTCCGCCATCGGACACACGGGGTGGGCGTTGGGTGTGGGGCGGCGCCTGCTCGACGAAATGAAGCGGGTGGCCGCGGCCAAGTCCGGCACCCGTAACGCCGCCGTCGACACCGCGCAGTTCCACGCGGAGTTCGCGACCGCCGAAGCCGGGCTTCGTTCGGCACGGGCGTGGGCGATGGAGGTCTGGCGAGAGATCGAAGGCACCCTGGACGCCGGCGAGTCGCTGAGCACCGAGCAGGACACGCTCCTCAGGCTGGTGCTCAACCACGCGACGTGGACCGTGCAGGACGTGGGCCGGACCGTGCACCGATGGGCGGGGACGGCGGCGATCCGGCGCGGGCCGATCGACCGGTTCCTGCGTGATCTCGGCACCGGCACCCAGCACATCACCTCAAGCCCCACGGTCCTGCAGAACTGCGGGAAATGGCTCAGCGGCGCGCAGCCGCAGGCACACTGGGAATTCCTCGACCTGACGCCCTGACCGGCAGGGCGGCGGTCGAAGGAGCCACTCGCCACTACACCCGCAAGGTCTCCGACGGCGACTCCCCGAACTGCTGGCGGTACGCGAGGGAGAACCGGCCCGGGTGCAGGAAGCCCCAGCGGGAGGCGACGGCGGTGACGGTCGTGGCACCCGGGTCGGAGGCCAGGAGTTCCTTGCGTACGCGGTCCAGGCGGACGTCGCGGAGGTACGCGAGCGGGGTGGTGTCGAGGTGCCGGCGGAAGCCCTCCTGAAGGGCCCGTACGCCGACGCCGACGCATTCCGCGATCTCCGCGACCGTGAGCGGCTCGTCGGCGTGTCCCTCGATGACCTCCATGGCGCGGCGGACCGCGGGCGGCGCGACGCGCGGCTGCTCGCCGAGCAGCGCCGCGGTGTAGTTGCTGGGCTGGGCCATCAACAGCTGAGTCATGAGCAGTGATTCAAGCTGCTTTGTCACCAAGGGCTGGTTTGTCATCCCGCCGGGCCCCTCCGCTTCCCGGCGCATGAGGTCGACGACGTTGAGCCAGGACTTGGAGCCCGGGGTGGTGAGGTTCATGCCGAGGGAGAAGAGCAGCGGGCGGCGCACGGTGCGGCCGAGCAGACTGCCCAGGTGCGATTCCAGCGACGAGCGGTCGAACCACACGATCAGCTGCGGATTGCCGTCACCCCATCGCATGTCCAACTTTCCGGTCGGAGAGGGGACAGAAGCGAGTTCCGGGGAGGAAATGATCTCCTCGCGGCCGCAGGCGATTTCGGCGTAACCGGCGAGCGGGATCTGGACGAGGAAGAAGCTCTCCAGGTCGCCCGGTGTAATCCGGACTTCCGTTCCGTAATCGAGGTAATAGAGACCTGTCCGGTCGAAGGGTGTGCCGTGCAGCCGGGCGTCGAGCGTCGCGGAACGCCGTGTGATGCGCAGCTCATGCGGACAGAAGGCGCGGCCGACCTCGGCCCGCGCCTCCCATATGTCCGCTGTATGGAACAGCTGGTGATTTGCCAGGGGGGAATTTTCAGCGGGCATGTAAACCTCCACCGCCGATATGCGCGATCGGGACAGCGACCCGCGTGATCCGGATAGCGCAGGCGATCTTGCCATATCAAGATTGATCCCCGACCGCCGCGGACCCGAGAGATCCTGGGAATCAACAATGCAGGGAGTGCCGGGCCGGACTGCGCTCACCAGAGGCACAGTCACGCCCAGCGGATGGCCCGTCGTGGCTGCGCCGCGCTTATTACGCGCGACCGGTGCGGCGACGGCCGCCAAGGCCGTACCCCGGCACGCCGCGGCATCCTTGCCTCCGCTGCTCCGACCCGCCGACTCGGCCGGGTCCCTCTAGCCGGCCGGGTCACCCGGGGCCTTCCCCCGGCCCTACGGGTGCCCCGGCCCCGGGCGGCTGCCCGCCATCCCCCCTCGGCGGGCGGCCGCCCCCCATCCCCGTTCACTCGGTGACTCCCCCACCTGCCGGAACGCTGCCCAGCGCACGGCACCGCACGGCACCGCTCGAAAACGCACACCTCAACACCCGGAGATCCCCCTCATGCGCAAGATCACCATCGTGGGAGCCGGCCAGGCCGGCCTCCAGCTCGGCATCGGCCTGGTCGACCACGGTTTCGACGTCACCCTCGTGTCCAACCGCACGGGGGACCAGATCCGCGAGGGCCGGGTCATGTCCAGCCAGGCCATGTTCGGCACCGCGCTGGCCCACGAGCGCAACCTCGGTCTCGACTTCTGGGGCAACGCCTGCCCGTCGATCGACGGTCTCGGCGTGAGCATCGCCGACGGCCAGGGCGGCCGGGCGCTCTCCTTCGGCGCCCGCCTCGAGGCCACCGCCCGCTCCATCGACCAGCGCGTCAAGATGCCGCTCTGGATGGGCGAGTTCGCGCGCCGCGGCGGCCGTCTGGAACTCCGCGAGGCCGGCATCGAGGACCTGGAGCGCTACGCCGCCGAGTCCGACCTGGTGATCGTCGCGGCCGGCAAGGGCGAGATCGCCGGACTGTTCGAGCGGGACGCCATGCGCTCCCCGTACGACGCTCCGCAGCGCGCGCTGGCTCTGGCGTACGTCACGGGCATGGCGGCGCTGCCCGACCGCCCCGGCGTCAGCTTCAACGTCATCCCGGGTGTGGGCGAGTACTTCACCATGCCCAGCCTCACCACCACCGGCCCCTGCGACATCATGTTCTTCGAGGGCATCCCGGGCGGCCCGCTCGACTGCTTCGACGGGCTCACCCCGCACGAGCAGCTGGCGAAGTTCCAGGAGCTGCTGCGGACGTACGTGCCGTGGGAGGCCGAGCGCTGCGCCGATGTCGCGCTCACCGACGCCAATGGCACCCTCGCGGGCCGTTTCGCGCCGACCGTCCGCAAGCCCGTCGCCACGCTGCCCTCCGGCGCGCAGGTGCTCGGCCTCGCCGACGTCGTCGTCCTGAACGACCCGATCACCGGCCAGGGGTCCAACAACGCCTCGAAGTGCGCGGCCTCCTACCTGGCCACCATCCTGGACCACGGCGAGCACCCGTACGACGCCGCGTTCATGGAGCTGGCCTTCGGCCGCTTCTGGGACAACGCGCAGTCCGCCACGGTCTGGACCAACGCGATGCTCGGTGCCCCGCCGCAGCACGTCCTGGAGCTCTTCGGCGCGGCCGGCGCCAACCCCCGTATCGCCGCCCGCTTCGTCAACGGCTTCGACGACCCGCGCGACCTGTTCCACTGGTTCATGGACCCGGTCGCCGCGAAGAACTACCTGACGGAGACCGGCGCCTGAGCGACTGCCGAGACCAAGCAGCAAACTGACGCAACGTCAGCGATAGTTCCGCAACGAGAGCAGGACAGCAGGGCATGAGAAGGATCGCGGTGGTCGGAGCCGGGCAGGCGGGTGCCCAACTCGCCCTGGGACTCCAGGCACACGGCTATGACGTCACCTTGGTCACCGACCGTGACCCCGACGAGATACGCCGCGGCCCGGTCATGTCCAGTCAGTGCATGTTCGACACCGCGCTCCAGAGCGAGCGCGAACTCGGCCTGCACCACTGGGAGGATCAGGCCCCGGACATCTCCGGCATCGCGTTCTCTCTCATCGGTCCGCACGGCACTCCGGACGTCTCCTGGCGCGCGCCGCTGGAGGGCCCTGCACACTCCGTCGACCAGCGGGTCAAGTGCGCCGCCTGGATCGAGCAGTTCGCGGACGGCGGCCGCGGCGAGATCGTGCTGCACGAGGCGGGCGTCAACGACCTCGAATGGTATGCCCGCACGCACGATCTCGTCGTGGTCTCCACGGGGAAGGGCGAGCTGAGCCGGCTCTTCCCGCGCAACTCCGAACTCTCCCCGTACGACCGGCCGCGCCGGGTGCTGGCCCTGACGTACGTCACGGGAGCGGCACCGCGGGAGGGGGAGGACGCCGTCCACTACCGCCTGATCCCCGGCGTCGGCGAATTCTTCTCCTTCCCGGCCCTCACCACCACCGGCCCCTGCGACATCATGGTCTTCGAGGGTGTCCCCGGCGGTCCGATGGACTGCTGGGACGACATCCGCACGCCGGAAGGCCATCTCACCCGCTCACTGGAGATCCTCCACCGGTTCTTCCCCGACGCCTACGCGCGCTACCGGCACGCCCGGCTCACCGACCACGGCGGCGTGTTGCGCGGCAGGGTCACACCGACCGTCCGGCACCCCGTCGCCCGCCTGGCCTCCGGCAGGCACGTCCTCGGCATGGCCGACGCCGTCGTCCTCAACGATCCGATCACCGGCCAGGGCTCGAACAACGCGGCCCAGGCCGCGACCCACTACCTCGACAGCATCCTCCGCCACGGCACCGCCGAATTCACCCCGCAGTGGATGCAGCGCACCTTCGACAACTTCTGGCGCGGCTGGGCCCAGTGGGCCGTCGGCTGGACCAACTCCCTCCTGGCGGAACTGAGTCCGCACCACCGCGACCTGCTGGCCGCGGCCGCCGAGGTCCCCTCCGTCGCCGGCGCCCTCGCCGCCGGATTCGACGACCCGCGCACCCTCTACCGCTGGTGGTTCGAGGAGGCCGAGGCGCACCGCTTCCTGGCCGAGAAGCGCGCCCAGCACGCCGCCCGTTTCGACGGCCGCGAGCTGCGCCGCGCGCTGGGCCAGTACGCCACCGGCGTGACCGTGGTGACGGCCCGCGCCCCCGACGGCCGCAGCGTCGGCATGACCGCGAACTCCTTCACCTCCGTCTCGATGGACCCGCCCCTCGTCCTGTGGTGTCCCGGCAAGAACAGCCCGAGCCTCCCGGACTTCACCGACGCCTCGCACTTCGCCGTCCACGTACTGGCCGCCGACCAGCACCACCTCTCCCGCCAGTTCGCCACCCCGGCCGACGACAAGTTCCGCGGAACCCCCACCACCCCCGGCATCGCCGGCACGCCCCTCCTGGACGGCGCGGTCGCCCGCTTCCAGTGCCGCACCGTCCAACGCCTCGACGCCGGCGACCACATCATCTTCCTCGGCGAGGTCGAACAGTACGACGCCGACGGCGGGGCCCCTCTGGTGTTCCACTCGGGGTACTACCACGTGGCGACGAAGCATCCCGATCTGTGAACGGACAGGCGGTGCCATGACTGTCCTGTGGCTGTCCTAAGGCACCGGACTCCTCCTCCAGGATCCCCGGTAGCCGATTGCGGAGAGCGGATGATCGCCGCCTGATTCGGATAGAGCGGGGCGCCGGTGGCGCTTACGGTTCCGGAGACATCAGGTGCTCTGGAGGCGTACATGAACAGCTGTCGCGGTGCGCGTACGGCCGTGATCGTGGGCGCGGGCGTCGCTGGTCTGACGGCGGCCACTGCCCTGGCAGGCGCGGGATGGCAGGTGGAGATCGCCGAGCTCAGCCCGTCGGGGGCGACCTCCGGCTGGGGGTTGTGCCTGACCGGTCCTGCGCTGCGTGCGCTGGCCGTGCTGGGGCTCGCGGACGGCTGTCTGGCCGAGGGCTACGGCATGAGCGTGATCACGCACGTGGACGTGGACGGCGAACCCGCGGGCCGGGACCGGCTGCCGCGCCTGATCGGCGCCGGGCGACCGGCGATGGCCGGCATAGCGCGCCCCGTACTGCACCGCATCCTGCACGCGGAGGCCGAGCGGCGCGGCGTGATCGTGCGACAGGGAGTGACCGTCACGGCGGTGGATCAGGACGGGGAACTGGTCCGCGTGCAGTTGTCGGACGGGACCGTCCGGCAGGTCGCGCTGTTGGTGGGCGCGGACGGGATCCGCTCATCGGTGCGGAGCCTGCTGGGTCTGGAAACCTCGCTCGATTTTCACGGGCAGATGGTCTGGCGGGCTCTGGTACCCCGCCCGCAGTGGGCCACCGGGATCCACCACTTCGCCGGGAAGGCCCACTCGGCGGGCCTCGTGCCCGTCTCGGTCAGCCAGGCGTACGTGTTCGTGACGGAGAACGGCGTGAAGCAGAGCGTTCTGCCCGAAGGCGAGCTCGTCCCGCGCCTGCGGCAGATACTGGAAGGCTTCCCGGGCCGGGTGGCGGAGATCCGCTCCCTGGTGTCCGTGCCCACGTCGGTGGTGCGCCGCCCGGTGCTGACCGCGTTCCTGGAGGGCGCCTGGAACCGGGGCAACGGCGTCGTCATCGGTGACGCCGCGCACGCGCCCGCGCCGCAGATGGCCAGCGGCGCGGCACTGGCCATCGAGGACGGGCTCGTGCTGGCCGAGGAACTCGGGCGGCACAGGGCGGTCGGGGCCGGGCTGGAGGCGTTCGTGGGACGGCGCAGGCAGCGGTGCCGCACGCTCGTGGAGACCTCGGTGGCGATCGCGGGCCTGGAACGCGCGCAGCGCCATCGCGAAACGTATCCGCTGACGGATGCCGGCCACCGGCTCATGGCCGCTCCCGCGTGAGCCTCCGGCACGACCTGACCCACACGACAAGGGAGTTCATCATGAGCAACAGCGGCGGTCTGATCACTCACCTGCGGCACATCGATGTCGCCATGCCGAACTTCGCCGAGCAGCGGCAGTTCTACACCGATTTGTGGGGGCTGACGGAGACCGCGGGTGACACCGGTGTCTCGTTCCTGGCGGCCGAAGGCTCCCCGGAGCAGTACGTGGTGCGCCTGCGCGAGGACACCCACAAGCGCACCGACCTGATCGCCTTCGGCGCTGCCGGCGCAGGCGATGTCGACATCCTGGCCGGACAGCTGATCGGCCAGGGCGTGCGGCTGGTCCACGAGCCGAAGCCGTTGGACACACCCGGGGGCGGTTACGCGGTCCGGTTCTTCGACAACGAGGGCCGCGTGGTGGAGGTCTCCGCCGGCGTCGCCGCGCGCCGGCACCGCAGGATCGAGGCCCGCGAGCCGGTTCCCGTGCGCCTCTCCCACGTTCTGATGAACTCCCCCACCCCCGAGGCCACGGTTGCCTGGTACATCAGACACCTGGGGTTCAGGCTCTCGGACACCATGTGCCTCGGCGGCCGCGGCGAGATCATCTGGTTCCTGCGGTGCAACACCTTCCACCACAGCTTCGGCATCGTGCGCGGGCCGCACGCGGCCTTCCACCACGCCTCCTTCGAGATGCGCGGAATCGACGAGTTCATGCGCGGCACCGGCCGCATGGGGCGCATGGGCATCGAGCGACTGTGGGGGCCGGGGCGGCACCGCGCCGGTGACAACTGCTTCAGCTACTTCCTCGACCGGGCCGGCAACACCGTCGAGTACACCACCGAACTGGCACTCCTGGACGAGGACACCTGGCACCCCCACCTCTACGACCTGCGCGACCCCGCCAACGGGGATGAGTGGGGCACGGCCGACGAGCGGGACGAGTTCATCGCCGCCAAGTCCCACAACGACGTGGACCCGGGGTTGTTCGCCGCCCCACCGATGTGAGCGCGCCCGTCCGAAGAGCGCACAGAGCAACGGGCTGAAGGGGCGATCACCGCTCAGCGGGCAGATCCCCATGGCTGAGACACTGGCGACGGACTCGGCCCGCCCGCCGCTTCCGCTCCGCAGCGCCGCGGCGGGCGCACCAAGGGAGGGGAACGCCATGCCGGAGGAGCCGCTGCGCACCTACCTCATCAGCAGATCCCGGAACCCCGTCGACCTGCTGAACGCCGCCACTCTGCTCTTCGGCGGCTCCATCGCCACCTCGCCGCTGGACGGCCTGTGCAGTGGCGATCACGAACTGCGCGGCGTGGCCGCCGACGACTTCGCGGTGGGCTACTTCGCCTCGCCGCTCGATGTGCGCGTCGCCTCTGCCGAGGGCCGCCGGTCCTACTTCGTCAACCTCGGCGTCTCCGGCGCGATCTCGGCAGCGCGCGGCAGCCTGCGGGCGACCTTGGACAAGTCGACGGCCGGCGTCGTCAACCCCGGAGAGTCGCAGGAGCTGCGGCCCGTGCGTGCCCGCGGGACACGGTTCCTGGGGCTGCGCCTCGACGCCGCCCTGGTCGACCAGGAGTTCAGTGCGTTGACCGGGCACCCGCCACTGTCCCCCATACGTTTCGACTTCGCCCTGGACCTTGACACGTCCAAGGGCCGGGCGGTGCGGCTACTGGTCCGTTCCCTCCTCGAACAGCTGGACTCGGAAGACCCCCTCTTCCAGCGCCCGGACGTGCAGCGCGGCCAGCTGCGGTCGCTCGTCACCGCCCTGCTCCTGGCCCAGCCGCACTCGCACACGGACGAGCTGCGCGGCGGTCCGCCACCCGGCCGGCCGCGCGCTGTCCGTGCAGCCCTCGCGTTCATCGAGGCGAACCTCACCGAGCACATCAGCCTCGGTGACCTCTCTCGGGCCGCCCACTGCAGCCCTCGCACCCTCAGCTCGGCGTTCCGCGACCGGCTCGGCGTCTCTCCCCTGTCCTACGTCCGCAACCTGCGCCTCGACCGGATCCGTGCGGACATCCTCACCACCACCGACCCCGTTGGCACGATCGCCTACCGATGGGGCATCTCCCACCTCGGCCGCTTCGCGAGCACGTACCGCGACCGCTTCGCCGAACTCCCCTCCGACACCGCGGCCCGAAGGTAACCGCCGTCCCTCCAAACGGAGTTCACCGCTGCCTCCCCGACTGATCGGGTCAACCCTGATCGGGTCGCCCCTGATCCGGTCGAGCCTGACCGGGCCGATGAGGGTCGGTGTGTACGTGCGCACGCAGCCCCTGCAGGCCGAACAGGATGAGAAGCTCCACCGCGCCGCCGTCGGCGCTCCCCAGCCAGTGGGGCAGGGACGTGTCGAACTCGGCTGCCTCACCGGGCGGCAGCGTCAGGTCGCGCTCGCCGGTCACGAGCCGCAGGCGGCCGTTGAGCACGTAGAGCCATTCCGAGCCCTCGTGGGTCTGCGGGGTCGGTTCGAGTGGTTCCGGCCGGGCCGGGATGATCATCTTGAACGCGTGCACCCCGCCCGGTCGCCGGGACAGCGGCACGAAGGTCATCCCGAACCGCCGGATCGGCTTGAGGTGTATCCGGGGATCGCCCGTGCGCGGAGCGCCGACGAGGTCGTCCAGCGGAACGTCGTAGGTACGGGCCAGCGGCAGCAGCAACTCCAGGCTCGGCCGGCGCTGCCCGCTCTCCAGCCGGGACAGGGTGCTCTCCGATACGCCCGTCGTCGCCGCGAGGCCGGCGAGGGTGATGCCGCGGTCACGGCGCAGCGCACGAAGGCGCGGCCCCACCGCGTCCAGCACCTCGTCGTCCGTCTGGCGGTCCATCAGGCCATCTTGCCGTAACCGCAAGATTTCGTGCCAGGTCGTGGAGTGCCCGGCAAAACTGAGCGCATCCCGACACAAGGAGTCTTGATGAACACCACCGATGCGATCGCGTTCTGGGACGGCGTCTACGCGGCCCGACCGGCAGCCGGCGGCCCGCAGCCGAATGCCCGCCTCACCGAGACGGGGGCCGGCCTGCCGCGCGGTGACGCGTTGGATCTCGGATGCGGCAACGGCGGCGACGCGCTGTGGCTCGCCCGCCAGGGGTGGCGGGTCACCGCCGTCGACATCTCGGCCGTAGCGGTCGAGCGGCTCGCGGCCCTCGTCCGCTCACACGGCCTGGACGACCGGGTCACCACCGTACGGACCGACCTGCACACGTCCTTCCCGCCCGGCGAATTCGACCTGGTCAGCGCCCACTACCTCCACACCCCCTTCGATCTGGACCGGGCAACCGTGCTGCGCTCGGCCGCGCACGCGCTGCGCCCGGGCGGGCGGCTGCTGGTCGTCGATCACGGCTCGACCGCGCCGTGGTCGTGGAACCAGGAGCCCGACGTCCGCTACCCGAGCTCGCGGGAAGTCGCCGCGGGTATCGGCCTGGCGCCGCAGACCTGGACCGTTGAGCGGGCCGACGCGCCCCGCCGGATCGCGACCGGACCGGACGGGCGCACCGCCGAGGTCACCGACCACGTCCTCGTCATCCGCCGCGCCGCCTGACACGGCGGCCGGCACCCGCCCCGACAAGGAAGGAGACCACGAGGAGACCGGCCGGCACGCGGACCACGCGGGCATCCTCCGCGAGCTCATCGACGGCGCGACCGGCCGCTGATCCGCCTTCTCCACCATGGCCGAGGGGCCGGCCCGCTACGCCGAGGAGTGCGGGCCGGCTCCGTGATGGCTACGCCGCGGCGCGCGTTCGGCCAGGGCGCGCCCGAGCAGCGCGGCGGACCGCCCAGGGGCCTCACCGGGGCCGGGCACGGCGGCCCGGTGGCAGCCCTGGGCCGGCCAGTCCCAGGGCAGAACCGTCAAAGTTGATGATGGCAAGCCGCCATAGCCGTTGCTACTTTAAGGAAATCAAGCACCTGCAAAGAGCTGCGGGAGCGATGAACCCCCCATACGGTCGATCATTCGAGAATGAACCTGACGCTGGAGTCACTTCCTGGAAGCCTGGGTGCTATGCGAAAGACTGGCCTGACCAGCAAGGCCGGGTTCAAGCCCGACTGTTGATGAAGATTGAGATATGAAGTCGTTGCGGTGAGACGGGGGTCGCTCAGCGAATTCGGTGTTCCCTCACAGTCGCGCTGCCCTGTCGCGCCTTGACCGCATGTATCCGCGAACACCGTACCGAAGGCACCGTCCTCGCAGACAAGTCCATGACTCCGCGCCGGATGCCCGGTCGTCATACGGGTCATGTTGAAGGTGCCATCACTACGGATTCCCTCGCCCTGCGATGCCGGGGTGAAATCAATGTTTTCGATGAGGTGCTCAGGTGAATCAGGAGAATTTTCCCAGCCCGGCCGAGGACCGCTCCGCCATGCGACGCTTCCCGGATCTCAACTCCGTAATCGACCTGGTTCGCACCCAAGTGGCTCAGGTGCTCGTTTATCTGCAGCCCGACATGGTCAAGGTGGACCAGTCCTTCAAGGACGCCGGCTTCGACTCGATCGCCGCCGTCCAGCTGTGCAACCGGCTGAATGACGTCACGGGCCTCTCGTTGCCGGACACCCTGGTGTTCGACCACCCCACCCCGCTGGCTCTGGCCGAACACCTCTTCACGCTGCTCGGCGAGGAAGCAACCACGGAAACTCCGGCCGAGTCGCACTCGCTCCAGGAAATTCCCGCGCGAGATGGCAAGGCATCGGATGATGATCACATCGCCATCGTGGGGATGGCATGCCGCTACCCCGGGGGAGTGCGGTCACCCGAGGATCTATGGGACCTGATATCCGCCGGCAAGGACGCCACCACGGAATTCCCTGCCGATCGTGGGTGGGACATAGCCACTCTCTACAACGAGGACCCCGATCACTCGGGAACCAGCTACACCAAGCGGGGAGGTTTCCTGGAGGGGGCGGCAGAATTCGATGCGCGCTTCTTCGGCATTTCACCGCATGAGGCGTTGGCGATGGACCCGCAGCAGCGATTGCTGCTGGAAACTTCCTGGGAAGCGATCGAGTCGGCCGGAGTGGACCCGCGTTCGCTCCGTGGCACAAGTACCGGTGTGTTCGCCGGGCTGATGTATCACGACTATGCGTCGTCGGTCGACCAGGTCCCCGCAGAGCTCGAAGGACACTTGACCACGGGAAAATCCGGCGGAGTCCTGTCCGGCCGGGTGGCGTATGTGCTGGGGCTCGAAGGGCCCGCGGTGACGGTGGACACGGCGTGCTCGTCGTCGTTGGTGGCGCTGCACTGGGCAGTGCAGTCGCTGCGATCCGGCGACTGCTCCCTGGCATTGGCCGGCGGCGTCACCGTCATGGCCAACCCGGCGACGTTCGTGGAATTCAGCCGGCAGCGGGGGCTGTCCGCGGATGGCCGGTGCCGTTCGTACGCCAGTGGCGCTGACGGGACCGGGTTTGCCGAGGGCGTGGGCGTGTTGGTGGTGGAGCGGTTGTCCGACGCGGTACGAAACGGACATCGCGTGCTCGCCGTGGTACGGGGCTCCGCCGTGAACCAGGACGGCGCCTCGAACGGGCTCACCGCACCCAGCGGGCGCGCCCAGGAGCGGGTGGTGCGACAGGCATTGGCGGGTGCCGGGCTGGGACCAGGTGACGTCGATGTCGTGGAAGGGCACGGCACGGGGACGCGGCTGGGCGATCCGATCGAGGTCGGCGCCCTGGTCGAAACGTATGGCAAGCAGCGGTCCGGCACTCCGTTGCTGCTCGGGTCGGTCAAGTCGAACCTCGGCCACACCCAAGCCGCCGCCGGCGTCGCGGGGATCATCAAAATGGTCCAAGCAATGCGACACGGCGTGGTCCCGGCATCGCTGCACGTGGACACGCCCTCCCCGCACGTCCAGTGGGGCGAAGGCGTCGAACTCGCCACGGCCGCACAGCCATGGCCCGCATCCGACCGACCACGCCGGGCCGGCGTCTCGTCCTTCGGCGTCTCGGGCACCAACGCACACGTCATCATCGAACAGGCTCCACCGGAACAGCCCCCCACCCGCAAGACCGGCAGCGTGGTGCCTTGGGTCCTGTCCGGCCGCAGCGCGGACGCACTACGCGACCAGTCCGACCGCCTGCGCACCCACCTGGAAACCCACCCCGAACTCGACCCCGTCGACGTCGGATACACCCTCGCCACGGGACGGGCCCACTTCGAACACCGCGCCGTGGCCCTGAACGGGGACCTGACGACCTGGGTGGCCGAGGGGACGGCCGTTGCCCACCGTGAGGTCGTCTTCGTGTTCCCGGGACAGGGCGCGCAATGGGTCGGCATGGGGCAGGACCTCATGGAGTCCTCCCCAGGGTTCGCGACACTCATGACCGAGTGCGAGCAGGCGCTTGCCCCGTACGTGGACTGGTCCCTGTCCGACGTCCTCGGCGACGCCTCCATGCTGGAGCGGGTCGACGTCGTCCAGCCCGCCTCCTGGGCAGTGATGGTCTCCCTCGCAGGACTATGGCAGTCCATGGGCGTCACCCCCTCCGCAGTAGCCGGACACTCCCAGGGGGAAATCGCTGCGGCCTGTGTGGCGGGCGCACTCTCCCTGGACGACGGAGCCCGCATCGTCGCGCTGCGCAGTCAGCTCATCCGGGACAAACTCGCCGGCTCCGGCGCCATGGGATCGGTGTCCCTGCCGCTGGACGAAGTACGCGAACACCTCGCCGGTCTGGAGGGGCTATCGGTCGCCGCTGTCAACGGCCCACGGTCAGTGGTCATCTCCGGCGACGTCAACGCCGTCGAGGACTTCGTCACCGCACGGACCAATGAGGGAATCCACGCCCGCATGGTCGCCGTCGACTACGCCTCCCACTCCGCCCACGTCGACAGCATCGAACAAGAACTCACCACCTCCCTCACAGGACTCCAGCCCTCATCCTCCCGCATCCCCTTCTACTCAACAGTCACCGGCGAACCCATCGACACCACAGAACTGAACGCCGACTACTGGGTCCGCAACCTCCGACAAACCGTCCGCTTCGAAGAGACCACCCGACGCCTCCTCGACGACGGACGCGACGTATTCATCGAAGTCAGCGCCCACCCCGTCCTGAACATGGGCCTCCAGGACACCTTCGACAACCACACCAACTCCCCCACCGTCGCACTCGCCACCCTCCGACGCGACGACGGAGGCATGAACCGCTTCCTCACCTCACTCGGCGAAGCCCACGTCCACGGCGTCGACATCGACTGGAACGCCACCTTCACCCACCACACAACCCAACGCATCGCACTCCCCACCTACCCCTTCCAACACGACCACTACTGGCTCGAAAACAGGAGTCGTAGGCCGGACGTCGACGCTGCGGGACAGGAAGCGATCAACCACATCCTGGCAAACGCGCTGGTGGAACTGGCGCAGGCGGATGGTCTTCTCCTCACGGGCTGCTTCTCCGAGAGCACTCACCCCTGGATTGCCGACCACATAGTCGGCGGCGTCATGGTCTTGCCCGCATCGGCGTTGCTGGAATTGGTGTTCCGGGCGGGCGCGGAAGTCGGGGCGGACCATATCGAGGAACTGACCCTGGAGGCGCCGCTGGTCTTCCGCGAGGGCGCCAGGGCCAAGTTCCAGGTTGCCGTGGCAGCGCCGGACGCGGATGGCAGGCGAGCGGTCAGCGTGCATTCCCAGAGCGGATCGGGCTGGGTACGGCACGCGGTCGGCTCCATGATGAGGTCGTCCGCGCGGGACGCTGGCCCCTCCACCGCAGCCGAGGAGTGGCCGCCGAGGGGTGCCACCGCTCTCGATCTGAGCGGTGCCTATGAGGACTTGGTCGAGCGCGGATACGACTACGGTCCGGCATTCCGGTGCCTTCGCGCAGCATGGCGCAACGACCAGGACGTATTCGCCGAAGTCGCACTGGCCGGACCAGAAGCCGGCGGTTCCGGCTCCTTTCTCCTGCACCCGGCACTGCTCGACGCGCTCCTTCAGTCTCTGCTGGTCGCTGACCTGAATGAGGAAGCGCGACAGATTCGGATGCCCTTTTCCTGGACGGGGGTGTCGTTGTACGAAACGGGAGCCTCCGTACTGCGGTGCAGGATCTCAAGGCGGCAGCCGGACACTCTGTCACTGAGCATTACGCAGACCACGGGCCGCCCCGTGGCATCGGTGGAGTCCTTGGTGCTGCGGCCGATATCCGCCGAGAAGCTCGGAGCTGCCGAGCCCGTCCGGAGGGTGCGCGCTCAGCAGGCGAAAGAGCCGGCCGACGCATCCCTCCGGCACCGGTTGGCCAGCCTTTCCACCAACGCAAAGATCCGCGCTCTGGTGGACCTTGTCCGCACGAACGCCGCTGCCGTCCTGGGATACCAGGAGGACTCGGGCGAGATCGGTGCCAGGACGGCATTCACCGAACTCGGCCTCGGTTCCATGGAGGCCGTGCAGCTGCGCAACAAGCTGAACGCGGCTACGGGCCTGCGGCTACCGACCACGTTCGCCTTCGAGTACTCGACGGCTGAGGCGATGGCGCGGAAACTGTGCGACGAGCTGTTTCCGAGTCCTCCCCCGTCCACGGAGCCTGAAAGCGCGCCGGATGAACCTGTGGCAGCCGGTGCTGATGCTGACTCAGCTGATCTCGCCGCACTCATCGAGATGGCACACCAAGTCGGCGATATCTGAGTCACGAGCCTGGGGTAATGATGTCTGAACAGCAGCTCATCAACGCACTACGCGCCTCTGTGAAGGAAAGCGAACGACTACGACAACGAAATCGCGAACTCACCGAAAGCAGCCGTGAGCCGGTGGCGGTCGTGGGAATGGCATGCCATTACCCCGGCGGGGTTTCCAACCCTGCTGACTTGTGGAACCTGGTGATCTCGGAACGGGACGCGGTGTCCGGTTTCCCGGAGGACCGAGGCTGGGACGTCGACGCACTCTTCGACCCCGACAGCGAAAAAGCAGGGTCGAGCTACACCCGGCACGGGGGGTTCTTGGAGAATTCCAAGAACTTCGACCCGGAGTTCTTCGGCATCTCTCCGCGTGAGGCGTTGGCGATGGACCCGCAGCAGCGATTGCTGCTGGAAACGTCCTGGGAAGCCCTGGAAGACGCAGGGATCGACCCCTTCACACTGCGGGAAAGTGACACCAGCCTCTTCATCGGGTCCAACGGGCAGGACTACGCCTCCAGGCTGAGGCGCTACCCCGCCGCGCTGGAAGCACAGTTGGGAACGGGGAGCGCCGCCAGTGTGCTGTCCGGCCGGGTGGCCTATGCACTGGGCTTCGAGGGTCCCGCGGTGACGGTGGACACGGCGTGTTCGTCGTCGTTGGTGGCGCTGCACTGGGCAGTGCAGTCGCTGCGCACCGGTGAGACCTCCCTGGCCTTGGCAGGCGGTGTCACCGTGATGTCCTCTCCCTCACGGTTCGTGGAGTTCAGCCGGCAGCGCGGCCTCGCCCCGGACGGCAGGTGCAAGTCCTTCGCCGCGGCGGCCGACGGCACCGGGTTCGCCGAGGGCGTGGGTGTGTTGGTGGTGGAGCGGTTGTCCGACGCGGTGCGGAACGGGCACCGAGTGCTCGCCGTGGTGCGGGGCTCCGCCGTGAACCAGGACGGCGCCTCGAACGGGCTGACGGCACCGAGCGGACGCGCCCAGGAGCGGGTGGTGCGACAGGCATTGGCGGGTGCCGGGCTGGGACCAGGTGACGTCGATGTCGTGGAAGGGCACGGCACGGGGACGCGGCTGGGCGATCCGATCGAGGTCGGCGCCCTGGTCGAAACGTATGGCAAGCAGCGCTCCGGCACTCCGTTGCTGCTCGGGTCGGTCAAGTCGAACCTCGGCCACACCCAAGCCGCCGCCGGCGTCGCGGGGATCATCAAAATGGTCCAAGCAATGCGACACGGCGTGGTCCCGGCATCGCTGCACGTGGACACGCCCTCCCCGCACGTCCAGTGGGGCGAAGGCGTCGAACTCGCCACGGCCGCACAGCCATGGCCCGCATCCGACCGACCACGCCGGGCCGGCGTCTCGTCCTTCGGCGTCTCGGGCACCAACGCACACGTCATCATCGAACAGGCTCCACCGGAACAGCCCCCCACCCGCAAGACCGGCAGCGTGGTGCCTTGGGTCCTGTCCGGCCGCAGCGCGGACGCACTACGCGACCAGTCCGACCGCCTGCGCACCCACCTGGAAACCCACCCCGAACTCGACCCCGTCGACGTCGGATACACCCTCGCCACGGGACGGGCCCACTTCGAACACCGCGCCGTGGCCCTGAACGGGGACCTGACGACCTGGGTGGCCGAGGGGACGGCCGTTGCCCACCGTGAGGTCGTCTTCGTGTTCCCGGGACAGGGCGCGCAATGGGTCGGCATGGGGCAGGACCTCATGGAGTCCTCCCCAGGGTTCGCGACACTCATGACCGAGTGCGAGCAGGCGCTTGCCCCGTACGTGGACTGGTCCCTGTCCGACGTCCTCGGCGACGCCTCCATGCTGGAGCGGGTCGACGTCGTCCAGCCCGCCTCCTGGGCAGTGATGGTCTCCCTCGCAGGACTATGGCAGTCCATGGGCGTCACCCCCTCCGCAGTAGCCGGACACTCCCAGGGGGAAATCGCTGCGGCCTGTGTGGCGGGCGCACTCTCCCTGGACGACGGAGCCCGCATCGTCGCGCTGCGCAGTCAGCTCATCCGGGACAAACTCGCCGGCTCCGGCGCCATGGGATCGGTGTCCCTGCCGCTGGACGAAGTACGCGAACACCTCGCCGGTCTGGAGGGGCTATCGGTCGCCGCTGTCAACGGCCCACGGTCAGTGGTCATCTCCGGCGACGTCAACGCCGTCGAGGACTTCGTCACCGCACGGACCAATGAGGGAATCCACGCCCGCATGGTCGCCGTCGACTACGCCTCCCACTCCGCCCACGTCGACAGCATCGAACAAGAACTCACCACCTCCCTCACAGGACTCCAGCCCTCATCCTCCCGCATCCCCTTCTACTCAACAGTCACCGGCGAACCCATCGACACCACAGAACTGAACGCCGACTACTGGGTCCGCAACCTCCGACAAACCGTCCGCTTCGAAGAGACCACCCGACGCCTCCTCGACGACGGACGCGACGTATTCATCGAAGTCAGCGCCCACCCCGTCCTGAACATGGGCCTCCAGGACACCTTCGACAACCACACCAACTCCCCCACCGTCGCACTCGCCACCCTCCGACGCGACGACGGAGGCATGAACCGCTTCCTCACCTCACTCGGCGAAGCCCACGTCCACGGCGTCGACATCGACTGGAACGCCACCTTCACCCACCACACAACCCAACGCATCGCACTCCCCACCTACCCCTTCCAACACGACCACTACTGGCTAGAGAACGCGTCCGTGAAGGACGCTTCGACAGCCCATCCGCTGCTGACCGGTCTCGTCCCGCTGGCGCAGCCCGAAGGCGGCCTGGTGTTTTCCGGGACCCTGTCGGGAAGTGAGCATTCCTGGCTCAACGACCACGCCGTGCTGGGAACCGTGCTGCTGCCGGGGACCGCGTTCGTCGAGATGGCGCTCTTCGTGGCAGAGGAGGCCGGCTGCGACCGGATCGAAGAGCTGGCCTTCGAGACGCCGCTCGTGCTGCCCGAGGGCAAGGAGGTGGACATCCAGTTCGTGGTCGGCGCGCCCGGCGACGACGCGCGGCGCTCGGTCAGCTTGCATTCGCGCCGCGCCGACCTCGGGCAGGGCTGGACGCGGCACGCGGTCGGAACGTTGTCGGCCGGTGCGGAGAACGTCGCCGTCGACAACGCCGCGTGGCCGCCTCCCGGCTCGGAGCAGGTCGACATCTCGGGGTTGTACGAACGGCTGGCGGCTGACGACTTCCACTACGGTTCCGCGTTCCAGGGGCTGCGGTCGGTGTGGAGAAACGGCGACGCCGTCCTGGCCGAGGTGGAGCTCCCCGAGCAGTGCCTCCCGGAGGCGGACGCGTACCAGTCGCACCCGGCCCTGCTCGACGCGGCGGTCCAGGCGGCGGTGGCAGGCGGACTGCTGCACACGGGCTCGGATTCCGGCCAGATCATGCTGCCCTTCTCGTGGAACGGCGTCTCGCTGTACGCGACCGGCACCACCTCACTACGCGTCCAGCTGACCGCGCAGGGCGCCGACGCCGTGGCGCTGGTGGCGCGGGATGCGGCCGGGCGGCCCGTCCTGTCGGTGGAATCGCTGCTGGTACGGAAGGCACCCGCCAAGCAGCTCGACCTCCTGAAGTCCGCCGGAGAACACTCCCTGTTCCATCTGGAGTGGACGAAGCTCGGTGCCCGTGAGCAGGCGCAGGACACCGGCCCCTGGGTCGTCGTCGGCGCCGTGGAACCGCAGTCCGGCTCTCTGGTGGACGCCGGGGTGGCAGACCGCTCCTACGAGAGCTTCGAGGACCTGGCCGAGCACATCGGCGCCGGCGTTTCCGCACCGGCCGTCGTGGTGGTCCCGGTGCCGCTGCGGGATCCCGACGAAGCGGTGGCCGTGCGCGCCGCCGTACTGCACACGCTGGGCATCCTGCAGACCTGGCTGTCCGACGATCGGTTCGCCGGTGCCAGGCTGGTGCTCCTCACCGGCCGGACGCCGGCTCTCTCGGCCGCCGGCGTGTGGGGGCTGGTGCGCTCCGCCCAGTCCGAGCACGGTGACCGGATCGTCGTGATCGAGGCGGACGACACCCACGAGGCGTGCAAGCAGCTGCCCGCCGCGCTGGCATCCCGCGAGCCGCAGGTGGCGGTGCGCCAGGGTGAGCTGTACGTACCGAGGCTGGCCAGGACGAGTGGGGGCGGCCGGCCGACCGGCCGGGCGTGGAACCCGGACGGAACCGTGCTGATCACCGGTGGTACCGGTGTGCTGGGCGCTGAGCTCGCACGCCACCTGGTGACCGAGTCCGGCGTCCGGCACCTGCTTCTCCTGAGCCGTGGCGGGCCGCGCGCGGAAGGCGCCGACGAGCTGACGGCGGAGTTGCGGGAGCTGGGTGCCGAGGCAACCATCGTGGCCTGCGACGCGGCGGACAAGGAAGCGTTGGCCGAGGTGCTGGCGGCGGTGCCCGGAGCGCATCCGCTGACCGCTGTCGTACACGCCGCCGGTGTCCTCGATGACGCGCTGATCACGGACATGACTCCCGCGCAGGTGTCGGCGGTGCTGGCCCCCAAGGTGGACGCGGCGCTCCATCTGCATCTGCTCACGCAGGGGCTCGACCTGTCGGACTTCATCGTCTTCTCCTCCGCGTCAGCGGTGTTCGGCGGACCGGGGCAGGGCAATTACGCCGCCGCCAACGCGGTGCTGGATGCGCTGGTACTGCGCCGGCGGGCGGAGGGGCTGCCCGGGATCGCCCTGGCCTGGGGATTCTGGTCCCAGCGCACCGGCATGACCGCACACCTCGGTGACGCCGACGTACGGCGGATGGAACGTGCGGGCGTCACGGAGCTGTCCACCGAGGAGGGTCTGGCCCTGTTCGACCTCGCGCGGGCGTGGGACGTGCCGGCGGTGGTGCCGATGAAGTTGAACCTCTCGTCGCTGCGTGCCCAGGCGGGACACCTCGGCGTGCCTTCCGTACTCCAGGGCCTGGTACGGGTGCCCACGCGCCGCACAGCGGCCGAGCCCGACCAGCGCTGGTCGGCGGCACGGTTGGCGGCGCTGCCCGAATCCGAGCGGGCGCCGGCACTGCACGAACTCGTCAGGGCGGAGGTGGCCGCCGTCCTGGGTCACGACGATGCGGCGGCGATCGATCCGGAGCGGGCTTTCATGGACCTGGGTTTCGATTCGCTGACCGCCGTGGAGCTGCGCAACCGCTTGATCACCGCGACCGGGCTCCGGCTGCCGACCACTGTGGTGTTCACCTACGCGACAACGGCGGCGCTCTCCGAGCACCTGCTCGCCGGAATCCTCGAGAGTCAGGCCGGCCCGACGCGGGACGGGCTGGACGAAGTCGAGGCCGAGCTGCGGCGCACACCCCCCGGTGACGCCCGGCACGAAGCCCTGGTCCGCCGCCTGAGGGAACTGGCCGCGACCTGGCTGCCCGAACAATCCGCCGAAGCCGACGCCGACCTGGACGTGTCGACCATCGACGAGATACTCGATCTCGCCGAGGGCGAACTCGAAGGTCTCGCAGCAGGCGAGGAGGGGAAGTAAGCCGATGGCTGACGACAAGAAGATCCTCGACACGCTGAAGCGGCTGACCACCGACCTCCGGCAGACCCGCCGCCGGCTCAAGGAGGTCGAGGACGCCCAGCACGAGCCGGTGGCCATCGTGGGAATGGCGTGCCGCTACCCCGGCGGTGTGCAGAACCCTCAAGACCTCTGGAAGCTGCTCATGTCGGGCGGGGACGCCGTCTCCGCGTTCCCCGACGACCGTGGGTGGGACCTGGACCGGCTGTTCAGTTCCGAGGACGTGGCCGGCACGTCGTACACCGCCGAGGGCGGATTCCTGGCCGGTGCGGGCGACTTCGACGCGGAGATGTTCGGCATCTCGCCGCGGGAGGCGTTGTCGGTCGATCCGCAGCAACGGTTGCTGCTGGAGGCGTCCTGGGAAGCCATCGAAGACGCCGGGATCGATCCCCTCACACTGCGCGGAAGCAGCACCGGCGTGTACGCCGGAGTGATGTACCACGATTACGGTTCCGGGGTGGCCACGCTGCCCGAGGAAATCGAGGGGTATCTCGGCATCGGCACGGCGGGCAGTGTGGCCTCTGGCCGGGTGGCGTATGTGCTGGGGCTCGAAGGGCCGGCGGTGACGGTGGACACGGCGTGTTCGTCGTCGTTGGTGGCGCTGCACTGGGCGGTGCAGTCGCTGCGGTCCGGCGAGTGCTCCCTGGCGTTGGCGGGCGGCGTCACCGTCATGGCCAACCCGCGCATCTTCGTGGAGTTCAGCCGGCAGCGCGGCCTCGCCCAGGACGGCAGGTGCAAGTCCTTCGCCGCGGCGGCCGACGGCACCGGCTGGAGCGAGGGTGTGGGTGTGCTGGTGGTGGAGCGGTTGTCCGACGCGGTGCGGAACGGACATCGCGTGCTCGCCGTGGTGCGGGGCTCCGCCGTGAACCAGGACGGCGCCTCGAACGGGCTGACGGCACCGAGCGGACGCGCCCAGGAGCGGGTGGTACGACAGGCATTGGCGGGTGCCGGGCTGGGACCAGGTGACGTCGATGTCGTGGAAGGCCACGGCACGGGGACACGGCTGGGCGATCCGATCGAGGTCGGCGCCCTGGTCGAAACGTACGGCAAGCAGCGCTCCGGCACCCCACTGCTGCTCGGGTCCGTGAAGTCCAACCTCGGCCACACCCAAGCCGCCGCCGGCGTCGCAGGGATCATCAAAATGGTCCAAGCAATGCGACACGGCGTGGTCCCGGCATCGCTGCACGTGGACACGCCCTCCCCGCACGTCCAGTGGGGCGAAGGCGTCGAACTCGCCACGGCCGCACAGCCATGGCCCGCATCCGACCGACCACGCCGGGCCGGCGTCTCGTCCTTCGGCGTATCGGGCACCAACGCACACGTCATCATCGAGCAAGCTCCACCGGAACAGCCCCCCACCCGCAAGACCGGCAGCGTGGTGCCCTGGGTCCTGTCCGGCCGCAGCGCGGACGCACTACGCGACCAGACCGACCGCCTGCGCACCCACCTGGAAACCCACCCCGAACTCGACCCCGTCGACGTCGGATACACCCTCGCCACGGGACGGGCCCACTTCGAACACCGGGCCATGGTCGTGGGTGAGACCCGGGACGATTTGCTGGCGGCGCTCAGCGCTGCCAAGAGCACGCGTGTGCAAGCCGGGCGGACGGCGTTCCTGTTTCCCGGGCAGGGCAGCCAGCGGCTGGGGGCAGGAAGGCAGCTCGCGGAGGAATTCCCCGTGTTCGCGGAGGCGTTGGACGCGGTCTTCGCGGCTTTCGACCCCCACCTGGACGTCCCGTTGCGTGAGGTGATGTTCGCGGCACCCGACTCGGAGCCGGCGCGGCTCCTCGATGAGACCGGTTACACCCAGCCGGCGTTGTTCGCGCTCTCCGTGGCCCTTTTCCGGCTGGTCGAGTCGTGGGGCCTCAAGCCTGACTTCCTGCTGGGGCATTCGATCGGTGAACTGGCTGCCGTCCATGTCGCCAGATGCCTTTCGCTTCCGGACGCGTGCGCGCTGGTGGCGGCTCGTGGGCGGCTCATGCAGGCTCTCCCCCGGGGCGGGGCGATGGTTGCCCTCCAGGCGTCCGAGGACCAGGTCGCTCCGTTCGTGGCCGAGGCCGGCGGCCAGGTGTCCATCGCCGCGATCAACGGGCCGTCTTCCGTGGTGATCTCCGGTGACGAGCGGTCGGTGCTCGACATCAAGGAAGAGTTCGAGCGCCGTGGCTGCAAGACCAAGCGGTTGCGTGTCTCCCACGCCTTCCACTCGGCTCATATGGACGACATGGCCGACGCGTTTCGACGCGTGGCCGCCGGCATGACGTTCCACGCCCCCAGGATCCCGGTGATCTCGGATGTGACGGGGCTCCTTGCCACTGCCGATCAGCTGTCCTCTCCGGACTACTGGGCCCGGCACGTGCGGGAAGCCGTGCGCTTCCACGACGGCATGCGCCAACTCGCCTCCCAGGGCGTGCGCGCCTTCCTGGAGCTGGGCGCGAGCGGGGCGCTGTCCGGAATGGGGCAGGACTGCCTGTACGACGTCGAGGGAACGGTGTTCGCCCCCACGCTGCGTACGGACCGGCCGGAGTCCCGGAGCCTCGTGACCGCGGCCGCCCGGCTGCACACCCATGGTGTGCACGTCGACTGGCCCGCCTTCTGGGACGGCACGGGCGCGCGCGGGCAGGCACTGCCGACCTATGCCTTCCAGCACCGGCGCTACTGGCTGGCCGACACGCCCGGCGCGCCAGGGGGTGCCGACGAGCTCGGTCACGCCCTGCTCACCCACTCGGTACAGCTCGCCGATGCCCCGGACACGCTGGTGTTCCGCGGCAGCCTGTCGCTGCGCACGCACACCTGGCTGGCCGATCACCTCGTCCACGGCACGGCCCTGCTGCCCGGGACGGCCTTCGTCGATCTCCTGCTGTACGTGGGCGACCAGGTCGGGAGCCCCACGGTCGAGGAGCTGACCCTTGAAACACCGCTGACACTGCGCGAGCAGGACCAGGTCGAACTGCAGGTGTCCCTCGGGCCCGAGGAGGCCGGGCGGCGGGAAGTGCGGGTGTACGGCAGTACCGAGCACGGCGTCTGGGCGCGCCACGCCAGTGGTGTCCTGACACCCGCCGTCGAGGCCGGGACCGAGGAACTCACGCAGTGGCCGCCGGCCTCTGCGACCGCGGTCGACCTGAGCGGCTTCTACGACCGGCTCGCCGACGACGGGTTCGACTACGGTCCGGCGTTCCGCGGACTGCGCGCGGCCTGGCGGCACGGTGACGACCTGTTCGCCGAGGTCGCGCTGCCCGAGGAGCGCCACGACGAGACCGGCTCCTTCGGGCTGCATCCGGCCCTGTTCGACGCGGCGCTGCACATCGCGAGCGGGGACGGGGGGCTGCCGTTCGCCTGGACGGGGGTGTCGCTGTTCGCCACGGGCGCCCGGGCGTTGCGCGTACGGTTGCGCCGCACGGGACCGGCATCCGTGTCGGTGCTGGTGGCCGATTCCTCCGGGCGGGCGGTGGCGGCGGCGGAGTCCCTGACGGCCCGGCCTGTCCCGACGCTGTCCAGCGGCCACGCGAACGCGCTGTTCCAGGTGGACCTGGTGCCGGAGCAGGTCACGGCGGCCCCGGTGTCCTGTGTGCGGCTGGGCACCGGTGAACTGCCCATCGGGGCACGCTCGTTGCCCGATCTGGACGCGCTGGTCGCGGAGATCGGGTCCGGGCTCGCGGTGCCGGAGGTGGCCGTCGTCGAGGTATCGCGGGCGGACTCCGCTCGGACGGCGCTGGCCAAGACGCTGGCTCTCCTCCAGGCGTGGCCGGCCGACGAGCGGCTCGCCGCCACCCGCCTGGTGTTCCTCACCCGGAGCGCGGACGACGGGTCCGGCCTCGCCGCGGCCGCGGTCCAGGGCCTGGTGCGTTCGGCCCAGTCGGAGAACCCCGGCAGGTTCGGCCTGGTCGACGTGGACGAGCACGGGGCCTCCGTCACCGCGGTTCCGGCGGCGCTGGCCTCGGCCGAGCCGCAGCTGATGATCCGGGCCGGTGTGGCGCACGCGCGCCGGCTGGCCAGGGCAGGGCGGGACCTCGGGCAGGCGACTGCCTGGGACCGTGACGGCACGACGCTGATCACCGGCGGCAACGGGGCGCTGGCCAGGCTGCTGGCCAGGCACCTCGTAGTCGAGCACGGCATGCGCCACCTGCTGCTCGTCAGCAGAAGCGAACCGGACCGCGCGCTCGGTGAGCAGTTGTCCGCGCTCGGCGCCCACGTCGTCCAGGTGCGTTGCGACGTGGCCGATTCCGCGGCGCTTGCGGCGGTGATCCGGGCTGTGCCCGAGCACCAGCCGCTCACCGCCGTCGTGCACACCGCGGGGGTGCTGGCCGACGCGGTCGTCCCGGCGCTGACCGAAGAGCACCTCGGCCGTGTCCTGCGCCCCAAGGTGGACGGCGCCCTCCACCTCCACGAGCTGACCCGGGACCTCGATCTGTCCGCGTTCGTGATGTTCTCCTCGGCCGCGGGCGTCTTCGGCGGACCGGGCCAGGGCAGCTACGCGGCCGCCAACGCGATGCTGGACGCCCTGGCGGAGCAGCGCCACGCCTCCGGTCTTCCGGCGCTCTCGCTCGCCTGGGGGCCGTGGGAACAGAGCGGTGCGATGACCCGGGACCTCGCGGACGTCGACCTTCGCCGGATGATCCGGTCCGGTGTGCGGCCGCTGTCCAACGAGGAGGGTCTCGCGCTGTTCGACGCGGCACGGGCGGCGGGCAAACCGGTGCTGGTGCCGATCCGGCTGGACCTCGCCACCGTGCGGCGCGCCGATGACACCGACGTCCTGGCGCCCGCCCTGCTGAAGGGGCTGGTCCCCCGTGGGCGCCGGGCCGTCGCGGCCGACGCGGCCGGCGCGGGGCCGTCCCTGTCCGACCAGCTGGCCGGAAGGCCCTCTGACCAGCAGGACCTGGTGCTGCTGGACCTGCTGCGCACCCACATCCGCACGGTTCTGGGACACGGCCCCACGCACGAGGTCCCGGCCGACCGCGAGTTCCTCGAGCTGGGCTTCGATTCGCTGACCACCGTCGAACTGCGGAACGGCCTGGCTGCGGCAACCGGGTTGCGTCTCGCGCCGGCGGCGCTGTTCGACCACTCCACACCGAGGGCACTCGCCCGGCACCTGCGCAATGAACTCACCGAGCGGGCGCCCGCCCCCGAGGCGTCAGATGACCTGATGGGCACGCTGCTGCGGCAGGCCGCCGATACCCGCAGGGCAGGCGCGTTCCTGGCACTGCTCACCGAGATGTCGCAGTTCCGGCCCGCCTTCGACACCGGCGTGGTGAGCAGGCCGGTCCGGCTCGGCGAAGGCGGCCGTGGGCCTGCCCTGGTCTGCGTGCCCTCGATGCTGGCCGTCTCCGGGCCGCACCAGTACGCCCGCTTGGCCGCTCCGTTCCGTGGGGAGCGCGAGGTGTGGGCGCTGCCCCTGCCCGGCTTCGGCCGCGGTGAGCAGGTGCCGGCGACTCAGCGGGCCGTGCTGGAAGCACTGGCCTCGGGGCTCGGCGCGGCCGGCCTCACGGAGCCGTTCGTGCTGTTCGGTCATTCCACCGGCGGCATTCTGGCGCACGCGCTGGCCGCACACCTGGAGGCACAGGGGACGCCGGCGGCCGGGGTGGTCCTGGCGGACGTGCTCGATCTGTCCGGCGGTGACGACCAGGACGCCATCGCCCCCGCGTTGATGGCGGCGATCCTGGAGCGCGACAACGTGCAGGTGCCGGTCGACGACACCCGCCTGACCGCGATGGGCGCGTATCTGCGGCTGTTCCAAGGCTGGAAGCCCACCGTCGTCGACACGCCCACCTTGTTCCTGCGGGCATCGGAACCGATGGCTCAGGAGACGGAGGCGGACGGACGTCAGTGGCGGACCTCCTGGCCCTTGGAGCACGTCGCGCTGGATGCTCCCGGCAACCACTTCACGATGCTGGAACAGCACAGCGACAGCGCAGCCGGCCTCGTCGAGGACTGGCTTCGAGAACCTTCTTCCCGGGCGAACAAAACTGATCGACACAGCACTAAGCGGTGATCCCAGTGACACAGTCAATCCATGAATCAACGCCGATGCAGAACGGCACGGAGATTCCCATCAAGGAAGTCCTGTGTACCCTTTCGGGAAGGTGGTCACTTGAGGTCATGTCCGAATTAGACGGTGGTAGGCGCCGGTTCAACGAACTCACCCGCCGCCTTGAGGGAATCAACCACAAGGTGCTCATCGAGACGCTTCACAAGCTGCAGCGCGACGGGTACGTCAGAGGCCCCCTCACTGCGTCGAAGAATGCCACCGGAAGATTGGTCGGATATGAACTGACCGAGCTGGGAATGACTCTGCTGCAACTCGTGGGCGGCGTCCGGGAATGGCTTGACGAGCACGAGCAGAAAATAGTCGATGCGCGGAGCGACTTCGACTGGACGAAGCGGGAGATGGAATTCATGCGAGAGTAGGGTGCTGGCGCTGGAGCGCCGCTCCCGGGTTTCTATCTGCAGCTTTCCATCCAGGTTCGGGCAAGCTCGACACGGGACGATATGCGGAGCTTCTTGAAGATGCTGCGCAGGTGATGGGCCACGGTGTGCCGGGAAATGAATAACCTCTGGGCGGCCTGCGCGTTGGAGAGTCCGAGCGCGACCAGCTCGGCCACAGCGGTCTCGGTCTTCGTCAGCCCGAGGATTCCCGTGCCGGGCTCCTCGGGCCGGTCCGCCTGGTCGCGGGTGCGGCCGAGCCGGTGGAGCCGGCGTTTGAGCCGGGCCACGTCCCGGGGGGACTGCGCGGTGAAGTACCCGGTCGCGGCGTGTTCCAGCACCGTGATGGCCTGCTGCGAGGCCCCTTGTGCGGCGAGCAGCACTCCGAGGTCCTCCCTGGCGGAGGCGGCGGCCCATGGGTCGGGGTGATGGTCGGCGGCGAAGAGCAGATCCGCGGCACTGCGGCGGACGAGCCCCTCGGCGTGGCGGGCGGCTGCCTCCAGCGCGGGCATGTTCCCGCTCCGCGTGGCGAGCGCCCGGGCGGTGACCGCGATCTCTTCGGCGCTTCTCCCGTCGCGGCGCACCATGAAGCGGGTCAGCCACGCCGCGGCCGCCGGGTCCGCCAGCAGGAGTCTTTCGCGGTCCTGGCCCGGCGAGATGACCTGCTCCACCAGCGGAGCGGCCGCCTCCGCCCCGTGTTCCGCCTCGGTTGTCTGCACCACCATCCACGCACAGGCCGGGCCGTAGGTGTTCCCGAGTGCCCAGTCCATCGCGGCCTGCCGTACATACGCGCCGGCGGTGCCCAGGTCCGCCCGTCTCAGTGCGCCCAGGGCCAGGAGGACACGGGCGTACGGTTTCCAGCTCTTCGACGTCTCCTCAGGAGCCGCCAGGACGGCCTGCGCCTGTTCGAGCGCCGTGGAAACGCGTCCCCGGTTCCAGTTCAAAGCCGCTCGGAGAAGTTCCAGAACGGCTTGGTGATGGTGATTACCGGAAAGCGCAGCGGAACGCTCAGCGGCCGCAATACTACGTTCGGCTTCACTGTTTTGACGCAGGGTAATGGCCAGTCTGGCCATCCATATATGGGCCTGCAGTGGGACATCCGGACCGGATGTGCAGTGAATTCCACGGCGTGCGGCTTCCCGGGCCAGATTTAATGCTTGTCTGGGCTGGCCGTCGGCCCATTTCTCCATCGACGACTGCATGCACCGCCAGGTGGGACAATCCACAGGCGCAGTATGGCGTGCCTCGGGAAGGATACGATGAGGGTAAACTTGCATGACCCTGCTCCAAGTGTGAAGAATCCCCCGACAGTTCGGAACGTTATCACCTCCTCAGAGCCTGTAACACGATCATGAGCGCGCTTTCTTGACGTGTCGCCAGCGGGTGCGATAGCGGGCCAAAGAGACTAAGACGCCGTGGAGTTCGGCGGGGTTCCAGCGGGCCGCGAAGTGCTCGAAGGGGAGAGGCGGAGCGAAGCTCTCTCCTCGATGACACGGCAGGGTTTTCCCGTCCTTTGCTGCCGAGTGCTGCCGGGCGCCCGCGGGAGAAGGCGGGAATGGTCCGGCGCTTGCGGAGTTCATCGCGCCGGGTCGGGAGGGGCCGTGCCGGCGCACCTTCGTTCGCGCAGATGCGGGAGCTGTCCCTACAGGCCCGGGAGCAGGCGAGGTGGCCGACCCGTGCGGCCGAGCAAGCGGGATGCGGTGCGGCTGGCCGTCAAGAAGGGGGACGGTCGCGCTTCACGCGCCGCCCGCCCCGCCGGCGCCGGAACGCGGGCTGTCCAGCAGCGATTTGCTCTCCTCGCGTGCTGACGCACCCCAGAACAACGGGGCCTCATGCGCCATGAGCACGGCTGCCGCCCACCGGGGCTCCACGACGAGGAGGCCCTCGCGACCGGCCCACGGCGTGCAGGGGTCCTCCCGCGGCGGGGACTGCGGCGCGGCGGGCCGGTCCGTCATGCACAGGAAGTGGACCACGAGGTCACAATCCGCCGGACCGGCCCACGAGGGGCCGGGCCGGTCGAAGCCGGCCGACGTGTGGATCACGAAGTCCGTGGTGGACGCGAGGGGCAGACGGGTCCTCAGACGGAGCCGTCGGTTGTCCTGGTCCGGTACGGGTTCGTCGAAGCGGAAGCTGTGGTCGAGTTCGGCCGCGCGGTCGAGCCACTTGCGCAAGTTGTCCATCCACAGCGCCGGCTGTCCGTCGGCGAACTCCATGGGATTCGCGGGGGGTGCGGACAGTAGGGCGAGTATGTAGTCGTTGATCACCACGGTCTCCTGCCTCTGCGGGTCGGGACGGCGACGTGCCTGCCGGCGCGGAGGGGCACCTGTCCCCCTCCGCACGCCCGAGGCCGATGGGTCATGCGTGCTGGCGCAGACCGTGCTTGTCGAACGCTGCGGAGATCACCGGGTCGGAGAACACACCTTCCTGGGCCAGCATTCTCAGTGTGGGGGCCGCGTTGTCGACCAGGCTTCCGCGGACCCGTGGCAGTTCCACGGTCTCGGCCACCACGCGCGCCGGGTCTTCGAAGATCTCGGGGTAGCCGGCGAGCGTGCGTGTCATCGCGGCTTCGTCCGGTCGCAGGAACGCCAGGATGATCTCGGGCAGCAGGGCTCCGATCTTGGTCTGGAGCGGAGCCGGCATCTTCGGCCACAGCGACTTGAACAGACGCCGGAAGTAGGCGTGGTGCAGGCCCTCGTCCGTCGCGTGGTCGGCGGCCAGTTCCCGTACCGCCTGCTGCACCGAGGGATCCTTCGGCAGCTTGGTGAGACTTCCGGTGATCAGCGTCTCGGACACGATGGAGAAGAACAGCTTCACCAGGGGCCGGTACACCGGAAGTTCCGCCGCGTACAGACGGGAGAGTTCCTGCAGGAAGTACGGCCGGTGGAGAACCGGTTCCACACCGGTGTGGTCCCGGACCGTGGCCAGCAGGGTGTGCGACATCTCCGCGTGCGCTGCCTCGTCGGTGTAGATGCGCAGGAGGTCTTCCTTCATCGCCGCGGGCAGCCACGGGCAGAAGTCCGGTGAGTGCAGCAGGAGACAGGTCTCGTTCACCGGCCCCAGTTCCAGCTGAACGGTGAACTCCAGGTACACGTAGAGGGAGTGCACCAGGATCTCCTCCCGGACCTGTGCCGGGGCTGCCCGGACCTCGGGGTGGGCGAGCAGCGGGCACAGGTCAGGGGAAAAGTAGTGCAAACCGCTCGCGAACGCTCCGTTCCTGCGCGGTTTCGACCGCACCCAGGACCGGCTGTCCCACTGTTTGAACAGTGAGCGGTAGCCGGATTCTTCTGTTCGGTTCACTGGACCCGCCCCGTCTCCATTCTGTTGTCAGCTCCCAGGCCGATCTGCCGCATGAAACTCGAGCAACTGGTATTCGACATCGGCGAGCTGAGGGTGCGGTGCCGCGTGCAACTGCTCGAACCGCAGTCCCGCGCTGTCGGCCGCCTCGGCGAGCAGCTTGCGATTTCCCATGTTGCTGTAGCCGAGCAGGAGCCTGCCGCCTGGTTCGAGATGGCCGGCCGCCGACCGCAGGAACTCCTTGTGCATGGCGTATCCGGGGTCGAATATCGCGTGGTGCAGGGGCGTCTCGTGCGCGAAGCCCGTCGACGGCTCGATGAAGCTGGAGCTCCAGAACACCAGGTCGAAGCGTGCGTGGCGGTCCAGTGCGGAGTACATGTCGCTGTGCAGCACCTGCACCCGGTCGGCGACGCCGTGCCGCGCCACGTTCCGTCCGGTGTTCTCCACGGCCCGCTCGTTGATGTCCAGCGCGGTCACCCGGGCACAACCACTGAGGGCCGCGGTCACGGAGATCACGCCGGCTCCCGCCCCGATCTCCAGGAAGCTGCCGCCCGCAGGGTAGGGAAGCCAGTCCGCGTAGATTTCCGTGGACGGGCAGAGGGTCGGCGCGAAAACCCCTTCCAGCAGCTCGTATTCGCGGCCGCTCAAGGTGAAGGTGGAATCACGGTTCTCGGTGTCCGCGTTCATCCGGAGCAGGTTGTAGCCCCGGGTCAGACTGAGCTCGTCGCTCACTGCTCCTCCGTAGGGTCAGTACCGCAGTTCCGGGTTACGGATCTCGAACCACACAGCCAGGTCCAGGGCCTTCTCGAAAGCCGCGCGCGGGGCGCCGGCGATCTGCTGCGGCGACAGCTCGGCCGCCTCGGCGAGCTTGCTCCGGTCGAACAGGTCGAACACCGGGCTGCTCGGCTCCTTCAGCAGGATCTTGACCTGCTCCTGCAGCGCGCCGACGTACAGCGTGTCCTGGGTGGACGGGTAGGGGCTCTTGCGGCGCTCCACCACGGACGGGGTCACCACGTCCTTGACGGAAGCGCGCAGCAGGCTCTTCTCCCTGCCGTCGAAGGTCTGCATCGTCCACGGCACGTTGTACAGGTACTGGGCCAGGCGGTAGTCGCAGAACGGCACCCGGGTCTCCAGGCCCACCGCCATCGCCATCCGGTCGACGCGGTCCTCCAGCACCCGCATGAAGTGGTTCAGCCCCAGGTGGAGGGACCGCCGGTACATGCGCTGTTCCTCGTCCTCGCCGTCCAGGTACGGGACCCGTGCGGTTGCCTCCTGGAAGCGGTCGGCCGTGTAGGCGTCGGAGTCGAGCGCCGCGTTGAACTCGCCGGTCAGGTAGGCGGAGCAGTCGACCCGCTTGAGCCAGGTGGTGTGCCACGGGAAGGTGCCGCCGTACCGCGCGGCCTTCGACTGGTGCCAGACGTGGCCGGCGAAGATCTCGTCGGCGGCCTCGCCGCTGAGCGCCACGGTCACATGCTCGCGTACGGCCTTGAACAGCAGGTACATCGAGCCGTTGATATCGCCCATGCCCCAGGGCAGGTCCCAGGCCGCCACCACGGACCGCCGGAGGTCGGGGTCGGACAGCCGGCGGTGGTCGAGCACGATGTCGTGGTGCTCGGAACCGATGTGCGCGGCCATCTCCTTGGCGTAGGGCGCGTCGGCGGAGTCGGCCATCTCGTGGGGCTGGAAGTTCTCGCTCTGGCCGGGGAAGTCCACCGAGAAGGTGCGGGCCCGGTCCCCCTTGGCGGTCAGGTGCCGGCTGGCGATTCCCGCCAGGGCACTGGAGTCGAGGCCGCCGGAGAGCAGCAGGCCCAGCGGCACATCGGCGACCAGCTCGTGCCGCACGTTGTCTTCGACCATCTGCCGCACCCGGGCCACCGTCGTGTCCAGGTCGTCGGTGTGCTCCTCGGCGGACAGCTGCCAGTAGGTGTGCTCGCGCAGTCCGTTGCGGTCGAACTCGATGACCGTCCCGGGCGTCATCACCTTCATGCCGGCCCACACCGCGTTCTCGGACGAGGTGAAGAAGCTGAAGAGCTGACGCATTCCCTCCATGTCCACGACCGGCTTGGCGTCAGGATGCGCGAGAATCGCCTTGGGCTCGGACCCGAAGAGCAGGCCGTCCTTGGTCCGGGAGTAGTGCATGGGCTTGGTACCCATGCGGTCCCTGATCAGAGTGAGCCGCTCGTACCGGGAATCCCATATCGCGATGGCGCACATTCCCACCATGCGTTCCGCGATTGCGGCACCCCATTCGAGGTATCCGCGCAGCACGACCTCGGTGTCGCTCCTGGTGCGGAATGTGTGTCCGCGCTTGCGCAGTTCATCGCGCAGCTCGACGAAATTGTAGGTCTCGCCGCTGTAGCTCATGGTGACGGGGCCACCGGGCGTATCCACCGTCATGGGCTGTGTCCCACCGGGCAGATCGATGATCGACAGCCGGCGGTGCCCGAGGGCGGCGTGCCTCGACAGCCACTGCCCGGAAGCGTCGGGGCCGCGGCAGGTCATGGAGTTGGTCATTCCCGCGAGAATGTTCTCCTCGTGCGAGAGGTCCTGGCGAAAACTGACCCATCCGGCAACACCGCACATCTGCCGTCCTCCTGAAAAGTTCGCTGGTCGCCGGCCTCGGAACGCCATGTGAGCGATGGCCTGCGCACGACCGGGAATTCCGCAATTGCGGACGCTATACCTGAGGAAAGTACCCTGCGTGAGCGAAGCCGCACAACTACGTACCTCAAGGTGCGTGGACCTGGCCGAACCAGGTGGTACCAGTACCAGGTTGGGAGGTCACCGGGCCTTTAACGCGTGCCCGCGCCCACAATGCGCGCCCGTACGTGAAGCCTCTCGCGGCCTTTCGCGTACCTCAAGGTACCTACTTGAATCCGTATTGAACGGGATGTTCAAATAATCTTGGCCTGCGTCACAAGGCTCAAACGCAGGAAGAGGGGAATAGTGGCACGCCTTATGCCGATCTCGACCCGCATCGGAGAACAACGGTCCCATGCACGGGAAAGGACCACGTTAAAGACGTCGCCCACCGCCGGCTCCCCGCCCGCCGCCCAACAGCCCGACTGGCCGGACCCGGTCACCGCACTCGCCGTCCGCCGACGGCTGTCGGCCCTGCCGGCCCTGGTCGGCGCCGACGAGACCAGAGACCTGCTCGTCCGCATGGCCCAGGTGCAGCGCGGCGAGGCATTCCTGCTGCAGGCGGGGGCCTGTGCGGAGCCCTTCGGCAGGCACGCGGTGCGCGGCGCCGAGAGCGATCACCGGCTGATCGGCAGGATGGCCGACGCCGTCACGGCCCGGCTGAAGCTTCCCGCGGTGGCCGTCGGGCGGGTGGCGGGACAGTTCGCCAAACCCCGGTCGCAGCCCGTGGAGACGGTGGACGGGACGGTGTTGCCGATCTTCCGTGGCCTGCTGGTCAACGGCACCGAGCCCGACGCCCGAAGCAGGCGCGCCGATCCCTTTCGTATGCTCGCCGCGTACCAGACCGCTCGTATGGTGCTGGACCGGTTGCACCGGCTCGACGCCGCGACGGGGCGGGACCGCGTGTGGGCGAGCCACGAGGCCCTGGTACTCGACTACGAGGAGCCCCTGACCCGTTTCGACCCGGTCACCGGCGAGTGGTTCGCCGGTTCGACGCATCTGCCGTGGATCGGCGAGCGGACCAGGCAGCCCGACTGGGCCCATGTGGCCCTGCTGTCGGCCGTGATCAATCCGGTCGCGTGCAAGGTCGGCGCCGGCATCCGCAGCGAGGACCTGCTGGAGCTGTGCGAGCGCCTCGATCCGGACCGGCGGCCCGGGCGGCTCACGCTGGTCGTCCGGCTCGGCGCGCGGCGGGTCCGGGAACGCCTTCCGGAGCTCGTCGAGGTGACCCGCCGTTCGGGCCACCCGGTGACCTGGGTCTGCGATCCCATGCACGGCAACACAGTCGTCACCTCCGACGGGATCAAGACCCGGCACACCAAGGACGTACTCGACGAACTCACCGGGTTCTTCGAGGTACTGGGACGCGCGGGCCAGTGGCCCGGTGGAGTGCATCTGGAGGTCACCGGCGACCAGGTGACCGAGTGTGTCGGCCCCGGCGGCCCTGACAACGAACGCGATGTGGCCATCGGCTACCGGTCGCTGTGCGATCCCCGCCTCAACGCCACGCAGGCGATGCACGTGACCGAAGCGGTGGCGGATCTGGCCGCCCGGCACTGATCCGAACGGCGGGCCCTTGGCTCGGGAGGAGCAGCCTCGATGAGGACTCTGCTGATCGACAATTACGACTCCTACACGTACAACCTGTTCCAGTTGCTCGCCGTCGTCAACGGCGAGGAGCCGACGGTGGTGCGCAACGACGCGCCCGGAAGCGACGCGCTGGAATGGGACACGTTCGACAACGTGGTCATCTCCCCGGGGCCCGGACACCCCGGCAGGGAACGGGACTTCGGCATCTCCGCGCGCGTGCTGGCCGAGGCGACCGTGCCGGTGCTGGGTGTGTGTCTCGGGCACCAGGGGATCGCGCTCGGCTCGCGGGCCGAGGTGGTGCCCGCTCCGGCTCCCAAACACGGCCATCTGACGACCGTCCGTCATAACGGGCAGGATCTCTTCCGGGGTCTGCCGCAGGATTTCACCGCGGTGCGCTACCACTCCCTGTGCGTGCGGGAACCGTTGCCGGACGAGCTCGAAGGCGTGGGCTGGTCCGAGGACGGCGTCCTGATGGCCCTCAGGCACCGGCACCGGCCGCTGTGGGGCGTCCAGTTCCACCCCGAGTCGATAGCCACCGAATTCGGGACGGAGCTCTTCGCCAACTTCCGTGACCTCACGATCGCACACCGGTCGCGGCCGGTGCCGGTCACCAGCCCGCCATGCCCGGCCGCGGCGGAGGCCGAACTTCCGCACAGCACGGAGTACCGGCTGCACGTCAGCCTCTTCGAGTCCACCGTGGACACCGAGTCGGCCTTCTCCCACCTGTTCGCCGGCTCCTCGCACGCCTTCTGGCTGGACAGTGCCCAGACCGACCCCGGGCGTGGCCGTTTCTCCTTCCTCGGTGACGGCAGCGGCCCGCTGTCCGAGTTCGTGCGCTACGACAGCGCCGAGGACGTGGTGACCGTCGAACGGCAGGGCCACCTCCCCCGCCGCGTACCCGGCAGCGTCTTCGACTACCTTCAGGGCCGGCTCCAGCAGCGCCGGGTCGACCGGGCGGGGCTGCCGTTCGACTTCGCCTGCGGCTACGTCGGCTACTTCGGTTACGAACTCAAGGGCCGCCTCGGTTCACCCAACCGTCACGAGGCCCGGACACCGGACGCCGGCTGGCTGTTCGCCGACCGGATCGTCGTCGTGGACCACCACGACTGTCTGACCTACCTGCTGTGCCTCGCCGAGAACAGCGTGGAGGGCGAACTGTCCGCCAACCACTGGCTCGACGACACGCTCACCTCCCTGCGCGAACTTCCCCCCGCCGAACCCGTGCGGCTGGTGACCACACAGGCCACGGACGAGGCTCTGGTCGAGCCGTGGCTGATGCGGGACCGGAAGCAGTACCTGGACGACATCGCACGGTGCAAGGACGCGCTCGTGGCCGGCGAGAGCTACGAGATCTGCCTGACCACCGCCGCCGAACTCCCGGCCGTCGATGACGCCTTCGACTTCTACCGGCGGCTGCGCAGGTACAACCCGGCGCCGTACGCCTCCTTCCTGCGGCTGGGCGACGTGGAGATCGCGAGTTCGTCACCCGAGCGGTTCCTGAAGCTGGACCGGCAGCGGATCCTGGAGTCCAAGCCCATCAAGGGCACGGCCCCGCGCCATGCCGTGCCCGCGAAGGACACCGAGCTCAAGCTCGAACTGGCCAACAGCGCCAAGACACGGGCCGAGAACCTCATGATCGTCGACCTGCTGCGCAACGACCTCGGACAGGTCTGCGAGGTGGGCAGCGTCCACGTGCCCAAGCTGATGGCGATCGAGAGCTACCCGACGGTCCATCAGCTCGTCTCGACGGTCCGCGGCAAGCTCCGGCCGGGAACCGACGCGGTGGACTGTGTGCGCGCCTGCTTCCCCGGCGGTTCCATGACCGGGGCGCCGAAGCTGCGGACCATGGAGATCATCGACGAGTTGGAGCCGCAGGCCCGCGGTGTCTACTCGGGGACGCTGGGCTACCTGTCGTGCAACGGCACGGCAGATCTGAACATCGTCATCCGCACGGTGGTCTTCGCCGACGGAATGATGCACATCGGCGCCGGAGGAGCGATCGTGCTGGATTCCGACCCGGCCGAGGAGTACGCGGAGGTGCTGCTCAAGGCCGCGGCGCCGCTCCGTGCGCTGTTCTCCACGCCCGAGCAGCCGACGGAGCTGCCGGACACCGAACCGACAAGGACCGCACGATGGTGAACACAGCCGCCGACCTGGCCGAGCGCGCCGCACGATCGGGCTGGCTCGACCGCCCCGCGGTACACACCGCCGAACGCAGCTGGACTCATGGGCAGGTGCACGAGCTGGCCGCCAGGGCCTCGACGGTTCTGGCGGACCACGGGGTGCGGCCTGGCGACCATGTGGTGGTCGCGCTGCCCGACGGGATCGGGTGGTTCACCGCGTTCCTCGGCACCGCCGTCCTCGGCGCGACCGCCGTCCTCGTCAATCCCGACCTGACCGCCGACGGTCACCGGTTCATCGTCGACGACTGCAAGGCAGCGCTCGTGGTGACCACGGCGCAACGGGCGGGCGGCTTCGGCGGCACCGCCGTGCTGGACGTCGAGGCGCTGATGACGGCGGCCGAACACGCACCGGCCGCCGAGCCCCGGCCGGTCGCCCCCGACGCGCGTCTCTACGTGCAGTACACGTCGGGGACGACGGGTGTCCCCAAGGGGGTGCCGCACCGACACCAGGACGTGGCCGTCTACGCGAGTGCGGTGGGCGAGGAGCTCTTCCACATCGGTCCGGACGACGTCGGCCTGTCCCTGTCGAAGCTGTTCTACGCCTACGGGTTCGGGAACGCCGTCGCCTTCCCGCTGTACACCGGTTCCTCGGTCGTGCTGCTCGGCGACCGGCAGACGCCGGGGGCGGTGCGTGAGGCGATCGCACGGCACGGCGTCACGATCCTCTACGCCGTGCCGTCCGCCTACGCCAACCTGATCAGCGGCGGTGACCCCGCCGTGTTCGCCACCGTCCGGGCCGCCGTGTCGGCCGGCGAGAACCTGCGTCCGGACCTGGGCCGCCGGATCTCGGAGTTCCTGTCCGCGCCGGTGCTGGACCAACTGGGCTCCACCGAGGTCGGCCACGCGTTCTGTTCCAACGGGGTGGACTCCCGCGTGCCCGGTACGATCGGCCGCGCCGTCCCCGGATACCGGCTCGACGTGCGAGACAAGGCAGGCGATCCGGTTGCCGACGAGGTCGAGGGCGACCTGTGGGTCAGCGGTCCCACGCTGATGACGGAGTACCTCAACCGGCCCCAGGACACGGCTCGGACACTGGTGGACGGCTGGCTCGCCACCCACGACCGCGTGGTGCGGGGCAGGAACGGGTCCTACCGGCACGTCGGGCGCGCCGACGACATGGAAATGGTCGGCGGCGTGACGGTCTCCCCGCTGGAAGTGGAGGCCGCGCTGGGCGACCATCCCGCGGTGAAGGAGGTAGGCGTGACCGTGCTCGCGGATGCCCAGGGCGTCACCCAGCTGCACGCCTTCATCGTGCCCGGTGACCCGGACGGCCGGCCCGCTTCGCTGCCCGCCGAACTCGTCGCCCTGGCCCGGGAACGGCTCGCGCCCCACAAGGTCCCGCGCGTCGTGCACCTGGTGGACGCGCTTCCCCGCACGCCCAACGGGAAGCTGCGCAGGCACATCCTCAGAACCGGGAAGTGGTGAGCGACGTGGGCCCGCCCCCGGGAGGGGAGCGGGCGTTCCTCTGGCGGGACGGTTCCCTGCAGCCGGCGGACGGGACGCTCCCCACGGCCGGGACACGGTTGTCCCTGGCCGACTCCTGGCTGCTCAGCGACGGCCGGGTGCGCCGCGTCGACCTGCACCGGCAGCGCTTCCTGCGGGGCTGCGCCGAGGTGGGGAGCGTGTCAGAGGAGACCGCCGCGGCGTTCTGGCAGGCGGCCCTCGGCACGCTCCCCCGGTCCGGCGACTGGTTCCCGCGCGTGGAGCTGTCCGCCGGGGAGCCGGGCGAGCTGCGTCTGCGGGTCCGGCCGGCACCGTCACGGGGCGGACCGGTGAGCGTATGGGTGTCCGACACCGCCGACCCCAGGACGGCTCCGCGCCTGAAAGGGCCCGACCTCGACGCGCTCGGCGCGCTGCGCGACCGAGCGGTGGAGCGGGGCGCGCAGGAGGCGCTGCTCACCACGGAGTCGGGCGTGGTGCTGGAGGCCGGCTACGCGAGCGTGCTGTGGTGGGACGGGGAGCGGCTCTGCGTTCCGTCCCCGGAGCTGCCGGTGCTGGGCGGAGTCACCACGGCGGTGATCCAGGAGCGGGCCGCGCGGCTCGGCGTTCCGGTCTCGCCGCGACAGGTACCGGTGGAAGAGCTGGCAGGAAAAGAGGTGTGGCTGGTGAACGCACTGCACGGCATCAGGCCGGTGCGGTCCTGGGTGGGGACATCGATATGGCCGGGGCCTGCCCTGCGCGCCCCCGAGTGGCAGGAATGGCTGGCCGGCGAGAGCGGCGAGGTGCGGCGATGACCGAGGTCCTGGTGGTCGTCGACATGCAGAACGGCTTCATCACGCCGGAGACGGCACCCGTCGTGCCCACCGTGGTCGACCTGGTCGAGCGCTGGGAGCACACCGGGCGCGATGTCGTCTTCACCCGGTTCCTCAACCCTCCGGGTTCTCCCTACGAGCGGCTCATGCACTGGACCGGTTTCCGGTCGGCTCCGGAGAACGAGCTGATCCCCGGACTCGCGGACCACGCCGCCCGCTCGTTCGCCGTGGTGGACAAGGTCCGGTACTCCGCGTTCACCGAGGAGATGGACCAGCTGGTCCGGCGCCGCGGGTGGACGGAGTTCGTGATCTGCGGGATAGCGACCGAGATGTGTGTGCTGAAGACGGCCGTCGACGCCTTCGAGCGGGGCTTCCGGCCGCGGATCGTCACGGACGCGAGTCGGACGTACGCGGGCGACGCGGCCCACGAGGCGGGACTCGCGCTTGCCGCACGGCTGGTCGGAGCGGAGCAGCTGACGACCGTGAGTGCCCTGTTGGGCTCCGCCCACTCCTCCGCGACGGTCTGACGAGGGCAGGTGGCCCTCCCGCGCTGCCGTCGGTCCGGTAGCGCGGGAGGGCCACAGCTCGTACGGCGGGCCATGACCGGCGAGGCTACGCCAGGGCGGCCGGCGGTCCTGCGGCGAACTCGACGCTGCGGGACCTGCGCAGCCGCCGGACGGCCTCGCGCTGGACCTTGCCCGATTCGGTGCGGGGCAGGTCGTCCACGAACTCCAGGAACCGCACGCGCTTGGGCTCGGGCAGCCCCTTGTGCAGGTGCGCGAAGAGCGCCTCGGCGGTGGCGCGGCTGGCGTTCCAGCCGGCGCTGAGCACCACGTACGCCTTGGGTACCTGCGCCGTGCCCTCGGACACCGGTACCACGGACAGTTCGGCGACGGCGGGGTGCAGCACCAGCACGTGTTCCAGTTCGAGCGGGGCGATCAGTGCCCCGTCCGGTCCCTCGAACACATCCTTGCGGCGCCCGAGGTAGACCAGGGAGCCGTCGCTGTCCCACCGGGCGAGGTCACCGGTGCGGTAGAGGCCGCCGGGGGTGTGGCTGGTGGCGTTGTCCTCCGGGTCGAGGTAGCCGCGCATCATGCCGACGGGCTCGTCGGCCAGGTTCAGGCACAGCTCGCCCTCCTGGGCCGGCTCGTCGGTGCCGGGCCCGACCACCACCAGTTCGTAGCCCGGGAGCGGGTAGCCCATGGAGACCGGGTCCGCCGGGGAGGAGGCGGTGACCCCGGCCATGGCGGTGACCTCGGACTGTCCGAACCCGTTGCGGACGGTCACCCCGGCCAGCCCGCGGACCTGTTCGACCACGTCGCCCATGAGCGGTTCGCCGACGCTGACCGCGTGCCGCAATCCGGGCAGGCCGTCGGGCAACCCGGTCCGGATCAGTGCCCGCCAGATGCTGGGCGGCGCGCAGAAGCTGGTGATCTCCCCGGTGCTCAGCACCTGCAGCAGCCGCTGCGGGGTCGCGTCGGCACTGTCCATGGACACCACGGTGGCCTCGGCGTTCCAGGGCCCGAACAGCGAACTCCATGGGTACTTCGCCCAGGCCGGGGCGGAGACGTTGAGGTGCACGTCCCCCGGCTTCAGCCCGTTCCAGTACATGCTCGCCAGATGCCCGATCGCGTAGCTGACGTGCGTGTGCACCACCAGCTTCGGCCGTGAGGTGGAGCCGGAGGTGAAGTAGTAGAACAGCGGCTCGTCGGCCTCGGTGGGCCCCTCCGGCACGAAGCCGCCCTCGTGCCCGGCCGAGGAGGCGAAGTCGATCCAGCCCCCGCGCTCCCCGCCCACGATGATCCTGGTCCCGAGGCCGTCCACGGCGAGCCCTGACGCGATCCGGTGGTCGGCGATCACATGCCGGGCTCCGGCCCGGCCGATCCTGGTGCGCAGTTCCTCTGGCGAGATGGTGATGAACGCGGGCGCGACCACGGCCCGGATCTTGATCAGGGCGAGCATCAGCTCCCACAGCTCGATCCGGTTGTCCATCAGCAGCATCACCACGTCGCCCCGGCGGATGCCTCGCGACAGCAGCCAGCCGGCGACCTGGTCGGAGCGCCGGGAGAGCTCCTGGAAGGTCCGCTCCCCCTGGCCGACGATGCGCAGCGCCACCCGGTCGTTGCCCTCGGCGATCCGGTCGAACCAGTCGGTCGCCCAGTTGAAGTGCCGAGGCCGCGGCCACCGGAACGCCTTGCGCGCGGCGTCCTGGTCGTCGGCGTGGTGCAGAAGGAGGTCCCGCGCGGCGCGGAACTCCCGGTACGCGTCGTCTTGCCCGGACAACTTGTCCCCGATCACTGGAAGGTGTGGGACTCGGCCCGGCGCAGCACGCTGAGTGCTATCACGTCGGCGTCCCTGGAGAAGGAGGTGTGCACACCCGGCCTGCCGTTGCCGATCTGGGTGAACCAGCACACCCGCTCGGTCGGGATGCCCAGTGCGTAGAGGGCCCGGTGCGGCCGGCCGTCGGCGGCGATCACCCGGCGCTCGGCCGGGGTGATGTGCAGTGCCCCGGTGGCGAACATCTCTTCGCTGTCGGCGTGCACGAAGTCGACGGCCATCCGGTCCTCGACGAGCTGCCGCATCAGCGGATCGGTGTTGCGGATCAGTCCCGCGGTCGGGATCCGGGAGTCGATGAGCACGTCGCAGTGCCGGCGCGAGCCCTCGACGGCGGGGGATTCCAGGAAGAACCGGCCCGCTTCGGCGTCGCATCCGTGCAGCACGTCCGGCCCCGCCACGTCGAGCACCCCGGCGTCGACGAGGGCCAGGAACTGCGCGGTGCGCTCCAGCGGCGGGCCGGTGAACAGGGTCGAGGTGCGCGTGACGAACCGGCCGAGGAAGTCGGCCCGGTGGGAGCGCGGGGTCAGGCCGCCGAAGTCCACGGCGTGCCGCAGCACTTCGCGGGAATCCCGGATGGCGTCCAGCGCGGCCTTGAGCGGACTGTCCACGTTGCCCCGGCCGGCCTGTGTGATGTCGGCGAGCAGGATGCGCCGCACCTCGGCGACCACGTCGGCACCGGAGTCGAACCGTCTGGAGTGCAAGGGTCTGGAGAGCTGGTCCAGGTCGACCGGCTCCACGTCCTCCAGTCCGTGGCGCACGACCACCTCGCGCCATTTCGCCGGTTCCGGGCCGAGTGCGCACAGCTCGGCGCCGACCGCCTCGGCACGTTCCGGACCGTGCTGGGTCCGTGCCTGGGTGGTGTAGTAGACGTAGTTGATTTCGGCCTGCAGCAAGGACAGCACGTCCCGGTCGAAGTCCAGGGCGGGGGTGCCCCGTTGCACCGCGTTGCGCTCGCGCAGCCGGCCGATGGCGGCGGAGGTGAGGAACTTCGGCGCGGCGCGGCCGGTCACCCCCTTCTGGTTGCGGCCCCGCGAGCGGATCGGCAGTCCGCTGCGCGAGCCCGCGACCACCGAGGGTTCGTTGCCGCTGGCGACGTAGCACATGGCCCCGTCACCGTTCACCTTGAACTTCCCGCCCCTGCCGACGGTGAAGGACATCAGGATGTCGTAGAAGGACAGGCCGAGCCCCACGACGCCGACCTCGGTGCCGGGCGGGATCGACTGCAGGTCCAGATCGGCGGCCGAATCCCCGCTGAGGTAGCGGAGTCCGGGCCTCTCCTGTGCGAACCGCGCCAGCTCGGACTGGTGCTCCGACAGCTCCGCAGGGGCGTGCCCGGTGGTGATCACCACCGCGTCGACGGCCACGGTGCGCTCGTCGTCCGCGGTGGAGAGGCGGAGTTCGTAGCCGCTGCCGTTGTCCCGCAACGAGGTCACCTTGCCGACCACTTCGACGACCTCGCCGAGCCCGGACATGGACCGCACCACCGAGTCGTACACATACCGCAGGTACCGGCCGTAGGCGTACCTGGGTGCGTAGTCGTCATGGTCCAGTCCGGCCAGTTCCGGTTCCGGCTGCGTGGGTAACCACTGCTGGAAGGACAGGCCGGCGCCCGGCCGGGACGGCTCGCCGTCGAAGATCCCGGAGAACATGCTGATCTCACCGACGACGGTGTTCATCAGGAAGCTGGTCTCCTGGTCGGTTCGCCAGATCCGGCCGGCTCCCAGTTCCACCGCGTCGATCAGCCAGATTCTGATGCGTGGTGGCTCCGTCCCGGCCCTCAGATGGGCCGCGATCCGCTCGAAGACCGAGATCCCGCGCGGACCGGTGCCCACGATTGCGACGTCCAGCACCGTGTCGGTCAGGTGTTGCACGACCTGTCCCCTCTTTAGGCTCGTCGTCAGCGCGCAGCGGCGCCCGGCTCGTCCATGGCGGGCAGGCGTCCGAGCGATGAGGCGATCAACTCGTCCGACGCCCCCATGTCGGTCATGTTTCCGCTGAGGAACTGCTGGTAGGCCGACAGGTCGAGCAGTCCGTGGCCGCTGAGGTTGAACAGGATGGCCTTCTCCCTGCCCTCCTTCTTGGCCAGCAGCGCCTCTTCGATCGCGCCCCGGATGGCGTGCGCCGACTCGGGGGCCGGGATGATGCCCTCCTCGTTGGCGAAGGTGAGACCTGCCTCGAACACCGGGCGCTGCGGGTAGGCCACCGCCTCGATCAGCTTCTGGTGATACATCGCGCTGACCAAGGGGGCGGCGCCGTGGTAGCGCAGGCCGCCGGCGTGGATGCCCGGGGAGACGAAGGTGTGTCCCAGGGTGTACATCTTGGTCATCGGCGTGATGCCGGTGTAGTCGTTGTAGTCCCAGGCGTAGCGGCCCTTGGTGAGCTTCGGGCACGCCTCCGGTTCCACCGCGACGAACCGGGTCTCCAGGCCCTCGCGCACCTTCTCGTGGAAGAACGGCAGAGTGATGCCGGAGAAGTTGCTGCCCGCGCCGACCGAGCCGATCACCACGTCCGGGAAGTCGCCGATCGCACGGAACTGCCGGACCGCCTCCTGCCCGATCACGGTCTGGTGCAGCAGGACGTGGTTCTCCCCGCTGCCCACCGAGAGGTTGCAGCGCTCCACTTGGCGCGCGTGCTCGAATGCCTCGGCGTTGGCGATGGACAGGCTGCCGTCGGTGTTCGGGTCACGGGCCAGAGCGGCGCGGCCGGCCTCGGAGTTCTCGTTGGGGCTGGAGATGACCTTGGCCCCGTTCATCTCCATCATGATCCGGCGGTAGGGCTTCTGCTCGTAGCTGACCCGGCACATGTAGACGGTGCATTCGAGGCCGAAGATGCGGCAGGCGACGGCGAGGGCCGAACCCCACTGGCCGGCGCCGGTGCCGGTGGTCAGGCTGGTGATGCCGGCCTGCTTGTAGTAGTACGCCTGGGCCAGCGCGGTGTTCAGCTTGTGGCTGCCGGTGGTGTTGGTGCCCTCGTACTTGTAGTAGATGCGGGCCGGGGTGTCGAGCAGCCGCTCCAGCCGGCGTGCCCGGTGCAGCGGGGTCGGCCGCCAGCGCAGGTACTCCTCACGCACCGGCTGCGGGATCTCGACGAACCGTTCCTGGCCCATGCTCTGCCGGTACATCGACAGCGGGATCTGCGGGGTGACCGTACCACCGCCCTCGCGGCCCTCCGGCCTTGCCTGGCGCAGCTTCGCCGCGTCCTCGACTCCGGTGAGGTCGGACAGCACGTTGTACCAGTGAGTGGGAACGATTTCTTCAGCGGTCAGCGAGGCTTCAGCCGAATTCACCATGCGTTTCCGATCCTCGTTTCTAGGAATTTTCCACGTGCGACTGGACCAGCTTCACGAGATCTTCCACCCGAGCCAAAGCGGCCTCGAATATCTCGCTGTCACCGATCGTGATGCCACATTCCTTCTCGACCCGGACGACTATTTCAAGAATGGTCAGCGAGTCGATTCCGATCCCGCGCAACTCGTCATCAAGTTTGATTTCGGCCGGCGCGGACGGTCCGAGTGCGGCTGCGATGATCTCGCACACCCGGGTGTCAACCTTCACAGGAGACGTCAAGGCAATCTCTCTTCCCTGGAGTTCTTCGCTTTTCCGACTGTTGCGCTGGGCGATGGGCCCCGTCATCAGGCCATGGGCCCCGTCATCACCGCGGTGCGCAGTCCGAGCAGAAGCAGAACCGCTCCGCTCACCCAGGCCAGTCCCACCCGCATCACCGGCATGGCCAGCAGCCGCCGCGCCAGGCCGACCAGAGTGACCACCACGGCGTACCAGCCGGCGCTGATCATGATCTGGACGGCGGTCAGGGTGACCACGTCGGCGGGCGAACCGCCGCCGGCCGGCAGGAACTGCGGGATCAGTGCCAGGTAGACGGTGGCCATCTTGGGGTTGGCCGCGCTGGTGACCAGCCCTGAACGGTAGGACCGCCACAGGTCGGCGCCGCCGTACTCCTCGGGCACCTGTTCCGGCTGGTGACCGAACTTCCGCCGGTTGCGCACCGTCATCACCGCGAGATAGCAGAGGTAGGCGGCGCCGACCAGCTTGAATGTGGTGAACACCAGCGGAGAGGTCTGCGTCAGTGCGGCCAGCCCGAGGGCGGAGGTCACCGCCCACATGAGCAGCCCGGTACTGCTGCCGAGAATGGTCACCAGCCCGGCCCCGCGTCCAAACCGGAGCGTCTCGTTCACCAACACCATGAATGACGGCCCCGGAGCGGCCACCATTGCAAAAACCGTCGCGACGAAAACCCAAGTCACCATAAGGCCGCCACAGTTTCCGTCGGCATTCGACCGGAGGGTTCAGTCAACGCTTGTACATCCAATCGAAACGACCCCCGCCAAGGTTCGAAATCCCCCCGGATCTTGATCACCACCATTGGCACGCTATCCGCTGGGATGACCCCAGGCAACGGGCCGGAGGAAACAAATTCCGGTAACCTCGAGGATAGTTACGAGCCAGTAAGAATCAATTTTGGTCACCCCGCGGTGCGATGGCGGGCCCACCACGTCGCAGTCTCGTCTCCGATAGTGCACATTCGGCCATGCACCTGCCCTGGCTCATATGCCGCAGGCGTGTCCATCACCACATTTCCGCTTCTCGTGGAACCTTTCGAAGAGAAATGCACTCTAAGCCTCTTGGAGAAGGCCGCGATCGGGCGGATTCGCGCGCTCGTCGCGCCGGGCCCGGGCGGGTCCGGCGACTACCCCGTGGCGCCGCCACCGGCCGCCTCGGCGCGGCGCGTACGGCGGTGCACCAGCCGCACGGCCGCCCCGTGGAGCGGCAGCCCGAGGGCATGCGTCGTCGCCCCGAGCACCGCCGAGACCACGAACCAGGCGGCCAGGGCGCGGGCGGGTTCCGCAGGCCGGCCGCTCCCTCGGTCCGTGTCCCGCGCGGCTGGACACCAGCAATTTTCCTAGTTCCCCGCACCCGGCCTTGTCGGCAGTCACCACGCGCGGCGAAGCTGTCGATCGGCCGAGGGGTCGTCCCGGTGGGAGGGACTGCTGCTGACACGGACACCGCCGCCGTGGCGTCCGGAACGCGGATCTCAGAGGTCGCGCCGGCCGGTCCGTTTCCGCCGCGGCCGGTGAAAGCGCCTTCCCGGCCGCTGTGGTGAAGGCAGGCCGCCGGGTCGGGCCACGACCGCGCACCGGAGTTCCGCGCGGACGTCACTCGGATGTTCCTTCGCGGGCCGGCACGAAAAGGGGACGACGTGGTCGCTCAGCAGACACTGTCCGACGGCAGCGGGCCCGGACAGGTGAAGCCGGGGTCGTACCGGCGGCGGTTGCCGCAGACCCTGCCGCTCACCCTTGACGGCATGTTCACCAGCGTGGCCCACAGGTTCCCGATGGCCAGAGCCGTCCAGGAAGGGCAGCACCACCTCTCCTACGGTGAAGCCGAAGCCCGCGCCGGGCAGTTGGCGTCGGCTCTGGTGCGCGGTGGGGTGCAGTTGGGCGACCCGGTGATCGTGCACTGCGGTGACCACCGGCAGGCGGTCGTGGGCCAGCTCGCGGTGCTGAAGGCCGGAGGGGTGTGCGTCCCCGTCCCCGCGGTGTCGCGCGGTGCGCGGCTCGACCGGATCGTCGAGGTCAGCGGGGCGCGGGTGGTGTTGTGCAGCGCCCTGACCCGCCCGGCCTGGAGCTATCGCTGTATGTCCTGGGTGCTGGACGACCCGGCCACCTGGAGCAGGATCGCCGCCCAGCGGCCGGACCCCGCGCTGCCGCGCTCCGGACATACGGAGGCCGCCTACCTGCTGGTCTCCGACGCGGACCGCCAGGGGGTCGGCGGCTATCTGACCGACCACCGCGCCTGGCAACTGGCGCTGACCGCCAGGATCCGGCGGGCCGGCAGTGCGCACGACGGGGTGATCGTGCACCATCCTCCCGTCCGCGCGGCGACACTGCCCGCCATGTGGTGGGCGTTCGCGTGCGGGGGCACGCTCCACGTGCCGTCCCCCGACGGGGGTTTCGCCTGCTCGCCGGCTCCGAAGCGCCATGCCGCCGCGGTCTTCGGCCCGGACGAGTACGCGCGGCTCCTGCAGTCCCTCGCCGCGGACTTCCGCCCGGCGTCCCCGCGGCTGACCGTGCTGATCGGCGGCCCCTGTCCGCGTACGGTGATCGACCGCCACGCCGAGGTGCTGCCCCGGGCGCCGCTGTGGGTGGAGTTCGCCGCCGCGGACGGCACCATGCCCTGGACGGTCCAGAAGTTCAGCCCCGGCAGGCCCCGGCCGGAGCATCCCGGGGCGAGCCGTCCGGTGCCCGGCGTCCATGTGCAGGTGGTGGCCCCCGACGGGAGCCCCGTACCGACCGGACAGACCGGTGAAGTCCGCGCCACGGGACCGGCCTTGCCCTACGGCAGCATTCGCAGCGCCGACGGGGCCTGCCTGGCCGAGGACACCGCCCCGGTGCTGGCCTCGGGCCGGCTCGGACGCTGGAGACGCGACGGCACGCTGGAATTGCGCGGTCCGGCCCCGGTGCCGGCGCCCGCCGCGGGGCCGCGGAACCCGTAGGCACGTATGCGGATCCCGCGGGCACGTATGCGGACCTCGTAGGCACGCGCGGGGACGTGCGGGAAAGCGCTGATGTGGAGAGGTGGAACTGCTGCCGATGACCTACCGCGAGAAGTGTCCCGCCGAGCGAGTACCGGACGACGCCCGGGGGCGGGTGGCCGAACTCGCCTCCCTGCACGAGCAGGCCCGCAGCGGGCCCGGCGAACGGGCGACCGAGGCGCAGCACGCCAAGGGCAAGCTGACCGCGCGCGAGCGGATCGGCCTGTTGCTGGACGAGGGGTCCTTCACCGAGGTCGAGCCGTTGCGCCGGCACCGCGCCCGCGGGTTCGGCATGGAGGCCCGCAGGCCGTACACCGATGGCGAGATCACGGGATGGGGGCTGGTGCACGGCCGGACGGTGTTCGTCTACGCGCACGACTTCCGGATCTTCGGCGGCGCACTGGGCGAGTCCCATGCCGCCAAGATCCACAAGATCATGGACATGGCGCTCGCGGCCGGCGCCCCGCTCGTCTCCCTCAACGACGGTGCCGGGGCCCGCATCCAGGAGGGTGTGGTGGCGCTGGCCGGCTACGGCGGCATCTTCCACCGCAACACCCGGGCCTCGGGCGTCATCCCCCAGATCTCCGTGATGCTCGGCCCGTGCGCGGGCGGTGCCGCCTACTCCCCCGCACTCACCGACTTCGTCTTCATGGTCCGTGACACCTCGCAGATGTTCATCACCGGCCCCGATGTCGTCCGGGCCGTGACCGGCGAGAAGATCACCCGGAACGGCCTGGGCGGCGCCGATGTCCACGCCGAGATCTCCGGTGTCTCCCACTTCTCCTACGACGACGAGGAGACCTGTCTCGACGACGTGCGCTATCTGCTGTCGCTGCTGCCCGCCAACAATCAGGAGCGCCCGCCCGCCGTCCCCACCACCGACCCGGCCGACCGCCGCTGCGCGAGCCTGCTGGACCTGGTCCCGGCGGACGGCAAGAAGCCGTACGACGTCTGCGAGGTCATCGAGGAGATCGCCGACGACGGCGAGTTCCTGGAGGTCCAGGAGCGCTGGGCGACGAACGTGGTGTGCGCGCTGGCCCGGCTCGGCGGGGAGGTCGTCGGCGTCGTCGCGAACCAGCCCCGGTCGCTCGCCGGTGTGCTGGACGTCCACGCCTCGCAGAAGGCGGCCCGCTTCGTGCAGCACTGCGACGCCTTCAACATCCCGCTGCTGACCCTGCTGGACGTGCCCGGCTTCCTGCCCGGCGTCGGCCAGGAGCACGGGGGCATCATCCGCCACGGCGCCAAGCTGCTGTACGCGTACTGCAACGCCACGGTTCCCCGTATCCAGCTGATCCTGCGCAAGGCCTACGGCGGCGCCTACATCGTCATGGACTCCCGCTCCGTGGGCGCGGATCTGTCCTTCGCCTGGCCGACGAACGAGATCGCGGTGATGGGCGCCGAGGGTGCCGCCAACGTCATCTTCCGCAAGGAGATCGCGGAGGCCGACGACCCGGAGGCGATGCGGGCCCGGATGGTCAAGGAGTACCGGTCCGAGCTGATGCACCCCTACTACGCCGCCGAGCGCGGTCTGGTGGACGATGTCATCGACCCGGCCGAGACCAGGGCCGTGCTCATCCGCTCCTTCGCGATGCTGCGCACCAAGCGGGCCGAACTGCCGCCGCGCAAGCACGGGAACCCGCCGCAATAGGCCGCGGGGCCCGCCGTCCCCGACCGGCAATTCCCTAGAGTTCCCCCGCCGGGCTGGCTCCCCCTCGCCGGTCCGTGCTGGGCTGTGGCTGTCATCGGGCTCGGGCCACACCGAAAGGGGAGTCGCCATGGGATCCACTACGGCCCCGGAGCGCCGCTCGCGCGCCTCGTAGTGCGGACCTGCCCTCGACCGCACGCCCGACCGGCCGCCGCCCGCCCTGTGGCGCACGGCGTCGGGCGTCCCGCTTCCCGAACCGGACCAAGGATGTCGTCCGCGACGGCCGCCCGTCGTACCCGGTGCGGCCCCGCGCCGCGCACGGGCTCCGGGCGCGGCACCCCAGTGGCCACCAACAGTAACGGAGGAGTCATGGTTTACGAGCCGAAAGCGCCGGTGATCCCGTACAAGCGCACCTGTCCTTTCGATCCGGCGGCCGAATACGCCCAGCTGCGCGAGGAGGACCCGATCAGCCCGGTGACCTTCGAGCTGTCGCCGCGCGAGAAGGACGGCTGGCTGATCACCCGGCACGATCACATCCGCCAGATCATGACGGACCCCCGGTTCAGCCACCGCAGCGAGCTGCTGGCGCTGGTGCACTCGCCGCCGTTCGAGGTGGAGGAGTACTCCCCCGAACCCTCCGCGCCGGGCAATTTCGTGCGGATGGACGCTCCGGAGCACACCCGGTACCGGCGGCTGCTGACCGGCTTCTTCACGGTACGCAAGATCCAGCAGTACGAGCCCACGCTGGAACGGATCATCGACGGTGTGCTCGACGAAATGGCCGCGCTGGAGCCGCCGGTGGACCTGGTGAAGGTCTTCGCGGAGAAGATCCCCGCCAGGTCGACCTGCTCCATCATGGGGGTGTCGGAGAGCGACCTCACGGCCCTGGCGGAGCACTTCTCCGTCATCATGCGGATCGACTACACGCTCGAGGAGTTCATCCACCACAACACGGAGCTCAACGCGACGCTGGAGCGGATGATGGCCGAGCGCTTCGCCGGCGATCCGGGTGACGACCTGCTCGGACAGCTCATCGCGACCGGCGAGCTGACCGAGCAGGAGATGTTCAACATCGCCTGGATCGCCATCGGCGGTGCGCTGGACACCACGCCCAACATGTTCGCGCTGGGCACCTTCGCGCTGCTGGAGCACCCCGAGCAGCTGGCGAAGGTGCGGGAGCGGCCGGAGCTGATGGAGAACACCGTCGAGGAGCTGCTGCGTTACCTGACGATCTCTCACTTCGGGGCGAGCCGAGTCGCGTTGGAGGACGTCGAGATCGACGGCAGGACCATCAGGGCCGGTCAGACGGTGGTGCTCTCGCTGCCGTCGGCCAACCGCGACCCGCGCTACTTCGAGAACGCCGACGCGTTCGACATCGACCGCCCCTCGCGCCGCCACCTGGCGTTCGGCTTCGGGATCCACCAGTGCCTCGGGCAGCACCTCGCGAGGGCGTCGCTGCGCATCGGCTTCCAGAAGCTGTTCGACCGTTTCCCGGATCTGCGGCTCGCGGTGCCCGCCGGTCAGGTGCCGCTGCGGGAGACCGCGATGCACTACGGCGTGTACGAACTGCCGGTGACCTGGGGCTGATCCCCGGGCCCGGCTGTCCCGGCAGGACCACGTGCCACGGCCACAGGGCCGCCCATCGATCACCGGGGTGGTGGCAGACCTCCCCGCCTCCGTTTCCGAGGACTTCCCATGGATGACTCCGTGCCGGCGCAGCGCGGCACTCCCGCACCGCGACCGTCCGAACCCGCCGCCGACTCGGCTCCTGGTCGCGCGGCCGCCGACGGCGCCGAGGAGAAACCGGTGCGCTTCGGCGCGCTGGGCACCTCGTCGTTCGGCTGGCGGCGGGTGCTGCCGGCGATAGCGCTCTGCCCGGGGACCGAACTCGTGGCGGTGGCCGGCCGCAGCCCGGAGCGCGCACAGCGGTTCGCCGACCGGTTCGGCTGTGCCGCCTCCGCCACGGAAGCGCTCCTGGAGCGCGACGACATCGACGCCGTCTACATCTCCCTGCCGCCTTCCCTGCACGGCGAATGGGCGGCCCGGGCGCTGCACGCGGGCAAGCACGTCCTGGTCGAGAAGCCGATCGCCACGACGGCCGCCGAGGCCCGTGCGGTGGTGGCGCTGGCCGAGGACCGCGACCTGGTGCTGCGGGAGAACTTCATGTTCCTGCACCATCCGCAGCACGACGCGGTCGCGGCTCTGATCGCCGAAGGCCGGCTCGGGGGGCTGCGTTCGTTCCGCGGCGCCTTCTGCTTCCCGCCGCTTCCCGCGCAGGACATCCGGTACGTGCCCGGTCTCGGTGGCGGCGCGCTCCTGGACGCGGGGGTGTACCCGTTGCGGGCGGCCGTGATGCTGCTCGGTCCCGGGCTGCGGGTGGCGGGCGCCACGACGCGGGTGCGGCACTCCGACGGCCTCGATCTGTCGGGCCAGGCGCTGCTGATGTCGCCGTCCGGTGTGCTGGCGCACGTCGAGTTCGGCTTCGAGCACACCTATGGTTCGTCGTACTCCCTGTGGGGCGAGCGGGCGAAGCTCACCGTGGACCGGGCGTTCACCCCGCCGGCCGGGCATCAGCCGGTGCTGGAGCTGGTGGAACAGGACCACGCCGAGCAGTTCACGCTGCCGGCGGCGGATCAGCTGGACCGGTCCCTGGCCGGGTTCGCCGCGGCTGTGGCCGCCGGTGGCGCCGCGGCCTCCCCCCACGAGGCCCGGTGGCGGCAGGAGGCGGTGGCGACCATGGACCTGGTCGACCAGGTCCGCGCCCGGGCCGTGCCGGTGGCCGTCGAAGGGTAGTGGCGGGGGTCGGTCGAGGGGTCTGCGTACCGGCGGGGCCGGCGGTACGCAGACCGCCGGCCCCGCCCCGGTTCCCGAAGCCGTCAGACGAGCGCGACGGCGAACAGCGCGAAGGCGGACACGATGATGCCCACGCGCAGGTAGTGGAGCCGGTCCCACCGCCCCACCTGCTGCTTCCAGTCCGCGGGCACGCCCTCCCGCGTCCAGGTCGCCACCCGCTTGTTGATCGGCACCAGCAGCAGGACCGACATCACCACGCTCAGTACGAGCAGCGCCGTGCCCGTGGCGACGAGCGGGGCACCGGCGCCGCCCCACCCCACCGCGGCCCACACCGATCCGAGGACGACCGAGCCGATGTACCAGAACGGCATGATCCGGCCGAGGATCCGCGCGCCGGCGCTGCGGGCGTGGACTCCTCCGTCGTTCGGGAGCCGGTCGAGGATCGGGTTGATGAACACCGCCACCGTGAACTCCACGCCCACCATCAGTCCGACGACGACGACCGTGATGACGGCAAGTGCGTTCTGCATGTCCCCTCCCAAGGACCGGACCTAGCGGCGCTAGGCATTGAGTCAATGCTAGACATGCCGTTGCTCGATTGTCTAGCGGTGCTAGGATCGCGGTATGTCGGTACGTGAACGCAAGGAACGCGAGCGGGCCTCCCGCCACCAGCTGATCGTCTCCACCGCCCGCGAACTCGCCGAGAGCGAAGGGTGGGACGCGGTCACCACCCGCCGGCTCGCCGAACGGATCGAGTACAGCCAGCCCGTCCTCTACAGCCACTTCCGGGGGAAGAGGGAGATCCTGGGAGCGGTCGCGCTGGAAGGGTTCGCCGAGCTGACGACCGCGCTGCGCGCCGCGGCGCCGAAGGGGCCCGCCGACCCTGCGACGGTGGCCGCGCTGGCCCGCGCCTACACCGGCTTCGCCACGGACAATCCCGCGCTGTACGACGCGATGTTCAGCCTCGACAACGGTCTCCCCTTCGCCGACGAGACCACGCCGGCGCCGCTGCACGAGGCGTTCGGGGTCTTGCAGGACCACCTCGCCGACCACGCCCACCCGGACGAACCGGGGCTGTTCGTCGAGGCGTTCTGGGCGGCGCTGCACGGACTGGTCACCCTCACCCGCGCCGGGCGGCTGCCCGCCGAGCGGGTGTCCGACCGCCTCACGCTCCTGGTGGACCGCTTCGTTTCCCGCTAGGGGGTGTCCCGGCGCCCGGGAAGTCCAGCGCGCCGGGAGCGACGGGCGGGACGAGGCCCTCGGCTGCGGCGCGGCCGAGCAGCTCCCGCACCGCCGCGTAGCCGTCCTCGCCGAGGGCTGCGGTGTAGTCGTTCACATACAGCCCGATGTGCCGCTCGATCACGTCCGGGGCCATCTCCTGGGCGTGTTCCAGGACGTAGGGACGGGAGGCCGACGGGTTGTCCCGGGCGAAGCGGACGGAGTCGGCGGCGGCGCGGGCCACCGCCCGCAGCCGCTCGTCCCCGAGGTCCCGCCGGGCGACGATCGCGCCGAGCGGGATCGGGCGGCCGGTGGCGGCCTCCCATTCCTCGCCCATGTCGGCGAGGCGGTGCAGCCCGTAGTGCTGATAGGTGAAGCGGGCCTCGTGGATGACGAGCCCGGCGTCGACCGCGCCGTCCCGGACCGCGGGCATGATCTCGTGGAAGGGCAGCACCACGATGTCCCCCACCCCGCCCGGTACCGCCCGCGCCGCCCACAGGCGGAACAGCAGATACGCGGTCGAGCGCACACCGGGCACCGCCACCCGCCGCCCGGCCAGCCGCGCCGGACCGGAGCCGTCCTGGCCGTCCTCGGGCCGGGTGAGGACCAGCGGCCCGCAGCCGTGGCCCAGTGCGCCGCCGCAGGGCAGCAGCGCGTATTCGTCGAGCACGTACGGCAGGGCCGCGTAGGAGATCTTCAGCAGGTCCCCGGCCCCGCGTTCCGCGAGGCCGTTGGTGACGTCGATGTCCGCGAGGGTCACCGCGAGTCCGGGAGCCTCCGGGAGCAACCCGTGTGACCAGGCGTGGAACGCGAAGGTGTCATTGGGGCACGGTGAGTGGGCGAGCGTCAGCCGTTGGGCCATGGGTCCCCTCCGCCGGGGTGCGTGCGGGCCGCCGGCGCGGAGTTCCGGCGCCGTACCTCCCAGGAAACCCGTTGTGGGTATGGGGATTTCCCCAGAGTGGCCTCGGCGAGGATGGGAGGGCCGCCGGCGTCGCCGTGCCGCGCTGCCACCCCGGTGCCGGCCCGGCCGGGTGACGCGAGCGGCCGCCCGGCTCCCGCAGATCCGCACGCAACCTTCCCGGAAGGAAAGGAACGGCGATGCTGCCGACCACCGCACCACAGGACGCCTCCGCCCTGGAGCGCCGGCTGTCCATGGACCTCGACGCGTGGACCCGGCATGTCGTACGACGCCACTTCGCCCCGGACACCGGGAGTCCGTATTGGCTCAAGCGCCGTGACACGCTGGCCTTCGATCCGCTCGACATCACGCACTACGCCGAACTGCCGGCGTTCGGTCACTTCACCCTCGCCGAGCTGCGGGACCTCGACCCCGTCGACCTGGTCCCACAGGCCGTACCGCGACCGCTGTCGGGCCGGGTCTTCGACTCCGGAGGCACCACCGGCAGGCCCTGCCATGTCTTCTACACCGGACCGATGCTCGACCATCACGCCCTCTGGCGCCGGTTCGGCCTCCGTACGGCAGGGTTCGCACCGGGCCGCACCTGGATCCATGCCACCCCCGCCGGGCCGCATGTGGTGGGTGAGGGCGCCGCGCAGATCGCCCATCTGCACGCGTCGGTCGTCTACGGGATCGACCTCGACCCGCGCTGGATCAAACAGCTCATCCGGGGCTGCCGGCTGGCCGAGGTCAACCGCTATGTCGAGCACGTCGTCGAGCAGATCACGGACCTCATGAGCAGCCGCCGGATCGACTACCTGGAGACGACACCCGCGCTGTTCCAGGTGCTGGCCCGGCGGCGTCCGGAACTGGTCGGGCGGCTCGACGGTGTCGGGCTCGGCGGCACACAGTTCGTGCCGGCGATGTACCGGGAGTTCGCCGGGGCGCTGGAGGGCGGTCTGATCGGGGCGAGCTACGGGAACACCTTCGGCGGTGCCATGGGCCTGCCCGCGGAGCGCGACGGCGAGGTGCTGCCGTACGTCCCGCACTACCCGGAGGTGACGATGACCGTCGTCGACAAGAACGACCCCGCGCGGACGGTGGGCTACGGGGAGGTGGGACAGGTCCGGCTCACCGTGTTGCACGAGGATCTCTTCCTGCCCCACATCCTCGAACGCGACCAGGCCGCGCGGTACCGCACCTCGGCCGACTGGCCCTGCGACGGAGTGGCGAATGTGCAGCCGCTGCAGGTCTCCCGGGCCGCTCCCGAAGGAATCTACTGAGGCGACGCCCTCAGCCCCTGAGAACACGTTTTCAGCAAGGTCTAGCACTATGGAAGGTAGTTGGGGATGGACGCAGGACTCAAGCGTGAGCTGGAGGAGAAGGTCCGTGCGGGAGAACGGCTGACCCGCGAGGACGGTATCGCCCTCTACGGGTGCGACGACCTGGCCTGGCTGGGCGGGCTGGCCCACGAGGTGCGTACGCGCAAGAACGGCGATGTCGTCCACTTCAATGTGAATCGCCACCTCAACATGACGAATGTGTGCACCGCCTCCTGTGCGTACTGCTCCTTCCAGCGCAAGCCCGGTGAGCAGGACGCGTACACGATGCGCATCGAGGAGGCCGTCCGCCTCGCCAAGGCGATGGAGAACGAGAACCTCACCGAGCTGCACATCGTCAACGGCCTGCATCCGACCCTGCCGTGGCGGTACTACCCGCGGTCGCTGCGCGAGCTGAAGAAGGCCCTGCCGAACGTCTCGCTGAAGGCGTTCACCGCCACCGAGATCCATCACTTCGAGACCATCTCGGGGCTGTCCGCCTCCGAGATCCTCGACGAGCTGATCGACGCCGGTCTGGAGTCGCTGACCGGCGGCGGCGCGGAGATCTTCGACTGGGAGGTCCGGCAGCACATCGTCGACCACCGCACCCACTGGGAGGACTGGTCGCGCATCCACCGCCTCGCGCACGAGAAGGGGCTCAAGACCCCCTCGACGATGCTCTACGGGCACATCGAGGAGCCCCGACACCGCGTCGACCACGTGCTGCGGCTGCGGGAGCTCCAGGACGAGACCGGCGGCTTCCAGGTCTTCATCCCGCTGCGCTACCAGCACGACTTCGTCGACATGCAGGACGGCAAGGTCCGCAACAAGCTCCAGGCCCGGACCACCATGGCATCGGGCGCGGAGGCCCTGAAGACCTTCGCGGTCTCCCGCCTCCTCTTCGACAACGTCCCCCACGTCAAGGTCTTCTGGGTCATGCACGGGGTGTCCACGGCCCAACTGGCCCTGAACCACGGCGCGGACGACATGGACGGCTCGGTGGTCGAGTACAAGATCACGCACGACGCGGACGCCTTCGGCACACCGGACAAGCTGACCCGCGAGGACATTCTCGACCTGATCCGGGACGCCGGCTTCCGCCCCGTCGAGCGCAACACCCGCTACGAGACCATCCGCGAGTACCCGGGCCCGGACCCCGAGCGCCGCGAGGCGCCCCAGCCCATGCGGGTCTGAGGCCGGCCGGCCCGAGCACCCGAAACCACCGATCAGGACCACGATGAGCAGGCAGGCGGTATGTCCACCAAGGCGAACGTGAACGACGACAATCTCGAGGTCTGGATCGACCAGGACCTGTGCACCGGAGACGGCATCTGCGTGGAGTACGCGCCGGAGGTCTTCGAGCTGGACATCGACGGCCTCGCCTATGTGAAGGGTGAGGACGACGAGTTGCGCCAGGAGCCCCGGGCGACCGTGCCGCTGCCACTGGACCTGATCCGCGATGTCGCGGAATCGGCCAAGGAGTGCCCGGGCGAGTGCATCCACGTACGACGCGTCAAGGACGCGGTGGAGGTCTACGGGCCGGAGGCCGAGTCGGCCTGACCGGGGCCGGCGGGCCCTCAGGACGCGCAGGACACACGGCGAACAGGCCGGCTCCGGGAGAGTTCTCCGGGAGCCGGCCTGTCGGCATGGGCCCGTCCGCCCGCGGGAACGGCCCGTCGGCAGCGACGCCGCGGCCGATTCCCCGCACGGCCGGCCGGCGTCCTGCGCACCGCACAGCACAGCGGTGGCCGGATCAGTGCGATCCGGCCACCGCTGCGGGAGGGGGCGGTAAGGGGGCGAGTGGCGGGGAAGGCGGGCCGGTCAGCTCGCCCCGATCACCTTCAGCTCGGGGTGGCTCCGTGCGGCGTCCGGGCCGTCGAGGGCGGTGGAGGACAGGTGGGAGACGACATGGTCGTCGACCGGGTCGTTGGCCGGGTCGTCGTGCACGACCAGGTGTTCGTAGGTGGTGGCGCGCTGTGCCGGGACCCGGTCCGCCGACCGGATCAGCTGCAGCAGTTCCATGCGGTTGGAGCGGTGCTTGGCGCCGGCCGAGGAGACCACGTTCTCCTCCAGCATCACCGAGCCCAGGTCGTCCGCGCCGTAGTGCAGGGCGAGCTGCCCGGCCTCCTTGCCGACGGTCAGCCAGGACCCCTGGATGTGCGGGACGTTGTCGAGGAAGATCCGCGCGATGGCGAGCATGCGCAGATACTCGAAGACCGTCGCCTGGGTCTGGCCCTTCAGATGGTTGTTCTCCGGCTGGTAGGTGTACGGAATGAAGGCGCGGAAGCCGTGGGAGCGGTCCTGGACGTCGCGGATCATCCGCAGGTGCTCGATCCGCTCGGCGTTCGTCTCGCCGGTGCCCATCAGCATCGTCGAAGTCGACTCCACACCGAGTCCATGGGCCACCTCCATGATCTCCAGCCAGCGCTCGCCGGACTCCTTCAGCGGCGCGATCGCCTTGCGCGGCCGGGCCGGCAGCAGCTCGGCGCCGGCACCCGCGAAGGAGTCCAGGCCCGCGGCGTGGATGCGCTGGATCGCCTCCTCCACCGACACCTTGGAGATCCGCGCCATGTGCTCGACCTCGGACGCGCCCAGGGAGTGGATGACCAGCTGCGGGAACGCCTTCTTGATCGCGGCGAAGTGCTCCTCGTAGTACTCGACGCCGTAGTCCGGGTGGTGGCCGCCCTGGAACATGATCTGGGTGCCGCCCAGTTCGACGGTCTCCGCGCAGCGGCGCAGGATGTCGTCGAGGTCGCGGGTCCAGCCCTTCGCGGTGTCCTTCGGCGCGGCGTAGAAGGCACAGAACCGGCAGGCCGTCACGCAGACGTTGGTGTAGTTGATGTTGCGCTCGATGATGTACGTCGCGATGTGCTCGGTACCCGCGTAGCGACGGCGGCGGATCGCGTCGGCCGCCTGGCCCAGCGCGTGCAGCGGCGCGAAACGGTAGAGGCCCAGCGCCTCTTCGGGTGTCACCCTGCCGCCCTCGGCGGCTCGGTCCAGTACGGACTGGAGGCCACGGTCGGTGGCTTCGGACGGTCGGGGCATGTCGACGGCCTTTCCGGGTGTGATGTCGGGCTCGTTGCTGGTCATGTCACGTGCTGATCGCTTCGGCGCCCAGCAGCCGGACGCGGACGTCCGGCGGGAAGCCGGCCGGTCCGCCGCCGACCCTGCGGGCGAATTCCGCGATTCCGGCGAGCTGACGCTCACCGAGGCTGAAGTCGAGGGCGGTGGTGTAGTAGTGCTCCAGCGTCCCGGCGTCGAACGCCTCCCAGCGGGCGGCCTGTTCGCAGACCTCCTTGACCTCGGCGAGGGCCAGGTCGCGGGACGCCAGCAGGGCGGCGTGTACGCGGCGGACGGTCTCCGGCTCCCTGGCGAGGAAGTCCCTGCGGGCGGCGAAGACGGCGAAGACGAAGGGCAGTCCGGTCCAGTCGCGCCACATCCGGCCGAGGTCGTGCACCTGCAGCCCGAGCCGGGGCGCCTCGTGCAGGGCGGCCCGCAGCGCGGCGTCGCCGATGACCACGGCCGCCCGTGCCTGCTGCATCATCGCGTCGAGGTCCGGAAGACAGACGAAGTAGTCGGGCCGGACGCCGACCGACTCCGCGAACAACAGCTCGGCGAGCCGCACCGATGTCCGGCTGGTGGATCCGAGGGCGACGGGTTCGCCGTCCAGCTGGTCCAGCGGGACCTGGCTGACGATCAGGCAGGACTCCACGGGGCCGTCACTGCCCACGGCGATGCCCGGCATGGCCACCAGGTCGTCGGCGTGCTTGAGGAATTCGAGGAGGCTGATCGGCCCGATGTCGAGCGTGCCGGCGACGAGGGCGTCGCTCAGGCCGTCCGGGCTGTCCTTCCTCAGGTCCATGTCGAGCAGGCTGCCGCTTCTGGCCAGTCCCCAGAACAGCGGGAGACAGTTGAGGAATTCGATGTGACCGACCCTGGGCCGTCGCCCGGTGCGCGGTGCGGGCGTGGCCGACGCGGTGAGTAGGGGTTCAGGCATGTCTGTCGGGCTCCAGGGTGCTCGGTCGGGCAGCGGGGCGGCACCTACGCGTGGTGGGTGAGGGCCGGGGAGGTGAAGTGGTCGCTGAGCACGGTCATCACCTCGTGCGGCCGGTCGGCCAGGTAGAAGTGACCACCGGAGAAGACCCGCAGGGCGAAGTCGCCGGTGGTGTGCGCCTCCCAGGACCGGGCCTCGTCGAGGGAGGTCTTGGGGTCGTCGTCCCCGACGAGCACGGTGACGGGGCAGCGCACGACGGCCGCGGGCTCGCTGCGGTAGGTCTCGACGGCCTTGTAGTCGCTGCGCAGCGCGGGCAGCACCATCCGCAGCATCTCCTCGTCGTCGAGGACCCGGGCGTCGGTGCCGCTCAGCGCCCGCAGCTCGGCGACGATGCCGTCGTCGTCCCGCCGGTGCACCTGCTCGTCGCGGTACGCGGACGGCGCCCTGCGTCCGGAGGCGAACAGCCGCAGAGGACCGTCGCCGTCGCGTTCCAGCCGCCGTGCCACCTCGAAGGCCACCAGCGCGCCCATGCTGTGGCCGAAGAAGGTCAACGGCCGGTCGGACCAGTCTTTCAGCGCCTCGGCGATCCGGTCCGCCAGGAGGCCGATGTCGTCGATCGCCGGTTCCTTGCGACGGTCCTGCCGCCCGGGGTACTGCACGGCGATCACGTCCACGCCGGGGCTGAGCGCGGCCGAGACGGGGTGGTAGAAGCTCGCGGAACCGCCGGCGTGCGGGAAGCACACCAGGCGCCGGCCCGCGTCCGGGGCCGGGTGGAAGCGCCGGCACCACAGGCCGTCGTCCGCAAGGGGTGAACTCATCGTGCTGATCCGTCCTTTCCAGTGGACCGGCCCGGCCGCGCCACGGCCGGCACCGTCGTCCCGAGCGGATCGGGAATCACTTGCTGCCGCCACTATCCAGCGGGGCCGGACCACCGGCACAAGCCCTACCGGCCCGATGCGGGGGAAGTCTGGGCGTTTCCCCGGTTCTCGGGTGCGGGGGAACCGGACCTGTGGCGCGGCGGAGCGCCCCGGGCCTAGCCTCACGGTGCAGCGGTCGCCGTCCGGGTACGGCGGCGGTCCGGCTGCCCGTTCGCGCCCCGCCGTGCCGGGTCCTGTCCATCCGCCTCAGGAGGTTGGTTCATCATGGCCGCGACGTCACCACGGTCCGCCCGGTTCCTGGCCGTCCTCGGGACCGTCGCCGCCACGCTCGTGGTGTGGGTGATCGGCACGGTGCTGCTGGGCGTGAAGCTCGACGCGCGGATGAAGCCCGGCGCCGCGGCCCAGCACATCGGCCCGGCCGCGGTGGTCCTCGCGAGCCTCGTCGTCGGACTCGCCGCCTGGGCGCTGCTGGCCCTGCTGGAGCGCCTCACCGTGCGGCCGCGCCGGGTGTGGACGGCCGTGGCGGTCGTGGTCCTCGTGCTCTCCCTGATCGCCCCGCTGCAGAGCGGGGTGACGACGGGCGCCAAGGTGACGCTGCTGTGCATGCATCTGGTCGCGGCCGCGGTCCTGGTGCCGGCGCTGGGCCGGTCGGCCGTCCGGCGATGACGGACACCGGTCTCGCATTCCTCTGCGGAACCGATCTCGACGCCTACGACCCGAGCGGACCGGCCGCGTTCCACGACAGCTCGCCGGTGCTGCGCCACCGCTACCGGCAGGTGGCCGACTGGACGGGCGTGCCGGCCGGACGGCTGCTCGGCGGGGACCGCCCCCGGGCCGGGGCGCGGGAGCGGGCCCTCATCGGCCGGCTGGCACTGGCGACGGCGATGCTCGGCATCCACGACGTGCTCGCGGTGCACCGGATCCGGCCCGGTGTGCTGGGCGGCCTGGGCGTCGGGGCGATGGTCGCGGCCACTCTGGCGGGCGCCCTCCCGCGCGAGGCGCTGATCCGGACGCTGGCCGACGGTGGCGGCCCCGGCGGGCCGGAGCCCGCGGGAGCCGTCGCGCTGGCATTTCTGCCGGCCGGCCACGACCCCGAGTGGTACCGCGGTGCCCTGCGCGCAGGGGTGCGGTTGGGCGGGGCCCTGGGCGAGGACACCGGCGGAACGTACCGGGTGGTGCTGCTGACCGGGTACGGCGACGCGCTGCGGCGGCTCGCCGCCGAGGCCCCGAAGGGCGCCGTCCGGATCAACGGGAGCCCTGGCGTCACGGTGCACAGCCCGCTCGGCCGGGAGGCCCACGGCACGATGCGCCGTCTGGTGACCGGCCTGCCGTTCACCGCCCCCGTGCTGCCGCTGTGCTCCCCGCTGGAAGCCAGGGCGCTGCGTACGGCGGGCGAGGTGAGCGAACTCTTCGTACGGAACGTGGTGCAGCCGGCCGACCTCGGCTCGCTCACGGCGGAGATGCACGCGCACGGCACCCGGCTCGGACTCGTCCTGGGCCCGTCCCTGCCGAGGAACCTGCTCCGGTTTCCGTTCCCCGTCGTGCATGTGGAGTCCCCGGCCGACGTCGCCCGGGCGATCTCGGCGATCCTCGAATTCGGCGTGGAGATGTCCCCGGCGGGGCACCACCGCGTGCCGTACCGGGCGTAGGGCGCGCCAGCACCCCTCCCCCGGTTCCCCGCATTCCGCAGTTCCCAGGGCGGGGAATGCTAAGCACCCCCCTAGTCATCGGCGGCGGAAGATGGCGCCCAACCGGCGAACGAGAGCCGGCTCGCTCCCCGGAGGCCAGGAATGCGTGACCCTTCCGCACGTCAGCTCTACACCAGACCCCTGTCGGCCGAGGAATGGCTGTACGTGGGCATGGGCGGCCGGAACACCATTCAGCACGTCGTCGAGGGCGACGGAACCCTGGACGCCGAGGCACTCACCAAGGCGGTGGCGGTCGCCTCGGAGGCGTGCCCCGGCACCCGGCTCAGGCGGCAGGGGCGCCGTTGGGTGGACAGCGGGGTCGCCCCCCTGGTGCACGTCCTGGCCGGCCCGTTCGACGGGGAGCGGCTGGATTCCCCCGCGCTGCGCACGCCGCTGAGCCCGTCGGGGCCGACCTGTGAGGTGCTGCTCGTGCCCGGGGACCCGGTCACCGTGGTCTTCCGGGCCTGCCATGCCGTGACCGATGCCCGGGGCCTGCTGCCCTGGGCCGTCGATGTGTTCCGGGTGCTGCGCGGTGAGCGGCCGCTCGGCGCGCCCGCCCGGCTGAACAGTGACGAGTTTCTGCGGCAGCTCGAGGTGCCGGGCGGCCTGCCGCCGATCCCGCAGGGCGTCGGGAAGCTCGAATGGCCCTCCCCGCTGGGGCCGTTGCCGCGCAGGGGGCGTGGCCTGATCTGGCGGCGCCGGACCGTGGACGGCAGTCACCCGGCGATCACGGCCAAGGTGATCACGGCCCTGGCCGCGGAGTACGGACCGCGGGGCCGGGGGCAGTTCTTCGTCCCGGTCGATCTGCGCCGCCATGACACGGCGCTCCGTTCCACGGCCTGGCTGTCCCAGGCGCTGGTGGTGGACGTCGGCCCCGGGGACGGCTGGGAGGAGACGCATCGCAGGATGCTGACCGCGCTCTCCGCCAGGGAGGAGCTGGCGCTGCGCACCGAACCCCGCCTGCTGCAGGCGCCGTTGCCGGTGCTGCGCCTGCTGTCGGCGGCGGTCGACCGTGCCGCCGTCCGCAAGGGCCGCTTCTCCGCTCTGGGCTTTGTGACGCATCTGGGCGCCTTCGCCCTCCAGGACTTCAGCGCTGCCGGATTCCGGGCCAGGACGCTGTTCACGCTGGGCGGCACCGGTCCGGGCAGCCCGCCGTCGATCGAGATGATGGAGAGCGGGGGCCGCACCGAGATCACCGTGGCGTGGCAGGACGGCCCCGGTGTCGGGGAGCGCGCCGAGGCCCTTCTCGACCAGGTCGAAGAGGTGCTGTCGCCCCGCGCGCACCGCCACTGGGCGGGCAACGACACCGCGCGAGAGCTGCCCACGGACGGTTCGGTGGTCCGGCTCTTCCGTGAGCAGGTCCGGCGGACGCCCGACCGGGTGGCGCTCAGCGGGCCGGAGGGCACGGTCACCTACGCCGGGCTCAGCCGCCGCGCGGATGCGGTGGCCGCCGAACTGACCCGCCGCGGCGCCGGCCGCGGCACCGTCGTCGCCCTGCTCGCCGACCGGTCGGTGGCGGGCGTCGCGGGGCTGTGGGGGGTGCTGCGGGCCGGTTCCTGCTATCTGCCGGTGGACGCACAGCATCCCGATGCCCGTCTGGCGGAGCTGCTGTCCGCCGCCGGGGCCGCGTACTGCCTGGTGGAGCGGCCCTACGAGCGGCGCGGCGGCATACCGGACGGTTGTGTGCCGCTGGTGCTGGACGACCTGATGGCCGAGGCGGCGGCGCCGCGGCGTCCCGGCGCGGCGGAGGACGGCGTGTCCGGCCACCGCGGCTTCGAGGACGCCGAGGTGGCGCCGGACGACCTGGCCTACATCATCTACACCTCGGGCTCGACGGGACGGCCCAAGGGCGTGCAGATCGAGCACCGGAGCCTTACGCACTACGTCCACTGGGCCACCCGGGAATTCGGGGTGGACGCCGAGACCCGCCTGCCGCTCCTCACCTCGCCCTCTTTCGACGTCTCGGGCACCTCCGTGTTCCTGCCCCTGCTGGCGGGCGGCGAGGTGATCCTCCTGCGCGACGAGCCCCATCACCTCTCGCTGCGCCGCCTGCTGGAGCACTCGGGCGCCAATACGCTGAACCTGACGCCCTCCCATCTCGATCTGATCGGGCAGTTGGACATCCGCCCGGCCGGGTTCCGCACCGTCATCGTGATCGGTGAGCAGCTGAGGGTGGAGGTCGCGGCGCGGGCGCAGGAGATGTTCGGGGAACGGTGCCGGATCATCAACGAGTACGGGCCCACCGAGGCGACGATCGGGTGCACGGCCTACACGTTCCGGCCGGAGGCGGACGCGGAGCGGGCCGTGGTGCCGATCGGGATGCCGGCCGACAACACCCAGGTGTTCCTGCTCGACGCGCAGCGGCGGTTCGTCGCCCCGGGCGGGGTGGGCGAGATGTACCTCGGTGGCGCGCAACTGGCCCGCGGCTACCGTGGCCGTCCGGACCTGGACCGGGAGTGCTTCCCCAGGCTGGCGGACGGGACCCGGGTCTACCGCACGGGTGATCTGGCGCGGGCCCTGCCCTCGGGCGGGCTGGAGTTCGTCGGACGCGTCGACAACCAGGTCAAGGTGCGGGGACACCGGGTGGAGCCGGCGGAGGTGGCGCAGAGTCTGGAGGGCCACCCGGCGGTCGACCGGGCCGTGGTGGTGGCGCGGGCCAGGCCGGGCCGGTCCGGCAAGTCGCTGTACGCGTATGTGCTGGCCCACGCGGAGGTCACGCCGGAGGAGCTGGCCGCCTACGCCACCGGACGGCTCCCCCGTTACATGGTGCCCGCCGCGATTCTCGTGGTGCCGGAACTGCCGTACACGGTCAGCGGGAAGGTCGACGAGAAGGCGCTGCCCGATCCCCTCACCGAGGAGCCGGGCGCCTGGGCCCTGGACCGGGCGGGTCCGGCCGCGCCGGTGGATCCGGTGGAGGAGGCGGTGGCGCGGGTCTGGGCACGGGCCCTGGGCGTGGAGCGCGGCCGGCTCGACGGGCAGGCGGATTTCCACCGGATGGGCGGCGACTCGCTGTCGCTGCTCGCGATGGTCGCCGGTGTGTGCCGCGAGGTGCTGGAGGCCGGCGGGGAGGAGGCGTTCATGGCGCATCTCGCCACGATCATCAGCGAGCCGACGCTCGACCGGGTGGTCGCGCTGTGCCGCGCGGCGGCTGCCGGGGAACGGCAGGAGCGGGTCTGACCGCTACGGCCTGATCCCGTCGCCGCCCGAAGGCCCGTGGCCGGCAACGGGATCGGGCAGGAGCGGGGCCGGCGTCCCGGGGCACCGGGAACGCACCACGCCCTTGTCGATCAGCAGGGCGTACACGGCGGCCGCGGCTTCCGGGACGGATTGCCGGTGCGTGGCCAGGCGCAGGTCGGGACCGGCCGGTGCGGCGTACGCCTGGTCCCCCGCCGCCAGGGCGGCGGCGGGCCCTGTCAGGTGCCCGGCGCGCCGGCGCTCGGCGCACACCGCGCGCGGGGTGTCCAAGTGGACCTCCACGTACGGGGTTCCGGTCGCCTCGTGGCGTCTGCGCACGGCCTCGCGGCTGTCCCTGCCGGGGGCGGTCGCGGTGGCGGTGGCGGACACCAGGGTGATGAAGCCGTTGCGGGCCAGCACTTCGGCGGCGAGGCCGGTGCGCTCCACGTGGTGGCCGCGGTCCTCCCGGGCGGGCCCGGGTCCGGTGGGCAGCGTCGCGTGCAGGGCGTCGCCGTCGAGGATCTCCACCCGGTGGCGCTGGGCGCGCAGGGCGCCGGCGAGGGCCTGGGCGAGGGTGGTCTTGCCGGAGCCCGGCAGGCCGGTGAACCAGACCGTGGCGCCGGCGCATCCGCACCTGAGGCTGTCGTCGTTCATGGTCAGCGCTTCTCCCGCGGCACGTCGAAGCGGTCGTAGTAGAAGGCGAAGCGCTCTCTGAGTTCACCGACGTCCAGGGCGAAGTCCTCGGCGGCGTAGCGGTGGCGGCCGCTGCGGTGTTTCTCCGCCGTGGCGTACTCGCGCATCGCCTGCTCGGTGACGTCGTCCAGTTCGCGGCCGGCCACCTCGTAGACCCGGCGTATCTCGCGGATCGGGTCCTCGACGAGCGGGCGGAAGAACACGTCCACGACCTGGTGCTCGTGGCCGGCGCGGTCCCGCAGCGCGGCGCGCAGCGACCGCTCGATGATGTCGGCGGCGAACGTGCCGATGAGGTGCGGATTCGGGTGGTCGAAGTAGACCCTGGCGCCGTAGGCGACCATGTTGCTGAAGGAGATCACCGAGGTCACCGGGTCCCGGTGGGTGTGCACCACCGTGGCGTCCTCGAAGGCGCCGAACAGCGGCACCAGCATCTCGGCGTGTCCGGGGGACTTCAGCACCCACCGGTCACCGGCCGGGCGGCTCCACTGCAGGAACTGCAGGACCCGCTTGAAGTAGCGGTAGCCCTCGGTGTGGTCGGTGGTGGTGTACCAGCGCGTGTACGCGGGGACCAGCCCGATGTCCTCGTACATGGGCGAGCAGTGGCTCAGCGACAGCAGCAGGTTGTCCTCTTCGGCCTCGTCGTGCACCAGCTCGTGCATCAACGCCTGTTCGGGCAGGATGCGGTTGGTCATCCCGACCTCGACCCGGCTGGCCTTGATGCGGGGGTCGGGGTCCTTCCGGGCCGCCGTCAGCTCTCCGTCCGGCAGGGGATGCGTCGACTCCCACAGCGGAAGGGAGCGGGAGGACCGGTCCCTGGCGATGAGCCGTTGCAGGAACGTCGTGCCGGTGCGCGGCGCGCCCGTGATGAAGAGCGGCGCGGGTACCGGTGTTTCGAAGATCTCCGGGCTCCGTGCGGCCAGTTCGGCGAGCCGGAGCCGGGTCGACAGGTTCTTGACCAGCTGGCTGTGCAGCATGAACCGGCCGTTCGCGCTCAGCCGGACTTCCTCGGTGAGCGACCGGCACAGCAGGGCCAAGGGTTCGTCGAAGGCGTTGTCCGGCGCGGCGGCCGGCACCTTGGCCCGGGCAGCCGCCTTGCGCTTGAGCACGTCGGGCTCCAACGGCCACAGCCGGGGCGCCAGCGGCCCGAGCAGGCCGTTCACGGCCCTGAGCGGCCAGGGCAGACGCGGATGCGCCAGGAGGATGCCGCGTGGAGTGAGCTCTTGACGTCGCGGAAGCGGCACGTGGGTCAGCATCAACTTCTCCCATGGCGGTGAACCGATCGCCGGTATTCTGGCCATGCGCCGTGCGCGCCCGGCAAGGCCGTTCCGGAACAACTAGGAGTTCTTCTGGGACTCCCCGACCGGTGACGCTCCGGTCACCGGACCGGCGCCCGGAGGCCCGCGGAAGGCCATGGCGCGACGACGCCCGGGAAGCCGCTCACGGGACGTTCCGCCGCGTGAGGGCCCACCCGGGCGCGGAGTTCTTCTTCGGCTGTTCTCAGGCCGTCCCGTCGTCCTTCGCCCCCGCGGAGACCCGGGACCGGGCCGGCCTCCTGCCCCGTCCGGGGAAGAGCACCCGGAACACACCGGTCCTGTGCAGGATGACGTGCGTGATCACTTGCAGGACGAGGTAGGTCACGAAGTACAGCACGCCGTCGAGCACCGGCACCGAGTCGACGGGCAGCGTGTAGGCCATGATCACCCGGAGCGCCGCGTCGGCCAGCAGCCCGCACCCCCACAGCACCGTCAGGCCGCGCCAGATGCGGCGGAACCGCGGATCGGCCTGCCAAAGGCCCTCCAGGGTCGCGGCCTTGCCCGGGAGCAGCGTCTTGAGCGCGCGGTAGGTGAACGGGCGGGAGGTGAACAGCGATCCGAGGATCCACAGCGCGATCAGCCCGGTGAACCAGCCGCCGCGGGCCAGGGCCAGGCGCGGGCTGCCGGAGATGAGGGAACCGAGCCCGGCGAGCACGAGGATGGCGATGACGAAGATGCCGACGCTGTCGATCCGGCGCTGTTTGACGATGGAGTATCCGGTGCTGAGTGCCGGTGCGGCGGCGCTGAGCAGCAGCGAGACCAGTTCGCCGCAGCCGGCGCTGCGCAGCGCGTAGTAGAGCCCCACGGGAAGGACGACATCGCAGAGCAGGGTCAGCGCGAACTGCCGGCGGGCCGCGGTCTGCTCGCTGTGGTTGCTGTCTGGTGCCAACTCGGCTTCGTCACGCATTGCAGCCATCGCTGCTCCTTGAGTTGTCCGTTGCCGCCCGTCCGTGCCGGATCAGGCCGCTGTGCGAAGAGCCTGTGCCGCGAGTCGCCCCTGACACCTACCGGAGTTGCATAGCCAAGCAAAAAGTAGCACACGCAAGCAGACGCGGCGCCCCGCGCGACAGCGGTCCGCTGACACGGCCGAGGGTCCCGGGTGCGCAGAGCCTGCCACCCGGCCCGCCCGCGCGGGGCCTCGTCGGGCGGGTTCTGGAGCATTTCCCAGAATGCTCGCCGGAATCACGAGGGTCGGGGACTCCGGCATTAGGGTCGCCGGCAGATACCTGGCGGGGCTCGCCGCGCGTGGCGTGGGATCACGACGCCGGTTCCGATCCGGTCCAGCCGATGGTGGAACGCGACCTGGAGAATCCATGATCATCGATGACTGCCGCATCTGCGGCAACCGCACCCTGCTGCCGGTTCTCGACCTGGGCCCGCAGGCTCTCACCGGCGTCTTCCCCCGCGCCCGGGACGAGGCCGTCCCCACGGTCCCCCTCGAACTGGTCAAGTGCTCACCCGAGGGCTGCGGCCTCGTCCAGCTCCGCCACACCGCCGACTTCGGGCTGATGTACGGGGAGAACTACGGCTACCGCTCCGGGATACGGCCGTTCATGGTCCGGCACCTCCACGGCAAGGTCGCGGCGATCACCGACCTGGTCGACCTCGGGCCCGGAGACCTGGTGGTGGACATCGGCAGCAACGACTCCACCCTGCTGCGCGGCTACCCCACCCCCGGCCCGACACTGGTCGGCATCGACCCGACCGGGCCGAAGTTCCGCGAGCACTACCCGCCGGACGCCGAACTGATCCCCGACTTCTTCTCCCGCGACCTGTTCACCGAACGGTTCGGCTCGCGCCGCGCGAAGGTCGTCACCTCCATCGCGATGTTCTACGACCTCCCGCGGCCGATGGCGTTCATGCAGGACGTGTACGACGTCCTCGACGACGACGGCGTCTGGGTCATGGAGCAGAGCTACCTGCCGGCGATGATCGAGGGCACCGCGTACGACGTGGTGTGCCACGAACACCTGGAGTACTACGCGCTGCGGCAGATCGAGTGGATGGCCGAGCGCGTCGGATTCACCGTCCTCAAGGCCGAACTCACCGAGGTGTACGGCGGCAGCCTCTGTGTGACCCTCGCCAAACGGCCCGGCCGCCACCCCGTGGACGAGGCGGGGCTGGCCGCCGTCCGCGCCAGGGAGGCCGCGCTCGGGCTGGACACCATGGCCCCGTTCGACGCGTTCGCCAAGCGGGTCCACGACTATCGCGACCGCCTGCGGGACTTCCTCGACGACTCGCGCAAGGCCGGGAAGGTGACCCTCGGGTACGGCGCCTCGACCAAGGGCAATGTCATCCTGCAGTTCTGCGGGCTCACCGAGGACGACCTGCCCTGCATCGGCGAGCCCAACGCGGACAAGTCCGGCTGCTTCACGCCCGGTACGGGCATCCCCATCGTGTCCGAGGAGGAGGCCAAGTCCCGGCGCCCCGACCAGCTGCTGGTGCTCCCCTGGATCTACCGGGAGGGCTTCATCGAGCGCGAGAGCGCCTTCCTGGCCGGCGGCGGCAAGCTGGTCTTCCCGCTGCCCGAGCTGTCCGTCGTCTGACCGATCCGCTCCAGGCAGGTGATCCGTGATGCATACCCGAAAGCTCGCCGTCGCCGGCGGATTCGAGTTCACCCCCGACATCCACTCCGACCACCGCGGGCTGTTCGTCTCGCCCTTGCAGGACGAGGCGTTCGTCGCGGCGGTCGGCCACCGGTTCCCCGTGGCACAGACCAACCACAGCAGGTCGGCCCGAGGCGTGCTGCGCGGGCTCCACTTCACGGCCACTCCCCCGGGCCAGGCCAAGTACGTCTACTGCGCACGGGGGCGGGCACTGGACGCCGTCGTGGACATCCGGGTGGGATCGCCCACCTTCGGCCAGTGGGACCTCGTCCAGATGGACGCGGAGTCCTTCCGGGCCGTGTACATCCCCGACGGGCTCGCCCACGCCTTCCTGGCGCTGGAGGACGACACGGTCATGTCGTACCTCGTGAGCAGCGCCTACCGGGCCGAGCTGGAGCACGCGATCGATCCGCTCGACCCCGCGATCGGGCTGCCCTGGCCGCAGGAGGTGGAGTTCCGCCTCTCCGCGCGCGACACCATCGCGCCCCGTCTGGCGGAGGCCGAGGCCAAGGGCATGCTCCCGCAGTACGCCGACTGCCTGCCGGCCGCCGCACCGCCGGCGCACCCCGATCGGCCGACGGTCCGGTGACCGACGAGGAACGTGCCGTGGCACCGTCGACACCGGTCACCGGCCCCGTCCGTGTCGCGGTGCTGGGGGCCACCGGTTGTATGGGCCGGCACCTCTGTGCCGCCTTCTCTGCCGAGGGGAGCGAGGTCGTCGCGGTCGCCCGCCGCTACGCGCCACAGGTCGCCGCGCACCGGTTCCTGCCCCTCGATGTCGCGGGCACCACCAGCGGCGAGCTGGCCCGGGTGCTGGCCCACGAGGACGTCGATGTCGTGGTCAACGCCACCCTCGGCTGGGGGGACGAACTGCACTACGCCAACGTGCAGTTGGTGGAACGGCTCCTCGACGCACTGGCGCTGCTCAAGACCCCTCCCCGGCTGGTGCACCTCGGCACCATCCACGAGTACGGCCCGGTCCCCCTCGGGACGTCGGTCCACGAGGGCACCGAGCCCGCTCCGGAGAACCCCTACGCCAAGGCGAAGCTCACCGCCTCGCGGATGGTCCTCGACGCCGCCCGGGACGGCGCGCTCGACGGCGTGGTCCTGCGGGTGGCCAACACCCTGGGGCCGCACCCCGCCCTGGAGAGTTTCTTCGGGTCCCTGGCGGTCCGGCTCCGCGGTGCCGACGCGGCCACGGGGATCGAGCTGACCATCGCCGACGCCCGGCGCGACTACGTCGATGTCCGGGACGCCGTGGACGCCGTGGTCCGGGCGGCCCGGATCCGGCACGCCGACCCGCTGGTCAACATCGGCTGCGGCCGGGCGCAGGACGTACGGACCCTGGTGGACGAACTCGTGGCGGCCGCCGGACTGCCCGCGGAGACGATTCGCGAGCGGCGGGGCGAGGTGCGCAGCAGGGGCGCCGACTGGATCCAGGTCGACATCTCCCGTGCCGCACGCCTCCTCGGCTGGCGCCCCCGGTACACCCTCGGGGAATCGATGCGGGCGATGTGGGACACCGTGGGCGCGGACCAGCCGCTCCCGGACCGGCACCTCGGCTGAGCCCCGCGACGGCCCAAAGGCTAGGGATTTGCCGGGTAGTTCGTGCTCGGCGCGACAGGGATCGAAATGTTTGCTCGGTCATGTCAAAGTATGCTCAAGCGAGCAAATCATTCGACTGCGCGGGAGACGGCGGACGAGATTCGCATCCGCGAGGCAGGAGGCCGCCATGACCGCTCCGATCATCAGCGCCCAGGGGCTCGCCCGGACGTTCACGACCAAGAAGGGCCCGGTGGAGGCGGTGCGGGGCATCGACCTCACGGTGGCGGCCGGGGAGATCCTCGGGTTCCTCGGCCCCAACGGCGCCGGCAAGACCACCACGATGCGCATGCTCACCACGCTGCTGCCCCCCACCGGGGGAAGCGCAACCGTCGCCGGGCACGATCTGGCGAGCGACCCGGCCGGGGTGCGCCGGCGCATCGGCTATGTCGCCCAGGCCAGCGGCGTCGACCCGGCCATCAGCGTGCGCGAGGAACTGGTCACCCAGGGGCGGCTGTACCGGCTCGGCAGGGCCGAGGCCCGGGACCGTGCGCGGGAACTCGCCGAGGACCTCGACCTCGCCGAGCTCCTCGACCGGCCCACCCGGGCGCTCTCCGGAGGCCAGCGCCGCCGCCTCGACATCGCCCTGGGCCTGACCCACCGGCCCGAGCTGCTGTTCCTCGACGAGCCGACGACCGGCCTCGACCCCGGCAGCCGCTCCGACGTATGGGACCTGGTGCACCGCATCCGCGCCGAGGGCACCACCGTCTTCCTGACCACGCACTACCTGGACGAGGCGGACGTCCTCTCCGACCGGCTCGTCATCGTCGACGACGGCCTGGTCGCCGCCGAGGGCGCCCCGCAGGACCTGAAGCTGCGGTACGCGGGCTCCGCGACCGCCAGCCTGCGCGATGCCTTCCTCGCCATCACGGGGCACCACACCCCCGCGCCCGAAGCCCCTGTCACCGTCTGACCGCCCGCTCCCCACGGAGGTTGACTTGCCGCACTCGTCCCCCGCCGCGTCCCCGGCGACGACGGCATCCGAAGCCGCGGCCCCACCGCCCCGGCGCCACGCGGCCAGGAGCAGTTCCGGCCTGGCCGACCTGGCCGCCGACACCCGCCTGATCCTCGGGCGCTATCTGCGGCAGACCCTGCGCGCCAAGATCGGCCTCGTGGTCGGCGTCCTCATGCCGCTGCTCGTGCTGTTCTTCTTCGGCCCGCTGCTGACGCATGTGCAACTCGGTACGGGCGGTGACGCGTGGCAGACGCTGGTGCCGGGGCTCTTGGTGCAGCTCGGCATGTTCAGCGCCGCCTTCGCCGGCATCGGCATTCTGATCGAGAAGCAGCACGGCGTGATCGAGCGGATGCAGGTCACCCCGGTCAGCCGCCTGGCGCTGCTCATGGGCCGGGTGCTGCGCGACGTGGTGCAGATGCTGGCCCAGTCCCTGCTGCTGGTGCTCGCCGGCATGGCGATGGGCCTGCGCGCCCCGGTGCTCGGCGTCCTCATCGGCTTCCTGTTCGTCGCCGTGCTCACGGTGGCACTGGCCTCGCTGTCGTACGCGCTGGCCATGCGGCTCAACTCCCCCGAGGAGTTCGCGCCGGTCGTCAACACCATCAACCTGCCGGTCATGCTGCTCTCCGGCATCCTGCTGCCGATGGCCCTCGCCCCCCGGTGGCTCGACGTGGTGTCGAAGTTCGTGCCGCTGCGCTACCTGGTGGAAGCCGTCCGGGCCGCGTTCCTCGGCCAGTACACGAGCACCGAGATGATCCGCGGCGCACTGGTGGCGGCGGCCCTCGCCGCGATCTCGGTCTTCCTCGGCGCCCGGATCTTCCGCAAGGCGGGTGCCTAGGAGCCGCCCGCCGTGGCGGGTTCCGCGCGGCCCACCAGTCCCCTCGCGCCCCGCCCGGCCCTGCAGCAACTCCCCTGCTCACAGCCCTTCGGGGCGGTTTCCGGGATCCGGCTGACAGGGGGTGTCGCCGCGTGGCACGTTCGTGGTTCGCCACGACGACAGGGGGACCCACATGCCGAAGAGCGGCTATGCCAAGTCGGCCGAAGAGGCCGAGACGGAGCTCAAGGCGTACTGCGCGACCCTCTCGTTCGACCACGAGTGGATCAGCGCGCCGCAGTGGGCCGCGGCGATCGGGATCGCCCTGGACAAGAGGACGGGGTACACCGAGGCGTTCAGGAGCATCGACACGGACAAGGACGACCTGTTCCGCGCCAGGGCCCGGGACGCGCGTCGGGCCAGGATCGACGGGGACACCGCACAGCTCCTCGCCGCGGCGGCGGGCCACTACTCGCTGAAGACGACGGTGGCCGGCATCCTCCAGCAGCTCGCCGACGCGTACGTCGCCGGCCACCGCGTATACCTGACCCTCGGCGGCCCTCCCATGGACGCCACGCGCTACGCGGACCTGCGCGACGCCTGGGACGACGCCGCTCAGCTCGCCGCGGGCGGGGTCTTCACGGAGTTCGTGAGCCACGACCCGCAGAACAAGCAGGCGGTGAACAAGGGCAATGTGGGCGACACCAAGGAAACGCGCAAGGTGCAGGGCGACCTGCTGGTGAAGATCGGCGGGGTCCGTTTCAACATGCACGTCAACATCGCCGACTAGGCCGTGTCCGGCCGGTACGCGGAGCCGGATGGTGAGGGCCGCCGCGGCGGCGGTGCCGAGGTGGTCCGCCCGCTGCCCTGGCGATCAGAGCGGCGGGCGACCGCGGGCCGCCCGCGCGCGGCGGCGGGTCAGGCGTCGATCCAGTTGTGCGTCTGGGCCAGTTCCATGACGCGCTTGCGCACCTGCAGCAGCTGGGCCGCGGTGAGCGACGGTGCCGCGTCGAGCAGGGCCTCCGTCAGTTCGCCGCGGAACTCGGCGGCGGAGAGGACCTCGCACACCAGATCCTCGTCCGGCTCGGCGGCGGGCCGTGCCGTTGCCGCACCCGGAGCCTGCCGCCGCGCCGTGACCGCGCGCGCCGGCTCCAGCAGCTGCACCTCGCCGGCCTTGAGCCCGCGGTCCCCCGTCTCGGTCGTGTACGCGACCCGCAGCCCGCTGCGGAACAGATGCTTCTCGTCGCACAAGTCGTTGACGTGCACGAACACATCCTCGCCGCCGGCGTCGGGGGCGATGAAGCCATACCCGCGCACCTCGTCGAACCGGACCACCGTACCCGTAGCCACCTCAGGCTCCCCTCTTCTCCACCATCAGCTCCGCACACCGCCGCCCGGGCACGGTGTCACACGGACCACGGGGGCAGATCCAGGATGGTCACCACACTGGCCGTACAGATCCACCCCGGCCCCTGGGAAACCAGCAGGACGTTATCACCCGCTGTCACTTCGCCGGTGCGCACCAGGTGTTCCAGCGAAATGAAGACATCGGCCCCGCCCACGTGCCCGACCGATTTGCCGAAATCCCAGCTCGATCGCGACATAGGAAGGCCGAGCGGCATCATGGTGGCGAATTCGACCATGCGGCCGTCCATGTTGATCGGTATGACCTTGGCGAGGTCGGAGGCGTTCAGATCCGCGTCGACCAGGGACCGGTGAATGATGTCGAGGTTGAACAGCGTGATCTTCTCAAGGGCCTCGGACAGCGGCATTTCGGTTTCGTTGAACTGCTCGGCCCGCTCCGGCATCGTGGGGACCGGCTCTTCGCGCTCCAGCATTCCGCCGTTGCCGCGGTGCCACTTCTCCAGTGCGTGCAGTACGCCCGCGTTGAGGGAGCGCACCTGGGCGAATCCCTCGTCGGCGCTGAGCAGGACCGCCATTCCGCCGTCGGAGAAGAAGTAGGACTGGCCGAAGCCGTCGTTCCAGCGGTCGGCTCCCGGGGCGGTGAAGTTCTCGCCCGAGGTCAGCAGGACGGCCTCGGCCTCCGCGGCGCCGGTCATCTGGCCGATGGCCACCTCCAGCGCCCCCAGCATGCCGTTGCAGCCCTGCTGGAGGTTCTGCGCGGGGACGTTTTCGAGGGCCAGCTCCCGCATGATGTAGCCCGGCGGATAACAGCCCACGGGTCCCTGGTAGTTGACGGAGCTGTGAATGTGCGCGCCGATCGTCTCGATGTCCAGCTTCGAGCGCTCAAGGGCCGTCCGGGCAGCGGAGACCGCCATGTCCATCGCCGGAATGTCGCCGCCGACGTGCGCGCCGGTCAGTCCGTTGCTCTGCGGAATCTCCGCGTCCAGGATGCCGTCGGCGACCGCCTGCTCCGCGCTCGCCCATTCCGGAAGGAATGCTCCCAGCGAGTCGATGTAGACGTCTTCCACCTTCATGAACAGTCTCCTCTGTGCGTGCTGGCGGGCCCGGTCAGCATTCGAGAAGCTCTCGTTTGAGGTACTGGGCCAGGGCTCCGGGGTCGGCGAAGTCGAATATCACCGCGGGCGGCAGGGTGAGTTTTGTCGCCGCGTTCAGCTCGTTGCGGACGGTCAGCGCCGTCAGTGAGTCGAAGCCGAGATCGCTGAACGCCTGCCGCGGGCCGATCGCGTCGGCGGAGGCATGGCCCAGCCCCGCGGCCACGTGCCGGCGTACGAGGTCGAGGAGGGTCTCGTCCCGTTCGGTGTCGGTCATCGCGGCGAGACGGTGCTTGAGCTCGGATGCTTCCGCGGGGGCGTTGTGCGCGGCCGGCCGGGACGGCTGGTGCGCCAGGGCGCGCAGCAGCGGTGGCAGATCCCCGGACGCGGCCTGCCGGCGGAGTTCCGCGGTGTCCAGCCGTGCCGCGACCGGGTTGCCCTCGTCCAGTGCGCATACCGCGTCGAACAGTTCCAGGCCCTCGGCGAGGGGAAGAGGGTGGACCGGCAGCCGGGACGTGCCCGTGGCCGGAAGGTCCCGGCCGGCCCACAGGCCCCAGGCGACGGATGCCGCCGGGAGGCCCTGCGCGCGGCGGCTCCGGGCGAGGGCGTCCAGGAAGGCGTTGGCCGCGGCGTAGTTGCCCTGGCCGGCGCCGCCCAGGATCCCCGCGATGGAGGAGAAGACGACGAACGCGGAGAGGTCCAGGTCCTTGGTCGCCTCGTGCAGGGCGAGCGCGGCGTCCACCTTGGGCCGCAGGACCGCGTCCAGCCGCTCCGGGGTCAGGGACAGCACGATGCCGTCGTCCGTGACCACCGCGGTGTGCACCACGGCCTTGAGCGGGCGGTCCGCGGGCACCGTCGCCAGCAGTTCCGCGAGCGCCTCGCGGTCGGCCGTGTCGCAGGCCGCGAGGGTCACCCGGGCGCCCAGCGTGGTCAGTTCGGCCGCCAGCTCCGCGGCTCCGGGGGCGTCGGGGCCCCGGCGGCTGGTGAGCAGCAGGTCGCGGACGCCGTGCTCGGTGACGAGGTGGCGGGCGAGGGCGGCGCCGAGCAGACCGGTGCCGCCCGTGAGGAGGACGGTGCCGTGCGGACCGGTGAGCAGCGGGGCACTCCGGACCGGAGCGGCGAGCCGGGTCAGCCGCGGGACCCGCACCGTGCGTTTGCGCAGGGCCAGTTGCGGCAGCTCGGAGCCGGCGGCTTTGCGCAGGGTGCGCCATGCGGGCTTGCTCGCGTCGGTGTCGACGAGCATGAAGCGGCCGGGGTTCTCACTCTGCGCGGAGCGGATCAGTCCCCAGACGGCGGCCGTCGTCACGTCCGGTGCGGGGGTGTCGTCCCAGGCCGCCACCGCGCCACGGGTGAGCAGGATCAGCTTGGAGGAGGCGAAGGCGGGGCCGGTCAGCCAGGTCTGGGCCCGGGCGAGCGCCTGCCGGGTGTGGTGGTGGACGGCGTCGCCGGGGTCCGCGCCGCTCCGGTCCTCGGTGGCCGGGTCCGTCGCGGGGGCGGTGGTCATCACCACGCAGTCCGGTACGGCGGCGCCGCCCTCGATCTCCTTGGCGAGGGTCTCCAGATCCGGGTAGGTCTCGGCGTACTGCCCGGCGCCCATCAGGCCGGACCGTGCGCGGAGCGGGTCCTCGCCCACGACGGCCCAGGCCCGCGAGGTGTCCGTGGCGAGGGACCCGGCCGGTATCTCGGTCCACTCCACCTGGAACAGGCTGTCCTGCTGTGCCGCGGCGGCGCCCCTGATGGCGCGTGCGGACACAGGGTCGGTGTCGAGGGAGTCGATGCTCAGGACCGGCTGGCCGGTCGCGTCGGCGGCGGCGACCGTCAGGTCCCCGGACGCCGTGCGGGTGATCCGTACCCGCAGGACGGAGGCGCCGGCGGCGTGCAGGGTCACGCCCTGCCACCGGGCGGGCTGCCCCGGCCGGCGCTCGTCGTCGAGGAGTTCGCCCGCCCACACGGGGTGCAGCGCGGAGTCCAGCAGGGCGGGGTGGAGGCCGAACGCCGCGGCCCGGTCCGTGCGGTCCTCGGGCAGGGCGGCCTCGGCGAAGAGTTCGTCACCGCGCCGCCAGACGGCCGTCAGGCAGCGGAGGGCGGGGCCGTGGCGGTATCCGCCGGCGGCCAGGGCGGCGGCCACCTCGTCCGTCGCCACGGGGGTCGCCTCCGCCGGGGGCCACACCTCCAGGTCCCATGAGGGCGTGGCCCCGTCCGCGGCCAGGGAGCCCGTGGCGTGGCACGTCCACGGCCTGCCGGTGCCTCCGTCGTCGCGTCGGGAGTGGACCGCGACGGGCCGGTGACCGGTCTCGTCCGGGGCGCGCACGGTGACCCTGAGCTGGACGGCGCCCTGCGTGGGAACCACCAGCGGGGCGTGCAGGGACAGGTCCGCCACCCGGTCGCAGCCCACCTCGTCACCGGCGCGCAGCGCCAGCTCGACGAAGGCCGGGCCGGGCACCAGGGCACTGCCGTTCACGCGGTGGTCGGTGAGCCAGTCGTGGGTCCGGGCCGACAGCCGGCCGGTGAACACCAGGCCCTCGGAGTCGGGCAGTTCCACGGCCGCGCCCAGCAGCGGATGGTCCGCCTCAGCGAGTCCCAGCGCGGAGACATCGCCCGCGCCGTCGGGGGGTGTCAGCCAGAACCTGTCGCGCTGGAACGCGTACGTCGGCAGATCGGTACGGGGCGTCGCGGCGGCCGGGAAGGCGGGGCGCCAGTCCACCGGCGCGCCGTGCACCCATGCCTCGCCCAGCGAGCGCAGGAAGCGGTCCCAGCCGCCGTCGTCGGCGCGCAGCGACGGCACGGCCGCCGCGGCGGACCCGGCGGACCGGAAGGTCTCCTGCAGGCCGACCGCCAGTACGGGGTGGGCGCCGGCCTCCACGAAGATCTCGTACCCGTCGGCGAGCAGCGTGCGGGTCGCGGACTCGAACTCCACGGTCTGCCGCAGGTTGCGGTACCAGTAGGCCGCGTCCAGTTCCCGCCCGTCGACCTGGCCGCCGGTCACCGACGAGTAGAACGCCACCTCGCACGGCCGCGGTGACACCGACGCCAGCAGCTCCAGCAGCTCGTCCTCCAGTTGCTCGGTCGCCACCGAGTGTCCGGCGAAGTCGACCGGGACCCGGCGCACCCTCGCCCCCTCGCCCTCCAGCAGGGCCATCGCCTGCTCCAGGGTCTCCGCATGACCGGAGATCACGGTGGAGGAGGGGCCGTTGACGGCGGCCACGCCGACCTGCCCGTCCCAGTGCTCCAGGTGGGCCCGCACCACGTCCGCGGGCATGCCCACCGACGCCATTCCGCCGGAGCCCGCCACCCTGGCGATCGCCTGGCTGCGCAGGGCGACGACCCGAGCCGCGTCGTCCAGGCCGAGGGCCCCCGCCACGCAGGCCGCCGCGATCTCGCCCTGGGAGTGCCCGACCACCGCGTCCGGCCGCACGCCGAACGAGCGCCACAGCTCCGCCAGCGACACCATGACGGCGAACAGCACCGGCTGCACCACGTCCGCCCGCTCCAGCCCCGGAGCGCCCTCGGCCCCCGCCAGCACGTCCGCCAGCGACCAGTCCACGAAGGCCGACAGGGCCTCCTCGCACTCGGCCAGCCGGTTGCGGAAGACGTCCGAGGTGGCTGCCAACTCCCGTGCCATGCCTGCCCATTGGGAGCCCTGGCCGGGGAAGACGAAGACGGTGCCGCCCGGGCGGGCGGTGCCGCGCACCACTGCGGCGGCGGCCTCACCCCGTGCGAGGGCGTCCAGTCCGGCCGGCAGTTCCGCGCCGCTGCCGACGACCACGGCCCGGTGGTCCAGGGCGCTGCGGCCGAGCAGGGCGAGACCCACTCCGGCCGCGTCCAGGGCGTCGGGCGCTGCGCCGGATTCGGGCGCTGCGCCGGATTCGAGCGCTGCGCCGGGTTCGGTGAACTCCCGGAGCCGGGCGGCCTGTCCGGCGAGCCCCTGGGGCCCCCGGCCGGAGAGCACCCAGGGGAGTACGCCGGGCGCCGCGGCCGGCTCGGTCGCCGGCTCACCCGCCACGGGTGCGTCCGGCGCCTGCTCCAGGATGAGGTGCGCGTTGGTGCCGCTGGCCCCGAAGGAGGAGACCGCGGCACGCCGGGGCCGGTCGGTCGCCGGCCAGGCGACCGGCTCGGTGAGGAGTTCCACCGCACCGGCCGACCAGTCCACATGGGGCGACGGTTCCGCCACGTGCAGGGTCCGCGGCAGCGTCCCCCGTCCGAGGGCCTGCACCATCTTGATCACGCCCGCCACGCCGGCCGCCGCCTGGGTGTGGCCGATGTTCGACTTCAGCGAGCCCAGCCACAGCGGCCGGTCCGGTTGCCGTCCCTGCCCGTAGGTGGCCAGCAGGGCCTGCGCCTCGATGGGGTCGCCCAGGGTGGTGCCCGTGCCGTGGCCCTCGACCGCGTCCACCTCGTCCGGTGTCAGCCCCGCCCGGTCCAACGCCTGCCGGATCACCCGCTGTTGGGCCGGTCCGCTGGGTGCCGTCAGGCCGTTGCTCGCGCCGTCCTGGTTCACCGCGCTGCCCCGTACGACCGCCAGCACCGGGTGCCCCAGCCGGCGGGCGTCCGACAGCCGCTCCAGCAGCACCAGCCCCGCCCCCTCGGAGAACCCGGTTCCGTTGGCCGCCGAGGAGTACGCCTTGCAGCGCCCGTCGGCGGACAGCGCGCCCTGGCGGCTGAATTCGACCAGGGCGGTCGGCGCGGTCATCACCGTCACCCCGCCGGCCAGCGCCAGGGAGCACTCCCCCTGCCGCAGCGACTGGGCCGCCAGATGGATCGCCACCAGCGAGGACGAACACGCGGTGTCGACCGTGAGGGCGGGGCCTTCCAGGCCGAAGCTGTAGGCGATCCGGCCCGAGGCGATGCTGATCGCGCTGCCGTTGGCGAGATGGCCCTCCAGGCCCGGGTCCGACCGGTCGTACGGGCCGGGGCCGTAGCCGCCGTGCATCACCCCGGCGAACACCCCGGTAGGGCTGCCCTTGAGGGACGCCGCGTCGATCCCCGCGCGTTCGAAGGTCTCCCATGCGGTCTCCAGCAGCAGTCGCTGCTGTGGATCCATCGCCAGCGCCTCGCGCGGGGAGATGCCGAAGAAGGCGGCGTCGAAGCGGTCCGCGTCGTCCAGGAACGCCCCTTCGTGGGCGTCGGACCGGCCGCCGGCGGCCGGGTCCCGGCCGAGGAGCCGTTCCAGGTCCCAGCCGCGGTCCACCGGCAGCGGGCCGACGGCGTCGGTGCCCTCGGCGACCAGCCGCCACAGCGCCTCGGGAGAGTCGCTGCCGCCCGGGTAGCGGCAGCCCATCGCGATGATGGCGACCGGTTCGTCCGGTTCGGCGCGCGGCAGGGCCTCGGCGGCCCGCTCCTCCGGTTCGTCCAGCAGCTCGGTGTGCAGGTGCCCGGCGAGCGCGGCGGGGGTGGGGTAGTCGAAGGCGATCGCGGCGGACAGCCGCTTGCCGGTCAGGGAGCGCAGCCGGTCGCGCAGCCGGACCGCGGCCAGCGAGGTGAAGCCCAGCTCCTTGAACGCCTTCTCCGGAGCGATGTCGTCCGCCGCGCCCAGACCGAGTACGTCGGCGACGGCCGAACGCACCATGGTCAGCAGCGCGCGGTGGTGCTGGGAGCCGTTGAGCCGGCGGGTGAGCTGCTCGGCCGCCCGGCCGGCGGAGCTCTGCGTCGAGGAGACGGCCCTGGTGCGCAGCTCCGCCAGGGGGTTCACCGCCAGCAGCCGGGCCGGCAGCTTCGCCAGTTCCTGCCGGGCGATCTTCCCGGCCGGTGTGCGGGGGACGGCGGCGATCTCGTGGAGTTCGTCGGGCACCTTGTAGGCGGACAGCCGCTCCTGGCAGGTGGCGAGGACCAGGTCGGGGTCGATGCCGTCGGGCCCCGGTACGAGGTAGGCGACGGGGACCTCCCCGAGCACCTCGTGCGGTGCGCCGGCGACGGCGGCCTCGGCCACACCCGGGATCTGCTGGAGGACCTCCTCGACCTCGCCGGGGTGGATGTTCTCGCCGCCGCGGATGATCAGCTCCTTGAGGCGGCCGGTGAGGGTCAGATAGCCGGCTTCGTCACGGCGGCCGAGGTCGCCGGTGCGGTACCACCCGTCGGACAGCACAGCGGATGTGGCCTCGGGCTGCTGGTGGTAACCGACCATCAGGGCCGGGCTGTTGACCCATACCTCGCCCTCCTCGCCGGTGGCGACCTCGTCCCCGGTGCGCGGGTCGGTCAGCCGCAGGCCGAGGCCGGGCAGGGGCAGTCCGCAGGAGCCCGTCACCTGCGGGCCGTCGGGGAGGTTCGTGGTGATCGCGCCGCCGGTCTCGGTGCTGCCGTAGCTGGCCAGCAGGGAGATCCCGAAGGTCTCCTGGAACGCCCGCTGCAGCCGGTCCGGGCAGGCGGAGCCGGCGACCATGCACAGGCGCAGGTCGGGCGCGGCGAAGTCGCCGTCGCGGGCCGCCTCGATCATGTGGTGGAACATCGTCGGTACGCCGACGAGAAAGGTGCTGCGCTCGGCCCGCAGGGCCTCCAGGATCTCGTCGGCCGCCAGCCCCTGCATGAGGTGTGCCGTGGCGCCGACGGCGATGACGCCCAGCAGGCACACGTTGTGCGACACGCAGTGGAACAGCGGCAGCGGCCAGAGCACCCGGTCACCGGCGGACAGGCCGAGGATCGGTGCGTTGCACGAGGCCGTCGCCCACAGGGACCGGCGCTGGGTGGAGAGCACTCCCTTGGGCCGGCCGGTGGTGCCCGAGGTGTAGAGCATCCAGGCCGGCTCGTCCAGGCCGAGGTCGTCGCGCGCCGGGGTGGCCGGTTCGGTGGTGGCGAGGGTCTCGTAGTGCGCGGTGCCCTCGGGGGCGGCTCCGTCGCCGGTGACCACGACGCGCAGGCCGGGGCGCCGCGGCAGCATCCGGAGCACCTGGTCGGCCTGGGCCGGGCCGGTGATGATCACCTGGGCGTCGCTGTCGTCGAGCAGATGTGCCAGCTCCGCGTCGGAGGACTGGGGGTTGAGCGGCACCACGACGGCACCCGCCCGGGAGGCGGCCAGGCAGCTCTCCGCCATCTCCACACAGTTGCCCAGGTAGACGGCCGCGCGGCCGCCGCGGGCCAGGCCCAGATCCGCCAGGTTGCCGGCCAGCCGCGCGGTGCGCCGGTCGAGCGCGGCGTAGGTGACGCCGCGCCGCGCGTCGGAGAACGCGGTCTTGCCGGCGAACCGGCCGGCGTGCTCGGTGAGCAACTCGTGCACCGGGCGGATCAGTTCGGTGCGCATCTTGGCACTCACGTCGTTAGCGCTCCCACCACTTCGGAAACCGGTCCTTGGCCTCGGGCAGGCGCAGGCCGTCCGGGCACCCCGGGCACCTTGGGCCCGGGCGCGCCGGAACCTCCCGTCCGCTCCGCCGGTACCGCTCTCGCCGAGAGGTCTCACCGCAGCGTCCTCGCGCCTTCGGGAGGGAGAACACGTCCCGTCGCTCCGACCGTGGAGAAGCGCCGTCCCCCTGTCCGGCCCCAGTATGGGCAGCGGCGGTGTGGGGCATTCCCTAGTGTCCGCCCGGCTTGTGGCGCCCGTTGGGCCGCGGCGCGCAGCCTCTACGGCACTCCCTAGACTTCGCGGCCCGCACTGGCCCCGTCCGGGCCCGGCGTGCTGAGCTGATGGCCCCGATCAGCCGACCGGTGACGGGACCCGGTGTACCGCGTGGCCGGGACACGCCGTCGGCCTGTCGTGCTCCGCGCCGCGACCCGCGGATCGCACCCCCGCGGCAACGCGACGAACATCCCGCAGGACACTCACAGGAGGCGGCAGCCGATGGGGTACAGCAAGAGCGACATTCTGGATCAGGTACGCGCGTACCACCAGGACAATGTCGCGTCCGGGTTCGTGCCCGGGGTGACGCCGGTTGCGGCGTCGGGCGCGGTCCTCGACGAGGACGACCGGGTCGCCCTCGTCGAGGCGGCCCTGGATCTGCGGATCGCGGCCGGTGCCAGTTCCCGCCGGTTCGAGCGGGCGCTGGCCAAGTACTTCGGGCTGCGCAAGGCGCATCTGACCAACTCGGGTTCCTCGGCCAACCTCCTGGCGCTCAGCGCGCTGACCTCACCTCAGCTGGAGGACCTGCGGCTGGTGCCCGGCGACGAGGTCGTGACCGTGGCGGCGGGCTTTCCCACGACGGTCAATCCGATCCTGCAGAACGGTCTGGTACCGGTCTTCATCGATGTCGAGCTCGGCACCTACAACGCCTCCCCGGAGCGGATCGCGGAGGCCATCGGTCCGCGCACCCGGGCCATCATGATCGCCCATGCGCTCGGCAACCCCTTCGCCGTCGAGGAGGTAGCCAAGATCGCCGACGACCGCGGGCTGTTCCTCATCGAGGACAACTGCGACGCCCTCGGCAGCACCTACCGGGGCCGGCTGACCGGCACGTTCGGGGATCTGGCGACGGAGAGCTTCTATCCGGCCCACCACATCACCATGGGCGAGGGCGGCTGTGTGCTGACCGACAACATGGTGCTCGCCCGCATCGTGGAATCGCTGCGGGACTGGGGGCGGGACTGCTGGTGCGAGCCGGGCGAGGACAACCGCTGCTTCAAGCGGTTCGACCAGCAGATGGGCACCCTGCCGAAAGGCTACGACCACAAGTACATCTTCTCCCACATCGGCTACAACCTGAAGTCGACGGACCTGCAGGCGTCGCTCGGGCTCAACCAGTTCGGGAAGATCGAGGAGTTCGGTGCCGCCCGGCGGCACAACTGGGCGCGGCTGCGCGCGGGGCTGGACGGCCTGCCGCATCTGCTGCTGCCCGAGCCCACGCCGGACAGCGATCCGAGCTGGTTCGGCTTCGTGCTCACGGTGCTGGACGGCGCGCCGTTCTCGACGGCGGAGCTCATCGGCCACCTGGAGTCCCGGCGGGTGGCCACCCGCCGCTTCTTCGCCGGCAATCTCACCCGCCACCCGGCCTATCTGAACAGCCCGTTCCGGGTGAGCGGTCCGCTGACCAACAGCGACATCATCGCCGAGCGGACCTTCTGGATCGGGGTGTTCCCGGGGCTGACCGACGAGATGATCGACCACAGCATCCGCAGCGTCACCGAGTTCGTCACCGGCCGCACCTGACGGGCCCGGCACAAGGCGCCCGCCACGCGTGAGCGTGACGGGCGCCCGTGCTGTCCGGGCCGCAGGGGGCGGGAGCGGCCCGGACGGTTCAGACCCCGGAGACGGACGGGGCACGGTCAGCGGCCCACTGCTCCAGGAGGTCGGCGGCGCGGACCGCGCCCCCGGCCCCGCGGACCTGTGCGCGCATCCGCGCCATCCGCTCGGGGGTCCCGGGGTCGGTCACGATCTCCGTGACGGCCGCGGCGAGGGTCTGCGACGTCAGCTGGTCGCGGTCGATCCAGCGGCCCAGCTTCAGGTCGTCCAGACGCCGTGCGGTCAGGGCGAGTTCGAAGGTCTGCGGCACCGCGATCACCGGGGTGCCGAAGTACAGCGCCTCCATGACGCTGCCCATGCCGGCGTGGCAGACCAGCAGATCGGCGTGCGGCAGGACCACGGGGTGCGGCAGCCACTCGTGGACCTCCACGTGCGGCGGCACGGGCCCGAGGCCGGCGAGGTCGCTGCCGCGGCCGAGGGTCATCACCACATGCCAGTCGTCGCCGTCGAAGGCGTCCAGGCAGGTGCGGAAGAAGTCGCGCTGCCGGTTGGACTCGGTGCCGAGCGAGACCAGGGCCAGCCGCCGGCCGTCGCCGGGCGGTGTCCACGGCACGGCGGCGCCGTCCTCGGCGACCGAGGGGCCGACGAAGGCGAAGCGGTCGTCGAAGCTCGCGCCCTCGATCTGGAACTCCCGCGGCAGGAAGGCCAGGTTGCGGTCGTCCCACTCCGCCAGGAAGCGGCCCAGCTCGTCCGGGGCGAGGCCGTGGTCGCGGGTGAAGCGCATCAGCGCGGCGCCGCCCTGGCGCATCGAGGGGTCCTCGGGGTCGAACAGCTGCGCCCGCATGGAGAAGGTCTCGTTCGACGCGTGGCTGGGGCTCAGCTGCACGGTGGTGGTGCAGCCCAGGATGCGGGCGGTCATCCGGGCGGCCGCGAACGACTCGAAGTCGTAGAGCACGAGGTCCGGTACGTCGGAGGCGAGGGCGGCCACGGCGAGCGGGCAGACCGTGTCCATCGTCTCGACCAGCAGCTCGTAGCCCTCGGCGGCCAGGCGTGCCGCGCTCGGGTCGGGCACCTTGCCGAACGCGCCGCGCCGGGAGGTGTAGCCCACGGCGCGGGCGCCGGCCCGCTCGACGAGTTCGGTGTAGCGGTGGTCGACGACATAGGTCACCCGGTGGCCGCGGGCGACGAGTTCACGGGTCAGGCCGAGCGTCGGGTTGACGTGCCCGAAGTCGGCGAAGACGAAGACGGCCACATGCCGCTGGGATACCGCTCGGGACCCTGACACTTCCACACCTCTGCTCGCTGCTGTACGGGGCCGGATCAGGGGCGTTCGACGGCAGTCGAGTCCCCCTGCTGCCACCGTAGGGACTGTGACCTAGGGTTTTGGCTAGTGCTGGGCGGCCGGCGGGCCCGTGACGGGGGCGGGCCGGGCGGTGGCCGCCCGCCACAGCTCCTGTGCGGAGCTGTCGAGGCTGTGCCGCGCCGACCAGCCGAGCAGCCGTCGGGCGGTGCCGGTCGCCACCTGCATCCAGTCCAGGCCGGTGCCGGTCCGCACGCCGGCGCCGGCCCCTTCGACGATCCGGGCCGGTCTTCCGCCGGCCGCGATGAGCCGCTCCACCATGGAGCGCACCGGCACCGCCTCGCCGCGCCCGATGTTGATGACCTGTCCGCCGACCGGCCTCGTCAGGGCGGCCAGCACCGCGTCGGCGGTGTCCCGGACGTCCACGAAGTCACGGCTGGCCCGCAGCGGGCTGACCCGTACCACCGCCTCCCGCCCGGCCTCCGCGGCACGCAACTGCGCGGCGACCTGTCCCAGCAGGCTGCTCGGTGAGGTGCCCGCGCCGATCACGTTCGACAGCCGCAGCACCACCGCGTCCGCCCTTCCCTGCGCGGACGCCGCCAGGACCGCGCGGGTGCCCTGGAGTTTCGACTGCCCGTAGGGGGTGGTCGGCCGGGTCGGTGCCCGTTCGTCCAGGGCGGTGCCCGGCGGGGGCGGGGCGTACTCGAACACCGACCCGAGGTGGACGAGCCGGGGGCGCCAGGTGGCCCCGGCGAGCGCCGCCAGCACCGTCTCGACCAGGGTGTGGTTGGCCTGCCGCATGGTCTCCGGCTCGCGGGACCACACGGCGCCCGCGGCGTTGACCACGGCACTCGGCCGCTCGGTGTCCAGGAGGCGGCTCAGGGCGTCCGGCCCGTCGCCGATCAGGTCCAGCGGAAGACAGCGCGCGGTGGCGCCCGCGAGCGGCCGGCGTGCCACCAGCAGGGGTTCGCCGCCGGCCGCGCGGACCGCGGCGGACACCTGCCGGCCGATGAATCCGCTCGCGCCCAGCACGACCACCCGGCGCAGCCGGCCGTCCGGGTCCCGGTGCTCGGCGGGCGTGGGGCACGGGGCCATCAGCGCGTCCCGGCGAGCCGCTGCGCGCGCTCCTTGAGCGGCTCCCACCAGTCGCGGTGGTCGCGGTACCAGGCGACCGCCTCGGCCAGGCCGTCGGCGAAGTCCTTGCCCGGCTGGTAGCCCAGCTCGGTCTGGATCTTGCGCCAGTCCACCGAGTAGCGCCGGTCGTGTCCCTTGCGGTCGGCGACGTACTCGATCATCTCCGGCGAGGCCCCGCAGGTCTCCAGCAGCAGCTCGGTCAGTTCCCGGTTGCTCAGCTCGGTGCCGCCGCCGATGTTGTAGACCTCGCCGGGGCGGCCGCCGGTGCGGACCAGCTCGATGCCCTGGACGTGGTCGTCGATGTGCAGCCAGTCGCGGACGTGCAGGCCGTCGCCGTAGAGCGGGACCTTCTTGCCGTCCAGGAGGTTGGTGACGAACAGCGGGATGACCTTCTCGGGGAACTGGCGGTGCCCGTAGTTGTTGGAGCAGCGGGTGACCCGTACGTCGAGGCCGTGGGTGCGGTGGTAGGCGAGGGCGATCAGGTCGCTGGACGCCTTGGAGGCGGCGTACGGCGAGTTGGGGTCGACGGGGTGGGTCTCCGAGCAGGACCCCGTGGCGATCGAGCCGTAGACCTCGTCGGTCGAGACATGGACGAAGGTCCGCAGCCCGTGCCGGAGCGCGGCGTCGAGGAGGACCTGGGTGCCCAGGACGTTGGTGCGGACGAACTCCGCGGAGCTGAGGATGGAGCGGTCGACATGCGACTCGGCCGCGAAGTGGACGACCTGGTCGTGGGTGGCCAGCAGGTCGCCGACGAGTGCCTCGTCGCAGATGTCGCCCGCGAAGAACCGGAAGCCGTCGAGGTGGCGGACCTCGTCGAGGTTGGCGGTGCTGGCCGCGTAGGTGAGGCTGTCGAGCACGGTGATCTGGACGTCGCCCGGCCCGAAGGGTCCCAGGAGCGTGCGGACGTAGTGCGAACCGATGAAGCCGGCGCCGCCGGTCACCAGGATTCTCGTGGGGCTCATCGAGGTTGTGGCGCGAGGCCCGGGAGCCGGGCCGGTGGGGAGCGCCTACCTCCTTCCGTTGTTCGGTGCGGGTGGGATGGTCGGCCCGCCGCGCGGGCGGTGTCAGGACTGGATGTGCACCCTGGCGTGGTCGCCGATGACCAGGCGGTGGGCCACCGGGCCCTGCGGTGCGAGCGCCACCTGCGCGTTGCGTCCGACCAGTGAGCCCTCCACCCGGCGCACGCTCTCGAACGACGAACCGCGCAGCACGATCGAGGAGGCGAGTTCGCTGTCGTGGATGCGGCAGTCCTCCGCGATGGAGGTGGACGGGCCGATGTGGGAGTCGGTGACGACGGTGCCGGCGCCGATCACGGCCGGCCCGACGATACGCGAGGTGCGGACCATGGCGCCGGGTCCGATGCGCACCCGGCCGACGATCTCGCTCGCGCCGTCCACGGAGCCCTCGATGCAGCGTTCCTGGCTCTCCAGCAGCATGCGGTTGACCTCCAGCATGTCGACGACGCTGCCGGTGTCCCGCCAGTAGCCGGACAGCTCGCCGGAACGGATGTCCTGTCCGTCCTCGACCATCCACTGCACGGCGTCGGTGATCTCCAGTTCGCCGCGCGCGGACGGCCGGATGGCCCGTACCGCCTCGTGCACCGCGGGGGTGAACAGATAGACGCCGACCAGCGCCAGATCGCTCTTGGGGTGTCGCGGCTTCTCCTCCAGGCCCGTCACCCGGCCCGTGGCGTCCAGCTCGGCCACGCCGAAGGCGGTGGGGTCGGGGACCCGGCTCAGCACGAGCTGGGCGTCGGGGCGCTCCTTGCGGAAACCCTCGACGAGATCGGTGATGCCGCCGGAGATGAAGTTGTCCCCCAGGTACATCAGGAAGTCGTCGTCGCCCAGGAAGTCACGGGCGATGAGCACGGCGTGGGCGAGGCCGAGCGGGGCGCTCTGCGGAATGTAGGTCACGTTCAGGCCGAACTGCGACCCGTCGCCGACCGCCGCCCGGATCTCCGGTCCGGTGTCGCCGATGATCATGCCGACATCGGTGATGCCGGTCTCGGCGATGGCCTCCAGCACGTAGAAGAGGATCGGCTTGTTGGCGACCGGGACGAGTTGTTTGGCGGAGGTGTGGGTTATGGGCCGCAGGCGCGTACCCGCGCCTCCCGAGAGCACAAGAGCCTTCACGGTTTCCATCCTGGGGCGAGTGGTGTCAGGGGGGCCTGTCGGTCGCCGGCCGACGCGGCCCGGTCAGCGCTCCGCGACCAGGTGCTCCAGTGTGGTGACCATGTCGCGCGGGCTGGGCATCGCCGCGGATTCGTCGCGCAGTCGCTGCGCGGCGGAGGCGAAGCCCGGGTCGTCGAGGATCTGCAGGGTATGACGGAGCACCAGGTCGGTGGTGACCTCGCTGTGGTGGGCGTAGATCCCCGCGCCGGCGCGCTCCAGGGACCTGCCGCGCCACTCCTGGTCGGCGACGTTGGTGGAGAGGGCGAGTTGCGGTACGGCGTTGATCAGGGCGGTGGCGTAGGTCCCCCAGCCGCCGTGGTGGATGACGGCCGAGCAGCTGGGCAGCAGGGTGTGCAGCGCCACGCCGTCGACGGCGCGCACATTGGCGGGGACGTCGACGAGCGCCGCCCGCTGCTGCGGAAGGAGCGCGGCGACCACCTCGATGTCGAGCGCGGCCAGCGCTCCGAGGATGTCGGGAACGGAGACGTAATCGCCGCCGTACGCCTCGGTGTTGCTGGTGCCGAGGGTCAGACAGACCCGCGGCCGCTTGGGTGCCTCGCGCAGCCACGGCCACCACACCGCGTCGCCGTTGTACGGCACGTAGCGCATGGACAGCGACTCCAGCGTGGTGGGCGGGCGCAGGCTCGGCGGCAGGGTGTCGAGGGTGTACTGCCCGTTGATCAGCTCTTCGTCGCAGGTGACGCCGAACGGTGCGCCCCGCTCGTCGAGCCAGTCGGCGAGCGGGTCCGCCCGCTCGCCGGGCGGTGCCTGGCGCATCAGGCCGAGGTAGGTCTGCCGTGCCCTGCCGTAGACATCGGCGCACCACAGCAGCCGGACGTGGACGGCGTCGCAGGCGCGGGCGGCGATGGCCCCGGCGTAGCAGAGCGGGTCACGGACGACCAGGTCCGGCCGCCAGCTCTGCGCCAGGGCGGTCATCTCGTCGATCACCGGCTCGTTGTACGGCGCGAAGCCGTAGGGAACGCTGACCTCGTAGCGGTCGCGGAGGGCGGGCCAGTCCACCTCTCCCGGCCCCAGCCGGCTCCAGTTGGCGACCTCCTGGTCCTGTGACTCGGGGGCCAGCTTCATGGCCTGGTGCAGTCCGTGGTCGCGGCCGACGGGAGCCGCGACCAGACCGGTGCCGGTGACGATGTCGGTGAGTCCCGGCGCGTTCGCCATGCGCACCTCGTGCCCTGCCGCGGTCAGCGCCCAAGCCAGCGGCACCATGGAATACAGATGCGACTTCTCGGACAGTCCGGCGAACAGCACGCGCATGGGATCCCCTCTCGGTCGCGCACAGTCGGGTGGTCTCGATATGACCGCCAGGCACACCTTCGCGGCCAGCGCGCGGAGGGTGTCGATGCTCATCCTGTGGTCTGCGGCGGTGCCCCGCGGCACCGCGCCGCCAGGGTCTGGGGATTCCTCCAGACAATGGCGGCCGAACCCGCGGACCGGCTCCCGGAGACAGGATCCGGGCCGGTCGGCGCCCTGCCGCCGTCCGGTGGGGCGGGCACCCCCGCACGGCCGCACCCGGGCTCCGGAAATCCCTAGAATTCCGCCGCGTTCCTGTCCCGCGCCGCCCTGCCGTGCTGAGCTTCGGTCTCATCTGTGAAGAGCGGTTTCGACGGCAGGGCGCGTGCTCGGGCAGGCGGCCGGGCCGGCGCGAAAGGGGAATCATCGGTGCCGCAGAACATGTCGAATGTCCTCCCGAATGTGCCGTATCCGGCGTGCGTGCCCGGCCCGGAGATCGTCCGGCCTCCGACGGTGGAGCCGGACGGCGGGGCGACACTGCTGGCCTGGATGCGCCGGATGCGCGACGAAAGACCGGTCTGGCGGGACGAGTCGGGGAACGCTCATGTCTTCAGACACGCGGACGTGGTCCGCATCATGGCGGATCCGGAGGTGTACTCCTCCGACACGGTGGGGCGTCTGTGCGGCGGCGAGACGCCGAGCGGCGTCCTGTTGCTGCTCGACCCCCCGCAGCACGGCAAGCTGCGCCGCCTGGTCAGCCGGGCGTTCACCCACCGGCTGGTCTCCGAACTGACCCCGCGGATCACCACCCTGACCCGGGAGCTGTTCGACGCCGTCGACGGTGACCGTTTCGACCTGGTCGACGCGGTGGCCCATCCGCTGCCGGTGATGGTGATCGCCACGATGCTGGGCGTGCCGCTCCGCGACCACGACACGTTCCAGGCGTGGGGCGGGCAGTTGCTCGCCACGGATGCCTCGGACCCGGAGAGTGTGCAGCGCATGGAGGTGACCGGCAAGGAGATCTCGGCGTATCTGCAGGAGTTCGTGGACGCCCGCCGGAGCATCCCGCACGACGATCTGATCGGCACCCTGGTCGAGGCGGAGGTCGACGGTCAGCGGCTGTCCGACGACGAGATCGTCAGCTTCGCCACGCTGCTGCTGCTCGCGGGCCACATCACGACCTCGGTGCTGCTCGGGAACATCCTGCTGTGCCTGGACAGCGCGCCGGAGCGCTGGGAGGCGCTGCGCGCGGACCGGTCCGGGATTCCGGCGGTGATCGAGGAGACGCTGCGCTGCCGGCCGCCGTTCACCCGCGTCGAGCGGGTGCCGACCCGGCAGGTGGAGATCGCCGGGGAGGTCGTCGAGCCGAACACCCTCGTCCACCTGTGGCTGCTGTCCGCCAACCATGACGAGCGGGTCTTCGAGGACCCCGCGGCCTTCGTGCCGGAGCGGTCCAACTCCCGGCAGACGGCATTCGGTCACGGCATCCACTACTGCATCGGCGCTCCGCTCGCCCGTCTGGAGAGCCGGATCGTGCTGGAGCTGATGCTGGACCGTTTCCGCTCCGTTCGGGTGGACGCCGGCTCCCCTCTGTCGTTCCACGGCAGCAATGTCTTCGGCGCCGAGCGGCTGCCGCTGGTGGTGCAGCGGGCGTAATGCCGCCGCCGCGGATCCCGCCGCACCGGTCAGCGGGCGGCGGGGTCCACCGTGATGGCGCGGGACGGGCACAGGTGCTCGGCCTCTTCCACCTCGTCCGCCCACTGCTCGGGCGGCTCGGTCATCCGCAGCACGACACGGCCGTCCTCCTCGTGCTGCTCGAAGACCTCGCCGGCGGTCATCGCACACATCCCGGCACCGACGCACCGGTCCCGGTCAACCGTGATCCTCATCGTGTCTCCCTCGTGTCGTGGGCCTGCGACCTGGTCCGACGGCCCTGCGCACCATGGTGTCGGCTGGGCGGCGCGCCGCCGACCGTCGTCGGCAGGGTCTGGTGAATCGCCCAGACAATGAGCCCCGGGCGTGGGGCCCGGCTGTGGGCCCTGCCGTGGGCCCGGCTGTGGAGCCCGGCTCTGGGGCCCGCCGTTCCGTCCGGGCGGCTCGCGCCGTCCCGCCTCCGCAGCTCATCGTGGGGCGCTGCCCCGCGGCCGCGCGCCCGGCAGCCCCTCCATCCAGGCCGCGACGGACTTCGCGGTGGAGCCCGCGTGGTCCTCCATCATCGTGAAGTGGTTGCCCGGCACCTCGGTCACGGTGTCCGCCCCGTCCCAGGACGCCTGCCACTCGTGCGGTGCCAGTTCTCCCGCCTGCTCGACGCTCACCGGCGGCTCACTGGAGCGCACCAGCAGCACGGGGCAGGTCAGCCGGTCCGGCGACCATGCGCCGATGACATGGATGTACCAGCTCATCGCGGTCAGCCGGTCGGAATCCATCTGCGCGAACAGGGACTCACGGTCGAACATCCCGCCGAGCATCTCGCCGGCGAACCGGGTGAACGGCGAGTCCTCGCGCGGCAGATAGGTGTCCAGCAGCGCGACACCGGCGGGCGGTGTCCCCGCCTTCTCCAGGTAGTGCGCCACGGCGAGGGCCAGGATGCCGCCGGACGACGAGCCGAGCAGCACGAACGGGCCGCCGTCCGCGCACCGCAGCACCGCCTCGGCCTGCAGCCGTACGACCGCGTCGAAGGAGGCGGGCAGCAGCTCTCCCCGGCCGAAGCCCGGGGTGGGCAGCGCCCACACGTCGCGCGTGCCGCGGTGCGCGGAAGCGAACCTGGCGTACTGGTGCACCCCGGCGAGCGCCACATACGAGCTGAAGCAGATCAGCGCCGGCTCGGCGGGATCATCCGGGGCGGTGCTGCCGCGGGCGAGGCGTACGGGCGTGCAGGCCGCCCCGGAGTCCTCCGGAGCGTCGAACGCCGGCCGCAGCCGGACAGCCGCCTGGAGCAGCGCGAACCCCTCCTCCACCCGACCCGACTCGCAGGCTCCCCGGAAGAGGGCACCGAGGGTGTCCTGCGCCCGTCCCGTCGTGGACGGCCGGTCGCCGGATTCCTCGGTGCCGGACTGCGGGAGGGCCCCCGCGGCCAGCTCCTCGCCCAGCCGGGCGGCGAGCTGCTGCGGGGTGGCGACGTCGAACACCAGGGTGGGCGGGAGCCGCAGGCCGGTGACGGTGCCGAGCTGGTTGCGCAGCTCCACGGCGGTCAGCGAGTCGAAGCCCAACTCGGTGAAGTCGCGGTCCGGTTCGACGTCCTCGGTCGATCCGTGGCCGAGGACCGCCGCGACCTGGCGTCGGACCAGATCCAGCAGCAGCGCGTCCCGGCCGCCGGGGCCCGCGGCCGTGAGCCGGGCGAGCAGATCGTCCTGGTCCGCCGCGGACGCGGAGACCGTCCGCCGGGTCCGGCCCGGAGCGGCGCCGCCCAGCAGTGCCGCCGCGCCGCCCCTGCCCAGTCCCACGGTGACCAGCGCGGGGTCGCCTGCCGCGAGGGCGGCGTCGAACAGCGCGAGCCCGTCGTCGGCGGACAGCGGCCGCAGCCCGCCGCGGGCCATCCGCCGCCGGTCGGTGTCGGCGAGCCCCGTCGTCATCCCGCCGTCCTCGGCCCACAGCCCCCACGCCAGGGAAGTGGCCGGCAGCCCCTGGGCCGCCCGGTGCGCGGCCAGACCGTCGAGGAAGGCGTTGGCGGCCGCGTAGTTGGCCTGGCCCGCCGAGCCGAAGGTGCCGGCGGCGGAGGAGAAGAGCACGAACGCCGACAGCTTCTGCTCCTTCGTCAGCTCGTGCAGCAGCCAGGCGGCATCGGCCTTGGGACGCAGCGTCCGGTCGATCCGCTCCTCGTCGAGGGCGGTCAGCACCCCGTCGTCGACGACCCCGGCGAGATGCACGACGGCGGTCAGCGGGTGCTCCGCCGGGACCGAACCGAGCAGCCCCGCCACGTCCGCCCGCTCGGCGACATCGCAGGCCACCAGGGAGACCTCCGCCCCCTGGTCGGTCAGCTCCGCGCACAGCCGCGCCGCCCCGTCGGCCGCGGGCCCGCCGCGGCTCGCCAGCAGCAGGTGCCGTACGCCGTGGCGGGTGACGAGATGGCGCGTCAGCAGCCGCCCCAGCGCGCCGGTGGCCCCGGTGACCAGCACCGTGCCCTCCGGGTCGAACGGGGACTCCGGGCCCTGGGGAGGCTCGACGCGGGCGAGCCGCGGCAGCCGCAACTCGCCCGCGCGCAGCGCCGCCTGCGCGGGCGCGGCGGCCACGGCGTCCGCGAGCACGCGGCGGGACGCCTCGCTGTCGTCCAGGTCGAGCAGCCACAGCCGCCCGGGGTGCTCCCGCTGCGCGGAACGGACCAGTCCGCACACCGCCGCGCCCGCGAGATCGCTGACGTCCTCCCCGGGCCCGGCGGCGACGGCGCCCCGGGTGACGAGCACCAGCCGGGAGCCGTCGAACCGCTCCTCGGCGAGCCACTGGCGGCAGGTGGCGAGGGTGGTGGCGAGCAGTCCCCGGACGTCCGGGGTGTCGGTACCGGCGTCCGTGGCGCACACCAGCAGCACCGTGTCGGGCATCGTCGTCCCCGTGGCCACCGTGGCCGCTAGCGCGTCGAGGTCGGCGTACGACTCGATGTGCACGCCCGCGCCGTCCAGCGCCTCCGTGATCCCGGCATCCACGGCTCCGCCGGTCGCGGCGCCGGCCGGGCCGCCGAGCACGGCCCACCGCGCGGCCCCGGAGCGTGCGGCCAGGGAGGCGGCCGGCCAGTCCAGGCGCAGCGGCACCTCGGGCCCGGCCGGAGCGGGGGCGGGCAGTTGCTCGGTGGTGACCGCGCGCAGCGTCAGCGCGTCGGCAGCCGCGACAGGCCGCCCGGAGACGTCCGTGACCAGCACCGAGAAGGCATCGGCCCGGCCCTCGGCGGGCGTCAGCCGGACCCGCAGCGCGTCGGCCCCCTCCGCATGGAACGTCACCCCGCTCCAGGCGAAGGGCAGCATCGCATCACCGTCGCCCGCCTCATCTGTATCCCGGGTATCCCGCCCGCCGACCAGCAGCGTCTGCACGGCCGCGTCGAGCAGCGCGGGATGCAGGGTGAACCGTGCGGCGTCGGCGCGGTACGGCTCAGGCAGCGCCGCCTCGGCGAACAGCTCGTCGCCGCGCCGCCAGACGCGCCCGAGGCCCTGGAAGGCGGGCCCGTAGGCGAACCCCCCTTCGGCGAAGGCGTCGTACCACTCCCCCGTGCCCACCGGCTCGGCGCCCTCGGGCGGCCAACTGCCCAGCGTTTCGGGCTCGTTCGCCGGAGCGGTGGCCAGGATTCCTTGGGCGTGCCGGGCCCATGGCGCGGCGTCGTCCGCTTCCACGGGCCGGGAGTGCACGGTGAACGACCGGCACCCGGCGTCGTCGGGTGCGCTCACCACGACCTGGAGCTGGACCGCGCCCTGCTCCGGGAGGACGAGCGGTTTCTCCAGGGTGAGTTCGGCGAGATGGTCGCATCCAGTCCGGTCACCTGCGCTGACGGCCAGGTCGAGATAGGCCGTCGCCGGCAGGATCACCCTGCCGAGCACCGCGTGATCGGCGAGCCAGGCATGGGTGGCCAGCGACAGCCGCCCCGTGAAGACCACGGATTCCGCACCGGCCACGGTGACCGCCGCGCCGAGCAGCGGGTGACCGGCCGCGCGCAGCCCCACGGCATCGAGGTCGCCCGCCGCGGCCACGGCGTCCCACCAGTAGCGCTTCCGCTGGAAGGCGTACGTCGGCAGGTCGACGCGGCGGGCTCCGGGGAACAGCGCAGCCCAGTCGAGACCGGCACCCGAGGTGTGGAGGGCGCCGGCCGCGGCCATGACCCCGTGCGCTTCGGACCGGTCCTTGCGCAGCGCCGGGATCAGCGCCCGTTCGCCGTCCAGGCAGCCCTGCGCCATGGCGGTGAGCGTGCCGTCCGGCCCGATCTCCAGGAACCGGGTCACACCCTGCCGCTCCAGCCACCGGATGCCGTCGGCGAAGCGGACCGCCTCACGGACGTGCCGCACCCAGTAGTCGGGAGACGTCAGCTCCTGCGGCGTGGCGAGCGTGCCGGTCAGATTCGAAACCACCGGGATACGGGGTTCCTCGAACGACACGCTCTCCGCGACGGCACGGAACTCGTCGAGCATCGGCTCCATCAGTGGGGAATGGAAAGCGTGGCTCACCCGCAGCCGCTTCACCTTTCGCCCCTCTGACTCGAAACGGCTCGCTATCTCCGCCACCGCGGACTCCTCGCCGGAGACCACGACCGACCGCGGACCATTCACTGCGGCAATGCTCACCCGCCGCTCCTGGCCCGCCAGCAGCGGCAGCACCTCGTCCTCGGTGGCCTGCACCGCCACCATCGCCCCGCCTACCGGCAACGCCTGCATCAACCGGCCACGCGCCGCTACCAGACGACACGCATCCTCCAGCGACAGCACGCCCGCCACATGCGCGGCCACCAACTCACCGATGGAATGCCCCACCAGGTAGTCGGGCCGCACACCGAACGATTCCATCAACCGGAACAGCGCCACCTCGACGGCGAACAACGCCGGCTGAGTGAAGGCTGTCCGGTCCAGCAGTTCCGCCTCATCGCCGAACACCACATCCCGCAGGGGCGAAGCCAGCTCACCGTCGAAGTGCGCACAGACGGCGTCAAACGCCTCGGCGAAAACCGGGAAGGACTCGCACAACCCCCGTCCCATGTACGCACGTTGCGCGCCCTGCCCCGTGAACAGCAGCGCCGTCCTGCCCTCGCCCCGTACTACCCCGGTGACGGCATGTGCTGCCCGGGTGTCGCCGGTCGCCAGGGCGCTCAGGCCGCTCAGCAGTTCCTCGCGGGTGCTGCCGACGAGCGCGGCGCGGTACTCGAAGGCGGAACGGGTGGTGGCCAGGGAGAGTCCCACGTCCCGCGGGCCGAGTTCGGGCCGGTTCTCCAGATGCGTGTGCAGTCGGCCGGCCTGGGCCCGCAAGGCGTCACGGGTGGTGCCGCTGAGCAGCCAGGCCACGGGGACGGCCGGAGTGCCGGCCGACGGCGGAGCGGGCTCCTGGGCCGGGGCCTGTTCCAGGATGGCGTGCACATTGGTGCCGCTGATGCCGAAGGAGGACACCCCCGCCCGTCGGGGCCGGTCGGTTCCGGGCCACGCCACGGTGTCCGTGAGCAGCCGTACGTTCCCTTCCGACCAGTCCACATGGGTCGAGGGCCGGTCGATGTGCAAGGTGGGCGGCAGGACACCGTGCTGGAGCGCCAGGACCATCTTGATCAGGCCCGCCACACCGGCGGCGGCCTGGGTGTGCCCGATGTTGGACTTCACGGAGCCGAGCCACAGCGGGCGGTCGGCGTCCCGCCCCTGCCCATAGGTCGCCAGGAGCGCCTGGGCCTCGATGGGGTCGCCGAGCGTCGTGCCGGTGCCATGGGCCTCGACGGCGTCGACGTCCGTGGTGGACAGGCCGGCGCCGGTCAGGGCCTCGCGGATCACCCGTTGCTGGGAGGGGCCGTTGGGGGCGGTGAGTCCGTTCGAGGCGCCGTCCTGGTTGACGGCGGAGCCGCGGAGCAGCGCCAGCACCGTGTGTCCGTTGCGCCGGGCGTCGGAGAGTCGTTCGACCAGCACGACGCCGACGCCCTCGGAGAAGCCGGTGCCGTCGGTCCGGTCGGCGAACGCCTTGCAGCGGCCGTCGGCCGCCAGGCCCTGCTGGCGGCTGAAGTCCAGGAAGAGGCCCGGGGTGGACATCACGGTGACGCCGCCGGCCAGGGCGAGGTCGCATTCGCCCGTCCGGAGGGCCTGTGCCGCGAGGTGGAGGGCGACGAGGGAGGAGGAGCAGGCGGTGTCGACGGTGACCGCGGGCCCTTCCAGGCCGAAGGTGTAGGAGAGGCGGCCGGACATGACGCTCGCCGAGTTGCCGGTACCGAGGTGGGCCTCGGCGTCCGGTGCCGGGGCGAGGGAACGAGAGGAGTAGTCCTGGTAGTTGGTGCCGGTGAAGACGCCGGTACGGCTGCCGCGCAGTGCGACCGGGTCGATCCCGGCCCGCTCGAACGCCTCCCACGACGTCTCCAGCAGCAGCCGCTGCTGCGGATCCATCGCCACCGCCTCCCGCGGCGAAATCCCGAAGAAGCCCGCGTCGAAGCCGCCGACGTCGTCGAGGAACCCCCCGGCCCGGGTGTAGCTGCGGCCTGGGACCCCCGGCTCGGGATCGTAGAGCGCCTCCGCGTCCCAGCCACGGTCCGCCGGCCACTCACCGATCGCGTCCACCCCACCCGCGAGCAGCCGCCAGAACTCCTCCGGCGAACCCACCCCACCGGGAAAACGGCAGCTCATGGCCACGATGGCGATGGGGTCGTCCTCGTGGGCGGTGGCCGGGGCGGGGGCGGTGGCGGGCGGGTCCTGCGCCTCATCGAGGTCCAGTTCGGTGCGCAGCCGGGTGGCCAGGGCCGCCGGGGTCGGGTGGTCGAAGATGAGCGTGGCCGGGAGTCGTGTGCCGATGGCGGTGCTGAGGGCGTTGCGGAGTTCGACGGCCATGAGGGAGTCGAAGCCCAGCTCGCGGAAGGCCCGGTGGGGGGCGATCTCGTCGGGGTCGGTGTGGTTGAGGACGGCGGCGATGTGGGCGCGGACGAGTGCCGACAGGGCCTGGCGCTGTTCGGACTCGTCCAGGCCGGCGAGCTGCCGGGCGAGTGCGGGGCCTTCGGTCGTCTCCTCCCTCGCCGGTGCGGCGGTGGCGAGTGCCCGCTGTGCGTCGGGGAGGTCGGCGATCAGGGGCCGGGGGCGGGCCGTGGTGTAGGCGTGCGCGAAGGTGTCCCAGTCGATGTCGGTGACGGCCAGTGCGGTGTCGTCGTGGTCGAGGGCGCGTTGCAGCGCGGCGACGGCCGACCGGGGGTCCATGACGCGTACGCCGTGCCGGTGCAGCCGCTCGCCGACGGTGCCCTCGGCCATACCGGCTTCCGCCCAGGGGCCCCAGGCGAGGGAGGTGGCCCGGTGTCCGGCGGCCCGGCGCTGCTGGGCCAGGGCGTCGAGGTAGGCGTTGCCGGGGGCGTAGTTGGCGTGGCCCGGTGCGCCGATGGTGCCGGCGGTGGAGGAGAACAGCACGAAGGCCGACAGGTCGTGTGCCCGGGTCAGCTCGTCGAGGTTGCGTGCGCCGCCGGCCTTCACCCGGAGCACGCCGGCCAGTTGGGCGGGGGTGAGGGAGTTGATGGTCCCGTCGTCGAGGACGGCCGCGGTGTGCAGGACGGCCGTGAGCGGCCGGTCGGCGGGGATGGTGTCGAGCAGGGCGGCGAGCGCGTCGCGGTCGGCGATGTCGCAGGCCGCGAATTCGGCGCGGGTGCCGAACTCGGCCAATTCGGCGGCGAGTTCGTCCGTGCCGGGGGTGTCGGCGCCGCGCCTGCTGACGAGCAGCAGGTGCGGCGCGCCGTTGCGGGCGAGCCAGCGGGCCACGTGCCGGCCGAGGGCGCCGGTGCCGCCGGTGACCAGGACGGTGCCCTGGGGTGCCCACCGGCGGGTGGTGTCGAGTGCGCCGGTGGCGGCACGGACCAGCCGCCGGGCGAGGATGCCGTGCGGCCGGATCGCGAGCTGGTCCTCGTCGCCGATTCCGGCGAGCGCCCGGACCACGGCGGTGGCCGCGGCCGGGTCCAGGGTTGCGGGCAGGTCGAGCAGCCCGCCCCAGCGCTCCGGCTGCTCCAGGGCGACCACCCGGCCGAAGCCCCACACCAGGGCCTGGCGCGGTGCGGTGACGCCGCGCAGCGGGTCGGTGGCCACGGCGCCCCGGGTGGCGAACCACAGCGGGGCCTCGACGCCGAGGTCGTCCAGTGCCTGGACGAGGGCGACGGTGGCGGCGAAACCCCGGGGCAGGCCGGGGTGGGCGCGGTGCTCGTCCTCGTCCAGGGCGAGCAGGGAGACGATTCCGGCGACCGGGGGCGGCGGTGTGTCCGGGGAGGCCGTGCCGCGCAGTGCCGCCTCGATCGTTCCGGCGAGCGCGGCGCGGTCCGCTTCGGGGTCCACGGGCACGGTGACGGGGTGCGCTCCGGCGGCGGCGAGTGCCGTCGCCAGGTCGCCGGCCGGGGCGGGGTCACCGGGGGTGAGGACCAGCCAGGTGCCGCGGAGGGTGGCGGGGGCGGCGCCGGCGGGGACGGGCTTCCAGGTGATGCGGTAGCGCCACGAGTCGGCCTGCGCGCCCTCGCGGTGGCGCCGGCGGTAGTCGGACAGGGCGGGCAGCAGCGCGTCGAGGGTGGCCGGGGCGACGTCCAGTGCGGCGCCGAGGGTGTCGGCGTCGCCGCTCTCGACGGCTTCCCAGAAGCGGGCGTCGGTGGCGTCGCCGGGGCCGCCGCGCAGGGCGGGGGCGGGTTCGGGCCAGTAGCGGCGGCGCTGGAAGGGGTAGGTCGGCAGGGCGATCCGCCGGGCGCCGCCCTCCTGGGCGGGGTCGAGGACCGTGCGCCAGGTGACGGGCCCGCCGGCGACAGAGAGTTCGGCGAGCGAGGTGAGGAACCGCCGCGGGCCGCCCTCCCCCTTGCGGAGGGTGCCGACGACGGCGGCGTCCGCGATGTCGAGTGCGTCGAGCGTCTCGCGTACGGCGGCCGTCACCACGGGGTGCGGTGAGGTCTCGATGTAGGCGCGGTAGTCCTGTGCGGCCAGCGAGCGGACGGCGTGCTCGAAGCGGACGGTGCGGCGCAGGTTGCGGTACCAGTACTCGGCGTCGAGCCGGCCGGTGTCGATCCAGTCGCCGGTCACGGTGGAGAAGAACGGGGTGGCGCCGCTGCGCGGGCGCACCGGCGCCAGGTCGGCGAGCAGTTGCTCGCGGATCTCCTCGACCTGCGCGGAGTGGGACGCGTAGTCGACCGGTATCCGGCGGACCTGGGCCCCGTCGGCCCGCAGCGCGGCGAACAGCTCGTCGAGGGCCTCCGCTTCGCCGGAGACGACCACGGAGCGGGGGCCGTTGACGGCGGCGACGGAGAGGGCGTCGCCCCAGGGGGCGAGGCGCTCCGTCACCTCGGGCAGCGGCAGCAGCACGGACATCATGCCGCCGCGCCCGGCGAGCGCGGTCAGCGCCCGGCTGCGCAGGACGACGACCCTCGCGGCGTCGTCCAGGCTCAGGGCCCCGGCGACGCAGGCGGCGGCGATCTCGCCCTGGCTGTGCCCCACCACGGCGTCGGGCTCCACCCCCCGGGCGCGCCACAGGCCCGCCAGCGCGACCATCACCGCGAACAGGGCGGGCTGGACGACATCCACGCGGTCGAGGGACGGCGCCCCCTCCGCGCCGCGCAGCACCGCGTCGAGGGACCAGCCGGCGTACCGCTCCACGGCCTCGGCGCACTCGGCGAAGCGGGCGCGGAACTCCGCGTCGGTGTCGAGGAGTTCGGTGGCCATCCCCGTCCACTGGGAGCCCTGGCCGGGGAAGACGAAGGCGGTCCGGCCGTCCGCGCCGCTCGTGCCGCGCACCACCCCGGGGGCCGGCAGGTCGCGGGCGAGCAGGTCCAGGCCGCGCAGCAGCTCCTCGTGGTCGGCGGCGATGACGGCGGCCCGGTGCTCGAAGGCGGTGCGGGTGGTGGCCAGCGACCAGGCGATGTCGCGCAGCGGGGGCGCCGGCCGCTCGGCCAGCGCCTCGTGCAGCCGGGCGCTGAGCGTCCGCAGCGATTCCGCGCTGCGCGCCGAGAGGGGGACGGCGAGGTGACGGGAGGCGGCGTCCCTCTGCGAGACACCATCGGGCTCGGGGGCGGGCTCCGGGGCCGGGGCCTGTTCGAGGATGACGTGGGCGTTGGTGCCGCTGACGCCGAAGGAGGAGACCGCGGCCCGGCGCGGCCGCCCGTGGTCGGGCCAGGGGGTGGCCTCGGCGAGCAGCGCGACGTTCCCCGCCGACCAGTCGACGTGTGACGAGGGCCGGTCGAGGTGCAGGGTCGCGGGCATCAGCCCCTGCTGGAGGGCGAGCACGGCCTTGATGACGCCGGCCGCTCCCGCCGCCGCCTGGGTGTGCCCGATGTTGGACTTCACGGAGCCAAGCCGCAACGGCCGCCCCTCGTCCCGGTCCTGCCCGTAGGTCGCCAGCAGCGCCTGGGCCTCGATGGGGTCGCCGAGCGTCGTACCGGTGCCGTGCGCCTCCACCATGTCGACGTCCGCCGTGGCCAGGCCGGCGCCGGACAGCGCCTGCCAGATGACGCGTTGCTGGGAGGGGCCGTTGGGGGCGGTCAGGCCGTTCGACGCGCCGTCCTGGTTGACGGCGGAGCCGCGCAGCACGGCCAGCACGGGGTGTCCGTTGCGCCGCGCGTCGGAGAGCCGCTCGACGAGGAGCATGCCCGCGCCCTCGCCCCACGCGGTGCCGTCGGCCGCGTCCGCGAACGCCTTGCACCGGCCGTCGGCGGCCAGTCCGCGCTGCCGGCTGAACTCCAGGAACAGGCCGGGCGTGGACATCACGGTGACGCCGCCGGCCAGCGCGAGGTCGCACTCCCCCGTCCGGAGGGCCTGCGCCGCCAGGTGGAGGGCGACGAGCGAGGCCGAGCAGGCGGTGTCGACGGTGACCGCGGGCCCCTCCAGGCCCAGCGCGTAGGAGACCCGGCCGGACACCACGCTGGCGGCGTTGCCGGTGCCGATATGGCCTTCCAGCCCTTCGGCGGCGCCGAGCAGCAGCGCGGTGTAGTCCTGCCCGTTGGTGCCGGCGAAGACGCCGGTACGGCTGCCGCGCAGCGTCGCCGGGTCGATCCCGGCCCGCTCGAACGCCTCCCACGACGTCTCCAGCAGCAGCCGCTGCTGCGGATCCATCGCCACCGCCTCCCGCGGCGAAATCCCGAAGAAGGCCGCGTCGAAGCCGCCGACATCAGCGAGGAAGCCACCGGCCCGGGTGTAGCTGCGCCCGGGAACCCCCGGCTCCGGGTCGTAGAGCGCCTCGACGTCCCACCCCCGGTCCGCCGGCCACTCACCGATCGCGTCCACCCCACCCGCGAGCAGCCGCCAGAACTCCTCCGGCGAACCCACCCCACCGGGAAAACGGCAGCTCATCGCCACGATCGCCACCGGCTCCTGGCGCCCGGCCTCCACGTCCTGGAGGCGCTGGCGGGTCTGGTGGAGGTCGTTGGTGACCTTCTTGAGGTACTCGAGGAGCTTCTGTTCGTTCATGCACCCTCATCCACGTGGCGGTTCCGGGGGTCGTGCGGCCGGCGTGTCATGACATGCCGAGGTCGTTGTCGATGAAGTCGAAGATCTCGTCCGCGGTGGCGGAGTTGATCCGGTCGCTCACCCCGGAGTCGTCCGCCGACTCCGTCTCGGGGGCCTCCCGTTCGCTCCACCGCGCGAGCAGCGTCTGCAGCCGGGAGGCGATCCTGGCCCGCTGCGGATCGTCCTGCGCCACCCCGCCGAGCACGTCCTCCAGCCGGTCCAGCTCGGCGAGCGCGGGCAGTGCCCCGGCCGGGTCCCCCGCCGCGACCCGCGTGCGCAGATGGCGGGCGAGGGCCATGGCGGTCGGGTGGTCGAACAGCAGCGTGGCCGGCAGCTGGGTGCCGGTGGCGAGACCGAGCCGGTTGCGCAGCTCGACGGCCATGAGCGAGTCGAAGCCCAGCTCGCTGAACGCCCGCTTCGGGTCGATCGCGTCCACGGAGTCGTGCCCGAGGACGCCGGCGACATGGGTGCGGACGAGGGTGACGAGGACGCGTTCCTGGTCCGGCTCGCTCCGCCCGGCCAGTTGGGCGCGCAGCGCCTGGAGACCGCCCTGCCCGCCGCCGCCCGCGGACTCGCGCTCCGGTGCCGCCCGCCGGGCCTCCGGAAGGTCGGAGAACAGCGCGCTGGGCCGCACCGAGGCGAAGCCGGGGACGAACCGCGCCCAGTGCACATCGGCCACGGTCAGCGCGGTGTGGCCACGGGCGACGGCGCGCTCCAGGGCGTCGACCGCGAGCCGCGGGTCGAGGGCGCCCATGCCGCCCCGGGTGAGGCGTTCGGCCAGTTGCTCGTCGCCCGCCGTGCCGGCCGCCATGCCGGCGCCGGCCCACGGGCCCCAGGCGAGGGAGGTGGCCGGCAGCCCGAGGGCGTGCCGGTGCTCGGCGAGGGCGTCCAAGTAGGCGTTGGCGGCGGCGTAGTTGGCCTGTCCGGTCGCCCCCGCCGTGCCGGCGAAGGACGAGAACAGCACGAACGCCGTCAGGCCGTCGGTCAGCTCGTGCAGATGCGTCGCGGCCGCCATCTTGGACCGCAGCACGGCGTCCAGGCGGGCACCGTCGAGCCCGGCGATCAGCCCGTCGTCGAGCACGCCCGCGGCGTGGAACACCGCGTCGACGGGGTGCTCGGCCAGCAGCCGCGCCAGCGCCTCACGGTCGGCGACGTCGCAGGCGGCGAGCGTCACCCGGGTGCCGCGGGCGGTCAGTTCGGCGCGCAGCTCGGCCGCGCCCTCGGCCCGCGCGCCGCGCCGCCCCGCCAGGATCAGGTGCGCGGCGCCCCGGTCGGCGAGCCGGCGGGCCACGTGTGCGCCGATCGCGCCGGTGCCGCCGGTGACCAGGACGGTTCCGGTGCAGGCCCACGGCTCGTCGGTGCCGGGTCCGGCGGGGCCCGGGGCCTGGGCCCGGACCAGTCGCCGGACGAACACGCCCGTGTCGCGGACGGCGACCTGGTCCTCGTCCGGCCCGGCCTCCAGAACCGCGCACAGCCGCTCCACGGCCCGCTCGTCGGGCTCCGCGGGCAGGTCGACCAGACCGCCCCAGCTCTGCGGCTGCTCCAGCGCGGCGACCCGCCCGAAGCCCCAGATCGTGGCCTGTACGGGGGACGGCACGGCCTCGCGGTCCCGTACCGCCACGGCGCCGGTGGTCGCGCACCACAGCGGCGCGCCGGTGCCCAAGTCATCGAGGGCCTGGACGAGGGCCATGGTCGCGGCGAGTCCGCCGGGGGTGGCGGGCTGGCCGCGGTGCGGCTCCTCGTCTGTGCCCAGCAGGGACAGCACCCCGTCCACGGGGCCTGACTCGTCCAGCAGCGTGCCCAGTTGGTCGGCGAGCGACTTGCGGTCGGCGCGGCCGCAGTCGACCTCGAACGGGACCACTCCGGCGGCCCCATGGGCCGTGAGCCCGGCCGCGATCGCCGCCTCCCAGGCCCGGCCGCCGCGGCCCGCGGGGTGGGCGAGCAGCCAGGTTCCGGACAGCACGGGAGTCGGGGCGTCGCCGGCCGGCCGCCAGACGACCCGGTACTCCCAGCCGTCGGCGACGGTGCGTTCGCGCTGCTGGTCGCGCCACGAGGACAGCGCGGGCAGGACTTCGCTCAGCGGGGCGTCACCGGCCAGGTGGAGCCGCTCGGCCAGCTCGCCCGGGTCGGCGTGCTCCACGGCGGCCCAGAACTGGTCGTCCACCGTCCGCGCCGCCTCGGCTCCGGTCTGCGGGCCGGCCGGCTCCAGCCAGTAGCGGCGGCGCTGGAAGGCGTAGGTGGGCAGTTCGACACGGCGTGCGCCCGTGCCGTACAGCGCGGCGGGCCCCGCGCCGAGTCCGCGCACGTGCAGGTGTGCCGCGGCCAGCAGGGCGCCGCGCGCCTCGGGCCGGTCGCGCCGCAGGACGGGCAGCGCGGCGGCTTCCTCGCCGGGTTCGCGCAGGCTCTCCCATGCCGTGGCGGCGAGGGCGCCGTCGGGCCCCAGTTCCAGGAAGGTCCGTACGCCGTCGGCCTCCAGCCGGCGGATGCCGTCGCAGAAGCGGACGGCCTCGCGGACGTGCCGCACCCAGTAGTCGGGCGAGGTCAGGTCGGCGTCGGCCGCCGGTTCCCCGGTGAGGTCGGAGATGACGGGCAGGCGCGGCGGTGCGTAGCGCACGCCCCGCGCGATCTCCCCGAACTCCGCCAGCATCGTGTCCATCAGTGGAGAGTGAAACGCATGGCTGACCCGCAAACGCCTAGTCTTTCGCCCGCGCTCGGCCAGTTGCCCGGCGATCTCGGTGACCGCTTCCCGCTCGCCGGAGACGACGACGGCCGACGGCCCGTTCACCGCGGCGATCCCGGCCCGGTCCGCCAGGCCCTCCAGCAGGGGCAGCACCTCCTCCTCGGCGGCCTGTACGGCGATCATGGCGCCGCCCTCGGGCAGTGCCTGCATCAGCCGGCCGCGGGCCGCGACCAGCCGGCACGCGTCCTCCAGGGTCAGCACGCCGGCCACATGGGCGGCGGTCAGCTCCCCGATGGAGTGGCCGATCAGGACATCGGGCCGGACACCCCACGACGTGACGAGCGCGTGCAGCGCCGTTCCCACGGCGAACAGCGCGGGCTGGGTGTAGGCGGTGCGGTCGAGCAGCGCGGCCTCGGGTGTGTCCTCGTCCGCGAAGACGATGTCGCGCAGCGGCCGTTCGAGGTGGCGGTCGAACTCCGCGCAGATCTCGTCGAAGGCCGCGGCATACGCGGGGAACCGCTCGTGGAGCGCGCGTCCCATGCCGGCACGCTGGGAGCCCTGGCCGCTGAACAGGAAGGCGAGCTTCCCGCCGCTGTCCGCGCGCCCCCGCACCAGCTCCGCCGTGTCCTCCCCGCGGGCCAGCGCGGCGAGCCCCTTCAGGAACGCGTCCCGGTCCTCGGCGACCAGCGCCGCCCGGTGGTCGAAGGCGGCCCGGGTGGTGGCGAGCGAGTACCCGACGTCGCGTACCGACAGGTCCGGGCGCTCGGTGAGGTGGGCGCGCAGCCGCTTCGCCTGGTCGCGGAGCGCGGCGCCGGAACGCGCGGACAGCGGCCAGACGACGGGCCCGTCGCCGGCTTCCTCGTCCCCGGCCCGCGCGGCATCGACGAGCGCGGCATCGGCGGACGCGGCGCCGTCAAGCACAGGTGCGTCCTCCGGCCCGCCCTCGGCCGCCCCGTACTGTTCGAGCACCACATGCGCGTTGGTGCCGCTGATCCCGAACGAGGACACGGCGGCCCGGCGCGGCAGTTCGCGCCGCGGCCACTCCACGGCCCGGGTCAGCAGCCGCACCTCACCCGCCGACCAGTCGACGTGCGAGGACGGCTCGCTGACGTGCAGGGTGCGGGGCAGGACGCCCTTCTGGAGCGCCAGCACCATCTTGATCACACCGGCGATGCCGGCGGCGGCCTGGGTGTGTCCGATGTTGGACTTCACCGAGCCCAGCCACAACGGCCGCTCGGCGTCCCGGCCTTGACCGTACGTCGCCAGCAGTGCCTGCGCCTCGATCGGATCGCCCAGCGACGTCCCGGTGCCGTGTGCCTCGACGGCGTCCACCTCGTGGGCCGCGAGTCCGGCGTTGGCGAGCGCGGCCTGGATGACCCGCTGCTGAGAGGGCCCGTTCGGGGCGGTCAAACCGTTCGACGCGCCGTCCTGGTTGACCGCGGAGCCACGCAGCACGGCGAGCACCGGATGCCCGTTGCGCCGCGCGTCGGAGAGCCGCTCGACGAGGACGATGCCCGCGCCCTCGCCCCAGCCGGTGCCGTCCGCGTCGTCGGAGAACGCCTTGCACCGCCCGTCGCCGGCCAGTCCCCCTTGCCGCCCGAACTCCACGAAGGCACCCGGGGTGGCCATCACCGTCACCCCGCCCGCGAAGGCGAGATCGCACTCACCCAGCCGCAGGGCCTGGGCGGCCAGATGCAGCGCCACCAGCGACGACGAACAGGCCGTGTCGACGGTGACGGCGGGGCCTTCGAGACCGAGGGCGTAGGAGACCCGGCCGGACGTCACGCTGGTGGCATGGCCGGTGAGCAGCTGCCCCTCGGCGCCCTCGGGCAGCGTGTGCGCGGCCGAGCCGTATCCCTGGTAGTTCGTCCCCGCGAACACCCCGGTTCGGCTGCCGCGCAGCCCCGCCGGGTCGATGCCGGCCCGCTCCAGTGCCTCCCAGGAGATTTCCAGCAGCAGCCGCTGCTGCGGGTCCATGGTGACCGCCTCCCGCGGCGAGATGCCGAAGAAGTCCGCGTCGAAGTCGCCGCTGTCGTAGAGGAATCCGCCCTCGACGCGGGCCGCGTCGCCATCGGTCTGCCAGCCCCGGTCGGCCGGCAGGGGCGACAGCGCGTCCACGCCGTCGGCCAGCAGCCGCCAGAACTCCTCGGGACTGCCCGCCCCACCGGGGAACCGGCAGCTCATGGCGACGACGGCGAGTTCCTCCTCACCGGCCGCCGGCCGGCCGGCCACGGCCACCGGGGCGGCGGCAGCCTCGTCGTCCCCGAACAGTTCGCTGCGCACATGGCGGGCCAGCGACACCGGCGACGGGTAGTCGAAGACGAGCGTCGCCGGCAGCCGCAGACCGGTCGCGGCGCCCAGCCGGTTGCGCAGCTCGACGGCGGTGAGCGAGTCGATGCCCAGGCCACGGAAGTCCCGGGCCGGCTCGACGGCTTCGGGGCCGGCGTGCCCGAGCACGAGCGCCGCCTGCGCCCGGACGAGTTCCAGCACCGCCGGCTCCCGCTCGGCGGCCGGCAGCGCGGCCAGCCCGGCACGCAGGCTCTCCGCCGCATCGGCGGGGGACGCCGACGCGGCCGAGCGCCGGGCGGACCCGGTCACCAGCCCCCGCAGGAGCGCCGGCGTCGCGGAGTGCGGTGCCCGCAGCGCCGCGTGGTCGAGCTGAACGGGGGCGTAGACCGCCTCGGCCGTACGGAACGCGGCATCGAATGCCGCCATGCCCTGCTCGGCCGTGAACGGCACCATGCCGCCCCGCGCCATCCGCTGCAGATCGGCCTCCGCAAGCCCCCCGGTCATCCCCGCGCCGGAAGCCCACGGGCCCCAGGCAAGCGAGGTCGCGGGCAGCCCCGCACCCTGCCTGGCCTGGGCGAACGCATCCAGGAAGGCATTCGCCGCCGAGTAGTTGCCCTGCCCCGAGCCGCCCAGCATGCCGGCGACCGAGGAGAAGACGACGAACGCGGCCAGGTCCGCGTCCCGGGTCAGCTCGTGCAGGTTGCTCACCGCGTCCGCCTTCGGCGCGAGCACACCGTCCAGCCGCTCGGGCGTCAGCGACGACAGCACACCGTCGTCCAGCACCCCGGCCGTGTGCACAACGGCGGTCAGCGGGTGCTGCGGCGGTACGGAGCCGAGCAGCCCGCGCAGTGCCTCGTGGTCCGCCACGTCACAGGCGGCGACGGTGACCTCGGCGCCGAGGGCGGCGAGTTCGTCACGCAGTGCCTCGGCACCCGGAGCCTGCGGTCCCCGGCGACTGGACAGCAGCAGATGACGGACCCCGTGCTCGGCCACCAGATGCCGCGCCACCAGCGCGCCCAGGCCACCTGTCCCGCCCGTGACCAGGACCGTTCCCTCCGCATCGAGCGGAACCGGCATCGTCAGCACGACCTTGCCGACGTTCTTGGCCTGGCTGAGGAAGCGGAACGCCTCGGGCGCCTTGCGTACGTCCCACGCGGTGAGCGGCAGGGGACGCAGCACACCCTGCTCGAAGAGGTCGACGAGGGCCGTCAGCATCTCCCCGATCCGCTCCGGACCGGCGTCGAAGAGATCGAACGCCCGGTAGCGCACGCCGTCGTACGCGTCGGCGACCTCCTGCGCGTCACGGACATCCGTCTTGCCCATCTCCAGGAACCGCCCGCCGCGCGGCAGCAGCCGCAGCGAGGCGTCCACGAACTCCCGTGCCAGGGAGTCCAGGACCACATCCATGCCCCGGCCGCCGGTCGCCGTCAGGAACGAATCCTCGAAGTCCAGATCACGCGAGGAAGCGATCCGCGCCTCGTCCAGCCCCAGCTCCCGAAGGGTCTCCCACTTCCCCCGGCTCGCGGTGCCGAACACCTCCGCGCCCAGGTGGCGCGCCACCTGCACGGCGGCCATGCCCACTCCCCCCGCGGCGGCGTGCACGAGGACCGACTCGCCCGCCTGAAGACCACCCAGATCCACCAACGCGTAGTACGCCGTCAGGAACACGACGGGTACCGAGGCGGCCTGCGCGAACGACCAGCCCTCGGGTATCCGGGCGAGGGTGCGCGCATCGGCCACCGCCAGCGGACCGAAGGACTGGGTGAAGAGCCCCATGACCCGGTCGCCCGGGGAGAACCCGGTCACTCCCGGACCGACCTCGGTGACCACACCGGCCCCCTCGATCCCCAGGGCCACGGCGTCACCCGGATACATGCCGAGCGCGTTGAGCACATCACGGAAGTTCAGACCGGCGGCGCGTACCGAGATCCGCACCTGTCCGGTCCCCAACTCGGCTTCCGCCGCAGGTGATTCGGCGAGGTGGAGGTTCTCCAGCGTGCCCTTCTCCGCGATGTCCAGGCACCACGCCCCGCCGTCTCCGGGCAGCGGCAGCGCATCCGGCCGCACGTGCCTGCTGAGCCTCGGGACGTATGCCTGTCCGGCGCGTACCGCGAGTTCGGGCTCGTCGGAGGCCAGAGCGGCGGGGAGGGCGGCGAGGGACTGGTTCGCCCCGTCCAGGTCGACCAGCGTGAACCGGTCCGGGTGCTCGGAACGTGCGGCCCGGACGAGCCCCCAGACGGCGGCCTGCGCCGGGTCCGGTCGCCGTTCGTCCACGGTGACCGCGCCCTGGGTGACGACGACCAGCCGGGCCGCGGCGAACCGCTCCTCGGCCAGCCACGCCTGAAGGAACGCGAGCGTCCGATGGGTCGCGGCATGCGCGGCGGCGGCCGGTTCACCGTCGGGGGCGTCCAGCCGAAGCAGGACGTGGGAGGGCACCCCCTCGTCCAGGAAAAGCGACGCGAGGTCCGGGGATACGACGGACGCACCGATCGCGGACACGTCGAGCCCGCCGTCGGCGCCGTCGGTCGCGCCCACAACCGCCGCAATCGAGACCGCGGGCGCGGTGGGCCCGCCGGCTCCGGACGGCTCCGGCAGCGGCGTCCAGTCCATCGTGTGCAGCGTGGTGTCCTGCAGGCCCGCCGTGGCCTGGGCGATCCCGTCGGCCGACACCGGTCGCAGCACCAGGGAGTCGATCGTCGCGACCGGTCCGCCCGAGGCGTCGGCCAGTTCCAGGGCGACCGAGTCGGGCCCCTTCACGGACAGCCGGGCACGCAGCACCGACGCTCCGGACGCGTGCAGGGTCGCCCCCGACCAGGAGAAGGGCAGCCGGCCCCGGCCCTGGTCCGCCGGGCCCTCGTCCGCGCGGTCCGACGCCACGAGTCCGAGTGCGTGCAGCACCGAATCCAGCAGCGCAGGGTGCAGCCCAAAGCCGGCCGCCTCGGGGACGGCGTTCTCCGGAAGCGCGACCGAGGCGAACAGCTCGTCACCACGGCTCCACACCTGACGCAGACCACGGAAGACCGGCCCATAGCCGAACCCCGCCGCCGTCAGCCCCTCGTACAGCCCCTCGACGGATACGGGCTCCGCACCGGCGGGCGGCCACTGAGACAGGTCCGTACCGGGCGCAGCACCTTCGATGGCGAGTACGCCGACGGCATGACGTACCCATGGCTGGTCGGCCTGTGCGTCCTGCGGCCGCGAGTAGACGGCCACTGTCCGGCGCCCGGTCTCGTCCGCGGCTCCGACGGCCACCTGGAGCTGTACGGCACCCCGCTCCGGCAGGACCAGCGGCGCCTGGAGCGTGAGTTCCTCCACCTGCCCGCAGCCGACCTGGTCCCCGGCACGGACGGCCAGCTCCAGGAAGGCCGTGCCGGGCAGCAGGACAGAGCCCGAGACGACATGCTCGGTGAGCCAGGGCTGCGCGGCGACGGACACTCGCCCCGTGAACACCACGGCGCCGCCCTCGGCCGACCCGTAGGCGCCTTCGAAGCCGTCGGCACCGTCCACGCTGCCGGCCAGCGATACCGCAGCGCCCAGCAAGGGGTGCTGCGCGGACACCAGCCCGGCAGAACCGAGATCCCCGGCCGGCAGGCCCGTGAACCGGGGCCAGTAGCGCTGGTGTTGGAAGGGGTAGGTGGGGAGGTCGATGGGGGTGATCGGGGTAGAGGCAGGAGTCGGTGTGGGGAAGAAGGTCTGCCAGTTGATGGTGATGCCGTGGGCGAATGCGCGCGCGGCGGCGGAGAGTACGGCGGATATCTCGCCGCGGTCGTCGCCGCGCAGGGCCGGGATCAGGACATGGTCCGTGTCCACGTCAGCGTCGAGGCAGCCCTGCGCCATGGCGGTCAGGGTGCCGTCCGGGCCGATCTCCAGGAACCGGGTGACCTCGTGGTCCGCCAGCCAGCGGACGCCGTCGGCGAAGCGGACCGCCCCACGGACGTGCCGCACCCAGTAGTCAGCGGACGTCAATTCCTGCGGCGTGGCGAGTTCGCCAGTGACGTTCGAGACCACCGGGATACGGGGTTCCTCGAACGTCAGGCTCTCGGCGACGGCACGGAACTCGTCGAGCATCGGCTCCATCAGCGGGGAATGGAAAGCGTGGCTCACCTGGAGCCGTTTGACCTTCCGGCCCTCGGACTCGAAACGGCTCGCTATCTCCACCACCGCGGACTCCTCGCCGGAGACCACGACCGACCGCGGACCGTTCACCGCGGCAATGCTCACCCGCTGTTCCTGGCCCTCCAGCAGCGGCAGCACCTCGTCCTCGGTGGCCTGCAACGCCACCATCGCCCCGCCTACCGGCAGCGCCTGCATCAACCGACCACGCGCCGCCACCAGACGACACGCATCCTCCAGCGACAGCACGCCCGCCACATGCGCGGCCACCAACTCACCAATGGAATGCCCCACCAGATAGTCGGGCCGCACACCGAACGACTCCACCAGCCTGAACAGCGCCACCTCGACGGCGAACAACGCCGGCTGAGTGAACCCCGTCCGGTTCAGCAGCTCGGCCTCATCGCCGAACACCACATCCCGCAACGGAGCAGCCAACTCGCCGTCGAAGTGCGCACAGACGGCGTCAAAGGCATCAGCGAACACCGGGAACGCGTCATACAACTCCCGGCCCATCCCCAGCCGCTGCGCGCCCTGCCCGGTGAACAGCAGGGCCAGTCGTGCTTCGGGCACAGCCGGCGCGCTCACCACGGATGCGGCCTCACCCCCTGTGGCCAGCGCCTTGAGTCCGTCAACCAGCGCACCGCGCTCGGTGCCGAGGACGACGGCTCGGTGTTCGAACGCCGAACGAGTCGTGGCCAGCGCGAACCCCACCTCGGACGCGCCGAGTTCGGGACGGGCCTCCACATACGCCAACAACCGCTGCGCCTGGGCCCGCAGCCCCTCCCGGCTCCGCGCCGACACCACCCACGGCACCACGCCCACGCCGCCAACCGGCCGGGTTTCCGTGCTCTCCTCCACCGGAGGCTGCTCGATCACCACATGCGCGTTGGTGCCACTCACTCCGAACGCCGACACCCCGGCCCGACGCAGCCGCTCCCCCTCCGGCCACGCCACGGCCTCGGTCAGCAGCCGCACATTGCCCGCCGACCAGTCCACATGCGACGACGGCTCATCGGCATGCAGGGTCTGCGGCAGAACGCCGTGCTGCAACGCCAGCACCATCTTGATGACACCGGCCGCGCCGGCAGCGGCCTGCGTGTGCCCGATGTTGGACTTCACCGAGCCCAGCCACAACGGCCGCTCGACGTCCCGGCCTTGACCGTACGTCGCCAGCAGCGCCTGCGCCTCGATCGGGTCACCCAGCGACGTACCCGTCCCGTGCGCCTCGACCACATCCACGTCCGACGCGGACAGACCAGCCGCCCCCAACGCCTGCCGGATCACCCGCTGCTGCGACGGACCATTCGGCGCCGTCAAACCATTGGAGGCGCCATCCTGGTTCACAGCGGAACCACGTACGACAGCCAACACCCGATGCCCCTTGCGCCGGGCATCCGACAGCCGCTCCACCACCAGGACACCAGCGCCCTCGGCCCAACCGGTGCCATCCGCAGCATCCGAGAACGCCTTGCACCGGCCATCAGCAGCAAGACCCCGCTGCTGGCTGAACTCGATGAACGCACCCGGCGTCGACATCACGGTCACGCCGCCGGCCAGCGCCAGATCGCATTCGCCCGAGCGCAGGGACTGCACCGCCAGATGCAGGGCGACCAGCGACGAAGAACACGCCGTGTCCACCGTCACCGCCGGCCCCTCCAGGCCCAGCGCATACGACACCCGGCCCGACACCACAGCGGCCGCGTTCCCGGTGCCGAGGTAGCCGTCCTGGCCTTCCGGGGTGCTCAGCAGCAGGGCGGGGTAGTCCTGGCCGTTGGAACCGACGAAGACCCCGGCCCGCTTCCCCCGCAACGCCTGCGGATCGATGCCGGAACGCTCAAGCGCCTCCCAGGAGGTTTCCAGCAGCAGTCGCTGCTGCGGGTCGATCGCGACCGCTTCCCGGGGGCTGATCCCGAAGAACGCCGGATCGAACTGGTCGACCCCGCTGACGAAACCGCCGTGGCGTGAGTAGCTCTTCCCCGGTCGTCCCGGCGTCGGGTCATAGAGGGCGTCGAGGTCCCAGCCACGGTCATCCGGAAGCTCGGAGATCGCGTCCTCGGCCCCGGCCACCAGCCGCCACAGGTCCTCCGGGCTGGCCACTCCACCGGGCAGCCGGCAGCTCATCCCGACGATGACCACCGGATCGTCCGAGGTGGACGCCGGCACCGGCAGACCGGGCACGATGTCCGTCCCGGTTCCGAACAGCTCGTCGCCCACGAAGCGCGCCAGTTCGACCGGCGTCGGATAGTCGAAGACGGCGGTGGCGGGCAGCCGCAGCCCGGTTTCCGTGTTCAGCCGGCCGCGCAGCTCCACCGCGGTCAGCGAGTCGAAGCCCAAGTCCCGGAAGGCAGAGCGCGCTTCAAGAGATCCCGGGTTGTGATAGCCGAGGACCGCTGCGGCGTGCGTACGCACCAGCTCCAGCAGCGCCCGCTCACGCTCGACAGCCGACAGCCCTGTCAACCGACCCCGCAGCGCCCCGGCACCGGAAACCTCCCCGCCGGCGTCGGCAGCCAACGCCGCCCGCACCTCCGCCAAACCCTCCAGCAGCGGACTCGGACGGGCACTGGTGAACGCCGGAGCGAACCGCTCCCACTCCACATCGGCCACCACCACCGAGCCCTCACCCGCACCCACCGCCGACTCCAAAACCGAGACAGCAAGGTCGGGGTCCAGCGCCCTCAGGCCACGGCGCAGCAGGTGTTCCTCCGCGCCCTCCACGCCGGCCATACCGCCACCGGCCCAGGGCCCCCACGCCACCGCGCAACCCACCGCACCCCGGGCACGACGCGCCTGAACCAACCCTTCGACGAAGGTGTTCCCGGCCGCGTACGCCGCCTGACCACCACTCCCCCACACACCGGCAATCGACGAGAACACCACAAAGGCGTCGAGCGCATGGTCACCCAGCAACTCGTCCAGCACCACCGCACCGGAAACCTTCGCCCCCATCACCTCAGCGAAGTGCTCCGCACCCGCATCGCCCAACGGCACGGAATCCACCACCCCCGCCGCATGGACGACGGCGTCCACCGCACAGCCCGACAGCAGCTCCTCGACGGCGTTCCGATCGGCGATGTCGCAGGCCGCGACGGTCACCTGAACACCGAGGGCGGTCAGATCCGCCTCCAGCTCCGACGCACCGGGCGCAGCCGGACCACGACGACTGGTCAGGACCACATGCTCCGCACCACGCTCAGCCGCCCAACGCGCCACCCGGGCACCCAGCGCGCCCGTGCCCCCCGTGATCAGCACCGTCCCACGCGGCCGCCAACCACCAACTGCATCCCCAGCGGGAGCCGGAGCCTGCACCAGCCGCCGTCCGAACACCCCCGACGCCCGCACCGCCACCTGATCCTCAGCACCGTGCGCAAGCACCCCCACCAGCCGGTCCAGCGCCCTATCGTCCACGGCCTGCGGAAGATCCACCAGGCCGCCCCAACGATCCGGCAGCTCCAGCGCCGCCACCCGGCCGAGGCCCCACACCGCCGCACCGGCCGGATCCGGCCCACCATCCGACGGACCGATGGCGACAGCTCCCCGCGTCACCACCCACACACGCCCACCGGCCCCGGCATCCCCCAGCGCCTGCACCACCACCGCGGTACGCACCACATCCGCCGCACCCACCACCAACACACCGGCAACCGGCTCCTCGCCAGCGGCCTCACGCACACGCGCGGCCAACCTCCCCCGGTCCACCTCCCCCGCGACACACTCCACCCGCTGAACCGCCACACCACACGCCGCCAGCCCCTCCACCACAGCCTCGGCATGGGCATCCCCGACATGCGCATCCCCGGCAGCCACCACCGCAAGCCAACGACCACCCAGCACCCCGCCGGGCTGTCCCCCCAACGGCTTCCACTCCACCCGATACCGCCAGCCGTCCACGGCAGACTGCTCGCGCGGCTCGGGTGCGGCGCCCGTCGCTTCCAGCCAGTAGCGCTCGCGCTGGAACGCGTAGGTGGGCAGGTCCACCCGCCGTGCCCCGGTGCCCGCGAAGTAGGCGGCCCAGTCGATCGGTGCGCCCGACGCGAAGGCGCCGGCCACCGCCGACATCAGGGACGCGGTCTCGGTCCGGTCTGCCCGCAGGGAGGCGAGGAGAACCCGCTCGGTGTCGTCGTCCGCCGTGTCCGCGAGGCAGGTCTGCGCCATCGCGGTCAGCGTGCCTCCGGGGCCCAGCTCCAGGAGCCGGGTCACGCCGTGCTCGGCGAGCCACCGCACGCCATCGGCGAACCGGACGGCCTCCCGGACGTGCCGCACCCAGTAGTCGGGGGATGTCAACTGCTCCGCCGTGGCGAGTTCACCGGTGACGTTCGAGACCACCGGGATACGCGGCTCAGCGAACGACACGCTCTCCGCGACCGCCCGGAACTCCTCCAGCATCGGCTCCATCAACGGCGAGTGGAAGGCATGGCTCACCCGCAGCCGCTTCACCTTCCGCCCCTCGGACTCGAAACGGCTCGCTATCTCGGCAACCGCCGACTCGTCACCCGAGATCACCACCGCCTGCGGACCGTTCACCGCAGCAACGCTCACCCGCTGCTCAAGCCCCTCCAACAGCGGCAGCACCTCAACCTCCGGGGCCTGAAGCGACACCATCGCCCCGCCCGCCGGCAGCGCCTGCATCAGACGGCCGCGGGCAGCGACCAGCCGGCAGGCGTCCTCCAACGACAGCACCCCCGCCACGTGCGCGGCCGCCAACTCACCGATGGAGTGTCCGACCAGGTATTTGGGCTTGAGGCCCCAGGACTCGATCAGCCGGTAGAGCGCCACTTCGACGGCGAAGAGCGCGGGCTGAGTGAAGGCCGTCCGGTGGAGGGCGTCAGGATCCTTGCCGAAGTCAGGGTTCTCGCCGAAGCCGGAGTCTCCCCCGATCTCGGCATCTCCACCGAAGAGGACGTCTCGGAGCGGGCGTTCCAGCTGGGCGTCGAAGAGCGCGCACGTCTCGTCGAACGCCGTCGCGAAGGCCGGGAACGTGGCATACAACTCCCGTCCCATACCTGCGCGTTGGGCACCCTGCCCCGTGAAGAGGAAGGCGGTGGCACCGCGCATCGTGCGGCCGCCCACCACTGCGGCGCCCGTGCCCTCGATGCCCTTGGTGGCGAGTTCCTCCAGTCCGCGCAGGGCCGTGGTGCGGTCCTCCGCGAGCACCACGGCGCGGTGTTCGAACGCGGTTCGTGTGGTGGTCAGGGAGTATCCGACATCGGTCAGATCCAGCTCGTCCCGCTCGTCCCGCTTGACCCGCGCCAGCAGCTGCGCCGCTTGTGCGCGCAGTGCGGCCGCGCTGCGGGCCGACACCGCCCAGGGGACGAGGGGGAGGGTTCGGGGGGTCGTGCCGTCGTCCGCCGATACCGATGCCGATTCCGGGGCGTCCTCGGTCTTCGGGGCCTCTTCCAGGATGGCGTGTGCGTTGGTTCCGCTGATGCCGAAGGACGAGACGCCGGCGCGGCGCGGGCGCCCGTCCTGCTGCCAGGGCGTCGCCTCGGTCAGTAGTTGGACATCGCCGGCGGTCCATTCGATGTGGCGGGACGGCTCGGAGATGTGGAGGGACTTGGGGAGCGTCCCGTGGTGCATCGCCATCACCATTTTGATGACGCTGCCGACGCCGGCCGCCGACTGGGTGTGGCCGATGTTGGACTTGAGCGAGCCGAGCCGCAACGGCCCGTGGTCCGCGCGGTCCTTTCCGTAGGTGGCGAGCAGCGCCTGTGCCTCGATGGGGTCACCCAGCGAGGTACCCGTGCCGTGGGCGTCGACGGCGTCGACATCGCTCGGGGAGAGTCCCGCCCGGGACAGCGCGGAGCGGATCACCCGCTGCTGCGAGGGACCGTTGGGGGCGGTCAGGCCGTTGGACGCGCCGTCGGAGTTGATGGCGGTGCCCCGGACGACGGCCAGCACCGGATGGCCGTTCTTCCGCGCGTCGGAGAGCCGCTCGACGAGCAGCATGCCGGCGCCCTCCGACCAGCCGGTGCCGTCCGCGTCGTCGGAGAACGGCTTGCAGCGGCCGTCGGCGGCCAGGCCGCGCTGCCGGCTGAACTCGAAGAACATGGCCGGGGTGCACATCACGGCGACGCCGCCGGCCAGCGCCAGATCGCATTCGCCGCGGCGCAGCGCATGGCACGCCCAGTGCAGCGCGACCAGCGACGAGGAGCATGCCGTGTCGACCGTGACGGCGGGCCCTTCGAGTCCGAGGGTGTAGGCGATCCGGCCGGAGGCCACGGAGGTGGCGTTCCCGGCGAGGAGCAGCCCCTGTACGCCTTCGGGGAGCTCGGCGACGCCGATGCCGTACCCGGAGGTGGCGGCGCCGACGAACACTCCGCCGTTGGAGCCGCGCACCGACGCCGGGTCGATGCCCGCGCGTTCGATGGCCTCCCAGGCCACTTCGAGCAGCAGCCGCTGCTGCGGGTCGGTGGCCAGCGCCTCGCGTGGGCTCATCCCGAAGAACGCCGGGTCGAAGTATCCCGCGTCGTGGAGGAAGCCGCCTTCGCGCACATAGATCGAGCCGGGCTTGTCCGGGTCCGGATCGTAGGCCGCGTCGACGTCCCAGCCCCGGTCGGCCGGGAAGCCGGAGACGGCGTCTCCCCCTTCGGCGACGAGCTGCCACAGGTCTTCAGGAGTACGCACGCCTCCGGGGTAGCGGCAGCTCATCGCGACGATGGCGATGGGCTCCTGGTCTCTGCCCTCGGCTTCGCGAAGCTGGCGACGGGTCTGCCGAAGCTCGGTCGTCACCCGCTTCAGGTACTCCATGTACTTCTCGTCGTCAGCAGCCACCCACGTCACATCCTCGAACAGAGCCGAGCGGTTCCCCGCGTCCGGTCACGACGTTCCCAGTTCCTTGTCGATGAGGTCGAAGAGTTCGCCCGCGGTCGATGCCGAGGCCAGTTCTCCGTCGTCCTCATCGGTTTCCGCGTACGGATCCGCGCCTTGCTCCTGCTTGCGGTCGCCCTGCCAGTGCGCGGCCAGGGCCCGCAGCCGGTCGGCGATCTCGGCCCGTTCCTCGTCTCCGACCGTGGCCCCGGCCAGCGCCGCCTCCAGCCGGGCGAGCTCACCGAGGACCGGCTGCGCACCCGAGGTCTCGGGCAGGTCGATCTCGTCCAGGACATGGCGGACCAGGACGAGCGGCGTCGGGTAGTCGAAGACGAGGGTGGCGGGCAGCCTGAGCTGGGTCGCCGCGTTGAGGTGGTTACGGAGTTCCACCGCCGTCAGCGAATCGAAGCCCAGCTCCTTGAAAGCCTGGTCGGGTTCGATGTCCTCGGCGGATCCGTGTCCGAGGACGAGGGCCACCTGTGCGCAGACCAGGTCGAGCAGATGCTGCTCGCGGTCCGCCGGAGGCAGCGCGGCCAGTCGCTCGGCCAGATCCTGCGGTGCCGGCGTTCCCTTCGCCGCGCCGGAGCTCGCGGCCCCGCGGCGGGCGGGCGCCCGGACCAGGCCGCGCAGCAGCGGCGGTACGGCCTCGGGGTGCTCCCGCAGGGGCGCCGTGTCGAGGTGCATCGGCAGCAGCAGGGGGCGGGGCAGGTCCCGGGCGGTGTCGAGCAGGCCGAGGCCCTGTTCCGGCGTGAGCGGGAGCATGCCGCCGCGCGCCATGCGCTGCAGATCGGCTTCGCTCAGCTCCCCCGTCATGCCGACGCCCGGCGCCCAGGCACCCCACGCCAGCGACTGTGCGGGAAGCCCCAGGGAGGCGCGCCGGCAGGCCAGCGCGTCCACGAAGGCGTTCGCCGCCGCGTAGTTGGCCTGGCCGGCGCTGCCGAACGTCCCCGCCACCGAGGAGAAGACGACGAACGCCGCCAGATCCGCGTCCCGGGTCAGCTCGTGCAGGTTGCTCACGGCGTCGGCCTTCGGCGCGAGCACCTTGTCCAGCCGCTCCGGGGTCAGCGAGGACAGGACGCCGTCGTCCAGCACCCCGGCCGTGTGCACAACGGCGGTGAGCGGGTGCTGCTTCGGTACGGAGTCCAGCAGTCCGCGCAGGGCGTCGCGGTCGGCGCTGTCGCAGGCGGCGACGGTGACCTCGGCGCCGAGGGCGGCGAGTTCGTCGCGCAGTGCGTCGACGCCGGGAGCCTGCGCGCCGCGCCGGCTGGCCAGGAGGAGGTGGCGCACGCCGTGCTCGGTCACCAGGTGCCGGGCCACCAGCGCGCCCAGACCACCGGTGCCTCCGGTCACCAGGGCCGTGCCCTGCGGATCGAGGGGCGCCGGCACGGTCAGCACGACCTTGCCGACATGCCGGGCCTGGCTGAGGTACCGGAAGCCCTCCGGTGCCCTGCGCACGTCCCATGCCGTCACGGGCAGCGGCCGCAAGGCGCCCTGCTCGAAGAGGTCGAGGAGCGCGGTCAGCATCTCCCCGATCCGCTCGGGACCGGCCTCCCACAGGTCGAAGGCGCGGTAGCGCACGCCTCCGTGTGCGTCGGCGACCTCCTGCGCGTCACGGACGTCGGTCTTGCCCATTTCCAGGAACCGCCCGCCGCGCGGCAGCAGCCGCAGCGAGGCGTCCACGAACTCCCGCGCCAGGGAGTCCAGCACCACATCCATACCCCGGCCACCGGTCCCGGCGAGGAAGGACGGTTCGAAGTCGAGGTCACGTGACGACGCGATATGCGCCTGGTCCAGACCCGACGACCGCAGGGTCTCCCACTTCCCCGGGCTCGCGGTGCCGAACACCTCCGCGCCCAGGTGGCGCGCCAGCTGCACCGCGGCCATCCCCACACCACCCGCGGCGGCATGCACCAACACCGACTCGCCCGCCTGCACCTCGCCGAGTTCCACCAGGGCGTAGTACGCCGTCAGGAACACGACGGGTACCGAGGCGGCCTGTGCGAACGACCAGCCCTCGGGTATCCGGGCCAGCAGCCGGCGGTCGGCGACCGCGCGGGGCCCGAAGGCGCCGAAGAACATGCCCATCACCCGGTCACCGGGCCGCAGGTCCCGCACGCCGGGCCCGACCTCCAGCACCACTCCGGCGCCCTCACTGCCGAGTGCACCGGCTTCGCCGGGGTACATCCCCAGCGCGTTGAGCACATCGCGGAAGTTGACGCCTGCCGCGCGCACCCCGATGCGTACCTGCCCGGCCCCCAGCTCGGCTTCGGCGTCCGGGCATTCGGCCAGGCGCAGATTCTCCAGGGTGCCCTTGTCGGCGATGTCGAGCCGCCAGGCGTCCCCGTCGGTGTCGGGCCGGCGCAACGCGTCCGCGGACGCGACCCGCGCCAGTCGCGGTACGTGCAGGGAACCGGCCCGTATCGCGGCCTCGGGCTCTCCGCTCGCCAGCGCACCGGGCACGGCGGCGGTCGACTCCGCCGTGCCGTCGAGGTCGATCAGCGTGAACCGGCCCGGGTTCTCGACACCGGCGGCTCGGACCAGGCCCCAGACTGCGGCCTGGGCCGGGTCCGGGTGGTCCGCGTCCGCGGCGCTCACGGCGCCGCGCGTGAGGACGACGAGCCGGGAGGCGGCGAAGCGCTCGTCGGCCAGCCAGGTCTGGAGCAGTGCGAGCGTGTCGTGGGCGGCGGTGTGCGCTCCGGCGGCAGCGTCGTCCGGGTCTGCTGCGCCGGTGGTGCTGACCAGCACCACCGGGGGCGCCTCGTCGGCGAGTTCGTTCAGGCTGTCCGTCGCCTCCACCCGTACGCCCGTGCCGTCCAGGGCCACGGCCAGCGCCATGTCCCCGACGACCGCCCAGTGCTCGTCGGACGGGGCGGCGGGCGTCGGCACGGCATTCCAGTCCACCTGGAACAGCGCGTCGTGGTGGGCCGCGCCGCCGCTCACCTGCTCACCCGAGACCTGACGGAGCGTCAAGGACTCGATGGAGGCGACCGCGCCTCCTGCGGGGTCGGCCAGTTCGAGAGAGACCGACTCGGGTCCGGCCTGCACCAGACGCACCCGCAGGGCGGTGGCTCCGGCGGCCTTCAGGGAGACCCCGTTCCAGGAGAACGGCAGCCGCCCGCGGCCGACGTCCTCCATGGACACGAACATCATCGCGTGCAGCGCGGAGTCGAGCAGCGCGGGATGCAGACCGAACGCGCCGGCCAGCCCGTCGTGCTCCTCCGGCAGTCCGACCTCGGCGAAGATCTCGTCGCCCCGCTGCCAGACGGCCTGCAGCCCGCGGAAGACCGGGCCGTAGGCGAAGCCGGCCTCGGCGAAGCGGCCGTAGAAGTCGTCGACCGAGGTGGCGTCCGCGTCACGCGGCGGCCAGTCGGTGAAGTCGTACGGCTCGTCCTGGGCCGCGGCCGCTCCCGTGGACACCACGCCGCTGGCGTTGAGCACCCACGGCTGATCGGCGAGGCCGTCCTCAGGCCGTGAGTACAGGTTCAGCGTCCGCCGCCCGGAGTCGTCCGGCGGCTCCACCGCGAGCTGCAGTCGCACCGCGCCACGCTCGGGCAGGACGAGCGGCGCGGCGATCGTGAACTCGTCCACCCGGTCGCAGCCCACCTCGTCGGCCGCACGGACGGCCAGTTCGAGGAAGCCCGTGCCGGGGAACAGGACGGTGCCGGTCACCGCGTGGTCGCCGAGCCACGGGTGGGTCCGCAGCGACAGCCTGCCGGTGAAGAGGAAGGCGTCCGAGCCGGCCACCTCGACCGCCGCGCCGAGCAGGGGGTGGTCCGCCGAGCCGAGACCCGCCGAGCTGATGTCGCCGGTCGGCAGGACGGGCGGCTTGGGCCAGTAGCGGTGCCGCTGGAACGCGTAGGTCGGCAGTCCGACGCGCCGGGCATCGCCGCCCGCGAAGGCGGCCTCCCAGGTCAGCGGCGTGCCGGCGGTGAACACCTGGGCGAGCGCGGTGAGCAGTCCGGCGGCCTCAGGACGGTCCTTGCGCAGGGCGGGGACGAGGAGGTGGTCCGCGCCCGGGTCACCGTCGAGGCAGCCCTGCGCCATGGCGGTCAGGGTGCCGTCCGGGCCGATCTCCAGGAACCGGGTGACCTCGTGGTCCGCCAGCCAGCGGACGCCGTCGGCGAAGCGGACGGCGCCGCGGACATGCCGCACCCAGTAGTCGGGAGAGGTCAGTTCTTCGGCCGTGGCGAGCGTGCCGGTGACGTTCGAGACCACCGGGATACGCGGTTCCGAGTACGACACGCTTTCCGCGACCGTACGGAACTCGTCGAGCATCGGCTCCATCAGCGGGGAATGGAAGGCATGGCTCACCTGGAGCCGCTTCACCTTCCGGCCCTCGGACTCGAAGTGCTTCGCGATCTCCGCCACCGCGGATTCCGCACCGGCGATCACGATCGACTTCGGACCGTTCACCGCGGCAATGCTCATCCGCTGCTCCTGGCCTTCCAGCAGCGGCAGCACTTCTTCCCCGGTGGCCTGAAGGGCGACCATCGCACCACCCGCCGGCAATTCCTGCATCAGCCGGCCGCGGGCCGCGACCAATCGGCACGCGTCCTCCAGCGACAGCACGCCGGCCACCTGCGCGGCGGCCAGTTCGCCGATGGAATGGCCCACCAGATAGTCGGGCCGGACTCCGAAGGATTCCACCAACCGGAACAGTGCCACTTCGACGGCGAACAAAGCCGGCTGGGTGAAACCGGTCTGGTTCAGAGCCTCCGTATCCCCATCGGCATCCCTCTGAGCCTCTTCGTCAAAGACCACGCCCCGCAGCGGCGACGCCAATTCGCTGTCGAAGTGGGCACAGACGGCGTCAAAGGCATCCGCGAAGACCGGATACGTCTCGTACAGCTCCTTTCCCATTCCGAGGCGCTGAGCGCCCTGGCCCGTGAAGAGCAGTGCCAGCCGGCCGTCCGTCTTTGCGGTGCCGGTGACGGCGTTCGGCGCGGCTTCGTCGGCAGCCACGGCGGCCAGGCCGCGGAGCAGCTCGTCCCGGTCCGTCCCCTGGACCACGGCGCGGTGTTCCATGACCGACCGGGTGGTGGCCAGCGACAGCCCCACATCGACGGTCCGCAGAGCCGGGAACGCTTCGACGTGCGCGAGCAGCCGGGCGGCCTGCGCGCGGAGGGCGGACCTGGTCTTTCCGGTGATCACCCAGGGGGCGGGAGCGGCCTCCGTTGCCTTCCGGGCGTTCTCGCCTGCCACCCGGGCATCCTCGTCAGGGGCGATGCCCTCGGACCGGCCGGCGTCCTCGGACGGGGCCTCCTCCAGGATCGTGTGGGCGTTGGTGCCGCTGATGCCGAAGGACGACACACCGGCCCGACGCGGACGGCCGGCCTCCGGCCACTGCACCGGCTCCGTCAGCAACCGCACATCGCCCGCCGACCAGTCCACATGCGACGACGGCTCATCCACGTGCAGCGTCTGCGGCAGAACACCGTGCTGCAACGCCAGCACCATCTTGATGACACCCGCCACACCCGCAGCCGCCTGCGTATGCCCGATATTCGACTTCACCGACCCCAACCACAACGGCCGGTCGTCGTCCCGCCCCTGCCCGTACGTGGCAAGCAGGGCCTGCGCCTCGATCGGATCGCCCAGCGACGTACCCGTCCCATGCGCCTCGACCACATCCACGTCCGACGCGGACAGACCAGCCGCCCCCAACGCCTGCCGGATCACCCGCTGCTGCGACGGACCATTCGGCGCCGTCAGACCATTGGACGCACCATCCTGATTCACCGCACTGCCACGCACCACCGCCAATACCCGATGCCCGTTCCGCCGCGCATCCGACAACCGCTCCACCACCAACACACCCACACCCTCGGAAAACCCCGCACCATCCGCCCCATCCGAAAACGCCTTACACCGACCATCCGCAGCCAACCCCCGCTGCCGACTGAAATCCACAAACAACCCCGGCGTCGACATCACCGTCACCCCACCCGCCAACGCCAGATCACACTCACCCGCACGCAACGACCCCACCGCCAAATGCAACGCCACCAACGACGCCGAACACGCCGTATCCACCGTCACCGCAGGACCCTCAAACCCAAACGTGTACGACAACCGCCCCGACACCACACTCGCCGCATTACCCGTACCGATATAACCCCCCAAATCCTCCTCACCCGACGCCACCAACAACCCCGTGTAATCCTGACCATTCGTCCCCGCAAACACCCCCGTCCGCGAACCACGCAACGACCCAGGAACAATCCCCGCCCGCTCCAACGCCTCCCACGACGCCTCCAACAACAACCGCTGCTGAGGATCCATCGCCACCGCCTCACGCGGCGAAATACCGAAAAACGCCGGATCGAAATCCCCAACCCCCGACAAAAACCCACCCGAACACGTCGACACCTTCCCCGGCACACCCGGCTCCGGGTCATACAACCCCGCAACATCCCAACCACGATCCACTGGGAACGGCACCACACCCTCCCCACCCCGAACCAACAACCCCCACAACTCCTCCGGCGAAGCCACACCACCCGGGAACCGACAACTCATCGCCACAATCGCCACCGGTTCGTCGTGCTCCGCCTGTGCGGCCGGTGTGGCGGACGGCGCCGATGCGGGCCCGTCCTGGGCTGTCGTGTCGGACAATTCGGCGAGCAGGAAGTCGGCGAGCGCCGCGCAGGTGGGGTAGTCGAAGACGAGGGTCGCGGGCAGCCGCAGACCGGTGATGCCGTTCATGCCGTTGCGCAGTTCGACGGCGCTGAGCGAGTCGAATCCGAGGTCGCTGAAGGCGCGTTCGGGGTCGACGGCGGAGGGGCCGGCGTAGCCGAGCACGGTGGCGACATAGCTGCGGACGACGTCCAGGACCATGGCGGCGCGTTCGGGTTCGGTGAGTCCGGCGAGGTGCTGGAGCAGCTTGGCGGCGTCCGACCCGGTGTCGTCGCTCTCCTGTGCCGTTTCCAGGACGCGTTGGGCGTCCGGGAGGTCGCGCAGCAGTGCGCTGGGCCGGGAGGCGGTGAAGGCGGGGGTGAACTTGTCCCAGCCGAGGTCGGTGACGGAGACGTAGCTCTCGTCGTGGTCGAGGGCCTGCTGGAGCGCGCCGCAGGCCGGTTCGGGCTGCATGTCGTAGACGCCGTAGCGCCGGAGCCGGTCGCCGACGGCGCCCTCGCCCATGCCGTCTCCGGACCAGTGGCCCCAGGCGACGGCGGTGGCGGGGAGCCCTCCGGCGCGGCGCCGGTCGGCGAGTGCGTCGAGAAAGGCGTTTCCGGGGGCGTAGTTGCCCAGGCCGGGGCCGCTGATGGTGCCGGAGGTGGAGGAGAAGAGCACGAAGGCGGACAGGTCCCGGTCCCGGGTCAGCTCGTCGAGGTTGAGCGCCGCGGTGACCTTGGCGCGCAGCACGGTGTCCATGCGGCCGGGGTCGAGGGAGTCGATGACGCCGTCGTCGAGGGAGCCGGCGACATGCATGACCGCGTCGAGCGGGTACTGCTCGGGGACGGCTGCCAGCAGGTCGCGCAGCGCGTCGCGGTCGGCGACGTCGCAGGCGGCGAGGGTGACGCGGGAGCCGAGCGCGGTGAGTTCGGCTTCGAGTTCTGCGGCGCCCGGTGCGTCGGCGCCGCGGCGGCTGGTGAGCAGCAGGTGTTCGGCGCCTTCGCGGGCGAGCCAGCGGGCGATGTGGCCACCGACGGCTCCGGTGCCGCCGGTGACGAGGACGGTGCCGCGGGGCCGCCAGGCGCGCTGCGGCGGGGTGCCCGCCAGGGGGGCGCGTACCAGGCGGCGGCCGTAGGCTCCGGAGCCGCGCAGGGCGATCTGGTCCTCGCCGTCCGGGCCGGCGAGCAGGGCGCAGAGGCGGTCGGCGGCGCGCTTGTCGAGCGTTTCGGGCAGGTCGATGAGGCCGCCCCAGCGGTCGGAGTGTTCCAGGGCGGCGACCCGGCCCATGCCCCAGACCAGGGCCTGGTGGGCGTGGGTGACGGACTCGGACCGGCCGATGGCGACCGCTCCGTGGGTACCGCACCACAGGGGCGCCTCGATGCCGAGGTCGCCGAGGGCCTGGACCAGGGCCAGGGTCCCGGACAGTCCGACGGGCACGGCGGGGTGTGCGGGGTGCGCGTGCTCGTCCAGCGGGAGCAGCGAGAGGACTCCGGTGAGGTCGTCGTCTTCGAGTGCCTCGCGCAGCCGGCCGGCGGTCCGCTCACGGCAGGTGCCGTCCTCGGGGTCCAGGTCGACGCGGCGCACCCGGGCGCCGTGAGAGGTGAGGGCGTCCTGTACGGCGGTCACATGGCCGTCGGCGGACTCCGCCGCCGGGGCTACCAGCAGCCAGGTGCCGTGGAGGGCGGCGGCGGTGCGCTCGGCGAGCGGGGACCAGCGCACGGTGTAGCGCCAGCTGTCGACGGTGGACTTCTCGCGGCTGTTCCTGCGCCACGACGACAGGGCGGGCAGTACGGCGCTCAGCGGATCGTCGCCGTCCAGGTTGAGCGCGTCGGTCAGCGCCTGGAGGTCCTCGCGTTCGACGCTCTCCCAGAACTTCGCCTCGACGGCGTCGGACAGCGGTCCGTCCTCGCTGCCGGCGGCGGCCAGTTCGCGTGCCTGGGGCCAGTACCGCGCACGCTGGAAGGCGTAGGCCGGCAGGTCGACGCGGTGTGCGCCGGTGCCCGCGAAGACGGCGGTCCAGTCGACGGTCACGCCCTGGGCGTGGGCTTCGGCGAGGGAGGTGAGGAACCGGCCGGGGCCGCCCGCGTCGCGGCGGAGGGTACCGAGCACGGCGGCGTCCGTGCCGAGTGCGTCCACGCAGTCGCGGATGCCGCCGGACAGCACGGGGTGCGGGCTGACTTCGATGAAGGCACGGTGTCCGGCGGCCACCAGGCCGCGGAGGGCGTCCTCGAACCGTACGGTCTGCCGCAGGTTGGTGTACCAGTAGTCGGCGTCGAGGCCGGTGGTGTCCTGCCACTGGCCGGTGACCGTGGAGAAGAACGGGATGGTGGCCTCGGCCGGGCTGATGCCGTCCAGGGCGTCGAGGACCCGGGCCCGCACCGCCTCGACCTGTGCCGAGTGCGAGCCGTAGTCGACGGCCACCTTGCGGGCCTGCACGCCATCGGCGGTGAGCGCGGCAAAGACTTCGTCGAGCGCGTCCGCGGCACCGGAGACCACGACGGAGGCCGGGCCGTTCACGGCGGCGACGGACAGCCGCTCGCCCCACCGCTCGATGCGTTCGCGCACCGCACCGGCGGACAGCTGGACGGACATCATGCCGCCGCTTCCGGTGATGGCGGTCAGGGCCCGGCTGCGCAGGGCCACCACCCGTGCCCCGTCGTCCAGGGTCAGCGCCCCGGCGACCACGGCGGCGGCGATCTCTCCCTGGCTGTGTCCGACGACCGCGTCGGGTTCGACCCCGTAGGAGCGCCACAGTGCGGCGAGCGACACCATGACGGCCCACAGCGCGGGCTGGATGACGTCGACGCGTTCGAGGTCGGGTGCGTCGGTGCCGCCGCGCAGGACGGCCGTCAGCGACCAGTCGACGAACGGGTCGAGGGCGCGCTCGCAGGCGGCCAGCCGCTCGGCGAACACCGTTGACGTGTCGAGCAGTTCGCGTGCCATACCGGCCCACTGGCTGCCCTGGCCGGGGAAGACCAGGACGGGGCGGGCGCTGCCGTCGCGGGCGACGCCCCGGGGCACGTCGGACACCATCGCGCCTTCGGCGATCTCGCGCAGGCCGCGGTCGAGGTCGTCCCGGTCGGCCGCGACGAGCACCGCCCGGTGCTCGAACGCGGAACGGGTCGTGGCGAGCGAGAAGCCGATGCCGGGCAGGTCGCATTCGCCGGGTCGGGCGAGCAGGTGGGAGCGCAGCCGGGCGGCCTGGTCGCGCAGGGCCTCCTCGCTGCGCGCCGACAGGGGCACCGGCACGACGGGGAGGACGGACACCTCCGGGGTCTCGCGCGGTGCCGGCTGCCGGGGTGCCTCCTCGACGATGACGTGGGCGTTGGTGCCGCTCATGCCGAACGAGGAGACACCGGCCCGGCGGGGCTCGGCCGCGTCCGGCCAGGCGACGGCCTCGTTGAGCAGGCGTACCTGGCCCGCCGCCCAGTCGACGTGCGGGCTGGGCTCCTCGGCGTGCAGCGTCCTGGGCAGCAGCCCGTTGCGCAGCGCCATCACCATCTTGATGACGCCGCCCACGCCGGCGGCGGCCTGGCTGTGCCCGATATTCGACTTCAGCGAGCCGAGCCACAGCGGCCGGTCCTCGTCACGGTCCTGTCCGTAGGCCGCGATCAGGGCCTGGGCCTCGATCGGGTCGCCGAGGGTGGTCCCGGTGCCGTGCGCCTCGACCGCGTCGACCTGTTGGGGGGTCAGTCCGGCGACGGCCAGGGCCCGGCGGATGACGCGCTGCTGGGAGGGGCCGTTGGGGGCCGTGAGGCCGTTGGAGGCACCGTCCTGGTTGAGGGCGCTGCCGCGGATGACGGCCAGGACGGGATGCCCGTTGCGCCGGGCGTCGGAGAGCCGTTCGACGGCCACCATGCCGACGCCCTCGGCCCAGCTCGCGCCGTCGGCGTCGGCCGAGAACGGCTTGCAGCGGCCGTCCTCGGCGAGCGCCCGCTGCCTGCTGAACTCGATGAGCGAGCCGGGGGTGGACATCACCGTCACACCGCCGGCGAGCGCGAGATCGCACTCGCCCTGACGCAGCGACTGGACGGCCAGATGCAGGGCGACCAGGGACGAGGAGCAGGCGGTGTCGACGCTGACGGCCGGCCCTTCGAGGCCGAGGGTGTAGGCGATCCGCCCGGACAGCACACTGGGCGAGTTACCGGTGCCGACGTACCCCTCGAAGCTCTCCTGCGCCCCGCCGAGGATGCCGATGTAGTCCTGGTAGGTGACGCCCGCGAAGACGCCGGTGAGGGTGCCACGGGCGGCCGCGGGGTCGATCCCGGAGCGCTCCAGGGCCTCCCACGACGCTTCGAGGAGGAGGCGCTGCTGCGGGTCCATCGACAGCGCCTCGCGCGGGCTGATGCCGAAGAAGCCCGGGTCGAAGTGGCTCGCGTCGTGCAGGAAGCCGCCTTCGCGGGTGTAGCAGGTGCCCGGGTGGTCGGGGTCCGGGTGGTAGAGGCCGGCGAGGTCCCAGCCCCGGTCCGCGGGGAACGGGGAGATCCCGTCGCCGCCCGCGGCGACCAGCTCCCACAGCTCCTCGGGCGTGCGGATGCCGCCCGGGTAGCGGCAGCTCATCCCGACGATGACGATGGGGTCGTTGTCGAGCGGCGCACCGGACGCCACGGGCGCCACGTCGCTGGTCTCTCCGGTGAGTTCACCGTCCAGGTAGCGGGCCAGCGCCACCGGGGTCGGGTAGTCGAAGACGAGTGTGGCGGGCAATGCCATACCCGTCGCTTCCCTGAGCTGGTTGCGCAGCTCGACGGCGGTGAGGGAGGTGAAGCCGAGGTCGGTGAAGCTCCGGGAGGACTCCACCTCGTCGGGCCCCGCGTAGCCGAGGACGTGGGCGACCTGGGTACGGACGACGGTGAGCAGCGCGCGGCCGCGTTCGGCGGCGCCCTTCCCCGCGAGGCGGCGCGCCAGGCCGGAGGCCGCGGTGGCCTGCTCGCGTGTGGCGATCCGGCGCCCGGAGCCCTGCGCCAAGGCGCGCAGGACGGGCGGCAGCGGGGCGGTGGAGGCGCGCAGCGCGGCGCGGTCCACCCGTGCGGAATGCAGCACTGTCCGGCCGGTGGCCTGGGCCGCGCCCAGCAGCGCGGCGGTTTCCTCCACCGACACCGGCGACAGCCCCGGCGTCTCGGCTCCGGACGGCGGGAGCAGCGCCAGCACCGGGAGGCCGGCGGCGGCACGGCGATGGGCGAGAGCGGCCAGCCGCCCGCTCGGCGGGGTGACGGCCGGGCCGCCGACGCCGAGGAGGATGAGCGCGGGCGGAGCACCGTCCGCGCCGGGGCGGCGGGTCAGCTCATCGAGGGTGCGGGCCGTGTCGACATCGCGGCTCCGGCTGAGGTCGGCGGTGTGCACGACGGCGCTGAGCGGGCGCCCGTCTGCTCGGGCTGTGGCGATGGCCGATTGCAGGTTGTGGGGATCCTGACCGGCGTCCGTTGCCGCGTCCTGGACCGGGTAGGCGACGGTCCGGATGTCTCCCTGGGCTTCGAGGGCGGCGGCGAGCTGTTCGGCGAACGGGCCGGTGACCAGGACCGTTCCTCCGGGCTCCACGTCCAGGGCGGTGGCGGTGCTCGATGCGCACCGGACCAGTCGCGCGGCCGACACCTCACCCCTGCGGACCGCAAGCTCGGGCTCGTCCGTGGCCAGCGCGGCCGGCAGTGCACGGTGGGAGTCGAGGTCGTCATCGACGTCCATGAGCACGATCCGGCCCGGGTGGTCGGCCTGGACGACACGAAGCTCTTCCCAGAGAGCGGCGGCCGCCGCGTCCGGTGCCTCGTCACCGAGGGCGAGGGCACCTTGGGTGACGAACACCAGACGGGCCGGCGATGACTCCTGCGCCAGTCGTTCGCGGAACGCGCTGAGGGTGGTGCGTGCCTCGGCCCCTGTGGCGAGACCGGTCACGAGCACGGTGCCGGTCGTCGCGGCGGTCGTGGCGTCGGCGTCCGTCGTGGCGTCGACGGCGGCCTCGGCGGCGTGTGCGCCCAGTGTCTGGGCCAGGTCCAGCGGGTCGCTCCCCACTACCGTCAGCCGCAGCTCATCGGCATCCGCCGCCGCGTCCTCGCCGCCGTCCGACTCCCCGGCCCCTGCCACGGCGACCGGAGCCCAGTCGAGACGGAGCAGCGAGGCCGGCAGCGAAGGTGTCCGCTCGTCCCGCAGCTCACCCATCCTGCGCATCAGCATCGACTCGACCGCGATCACCGGCTGACCGGAGCCGTCGGCGGCCTGGAGGGACACCTCGTCGGGCCCACGGCGGGCCAGCCGGATCCGCAGCGCGGTCGCGCCGGTCGCGTGCAGAGAGGCGCCGCTCCACGCGAACAGGACGGCCTCCGTCGCCACACCGTCCAGCAGCCCGAGGCCGAGCGGATGGAGTGCCGCGTCCAACAGCGCGGGATGGAGAGCGAATTCCTCGGGTGACGCGGACTCCGGCAGTTCAGCCTCGGCGTACACGCCGTCGGCGCCCCGCCAAACGGCCCGCAGGCCGCGGAAGGCCGAGCCGTACGCGAACCCGGCCGCCTCCAGCCCGTCGTACAGGTCGTCGATGTCCACGGCCTGCGCACCGGCAGGCGGCCACGCGGCAAAGTCGAAGGACTCCGACAAGCCGCTCTCCGCCAGGACACCACTCGCATGCCGCGTCCAGGCCGCATCGGCCGGGGCTGCCGCGGGACGTGCGTACACACCGAGCGCGCGGTCACCGGAGGCATCCGGTTCCTCGATGCGGAGCTGAAGCTGAACCGCACCGTCCTCGGCGAGCACAAGCGGCGCTTCGAGGGCGAGTTCCCTGACGTGGGAGCAGCCGACCTCGTCTCCTGCACGCACCGCCAGCTCCAGGAGCGCGGTGCTCGGGACGACGATCGCACCCGCGATGCGGTGCTCGGCAAGCCACGGCTGCGTGCGTGGCGAGAGCTGCCCGGTCAGCACCACCTCATGGCCACCGGCCAGGGACACCGTCGCGCCGAGGAGCGGGTGCCCGGCCGAGGCAAGCCCGATCGACGAGGCGTCTGCGGTGGCGGAGGGGACCTCCAGCCAGTAGCGCTGGTGCTGGAAGGCGTAGGTGGGGAGGTCGACGGGGGTGAGGGGGGCGGGGGTGAGATCGGGTGTGGAGAAGAGCGTCTGCCAGTTGATGGTGATGCCGTGGGCGAATGCGCGCGCGGCGGCGGAGAGTACGGCGGATATCTCGCCGCGGTCGTCGCCGCGCAGGGCCGGGATCAGGACATGGTCCGTGTCCACGTCACTGTCGAGGCAGCCCTGCGCCATGGCGGTCAGGGTGCCGTCCGGGCCGATCTCCAGGAACCGGGTGACCTCGTGGTCCGCCAGCCAGCGGACGCCGTCGGCGAAGCGGACCGCCCCACGGACGTGCCGCACCCAGTAGTCAGCGGACGTCAATTCCTGCGGCGTGGCGAGTTCGCCAGTGACGTTCGAGACCACCGGGATACGGGGTTCCTCGAACGACACGCTCTCCGCGACGGCACGGAACTCGTCGAGCATCGGCTCCATCAGTGAGGAATGGAAAGCGTGGCTCACCTTAAGCCGCTTCACCTTCCGGCCCTCGGACTCGAAGCGGCTCGCTATCTCCGCCACCGCGGACTCCTCGCCGGAGACCACGACCGACCGCGGACCATTCACCGCGGCAATGCTCACGCGCTGTTCCTGGCCCTCCAGCAGCGGCAGCACCTCGTCCTCGGTGGCCTGAAGGGCGACCATCGCGCCACCCGCCGGCAGCGCCTGCATCAACCGGCCACGCGCCGCGACCAGCCGACACGCGTCCTCCAGCGACAGCACGCCCGCCACATGAGCGGCCACCAACTCACCAATGGAATGCCCCACCAGATAGTCGGGCCGCACACCGAACGACTCCACCAGCCTGAACAGCGCCACCTCCACCGCGAACAACGCCGGCTGAGTGAACCCCGTCCGGTTCAGCAGCTCGGCCTCATCGCCGAACACCACATCCCGCAACGGAGCAGCCAACTCGCCGTCGAAGTGCGCACAGACGGCGTCAAAGGCATCAGCGAACACCGGGAACGCGTCATACAACTCCCGGCCCATACCCGACCGCTGCGCGCCCTGCCCCGTGAACAGCAGAGCCAGTCGTCCTCCTGCATCCACCGTGCCCGTTGCCGCATGGGGCGCAGTTGTGCCCTCTGCCACGGCGGCAAGACCTTCGAGGAGTTCCGCGCGCTCGGTGCCGAGGACGACAGCCCGGTGTTCGAACGCCGAACGAGTCGTGGCCAGCGCGAACCCCACCTCGGACGCGCCGAGTTCGGGACGGGCCTCCACATACGCCAACAACCGCTGCGCCTGCGCCCGCAGCCCGTCCCGGCTCCGCGCCGACACCACCCACGGCACCACGCCGCCGACCACGTCCAACGGCCCGGCTTCCGCGCTCTCCTCCACCGGAGCCTGCTCGATCACCACATGAGCATTGGTCCCACTGACGCCGAAGGCGGAGATCGCCGCCCGACCCGGTCGGCCACTCTCCGGCCACCCGACGGCCTCGGTCAGCAGCCGCACATTGCCCGCCGACCAGTCCACATGCGACGACGGCTCATCGACATGCAGGGTCTGCGGCAGAACGCCGTGCTGCAACGCCAGCACCATCTTGATGACACCGGCCGCGCCGGCGGCCGCCTGCGTATGCCCGATATTCGACTTCACCGAGCCCAGCCACAACGGCCTCCCGGCGTCCCGCCCCTGCCCGTACGTGGCAAGCAGGGCCTGCGCCTCGATCGGATCGCCCAGCGACGTACCCGTCCCGTGCGCCTCGACCACATCCACGTCCGACGCGGACAGACCAGCCGCCCCCAACGCCTGCCGGATCACCCGCTGCTGCGACGGACCATTCGGCGCCGTCAGCCCATTGGACGCACCATCCTGATTCACCGCACTGCCACGCACCACCGCCAACACCCGATGCCCGTTCCGCCGCGCATCCGACAGGCGCTCCACCACCAGCACACCGGCGCCCTCGGCCCAACCGGTGCCATCCGCAGCATCCGAGAACGCCTTGCACCGGCCATCAGCAGCAAGACCCCGCTGCTGGCTGAACTCGACGAAGGCTCCGGGGTTGCCCATGACCGTCACACCACCGGCGAGGGCGAGGTCGCATTCCCCCGAGCGCAGCGACTGCGCGGCGAGATGCAGGGCGACCAGCGACGAGGAGCACGCCGTGTCCACCGTGACGGCCGGGCCCTCCAGGCCCAGCGCGTACGAGACCCGGCCCGACACCACAGCGCCCGAGCTTCCGGTGAGCAGGTGGCCGCCGAGTCCTTCCGGCGCCTCCCGCAGCCCTGCCCCGTAACCCGAAGCGCTGGCGCCGACGAATACGCCGGTCCGGCTGCCCTTGACCGACGTGGGGCTGACGCCTGAGCGTTCGAGGGCCTCCCAGGAGGTCTCCAGCAGCAGCCGCTGCTGCGGGTCGATCGCGACCGCTTCCCGGGGGCTGATCCCGAAGAACGCCGGATCGAACTGGGCGGCATCGCGCAGGAATCCGCCCGCGCGCGTGCGGCTCGCACCTGCCTGGTCGGCGTCGTCCCCGAAGAGGGATTCGAGGTCCCAGCCACGGTCCGTCGGGAAGCCGGAGATCGCGTCCTCAGCTCCTGCCACCAGCTGCCACAGGTCCTCGGGGCCGGCCACGCCACCGGGAAGCCGGCAGCTCATCCCGACGATGACCACCGGATCGTCCGAGACGGAAGCCGGCGCGGGCTGACCGGAGGCCGCCGTTTCCGTCCCGGTCCCGAACAGCTCAGCGTCCAGGAAACCGGCCAGGTCGCTCGGCGTCGGATAGTCGAAGACCACAGTGGCGGGGAGCCGAAGGCCGGTCTCGGCGTTCAGCCCGTTGCGCAGCTCGACCGCGGTGAGCGAGTCGAAGCCCAAGTCCCGGAAGGTGGCGCCGATTTCGAGATCCGCAGGCTTGTGGTAGCCGAGGACCGCTGCGGCGTGCGTACGCACCCACTCCAGCAGCGCCCGCTCCCGCTCCACATCCGACAGCCCGGACAACCGCTCCCGCATCGCGCCGGCACCGGCATCCGCACTGCCGGTGCCGACAGCCAATGCCGCCCGTACCTCCGGCAGGTCTTCCAGCAACGGGCTCGGACGGGCGCCGGTGAAGGCCGGAGCGAACCGCTCCCACTCCACGTCCGCCACGACCACCGAACCCTCACCCGCGCCGACGGCCGACTCCAGCGCCGACACCGCGAGAGCCGGATCGAGCGCCCTCAGCCCTCGCCGCAGCAGGTGTTCCTCCGCGCCCTCCACGCCGGCCATGCCGCCGCCGGCCCACGGGCCCCACGCCACCGCGCAACCCACCGCACCCCGGGCACGACGCGCCTGAACCAACCCTTCGACGAAGGCGTTCCCGGCCGCGTACGCCGCCTGACCACCACTCCCCCACACACCGGCGATCGACGAGAACACCACGAACGCATCCAGCTCGCGGTCGCGCAGTGCCTCGTCCAGCACCACCGCACCGGCAACCTTCGCCCCCATCACCTCAGCGAAGTGCCCCGCACCCGCATCGCCCAACGGCACGGAATCCACCACCCCCGCCGCATGGACAACAGCGTCCACCGCACAGCCCGACAGCAGCTCCTCGACGGCCTTCCGATCGGCGATGTCACAGGCCGCGACGGTCACCTGAACACCGAGGGCGGACAGATCCGCCTCCAGCTCCGACGCACCGGGCGCAGCCGGACCACGACGACTGGTCAGGACCACATGCTCCGCACCACGCTCGGCCGCCCAACGCGCCACCCGGGCGCCCAGTGCTCCCGTACCCCCCGTGATCAGCACCGTCCCACGCGGCCGCCAGCCACCCGCCACGTCGCCAGCCGGGGCCGGAGCGTGCACCAGGCGCCGCCCGAACACCCCGGAAGCCCGCACCGCCACCTGGTCCTCAGCTCCGTGCGCAAGTACCGCGACCAACTGGTCAAGCACCCGGCGGTCCACGGTCTCCGGGAGATCCACCAGACCGCCCCAACGATCCGGCAGCTCCAGCGCCGCCACCCGGCCCACGCCCCACACCGCCGCCTGCACGGGATCAGGACCACCATCCGACTCACCGATGGCGACAGCCCCTCGCGTCACCACCCACACGCGCCCACGCACACCCGCATCCCCCAGGGCCTGCACGAGCACCGCGGTACCCACCGTGTCGGCTCCAGCCGGCACCAGCACCCCGGCCACCGGCTCCTCGCCGGCCACCGCACGCACCCGCTCAGCCAGCAGCCCCCGGTCCACCTCCCCCGCGGCACACTCCACCCGCTCAACCGCCACACCACACGCCGCCAGGCCCTCCACCACGGCCTCGGCATACGCGTCCCCAGCAGCCACCACCGCGAGCCAACGGCCCCCCAGCACCCCACCCGACGGCACCGCGAGCGGCTTCCACTGCACCCGATAGCGCCAGTTCTCGGTCGGGTCGGCGGCGGGTGCGGGCGTCGGCCAGTAGCGCTCGCGCTGGAATGCGTACGTGGGCAGATCCACTCGCCGGGCGGCGGGGAAGCACGTGGCCCAGTCCACGTCCGTGCCGAGCACGAACGCCTGCGAGACGGCGGTCAGCAGGGCTTCCGTCTCGGAGCGGTCCTTCCGCAGGGCGGGGAGCAGCAGCGCAGCAGGTGCCGAGAGGCAGAGCTGTGCCATGGCGGTCAGGGTGCCGTCCGGCCCGATCTCCAGGAACCGGGATACCCCCTGCTGCTCCAACCAGCGCACACCGTCGGCGAACCGGACGGCCTCCCGGACGTGCCGCACCCAGTAATCAGGCGACGTCAACTGCTCCGCCGTGGCGAGTTCACCGGTGACGTTCGAGACCACCGGGATACGCGGCGCCGCGAAGGACACGCTCTCCGCGACCGCCCGGAACTCCCCCAGCATCGGCTCCATCAACGGCGAGTGGAAAGCATGGCTCACCCGGAGCCGCTTCACCTTCCGCCCCTCGGACTCGAAGTGCCCGGCGATCTCGGCAACCGCCGCTTCCGCACCGGAGACCACGACCGACTGCGGTCCGTTGACCGCCGCGATGCTCACGCGCTGCTCCTGGCCCTCCAGCAGCGGCAACACCTCGGCTTCCGACGCCTGGATCGAGACCATGGCGCCACCCGCCGGCAGCGCCTGCATCAACCGGCCGCGGGCAGCGACCAGCCGGCAGGCATCCTCCAGCGACAACACCCCCGCCACATGCGCCGCCGACAACTCACCGATGGAATGCCCCACCAGGAAGTCGGCCCGTACGCCGAACGACTCCACCAGCCGGAACAGCGCCACCTCCACCGCGAACAACGCCGGCTGGGTGAACCCCGTCTGATTCAGCGGTTCGGCCTCGTCACCGAACACCACACCCCGCAGCGACGACCCCAACTCGCCCTCGAAGTGCGCGCACACCGCGTCGAACGCGTCCGCGAACACCGGGAAGGAGGCGTACAGTTCCCGGCCCATGCCCAGCCGTTGCGCGCCCTGGCCCGTGAACAGCAGGGCCAGCCGGCCTTCCGCCTGGGCGCCACGGATGACGCCGGGGCCGGGGGTCCGGTGGCCGTCGGCGAGCGCGGCGAGGCGCTGGACCGCCGACGCAGGGTCGTCCGCCAGCACGACCGCGCGGTGGTCGAAGCGCAGGGAGCGGGTCGTGGCGAGGGAGAAGCCCACGTCCGCCAGGTCCCGTGTGGGGTCGTCCTCGTAGGCCGTGTGCAGGCGAGCCGCCTGTGCGCGGAGGGCGGCCTCGGTGCGTGCCGAGAGCACCAGCGGGGTGAGGGGCAGCCGTTCGGGCGCGGCGGCCGGGACGACCTCGGTGGTGACCGGCGGTTCCGGGGCGCTTTCGAGGACCACGTGTGCGTTGGTACCGCTGATGCCGAACGAGGAGACACCGGCCCGGCAGACACGGCCTGCCGTCTCGTCGTCGAGCGGCCAGGCGACCGGCTCCGTGAGCAGGCGTACGGTGCCGGCCGACCAGTCGACATGGGGCGAGGGCGCGTCCACGTGCAGGGTGCGCGGGAGCACGCCGTGCTGGAGGGCCAGCACCATCTTGATGACACCGGCGACACCGGCGGCGGCCTGGGTGTGCCCGATGTTGGACTTCACCGAGCCCAGCCACAGCGGCCGGTCGGTGTCGCGGTCCTGGCCGTAGGTGGCGAGCAGGGCCTGTGCCTCGATGGGGTCGCCGAGTGCCGTTCCCGTGCCGTGGGCCTCGACCGCGTCCACGTCCGAGGCCGTCAGGCCGGCGCTCGCCAGTGCCTGGCGGATCACCCGCTGCTGGGAGGGGCCGTTGGGTGCCGTCAGGCCGTTCGACGCGCCGTCCTGGTTCACGGCGGATCCGGCCACGACGGCCAGTACGCGGTGGCCGTTCCGCCGGGCGTCCGACAGCCGCTCCACGAGCAGCATGCCGACGCCCTCACCCCAGCCGGTGCCGTCGGCGCCCGCGGCGAACGCCTTGCACCGTCCGTCGGGAGCGAGTCCGCGCTGCCGGCTGAACTCCACGAACGCTCCGGGCGTGGACATCACCGTCACGCCGCCCACCAGCGCCATGTCGCACTCGCCGGAACGCAGGGCCTGCGCGGCCCAGTGCAGGGCCACCAGGGACGACGAGCACGCCGTGTCCACGGTCACCGCCGGGCCCTCCAGGCCGAGGGTGTAGGCGACGCGTCCGGACACCACGCTCGCGGCGTTTCCGGTGCCGATATAGCCGTCGAAGTCGTCCGGGGATTGGGCCAGGAGTGCCGGATAGTCCTGGCCGTTCGTGCCCACGAACACGCCGGCCCGGCTGCCCCGCACAGAGTGCGGGTCGATGCCGGCGCGCTCCAGCGCCTCCCAGGCCACTTCGAGGAGCAGTCGCTGCTGTGGATCGGTGGCCAGCGCTTCCCGGGGGCTCATCCCGAAGAAGGCGGGGTCGAACCGGTCCACGTCCTTCAGGAAGCCACCGACGTTGACGTAGGTGGTTCCCGGGTGCTCCGGGTCGGGGTCGTGGACCGAGGCCAGGTCCCAGCCGCGGTCGGCGGGGAATGCTCCGACGGCGTCCGCGCCGTCCGACAGCAGCTTCCAGAAGGCTTCCGGTGAGTCGATCCCGCCCGGGAAGCGGCAGCTCATGCCCACGATGGCGAGCGGGTCGCCGTCGACCGCGGAGGGGGTCGCCGCCTGTGCGGCGTCCGCGTGCGCCGGGGCGATCCGGGTGCGCAGGAAGCCGGCCAGTTCCGCCGGTGTCGGGTAGTCGAAGACCACCGTCGCGCTCAGGGTGATTCCGCTGGCCAGGCTCAGGGCGTTCCGCAGTTCCACGGCGATCAGCGAGTCGACACCGAGGTCCCGGAAGGGCCGGTTCGGCGGTACTTCGGCGGGACCCGCGTAATGCAGCACCCCGGCGGCGTAGGACCGGACGAGATCGGTGAGTACGCGTTCCTGCTCGGCCGGCTCCAGTCCCGCGAGCTGTCGGTGCAGGCCGGACCGGCCGTCCTCGTCGTCCGTCCCGGCGGCGGGTTCGACCGCGGTACGGATCTCCGGAAGGTCACCGATCAGCGGGCTCGGGCGGACCGTGGCGAAGGCGGAACGGAAGTCCGGCCAGGTGATGTCGGCGATCACCAGGCCGGGCGTACCGGAGTGGATCGCGGTCTCCATGGCGTCGATGGCGAGGTCCGGCCGCAGCGGGGAGACGCCGCCCCGGCGCATGCGCTGGGCCATCGACTCGTCGCTCGCCATGCCGATCTCGTCCCACGGCCCCCAGGCGAGGGAGGTGGCGGGCAGGCCCTCGGCCGCCCGCCGCTCGGCCAGGGCGTCCAGGAAGGCGTTGGCGGCCGCGTAGTTGGCCTGGCCGGCGGCGCCGATGGTGCCGGCGAAGGACGAGAACAGGACGAAGGCGGAGAGGTCGTGGCCGCGGGTCGACTCGTGCAGGTTCAGGGCCGAGGCGGCCTTGGCGCGCAGGACGGCGGCGAACCGCTCGGGCGTGAGGGAGTCGAGTACGCCGTCGTCGAGGACGGCGGCGGCGTGGAAGACGGCGTCCACGGGGTGTTCGGAGAGCAACGCCTCGACGGCGTCCGGGTCGGCGACATCGCAGGCCGCCACGGTCACTCGTACGCCGAGGGCGGACAGCTCCGACTCCAGCTCCGCGGCGCCGGGAGCCTCCGGGCCCCTACGGCTGGTGAGGATCACCTGCTCGGCGCCGCGTTCGGCCGCCCAACGCGCCACCCGGGCACCCAGTGCGCCCGTACCGCCCGTGATGAGCACCGTCCCGTGCGGCTGCCAGCCGTCGGCCGTGCCGTCGCCTGAGGGGGCCGGGGCGTGCGCCAGCCTGCGTCCGAAGACGCCGGAGGCCCGCACCGCCACCTGGTCCTCTGTGTCGTGCGCGAGAACTCCGGCCAGTCGGTCGAGCGCCCTGCGGTCCACGGCCTCCGGAAGGTCCACCAGACCGCCCCAACGGTCCGGATGCTCCAGCGCCGCCACCCGGCCCACGCCCCACACCGCCGCCTGCACCGGATCGGGGCCGGCATCCGACCGTCCGATCGCGACGGCCCCCCGCGTCACCACCCACACGCGCCCGCCGACACCGGCATCCCCCAGCGCCTGCACCAGCACCGCGGTACGCACCGCGTCCGCGGCACCCACCGCCAACACACCCGCGACCGGCTCCGCACCGGCCACCTCGCGCACACGGGCGGCGAGCAGCCCCCGGTCCGACTCCCCCGCTGCACACTCCACCCGCTCCAGTTGCACACCGCGTGCCGCCAGCCCCTCCACCACGGCCTCGGCGTGCACGTCCCCGGCTGCCACCACCGCGAGCCAGCGGCCGTCCGGCACCCCAGCGGGCTGCGCGGCGAGCGGCTTCCACTCCACCCGATACCGCCAGCCGTCCACCAACGACCGCGCACGCCGTTGCCGCCGCCACGACGACAGCGCGGTCAGCGCCTCATCCCACGAGGCATCACCGGCGATCGCGAGTTCCCCGGCCAGCGCCGCCGCGTCACCGCGCTCGATCGCGTCCCAGAGCCGCGCGTCGGCTGACTCCAGCGCGTGGGGCGCGGCGTTCTCGGCCGCGGTCCCGGTCGCCGCCAGCCAATAGCGCTGACGCTGAAAGGGGTAGGTCGGCAGATCGACGGCCCGCGTCCCGGGCAGGAGCGCGGCCCAGTCGAGCACCGCACCGTGGGCATACAGCTGCGCGAGCGCCGTCACCACGTGCTCCGCCTCGCGGCGGTCGCTCCGCAGTGCGGGAACCGCCACCTGCTCGGGGCCCTCCCCACACGCCTGCGCCATCGCGGTGAGCGTGCCGTCGGGCCCGATTTCGAGACAGCGGGCGACGCTGTGCTCCGACAGCCAGCGGACACCGTCGGCGAAGCGGACGGCCTCACGGACATGCCGCACCCAGTAGTCGGGGGACGTCAATTCCTGCGGCGTGGCGAGTTCGCCGGTGACGTTCGAGACCACCGGGATACGGGCTTCCTCGAACGTCAGGCTCTCGGCGACGGCACGGAACTCGTCGAGCATCGGCTCCATCAGCGGCGAGTGGAAGGCATGGCTCACCCGCAGCCGCTTCACCTTCCGCCCCTCGGACTCGAAACGGCTCGCTATCTCCGCCACCGCGGACTGCTCGCCGGAGACGACGACCGACCGCGGACCGTTCACCGCGGCGATGCTCACCCGCTGCTCCTGGCCCGCCAGCAGCGGCAGCACCTCGTCCTCGGTGGCCTGCAGGGCGACCATCGCCCCGCCGGCGGGCAACGCCTGCATCAACCGGCCACGCGCCGCGACCAGACGACACGCATCCTCCAGCGACAGCACGCCCGCCACATGCGCGGCCGCCAACTCACCGATGGAATGCCCCACCAGGAAATCCGGCCGCACACCGAACGACTCCACCAGCCGGAACAGCGCCACCTCCACCGCGAACAACGCCGGCTGCGTGAACTCCGTCCGGTTCAGCACCTCCGCGTCCTCGCCGAACACCACACCCCGCAACGAAGACTCCAACGCGCCGTCGAAGTGCGCACACACCGCGTCGAAGGCGTCCGCGAAGACCGGGAAGGTGTCGTACAACTCCCGCCCCATCCCCGGGCGTTGGGAGCCCTGGCCCGCGAACAGAAAGGCCGTCTTGGTTCCGGGCCGGTCCGTCCCGCGCACGATGTTGTCGGCGTGCTCGCCGCGCGCGAGCGTGTGCAGTCCCGCGACGATTTCCGTGCTGCTGCCGCCGAGGACGACGGCGCGGTTCTCCAGTGCGGCGCGCGTCGAGGCGAGCGAGCGGGCGAGGTCGCGAATGTCGTGCCCGGGATGGGCGTCGAGGTGGGAGAGCAGCCTTCGGGCCTGCTCGCGGAGGGCGTCGTCACTACGAGCCGAGAGCGCCCACGGCACCAACGGCAGCCGCACGGCTGCGGCCGTGTCGTCCGTCTGCTCTTCTTCCGGTGCGGGCTCCGCCTCCGGTGCCTGTTCCAGCACCGCGTGCGCGTTGGTGCCGCTGACGCCGAAGGCGGAGACCGCCGCCCTGCCCGGTCGCCCGTTCTCCGGCCATTCGACGGCCTCGGTGAGCAGTCGCACGTTGCCCGCCGACCAGTCCACGTGCGACGACGGCTCATCGACGTGCAGGGTCTGCGGCAGGATGCCGTGCTGCAGTGCCAGCACCATCTTGATGACGCCGGCCGCGCCGGCTGCCGCCTGGGTGTGCCCGATGTTGGACTTCACCGAGCCCAGCCACAACGGCCGCTCGGCGTTCCGCTCCTGACCGTACGTCGCCAGCAGTGCCTGCGCCTCGATCGGATCGCCCAGCGACGTCCCCGTGCCGTGTGCCTCGACCGCGTCCACGTCGGAGGGCGCCAGGCCGGCCGCCCCGAGCGCCTGCCGGATCACCCGCTGCTGTGAGGGGCCGTTCGGCGCGGTCAGACCGTTGGAGGCGCCGTCCTGGTTCACGGCGGTGCCGCGGACGACCGCCAGCACCCGGTGGCCGTTGCGCCGGGCATCGGAAAGGCGCTCCAGCACCAGCATGCCGACGCCCTCGGCCCACCCCGTGCCGTCCGCGGCCTCCGCGAACGCCTTGCAGCGGCCGTCGGCCGCCAGGCCGCGCTGCCGGCTGAACTCGATGAACGCACCGGGCGTGGCCATCACGGTCACCCCGCCCGCCAGGGCGAGCGTGCATTCGCCGGACCGGAGGGCCTGGGAGGCCAGGTGCAGCGCGACCAGGGAGGAGGAGCAGGCCGTGTCGACGGTGACCGCGGGGCCCTCAAGGCCCAGTGTGTACGCGACACGCCCCGACACGACCGAGGTCGAGTTGCCCGTCAGCAGATGGCCGCGGACATCGTCGGGAACATCGCGAAGACCGGCGCCGTATTCCTGGCCGCTGGCCCCGACGAACACTCCGCTGCGGCTTCCCCGCAGACCGAGAGGGTCGATTCCGGCGCCTTCGAAAGCCTCCCAGGACGCTTCGAGCAGCAGCCGCTGCTGCGGGTCCATCGCGAGTGCCTCGCGCGGTGAGATCCCGAAGAAACCGGGGTCGAATTCGGTGGCCTCGTAGACGAAGCCGCCCTTGCACGAGTAGCTCGTGCCCGACCCGTCCGCCTCCGGGTCGTACAACGCATCGGCATCCCAGCCGCGGTCCTGCGGCCACTCGGAGATGGCGTCCTCTCCGGTGTGCAGCAGCCGCCAGAATTCCTCCGGCGAGCTCACACCACCGGGGAAGCGGCAGCTCATCCCGACGATTGCGACCGGCTCCTGCTGCTGCGATTCCAGCTGCTTCAGGCGCCGACGGGTCTCATGCAGGTCCGCGGTGACCCACTTGAGGTAATCCCGAAGCCGTTCTTCATTCGCCATGTGGAACGTGCCCCATACGTTGTAGACCGGAACGGTTCACCAGCGGCGTTCAGGAACGGCCGAGCTCCTGATTGATGAAATCGAAGATCTCGTCGTCCGAGGCCGCATCGAGCTGCTGGGACACGACGGACTTCGCATCGGCCTCGGCCGCCCCGCCCAGCTCAGCCAGGATGCTCCGAAGACGGGCCTCGACGAGCCCCCTGGCGGCGTTCTCTGGGGAAAATCCTGAAATCGCGCCGGCAAGACGGTCCAGGTCAGCGAGTACGGCGGCCTCCGGCTCGACGTCCGCGGCGCCGAACAGGGTGTCGTGCACATGCTCCGCGAGAAGCTGTGGCGTGGGGTAGTCGAAGACCAGGGTGGCGGGGAGCCGCATCCCGGTCTCGGCGTTCAGTCCGTTGCGCAGCTCGACCGCGGTGAGCGAGTCGAATCCCAAGTCCCGGAATGCCCGGACGGGCTCCACGGCCTTCATCTCGCGGAATCCGAGAACGGCCGCCGTGTGGCCGCGTACGAGGTCGAGTACGGCCTGCGAGCGCTCCACCGGGGAGACGCCCGCGAGCCGGTCGACGAAGGACTGTCCCTTGTCCGCGGGCCCCTCGGTGGACATGCCACCGCCCATCGCGTCAGCGGCCTCCGGCAGGTCTGCAAGCAATGGACTCGGACGGGCGCTGGTGAACGCCGGAGCGAAGCGCTCCCAGTCCACGTCGGCCACCACCACCGACTCCTCCCCCGCGCCCACGGCGGACACCGCCGGCGCAGGGTCGAGGGCCCTCAGGCCACGGCGCAGCAGGTGTTCCTCCGCGCCCTCCACGCCGGCCATGCCGCCGCCGGCCCAGGGCCCCCACGCCACCGCGCAACCCACCGCACCCCGGGCACGACGCGCCTGAACCAACCCTTCGACGAAGGCGTTCCCGGCCGCGTACGCCGCCTGACCGCCACTCCCCCACACACCGGCGATCGACGAGAACACCACGAACGCATCCAGCTCGCGGTCGCGCAGTGCCTCGTCCAGCACCACCGCACCGGCGACCTTCGCCCCCATCACGTCAGCGAAGTGCTCCGCACCCGCATCGCCCAACGGCACGGAATCCACCACCCCCGCCGCATGGACGACGGCCTCCACCGCACAGCCCGACAGCAGCTCCTCGACGGCCTTCCGATCGGCGATGTCACAGGCCGCGACGGTCACCTGGACACCGAGGGCGGACAGCTCCTTCTCCAGCTCGGCTGCACCGGGCGCCGCCGGGCCCCGGCGGCTGGTCAAGATCACGTGGTCGGCGCCACGCTCAGCCGCCCACCGCGCCACGCGAGCGCCGAGCGCGCCGGTACCCCCCGTGATCAGCACCGTCCCACGCGGCCGCCAACCGTCAACGTCGTTCCGAGCGGGGGCCGGAGCATGCACCAGCCGCCGCCCGAACACCCCCGACGCCCGCACCGCCACCTGATCCTCACAGCCATCGGCCAGAACACCGAAGAGCCGATCAAGCACCCCACCGTCCACCGACTCCGGGAGATCCACCAGACCGCCCCAACGGTCCGGATGCTCCAGCGCCGCCACCCGGCCCAGGCCCCACACCGCCGCCCCCGCCGGATCCGGAACACCATCCGGCCCACCGACGGCGACGGCTCCCCGCGTCACCACCCACAGACGCCCACCGACCCCCGCATCCCCCAACGCCTGCACCACGACAGCCGTCCACCACACGCTCGCCGGCACCCCTCCAGCGGGCTCCTCCTCCAGCCCGCTCGGCAGCACCAGCACACCCGCGACGGCCTCGCCCTTGAACTCCGTGCATCGCTCAGCCAGGTCGGCCCGGTCCACGTCCGGGCCGCACTCCACCCGCTCGACCTGGACCCCACACTCCGCCAGCCCCTCCAGCACCGAAGAAGCCCAACCCGACTCCGCCACGGCCTCGGGAACCACCGCCAGCCAACGCCCGGACAGCTTCGCATCGGCATCCGCACCGACCGGCTTCCACTGCACCCGGTACCGCCAGCCGTCCACCACCGACCGCTCGCGCCGTTGCCGCCGCCACGTCGACAGGGCGCTCAGCGCCTCATCCCACGAGGCGCCCCCGGCGATGTCCAGTTCCCCGGCCAAGGCGGACGGGTCTTCCCGCTCGACGGCCTCCCAGAACCAGGCGGCCCCGTCATCCGCCGGCTGAGCCGCGGCGTTGCTCCGCACCGTCGTGGGGTTGCTCGGCCAGAAGCGCTCATGCTGGAACGCGTACGTGGGCAGGTCGACCCGCCGTGCTCCGGGGAACAGCGCGGCCCACTGCACCTCCGCACCATTGACGAACATGCCGCTGATCGCCGCCACGAGGGCTTCCGACTCCAGCCGGTCCTTCCGCAACGCGGGCGTCAGAAGCAGGTCCGCCCTGTCCGTGCATGCCTGCGCCATGGCGGTCAGCGTGCCGTCCGGCCCGATCTCCAGGAAACGGGTCACCCCGTGCCCCTCCAGCCACCGCACACCGTCAGCGAAACGGACCGCCTCGCGGACATGCCGGACCCAGTAATCGGGGGACGTCAACTCCTCCGTCGCGGCCAGCTCACCGGTCACATTCGAGACCACCGGGATACGCGGCTCCGCAAACACCACGCTCTCCGCAACGGCCCGGAACTCCTCCAACATCGGTTCCATCAAAGGCGAGTGGAAAGCATGGCTCACCCGCAGCCGCTTCACCTTCCGGCCCTCGGACTCGAAGTGTTTCGCGATCTCCGCCACGGCGGATTCCACACCGGAGACCACGACCGCCTGCGGACCATTCACCGCAGCAATACTCACCCGCTGATCCTGGCCCTCCAGGAGCGGCAACACCTCGGCCTCCGACGCCTGGAGAGAGACCATCGCGCCACCGGCCGGCAATGCCTGCATCAACCGGCCACGCGCCGCCACCAAACGGCACGCGTCCGCCAGCGACAACACCCCGGCCACATGCGCAGCCGCCAACTCACCGATGGAATGCCCCACCAGGAAATCCGCCCGCACACCGAACGCCTCCACCAGCCGGAACAGCGCCACCTCCACCGCGAACAACGCCGGCTGAGTGAACCCCGTCCGATTCAACGCCTCGGCATCCTCACCGAACACCACACCCCGCAGCGACGCCCCCAACTCGCTGTCAAAGCAGGCACATACCGCGTCAAACGCGTCCGCGAACACCGGGAAGGTGTCGTACAACTCCCAGCCCATCCCCAGTCGCTGCGCGCCCTGCCCCGTGAACAGGAATGCGGTCCGGCCCTGCCCCTTTTCCCCGCGCACCACGCCGGCGGCCTTTCGGCCTTCGGCGAGCGCGGTCAGCCCCTGTACGGCCGTCTCTTGATCGTCCACGAGCAGCACGGCACGGTGGTCGAATATCTCCCTCGACGTAGCCAGGGAACAGCCGACATCGGAGGCATCGAGCGGGAACTCGTCGAGGTGCGCCAGGAGCCGGTGTGCCTGTGCCGTCAGGCCGGCCTCATCACGTCCTGAAATGACCCAGGGCACTGCCGGAAGCTTCAACGGCTCCTCGGCGCACTCCGCCATGTCATCGGTCGGCGGCGCCTCTTCGATGATGGCGTGGGCGTTGGTGCCGCTGATGCCGAAGGACGACACACCGGCCCGACGCGGACGGCCGGCCTCCGGCCACTGCACCGGCTCCGTCAGCAACCGCACATCGCCCGCCGACCAGTCCACATGCGACGACGGCTCATCCACGTGCAGCGTCTGCGGCAGAACACCGTGCTGCAACGCCAGCACCATCTTGATGACACCCGCCACACCCGCAGCCGCCTGCGTATGCCCGATATTCGACTTCACCGACCCCAACCACAACGGCCGGTCGTCGTCCCGCCCCTGCCCGTACGTGGCAAGCAGGGCCTGCGCCTCGATCGGATCGCCCAGCGACGTACCCGTCCCATGCGCCTCGACCACATCCACGTCCGACGCGGACAGACCAGCCGCCCCCAACGCCTGCCGGATCACCCGCTGCTGCGACGGACCATTCGGCGCCGTCAGACCATTGGACGCACCATCCTGATTCACCGCACTGCCACGCACCACCGCCAATACCCGATGCCCGTTCCGCCGCGCATCCGACAACCGCTCCACCACCAACACACCCACACCCTCGGAAAACCCCGCACCATCCGCCCCATCCGAAAACGCCTTACACCGACCATCCGCAGCCAACCCCCGCTGCCGACTGAAATCCACAAACAACCCCGGCGTCGACATCACCGTCACCCCACCCGCCAACGCCAGATCACACTCACCCGCACGCAACGACCCCACCGCCAAATGCAACGCCACCAACGACGCCGAACACGCCGTATCCACCGTCACCGCAGGACCCTCAAACCCAAACGTGTACGACAACCGCCCCGACACCACACTCGCCGCATTACCCGTACCGATATAACCCCCCAAATCCTCCTCACCCGACGCCACCAACAACCCCGTGTAATCCTGACCATTCGTCCCCGCAAACACCCCCGTCCGCGAACCACGCAACGACCCAGGAACAATCCCCGCCCGCTCCAACGCCTCCCACGACGCCTCCAACAACAACCGCTGCTGAGGATCCATCGCCACCGCCTCACGCGGCGAAATACCGAAAAACGCCGGATCGAAATCCCCAACCCCCGACAAAAACCCACCCGAACACGTCGACACCTTCCCCGGCACACCCGGCTCCGGGTCATACAACCCCGCAACATCCCAACCACGATCCACTGGGAACGGCACCACACCCTCCCCACCCCGAACCAACAACCCCCACAACTCCTCCGGCGAAGCCACACCACCCGGGAACCGACAACTCATCGCCACAATCGCCACCGGCTCATCCGAAGACGCCACCGCCGTCGGAGTGATGGCTCCCGCGTCAACCGTTCCGTCGCCACCGGACAGTTCGCCTTCCAGGTGGCGGGCCACCACCAGCGGGGACGGGTAGTCGAAGACCAGGGTGGCGGGCAGCGGCAGTCCCGTGGCGGCCTGGAGGTGGTTGCGCAACTCCACGGCGGTGAGGGAGTCGACGCCGAGGCCGCGGAAGTCGCGGGTGGGCTCGATCGCCTCGGGGCCCGGGTGTCCGAGGACCAGTGCCGACTGGGTGCGGACGAGTTCCAGGAGCGCGGCCCTGCGCTCGTCCGCGGGCAGGGGCGCGAGACGGGACCGCAGGACGTCCGCCGGCGACTTCGCCGCCGCCGAGGAGACCGCGGTACGCCGAGCGCTCCGGCCCAACAGGCCGCGCATGAGCGGCGGAAGGACGCCCGCGGTGTCCTGCTCCCGCAGCATCGTGTGATGGAGCTGGACGGGGACGACCACGGGTACGGCGGTGTGGCGGGCGGCGTCGAACGCCTCCACGCCCCGCTCCTCGGTGAAGGGGGTGATGCCGCCGCGTGCCATGCGTTGCAGGTCGGCTTCGCTCAGTTCGCCGGTCATTCCGGCGTCCGGAGCCCACGCACCCCAGGCCAACGACCGCGCCGGCAGCCCCGACCCGCTGCGCCGGCACACCAGGGCGTCCACGAACGCGTTCGCCGCCGCGTAGTTGCCCTGGCCCGCGCTGCCGAACGTTCCCGCCACGGACGAGAACACCAGGAACTCCGCGAGGTCCGCGCCGCGCGTCAGCTCGTCGAGGTGCACCAGCGCGTCCGCCTTCGGCGCCAGCACCGTGTCCATACGGGCCGGTGTGAGCGAGGACAGCATGCCGTCGTCGAGTACGCCGGCGGTGTGGACGACGGCGGTGAGGGGGTGCTGCTCCGGGACGGAGTCCAGCAGGCCGCCCACGGCCTCGCGGTCGGCCGTGTCGCAGGCGGCGACCTCGACCTCGGCGCCCAGAGCCGCCAGCTCCTCGCGCAGCGCGTCCACACCGGGAGCCTTCGCCCCGCGACGGCTGGCCAACAGCAGACGCCGCACCCCGTGCTCGGCCACCAGATGCCGCGCCACCAGGGCGCCCAGGCCACCCGTGCCGCCCGTGACCAGCACCGTCCCCTCCGCGTCCAGCGGAACCGGCATCGTCAGCACGACCTTGCCCACATGCCGGGCCTGACCGAGATACCGAAGGGCCTCAGGGGCCTTGCGCACATCCCACGCCGTCACCGGCAGCGGCTCCAGCACACCCCCCTCGAACAGCTCCCGTACGTGCGCGAGCATCCTCCCGATCCGGTCCGCTCCGGCGTCGAAGAGATCGAAGGCCCGGTAGCGCACGCCGTCGTACGCGGCCGCGACCTCCTGCGCGTCACGGACATCGGTCTTGCCCATCTCCAGGAACCGCCCGCCGCGCGGCAGCAGCCGCAGCGAGGCGTCCACGAACTCCCGCGCCAGGGAGTCCAGGACCACATCCACGCCCCGGCCACCGGTCGCCGCCAGGACCGCGCCCTCGAAGTCCAGATCACGCGACGAGGCGATATGCGCGTCGTCCAGCCCCAGAGCGCGCAGCGTCCCCCACTTCCCCGGGCTGGCGGTGGCGAACACCTCCGCCCCCAGATGCCGTGCCAACCGCACCGCGGCCATGCCGACGCCACCCGCCCCGGCATGCACCAGCACCGAGTCGCCCGGCCGCACCCCGCCCAACTCGACCAGTGCGTGATACGCCGTCAGGAAGGCGACAGGAGCCGACGCCGCCTGCGCGAACGACCAGCCCTCCGGGACCCGGACGATCATGCGCTCGTCCGCCACCGCCACCGAGCCGAAGGCATACGGGAAGACCCCCATCACCCGGTCCCCCGGCGCCAGGCCCACCACCCCCGGGCCCGTCCCGGTCACGACGCCGGCGCCCTCCAGGCCCAAAGCCCCCGCGTCCCCCGGATACGTGCCGAGGGCGTTCAGCACATCGCGGAAGTTCACCCCGGCGGCCCGCACCGCGATGCGCACCTGGCCGGGCTCCAGTTCGTCCCATGCCTCGGGGCGGCGCACCAGGCGCAGGCTCTCCAACGTGCCCTCGTCGGCGTTCTGGAGGCACCATCCCTCCTGCGGCGGGCACGGCATCGGCAGCTCGTCCCGCCGGATGTTCGTGCTCAGCCTCGGCGAATGGGCCGTGCCCTGCCGCAGGGCGAGTTCGGGCTCCCCCGAGGCCAGCGCGGCCGGCAGCGCCGCCAGCGAGGCGTCCGTACCGTCCACATCCACCAGGACGAAGCGGTCGGGGTGCTCCACGCGTGCGGCCCGGACGAGGCCCCAGACCGCGGCCTGTGCGGGGTCGGGCTGCCGCAGTTCCGCCGGGACGGCGTTCCGTGTCACCACCACGAGTCGCGTGGCTGAGGGGCGCTCGGTTTCCGTCCACTTCTGGATGCAGGCCAGAGCCCGGTAGGTGGCGGCCCGTGCGGCCTCCGGAGTTCCGGCGGCCTCAGCGGTGACGGCGTCGAGGCGCAGCGCGACGTAGGAAGGGTCGGCGTCGGCCGGTGTGGAGCCGAGGGTGTGGAGGTCGTGGACGTCGTGGATGTCGTGGATATCGTGGATGTCCACGGGGTCGACGGGTTCCGTGGTGTTCTCGGGTATGCGCGTCCAGTCGACCCGGTAGAGCGCGTCGGAGTGGGCGCTGCCCTGCCGGGCGCGGCCGAACGTCTCGGGCGTCATGGGCTGCCGGGTGAGGGAGCCGATGTCCGCCACCGGCTGCCCCACGGCATCCGCCAGCTGGAGCGACAGCCCGCCCTCCGCACGCGTCGAGATGCGGGCCCGCAGCACGCCGGCCCCCGAGGCGTACAGCTTCACGTCCTGCCAGGAGACCGGCAGTTGACCGAGTACGGCAGTCTCGTCCGCATCGAGTGCCAGGGCGTGGAGGACGCTGTCCAGCAGGGCGGGGTGCAGCCCGAAGGAGGAGGTCTCGGTCGCTTCGGGGAGCTCCACCGTGGCGAAGAGGTCGGCGTCGCGCCGCCAGACGCTGTGCAGTCCGCGGAAGGCGGGACCGTAGGCGATCCCGGCGTCGGCGAAGGCGTCGTAGAGACCGTCCGTCGGGACGGGCTGCGCGCCTTCCGGGGGCCAGACGGCGAAGTCGAAGGTCTCGCGGTGGCCGTCCGTCCCGAGCAGGCCGGTGGCGTGCCGGACCCACGGTTCCTCCGCGACTCCGGTGCTTCCGATGCGGCAGGAGTGGAGGGTCAGCGCGCGGGTGCCGTTGAGGTCCGGTTCCTCGATGCGCATTTGCAGCTGGACTGATTCGTGGGCCGGGAGCACCAGGGGGGCTTCGACGGTCAGCGACTCGACGTGGTCACAGCCGGCCTGGTCGGCGGCGCGGAGCGCGAGTTCCAGGAAGGCCGTGCCGGGGACGAGAAGGGAGCCGTCCACGACATGGTCCGCGAGCCACGGGTGGTCCTGCGCGGAGAGCCGGCCGGTGAAGACGACGGAGGAGGAGTCGGCGAGCGTAATGGTGGCCGCGAGGAGGGGGTGCTCGGCTGCCTGCAGTCCCGCCGAACCGAGGTTGGTGGCGCTGGTGTGGGCGAGTCCGAGCCAGAAGCGCTGGTGCTGGAAGGCGTAGGTGGGCAGTTCGACCTGCTGGGCGCCGGTGCCGGCGAAGAGCGTGGACCAGTCGACGGGGACGCCGCGGGTGTAGGCGTGGCCGAGTGCGGTGAGGAGCCCGGTGGCCTCCGGACGGTCCTTGCGCAGGGCGGGGACGAGGAGGTGGTCCGGGTCTGTATCGCCGTCGAGGCAGCCCTGTGCCATGGCGGTCAGGGTGCCGTCCGGGCCGATCTCCAGGAACCGGGTGACCTCGTTCTCGACGAGCCGGCGGATGCCGTCGGCGAAGCGGACGGCCTCACGGACATGCCGCACCCAGTAGTCGGCGGACGTCAATTCCTGCGGCGTGGCGAGTTCGCCGGTGACGTTGGAGACCACCGCGATACGGGGCTCCGCGAAGGTCACGCTTTCCGCGACCGCCCGGAACTCGTCGAGCATCGGCTCCATCAGCGGCGAGTGGAAGGCATGGCTCACCCGCAGCCGCTTCACCTTCCGCCCCTCGGACTCGAAACGGCTCGCTATCTCCGCCACCGCGGACTGCTCGCCGGAGACGACGACCGACCGCGGACCGTTCACCGCGGCGATGCTCACCCGCTGCTCCTGGCCCGCCAGCAGCGGCAGCACCTCGTCCTCGGTGGCCTGCAGGGCGACCATCGCCCCGCCGGCGGGCAACGCCTGCATCAGCCGGCCACGCGCCGCGACCAGACGACACGCATCCTCCAGCGACAAGACGCCCGCCACATGCGCGGCCGCCAACTCACCGATGGAATGCCCCACCAGGAAATCCGGCCGCACACCGAACGACTCCACCAGCCGGAACAGCGCCACCTCCACCGCGAACAACGCCGGCTGCGTGAACTCCGTCCGGTTCAGCACCTCCGCGTCCTCGCCGAACACCACACCCCGCAACGAAGACTCCAACGCGCCGTCGAAGTGCGCACACACCGCGTCGAAGGCGTCCGCGAAGACCGGGAAGGTGTCGTACAACTCCCGCCCCATCCCCGGGCGTTGGGAACCCTGACCCGCGAACAGAAAGGCCAGGCTGCCCGCGGGGGTGGTCGTGCCTTGGGTGATGTTGCCCTGTGGCTCGCCGTGGGCGAGGGCGTGGAGGCCGGCGAGCAGCGTGTCCCGGTCCTGGCCGAGGACGACGGCCCGGTGTTCGAACGGCGAGCGGGTGGTGGCGAGCGAGAGTCCGATGTCCCCCGCGTCCAGTTCGGGGCGTGCCGTGAGGTGTTCCGACAGGCGTTCCGCCTGTGCCTTGAGGGCCGCGTCGGTGCGTCCGGAGAGGACCCAGGGCACGAGGGCGGCCGGTGCGGGCGTTCGCGTGGGCGCGTCCTGCGTTCCGTCCCGGGGCTCGTCGCGGTCGTCGTCGCGCGGTGTGTGCGTCGGAGGCTGTTCGAGGATGACGTGGGCGTTGGTGCCGCTCACGCCGAAGGACGAGACGCCGGCCCGGCGGGGGCGGTCTCCCTCGGGCCACTGCACGTCCTCGGTCAGCAGCCGGACGTGGCCGGTCGACCAGTCCACGTGTGAGGTCGGCTGCTCGGCGTACCGCTGCCGGGGCAGGACGCCGTGCCGGAGGGCCTCCACCATCTTGATGACGCCGGCCACGCCGGCTGCCACCTGGGTGTGGCCGATGTTCGACTTCACGGAACCCAGCCACAACGGGCGGTCCGCGGCGCGGTCCTGGCCGTAGGTGGCAAGGAGGGCCTGGGCCTCGATCGGATCGCCCAGCGTGGTGCCCGTCCCGTGGCCCTCGACGGCGTCGACGTCCGATGCCGAGAGCCCCGCGCCGGCCAGTGCCTGCCGGATCACCCGCTGCTGGGAGGGTCCGTTCGGGGCCGTGAGGCCGTTGGAGGCACCGTCCTGGTTCACCGCGCTGCCGCGTACGACCGCGAGCACACGGTGGCCGTTGCGCCGGGCGTCCGAGAGGCGTTCGACCAGCACGACGCCGGCGCCCTCGCCCCAGATCGTGCCGTCCGCGGACTCGGCGAACGCCTTGCAGCGGGCGTCGGCGGCGAGGCCGCGCTGCCGGCTGAACTCGATGAACGCTCCGGGCGTGGACATCACGGTCACGCCGCCGGCGAGGGCGAGGTCGCAGTCGCCCGAGCGCAGGGACTGCACCGCCAGGTGCAGGGCGACCAGCGACGAGGAACAGGCCGTGTCCACGGTGACCGCGGGCCCCTCCAGGCCCAGGGCATACGCCACGCGGCCGGAGACCACGGCGCCGGAGCTTCCGGTGAGCAGATGGCCCAGGAGGTCGTCGGGCATGTCGACGGAGCCCGATCCGTAGCCCTGGTAGCCGCAGCCGACGAACAGTCCGCCGCGGCTGCCCCGTAGCGAGAGCGGGGCGATGCCGGCGCGTTCGACGGCTTCCCAGGAGATCTCCAGCAGCATCCGTTGCTGGGGGTCCATGGCCAGTGCCTCGCGGGGTGAGATCCCGAAGAAGCCGGGGTCGAAGTCGCCGGCGCCGCGGACGAAGCCGCCCTCGCGGACGTAACTGGTGCCCGGGCAACCGGAGTCGGGGTCGTAGACGGCGTCGATGTTCCAGCCGCGGTCGTCGGGGAAGGGCGTGATGGCGTCGCCGCCGTCGGCGATCAGCTGCCAGAGGTCGTCGGGGGAGCGTACGTCGCCGGGGTAGCGGCAGGCCATGCCGACGATGGCGATCGGTTCGCCGTCCGCCTGGACGGGGTGGGCGAGTGCGGCGGTGTGCTGCTCGCCGGGGTCTCCGAGGAGTTCGGAGCGCAGGTGACGCGCCAGGGCCGGCGGTGTCGGGTGGTCGAAGACGAGCGTCGGGGACAGGGGCAGCCCGACGGCGGCGGTGAGCGTGTTGCGCAGCTCGACGGCGGTGAGGGAGTCGGTGCCGAGTTCCTGGAAGGTGCGGGTGGTGTCGACGGCGTCGGGGCCCGGGAAGCCCAGTACGGCGGCGAGGGTCCGGCGTACCAGGCGGAGCAGGTGTTGTTCCTGTTCGGCGGGGGTGCGCAGGGTGGCGAGGCGGCTGCGGACGTCGTCGGCGGGGGTGTCCTGGTCGGGGTTCTGGGCGGCGGCTTCGGGCAGTTTGCCGAAGAGCGCGTTGCGGCCCGCGGGGAACAGGTCCCAGTCGATGTCGGCGATGACGAGGTGGGTCTCGCCGTGGTCGAGTGCCTGGTGCAGGGCGACCAGGGCGGTGTCCGGCTCCATGGGCGGCAGGCCGGCGCGGCTGAGCTTGGCGCGCAGGGTGGGGTCGGCGGCCATGCCCTCGTGTGCCCAGGGGCCCCAGGCGATGCTGGTCGCGGGCAGGCCGTGGGCGCGGCGGTGCTGGGCGAGGGCGTCCAGGCCGGCGTTGGCCGCGGCGTAGTTGGCCTGGCCGGCCGCGCCGAGGGTGCCGGCGATGGAGGAGAAGAGGACGAACGCGGTCAGGTCGTGGCCGCGGGTCAGTTCGTGGAGGTGGGCGGCGGCCTCGGTCTTGGGGCGGAGGACGGTGGCGAACCGCTCGGCGTCCATGGTGGCGAGGGTGCCGTCGTCGAGTACGCCCGCGGTGTGGAAGACGCTGGTCAGTGGCTGGTCCTCGGGGAGGGAGGCGAGGAGCCGCGCCAGGGCGTCGCGGTCGGCGGGGTCGCAGGCGGCGAGGGTGGTGCGGGTGCCGTGTGCGGTGAGTTCGGCGACGAGGTCCTGGGCGCCCGGGGCGTCGGGGCCGCGCCGGCTGATGAGGAGCAGGTGGGCGGCGCCTTCGCGGGCCAGTCGGCGGGCGAGGGCGGAGCCGATGGTGCCGGTGCCGCCGGTGATCAGCGTGGTACCGGCCGGGGTCCAGGCGGCCGCGGCGCGGGGCTGCTCGGGGCGGGAGGCGCGGATCAGCCGGCGGGCGAAGAGGCCGGAGGCGCGGAGGGCGAACTCGTTGTCGTGGCCGGTGGCGTGACCGGAGCTGTGGAGCACCGCGCACAGGCGGTCCAGGGTGCGGTCGTCGAGTTGTTCCGGCAGGTCGACGAGGCCGGTCCAGTGGTCGGGGTGTTCGATGGCGGCGGTGCGGCCGAGGCCCCAGAGGGTGGCCTGTCCGGGGTCGCTGAGGGGGTCGGAGCGGCCGATGCTGACGGCGCCCCGGGTCGCGGTCCACAGCCGGACCGGGGCGGCGGCGCGCAGGAGTGCCTGGACGAGGGCGGCGGTCACGGTGAGGGCGGCGGGGGCGTCGGGGTGGTGGGGGTCGCGGGCGGTGCCGAGGCCGAGGAGGGAGAGCACGTGGATCTCGTCCGGGTCGCGGTCCCGGTCGCGGGTCTCCTCGATCCGTTGGGCGATGTGGTCGGCGTCGGCGTCGGGCGGCAGGCTCAGGGTGGTGACGGTCGTGCCGGGCCGGGCCAGTGCGGTCGTGAGGGCGTCGGTGACGGCCTGGTGGTGCTCCGGCCCGTCGGCGGGGACGGCGAGCAGCCAGTGGGCCGGGGCGTGCGCGGCGGGGTGGGGCTCGACCGGCTCCCAGTGTTCCGCGTAGCGCCAGGTCCGGGCGGTGGAGTGCTGCTGCTGGTCGCGGTGGAAGGCCGCGAGTGCGGGGACGACCGGTTCGAGGAGGGAGCGGTCGAGGCTGAGGCTGTCGGCGAGTTCCGGCACGTTCTGCTGCTCGACGGCGGTCCAGAACGCGGCGTCGACCGGCGCCGTGCCGGGCGTGTCGTCGGAGGGTGTGGCGTTGAGCCAGTAGCGGGTGCGCTGGAACGCGTACGTGGGGAGGTCGACGCGGCGGGCGCCGGGCAGCAGCGCGGCCCAGTCCGGGGAGACGCCGGAGATGTGGAGCCGGCTGAGCGCGGTGAGCAGGCTGAGGGCCTCGGGGGTGTCCTTGCGCAGGAGGGGGGTCAGCAGCCGGTCGCCGTCGGGCAGGCAGGCCGCGGCCAGGGCGGTGAGGGTGCCGTCGGGGCCGAGTTCGACGAGCCGGGTGACGTGGCGTTCGGCGAGGGCGCGGACGCCGTCGGCGAAGCGTACGGCCTGGCGGGCGTGGCGTACCCAGTAGTCGGGGTCGCACAGGTCGTCGGCGGTGGCGAGGCGGCCGGTGACGTTGGAGATGACCGGGATCCGCGGCGGGTGGTAGGTGAGGTCGCGGGCGGTGGCGCGCAGGTCCGCCAGCATCGGGTCCATGAGCGGCGAGTGGAATGCGTGGCTGACGCGGAGGCGGGAGACCTTGCGGCCCAGGTCCCGGAAGTGGCCGGCGAGGGCGTCGACGGCGGTCTCGTCGCCGGCGACGACGGTGGCCTCGGGGCCGTTGACCGCGGCGATGCTCACCCGGTCCGCGGTGTCGGCCAGCAGCGGCAGCACCTCGGCTTCGGTCACCTGGAGGGAGGCCATGGCTCCGCCTGGCGGGAGGGCCTGCATCAGCCGTCCGCGGGCCGCGACCAGACGGCAGGCGTCGGGGAGGGACAGCACGCCGGCGATGTGTGCGGCGGCGAGTTCGCCGATCGAGTGGCCCATGACGATGTCGGGCTCGATGCCCCACGAGGTGAGCAGCCGGAAGAGGGCCACTTCGACGGCGAAGAGGGCGGGCTGGGTGTGTCCGGTGCGGTCCAGCGGTGCGGGGTCGTCGCCGAAGGCGGTGGCCCGCAGCGGCCGTTCGAGCTCCGGGTCGAGGTGTGCGCAGGCGGCGTCGAAGGCGTCGGCGAAGACCGGGAACGTGGCGTACAGCTCGCGGCCCATGCCGAGGCGCTGGGCGCCCTGGCCGGTGAACAGGAACGCGGTCTTGCCGCGGAGGGGGGAGCCGCTGACCGCGCCCGCGGCGAGCGGGCCCTCCTCGGCGAGTGCGGTCAGCTCGCCGCGCAGTGCGGCCGGGTCGGTGCCGAGCAGGACCGCGCGGTGTTCGAAGGCGGACCGGGAGGTGGCGAGCGAGTAGGCCAGATCGTACGGGTCGGTGCCGGGGTGGGCGTCCAGGTGCGCGCGCAGCCGGCCGGCCTGTGCCCGCAGGGCGTCCGCGCTGCGGGCGGAGAGCACCCACGGGATGTGGGGAAGGCGGGCGGCGGTGGGCAGCGGGGTGGCCTCAGCGGCCGTCTCCCCGTCCGCCGGGGGCTGTTCGCCCTCGGCCGGGGGCTGTTCCGTGCCCTGGTGGGTCCGGTCCTGCGGGGCCTGTTCCAGGATGGTGTGGGCGTTGGTGCCGCTGATGCTGAAGGAGGAGACGGCGGCGCGGCGCGGCCGTGCGCCGTCGGGCCAGGCCACGGGCTCGGTCAGCAGCCGGACGTGGCCCGCCGACCAGTCCACGTGGGTGGAGGGCCGGGTGGTGTGCAGGCTCTGCGGCAGGACGCCGTGCCGCAGGGCGAGGACCATCTTGATCACGCCGGCCACGCCCGCGGCGGCCTGGGTGTGCCCGATGTTGGACTTCACCGAGCCCAGCCACAACGGGCGGTCGGCCGGGCGGTCCTGCCCGTAGGTGGCGAGCAGCGCCTGTGCCTCGATGGGGTCGCCCAGCGTCGTACCGGTGCCGTGGGCCTCGACGGCGTCCACATCGGCGGCGGACAGTCCGGCGCCGCTGAGCGCGGAGCGGATCACGCGCTGCTGGGCGGGGCCGTTGGGGGCGGTGAGGCCGTTGGAGGCGCCGTCCTGGTTGAGGGCGCTGCCGCGCAGCAGGGCGAGCACGGGGTGGCCGTGGCGACGGGCGTCGGAGAGCCGTTCGACGAGGAGCATCCCGGCGCCCTCGCCCCAGCCGGTGCCGTCGGCGTCGTCGGAGAACGGCTTGCACCGGCCGTCGCTGGCGAGTCCGCCCTGCCGGCCGAACTCGGCGAAGGCGGCGGGGGTGGACATGATGGCCACGCCGCCGGCGAGGGCGAGGTCGCATTCGCCCGCCCGCAGGGACTGTGCGGCGAGGTGCAGGGTGACCAGCGAGGAGGAGCAGGCCGTGTCGACGGTGACGGCGGGGCCTTCGAGGCCGAGGGCGTAGGCGACCCGGCCGGAGACGACGCTGCCCGTGGTGCCGGTGAGGATGTGCCCTTCGACGCCCTCGGGGACGTTGCCGCGCAGCCCGGAGCCGTACTCCTGGTTGCTGCAGCCCGCGAAGACGGCGGTCCTGCTGCCGCGCAGCGTCATCGGGTCGATGCCCGCCCGCTCCAGTGCCTCCCAGGACACCTCCAGGAGGAGCCGCTGCTGGGGGTCGGTGGCCAGCGCCTCCCGGGGGCTCATGCCGAAGAACTGCGGGTCGAACTCGTCGGCGGTGTGGACGAATCCGCCGCGGGTGGTCGTCACGTCGAGGGCGCCCAGGTCCCAGCCCCGGTCGGCGGGGAAGTCGGACAGCGCGTCGGTGCCCTCCGCGAGCAGCTGCCAGTACTCCTCGGGCGTCTGCACACCGCCGGGGAAGCGGCAGCTCATGGCGACGATGGCGAGGGGTTCACCGGCAGCGTCGACCAGTTGCTGGTTCTGCTTGCGCAGCCGGTCGTTCTCCCGCAGCGAGGCCCGGAGGGCTTCGACGATCTGATCCGCGGACGTGGCCATTGGTCAGCTCTCCATCATTCCGGCTTCGTCGGGTGTGGCTTCGTCGGGACGGGGGTGCTCAGCCGTCCGCCGCGCCGAACGCGAGGCGCACGAGGTCGTCGACTTCCATGCTGTCGAGGGCGTCGGGGTCGGTGGCGGCGTCGGCTCCGGCCCCGTGGTCGGTGCCGGGTGCCGCCGGCGGCACCAGCGCCAGCAGGTCGTCGAGCAGCCCGGCCGCCCGCAGGCGGGCGAGGGGGATGGCGGCCAGGGCCTCCCGTACCGCCGCGTCGTCCTCCGGTGCGGCGGAGGCCGCCGCGGGGTGCTCGGGGGCGAGTTCCGCGCACAGGTGGTCGGCCAGGGCCAGCGGTGTGGGGTGGTCGAAGACCAGCGTGGCGGGCAGCAGGGCCCCGGTCGCGGTGTTGAGCCGGTTGCGCAGTTCGACGGCGGTGAGCGAGTCGAAGCCGAGGTCCTTGAAGGACTGCTGGTCGCCGACCTCGGCCGCGGAGGCGTGGCCCAGTACGGCGGCGACCTGGGTGCACACCACGTCGAGCAGGGTGTGGTGGGCCTCGTCGCGGCTGAGGGTGGCGAGCGTACGGGCGAGGGCGCCGGCGGCGTCCGGGCCGGCCGGTGCCGCGGGGGCGGCGGCGGCCGGCCGGCGGGGTGCGGTCGGCAGCAGGCCGCTGAGCAGCGGGGGTACGGGACCGGCCGAGCCCAGCGCCCGGGTGTCGACGAGCATCGGCAGCAGGGCCGCCTCGGGGCGGTCCCGTGCCGCGTCGTACAGGGCGAGTCCGTGGTCCGGGGTCAGGGCGGGCAGGCCGGCGCGCGCCATCCGCCGCAGATCGGCTTCGGTGAGTCCGCTGGTCATACCCGTCGTCCGGGACCAGGGGCCCCAGGCGAGCGAGGTGGCGGGGAGCCCGGCGGCCCGGCGCTCGGCGGCGAAGGTGTCGCAGAAGGCGTTGGCGGCGGCGTAATTGGCTTGTCCGGGCGAGCCGAACACGCCGGCCGTCGAGGAGAACACCACGAACGCGGCCAGATCCTCGTCGCGGGTGAGAGCGTGCAGAAGGGCCACGGCATCGGTCTTGGGGCGCAGGACCGTACGGAGCCGCTGGGGGGTGAGCGAGGTGACGACGGTGTCGTCGAGGACGCCCGCGGTGTGCACGACCGCGGTGAGCGGATGCTCCTTCGGTACGCGGTCCAGCAGCCCGCGCAGGGCGTCGCGGTCGGCGGTGTCGCAGGCCGCGACGGTGACCTCCGCGCCCAGGGCGGCGAGTTCGTCGCGCAGGGCGTCCGCGCCCGGGGCGTCGGGGCCGCGGCGGCCGGCCAGCATCAGATGCCGTACGCCGTGCCCGGTCACCAGGTGCCGGGCCACCAGCGCGCCCAGACCGCCCGTCCCGCCGGTGATCAGTACGGTGCCGGCCGGATCGAGCGCCACCGGCATCGTCAGGACGACCTTGCCGATGTGCTTGGCCTGGCTGAGGTGGCGGAAGGCATCGGGGGCCCGCCGCACGTCCCACGCGGTCACCGGCAACGGCGTCAGCACACCCTGGTCGAACAGCTCACGGACCTGCGCGAACATCTCCCGGATCCGGTCCGGACCGGCCTCGATCAGGTCGAAGGCCAGGTAGCGGACGCCCTCGTGTGCGGCGGCCACCTGCGCGGGCTCACGGATGTCGGTCTTGCCCATCTCCAGGAACCGCCCGCCACGCGGCAGCAATCGCAGCGAGGCGTCGACGAACTCCCGTGCCAGGGAGTCCAGCACCAGATCCATGCCCCGGCCGCCGGTCGCCGTCAGGAACGAATCCTCGAAGTCCAGATCACGCGAGGAAGCGATCCGCGCGTCGTCCAGCCCCAGCTCCCGAAGGGTCTCCCACTTCCCCCGGCTCGCGGTGCCGAACACCTCCGCGCCCAGGTGGCGTGCCACCTGCACGGCGGCCATGCCCACCCCGCCCGCGGCGGCGTGCACGAGGACCGACTCGCCGGCCCGGAGGCCGCCGAGTTCGACCAGCGCGTAGTACGCCGTGAGGAAGACCACCGGGGCGGACGCGGCCTGCGCGAACGACCAGCCCTCCGGGACCCGGACGACCATGCGCGCGTCGGCCACCGCCACCGGGCCGAAGGCGTACGGGAAGAGTCCCATCACCCGGTCCCCGGGGGCGAGATCGAGGACGTCGGGGCCGGTCTCGGTGACCACCCCCGCACCCTCCAGACCGAAGGCTCCGGCATCGCCGGGATACATGCCGAGGACGTTCAGCACATCGCGGAAGTTGACCCCGGCGGCCCGTACGGCGATGCGTACTTCGCCGCGCCCCAGCGGCCGTGCGGCGTCGTCGTGGGGCATGAGGGCGAGGTGGTCGAGGGTGCCCTTGCCGGTCATGCCGAGGCGCCAGCAGGTGCCGTCGGCGGGCTCGCGCAGCGCGGCGCCGGCGTGGACGGGGGCGACCTTCGGCAGGTGCACGGTGCCGCCGCGGACGGCGAACTGGGGCTCCTCGGTGGCCAGTGCCGCGGGCAGCGCGGCGTACGAGGCGTCCTGGCCGTCGAGGTCGGCGAGGACGAACCGGCCGGGGTGCTCGGACTGCGCCGAGCGCACCAGGCCCCAGATGGGGGCGGCCGCGGAGTCGTGGTGGGTGGTGCCGGGGGCGTCGACGGCTCCCCGGGTGACGAAGACGAGCCGGGCCGCGGCGGGCGGATCCGCCAGCCATCGCTGGACCAGCGCCAGTGCTCCGGTGGCCGCCTGGTGCGGGTCGGCGGCGGGGAGCGCCACGAGGACGGTGCCGGTGGCCTGCGGGAGGTCGGGGCCGGTCAGCCGGGTGGTGGGCAGGCCCGCGCCGTCCAGGTCGGTGGCGAGGTGCTCGCTGTCCAGGACGAGGAGGCGGGGCGGCTCCTCGGGGGGCGTCGTGGGCATCGGGGCCACGGGCCAGTCGAGGTGGTAGAGGGGGCCGGCGGAGCGGGCGGAGAGCGCGGCCCGGTCCGGGGTGAACGCGCGCAGCGTCAGCGCCTCGATGTCGGCGACGGGCCGGCCGTCGGTGCCGGTGAGCGAAAGCGCGACGGTGTCGGGGGCGGACAGGTCGAGGCGGGCCCTGAGCCGCGTCGCCCCGGTGGCGTGGATCTGCACTCCGCGCCAGGAGAACGGCAGTCGTCCGCTGCCGGTGTCCTCCGTCGGCAGGAACGCCGTCGCGTGCAGGGCGGCGTCGAGCAGCGCCGGGTGGAGGGCGAAGCGGTCCGCGTCCTGGGGTGCGGGCCGGGGCAGGGTCACCTCGGCGTGAATCTGGTCGCCGTGGCGCCAGGCGGCGCCCAGTCCTTGGAAGAGCGGCCCGTAGTCGAACCCGCCCGCGCTCAGCCGCTGATAGACGTCCTCGACGGGGAGGGGCTCGGAGCCGGCGGGCGGCCAGGCCGACGCGGCGGGCGCGGCGGGCTCCGGGTGGGCGGCGGTGAGGGTGCCGGTGGCGTGCAGCGTCCAGGGCTCGCCGGGGGCCGGGTCGGTGCGGCGGGCATGGACGGTGAACGGGCGGTGTCCCTGTCCGTCGTCGTCGCCGAGGACCGCTTGGAGGTCCACCGCGTCCTCCTCGGGCAGGACGAGCGGGCTGACCAGGGTCAGGTCCGCCAGGCGGGGGCAGCCCGCCCGGTCGCCCGCCTGGATGGCGAGTTCCACGAAGGCCGTGCCGGGGACGACGGCGGTGCCCGCCAGGGCGTGATCGGCGAGCCATGGCTGATCGGATACCGAGAGCCGGCCGGTGAACAGCCGGCTGCCGTCGGCGAGTTCGACTGCGGCGCTCAGCAGCGGGTGGCCGGCCTCGCCGATTCCGGCGGTCGCACGGGCGCGCGGAGTCGGCCAGTAGCGCTGCCGCTGGAAGGGGTAGGTGGGCAGGCCCTCGACCGCCCGCTGCCCCTGGTGGGCGTTGGCGACGGCGGACCAGTCGACGTCCGCGCCGTGCACGTGGGCGCGGGCGAGGCCGTCCAGCAGCGAGCGGGCCTCGGACGTCCGGTCGCGGAGCAGCGGGACGACCGCGGTTCCCGTGGCGTCGGGGGGCAGACAGCCGGCGGCCATGGCGGAGAGGGTGCCGTCCGGGCCGAGTTCGACATAGCGCTCCACGCCCTGCTCGGCGAGCCCGCGGATGCCGTCGTGGAAGCGGACGGCGCCCCGCGCCTGCCGTACCCAGTAGTCGGGGAGGTGCAGTTCGGCGGCGGTCTCGCCGGTCAGGTTGGACACGACCGGGAGGCGCGGCTCGTGGTAGGCGAGCCCTTCGGCGACGGTACGGAACTCGGCCAGCATCGGGTCCATGTGCGGCGAGTGGAACGCATGGCTGACCTGGAGCTGCTTGGTCCGGCGGCCGTCGGCGGCCAGCCGGCCGGCGATCCGGGCGACGGCGGCGCGGTCGCCGGAGATCACCACGGAGCCGGGGCCGTTGACGGCGGCGACGCAGACCTGTTGGTCGAGCCCGTCGAGCAGCGGCCGTACCTCGGCCTCCGTCGCCTGGAGCGCGGCCATGGCGCCGGTCTCCGGGAGGGCCTGCATGAGGCGGCCGCGGGCGGCGACGAGGGCACAGGCGTCGGCCAGGGAGAACACCCCGGCAACGTGTGCGGCGGTCACCTCGCCGATGGAGTGGCCCAGCAGCAGGTCGGCGCGCAGGCCGGCGCTCTCGGCGAGGCGGTGGAGGGCGGTCTCCATGGCGAACAGGGCGGGCTGGGTGTACTCCGTCCGGTGCAGCAGTCCCTCGGTGTCGTGGAACATGACGTCGCGCAGCGGGCGGTCGAGGGAGCCGGCGAAGTGGTCGCAGATCTCGTCGAGGGCCTGGGCGAACACCGGGAAGGTGCCGTGCAGTTCGCGGCCCATGCCGGGGCGCTGGGCGCCCTGTCCGGTGAACAGGAACGCGGTGCGTGCGCCGGGGCGGGCCACGCCGTGGGCGGTTCCGGTGGCCGGCTTCTCCCCGGCGGCCAGGCCGCCCAGGGCGGACAGGAGGCCGGCGCGGTCGGTGCCGTGGGCGACCGCGCGGTGCTCGAAGGAGGCGCGGGTGGTGGCCAGGGCGTGGCCGACGGCTGCGGCGGGCAGGTCGGCGTGGCGTTCGGCGTGGGTGTGCAGGGCCGCGGCCAGGGCGCGGAGCGCTTCGGGGCTGCGGGCGGACAGCGGCCAGACGACCGGCAGCGGTGCGGTGCGGGCGGCGTCCTGGGCGTCCGGCGGTGTGCCGTTCACCGGCGCGGTGGGCCCGGCCGGTTCGGGGGTGGCCTGTTCGAGGATGAGGTGGGCGTTGGTGCCGCTGAAGCCGAAGGAGGAGACGGCGGCTCTGCGGGGGCGCCCGTGCTCGGGCCAGGTGACAGGGGCGGCCAGCGGTTCCACGGCGCCCTCGGTCCAGTCCACATGGGACGACGGGGCGTCGAGGTGCAGCGTCCGCGGCAGCAGGCCATGGCGCAGGGCCTGCACCATTTTGATCACCCCGGCCACGCCGGCCGCGGCCTGGGTGTGCCCGATGTTGGACTTCACCGACCCGAGCCACAGCGGTTGGTCTCCGGCGCGCTCCTGGCCGTAGGTGGCGAGCAGCGCCTGTGCCTCGATGGGGTCGCCGAGGGTGGTGCCGGTGCCGTGGGCCTCGACGGCGTCGACGTCTCCGGGCGTGAGCCGGGCGTCGGCGAGCGCGGCCCTGATCACCCGTTGCTGGGACGGGCCGTTGGGCGCTGTGAGGCCGTTGCTGGCGCCGTCGGAGTTGATGGCGCTGCCGCGGACGACGGCGAGCACCGGGTGCCCGTTGCGCCGGGCGTCGGACAGCCGCTCGACCAGCAGCATGCCGGCGCCCTCGCCCCAGCCGGTGCCGTCGGCGCCGTCGGAGAACGCCTTGCAGCGGCCGTCGGCGGACAGCCCGCGCTGGCGGCTGAACTCCAGGAAGGCGGCGGGGGTCGACATCACGGTGACGCCGCCGGCCAGGGCGAGCGAGCACTCCCCCGACTGGAGGGCGCGGACGGCCCAGTGCAGGGCGACGAGCGAGGAGGAGCAGGCCGTGTCCACGGTGACGGCCGGGCCTTCGAGGCCGAAGGAGTACGCGATCCGGCCGGAGACCACGCTCGCGGCGTTGCCCGTGCCCAGGTATCCGTCGACGGCCTCGGCGGCGCCGGCCAGGACGGTGGTGTAGTCCTGCCCGTTGGTGCCGGCGAAGACGCCGGTGCGGCTGCCGCGCAGGGAGTGCGGGTCGATACCGGCCCGCTCGAACGCCTCCCAGCAGACCTCCAGCAGGATGCGCTGCTGCGGGTCCATGGCCAGGGCCTCGCGGGGCGAGACGCCGAAGAACGCGGCGTCGAAGCGGTCGGCGCCGTCGAGGAAGCCGCCCTGGCGGGTGTAGGTCGTGCCCTCGTGCTCGGGGTCGGGGTCGTAGAGCGCCGCGGTGTCCCAGCCCCGGTCGTCGGGGAACTCCCCGATGGCGTCGCCGCCGGCGGCCAGGAACTCCCAGAACGCCTCCGGCGTCCGGATGCCGCCGGGGAAGCGGCAGCTCATGGCCACGATGGCGACGGGCTCACCGGCCGTCGCGGCGTCGGCCCCGACTGCCGCCAACTCCGGTGCTTCGCCTCGCAGTTCGGCCAGCAGGTAGGTGGCGACGGCCGAGGGCGTGGGGTGGTCGAAGACCAGGGTGGCCGGCAGCCGGAGTCCGGTGCGGCGGCCGAGCGCGTTGCGCAGTTCGAGGGAGGTCAGGGAGTCCAGGCCGAGGTCCCCGAAGGCCCGGTCCGCGTCGACCCGGCCGGCCGAGCTGTGGCCGAGGACGGCGGCGATCTCGGTGCGTACCAGGTCGAGGACGTGGGCGCGGCGCTCCTCCGGCGCCAGGCCGGCCAGTGCGTCGGCGGCCGGGGACGCGCGGTGGCCGCCCGGTGCGGCCGCCGGGGCGGCGGTCCGCCTGGCGGGGCGGCCGGCCAGTCCCCGGAGCAGGGGGGCGAGGGCCGGACCGCCCCTGCGGATCGCGGCGACATCGAGCGGTACGGGGACCGGAACGGCCCGGTCCTGGCCCAGACAGCGGTCGAACAGGGCGAGCGCCGCCTCGGTGGACAGCACCCCGACGCCGCCGCGGTCCATCCGCCGCCGGTCCGCGTCGTCCAGGCGGGCGCTCATCTCGCTGCGCTCCGCCCACATCCCCCAGCCGAGCGCCAGTGCCGGGCGGCCCTCGGCGCGGCGCCGGTGGGCGAGCGCTTCCAGGAAGGCGTTGCCGGCGGCGTAGTTGCCCTGGCCGGGCCCGCCGAAGGTGGCGGCGGCCGAGGAGAACAGCACGAAGGCCGACAGGTCGAGGTCCCGGGTGAGCCGGTCGAGGTTGACCGCGGCATCCGCCTTGGGGCGCAGGACGGTGGCGATCCGCTCGGGGGTGAGGGAGGAGATCACCCCGTCGTCGAGGACGCCTGCGGCGTGCACGACCGCACCCAGGGGGTGTGCTTCGGGGAGGGTGGCCAGCAGGTCGGCCAGCGCCGCGCGGTCGGCGACGTCGCAGGCGGCCAGCGTCACCCGGGCACCCATCTCGCGCAATTCGGCGGCGAGTCGGACGGCGCCGGGCGCGTCGGCCCCGCGTCGGCCGACGAGCAGCAGATGCCGTACGCCGTGCCCCGTCACCAGGTGTCTGGTCACGGCGGCGCCGACGGTTCCGGTGGCTCCGGTCACCAGCACGGTACGGAACGCGTCGAAGCGGGCCCCGGCCGTGGGAGGGGCGGGCGTGGTGGTCCGGGAGGGCTGGGGAAGCCGCGTCAGGCGGGGGGCAAGGAGGCGCGTGCCACGAACGGCGAGCTGGGTCTCCCCCGCTCCCATGGCCGCGTTCACCACGGCGGCGGGCAGGACGTCGCCGGTATCGCCGGCGTCGCCGTCGGTGTCCACGAGCAGGAAGCGGTCGGGGTTCTCCGACTGCGCCGAGCGCACCAGGCCCCACACCGCGGCGGCGGGCAGGTCCGTGACGGTCTCGTCCGGGCCGGTGGCGGCGGCGCCCCGGGTACGGAAGGCCAGCCGGGCGTCGGCGAGACCCGGCAGGGCGAGCCACTTCTGCAGCAGCGCCAGGGCGTGCACCACCGAGGCGTGGGCGGCCTCGGCCGGTTCACCGGACGCGGCGGCCGGGGCCACGTCGGCGGTCCGCCAGGGCACGACGACGAGGTCGGGGGCGTCGGCGCCCTGTGCCACGGACGCGGCGAGCGCGTCGAGTTCACGGTGGAGCGTGGGCGCGTCCGTGACGGCCCCGGCCCCTTCCGCGTCGAGGACGGCGACCCGGCCGGGCCGCTGCTGCGGGGTGGGCGTCCGCAGCCCGGTCCACTCGACGGCGAAGAGGTCGTCGCGGCCGTCGGGGCCCTGCGGCGGCGCGAACTCGGTGGCGGGTATCGGCGTGACGGAGCCGAACGAGGCTACGGGCTCGCCGAGTTCGTCGGTGAGGTGGAGGTCCAGGCCGCCGTCGTCCGTGGGGACGAGGCGGGCGCGCACCGATTCCGCGGCCACCGCGTGCAGCACGCAGTCGCGCCAGGACACGGCGACGGCGTCGGGGTGTCCCGCCGCCGGGAGCGCCTGGAGCACGGCGTCGAGCAGCGCCGGGTGGAGGGCGAACCGGGCCGCGTCTCCGCGGTACTCCTCGGGCAGCGCGGCCTCGGTGAACACCGTGTCGCCCCGCCGCCATACGCGTCCCGGCCCGCCGGACGGGAGGCCGTGCGGGGGCTCGTCGCCTTCCACAGCCGCGGAGAAGTCGTCCAGGGTCACCGGCTGGGCGTCGGCGGGAGGCCAGATCCGCAGGTCATGGCCAGTCCGCTGGGGCGGCGGCTCGGCGGTGAGCGTACCGTGGGCGTGCCGGGTCCACGGAGTGTCGTCGTCCGGCCGGTCGGCGGGGCGGGAGTGCACCGTGAGGGTGCGCTGCCCGTCGGGTTCCGCGGCGGCGTCGAGCACCACCTGGATCTCGACGGCGGACTGCCCGGACAGGACGAGGGGGGTGTCCACCGTGAGGTCGGCGACGTGTTCGCAGCCGGCGAGCGCGCCGAGGTGCAGGGCGAGGTCGAGGCAGGCACTGGTGGGGAGCTGGATGTGGCCGTCGATCGCGCGGTCGGCGAGCCAGGGGTGCGCGGACGGGGTGAGGCGCCCGGTGGAGACGACGGCGCTGCGGTCCGCGAGGGTGAGGGCCGTCGGGAGCAGGGGGTGTTCGCCCGGCCGGTGCGCGGGGGCCGCCTCGGGCGCGAGCCAGTAGCGCTCGCGCTGGAAGGCGTAGGTGGGCAGGTCGACGCGGTCGGCGCCGGGGAAGAGGCGGTCCCAGTCGGGGCTCACGCCGCGGGTGTGCAGTGCGCTCAGCGCGGTCAGGACGCTGTCCGTCTCGGCCCGGTCCTTGCGGAGGGCGGGCACGAGCAGGGGGCCGGGGTGGCCGGGGTCCGTGTCGAGGCAGCCCTGCGCCAGGGCGGTGAGGGTGGCGTCGGGGCCGATTTCGAGGAAGCGGGTGACCCCGCGCTGTTCCAGCGCCCGGACGCCGTCCGCGAACCGCACGGCCTCCCGTACGTGCCGTACCCAGTAGTCGGCGGTCGCCAGGTCGGTGGCCGGCTCCCCGGTCACATTGGAGAGGACCGGGAGGGTGGGCTGATGGAACGTCACACTCTCGGCCACGGAACGGAAGGCATCGAGCATGGGGGCCATCAGCGGGGAGTGGAAGGCGTGGCTGACCCGGAGCCGCTTGGCCTTGCCGCCCTGCTGCTCGAAGTGCCGGACGAGCGCGGTGAGCGCGTCCTCGTCGCCCGCCACGACGGTCATCCGGGGCCCGTTGACGGCGGCGACGCTCAGCCGTTCGGCGTCGTCGGCCAGCAGCGGCAGCACCTCGTCCTCGGCGGCCCGCAGGGAGAACATCGCGCCCCCGGACGGCAGCGCCTGCATCAGCCGCCCGCGGGCAGCCACCAGCCGGCAGGCGTCCGGCAGCGAGAGGACACCGGCGACGTGCGCGGCGGCCAGCTCCCCGATGGAGTGGCCGAGCAGGAAGTCGGGTGCCGGGCCCCAGGACGCGACGAGCCGGAAGAGCGCCACCTCGAAGGCGAACAGGGCGGGCTGGGTGAAGCCGGTACGGTCCAGCGCGGCGGCGTCCTGCCCGAAGACGACGTCCGCGAGCGGCTGGGGCAGCTCCGGGTCGAGGTGGGCGCAGATCTCGTCGAAGGCCGCCGCGAAGACGGGGAACGCCGCGTGGAGGTCACGGCCCATCCCGAGGCGCTGGGCGCCCTGGCCCGCGAAGAGGAAGGCCGTCTTGCCGCGGCCGGCCGTGCCCCGGACGGCCACGGTGTCGTCGCCCTGCGCGAACCGGGCGAGGTGCCGGAGCAGCTCCTCGCGGTCCCGGCCCAGGACCACCGCGCGTTCCTCGAAGGCGGTACGGGTGATGGCGAGCGAGGCGCCGATGTCCTCGGCTGCGGCGTCGGTCAACTGCTCCACGTGGGACAGCAGTTGTGCCGCCTGGGCCCTGAGGGCCGGTGCGCTGCGGGCGGAGAGCACCCAGGGCACGACCGGGAGCGGTGCGGCGGCGGGCTGCTCGACCGGGGGCGCGGGCTCCGCCGCGTCGGCCTCGTCGGTGGGCGGCGCGGTGTCGGTGGGCGGCGCGGTCCCGGCGGGCGGGGCCTGTTCGAGGACGGCGTGGGCGTTCGTCCCGCTGACGCCGAAGGCCGAGACGCCGGCGCGGCGCGGGCGGTCGGTGTCGGGCCAGTCGACGGCGTCGCTGAGCAGCCGGACGTCGCCCTCGCTCCAGTCGACGTGGGTGGCGGGCCGCTCGGCGTGCAGGGTGCGGGGCAGCACGCCGTGCTGCATCGCCTGGACCATCTTGATGACGCCGGCGACACCGGCCGCGGCCTGGGTGTGGCCGATGTTGGACTTGACGGTGCCGAGCCACAGCGGGCGGCCGGCTTCCCGTTCCTGGCCGTAGGTGGCGAGCAGCGCCTGTGCCTCGATGGGGTCGCCGAGGGTGGTGCCGGTGCCGTGCGCCTCGACGGCGTCCACGTCGGCGGCGGTCAGGCCCGCGGCGGTGAGTGCCGCGCGGATGACGCGCTGCTGGGACGGTCCGTTGGGGGCGGTGAGCCCGCTGCTCGCGCCGTCCTGGTTGACGGCGGTGCCGCGGACGAGGCCGAGGACGCGATGGCCGTTGCGGCGGGCGTCGGAGAGCCGCTCCAGCAGCAGCATGCCGGCGCCTTCGCCCCAGCCGGTGCCGTCGGAGTCGTCGGAGAACGCCTTGCAGCGGCCGTCGGCGGACAGCCCGCGCTGGCGGCTGAACTCCAGGAAGGTGACGGGGGTGGACATCACGGTCACCCCGCCGGCCAGGGCGAGCGAGCACTCGCCATGGCGCAGGGCGTTGCAGGCCAGGTGGAGGGCGACCAGGGAGGAGGAGCAGGCGGTGTCGACCGTCACGGCCGGTCCTTCGAGGCCGAAGGTGTAGGCGACCCGGCCGGAGGCGATGCTGGCGGCGCTGCCGTTGCCGAGGTGCCCTTCGAGGCCGGCGGGCGGCTCGGTGAAGCGGGAGCCGTAGTCGTTGTACATGACGCCGACGAAGACGCCGGTGGGGCTGCCCTTGAGGGTCTGCCGTCGGAGCCCCGCCCGTTCGAAGGCCTCCCAGGACGTTTCGAGGAGGAGGCGCTGCTGCGGGTCGGTCGCCAGTGCCTCGCGGGGCGACATGGCGAAGAAGTCCGGGTCGAAGTCGGCGGCGTCGTGGAGGAAGCCGCCTTCCCGGGTGTAGCAGGTGCCGGGGTGGGCGGGGTCCGGGTGGTAGAGGGAGTCCACGTGCCAGCCGCGGTCCTCCGGGAAGGGGGTGATGCCGTCGGTGCCGTCGGCGACCAGCTGCCAGAGGTCTTCGGGCGAGCGCACGTTGCCGGGGTAGCGGCAGCTCATGGCGACGATGGCGATGGGCTCGCGCTCGCGGGCCTCCAGCTCCCGCAGCCGCTTGCCGGTGCGGTGGAGATCCGCCGTCACCCTTTTCAGATAGTCGCGGAGCTTTGCCTCGCTCACCGTTCAGCTCCCTTCCCCGGACCGCCCGGCGGACCGGCGGCCTGCCTCACACCGGCGACCACGACGCTGGAATCTCTACTCGCTGATCACATTCTGTGGGCGCCGGCCGGCCGAATCGGGCGCCGGCCGGGGACTCTAAGAGAACCCCTAGGAGGTGCCGGGCCTGCGGCGACCGGCGTTGTCGGGCGTGCGCCGCCACGGGCCCGTGGTGTGCTGCGGCGGGTCCCGGACCGCGGGCGGCGGCCCACGGTGCGTGTGGGCGGACGGCACCGGCTCCGGCAGCCCGTCGGCGGGCTGCCGGAGCCGGTGCGGGAGTGCTCAGCGCCTCACGAGCCGCCGAGTTCCTGCTCGATGAAGTCGAACAGCTCGTCGTCCGACGCCTGGTCCAGCCGGCTCTCCAGTGCGGTGTCCGGGTCCTCGGGGAGGCTGTCGAGACGGTCCATGAGGCCCTGGAGCCGGCCGCGCAGCGCGGCCCTGGCGGTGGCGTCGTCCATGAGCCGCTCGGTCTGTGCGTGCCAGGCGTCGAGCGGGCCGGCTACGGGGCCTCCGTCGGCCGGCTGCGCTTCCGCCGTGGCGGCCAGCCTGCCGAGCAGGTGGTCGGCGAGTGCGCCCGGTTCCGGGTAGTCGAACAGCAGGGTCGCGGGCAGCCGGGTCCCGGTCACGGTGGTGAGGCGGTTGCGCAGCTCGACGGCGGTCAGCGAGTCGAAACCCAGCTCCAGGAAGCCGCGTTCGGGGTCGACCGCGTCGGGCGAGGCATGGCCCAGGACCAGCGCGGCCTGGCCCAGGACCGCGTCGAGCACCGCCTGGTGCCGGTCCCGCTCCGGCAGCGCGGCGAGGCGGGTGCCGAGCGGCGCGGCGTCGGCGGCGGGCGCGGGGCCCGGCCGTCCGGCGGAGGTCACGGACCGCGGCCCGGTCAGCGACCGCAGCAGCGGTGGCACCTCGCCGGCCGCGGTCCGCAGCGCCGCCAGGTCGAGCCCGGCCGGGACGAGGAACGCCTCGTCCGCGGCGAGTGCGGCGTCGAGCAGCGCCAGCGCCTGGTCCGACGGCATGGGGCGCACCCCGCCCCGGGCCATCCGGTGGAGGTCGCTCTCTTCCAGTTTGGTGGTCATGCCGCTGCGTTCGGCCCACAGGCCCCAGGCGAGGGAGACGGCGGGCCGGCCTGCGGCCCGGCGGGCGTGGGCGAAGGCGTCGAGGAAGGCGTTGGCCGCCGCGTAGTTGCCCTGTCCGACGCCGCCGAAGGTCCCGGCGAGCGAGGAGAACAGGACGAACGCCCTCAGGTCGAGGCCGCGGGTCAGCTCGTCGAGGTGGAGGACGGCGTCCGCCTTGGCCCGCAGCACGGTGTCCATGCGGTCGGGCGTCAGGGAGCCGATCACTCCGTCGTCGAGGACGCCCGCGGTGTGGATCACCGCGGTGAGCGGGCGTTCGGCCGGTACGGACGCCAGCAGCCGGGCGGTGTCGTCCCGGTCGGCGAGGTCGCAGGCGGCGATGTCGACGTCCGCGCCCAGTTCGCGCAGCTCCTTCTCCAGTTCGGGCATCCCGTCCGCGGTCCGCCCGCGGCGGCTGGCGAGCAGCAGGCCGCGCACGCCGTGCGCCGTCACCAGATGACGGGCCACGAGCCGGCCGAGCATGCCGCCGGCCCCGGTGATCAGCACCGTTCCACCGTCGCCGAGGCCCCGGAACGGCTCGGCCGCCCCGGCCCGTACCAGGCGCGGTACCCGGGCCGTGCCCTCGCGCAGGGCGATTTCGGGTTCGCCGGTCGCCAGGGCGGCGGGGAGCGCGGCCGCGGAGCGTGCCGTGCCGTCGTGGTCGAGGAGGGCGAAGCGGCCCGGGTTCTCGGCCTTGGCGGTGCGCAGGAGGCCCCAGGCGGCGGACTGCGGCAGTCCGGAGACCGGCGCGCCGGCCTGATCGGCGACGGCGTCGCGGGTGCACAGGACCAGCCGCGAGGCGCCGAACCGCTCGTCGTTCAGCCAGGTCTGTGCCGCCTCCAGTGCGTGGTGGACGACCTGCCGGGTGGCCTGGGCCGGGTCGCCCCCGGCGGGCGGGCAGCCGACGAGGACCGTGGCGGGCACCTCGGCCCCGGCGTCGACGGCCGCGGCCAGCGCGGACAGGTCCGCGTACCGGGCGCCGTGCCCCTCGGGCAGTTCCGGTATGCCGTCCGTGCCGAGGACCGCGTACGGCTCGGCCGGCTGTCCGCGGAGCGCCAGGTCCGCCCAGTCCATCCGGTACAGGTCGGCGGGCCCGGGTGCGGCGGCGGCCAGTTGGGCGGGGTCTACGGGCCGCAGGACGAGCGCCGCTATCGCGGCGAGCGGTCCGCCGCAGGCGTCGGCCAGCTGCACCGTGTAGGTGTCGTCGGCCTGCCGGGCGAGACGGACCCGCAAGGTGTCCGGGCGGGTGGCGGCCGGTGCCGCGGTGACCTCACGGAAACTGAAGGGCAGGACGGCGCGTTCGGTGTCGGGGGCGGCCAGGGCGACGGTGTGCAGGGCGGCGTCCAGCAGCGCCGGGTGCAGCACGAAGGCGCCGTCGCGGTACTGCTCGGGCAGGGCGACTTCGGCGAACACCTCCTCGCCGCGGCGCCAGGCGGCGTGCAGACCGCGGAAGGCGGGTCCGTAGGCGAAGCCGTTGGCGGCGGTGCGCTCGTAGAGGTCGGAGATGTCGACCGGGTCGGCGCCGGGCGGGGGCCAGGCGGTGAGGCCGGCGGGCGTCGCCGTCCCGGGCGGGCCGTCGGCGAGGGTGCCTTCGGCGTGCCGGGTCCAGGGCGCTGCCTCGTCCTCCGGGCGGGTCGCGGGGCGCGAGTGCACGGACAGCGGGCGGCGGCCCGACTCGTCCGCCTCCCCGACGGTGAGCTGAAGCTGCGCCGTGCCGTCCTCCGGGACCACCAGCGGGGCCTGCAGGGTGAGTTCCTCCAGGTGGCCGGCGCCGGTCCGTTCACCGGCCTGGAGCGCGAGTTCCAGGAATCCGGTGCCGGGGAAGAGCAGCGTGCCGTCCAGTGCGTGGTCGGCCAGCCACGGCTGGCGGCCCGCCGAGATCAGTCCGGTGAACAGGGCGCCGTCGGACCCGGCGAGCGGCACGGCCGCGCCGAGCAGCGGATGGCCGGCCGCCTCCAGCCCGGCGGCGGAGACGTCCGTGAGGTCCGGGCCGGCCTCCAGCCAGTAGCGCTGCCGCTGGAAGGGGTAGGTCGGCAGCGGCACCCGCCGGGCGCCCGAGGGCGCGAGACACCGGGCCCAGTCCGGGCCGTGGCCCCGCAGATGCAGCTGGGCGAGGGCCGTGGTGAGCGACTCCGCCTCGTCGGTGTCCCGGCGCAGTACCGCACCGAGGGAAGCCCCGTCCGTGGTCAGGCACTCGTCCGCCATGGCGGTCAGCACCCCGGACCCGAGGTCGAGGAGTGTCCGCGCGCCCAGCTCCTCCAGGGTCCGTGTCCCGTCGTGGAACCGGACCGCCTGCCGTACGTGGCGGACCCAGTAGTCGGGGCTGCACAGCTCCTCGGCCGCGGCCAGGCGTCCGGTGACGTTCGACACGACGGGGACGACCGGCGGCTGATAGGTCAACTCGGCCGCCACGGACGCGAATTCGTCGAGCATGGCGTCCATGCGGGCGGAGTGGAAGGCGTGGCTGACCCGCAGCCGCTTGGTGCGGTGTCCGGCGGTGGCGAGTTGTCCGGCGACCTCGGTGACGGCATCGTCGTCGCCGCTGAGGACCACGGCGGCCGGCCCGTTGACCGCGGCGATCACGGCCCGGTCCCCGTACGGCGCGAGCAGTGGCAGGACGTCCTCCTCGGCCGCCTGGACGGACACCATGGCGCCGCCGGCCGGCAGGGCCTGCATCAGCCGGCCGCGGGCGGCGACCAGGCGGCAGGCATCGGCCAGGGAGAACACCCCGGCGACATGGGCGGCGGCCAGTTCACCGATCGAGTGGCCGAGCAGCAGGTCCGGGTGCACGCCGTAGCTTTCGAGCAGCCGGAACAGGGCGACTTCGAGGGCGAACAGACCGGCCTGGGTGTAGACGGTGCGGTCGATCAGTTCCGCGTCGGGCGTACCGGGCTCGGCGAACAGCACCTCGCGAAGGGGCCGGTCGAGGTGGCCGTCCAGGTGTGCGCAGACCGCGTCCAGGGCGTCGGCGAAGGCGTCGTGGGTCGCGTAGAGGGCCCGTCCGGTCCCGGCGCGCTGCGATCCCTGGCCCGGGAAGAGGAAGGCCAGCTTTCCGGGGCGGGCGCGGCCGGCGGCGACCCGTGGATGCTCCCGGCCCTCGGCGAACGCCCGGAGCGCCTCGGTCAGTTCACCGGCGTCCCGGCCGACAAGGGCTGCCCGGTCCTCGAAAGCGGTACGCGAGGTGGCCAGGGACAGTGCGACATCGGCGGGCGCGAGCCCGGGGTTGCGGGCGAGGTGGTCGGCCAGCCGCCCGGCCTGGGCCCGCAGGGCGGTGGCGCCGCGCGCGGACAGCAGCCAGGGGACGACGGTGGGCGGGGCGGCGCTCTCCGGCACAGGGCCCTGCGGCGCGACACCGGACCCGACGGCCACGGTCCCGGGCTCCGGCTCCGGCTCCGGCTCCGGCTCCTCCAGGATCACATGCGCGTTGGTGCCGCTGATGCCGAAGGCGGAGACGCCGGCCCGGCGCGGACCGTCGCCAGGCGTCCACTCCTGCGGCTCGCTCAGCAGCCGCACGTTCCCCGCCGACCAGTCGATGTGCGGCGACGGCTGCGCGGCGTGCAGGGTGCGGGGCAGCACACCGTGCCGCATGGCCTGCACCATCTTGATGACGCCGGCGACCCCGGCCGCGGCCTGGGTGTGCCCGATGTTCGACTTGACCGAGCCGAGCCACAGCGGGCGTTCCGCGGGCCGTTCCTGGCCGTAGGTGGCGAGGAGCGCCTGCGCCTCGATCGGGTCGCCGAGCCGGGTGCCCGTCCCGTGCGCCTCGACGGCGTCCACATCGCCCGCGGCCAGTCCCGCGTTGGCCAACGCCTGGCGGATGACCCGCTGTTGGGACGGCCCGTTGGGCGCGGTCAGGCCGTTGGAGGCGCCGTCCTGGTTGACGGCCGTGCCCTTGACGACGGCCAGTACCCGGTGCCCGCGCCGGCGGGCCTCGGAGAGCCGTTCCAGCAGGACGACGCCGACGCCCTCGGCCCACCCGGCGCCGTCGGCGTCCGCCGAGAACGCCTTGCAGCGGCCGTCGGGAGCGAGCGCCCGCTGCCTGCTGAACTCGATGAAGGTCTGCGGGGTCGAGATCACCGTCACGCCGGCGGCCAGCGCGAGCGAACACTCGCCGGACCGCAGGGCCTGGGCCGCCAGATGCAGGGCGACCAGCGACGACGAACACGCGGTGTCCACCGTGACGGCCGGCCCCTCCAGCCCGAAGGTGTAGGCGATACGGCCGGAGGCGACGCTGCTGGCGCTGCCCGTCGCGAGGTAGCCCTCCATGCCCTCGGGGGCGGTGTGCGCGCGGGAGCCGTAGTCGTTGTAGTTCGAACCCACGAAGACGCCGGCCGCCGTGCCCCGGAGCGTCTCCGGGTCGATGCCGGCCCGTTCGATCGCTTCCCAGGAGGTCTCCAGGAGGAGGCGGTGCTGGGGGTCGATGGCGACCGCCTCACGCGGCGAGATCCCGAAGAACGCCGGGTCGAAGTGGTCGGCGTCGTAGAGGAACCCGCCGTCGCGGGCGTAGCAGGTACCCGGCTTGTCGGGGTCCGGGTCGTAGAGCCGCTCGATGTCCCAGCCCCGGTTGGTGGGGAAGCCCGAGACGGCGTCGGTGCCCTCGTCGAGCAGCCGCCACAGCTCCTCGGGCGAGTCGGCCCGGCCCGGGTAGCGGCAGCTCATTCCGACGATGACGACCGGATCGTCGTTGTCGGCCGGAACGGCGGGTGCGGCCGGGGCCGCGCGCTCCGGCGTCGCGCCGAAGAGTCCGTCGTGGAGGAACGCCGTGAGCGCGGTCGCCGTCGGATGGTCGAACACCAGGGTCACCGGCAGCCGCAGACCGGTCGCCCCGGCCAGCCGGTTGCGCAGTTCGACGGCGGTCAGCGAGTCATAGCCCAGCTCGCGGAACGCCCGGTCGGCGGGGAGGGCGTCGGGCCGGTCGTAGCCGAGGACGGCGGCGGCCGTGGCCCGGACCTCGTCCAGCAGGGCGGCGCGCCGTTCTCCCGGAGCGAGTTCCCGCAGCCGCGCCACGAGCGGCGGGCCGTCCGCACGCGCCGTGGCCTGGTCCGCGTCCACGCCGGACGACGCCCGGACCTCGGGCAGCTCACTGACCGCGGCGACCTGCCGGGCCGTGGCCTTGCGCCAGTCGACGTCCGCGACGACCAGGAACGTCTCGTCCTCGTCCAGGGCCCTCTGCAGTGCGGAGACGGCCAGGCCGGGATCCATCGGGGGCACGCCGTCGCGGCGGAGCCGCTGGGCCAGTTCCTCGCCCACCAGACCGCCGCCGCCCCAGGCGCCCCAGGCGATCGAGGTGGCGGGCAGCCCCTCGGCGCGGCGCTGCTGGGCGAGCGCGTCCAGGCAGGCGTTGGCCGCCGCGTAGCTGCCCTGGCCGGGGCCGCCGAGCGTGCCCGCCATGGAGGAGAACAGGATGAACGCCGACAGGTCCAGGTGCCGGGTCGCCTCGTGGAGGGCGAACGCGGCCCCCGCCTTCGGCTCCCACACGGTCTCGGCGCGGTCCGGGGTGAGCTGGTCGATCACCCCGTCGTCGAGGACCCCTGCCGTGTGCACCACCGCGGTCAGCGGCTGCTCCTCCGGCAGACCCGCGATGAGTGCCGCCACCGCCGCCCGGTCGCCGACATCACACGCCCGCACGGTCGCCCGCGCCCCGAGCCCGGCCAGCTCCTCGACGAGCGCGTCGGCGCCCGGCGCCTCGGGGCCCCGGCGGCTGACGAGGACGAGATGCTCCGCGCCGTTGCGGGCGAGCCAGCGGGCGAGGTGCCCGCCCAGCGCGCCCGTGCCACCGGTGACCAGGACGGTGCCGTGCGGTCGCCAGCCCTCGCCGCCCGTCCGGTCCCCCGGGAGCGACCGCAGCATCCGGCGGGTGAAGACTCCGGACCCGCGCAGCGCCACCTGGTCCTCGCCGGGGCTCTGCGCCAGTACCGCGGCCAGCCGCCGGCCGGCCCGGTCGTCCCACTCGCCCGGCAGATCGACGAGTCCGCCCCACCGCTGCGGATACTCGAAGGCGGCGATCCGGCCCAGCCCCCACGCCATCGCCTGCGTCGGGTGGTCGAGGGCATCGGCACGGTTCACCGACACCGCGCCCCGGGTCGCACACCACAGCGGAGCGTCGATATCCGCATCGCCGAGCGCCTGCAGCAGCGACGTCATCAGCACCAGCCCGGTCGGCAGGGTCTCCGTGTCCGTCCACGGCCGCTCGTCCAGGGCCACGAGGGACAGCACGCCCCCGATCGTCCCGGCCGCCGCCCCGACCTCGTCCCGCAGCCGGCCCGCCAGCCGTGCCCGGTCGGCGTCCTCCGCGCCGACGGTCACGGTCCTGATGTCCGCGGCACTCGACCGGAGCGCGCGGACGACGCCTTCGACCAGTGGATCGCCCTGGTGACCGTCAGGCACGACGACCACCCAGGTATCGTCCAAGCCCTTGCGCTCGGGCTCCGGTTGGGGCCGCCAGACGATCCGGTAGCGCCAGCCGTCGACCGTGCTCCGCCGCTGCCGCTGCTGGTGCCACGACGACAGCGCGGGCAGCACCTCGCGCAGCGCACCGTCGTCTGACAGCCCGAGCGTCTCGGCCAGCGTGTCCGCGTCCTCACGGGCGACGGTCTCCCAGAACCCGGCGTCGGCGAGTCCCGGACCGGCGGGCCCTGCGGCGGGATTGCGCGATGCGAGCCAGTAGCGGCGGTGCTGGAAAGCGTACGTGGGCAGGTCCACGAGCCGCGGACGAGGCACCGCGAACGCCGGGGACCAGTCCACCTCCACGCCGTTCACATACAGCTCACCGAGAGAGGTGTAGAGCCGCGACAGACCACCGTCATCACGACGCAGGGTGCCGGTCACCACGGCATCCGCACCCGCCGCCTCGGCGGTCTCCTGCACCGGCATCGTCAGCACCGGATGCGGACCGACCTCCACGAACACCCGGTGATCCGCAGCCAGCAGCGCACGCACCGCAGGCTCCAACCGCACCGTCTGCCGCAGATTCCGGAACCAGTACCCGGCGTCCATCTCCGCCGTGTCCAGCCACTCCCCCGTCACCGTCGAGAAGAACGGCACGGACGACTTCCGGGGCGCGACCGGCGCCAAGGCCATGAGCAGCTCGTCGCGGATCGACTCCACGTGAGCCGAGTGCGAGGCGTAGTCCACGTCGATGCGGCGCGCGCGGATCTCACGCTCGCGGCAGGCGTCCATCAGCTCGTCGAGCGCGTCCGCGTCACCGGAGACCACCACGGACGTGGGACCGTTGACGGCCGCGGTCGAGAGGCGACGTCCCCACGGCTCGACAAGGCCCGGGACCTCGGACGAGGGCAGCGCCACGGACACCATCCCGCCCCGGCCGGACAGGGCACGGATGGCCTTGCTCCGCAGCGCCACCACCCGGGCGCCGTCCGCCAAGCTCAACGCCCCGGCGACGCAGGCCGCGGCGATCTCGCCCTGACTGTGACCGACGACCGCGGCCGGCTCGACACCGTGGGCGCGCCAGACCTCGGCCAACGACACCATCACGGCCCACAGCACCGGCTGGACCACATCGACACGGTCCAGCCCCGGGGCACCCTCAGCCCCCCGCAGCACCCCGCTCAACGACCAGTCGGTGAACGGCTCCAACGCCGCCTCACACTCCGCCAAGCGAGCCGCAAACGCGGGTGAGGAGTCCATCAACTCCACCGCCATCCCGGCCCACTGCGACCCCTGCCCCGGGAAGACGAACACCGTACGGCCCGGATCGCCCGCCGGAGCAACGGGCTTCAACTCGCCCAGTTTTGTGACGAGTTCAGAGTTCTCCGAGCCCACGACCACCGCCCGGTGCTCGAACGACGACCGCGCGGCCACCAGCGACCATCCCACCTCGGCCGGCGACCAGCCGCGCTCCGCCACCCGCGACACCAACCGCTCCCCCTGCGCCACCAACGCCTCGGCGGAACGCCCGGACACCACCCACGGCACGACCACAGCCGAACCCGACGACGGCGCGCCGGCCTCTCCGTCAGCCGGCTCCCCGGCCCCCTCCGCCTGCTCCACGATCACATGGGCGTTGGTTCCGCTCACGCCGAAGGAGGAGACGCCGGCGCGGCGCGGACGGCCGTCTTCCGGCGCCCACGGACGGGCCTCGGTCAGCAGTTCCACGGCGCCCGACGACCACTCCACATGGGGCGAGGGCTCGTCGGCATGGAGCGTCGCCGGCATTTCGCCGTGGCGCAGTGCCTGCACCATCTTGATGACACCGGCCATGCCGGAGGCGGCCTGGCTGTGTCCGATGTTCGACTTGACCGAGCCGAGCCACAGCGGCCGGTCCGCCGCCCGCTCCTGCCCGTACGTCGCCAGCAACGCCTGCGCCTCGATCGGGTCGCCCAGCGACGTCCCCGTACCGTGCGCCTCCACCACGTCCACCGCAGTGGCCGACAGCCCGGCATCGGCCAGCGCGGCACGGATCACCCGCTGCTGGGACAGGCCGTTGGGTGCGGTGAGACCGTTGGACGCGCCGTCCTGGTTGATGGCCGTTCCGCGGACGACCGCCAGCACCCGGTGGCCGTTGCGGCGGGCGTCCGACAGGCGTTCCACCAGCAGGACGCCGACGCCCTCGGCCATGCCCATGCCGTCGGCGGACGCCGAGAACGGCTTGCACCGGCCGTCCCGCGCCAGCCCCCGCTGCCGGCTGAAGCCCACCAGTCCGATCGGTTCGCTCATCACCGCCGCGGCTCCGGCGAGTGCCAGGGAGCACTCTCCGGAGCGCAGCGCCTGTACGGCCAGGTGCAGCGACACCAGCGAGGACGAACAGCCCGTGTCGAGCGTGACCGCGGGGCCCTCCAGTCCGAGTGTGTAGGAGATGCGGCCGGAGGCGATGCTGGTCACCGTTCCGGTGATGAGGTGCCCCTCCAGTCCTTCGGGGGCTTCGCCGTTGCCGTATCCCTGGTAGGCGGCCCCGAAGAAGACGCCGGTCGGGGTGCCCCGCAGCGTTCGGGGGTCGATGCCCCCGCGCTCGATCGCCTCCCAGGAGGTTTCCAGGAGGAGCCGCTGCTGCGGGTCCATCGCGAGGGCCTCACGCGGCGAGATCCCGAAGAACTCGGGGTCGAAGTCACCGGCGGCGTCGAGGAATCCGCCTTCGCGGACGTAACAGGTGCCGGTGTGGTCGGGGTCCGGGTCGTAGAGCGCGTCGAGGTCCCAGCCGCGGTCGGCGGGGAACTCCGAGATCGCGTCCGTCCGGTCCCGCACCAGCTGCCACAGGTCCTCCGGGGACTGCACACCACCCGGGTACCGGCAGGCCATGGCGACGATCGCGATCGCGTCGTCCTCGGCCGGGGCGACGGGGGCCGCGGCTTCCGGGGCGCCGGCCGGTACGGGCAGGGCGGTGCCGCCGTCGGCGACGTGTCCGGCCAGGGTGGTGTCCAGATGCCCGGCGAGGGCCTTCACGGTCGGATGGTCGAAGACCACGGTGGCGGGGAGCTTCAGGCCGGTGGCCGTGTTGAGCCGGTTGCGCAGCTCCACCGCGGTGAGGGAGTCGAAGCCCAGTTCGCGGAAGGCCCGGCCGATCTCGACCTCCGAGGTGTCGGCGTGCCCGAGTACGGCCGCGACCTGCTTGCGTACGAGGTCGGCGAGCTGCCGCTCACGTTCGGCGGGAGCCAGTCCGGCGAGTTGGGTGCGGAGCGACTCGGAGGTGTTCCCGGCGGCGTCGGTGTCGGCCTCGTCGGCCTCCAGTGCCCGCAGTACCTCGGGGACCTCGTGCAGCAGGGGGCGGGGGTGCGCGGCGGTGAAGACGGGGACGAAGCGTTCCCAGTCGATGTCGGCCACGGCGAGGAAGGTCTCATCGTGGTCGAGCGCCTGCTGAAGTCCCCGTACGGCCAGGTGCGCCGGCATGAACGGAATGCCGCGCCAGCGCAGCTGCTCCTGGACGACATCGACGGCCATGCCGCCGCCCTCCGGGCTCCAGATGCCCCAGGCGATCGAGGTGCCCGTCAGACCGCGGGCGCGGCGGTGTGCCGCGAGCGCGTCGACGTAGGCGTTCGACGCGGCGTAGGCCCCGTGGTCGCCGCTGCCCCAGGTGCCGGCGACGGACGAGTACAGCACGAACGCGTCCAGCCCGTCGCGGTCGAAGAGCGCGTCGAGGTTGCGGGCGCCGAGCAGCTTGGCGCGGGCGCCCTCGGCGAACTCGTCCAGCGTGGTGTCGGCGAGCGGCACCAGCAGCCCCACTCCGGCGGTGTGCACGACGGAGCGGATGGCCGGGCCGTCCGACTCGACCCGGGCGACCAGCTCGGCCAGCGCGTCGGCGTCCGTCACATCACAGGCGGCGATGGTGACCCGCGCCCCCAACTCGGCTATTTCATCGCGCAGTTCGGCCGCGCCAGGGGCGTCCGGGCCGCGCCGGCTGGTCAGCACCAGATGCTCGGCGCCGTTACGGGCGAGCAGCCGGGCGGTGTGCGCGCCGAGGCCGCCGGTACCGCCGGTGACCAGCGCGGTTCCGCTGGTGCGCCAGGGGGCGGCCGGCTCGCCACCGTCCAGAGGGGCGCGGCTGAGCCGGCGGGCGAGGAGTGCGGATCCACGGAGGGCAAGCTGATCCTCGTCCCCGCCCGCGGCGAAGACCCCGGACAGCAGGGCCGCGCCACGGTCGTCCAGCTCCGCGGGCAGGTCGACGAGACCGCCCCACAGCTTGGGGTGCTCCAGGGCGAACACCCGGGCCAGGCCCCAGACGGCCGCCTGGAGCGGGTGCCGGACCCCGTCATCGGCGGACCCAGTGGCGGCGGACCCGGTCGTGAGCGGCCACAGCGGAGCCTCGACGTCGGTGTCGAGCAGCGCCTGCATCAGGGCCACGGACTGGACCAGTCCCACGGTGACCTCGGGGTGCCCGGTCAGCGGCCGCTCGTCCAGGGCGAGGAAGGAGACCACGCCGCTGGGGGCGCCGGTCGTGAGGGAGTCGCGCAGCTGGTCGGCCACCCCTCGGCGGTCGGTGGTCGACTCCTCCAGGACGAGGAGCGTGATCTCGGCGCCGCTGTCCCCCATGCCCTGGACAGTGGCCCGTACGAGGTCGTTGTCCAGGTGGTCGGCGGGCACGACGACGAGCCAGGAGCCCGCCAACTTGCTTTCTCTCGGCTCGGGTTGGGGCCGCCAGGCGATCCGGTAGCGCCAGCCGTCGACCGTGCTCCGCTGTTGCCGTCCCTGCCGCCACGACGACAGCGCCGGCAACACCTCACCCAAAGCCCCCGGATCGGTCAGCCCCAGCGTCGCCGCCAGACCCTCCACATCCGCACGCTCCACCGACTCCCAGAACCGCGCCTCCACCGGATCCGCCACACCGGCCACCGACGACGGACCCGACTCCAGCCAATAACGCCGACGCTGGAAGGCGTACGTGGGCAGGTCCACGAGCCGCGGACGAGGCGCCGCGAACGCCGGCGACCAGTCCACCTCCACGCCGTTCACATACAGCTCACCGAGAGAGGTGTAGAGCCGCGACAGACCACCGTCATCACGACGCAAGGTCCCCGTCACCACGGCATCCGCACCCGCCACATCGACGGTCTCCTGGAGTGGCACGGTGAGCACGGGATGCGGACTGACCTCCACGAATGTGCGGTGGCCTGCGGCAATGAGGGCTTCGACGGCGGGCGCGAACTCCACGGTCCGCCGCAGGTTCGCGTACCAGTACCCGCCGTCCATCTCCGCCGTGTCCAGCCACTCCCCCGTCACCGTCGAAAACAGCGGCACGGACGACTCACGGGGCGCGACCGGCGCCAGGGCCTCCGCCAACGTCCCCTCGATCGACTCCACATGAGCCGAGTGCGAGGCGTAATCCACGTCAATGCGGCGCGCACGCACCCCCCGCTCCCGGCACACGTCCATCAGCTCATCGAGCGCGTCGGCGTCGCCGGAGACCACCACGGACGACGGACCATTGACCGCCGCAACCGAAACCCGACCACCCCACCGCTCAACCAGCTCCGCGACCCCGGACGAGGACAGAGCCACCGACACCATCCCGCCCCGGCCCGACAACGCACGGATCGCCTTGCTCCGCAGCGCCACCACCCGGGCGCCGTCCTCCAGCGTCAACGCCCCAGCAACACACGCCGGCAATCTCCCCCTGACTGTGACCGACCACCGCCGCAGGCTCCACACCATGAGCCCGCCACACCTCCGCCAACGACACCATCACCGCCCACAACACCGGCTGAACCACATCCACCCGGTCCAGACCCGGCGCACCCTCAACCCCCCGCAACACACCACCCAACGACCACTCCGTGAACGGCTCCAACGCCGCCGCACACTCACCCAACCGACCCGCAAAAACCGGCGAGGAATCCAACAACTCCACCGCCATCCCCACCCACTGCGACCCCTGCCCCGGGAAGACGAACACCACATCGGCGTCGCCCTCCAGGGCTCCCGCGTCGCCCACCACCGCGCCGGCGGGGGTCTCGCCCTCCGACACGGCGCGCAGTCCGGCGACCAGTGCGTCCTGGTCGGACCCCACCACCACGGCCCGGTGTTCCAGGGCCGCACGTGAGGTCACCAGCGCATGTCCGGTGTCCGCCGGCGACTGTCCGGCGGTCTGCGCCCACGACGCCAGCCGGTCTGCCTGCGCGCGCAGGGCCGTCGCGGAACGCCCGGAGACCACCCAGGGCAGCGCGAGGCCAGCCGCGTCCCGTGCGGGGGACGCCGCGGACTGTTCGTCGGCGGGGTCGTCCTCCGGCGCCTGTTCGAGCAGGACATGGGCGTTGGTGCCGCTGCCCCCGAACGACGAGACGCCGGCCCGCCTGGGTGCTTCGGTCTCGGGCCATGCCGTCTCGTCGGTGAGCAGGCGGACGTTCCCCGTCGACCAGTCGACATGCGGGGAGGGCGCGTCGACGTGGAGGGTCGCGGGCAGGACACCGTGGCGGATCGCCTGCACCATCTTCATCACGCCGGCGATGCCGGAAGCGGCCTGGGCATGCCCGATGTTCGACTTGACCGAGCCGAGCCACAGCGGCCGGTCCGCCGCCCGCCCCTGCCCGTACGTCGCCAACAACGCCTGCGCCTCGATCGGGTCGCCCAACGACGTCCCCGTACCGTGCGCCTCCACCACATCCACCTCAGCGGCCGACAACCCGGCATCCGCCAACGCCGCACGGATCACCCGCTGCTGCGACGGACCGTTCGGCGCCGTCAGACCGTTCGACGCACCGTCCTGGTTGGTGGCGCTGCCGCGTATCACCGCCAGTACCGGGTGACCGTTGCGGCGGGCGTCCGACAGGCGTTCCAGCAGCAGGACGCCGACGCCCTCGCCCCAGGCCGTGCCGTCGGCAGCCGCGGCGAACGGCTTGCACCGGCCGTCTCGCGCGAGCCCCCGCTGCCGGCTGAACTCCACGAAGTTGCGTGCCGAGGACATCACCGTCGCTCCGCAGGCGAGCGCCGTCTCGCACTCGCCGTGCCGCAGTGCCCGGACGGCGAGGTGCAGGGCGACCAGTGAGGACGAGCACATGGTGTCGACGGTGACGGCCGGCCCCTCCAGCCCGAAGCTGTAGGCGAGCCGTCCGGAGAGCACGGCGGCCGAGCCGCCGGTCAGCAGGTGGCCCTCGACGCCCTCGGGGGCGGTGCTGCCGTCGGCGGCAGCCGCGTAGCCCTGATTGCTGGATCCGACGAAGACGCCGCCCGCGCTGCCGCGTACCGAGGTCGGGTCGATGCCCGCGCGCTCGAATACCTCCCAGGAGGTCTCCAGGAGGAGCCGCTGCTGCGGGTCCATCGCGAGGGCCTCGCGCGGGGAGATCTCGAAGAAGCCGGCGTCGAACTCCGGGGCGTCGTAGAGGAAGCCGCCCTGGCGGACGTAGCTGCTGCCGGGCCGGTCGGGGTCCGGGTCGTACAGCTTGTCCACGTCCCAGCCGCGGTCGGTCGGCATGGGCCCGATGGCGTCGGTGCCTTCGGCCACCAGCCGCCACAGTTCCTCCGGAGAGGCCACTCCTCCCGGGAGGCGGCAGGCCATGGCGACGATCGCGATGGGATCGTGCTCCCGCGACTCCACCTCCTGCAGCCTGCGGCGGGTCTGCCGCAGGTCGGTGGTGACCCGCTTGAGGTAGTCGCGGAGCTTGTCCTCGTTGTCCATGTAGCGTCAGCCCTTCAAGAAACCGGCGGTCGGTGTGCGTTCCGGATCAGCCGATCCCGAGTTCCCTGTCGATCAGGTCGAACATGTCCTCATCACTCGCTTCCGCGAGTTCGTCGTCAACGGTCTTCGCCGGGGGCGGCTCCTGGCCGTCCCAGTGGGCGAGCAGGCCGCGCAGCCCTTCGGTGAGCGCCCGCCGGGTGTCGTCGTCGGTGGCCGCTCGCAGTGCGCTCGCGACCTGTCGCAGCTCGGGGAGCACCGGGATGTCGTCCCCTGCCTCCGGTTCCGGGGGGAGCAGGGCGTCCCGCAGGTATGCGGCGAGTGCGGTCGGTGTGGGGTGGTCGAAGACCAGAGTGGTGGGGAGCTTCAGGCCGGTGGCCGTGTTGAGCCGGTTGCGCAGCTCCACTCCGGTCAGTGAGTCGAAGCCCAGCTCGCGGAAGGCCCGAGCGGGCCGGACCGCCTCGGTCGAGGAGTGCCCCAGTACGGCGGACGCGTGGGTGCGGACGAGGTCCAGGAGCATCCGCTTGCGCTTGGGCTCGGCAAGCGCGGCCAGTCTGTCCGGAAGATCCGAACCCTTCTCACCAGTCTCGTCCGCCTGTGCCTCCTCCTGGTCGGCGAGCAGTTGGCGCACGTCCGGGATCTCGTCCAGAAGCGGCCGGGGCCCGCTCACCGTGTAGGCGGGGAGGAAGCGGTCCCACCGGATGTCGGCGACGACGAGGGTCGTCTCCCCCTGGTCGACGGCTTCCCGCAGGGCGTGTACGGCCAGTCCGGGATCCATGGCGGGCACCCCGCGGCGGGCCAGCTGCTCGGCCACGGCCTCGTCGACCATGCCGCCGCCCGCCCAGGCACCCCAGGCGATGGAGGTGGCCGGGCGGCCCTGGGCCCGGCGCCATTCCGCGAGTGCGTCAAGGGCGGCGTTGGCTGCCGCATACGGGCCCTGCCCGCCGTTGCCCCACACGCCGGCGCCGGAGGAGAACAGCACGAAGGCGTCCAGTGGGTGATCGGCCAGCAGCTCGTCGAGGTGACAGGCGCCGGAGATCTTGGCGTGTACGGCCGCCATGGCGTCGTCGAGGGACGTCTCGTCGAGGGGGCGGGCCTCGCCGACGACTCCCGCGGCGTGCACCACGGCGGTCAGCGGAGCCTCGTCGGCGAGCGAGTCCAGCAGCTTGGCCACCGCGGCCCGGTCGGTCACATCGCAGGCGGCCACGGTGACGCGCGCACCGAGTGCGGTCAGCTCGGCGGACAACGCGGAGGCGCCGGGGGCGTCGGGGCCGCGCCGGCCGACGAGTACCAGGTGCTCGGCGCCGCCGCCCGCGAGCGCCCGCGCCACCTGGGCACCGAGGGCGCCGGTGCCGCCGGTGATGAGCACGGTGCCGCGCGGCTGCCACGGCTCGGCGACGGCCGACGGGGCGAGGGGCGCGCGCACCATGCGCCGGGCGTGGACGCCGGACGGGCGGACGGCGTACTCGTCCTGACTGCCGCCGTCACCGCTGAGCAGAGACAGGAAGCGCCTCAGCGCATCGTCGTCCAGGGTCCCCGGCAGATCGATCAGACCACCCCAGCGAGCACTGTGATCGAGGCCGAAGACCCTGGCCAGACCCCAGATGGCCGCCTGGCCCGGGTCGCGGATCGGGTCGGATGCCCGGTGGGCCTCCGGTCCCCGCGCGGAGCCGTCAATGGAGACAGCCCCCTGGGTGACCGCCCACAAACGGGCGTTCACCTGCGAGTCGGCGAGTGCCTGGGTGAGGGCCATGGTGCTGAGCAGGCTGCTGGGCACTCCCCGGTGGCCGTCGGCATCCCGGTCGTCCAGCGCGAGCAGTGACACGAGGTGCAGCCGGCCGTCGGCGTCACCGTGCAGCGCCGCCAGCTGTGCGGCCAGCATTGCGGCCAGATCCGCACGGTCGGCGGTGGCCGATACGGGCATGACGCGAGCCCGTTCGCCGAGACCGCGAGCGGTCGCCTGCACCAGGTCGTCGTCCAGATGGTCGGCGGGAGCGACGATCAGCCAACTGCCGGTCACCTCACTTATTTCTGGCTCGGGTTGGGGCCGCCAGGTGACCCGGTAGCGCCAGCCGTCGACCGTGCTCCGCTGCTGCCGTCCCTGCCGCCACGACGACAGCGCCGGCAACACCTCACCCAAAGCCCCCGGATCGGTCAGCCCCAGCGTCGCCGCCAGACCCTCCACATCCGCACGCTCCACCGACTCCCAGAACCGCGCCTCCACCGGATCCGCCACACCGGCCACCGACGACGGACCCGACTCCAGCCAATAACGCCGACGCTGGAAGGCGTACGTAGGCAGGTCCACGAGCCGCGGACGAGGCACCGCGAACGCCGGCGACCAGTCCACCTCCACGCCGTTCACATACAGCTCACCGAGAGAGGTGTAGAGCCGCGACAGACCACCATCGTCGCGGCGCAAGGTCCCCGTCACCACGGCATCCGCACCCGCCACATCGACGGTCTCCTGGAGTGGCACGGTGAGCACGGGATGCGGACTGACCTCCACGAATGTGCGGTGGCCTGCGGCAATGAGGGCTTCGACGGCGGGCGCGAACTCCACGGTCCGCCGCAGGTTCGCGTACCAGTACCCGCCGTCCATCTCCGCCGTGTCCAGCCACTCCCCCGTCACCGTCGAAAACAGCGGCACGGACGACTCACGGGGCGCGACCGGCGCCAGGGCCTCCGCCAACGTCCCCTCGATCGACTCCACATGAGCCGAGTGCGAGGCGTAATCCACGTCAATGCGGCGCGCACGCACCCCCCGCTCCCGGCACACGTCCATCAGCTCATCGAGCGCGTCGGCGTCGCCGGAGACCACCACGGACGACGGACCATTGACCGCCGCAACCGAAACCCGACCACCCCACCGCTCAACCAGCTCCGCGACCCCGGACGAGGACAGAGCCACCGACACCATCCCGCCCCGGCCCGACAACGCACGGATCGCCTTGCTCCGCAGCGCCACCACCCGGGCGCCGTCCTCCAGCGTCAACGCCCCAGCAACACACGCCGCGGCAATCTCCCCCTGACTGTGACCGACCACCGCCGCAGGCTCCACACCATGAGCCCGCCACACCTCCGCCAACGACACCATCACCGCCCACAACACCGGCTGGACCACATCCACCCGGTCCAGACCCGGCGCACCCTCAACCCCCCGCAACACACCACCCAACGACCACTCCGTGAACGGCTCCAACGCCGCCGCACACTCACCCAACCGACCCGCAAAAACCGGCGAGGAATCCAACAACTCCACCGCCATCCCCACCCACTGCGACCCCTGCCCCGGGAAGACGAACACCGTCCGACCTGGATCACCCACCGTGGCGACAGGACTCAACTCCCGTACCTGTGACGCCAGTTCATCGGTATCCGAGCCCACGACCACCGCCCGGTGCTCGAACGACGACCGCGAGGCCACCAACGACCAGCCCACCTCCACCGGCGACCAGTCACTGTTCGCCACCCGTGCCGCCAACCGCTCCCCCTGCGCCACCAACGCCTCGGCGGAGCGCCCGGACAGCACCCACGGCACGACCACGCCCGAATCCGACGGCAGCGCGACGGCCGCCGTCCCGGTCGGCTGCGCCTGCTCCACGACCACATGCGCATTGGTCCCGCTGATGCCGAAGGAGGAGACGCCGGCGCGGCGCGGGCGGCCGTCTTCCGGTGTCCACGGACGGGCCTCGGTCAGCAGTTCCACCGCGCCCGACGACCACTCCACATGCGGCGACGGCTCGTCCACGTGCAAGGTGCCCGGCAGTTCGCCGTGCCGCATGGCAAGCACCATCTTCATGACGCCCGCCACACCGGAGGCGGTCTGGGTGTGTCCGATGTTCGACTTGACCGAGCCGAGCCACAGCGGCCGGTCCGCCGCCCGCCCCTGCCCATACGTCGCCAGCAACGCCTGCGCCTCGATCGGGTCGCCCAACGACGTCCCCGTACCGTGCGCCTCCACCACATCCACCTCAGCGGCCGACAGACCAGCGTCCGCCAACGCCGCACGGATCACCCGCTGCTGCGACGGACCGTTCGGCGCCGTCAAACCGTTCGACGCACCGTCCTGGTTGAGGGCCGTTCCGCGGACGACCGCCAGCACCGGGTGACCGTTGCGGCGGGCCTCCGACAGGCGTTCCACCAGCAGCACACCGACGCCCTCGGAGAGTGCGAAGCCGTCGGCCGCCGCCGAGAACGGCTTGCACCGGCCGTCCCGCGCCAGCCCCCGCTGTCGGCTGAAGCCGATGAACGGCCCGGGGTCGGCCATGACCATCGCGGCTCCGGCGACAGCGAGCGTGCACTCCCCCGAGCGGAGTGCACGCACCGCCATGTGCAGGGCGACCAGTGACGACGAGCACGCCGTGTCGACCGTGACAGCCGGGCCTTCCAGTCCCAGGGTGTAGGCGACCCGGCCGGAGGCGACGCTCGCGGCCGCCCCGGTCGCGAGGTAGCCCTCGAACTGCTCGGGGTCCGACGTACGCAGACGGTTCCCGTACTCCTGGTCGGTGACACCCATGTAGACGCCGGTTCCGCTGCCGCGCAGGGACTTGGGGTCGATGCCCGCACGTTCGAAGACCTCCCAGGAGGTCTCCAGGAGGAGCCGCTGCTGCGGGTCCATCGCAATCGCCTCGCGCGGCGAGATCCCGAAGAACTCGGCGTCGAAGTCACCGGCATCGCGCAGGAACCCGGACTCCCGGACGTAGCTCCTGCCCGGCTGGTCGGCATCGGGGTCGTAGAGGCCGTCGAGGTCCCATCCGCGGTCGGTGGGGAAGGCGGACATCGCGTCGACGCCCTCCCGGACGAGCCGCCACAGATCCTCGGGCGACCGCACACCACCCGGGAACCGGCAGGCCATGGACACGATGGCGATCGGGTCGTCGTCTGCGGGAGCGGTCACGGGGAGGGGGACGAGAGCGGGTGCCGTGGCGGGCTGTCTGCCGCCTGCCTCCTCTCCGCCCAGTTCGACGCCGACGTAGCCGGCGAGCGCGGCCGGGCTGGGATGGTCGAACACCACGGTCCTGGGCAGCCGCAGGCCGGTGGCCCGCCCCAGGCGGTTGCGCAGCTCGACGGCGGTCAGCGAGTCGAATCCAAGCTCCTTGAAGGGGCGTTCGGGGTCGACCGGGGCCGTCTTGTCATGCCCGAGCACCGAGGCGACCTGCTCACGGACGAGGTCCAGCAGTGCCGCGGTGCGCTGCCGGGCATCGAGCCCGGCGAGCCGCTCGGCGAGGGGCGAACGTGCCGAGCCGAGCCCGGTTTCTCCGTCCCCGTCTCCGCCCTCGCTCTCGCCCTCACCCTCGTCCGCCACCATTTGTGGGATCTCGCTGAGGAGCCGGCTGGGCCGTACGGAGGTGAAGACGCTGCCGAAGCGCCGCCAGTCGACATCGGCGACCGCGATCGAGGTCTCGTCGTGGTCCAGCGCCTGCTGGAGGGCGGTGAGGGCGGTGGCCGGGTCGATCACGGGCACGCCACGGCGGCGCAGCACGTCGTGCATCGAGCCGGAGATCATGCCGCCGCCCGCCCACGGGCCCCAGGCCACCGACAGGACCGGCAGCCCGCCGGCCCGTTCGCGGGCGGCGCGGGCGTCGAGGATGGCGTTGGCGGCGGCGTACGCGCCGTGCTCGGCCACTCCCCACGTGCCGGAGATGGAGGAGAAGTAGACGACGGCGTCGAGTGGTGCGGGATCGAGTACGGAGGCCAGATGGCCCGCTCCGGCGACCTTGGCCGCGAGCGCGGCCGCGAGGTCGTGCGGCCCTGCCTCCGCCAGCGGGCCGAGGGCGCTGACACCCGCGGCGTGCACCACGGCGCGGACGGGTTCCCCGTCCTGCTCGATCTGCCGTACGAGGGCCGCCACCGCCTGCTGATCGGCGAGGTCGCAGCCCGCGACGGTGACCCGGACCCCCTGGTCACGGAGTTCGGAGCAGAGCGCGGCCACGCCGGGGGCATCGGTGCCACGGCGGCCGGTGAGGACGAGGTGTTCCGCGCCGTTGGCGGCGAGCCAGCGGGCGATATGGGCGCCGAGCGCTCCCGTGCCGCCGGTGACGAGGACGGTGCCGCGCGGCCGCCAGGAGCGCCGTGCCGGCTTCCCGGCGACCGGCGCGGGAACGAGCCGCCGCCCGAAGACACCGGCCCCGCGGACGGCGAGCTGGTCCTCGTCACCACCGGCAGCCAGGATCCGCGCCAGCAGCGCCACTTCCCGGCCATCGGCTGCCGCCTCGCCGGGCAGGTCGATGAGGCCACCCCAGCGCTCCGGATGCTCCAGCGCCGCGACCAGGCCGAGCCCCCAGATCCCGGCCTGGTCGGGGTTGGCCGGCGCAGGGTCCGCAGCGGCGGGGCCCTCCACGCCATCGCCGGTGGACCGGCTGGTGGAATCAGCCGTGGCGGCATCCCGCGTGGTCTCGACCGTGCTGCCGACGGCGACCGCGCCTCGGGTGACGCACCACAGCGGGGCTTCGATCCCGGCCTCTCCGAGTGCCCGGAGCAGCGCGAGGGTGAGCGAAAGGCCGGTGGGTACGCAGGGCTGGGTAGGGTCCGGCCGTTCGTCCAGGGCCAGCAGGGACAGCACACCGGCGAGGGGACCGGAGGCGGCACGACGCAGCAGATCGACGAGCCCGGAGCTGTCATCAATGGTCAGTACGTGCGGGCGGGCGCCCACTTCCTCCAGCGCCTCGCGGGCACCGCGCACCTGGGCATCGTTCTCGTACCCGGCCGGCACCGCCAACAGCCATGCAGCGCCTTCTAGTTGGCGGATGGACGGCTCCGCGAGGGGTCGCCACACGACGCGATAGCGCCAGCCGTCGGCCGTGCTCCGCTGCCGCCGGTTCTTGTGCCACGACGACAGCGCGGGCAGCACCTCGTCCAAGGCTTCGGCGCCGGGCAGCCCGAGCGTGTCCGCCAGCGCCGCGGCGTCCTGGTCGCCGACGGCCGTCCAGAACGCCGCTTCCTCGGGCGAGGCGGCGACGGCCGGCGCATCCGGCTCCAGCCAGTAGCGCTGCCGCTGGAATGCGTACGTCGGCAGCTCCACCCGGTGCGGCCTGCGGCCGGCGAAGACGGGGGACCAGTCGACGTCCACGCCGTTCACATACAGCTCCCCGAGCGAGGCGAGGAGTCGCGGCAGACCGCCGTCGTCCCGGCGCAGCGTGCCGGTCACCACCGCATCCGCGCCCGCGTCCTCCACGGTCTCCTGAAGCGGCACGGTGAGCACGGGATGCGGGCTGACCTCGACGAACGCGCGGTGGCCGACAGCGATGAGGGCTTCGACGGCGGGCGCGAAGCCCACCGTCCGCCGCAGGTTCGCGTACCAGTAGCCGGCGTCCATCTCCGCCGTGTCCAGCCACTCCCCCGTCACCGTCGAGAAGAACGGGATCTCGGAGGTCCTGGGTGTCACCGGCGCCAAAAGGCCGAGCAACTCCTCGCGGATCGACTCCACATGCGCCGAGTGCGAGGCGTAATCCACGTCGATGCGTCGGGCCCGGACCTCGCGCTCGCGACACACCTCCATCAGCTCATCGAGCGCGTCCGCATCACCGGAGACCACCACAGCCGTCGGGCCGTTGACCGCCGCGACCGAGACCCGGCCGCCCCACGACTCGATCAGCTTCGCGACCTCGGACGAGGACAATGCGAGGGACACCATTCCCCCGCGGCCCGAGAGGGCACGGATGGCCTTGCTGCGCAACGCCACGACCCGCGCGCCGTCCGCCAAGCTCAACGCCCCGGCGACGCAGGCCGCGGCGATCTCCCCCTGACTGTGACCGACCACCGCCGCAGGCTCCACACCATGAGCCCGCCACGCCTCGGCCAACGACACCATCACCGCCCACAACACCGGCTGGACCACGTCGACCCGGTCCAGTCCCGGCGCGCCCTCAGCCCCCCGGAGCACCTCCTGTAGCGACCAGTCGGTGAACGGCTCCAACGCCGCCTCACACTCACCCAACCGACGCGCGAAAACCGGCGAGGAGTCCAGCAACTCCACCGCCATCCCCGCCCACTGCGACCCCTGCCCAGGGAAGACGAACACCGCTGACGAAGCGGGGGCGGTGGGTACGGAGCCGGTGGCGGTACGGGGGCCGGGGTCGGCCTCGGCCAGGGAGCGCAGGTCCGCGAGGAGGGCGGCGCGATCGGTGCCGATGAGGACCGCTCGGTGTTCCAGTGCCGCGCGCGTCGTGAGGAGGGAGTGTGCGACGTCGTACGGTGTGGCGGCGTCGGGGAGGGAGTCGAGGTGGGTGGCGAGTGCGGCAGCCTGGGCGCGCAGGGCTTCCGGGGTACGGCCGTGCACGACCCAGGGCACGACCGGCTGGTCACGGCGGTCGCCGTCCGCTCCTTCCGCCTCGCCCGGCTCCGCCCCGTCCAGCCGTGTTTCCGGGGCTTCCGGGGCTTCCGGGGCTTCCGGGGCTTCCGCCGGAGGCTGTTCCACGATCACATGCGCATTGGTGCCGCTGATGCCGAACGAGGAGACACCGGCCCGGCGCACCTGCCCGTTCGCCTCCCACGGCTGGTCCGTGGTGAGCAGCCGTACCGTGCCCGCCGACCAGTCCACATGCGGGGACGGCGCGTCGAGATGCAGGGTTTCCGGGAGGACGCCGTGACGCAGGGCGAGCACCATTTTGATGACCCCGCCGACCCCTGCGGCAGCCTGGGTGTGCCCGATGTTGGACTTGAGCGAGCCGAGCCACAGCGGCCGGTCCGCCGCCCGCTCCTGTCCGTACGTCGCCAGCAGCGCCTGCGCCTCGATGGGGTCGCCGAGTGCGGTACCGGTGCCGTGCGCCTCGACCGCGTCGACGTCGGAGGGCCGCAGCCCGGCGGCGGCGAGCGCGGCGCGGATCACGCGTTCCTGCGAGGGGCCGTTGGGGGCGCTGAGGCCGTTCGAGGCGCCGTCCTGGTTGGTGGCGCTGCCGCGCAGCACCGCCAGGACCGGGTGGCCGTGGCGGCGGGCGTCCGACAGGCGTTCCAGCAGCAGGATCCCGGCGCCCTCGCCCCAGGCCGTGCCGTCGGCGGCCGCGGCGAACGGCTTGCACCGGCCGTCGGGCGCGAGTCCCCGCTGGCGGCTGAACTCCACGAACATGCCGGGTTGGGACATCACCGTCGCCCCGCCGGCGAGCGCGAGAGTGCACTCCCCGGCGCGCAGTGCCTGCGCCGCGAGGTGCAGCGCCACCAGGGAGGAGGAGCACGCCGTGTCCACGGTGATGGCCGGCCCTTCGAGACCGAGGGTGTAGGCGATGCGCCCGGAGGCCACGCTCGTGGTGGTACCGGTCAGGACATGGCCCTCGACCTGCCGGCCCGCCTGGTGCAGACGGGGACCGTACTCCTGGGCCATGGCCCCGACGAACACTCCCGTGCGGCTGCCGCGGGCCCCCGTCGGATCGATGCCGGCCCGTTCCAGCGCTTCCCACGAGGTCTCCAGCAGGAGTCGCTGCTGCGGGTCCATCGCCAGGGCCTCGCGCGGCGAGATCCCGAAGAAGCCGGCGTCGAAGGACGCGGCGTCGAGGAAGCCGCCCTCGCATACGTAACTGGTGCCCGAGCGTTCGGGGTCGGGGTCGTACAGCCCGTCGGTCTGCCAGCCGCGGTCGGTGGGGAACGGCGCTATGGCGTCCACCCGGTCGCGCAGGATCTCCCAGAGGTCTTCGGGCGACCGTACGCCGCCGGGGTAGCGGCAGGCCATCGCGACGATGGCGATGGGCTCGTCGGGGGCGGCTACTGGGCCGTGGTTCGGGCCGACCTCGCCCGCATTATCTATGCGTTCGGCGTCAAGGAAGCCGGCCAGTCGGGTGGGTGAGGGGTGGTTGTAGAGCGCGGTGGACGGCAGTCGTACGGCGAGCGCCCGGTTCAGCCGGTTCCGCAGTTCCTCGGCGGTGACCGAGTCGAAGCCCAGGTCCTTGAACGTGCGGGCGGCGTGGAGCGCGGAGGGGTCCCGGTGGCCGAGCACCGCGGCGGCGTGGTCCCGTATGACGTCGAGGGTGGACCGGCCCGTCCCGGGGCGTTCGGTCGCGCCGGCGGCGGGCTGGTCCTGTGTGGCGATCGCCGTGCGGTGGGGGTGCGCGCCGGTGGGCTCCACCCAGTGCCGCTCGCGCTGGAAGGCATAGGTGGGAAGGTCCACGAGCGGGGGGCGGGGCGCGGCGAAGGCCGGGGACCAGTCGACGTCGATGCCCTGCACATGGAGCTCGCCGAGTGAGGTGTAGAAGCGGGCGAGGCCACCTTCGCCGCGGCGCAGGGTGCCCACGACGGCCCCCTCGGCGCCCGCGGCCTCCATCGTCTCCCGCACCGGCATGGTCAGGACGGGGTGGGGGCTGACCTCCACGAAGGTGTGGTGCCCGGCGGCGGTGAGGGCTTCGACGGCGGGCGCGAACTCCACGGTCCGCCGCAGGTTGGCGAACCAGTAGCCGGCGTCCATCTCCGCCCCGTCCGACCACTCCCCCGTCACCGTCGAGAACAGGGGCACCTCAGGCGCCCTGGGCACCACCGGCGTCAGAACCTCAAGCAACTCCGCGCGGATCGACTCGACATGCGCCGAATGCGAGGCGTAATCCACCTCGATGCGCCGTGCCCGGACCTCGCGCTCCCGGCACGCTTCCACCAGCCGGCCCAGAACATCACTATCACCGGACACCACCACCGACGACGGACCGTTGACCGCCGCAATCGAGACCCGACCACTCCACGATGCGATCAACTCCTCCGCTTCGGGCCGGGGCAGCGCCACCGACACCATTCCGCCTCGGCCCGAGAGGGCACGGATGGCCGTGCTGCGCAGCGCCACGACCCGGGCGCCGTCCGCCAAACTCAACGCCCCGGCGACACACGCCGCGGCAATCTCCCCCTGGCTGTGACCGACCACCGCCGCAGGCTCCACACCATGCGCGCGCCAGACCTCCGCCAGCGACACCATCACGGCCCACAACACCGGCTGGACCACATCGACCCGGTCCAGGCCCGGGGCGCCCTCATCCCCCCGCAACACCTCACTCAACGACCAGTCCGTGAACGGCTCCAACGCCGCCTCACACTCACCCAACCGACCCGCAAAAACCGGCGAGGAATCCAGCAACTCCACCGCCATCCCCACCCACTGCGACCCCTGCCCCGGAAAGACGAACACCGCCTTGCCCGTGCGCTCAGTCACCTCGCCGACCGTCACCGCCGCATCGGGCCGCCCCTCCGCCACCGCCCGTACCCCAGCGATGAGTTCGTCGGCCCGGGAACCCACGACGACCGCTCGGTGCTCGAACGACGACCGGGACGCCAGCAGCGACCAGCCCACCTCCACCGGCGACAGGTCACCATCGGTCACCCGCGACACCAGCCGCTCCGCCTGCGCCGCCAGGGCCTCGGCGGAGCGCCCGGACACCACCCAGGGCACCACCACGGGCACCACGACGGGCGTCTCCGGTGCCGACGGGGCGCCGTCCCGTCCGCCGGCGGGCTCGTCGTCTCCGGAGTCCTCGGCGCGTGCCACGATGAGATGCGCGTTCGTGCCGCCCATCCCGAACGAGGAGACACCGGCGACGAGTTGCCGACCCTCCTGCGCCGTCCACGGGCCGGACTCGGTCTGCACCCGCAGGTTCAGGGCGTCCAGCGGAATACCGGGGTGGGGTGTCGTGAAGTTGAGACTCGGCACGAGGTGGCCGTGCTCCAGGCACAGCACCACCTTCAGCAGTCCCGCGATGCCGGCGGCGCCTTCGAGGTGACCGATGTTGGTTTTGACCGAACCCACGGGCAGCGGGGTGCTCCGGCTCGGGTCGGTGCCGAACGCGGCGCCGAGCGACGCCGCCTCGATGGGGTCACCGACCCTGGTGCCGGTGCCGTGCAGCTCCACGTACCCGAGGTCGCCGGGGTGGACACCGGCGCGCGCGCAGGCCAGGCGCAGCACCTCTTCCTGCGCGGCGGCGTCCGGGGTGGTGAGGCCGGGCCCACCGCCGTCGTTGTTGACGGCGCCGCCGCGGATCACACAGTGGACGTGGTCGCCGTCCGCCCGTGCCCGGGAGAGGGGCTTGAGGACGACGAGGCCGCCGCCCTCACCCCGTACGAAGCCGTCCGCGCGGGCGTCGAAGGTGTGGCAGCGGCCGCTCGGGCTGAGCGCGCCGAAGCGGGCCATGGCGAGGGTGCTCTCGGGGGCGAGGTTGAGGTGCACCCCGCCGGCCAGGGCGGTGTCGCAGTCGCCGCGGCGCAGGCTGTCGCAGGCGGTCTGGACCGCGACGAGAGAGGAGGACTGGGCGGTGTCCAGGGTCATGCTGGGGCCGCGCAGGCCGAGGTGGTAGGAGAGGCGGTTGGCGATGAGTCCGCGGTTGAGGCCGGTCGGTGTGTGGTGGTCGAGTGCCTCGGGGCCCTGCTGGTGGACGAGTACGGCGTAGTCCTCGACGGTGGCTCCGATGTAGACCCCGGTCCGGTGGCCGTGCAGCCGTTCCGGGCGGAGGCGGGCGCTTTCCAGTGCCTCCCAGCCGAGTTCGAGGGCGAGCCGCTGCTGGGGGGCCATCGACCGGGCCTCGCGGGGGGAGACGCCGAAGAAGGCGGCGTCGAAACCGGCGACGTCGTCGAGGAAGCCGCCCCGGGGCGGCTCGGCCAGCCCTGACTGGGCGAGGAGTTCGGTGCTCCACCGGCCGGCCGGCGCTTCGGTGACGGCGCTGCGGCCGTCGCGCAGGAGGTGCCAGAGGGCGTCGGGGCCGGCTGCCCCGGGCAGGCGGCAGGAGAGGCCGATGACCGCGATCGGCTCGCCGTCCGGCGAGGGAATCGTGGAGCCCGCGGGTTCCGACCCGTTCATCAAACGCACTCCCTACGCGCAGCGGCACAGTCACGGCTGGAGTTCACCGTTCCACAGCGGCGGGCCGCGAACGGCGGGCCGCGGGCCACCTCTAGGGGAACTCCTAGGCGGTGCGGAAGGTCCTTCCGCACCGCTCTGAGCAGGGCTTCCGCAGAGGTACGCGGCTTGCGTCCGCGGGGGTGGGCGACAGCGTGGGACGGCGGCCCGGTGCGCGTCGCCGGGTGTTCGCGCGCGGCCGCCGCCGGCCCGGCCGCAACCGGCCCGTACGCGGCCGGCCCGTACGCGGCCGACCCGTAAACACCAGCCCCGTACGCGGCCGCCGCAGAGACTAGGTGAATGCCAGGACTCCCGGGTGCAGGCTGCCGGAGGAGAGGTCGCCGTCCGGTGCCGCCGGCCATCGGCGGAGCCGTACACCCATCAGCCTGGAGGGGCGCAGCAATGCACATGGACAGCACAGTGGAGCCTTCGTACGCAGCCGGCTCCGCGGTGTCTTCCCGGCGGGCGGTGGCGCTGTCGTCCCGGCTGGCCGCTTCGGCGCTGGCCACGGAGGGCGGGGTGATGAGCAACGAGGCGTTCCACGCGTGGTTCGAGGAGCGGCAGCGCACCCATGCGCTCCAGGTCAGCCGGATACCGTTCGGGGAGCTGCGGGGCTGGGGCTTCGCTCCCGGGAGCGGGAACCTGCGGCATGACAGCGGGCGTTTCTTCTCCATCGGGGGTCTGCGCGTCCGCTCCGACTACGGGCCGGTCCGCGAGTGGTGCCAGCCGATCATCCACCAGCCGGAGATCGGGGTGCTGGGCATCGCGGTCCGGGAGATCGACGGGGTGCTGCACTGTCTGATGCAGGCCAAGCCGGAGCCGGGGAACGCCAACGGGGTGCAGCTCTCCCCCACGGTGCAGGCCACCAAGAGCAACTACACGCGGGTGCACGGCGGTTCCGCCGTGCCGTACATGGAGTGCTTCACCGATCCCGATCCGCGCCGGGTGCTGGCCGATGTGCTCCAGTCCGAGCAGGGGTCGTGGTTCTACCGCAAGCGCAACCGCAACATGGTGGTCGAGGTGGGGCCCGAGGTCGAGGCGGGCGAGGACTTCTGCTGGGTCACCCTGGGCCAGCTCGGTGCGCTGCTGCGCCATCCCGATCTGGTGAACATGGATGCCCGTACGGTGCTGTCCTGCATCCCCGACTGGCGGGCGGGTTCGTCAACGGCCCATGGCGGCCTGCACTCCGATACGGAGATCCGTAGCTGGGTCACCGCGCGACGGGCCCGGCACGAGATCACCGCCGAGCCGCTGCCGCTGTGCGAGGCGGAGGGCTGGCGCCGGTCGGAGGAAGCGATCTCGCATGAGAGCGGGCGCTTCTTCAGCATCGTCGCCGTCGAGGTCAGCTCGCACCGGCGGGAGGTTCCCGCCTGGTCGCAGCCGCTGCTCGAACCGCACGGGCTGGGGGTGGCCGCGCTGCTGGTGAAGCGGATCGGCGGGGTGCCGCACGCGCTGCTCAGTGCCCGGGTCGAGCCGGGGTTCCTGGATGTGGTGGAGCTGGGGCCCACCGTGCAGTGCACGCCGGAGAGCTATGCCCCGCTTCCGGCCGGGGACCGCCCCCGGTATCTCGATGTCGTACTGGACCGCCGTCCGGAGCGGACGCTGTTCGATGCGGTGCTGTCGGAGGAGGGCGGCCGTTTCCGCCATGCCCGCAGTCGCTACCTGGTCATCGAGGTGGACGAGGACTTCCCGACCGCGGCGCCCGAGGACTTCCGATGGGTGACACTGCGTCAGATCAATGAGCTGCTGAAGTACAGCCACCAGCTGAACGTGCAGGCCAGGACCCTGGTCGCGGGGATGAGGACGCTGCCCTAGCCGGGCCGGACGAGGCCGGGGCCGGTGCTCCGGGCCGCCCCGGAGCACCGGTGTCGCCGGCGGGTGTACGTGGCGGACGTGGAGCTGCCGGGCGTCGTTCAGGCGGTGGCGCGGGTGGCGCGGTCGAAGATGTCGGCGAGCTGCCTGCCGTACGCTTCGAGGTCGACGTCGGGGGTGAGCATGTGGTGCCGCAGGGTGTTGTCGATGGCCCCGCGGATGGCCACGGCCATCACCCGGGGTTCCAGGTCCGCGAACTCCCCGGCGGCCAGCCCCTTGTCCAGACAGTCCACGAGGACGTCGAGTGATGCGGTGGCCTGGTTGACGGCGCCGACCGGGACGTTGTCCCGGTCGCGGGTGCCGAGGACGATCTCGGCGAGGGCGAGGGTGTGCCCGGGGTACTCCGCCATGAACGCGAGATTGGACTCGATGTAGACGCGGAGCTTGGCCCGGTAGGTCTGCTCGCGCTGCAGGCGGGGCCCGACGAATTCCTCGGCGGCCCGCAGGACCGTGGCCACCACCTCGTCGAAGAGCTCCGCCTTGCCGGCGAAGTAGTACGAGATCATGCCCGTGCTGCTCAGACCGGCCTGCTGGGCGATCTTGCTGAACGAGGTGTGGGGGTAGCCGTGCTCCGCCACCGTGTCGATGGCCGCCCGCACGATCTGGGCGCGCCTGGCCTCCTCGGTGAAGGTCCGCCCGCCTTGTTCACCCGCCCTTTTCGCACTCACGAGCAAAAAGTAGCATAAGCAAGCAAGAAGGGGTCCACGCCCAGAGGTCCGCCGTCAGGGGCCCGCGGGTTCCGGGATGGCCGGAGTCGGCGTGCACCGGCAGCCCGGGGCGGCGGGGAGCGCCGCGCGTTCGCCGCCGGTGCGGTCCTGCCGGACGATGGTGGCCAGTGCCCACTCGACATGTTCGAGGTGGGCGGTCATGGCCCGCACGGCGTCCTCCTCGGAGTGCTCGACGATCGCCTCGACGATCGCGCGGTGCTCCCGGTTCGACTGCTCGCGGCGGTCCCTGGCCAGCATGTCGAGAAAGGTGGACTGCCGGGCCAGGGCGTCCCGGATCTCCTCAATCACCTTGCGGAACACCGGGTTTCCGGCCGACTGGGCGATGGAGATGTGGAACAGGGTGTCCAGGGCGACCCAGGCCGTGGTGTCGGTCTGCCGCTCCATCCGCACGAGCAGCCCCTCGAGGAGATCGAGGTCGTCCTGGGTGCGCCGGGTCGCGGCGTAGGCGGCGACCGGGACCTCGACGTGCCGGCGGGCCTCGACGAGGTCGCGTGCGGAGTACGCGCCGAAGGTGGGATCGTCCGTCGCCCCCGACGACGCGACGTAGGTCCCCTTGCCCGCGCGGGAGGCCGTCAGCCCCAGGGCCTGCATGGCGCGGAGTGCCTCGCGGACGACGGAGCGGCTCACCTCGAAGCGCTGGCCCAGCTCCGCCTCCGAGGGAAGCTTGTCCCCGACCGCGTAGTCGCCCCGCTCGATGGCGCCACGCAGGTCGCGCAGCACGACCTCCATCGCATTGACGCGCCGAGCGGGCACCCCTGCTGTCCTGCTGTCCAGGTCGACCATGCGTCGCATCCTGTGGCGGCCCCGCGAAACGCGTCAACGACCACGGGGGAACTTCTGAGCGTTTCCCTAGAAGAGTGGCCGAAGTCGCTCGCTTGAAGGCTCTGGAACCGGCCACGACCTGCGTCGATGACCGAGGGGACCATTGGCGGCGCAGAACAGGACGTTGGTCCGGTTGACTGCTCTCACCTGGAGTTCGACGATGCGTCGTGAACTTGTCGGACAGCCGGACAGGCACGACTGAGAGGTTCGTTCCGGCTGCCCGTGCACCACCCCTCCGCGCGGCGGCCGGACCGGCTGCCCGCCCGGCCACGAGCCGGGCCACCGCCGCGAAGAAGAAAGCTCAGATTCCCCTCAAGGGCCTCGCAGAACACCCGAGATGGGTGCGTAACATTGGTCACACCGTTACGTCCCGGCAGTCTCTCCGGGGAATTCTGCTTTGCCGCCGCCGTGCGATCCACGGCGCCGGCGCCGCTCGGAGCCCGAAGCCGCACCGAGCCCCGCCCCCGCGCGAAAAATTTCATGACGGACGCCGCTCGCAGTCAAATTGCTTTCCCGGAAGAGGCTACCGCCGAGTATTTCCTTCCAGCCGTTCCGGGATCCGCCGGGACCACCCTTCGATTGCCGTCCGGTGCACCCGTTCCACGCCCCTGAGAAGGGGTACTCACAACGATGTGGCAATCTTGAACGCAGCGAATACGAAATCCCCGTGAACCGCACCGCCGTTGGAGGGTGAAGGCCGACAGGAAGCAACAGCAGAAACCAGCTCACCGCAATCCACGCCGGGCGCTCGGCGTGAGCGACAGAAACCCAGCAGGCTGCCCCGACCGCACTGCCCAGCCGGATTTTTGCACTTCCTGCCCCTCCTCCAGCGCCACCCACGGCGGCACGTCCGTAGCCGTACACCGGTGCGCCGGGCTCCGACAGCAGCGCGGCCGGGAGACCCCCGGCACCGCTCCCCGCCCGGCCGCACGTGTGCGACACCCTCGGCACCCGCCGCCGCGACAACAGCCCGCGGTCTGAAGGGATCTGAACCTGATGTTGCTGGACCGCGAAGCCGAACTGGACCTGGCAGATGCCGCCCTGAGAAGCGGGCGGGGCTCTCTGGTGCTGGTCAGTGGTCCGTTGGGGGTGGGCAAATCAGCCCTCCTCGACGGCATCGGCGCACTCGGCGCGGCGCAGGGAGCCCAGCATCTGCGGGCGAGCGCGACCCCCAGAGAGCGGGGTTTCGCCCTCGGAGCGGCCCGCCAGCTCCTGGAGCCGGCGCTGCGGCAGGCGTCGCCGGAGACGAGGGCGCGATGGACCTCGGGCGCCGCGGGCCGGGCGCTCGGCGCGCTGGAAGCCGACCGGCCGGGCGGCGCCGGACCGTCGGAGACCGATCCGGACGACCTCACCGCGATCATCGAGAACATGGCCCGCGACCAGCCCGTTCTGCTGCTCGTCGACGAACTGCAGTGGGCGGACCCGGCGACCCTCCAGTGGCTGCGGCACCTGAGCGGGCGGGTGGCCCGCCTGCCGGTACTGCTGGCGTGTGCCGTCCGCGAGGGCGACACCCTTTCCGGGCATCCGGCGGTCCAGGACGTCGTCGACCGGGCCACGCACATCCTGCGCCCCGCGAACCTCGCTCCGCACGACACCCACGAGCTGATCCGGCGGCATTACGGGGAAGCGCCGGACGACGTGTTCACGGCGGCCTGCCACCGGTCCACCGGAGGCAATCCGCTGTTCCTGAGCTGCCTGCTGGCGGATGCGGCGCCGCGGGGCCTCCAGCCCGCCGCGGAGAACGCCGAGGCGGTGGGCGCGCTCCGTCCGGCCTCGCTGCAGCACCGGCTGCGGCTGCGCCTGGACGCGCAATCGGAGCAGGTCAGAAGGGTTGCCTGGGCGGTGGCCGTGCTCGGCGACACCACGAACCCCGAGCTGCTGAGCAAGCTCGCCGAGGTGGACTCCACCGGGCGGGACCACGCCCTCCGGCAGCTGACGGATCTCGGCCTGACGACCGGCATGCAGAGCCCCCGATTCGTCCACGCCCTGGTGCGGACGGCGGTGGCGGAGGGCATCCCCCCGGAGGAACGGACCGCCCTCCACACGCTGGCGGCCGAGCTGCTGCACCGGGCCGGACGGCCACCCGAGCAGGTGGCGAGGCATCTGATGGCGCTGACGGCACCGGCCTGCACCTGGGCCAACGAGGTGCTGCGCGCCGCGGCAGGCGCCGCGCAGCGCAGGGGCGCGCCCGAGGTCGCCGCGGGCTACCTGCGGCGGGCGCTGATGGACTGTTCGTCGGACGACGAGCGGGCGGATCTGCTGATCGACCTGGCCACGTCGGAGCGCAGCTTCGCCCCGTACGCGTCCGTGCGGCACATCGCCCAGGCCGTGCTGCTGTGCTCCGGACCCGTACAGCGCGCGCAGGCCGTGGTGCGGCTGGCGCCCAGCGTCTACTCCTCGACGCTGCTGCCCGTCCACGAGCTGCTGCAGGAGGCGGCGGACGCGCTGGGGCCCGGGGACCGGCTGCGGGGGCCGGACCGGGAACTGGCGCTGCGCCTGGAGGCCCGCATCCGGCAGTCGGCACTGTCGGACCCCGAGCACCTGGCCGACTCGGTGGCCCGTCTCGTCGGTCTGGGCCCCGAGCCGAGGACGGACACCGTGGCCGAGCGGGAGCTGCTCGCTCCGCTCCTCGGTGCCGTGACGTTCTCCAACGCGCTGCCCGCCCATGAGGTGGCGCCGCTGGCGAACCGCGTCCTGGAGCGCGAGCCGCCCCTGCCGGGGCATGTGCACACCACCATGCCGCTGGTGGTGGCCAGTCTCGTGGCCGCGGACTCCGTCGACGGACTGGCCTGCTGGCTCGATGCGGTGGAGGAGAACGCGGTGGGCCGGCAGACGCGCGTGGAGCAGGCGATGATCGGCACCGAGCAGGCGCTCGTCTCGCTGGCCCGTGGCCGGCTGACCCGGGCCAAGAAGCAGGCGGTGACCGCCTTCGAGCTGGCCGGGGAGAAGCACGAAGAGGTCTTCACGGTGTCCTCGATGACCCTGGCGACCTGCGCGATCCTCACCGGGGACCACCAGCTCGCCGACCGGCTCCTCGCCGTCAAGTACCGGGCGGAGGACGATCCCTACGTGTGGTCGGGGCTGGCCATGCTGAAGGGGCAGAGCGCGGCCCGGAAGGGCGATCTGGACGGCGCGCTGGGCTGCTTCCTGGACGCCGGACGCCGTCTTGAGCAGTGCGGATGGCTCAATCCGGCGCTGCTCCCCTGGGCCTCGGCCGCCGCGTTCCTGCAGCTCTACCTCGGCCGGCGCGAGCAGGCACGGGAGCTGAGCGCGCTGGAGGTGGAACGGGCCCGTGCCTGGGGTGCGCCGGGGCCGCTCGGCCGGGCGCTGCGCGTGTACGGCCACATGGTCGAGGGCCCGGGCAGCACCGAGGTGCTGAGGGAGGCGGTGGACGTGCTGCACATGTCCGCCAACCGCTTCGAGCTGTGCCAGGCCCTGCTGGACCTCGGCGAGCGCCTCGGCCCGGCCGACGCCCGTGGCCGCGCGGCACTGCACCAGGCCCACGCGGAGGCGGTCGAGTGTGACACCCCCTGGCTGGCGAGCCGGGCGAAGGAACTGCTCGCCGGGGCACCGCCGGACCCGGAGGTCACCCGCGGCCAGCTCACCCCCTCGGAACGAAAGGTCGCCGAGCTGGCCGCCTCGGGGCGGACGAACCAGGTGATCGCCGGCGAGCTGAACATCACGTGCCGTGCAGTGGAAAAGCATCTGACGAATTGCTACCGCAAGATGTCAATTCCCGGGCGAGTACATCTCGTCACCGCATTGGAAGAACTCGACCGGCAGCCCGACTCGCCCGGCGCGGCGGCGCCTTACTGATCCTGCCCGCCGGCACCATTCCGATCCGGCGCGTCCTCGTCTTTGTGGTACCGGCCGGCGTCGCTCGACGGCGCCGGCCTCTCTCAACAATCCGTTCATGACCAAGAGTTATTGCTACCGCACCGTATTGATACCGAACCACCGAACCGAGACACCACAGTGTTTTGCCGCATGCCACCTGTCGCGTTGACTCTCGGTAGGCGGCGTTCCTAGTCTCGGAACAGCGGAATACCAATGCAAAGAAAGGCACTTCGCTCCGTAGACCGAAGGAGCGAGGACGACCAATGCCTCATTCGGCCGTCGGATTTCCCGGTGCGTCGACCGCAGAAAGACGGTAGCTCCCTTGACATCCCAGCACTACGCCGACCCGACGCCTCTGGCGGCGCCTCAGGCCCCGGCCCCCCGCACCCCGCGTGCGCCCGACCAGCCCGCCACGGGGGCGGGGCGGCGCCCGCTCGACCACCAACAGGCCTGTATGGCCAGTCTCGACGCCACGCTGGCGATCGTGGCCGCCGACGCGGAATTCTTCCGGCTGTTCGGCCAGGACTCCACCGAAACCTGTGGCCGCAGCCTCTACTCGCTTCTGCACCCCAGCGCTCCCGGGCTGCTCAACCGGCACTTCGCCCGCCTGGCCGAGGGGCAGCGCACCCGGTTCGTGGAACGGATGGTGGGGATCCGAGGCGAGGAGGTGCCGTTCTCGGGCGAACTGACCGGCATAGCGGTGCGGAGCGAGGCGGGGCACGCACCGTCGTTCGTCGTGGTGGTCCGGCCCGACGACGACTCGGCCTCGCTCCCCCGCCAGGACGACGCGCCGGCCGCCCGCAGGCAACTGCTCACCGAACTCGACGCGCAGATCCTCGAAGGCGTCGCGAGCGGCGCCTCCACGGTGCAGTTGGCCGCCCGGCTCTACCTCAGCCGGCAGGGCGTGGAGTATCACGTCGGCCTGATGCTCCGTCGGCTCAAGGCGCCCAACCGCGCCGCGCTGGTCGCGCGGGCGCACTCCATGGGGATGCTCACCATTGGCAGTTGGCCGCCCAGGGTCCTCCCCGAGTTCGTGAAGGACGCCGACAACCGGCGCAGCCGCGGCACCCGTGGCAGCCGGGCGGACTCTTCGCGGCAGCGCACCGCTGCCGCCCGTGCCGAGGCCGCGGCGCCTCGTACACCGTCGGCCTCCTCCGGCGCCCGGACCACGTCGGCGATGCCGAACTCCCGGGCCTCATAGGGCTTCAGCACGGCCGGCAGCACAGTGGGGCGTCCCCGGTGGGGCGCCCCTTTCTGGCGCCCGGGGGCCGGGCACCTCTCCTCTGGTGTAGGGAATTCCTCAACTGCCTTTGGCGAGGATGGACATGTCGCCGACACGGCACCCGGGACCCGTGCCCCCGCGCTCCGGGAGCCTTACTGGGAAGCGGCGACGAAGGCCGGCGAACACCTCCGGCCTGACGCGCACCGGCTCCGTGAGGACAATCCCCTTCCTCACGGAGCCGGCGTTGCTCCGCCGGGCGGCGGCACACCGGGGGAATCGCCCCGTCTGCCCGAGCCACTCCTGTCGCTGACGTAGCGTCAGTCTTCTGCACGCCCCCGTGCTGACCGCCCCACCCACTCCGTCATCGCTGTTCCGTCGAGTCACACGGTGCACGGGTCTCACTCCCGGCCGGGTCATCGGGCTAGAGTCAACTCAGCTGGACAGGCGCTGTCGCCCGGCCAAGCGTCAGCGGCGCACGCATGCCCCTGGCAGGAGACGCCCCGGTGCGGGACCGGTCGGACGGCGCGCTCCGGCACGGCGCCCATCCGGCACCGGGGAGATCTCTTCGCCGAAACTTCGCCGTCCCGGCACCCCCGGAGGTCTCCCGCTCACCGCATATAGGAGAAACTGAAGACAGCCCCCTACGGGGAGAGGCCAAGGACACAGCCATGGACAGCCAGCATTCCTGTGCGCACGGGCGCCGCCGCGTACCGCGCGGGGCCTGCGCGGGAACGGACCGGCCGGCGGCCGGCAGCCGTCCGGATGCTGCGCTCCTGCCCGCAGGGGACTGCCCGGCACGACCGTGCCGGGTGCAAGTGCGGACAGAGGAGACTCCCGATGACCGACGGGATACCCACCGACGCGTTCGAATGCCAGCGGGACCGGCTGACACTCGTCAACCGCGAGGAGGAGCTGTCCGCCCTCTCCGCTCTCGTGCAGGACGCCCGCGCCGGGTCAGGCGGTATCGCGCTCCTGGAGGGCGTCGTCGGCATCGGGAAGAGTCTGCTGCTGCACCGGCTGGTCGCCGCCCTCCCCACCGAGGGTCTGCAGGTGCTGGAGGCGCGTGGTGACGCGCTGGAGCGCGACTTCCCGTTCGGTGTCGTGCGCCAGCTCTTCGAACCGCTGCTGGCCACCGCCGACGCACCACAGCTGACCAGGCTGCTGTCGTGCAGTGCCCGTACGGCCGCTCAGGCGCTGAGCGGTGAGACGCTCCCGGGCGACGTCATGGTCCCCACCGAGGACATGTCGTACGCCGTGCTGCACGGGCTGTACTGGTTCACCTGCAATCTGGCGGCGGAGGCGCCGCTCGTGATCGTGGTCGACGACGCGCACTGCGCCGATATGGCCTCGCTGCGCTTCCTGACCCACCTCGCCCGCCGGATCGAGGGTCTTCCCGTCGCGCTGCTGCTGTCCCAGCGCACCGGCGACGAGGCGACGGACGCCGCGCTCCTCGGTGACATCGCGGGACAGCCGCTGTGCCGGGTGCTGCGGCCCGGGCCGCTGACCCGCCACGGGATCGGCCGGCTGGTGAAGACCGTCTTCGGCCGCGAGGCGGACGCCGAGTTCCACCAAGCCTGCCTGGCCATCACCGGCGGCAACCCCCTGCTCGTCCACTCCCTGCTGACCGTCCTGCGGCTCGACGGCCGGCCGCCGACGGTCGACGGGCTGCAGTACATCACCGCGCACGACGGTGCCTTCCTCCACGAGGCGGTGCGGGCCGTCCTGCGCAGTCAGCCCGAGTCCGCCTCTGCGGCCGCCCGAGCACTGGCCGTGATGGGCGACGACGCGCTGCCCGAGGTGTGCGCCAGGCTGGCCGGGCTGGATGACGCGACCCACCTGGCCGCGCTGCGGGCGCTGCGGGCCAACGGGCTGGTCTCGGAGGTCGACGACGGCCGGACATGGTCCTTCAACCACGGGCTGATCAGGGAAATCATCGTGGCGGACCTGCCGCCCGAGCAGCTTGCGGAGGAGCACCGGCGCGCCGCCCGTCTGCTGCTGGACGCGGGGGCACGTGCCGAGCAGGTGGCCGGTCACCTGCTGCTGACCACCCGGCCGGCCACCGAGGACTGGGCGGTGGCCGTGCTGCGGGAGGCCGCCCGGGAGGCGACGTTCCGTGGCGCGCCGGCGCTGGCGGTGGACCTGCTGCGGCGCTGTCTGCCCGGGGACGGGCAGCCGCCCGAGGACATCCTGGTCCTGGTCGAGCTGGGACTGGCCGAGGCGGGCGTGGACCCGCAGGCGAGCGTCCGGCACCTGCAGGCGGCGCTGGAGCACGTACACGAACCGTCGCTGCGCTTCCGTCTGCTCAGCTCGCTGGCCAGCGGTCTGGTCCGCTGCGGGCAGTCCCTCCAGGCGGTGCGGCTGCTCGCCGAGCAGGCGCCGACGGTCCGCGACGCCGATCTGCGGCGCCTGCTGGAGGGGCAGCGGCTGATGGCGTCGGCCGAGGACCTCAAGAGCCTGGCCGTGACCTTGCGGGAGTACCCGTTCGACATCAGCCGGCCCGGTACCACCCCCGGCGAGCGGGCCCTGATCGCCGCGGGGGCCGGTCTGTGCTCGGTGCGCGCGGACCGGGCGCAGGAGTCGGCCGCCGCGGCCCGCCGGGTGCTGGAGAGCAGCGTGCCCGGTGTCGACTCGCCGTTCTTCCTCACCACGGCGGCGACGGCCCTGCTGTACGCGGGACTGCCGGGTGAGGCGGACGCCGCCTTTCAGCGGATCGTCGACGCCACCCGGCAGAGCCAGCGGCTGCTGCTGTACGGGCTGTGCCAGGCGCTGCGGGCCGAGGCGCACTACCGGCTGGGGGCGCTGTCCGAGGCGCTGGCGGCCACCCGCTCGGCGCTGAACGTGGTGCCGCCCAGCCACTGGGGCCGCACGCTGGCGCTGCCCGTCGCGACCCAGATCCATGCGTTGATCGACTCCGGTGATCTGGCCGGCGCCGACGCGGCGGCCGCGCAGGCCTTCCCGGCGACGAGCCTGGACACCTGGCAGTGGAACGAGTTCCTGTGCGCGAGGGGGCGGCTGCGGCTCACCCAGCGGGACCCGAAGGGCGCACTGGTGGACCTCCTGGAGGCCGGCCGACGGCAGCGCCAGTGGACCCGGACGAGTCCCGCCGTGTCGTCCTGGTGGTTCTGGGCCGGCCGGGCCCACCTCGCCCTGGGGGCGCCGGGGGCCACCAGGGAACTCGCCGAGGAGGCCGTGGAGCGGGCCCGCGAGGGGAACCTGACCGATGCGCTGGGCGCCGGTCTGCGGCTCCTCGCCACGACGGAGAGCGGTGCCGGGAAGCTGGGCACGCTGGAGGAAGCGCTGTCCGTCCTCGACGGCTCCCCCGCGCGGCTCGAACGGGCTCACGCGCTGGTCGACTACGGCTCCACCCTCCAGGCGTGCGGGCGCACGGACGCGGCCCGGGAGACGCTGCGCCAAGGGCTCGATCTCGCGTACGCGCTCGGTGCCGCCCGGCTGCACACCCAGGCCAACGACGCGCTGCTGGCCACCGGCGCCCGCCCCCGCAGAGTCACGTCGAGCGGCGTCGAGTCGCTGACGCCGAGCGAGGCGCAGGTGGCGCGGATGGCCGCGGGCGGAGGGACCAACCGGGAGATCGCCGAGGAGCTGTTCGTGACCCAGCGCACCGTCGAGCAGCATCTGACCTCCGTGTACCGCAAGGTCGGGGTGTCCGGGCGCCGGGGCCTCGGGGCGTTCTTCGACCCGGAGAGCACGGCGACGTGACGTCCGGCCCGTAACGCGTCTGCGCACCGTCCCGCGGGGAGCGGTCGCCATGTCCCGCCCCCGCCGGCCGTGGCGCGGCAGCCGCCCGTCACCGCGTCGCCCCCGTCGCGGCCCCGGCTCCGGGCGCCGGGCCCGGCCGTCCTGCTTGGCCGGCGGGGACGGCCACCGCGGTCATGACCAGGCCCGCCCGCACGGCCCAGCGTCCCTGGAAGCCGGTCAGTACGGAATCGCCCAGCCGCCACCCGGGCACCAGCAGCCGCGCGGTGAAGGTCCCGTGGTCCGGGTCGAAGGAGAGCCATGCGTCCTCGAATTCCAGCGGCCGGCGGGTCATCGGGAACCACGCCTTGTACACCGACTCCTTGGCGCTGAACAGCAGCCGGTCCCAGGGCAACGGCGGTGCGCCATAAGGGCTCTGGGGAAGTGCGGCGCGTTCCCCGGGCAGCGCCACGGCCTCCAGGACCCCGTCCGGCAGCGGCTTCGCCGGCTCGGCGTCGATGCCCAGGGCGAGCACCTCCGTGGACCGTGCGACCACCGCGGCGGCGTATCCCTCGCAGTGGGTGATGGCGCCGACGAGCCCGGACGGCCAGCGCGGCTCCCCGCGTGGTCCCGGCAGGATCGGGACGGGCGGCGAACCGAGACCGGCCATCGCCCGGCGGGCACACCAGCGGCCCGCCGCGAACTCCCGGGTGCGCTTGGCGACCGCGCGGGCGACGAGGGGCTCCTCCTCCGGCAGGAGCGCCGCGGCCGGCGGTGTGCCGAAGACCTCCGCCGCGGACACCGGCTCCGGCAGTAACTCGTCGATCACAGCGGTACCTCCTGTCCTTGCCCCTGTGCGGGCGCCTTCGTGGGCGCCGGTGCCGAGCGGCACGCACGGCGCTGTGGGCCGAGACTAGATCGCGCCCCCGGACGGGACCACCGCAGTGGGCGGCCGCGCCTCAAGTCCCGGGGAATCGACCAGACTTTCCCGTTCGCGCGGGGTCGTCCGGCTCCGCCGGGCGGGGCAGGGGCCGTCCTCCTGGCGGGCTCAGGTGACCGCACCCGTGGCGATGGTTCCCGGGGCCGGGCGCTTTAGGGATTTCCCGAGCGTCGGCCCTGCTCCAATGACGGGCAGCGAACCGTCACGCCGAACATCGGTCGTTACGCAGTCGAACGGGCTCGGAGAAGGGCAGTTGACCATGCTGATGAACGAAATGAACGCACTGCTTCGTGGGGGCCCCACCACCTACGTCGCAGACGAGGAGCGGGTCCGCTACGTACCGGACACGACCTCTCCGCTCAAACTGCTCTGCGGCAACCGCTACGAGCACTTCGAGCCGACGCCGGAACGCGTCCGGCAGGACGGCCACACGCTCCAGGTGTTCGTCTGGTCGGGGTGCACCTACGTGGCCGAGTAGCGCCGCCGGGCGCCGGCCTCGCGCGTCGTCGCGGGCCGCGCTCGACACGGCGGCTCGGCCGCGTCGGATGGTTGGCACGGATACGCGCCCTGGATCGTCACCGCCGGCCTTGTGATGGACCAACTCGCCGCGTGCGTACGGACCTCACAGCGCCGGAACAGCTCATGGCCGAGACGCCGTCCCGCACCGGTTCGCCTGCGGCTCCCGACGCCGACCTGGTCGCCATCGGCGGTGGCCCGTGGTCCACCCGTACCCGGACAAGGAGCAACCCGCCGCCGATGGCGTCTCGGCCCGGCGCGCACCCGCTACCGGCCGTGGCGCTCCCGAGCGCTGGGATCAGCGGGCCCACCGATGGCAGCGCGGCAGCCGCTGCCGAGCCGGCCCACGGCCCCCTGTGGAATCCACACTCCCCACGATCCAGTCGGCCCGTCCGGGCCTGACCGACTCGGGGCCGTCACGCTGCGACCATTACCAACACGAAGGAGATATTCTTCCCATAACAGACACATATCGCCAAGGAGGTACGCCGCGTGGCAGATGAGCGGGCGTGGTTGGGCGAGTTGTTGAGATCAGTGGAGTCGGCGCCCCCGGAGACGGCCGTGTCCGTGCTGGCCCAGCTGCTGGCGAGAAGGCTTGCCGCGACCGAGGTGTCCTTCCTGATCACAGACCTCGGCGGCCAGGCCGTCGTACGGCTGACCGGGGCCGCCGCGGAGGGCGGGCCGACAACGCCGCAGCGAATCCAGCTGCGCGGCTCGGTCTACGAACGAGTGGTCCGTTCCCAGCAGGTCCATGTGGCGAGCGGCGAGCGACCGGGAGCGGGCGGAGTGGACCTCTTCCAGGTCATCGCGCCGGTGTCCGACCGCGGGGATGCGATCGGCCTGCTGGAACTGACAGTGCCCGCCCGACCCGACCGCCAGACGATGCAACTCGTCGTCGATGCCGCCCATGCGCTCGCCTATGTAGTGATCGTCAATCGCCGCTTCACCGATCTGTACGAATGGGGCCGTCGCACCACACGCCTGTCGCTGGCCGCCGAGATCCAGCACCGCCTGCTCCCCGACTCCTTCACCTGCGACACCGGCCGGTTCATCGTCGCCGGAGCAATGGAGCCGGCTGCCGACATCGGCGGGGACACCTTCGACTACACGCTCGACCGCCATGCCCTGCACCTGTCCCTGACCGACGCCATGGGACACGATGTACAGGCGGCACTGCTGGCGACCATGGTCGTCGGAGCCCTGCGCAACGCCCGCCGGGCCGGCAGCAGCCTCCTCGACCAGGCCCAGGATGCCCACCAGGCCGTCGCGGACTACGCCGACCGAGCACACCAGGCATTCGACGACCAGTCGGAACAGGTACGCCAGGCCGTCATCCGGCACGGTGGCCAGGTCATGGCGACCGGACAACTGCTGCGCCTCGATCTCGACACCGGCCGGACCACCTTCGTCAACGCCGGCCACGTCTGGCCGCTGCGCCTGCGCGACGGGCAAGTCGAGGAGATCGCTCCCCTGGTCGACCTGCCCTTCGGCGTCACCCCGAACCCGGGTTATCGCGTCCAGAGCCTCGACCTGCGCGAAGGCGACCGGTTGGTCCTGCTCACCGACGGCATGCTGGAGCCCCACGCGACCGAAGCCGACCTGAGCGAACTGCTCCGGCGGAGCGGCGAGTGGCATCCCCGCGACGCCGTACGCCTCTTCACCGAAACCGTCCTGGAACTCTCGAACCACGACCCGCACGATGACGCGACCGTGCTGTGCCTGGACTGGCCCGCCCCCGACGCCCCCTACGCCGGCAGCAGGACCGACAACCAGCAGACCAGCACATCCTGAAGGCGCACCCGAGCCCGCCACCGCGCTCGCCCACGGGGGCGGGGCGACTGCGGGTGCACCCGCCGAGGGGAGCACCCGGAGGAGCGTGCTCCTTACCCGGGCGCTGCCGCCCCCCCCGTGCCCCCGACGATGGTGACGCTTGCTGTTCCCCCACGGGCGTTCAACTGCGGGCCGACGGCTGCTCGGATGCTCTCGCGGACATCGCGTGCGATGTCGAGGGCACGGCGTCGTGCGTCGACCACGCAGCGGACTTCGAGGCGCCAGGCGTCGGATTCGGGTGTGTGGCCGGCGTGGTTGCTGACGGCGAGGCCGATCTCGCGTGCCGAGGCGTCGGCGACGGCCCGGCGCACCTGGGTGGCTCGGCCGGGAAGGGGGTGGTCGAGGGTGGCGGCGAGGGTCATGGTGATCGTCACGGTGGTGCCGGTCTCGTCAGGGGTCAGGCGGCAGCTGGCGGCGCGTACTCCGGGGATCCGGTCGGCGGCGCGGCGCAGGATCTTGGCCACGGCGGTTTCCGCGATCCGCAGTTCGTGTGCGGGGTCGTCCAGGGGCAGCGTCCGGCCGAGGCGGGCCTTCGCGCGTACGGCGCGCACGACCCGGTCGGCGACCGTGCGGGCGCTGGGCCGCTCCGCCCGCAGGGAGCGGGTGGTGGCGTCCAGGGCTGTCAGACCCTCGGTTGCCTGCTGGCAGTACGGGCAGTCGGCCGTGTGGGCGTCGGGCTGATCGCTGCCGGCGCGGGTCTGCTCCCAGACGTGGCTGACCAGGCGTCCGCAGGGCAGCCGTTCGTCGCCGATGAGCCGTGCCGGGTCGGCGTCCCGGGGCGATGCAGGCACCTTCAGGAATCGCCCGGCGACGAGGGAAGCCGGCCTGGAGGATCAGGCCGTGTGACGGCTGCCGCCTCCGCTTCGCTCCCCCACCGGACGTCACGGCTCGATCGTCAGCACCTGGTCCACCGGGCGGCGCGGGGTCCTGGGCCCCTGGGGGCCGTACCCCAGGCGCAGGATCATGTGCATATTTCCGGTGCCGGACTGCGGGTCGCGCAGGATCCAGCGCAGGTCCGGCCATTCGACGGGCTGCGTCGCGAAGGAGCCGGCCAGCCCCTGGAGGGTGGCCAGGAGCAGGACGCGTTCCAGTGCCTGACCGGCGCGCAGCCAGTCGGCCGGAGTGTCGTACGGGGTGCTGAGCAGGGCCAGTTGGGGGCGCACCTCGAAGTCGGCAGCGGCGCGGTCGGGGACGGTGCCCCGGCCGGCGAAGTCCCTGAGGGGGGCCGAGCCGGTGCGCTTGCGGGGGCCGAAGGCGTAGTCCGGGATGCCGTCGTCGACGGCCGGCTCGGCAGCGGTGTCGCGGGTCCAACGGCGCTGTTCGGCCTCGCGGCCTTCGTCCATCCGGTTGTAGCCCTCGGCATGCGTGATCAGGTCCAGCACGGTTTCGAGGTGCGGGGTGGTCAGGAAACTCAGCTGTGCCCCTTCCCGGGCCGCGGCCTCGACGAGAGCGGAGCGGAGGTGTTCCGGGATCCGGCGCTCCGAGAGGGGGGCGCGGCTGGTGTGGCGGTTGCGGAGGGCGGGATGCAGGCCGGCGAGGAACTCGTCCGTGCGCTCGTGCGGGTCGTCCAGCCGCACGGCGGCCAGGAGCGCCGGGGCGTGCGGGTCGGGGAGGAGGGTCGTCGAGGTGCGATGGCCGGCGTGCGAGGCGGACACGCGCAGGTTCAGCAGCGCGGCTCCGCAGCCCAGGTGCAGGCCCCGGGTCGTGGGGTCGGCGTGCGGCATCGCGCGTTCGAGGTCGGCGGAGAGGGTGAACGTACGGGTGCCGCGGGCGTAGCCGAAGTGCCAGGGCTGGGCGTTGTGCATGGACGGCGCGGTGACGGCGTCGGCGACGAGGGTCTTCACCAGCATGTCGTCGAGGGTCTTGGTGAACACCGGGGCCTCCCTGACGGGGCAAGGGCCGTGGATCGGCGGACTCCTTCCAGCGTGCTGGGGCCGTTCCGCCCGTGTCAGGGGCCATAGGTCCCGTGCCCCGGGCCACTCGGTCCCTTTCGGGCCTGCCGGACGCCCGAAAGGGACCGAGTGGCTCATGCCGAAAGCTCTCCGGCACCGGCCACGCTGGAGGGGCGGGGGCAGGCGTCGTCCGTCACGGGGAAAGGAGCCGGAGATGGAACACCGCACGATAGGCGAGCTCATGACGAGGAAGGTCGTGAGCGTGCAGCTCGACACACCGTTCAAGGACATCGCGCGGATCCTCACCGACCACGCGGTGAGCGCCGTGCCGGTACTCGACGGCCTCGGCAGGCCGGCCGGGATCGTCTCGGAGGCCGACCTGCTGCGGAAGGCGGCCGACCAGTCCGATCTCTCCGGCCGGACGCCGCTGCCCCACCTCGAGGCGTGGGAACGGGCCCGGTCCGAGGGCCGCACCGCCGGGGAGCTGATGTCCGCTCCGGCGGTCTGTGCTCATCCGCAATGGACCGTCGTGGAGGCGGCACGGCTGATGGAGGTGCAGAACGTGAAGCGGCTGCCCGTCGTCGACGAGACGGAGAGGCTGCTGGGCATCGTCAGCCGCAGCGATCTGCTGCGCGTCTTCCTCCGCCGGGACAAGGCGATCCAGGAGGAGATATCCCGGGAGATCCTCGGCCGTACCACGCGTCTGGGCGCGGCAGGTGTGACCGCCGACGTCGTCCGGGGGCAGGTGGCCCTGCACGGCTCGGTGGAGGAGCCGCTCCTCGTCCCCGTGCTCGTCCGGATGTGTGCCGGCGTCGACGGCGTCGTCTCGGTCTCCGAGGACCTGAAGCCCGCCGTGGCCGCCCGCTCGGCCGAAGGGCGCGGAGTGCCCGCTTGACGGACCTCCGCACGGGCGGTCCGGGCGGCGCTCTCCGGTCCGCTGCCCGCGGCGCTGTGGGCGCCGCGCGAGGTGTCCTTCCCAGGCAGGCCCGGTTCTCGTCCCGAGGTGCTCGTCCCCCCGCGGTCAGTACCGTGGAGTGTGGGGCCGCGCCCCGGGCGGCCACCGCGGAGGGTGTCGTGGGCGACGAGGGACCTGACCGAGCCGAGGACGCTCAGGTGCGTCTGAGCGCGCTGCCGGACGACCTGCAAGAGCGGCTCCGGACGGTGGAAGGAGAAGCCGGCGGACCGCCTTCGCTCCTGCTCGAAGCGATCCTGTCCGTGGGCAGGGGGCTGGAGCTGTCGCAGGTGCTGCGCCGCATCGTCGAAGCGGCCGTCGCCCTCGTGGACGCCGAGTACGGGGCGCTCGGCGTGATCGGGGAGGACGACCGGCTCGCCCAGTTCCTTCCGGTCGGGATCTCCGAGGAGCAGGCTCGTGCCATCGGCCCCCTGCCGGCCGGTCACGGCATTCTCGGGGAACTGATCCGTCATCCCGCACCGCTGCGCCTGGCCGAACTGGGCGCGCACCGCGCGTCGTACGGATTCCCGCCGAACCACCCGCCGATGCACACGTTTCTCGGGGTGCCGATCCGGGTCCGCGACAAGGTCTTCGGCAACCTCTACCTCACCGAGAAACGTGGTGGCGGACAGTTCGACGCCCAGGACGAGACCGTGCTGTCGACGCTGGCCGTCGCGGCCGGTGTGGCCATCGACCATGCCCGGCTGTACGAGGAGTCCCGCTATCGCCAGCGGTGGCTGGAGGCGAACGGTGAGATCGTCGCCGGTCTGCTGCCCGGGGCGGGCGGCACCGACGTGCTGAAGATGATCGTCGACCATGCGGTGCGTATCCTCTCCGCCGACCTCGGAGTGCTGGCGCTGCCGGTCGACGGCGACAACCTGAGCGTGGCACTCGCGGTCGGCGTGGATGCCGAGGCGCACCGGGGACTGGTCCTCCCCCGCCACGGATCGTTCGTCGGGGCGGCTCTCACCGCCCGTAGCACCCTGATCAGCCTCGACGTCGAGCACGACCCCCGCATCACCATCGGCCCGCCCCGCTGGACGGGTCTGGGGCCCGCGGTCGCCGTGCCGATGATGACCGGCGAGCGGGTACGCGGTGTGCTGTCGCTGGCCCGGCTCCACGGCCGCAGCCCCTTCACCGAGCCGGAGACCGCGCCGTTGCTGACGTTCGCCGGCCAGGGCGCCCTCGCCATGGAGATGGCCGACCAACGGCGCGACGCCGAACAGCTGACGCTGCTCAGGGACCATGAGCGCATCGCCCGTGACCTGCACGATCTGGCCATCCAACGGCTCTTCGCCACCGGTATGACCCTGCAGAGCGCGCTGCGTTTCGTCGATCACCCCGAGGCCGGCGAACGGCTGATCCGGGCCGTGGACGACCTGGACGAGACCATCAAAATCATCCGGTCCACCATATTCGGCCTCCGCGGTCATGACGCGCGGCGGGCCGCTCACGGCATGCGGGTCCGCATGACGACCTCGGTGGAACGGGCCGCCGACACACTGGGGTTCCGGCCGTCCCTGCGCATGGAGGGACTCATCGACACGGAGGTGCCGGCCGAGGTCGCGGAGCAGGCGCTGGCCGTGCTCGGCGAGGCGCTGTCCAACACCGCGCAGCATGCGCACGCCGGTGCGGCGGACGTGTCCCTGGTCGTACGCGATCGGATGCTGACGCTGACGGTCCAGGACGACGGCGTGGGCATCCCCCGTGACGGGCGACGCAGCGGCCTGCGCAACCTGGCCGGGCGAGCGGAGAGCATGGGCGGGAAGATGTCCGTCGACGCACCGGCGGAAGGCGGCACGCGCCTGGTGTGGTGGGTACCGCTGCCTGGGGACGACGCACGGCCGCCGGGCACGGCTCAGTCGCGGTGACCGCCGGCGGGCGCGTCCGGCGCCGGGGCGGCCTGGGTGGCGAGGACGGCCGCCTGGATGCGCCGTTCCACACCGAGTTTGGCCAGCAGACGCGAGATGTGGTTCTTGACGGTCTTCTCGGAGAGATAGAGCCGTTTGCCGATCTGCCGGTTCGTCAACCCTTCGCCGACCAGCCCGAGGATCTCCCTCTCCCGAGGTGACAGGCTCGACAGGGCGTCCGCCTCGGGCTCCTCGTCCGTCTCCTCGCCCCGCAGCGTGCTCATCAGCCGCGATGTCGTCGCCGGGTCGAGCAGGGAACGGCCGGAGGCGACCGTGCGCACCGCGGCGACCAGATCGGACCCCTTGATCTCCTTCAGCACATAGCCGGCGGCCCCAGCCATGATCGCGTCGAGCAGGGCATCGTCGTCGTCGAACGACGTGAGCATCAGACAGGCCAGCCCCGGCAGCCGCGAGCGGAGGTCCCGGCAGACGGAGACGCCGTCGCCGTCCGGCAGCCGTACGTCGAGGACCGCGACATCCGGCCGCAGCGCCGGGACCCGGGCGAGCGCGTGGTCCGCCGTACCGGCGTCGCCCACCACCTCGATGTCGGGCTCGGCGTCGAGCAGGTCCTGCACCCCGCGGCGGACGACTTCATGGTCGTCGAGCAGGAACACGCGGATCGGCCGCTGCGGTGAGAACGTCTCTGCGTCGGTCATGGGTGCCCTCCGGGCCGGGACGCGGGAACCCCCGCTCACCACCATCGTGCGGCGTCCCGGACCGACCCGCCAGAGCCGGAGGTCCCGTGTCCGCCGCGCCCGCGGCGCCGGTCGGTCCCCTGGGTGGGCCGTTCGGCCCCTCACCTGTGCGCTGCGGACGTGCCAGGCTCGAAGGAGGCGAGAGGGGTGCGTCATGCCGCTGCGGACAATCCGCCTGCCATGGCGGGACAACCCGCTCCGGCGCGGGACGGACGTGGCGGAGTCCTGGATGGCCCTGACCACGGCGGTCCTGATCGCCGTGACGGCGCCTGCCGCCGGTGTGGTGGCGGGGAGTGCGCTGGACGCCTCCGCCCAGCGGCAGGGGCACGGCCAGAAGAGCGTGTCCGCCGTGCTCACGGAGGATCCCCCCGCTCGCATCGGCGTGGATCCCTCGGGCGGCACCGGCGGCCGGGTCCACGCCACGGTGCGCTGGACGGCCGCGGACGGCACGGCACGGACCGGAGAGACGGCCGTGGCGCCCGGTCTGCGGGCGGGCGACCGGACCACCGCATGGGTCGACCGGCACGGAGCCCTGCTGCGGGACCCCGCCATCCCCGGGGACGCCCTCGCCGAGAGCATCGCGGTCGGCATCGTCGCCGCGTCCGCCACCGGTCTGCTGTTCCTCGGCGCGAACAAGGCCGGAGTGGTCCTGCTGAACCGCCGCCGCTACGCCGAGTGGGAGAAGGACTGGGCGGAATCGGACCTCCGGTGGCGGCAGGGGCAGCCCTGAACCGCGACGGCCGCGGGCTAGGCCGGCTGCCGGTACGGGGCCTCGTGCCGGTGGGTGAGGCGATTGACCACGGCCGTCACGCCGTCGACCTGCCGTGTCATCCGTACCGCGATGGCCACCGCACCGCTGGACTCCAGCCGGCCGCTGAGCGTCACCATGCCCTGCCGCACCACCACGTCCACGGTCTGCGGGCTCAGCCACAACGCCCGCACCACGATCTCGTCGACGACCTCGTCGCGGATCTCCGCGTCCGTCCGGGAAAAGATCTGCAGCACATCGCGCCGGGTGACCATGCCGACCAGACGGGCCTCCTCGTCCACCACGGGGAGCCGCTCGATGCCGCCGGTGCTCATGAGGCGGGCCGCACGCACCACGGAGTCGTCGGCGCGGACGGTACGGGCCGGAGCGGACATCACCTCGCCGGCCGTGAGCACGCCGCCGGTGTCCGTGGTGCGCCGGTCGCGCCGCAGGTCCGTCGCGGAGACGACGCCGATCACCCGGTCCTCGGCGTCCACGACGGGCAGGCCGTTGATGTCGTACTCCGCCAGCCACCGCGCCATGACATCGGCCGGCGTCCCGCTCCGCGCGCTGACGACATCATCGGTCATCACGCTTCCGACGCGCCGACGCTTCATCCCTGCCCCGCACTCCGCTCGTGTCCGTGCCCCAGGAAAGCCGCCGCAGGTGAGGACCGGGGCGCGGCACCGGCCGGTGCGGCACCGGCATCGGCGGTCCCGGCCGGTCCGGCGCGGGACCCCGTGACCTCGAACGCCACGTCCACGACGCCTTCGACCGCCCGCACCAGGCGGGCCACGACGGGGAGGAGCGCGGTGTCGCGCACCGTGCCGTGGAGGCTGACCACCCCCTCGGCGACCCTGACCTCCAGGTCCCTCGCAAAGTCGCCGAACAGCGGGCCGACGACCTCCGTACGCACCTCCGCGGCCAGGTCCTGGTCGGAACGCAGAAAGACCTTCAGCAGGTCGGAGCGGCTGACGACGCCCTGCAGCATCCCCTCGCCGTCGACCACGGGAAGCCGTTTCACGGACTTGTACGCCATCGTCCGCGCCGCCTGGGCGAGGGTGTCGTCGGCGTGCACCGTCAGGGCGGGCGTGCTCATCAGCTCTTTTGCGGTCAGCGCACCGGCCTTGCGTACATCGTCCAGCCGTCCCAGCTGCGCCATCCGGCTCGGCTCCGACTCCCGGAACTCCTCCTTCGGCAGCAGGTCGGCTTCGGAGACGACACCGATCACCCGGCCCTCCCCCACGAGCACGGGCAGTGCGCTGACCTGCCACTCCTCCATGGTCGCGACGATCTCCTTGAACGGTGCTTCCTGCCCTACCGCCACCACGGTCTGCGTCATCACATCGCTGACGGTGTGCGGAGTGTGTTCCATGACGCCTCCTCGGGTCGGGCGGACGCCGCTCCGGTCACATCGAACTCCACGTCCACCACCCCCTCCACCGACCGCACCAGACGGGCGAGCACCGGGACCAGCGAGGTGTCCCGGATCCGCCCGCTGAGCGTGACGACCCCGTCGGCGACCGTGACCCGCAGATCCCTGGCCGGTGCCGCGAACAGCGCGCCCACGATGTCCCGGCGGACTTCCCCGGCGAGTTCTTCGTCCGAACGCAGAAAGACCTTCAGCAGGTCGGCACGGCTGACGATGCCCTGCAGCACCCCGTGCCCGTCCACCACGGGCAGCCTTTTGACGGACTCCTGCGCCATCGTCCGCGCGGCCTGGGAGAGCGTGGCATCGGCCCGCACGGTCAAGGCGGGGCTGGTCATCAGCTCCCCCGCCGTCACCGCTTCCGCCCGGCGCACGTCGTCGACCTGCCGCAACTGCTCCAGACGGCCGGGGTCCGACTCCCGGAACTCCTCCTTCGGCAGCAGATCGGCCTCGGAGACCACGCCGACCACCCGGCCCTCCCCCGCAAGCACCGGCAGAGCGCTGACCTGCCACTCCTCCATGGTCCGGACGACCTCCTTGAACCGCGCCCCCCGGTCGACCGCGGCCACGGTCCTCGTCATCACATCCCTGACGATGTGCGGAGTGTTGAGCATGATGCCTCCTCGGTGCACGGACCGGCGTCACGTGGCCGTCGTGACACCTCCAGTCTGAGATGCACCGCGCCGGCCGGGCAGGGGCCGACCGGTCCCTCTCCCAGCCGACCGGCAGGGGCTGGGGCGGGCGCGGGCGCGGGCACCCGGCAGGTTCCCCCGGACACTTCATGCCGTACAGCCGAGGACTGCGCCATCTGCCATCCGCGTCGCGCGGCGTCGCGGAACCCGTGAGGTCATGGGGATACCGCTCCGCCCGGAGCCCGACCACGCACGCCCACGAGGAGAGCACATGGCAGCCTGCGACGTCTGCGGCAACGACTACGCAATGGCCTTCGAAGTCCACGTGGCCGGCGGCGCCTACACCTTCGACAGCCTCGAATGCGCGGCGCACAAGCTCGCTCCCCTCTGCGACCACTGCGGCTGCCGCATCCTGGGCCACGGCCACCAGGCCGACGGAAAGTTCTACTGCTGCGCCCACTGCGCCCGCGCCAAGGGCCACACCGCGCTCACCGACCACGCATGAACGGCCACGGCCCCGTCCCCGCCGTCGACGTTCGGGCACCACACGGCCCCTGGGCAGCAGGGGTGAGCCCCGCCGGCGCACCGCGAGCCCGGGGCGGTGCCGCTCCGAGGAGGCAGCCATGAAGCAACGGCGCACAGGCACGGAGCCGGTGACCGCCCAGAGTCCACTGCGGCTGCGGCGGACGCTGGCCGCCGGCGCGCTGGTGCTCCTCGTCGCCGCCACGGTGCGCCTGGCGCTCGCCGCACACGCCGCCGGACCGCACGACTCCCCCAGCCCCACCGTGCTGCTGGTGCTGGCGGTGGTGTGCGGCGTCCTCGCCATCGCCGCCGTGATCGATCTCGTGGTGCTCACGCGCCGCCTCCGGCAGAAGGGCAAGACGAACCCGACGGACAAGAACGCCCCGTAGGCGACCCGAGAGGAATCTCCGGCCCGGGTCTCACGAATCCACGGCGGCCGGCTCCGATGGAACCCCCGGGCCCGCACCGGTGACGGCCGGCCGTCGTTCCTCGCGCCGTCCCAGGACCGCGAGGGCGAGGGTCACGGTGACCGATCCGGCGGCCATCAGCGTCATCGCCGTGGCCGGGGAGGTCCGTTGGGCCAGCGTGCCCGCGAGGGCGGCGCCGACGCCCTGCAGGGCGGCCATGCCGGTGGCGTGCAGGCCGAGGGCTTGCCCCGCGAGGTCGTCGGGGGTGAGGGACATCAGGCGTTCCTGGAGGACGAGGCTCGCGGCGAAACCGACGGAGGCGACGGCGGCGGCCAGCGCCGACAGCGGCACTCCCGGCCGGAGGACGAAGAACAGGTAGGGAACGGCCAGCAGCAGGCGCAGCGGGGTCGCGAGACGGGGGCGCACCGCGGGTGGCACCAGGCGGCCCACCGCCAGGTCGCCCACGAACATGCCCAGCGCCCCGCACGCGTACAGCGTGCCGGCGGCTCCGGGGGCGTAGGAGACGTAGAGCGAATCGCCGCCGACCACCAGGCCGTTGGGAACCCACAGGCCCAGGTACGTCAGACGGCGGGAGCGCGAGGACCACAGGAGGGCATTGGTGCGCCAGGTCGCCGAGACGGACGGGCGTCCCACGGAACGCGGTGCGCGGGCCGCGAGGCCCAGGCGGGTGACGAGGGCCGACGCCAGATACAGCGTCGTCGCCAGGAGCAGGCAGGTCCGCGGGGACAGCAGCGCCAGCAGTGCGCCGCCCGTCGCGAACCCGGCCACCTGCGTCAGGCCCCAGAGCATGTTGTACACCGAACGCCCCAGCACATAGCCGTCCTTGGACAGGATCTCGGTCAACAGTCCCCCGCGCACTCCCCCGCCCAGCGACGCGGCCAGGCCCTGCAGGAGGACGACGGCGAAGACCGCCCAGACCGGCAGGGCGGGCAGCGCCAGCACCCCCGTGCCGGCCGCGAAGGCGAGGGCGAGGCCGGAAAGGACCGCGCGCGGGGGCAGACGGTCGGCGCCCGAGAGCAGGAAAGCGGCCCCCGCCAACTGCGCCAGCTGCGGGCCGAACATGCTCACCGCCGACAGGAGCGGGGAGCCGGTGGCCCGGAAGACCAGCGTGCCGAGAGCGAGGCCGCCGATCGTCTGGGCCGCGGCGAAGAAGGCGAAGGAGAGCAGGAACGGGGTGAACTCCGGGGCCCGGAACAGGGAGCGGTAGCTGCGCATGCGTCGAAGTCTCGGAGCGGCCGGGTGTCGTGTTTACTGTTTCGCCGACACGCGAAAGGTCATACGCATGGGCTCATGGCAGATCGGCACCGACACCCTCGCCCGCAGCCGGTTCGTGCTCTCGCCGTTCGCCGAGACCTTCGCGAGCCTGAAACTGCTGCACGCGGGGACCGGTGCCCATCCCGGCGAGGAGACCTGGCTGCGCGCGCACCTGCCCGGCTACCTCGCGCGCCTCGCGGCCGACCCGGTGACCACGCTGCTCGTGCGGGCGACCGCGCTCCTGACCTACGTCTGGGAACACACCGTGCGGCCGTACTGGGAGCGCCGGCGACGCGTCCTGGAGGCCGACATGATCGCGCGGACCGCGCAGGTGAGCCAGGGCGGCTGGGCGGCGGTGCTCGACTCACTTCGGCCGGGGGTCCGGTGGCTCGGGGAGAGCCGGTTCCAGGTCAACCTGAACGCGTATCCGCCGCGGGAGATCGCCGCCGGGGCCGAGTTGCTGTTCATGCCGGTGACACCGAGGGCCGGATGGGTGTCGTGGGAGGGACGGGAGCGGTACGCCGTCGTCTACCCGTGCCTCGGGGTGCTCGCCGAGGACCACGACCGGCGGCCCGTCCCGGCCGGGCTCGGGGCGCTCATCGGGACGGCGCGGGCCGGCTTGCTGGTGCTGCTCGAAACCCCCATGAGCACGACCCAGTTGGTCGCCGTGACCGGGCAGGGGCTGGGTTCGGTGGGACGGCATCTGCGAGTGCTGCTGGACGCGGGCCTGGTGACCCGTCGAAGGGCCGGGCGGTCGGTACTGTACGTGCGGACGGCTGCCGGAGAGGTGCTGGTGAACGCGTCGGGGCCGGCACCCGGGAGCCACCGGTGAGATCGTGAGACCCCGGCCGGTTCTCGTATCCCTGGAGGCGGTGACAGGCACGGCGGATTGCTTCACCTCCGGCCGGTGCGGCGGCGCAGCCCCGCGAGGACTCCCGTCACGAGGGCGGCCACGAGCAGCGTGAGCCCCAGATAGATCAGGGGATTCACCCAGCCCGGCACCAGCTCGGATGCCACGCCGTCCGACGTGACGCAGCGCGCACTGACCGGCAGCGTCTCCCGCGTCTCGATGTGATCGCCCCGCACTACCTGTGCCGCGCACATTTGATCCGGGTCAAGGATGTAGAACCCCGACATCACACCCCACGCATACCCGCCGAACGCGGCCGCACCGGCCATGACCGCGACGAGCGCGCACGTCGCGACGCTCGGCAGGCGCCATCCCCTGCCCGGCAGCCGCCGGTAGGCCCGTAAGGAGAGCGCCGTGGCGGCGACCACGAACACACAGGGCGCCAGGACCGGCCCGAAGGCCAGAATCAGAAACGCAAGCTTCGCCATGCCTGCCAGGACATCGCAGAGGGAAGGTCGGTTCCTCCACCCGCGACCTGCGACCCGCGACCCGCGACCCGCCTGATCCGAGCCCTCTGAGCGCTCCACCTGACGATCCCCGCCGACTGCGGCGCCCGGTCACCGGAAGTACGGGGCGCCGCAGTTGGCGACTGAACTCCGCAGGTGCCGGATCAGTCCTCGTCGCCGTCGTCGCCGTCGCGGTCGTCCTGGTCGACGTGCTGGCCCAGGGTCTTGCCGGTGGCCGCGTCGATGGTGACCTCGTGGCTCTTGTGGTCCTTGCCGAGGACGCCGACCTCCCAGACGAGGGCGCCGTTGCGGTCCGCGTTGTCGAGTTCGGCGGCGGTCGCGGTGCCGGGTACGGCCGTGAGGGCCTTGGCGGTGGCCTCGGACTGGCTGATCTTGCCGGCCTTGACCTGCGCGCGCTCCTTGGCGGTGTCGTCCAAGTGGCGCTCGTTCTGCGAGAGCTGGACCGAGGACTGCGGGGCCGGGCCGTCGTCGTCCGCGAAGGCGGTCGCGGCACCCGTGCCGCCGATCAGTGCGACGGCGGCGGCCGTGGCGAGGACGACGGCGCGGGGGGGGCGAGCGTGCGCTTGGCGGTGGCCTTCATGGGGAAGTTCCTCCGGATCGTGTGCCGTTCGGTTCCGTCGGCGGGCCCTGTCGCGCCCTTCCGACATTCACCACGGTGCCGAACGGAACCTGAAGACACCCTGAAGTCCTGAAGCGCTCTTCAGGCTCCGGCTCCCGGGAAGGGCGAAGCGGCGGCCCGGAGTTGCCGGCCCGGACAGCGCGTGCGCGCCCAGGACTCTCGCGAACGTCAGGGCAGCGTGCTGCTCATCGGCCTCGGTGAGCGCTACGGGTGCGCACTACGGGTGCGTGCTCCCCTCCCGGAGTCCTGCCGTGAGCATCCGGAGTCCGAACGCGAATCTGTCGTCGAATTCGAGCATGGCCGGCAGGGAGCTTCGCGCCAGGTGCGGGTAGTCCTCGGCGGAGAGCGCCGCTTGCATGTCGACGAGGTCCACCTCGGTACGCCCTTGTTGTTCCAGTGCCTCGCCCAGGACGTAGGAGAAGACGGTGGTGGTGGCCCATACCGCGGCCTTTCCGGTGAAGCCCGCTTCCGTCATGGCGGCCAGGAAGGAATCGGCGAGCATGTGGGTGGGCTGCCGGGTGGTGTAGGAGCCCCCCACGATGCGGGCCCCGTCGCGCTGGCCGAGCATCGCCGCCCGCAGCCGTCCGGCAAGCACCTCGACGCGGGTCTCCCAGTCCGCCTCCGGGAGCGGGCCGAGCGCGGCGGCCAGTACCGCGTCGGCCATCGCGTCCACCAGTGCGCCCTTGTCGCGGAACAGCCGGTACAGGGCGGGCGGTTGGGCCCCCAGGGCGTCGGCCAGGCGCCGCATGGTCAGTGACTCCAGGCCGCCGACGTTGACCAGGGCCAACGCGGCGTCCACCACCGTGTCCGCCCGGATCGGGCCCTTGCGCGTACCGGCGCCGCTACTTCCCCGCATTGACATGTTAACGATGTTATCACTAGCTTCCTTTTACCGCCGTTAACGCTGTTACTGGCTTTTCGGGCAGCCCACGAGAAGCCCGTCGGCCCGTCGGAAGGAGAAGGAATGGCGACCAGTACCGTGCCCGCCGCGGCTGAACCACAGGCCCCGGAGACCGAGCGGCAGGAGACCCCGGTGATGGTGCGGCAGCTCAGATGGGAGGCCACCGGAGTGGTCTCCGTGCTGCTGGCCCGGCCGGACGGCGGACAGCTACCCGCCTGGCAGCCCGGCGCCCACGTGGACCTGTTACTGCCCAACGGCATCGTCCGGCAGTACTCGCTGTGCGGCTCTCCCGACGACCTGTCCGGTTACCGCCTGGCGGTACGGCGCCAGCCCGCGAGCCGTGGCGGATCGGAGTATGTGCACTCCTTTCTTCGGCCCGGTCAGCCCCTGCGGATCCGTGGGCCCCGCAACCACTTCCGCTTCGAGCCGGCCGACTCCTACCTGTTCATCGCGGGCGGCATCGGCATCACCCCGATCCTGCCGATGGTGCGTCAGGCCGCCGCCGCAGGCGCGCGCTGGAGCCTCGTCTACGGTGGGCGCTCCGCCTCCGCCATGGCGTTCCGCACCGAGCTGGCACCCCACCGCGACGCCGTCCGCCTCTACCCCGGGGACGAGTCCGGACGCATCCCGCTGACTGCGCTGCTGGAGCGGACCCGCCCGGACTCGGCCGTCTACGCGTGCGGCCCCGAACCGCTGCTGGACGCCGTCACGGACGCCGCCGCGCACCTGCCCCAGGGGACCGTGCGCATGGAGCGATTCAGGCCGCGGACCAGGGAAAGCACCTGCAACACCGACGTGCAGGTGGTCTGCGCCCGGTCCGGCCGCACCGTGGACGTACCGGCGGAGCGGAGTGTCCTGGACGCGCTCGCCGACGCGGGCCTGCCGGTGGCCGGTTCGTGCCGCGAGGGAGTGTGCGGCACCTGTGAGACCCGGGTGCTCGAAGGCGTCCCCGACCACCGCGACGACATCCTCTCCGAGGACGACCGGGAGAAGGGCGACCGGATGTACCTCTGCGTCTCCCGGGCACGCACCCCCCGACTGGTCCTCGATGTCTGACTCCACACACCCCGACCGGCCCTCGATATCCGACTCCGCACCCACCGGCCGGCCCTCGATGCCTGACGCCACACCCACCGACTGTTCCTCCACGCCTGACTCCGCACCCTCCGGCCGCGAACCCCGGACCACCCGCCCGTCTGCCAAGGAGCGCCCCATGCACCCGGCCGCCGCCACCCGGCACACCACCCACGACGAGACGTCCGACGCGTTCTCCGGCAGCATCGCCGACCCCGCCGTCGAGGTGTGGAACCACCGCGGCCCCGCCCCCGAACGCACCGCCGCCGACGCCTACCGCGCCATCGGCATGGCACGCGTCCGGGAGATCCTCGGGCACCCGGAACCCTTCATCGCGGAGAAGAAGGAGCCGTTCCTCGGCGATTTCACCCGCCGCTTCATCGCCCACAGCACCTTCTTCTGCCTGGCCACCGCCGACGACAGCGGGGCCGTGGACGCCAGCCCCAAAGGAGACCCGCCGGGTGCGGTCGGGGTTCTGGACCCGTGGACCCTGGCCGTCCCCGACCGTCCGGGCAACCGCACCGCCGACACCTTCGAGAACATCACCCGCAACCCGGCCGTGGGCATGGTCTTCTTCGTCCCCGGCGTACGCGAGACGGTCCGGGTGAACGGCGACGCGTTCCTCACCGACGACCCCGACCTGCTCGAACGGCTCGGAGCAGAGGGCAAACCCGCTGTCCTCGCGACGATCGTCAAGGTGCGGGAGGCGTTCTTCCAGTGCGGCAAAGCCGTGATCCGCGCCCGGCTCTGGGAGAACGACCCCCGGGGCCTGGCCGACTCCCTCATGCTCGGCAGCACTTTCTACGCCCAGATCACCGCGCAAATGGCGGAGAAGATGGCCGTGCACCTCGGCAGCGACGTGGGGTCCCTGGAAACGGTCGCCGAACACCATTACCGGACCGGATTGTTCTGATGCCCCCTCTGGATGAGCGACGACGGCGTCTTCACCCCCTTGATCGTCGTCTACGGCATCCCGCAGTTCCCGGTGTGGAGCATCGGCCTGGCCCTCGCCGCACACTCCTATCGCCGTCGCACTTCGCCCGGGTGCTGAGAACTGTCCCGGCGGGTGCCACTGGCGAAGCCGGAGACGAACGGCCATGGCTCACCTCTGATGGCCCGCGCGCAGCCACGCGAGGTAGTCACTGACGGCTCGCTCGATGTCATACTCCGCCTGGTAGCCGGTGTCTTCCTTCAGACGGCTGATGTCGAGGACCAGGTGCGACGCGTCGCCTCCGGCGGGGAGGGCTATCTGCGCCTCGGGAGCCACCTTCTTCATCGCTTCGATGAACTGGGCGTTGGTCGTGGCGTGGCCGGAACCGACGTTGTACGTGCGGTGGTTCAGCTTGTCCGCGAGCTGGAGGAGCGCGATCGCCCGCCCGGTGTCCTTGACATAGCTGAGGTCGAGTCCGTCCTCGGCGAAGGCCGGCCCCATGAGGTGGGAGAGATCCGGGGCCGTGCCACGGGCGGCGGCGTGAACGAGGGCGGGCGCGGCGAAGAACGGATCGAGGTGGCCGAGCGGGCCCCAGGTGCCGGAGATGCGGTAGTTGACGATGTCGATACCCGTGACGCCGGCAAGGAATCCACCCAGCAGTTCGCCGACTTTTTTGAAGGCGGGGATCGAGGCGGACGCACTCATCGACAAGGGGGTGTCCTCGTGCAGCGGTCCGTCGTTCGCGGCGCCGAAGTAGACCCCGATCGTGCTGGCGATACCGAGCCGTCGTACGCCCCACTCCTGCGCCGCCTGCACGATGTTCAGCAGCCCGTCGAGCACTCGCCGTGTCTCCTCGACCGGCGAGCCAGGGACGGGAGGCCAGGGATGGGGTCCCGCCAGGTGCACGATGCCCGTGATGTCGTGGCGGTCGCCGATCGCGAGCAGGGCATCGCGATCGGCGACGTCCGCCTGCTCGACCGCCACCCGCGCTCCGGCGAGTACGGCGGGGAGTTCACGGGCGCGGCGCTGGACCACCACGCAGTCTTCGCCCAGGTCGAGGAGCGCTCGTACGGTATGGGATCCGATGAAGCCGAGACCTCCGGTGACGAGGATCATGACGTGTCCTTTCGGTAGCAGTACTGAGGTGAGGGTCGGTAGTGGCGGCGATACGACGATTTCGGCGAGCACCCGCCGGGGGCCTGTCGAAACACGCACAGGTGGAAACACTCGTAGGTGGCAAAACTCGTAGGTGGATACGCCCGTAGGTGGAAACAGGTGGAAGCGCAGACAAGGGGCAGGGACGAGCCGGCTACTTGTGCCGTTGTTCCGCGACGTCCCCAGCGGATCGGGGCCTTCCTCCCGTGTGCGGTGGCCGCCGCCCTCCAGTCGATGACACGTGAGCGGACTGGTCGCCCGCACGCGCCGTCTGCCATCATGAGAAGCGGAACATCGCTCCGCTAACGATACGGAACACTGTTCCGCTTTGCAAGACCCCGCCACGAAAGGAGTGCCGCGGTGAACGACAGCGGCCAGGGCCCGGGAAGCTCAGCCAGGCCCAAGCGCAAGGACGCCCAGCGCAACCAGCAGACCCTGCTGGAGGCGGCCGCCTCGGTCTTCGTCACCTCGGGCGTGGAAGCGCCGGTACGCGACATCGCGGCCAAGGCCGGCGTCGGGATGGGCACGATCTACCGCCACTTCCCCACCCGGGCGGACCTCGTCATCGCCGTCTACCGCCACCAGGTCGACGCCTGCGCCGAAGCCGGCCCGACCCTGCTGGCGACCGGCCCGACACCCCATGCCGCCCTGGGGCAGTGGGTCGACCTCTTCGTCGACTTCCTGGTCACCAAGCACGGTCTCGCCGCCGCCATGCAGGGGGAGGGCACCGGCTTCGAGACGCTCCACGCCTACTTCCTCGAACGCCTCCTGCCGGTGTGCACCCAACTCCTCGACGCCGCCACCGCCTCCGACGAGATCCGCGCCGACCTCGACGCCTACCAACTCCTGCGCGGCATCGGAAACCTCTGCATCGGCGCCGAAAGCGACCCACGCTACGACGCACGCCAGCTGGTCGCACTCCTCGTCGCAGGGCTGCGTCAGCCGCACTGAGGGGGGTGGGACCGTGGGCGGCCAGCAGCTATGCGCGTTCCGAGTGCGCCTGCTGCTGGGACTCGTGGCACGCCACCCCCTGGCCATTTGTCCCCGGATATATGCGGGCATCGGCCCTATGGGCGTTATGAACTATTGTCAGCTCTCAAAGACTTTTCGAGGCCAGCTTTTCGCCCCCTGCGCCACGCACAACCACATTCCAGGTGGTGCCGTCGCCATCGTCACCGTCCCACCACTTCACAAAAGACTGCGCCAGGTTGATGGCTGTCGGACGGTCGCCCCCGGCAGGGGAATAGTCGGTAGCCAGCTCGATGTCATAGTCACTGTGGTGCAGTTCCACGAGGGTCAACCTGATGACATGCACGCGCATCGACCGTTTTCCGGTAGCACTCAGCCAGGCATGGAATCGCTCAAGGAGATCCCGGTCATCGCTGCGTTTGGTGACTTGGCTGTTCGGCAGATGTTTGGCGTTTTCGCTCACGCCGTCCAGACACCCGGAAACCCAGGCTCCACGGTCGGCTTCGGCCTCCCGGCCGGCGCGGAGAGCGCGTCGTGTGCAGCCACCCCAGACGACTTCACGGACCGACGAACCTTTGCCCCCTGCTTCGCGGACAGCCTGGCCCTGCTGGTAACCGGCGGTATAGGCGTTCTGCGCGGCCTTCTTCTTGTCTTTCGCGGGTGTATGAGTTGGCCGCGGTAGCTCCCCCGATTCCGGGCTTCCCGACTCGCTGCCGCATGCAGGTATGGCCAAGACGGCCAGCATGGTCGCAGCGAGCGCGAGGCGCGGGCGATGACGGGACAGATGCATGGCGTCTCCTGCGTGTGCGCACGTTGAGTGAGGACCCGGTGCCTGCCAAGTGTTTCCTGCGAATCGCCGGCCGAAGACCGCTTCGAGCAGAACGTCCGGAACGGACCGGTGGCCCAGACCGGCAGCGGTATCTGTCACACCGTCCCGGCTAGTGACTGACCCTTTGCCGCGGCGACGACGCAGTGGTCCGGACACCCGGCGTGAGACGGCCGCCGCAGGGAGCAGCACGGAGGGCTGTCACGGTGAATTCGCTGATCGGTACGAGTGAATACAAAGGACGGGCCGTTGCTCAGACTTGGCGCAAGGGCGCGCGGCCGGTAGCAAGGCGCGAGGTACCAACTGCGAGGTCCAGGAGCACACAGTGAAGAACATGCCACGCGTCAATTTCGTGATCGCAGGAGCTTGCGGTCTGCTCCTGGCTGCCGGCGGTGCCTCGCCCGCCCAGGCGTGGGACGGCGGCGGACTGTTCGGAGGGCGTGGGGACGGTGTCTGGAACAGCGACACCGTGGCCAGCTTCCACGCCGGCTTCAGCTGCCGCAACCGGGCGAGGATCTGCATCAACGGCCCGCTGAACAGCGGCAACGTCCGGAATTCGCAGAACGTCCACCTGTCCGGCAACAACAGCAACAGCGGCAGCCCGACCAACGTCAACGGCAACACCAACGACGACGCCGGCGGCACGACCGGGGCCGAGAACAAGACCAGCAACAACCTGCAGCACGTCGGTGGCGGCGGCAAGCAGAAGCTGTGACCCGACGCTGACCCGGCCCCTCCCGGGCCCTCCAGCCCCTCCGGTCCTGGCGCGAGCCGGGACCGGAGGGCTGTGCGGCCATGGCTGCGCCGAGACCGGAATGGAAAGGGGATCGCCCGGCGAAGTTCGCTCTCCTCGTCGAGCGAGCAGGCGTAAGGAACACACCGGGAAAGGCCCCTTGGGGGCAACTACGCCGGGGGCACGGACCGGATCGCGGAGATGTCGAACTGCAGCCGAACCCTCTCGCTCACCATGGCGCCGCCCGCCTCCAGGCGTTGGTTGTAGACCAGGCCCCAATCGGTGCGGTCGATGGTGGTGGTGGCGTCAAATCCGGCTCGCTCATAGCCAAAGGGGTCCAAGACCGAGCCGAGGTAGGCGAGTTGCAGCTCGACCGGCCGGGTGTGGTCACGGATGGTGAGATCCCCTGTCATCCGGAAGCTCTCCGCACCCTCGTGAATCGTGGAGGTGCTGCGGAACACCATCTCCGGGAAGCGCTGCGCGTCGAAGAAGTCGGTGCCTATGAGGTGTGCGTCCCGCTGCTCCACGCCCGTGTCGACGCTGGCGACCCGGATGACGAGTTCGGCCCGGGACTGGGAGGGCTGGGCTCCGTCGAAATACAGCGCACTGTCGTAATCAGCGAAAGCACCTCGTACCGTCGTCACCATCGCATGTCGCACGGAGAATCCGATGCGACTGTGCGGGCGGTCGATGGTCCATTGCCCGGTGAGCGCGCGGAGCGCGGGGTCGAGCGGGACTCCGGTGCCGTCGGCCGCCGGGGCGGGCGTACGGGGGCCAACCGCCTGCGTCGGCTCGATAGTCGCGCTCTGGCGACGGCTGAAGATACCCATGCGGTCGTAGCCTCCCTCGAATCGAATTACTCCGTGCTATCACGGCAAAGACACGAACTCCCCAGCGAGATGGGCATCCTCGTCCGGATTCCATGCGCCCGACGGCAAAGATCCACAGGATCAACACGAATAGGAAAAGCCTGCCCTGAGGGAAGTCCATGGCCTGCCGGCTCTGCTCCGCAGTCGCCCGCTGACCTGCCGTACCAAGACCGTCCGGTGCCTGGTGGCCGGTGACGGCCGCGCCATCCCCACACCGGCCTCAAGAGCCGTGCCCAGGTGACGCTTTGGCCGTGTTCAGCGGCCCGGAGCTGCTCTTGCGGCGCGTACTGCCGCACGGCGCATGACCGCGGGCATGATGGACGCCATGACGCACTCCGCCCGCCGCATGTTCGAGCTCCTGGAGCCGATCTGCCTGGTCACCTACTTCGCCGACGAGTGCAACGAGGAGCTGGCCGCGCTCGGCCACCGCACCTACTGGGACGGCTACTTCGCCAGCCGGGCCGCGCCGCTGGGGCGGGTTCCGGCGCAGGTCGTGCACGCGGCCTTCTACAGCTTCGCCGACGGGGAGGCCGCACGGCACATCCCGAGCGCGTGGGAGACGATCCCGCCCGAGGCGTCCGTCGCCGCGCGGGAGCGGGGCAGCGCGACCTCCCTGCGGCGGATCCTCGGCGACGAGCCGGCCGACTCCCCGGGCCTGGTGCGCGCCGCCGACCTGACCACCAAAGCCGCGACGAACGCGCCCACAGAAGGCCGGATGAGGTACGCCGGGATGCGCACCCTTCCGGTGCCGGGCGACCCGGTCGCCCGGCTGTGGCATTCCGCGACCATGCTGCGCGAGCACCGCTGTGACGGACACGTCGCCGCTCTCGTCGGCGCGCGCATCGGCGGCACGGAGGCTCACGTGCTGGACGCGCTGGCGCGGGGCATCCACCCGCCGGGGTCGTTCGGACGCCTCCATCACCTGCCGAAGGAGCGGCTGGCCGCGGTCATGGACGGCTTGCGCGAGCGCGGGCTCGTCGACGCGGACGGCCGGTTCACGGACGCCGGCCGCGAGACCAAGCAGCGCATCGAAGCCCTTACGGACGAGCTCGCCGCCCCGCCGTACGACGCCCTGTCTCCCGCCGAGCTCGACGAGCTGGCAGCCGAGCTCGAACCGATCACCGCGACGCTGGTGGCCGCGGGGTCGCGGTGACGCGCAGCGGCTGACGGGACGAGGAATCCCCGTCCGGTACGGCGAGTTCGCGTCTTCATCTCGGCCGGCCACGCCGACACCGAACTCGTCAGGACGGCCGACGGCTGGCGGATCTCCGCCTCAGCATTGCGGATCGTGTGGACCCGGGGCCCTCCTCCTCGCCTGCCGGACGCGTTCGCCCCGGCCGCCGAGGTCTAGAACTGGCGCTCATGCACGGAGCCAGAGGACCAGGATCGCTGCGGTGGCGACGCCGAGGTACACAGAGCCGCGTGCGTCGTGGCGAGTTGTCGGTGGAGGTGCGCCCGCCCGGCCTGAGTCTGCGGAACAGGCCGGGCGGCTGCTTGTCGACCACGGCCACGGCCGCCCTACACGGTGCACGGCCGGGTTGCAGACGACGACGCCAGGTCCGTCGGCGACCTCTCCGGTCAGGGCCACACCCCGATCCCTGGGCGGGCAGCCGTCCCCCCAGAGGATGACGCCGGAACCCGTGGTCGCACCGCAGTACCGTCCGGCTTTGAGTCCCTGTGGGGGAGGACGGTGCTGACTTGTGCATTCGAGGATGGGTGAGTCGGTCCGCCGTCCTCTCTCCAGGAGTTTCCATGTCCTGCACGGCAGTTGTTCCGTTACTCGCACTTGTCCGTCACTCCGGTGAGCATGGCCCGGCCCTCCGGTCGACGGTTTCTCACCGAGGTCTGCTGAGCTGCTCCCCCCTTCGGGGACGCGTGTCCGGCTGAGCCGACGGCGCACTCCCTCAGTTGCCGCTGAGTGCCATAGCAGGGGTACGCCGATTCCGCTTCCTCGATTCCCCTTTCGCGCACGCGGTTACATCGCGTGCTGTTACTGAAGATCCACTGCCCCGGCCTTTGCCTGAGCGCGCTCCCCTGCCCTGGAGTCTGCCGCCAAGGCCCTTCCCCTTGCCCGTGAAGAGCGTTTGTCGTACCCGGCCGCTCCGCACTCCTCAGGAATTCCCTTTCACCATGAACGAAATCACTGCTCAGCACCACGCCCGGACTCAGCCTGCGACCGAAGGCTGGACCTTCTTAGTCGAATCGATACGGAACCATCGCACGGTGGGTTCCATCGCCCCCAGCAGTAAATCGCTGGCCAGTATGCTGGCTGCGCCATTGCTGGAACGAGCGTCGCAGAGTTCGAACGTTCTGGAAGTGGGCGCGGGTACCGGATCGGTCACCCGAACCCTGCTCCCCCTGATGCCTCGGGGAAGCCGACTGGACGTCGTGGAAGCCAACACCCACTTTGCCGCACACCTGCGTCGCCTGGTTCGCAGCCACCCGAACGTGCTGGAAAAGCAGGAGCAGGTGCGCGTCCACAACCTCTTCGTCGAGCAGCTCGCCACCGACTGCCGCTATGACGTGATCGTCTCCGGCCTGCCGTTCTCCAACTTCTCCCCGCAGCAGGTCGAGGACATCATGGGGCGCTACCTGGAACTGCTCCGCCCCGGGGGCACCCTCACCTACTTTTCCTACTGCGGCAGTCGCTGGGTGCGCACCTTTCTGACCTCCCGCCCGCAAGCCCGCCGTCAACGCGACGTCAAAGGTCTGTTGAACCGATACCACCACCGGTACGCGGTCGGCCGGTGGACCGTGTGGGGAAATCTGCCCCCCGCGGAGGTGTGGCAACTGCGCCGGCCGATCGATGCGGTGACCTCGTCGGCGTGCTGACCGTCCGGCCGGAAACCTCGCGATGAACTCCCTCACCGGTCTGCTCAGCCAGATTCCCCCCGGCCCGGCCTACGCGGTGCTGGCCGCAGCGATCATCGCGGAATCCGTACTGCTGGTGGGTGCCCTCGTCCCCACGCGCGGCGCGGGCTACACAGCGGCCCTCTCCGTCCAGCACCTCTCCGCGATCGGAGGCTCATAGCCGGCCGGAGTGGCCTTGAAGGCCCCCGAGCGTCGCTGCCGCACATCCTGCAGTGTGTGCGCCAGGTTCACAGGGCCGCGCCCGTTCCACGTGATAGTGGAGTGTCTTATGGAATTCCTGGCAGAACCGCCCATGACCCTCACCGCTCCGGACGAACTGATGGCGGAGTACCTCGACTTCTACCGCGACACGGTGCTGCGCAAGCTCGACGGGCTGTCCGACGAGGAATTGCGCCGCAGCCGGGTTCCCTCGGGGTGGGCGCCGCTGGAAGTGCTCAAGCATCTCGCTCATGTCGAGATGCGGTGGCTCCAGTGGGGCTTTTCCGGTGAGACCGTGAGCGAGCCATGGGGCGATATGGAATGCCGCGGCGGCAGGTGGCGGGTCGGCCCGGAGGAGACGTTCGACGAACTCGGAGCATTCTTCAGGGAACAGTGCGAGCGGTCCCGGGCAGTCGTCGCCGGAGCGTCCTGGGAGGACCGTGCCGCGACCCTGGGCGGAGAGGTGCTGCCGGAGGACGAACGGCCCGCGCTGGGCTGGATCCTGTTCCACCTGCTCCAGGAGTACGCGCGGCACGTCGGCCATCTCGACATCGCACGCGAACTCGCCGACGGCAGCGTCGGCGAGTAGGGGCGGGCGCGCGGAATCTCATGCTCGTTGCGGTCATCCGGGGCCCGGCCGGGCCAATCCGGCCGGTCCGGGCCACACCAGTCCGGTCCGGGCCGGTCCAGACCGAGGAGTGTGACATTGGTGTGCGACGCACAGTATCGTGCCGTACGTGGGCGCCGATGAACTGATCCTCAGCCATGCCCAGGAGCTACGCCGCGGCACGGTCGTCCTGGCCTGCCTGACGCTCCTGGAGGAGCCGCAGTACGGCTATGCGCTCCTGGAAACGCTCGGCGATGCCGGTGTTGCCGTCGACGGCAACACCCTCTATCCGCTGCTGCGCCGCCTGGAGAAGCAGGGGCTGCTCATCAGCGAGTGGAACACGGACGAGTCCAGGCCGCGCAAGTTCTACCGGGTCAGCCCCGAGGGCACTCGGGTCCGCGCCGGGCTGCTGCGCGAGTGGCGGGACCTCGGCGCCTCGCTATCACGACTGACCAAGGGGGAACGTTGAGGATGTTGTCCGCGTCCCGCACGGGCACGCTGACGGACCGTTATGTGGCGGAGGTCGTCCGGCGCATCCCGGCCGATCAGCGTGGCGACGTGGCCGACGAGCTGCGCGCCACGATCGCCGACACCGTCGAGTCCCGCGGCCCGGCCGACCCGGAGGCCGCCGAGCGCGAGGTGCTGACCGAGATGGGCGACCCGATCCGGCTCGCCGCCCGGTACGCGGACCGGCCGCTCGCCCTGATCGGGTCCGGGCTCTACCCGACGTACATACGGCTCCTCACGGTCCTGCTGTGCACCGTGCTGCCCGCGGTCACCGCAGTGACCGTGGTGCTCGACATCCTGGACGGCCGGGGAGCCGATGAGGTGATCGGCGGCGCCGTCACGGCGGTGTTCTCCCTCGGGGCCCAGATGATCGCCTGGCTCACCGTGGTGTTCGCCCTCGTCGAGCGGTCCGGCAAACGGGCCGGGACGGTCGGCAGGGGCTGGACGCCCGACGACCTGCCCGAGCGGCGCGTACCGAAGAAGCGCGGTGCGGCGGCCTACGCCGGAGTGGTGTGGCACGCGCTGCTGATCGCCCTGATCGTCTGGCAGCACACCGCGCGGCCGTACCGGACCGACGGCGGCGTCCGCCTCGATGTGCTCGACCCGGGCCTGTGGTCGGCCTGGATCTGGCCGGTCCTGGCCGGGCTCGTCGGACTCGTGACGCTCGACGCGATCCGGGCGGTGCGGGTGTGCACGCGCGCCCTGGCCGTCTGGAGCGCCTGCGCCGAGGCGGTCTTCGCACTGCCGCTGGCCTGGGTCCTGTATCGGCAGGAGTTCTTCAATCCGGCCTTCGTCTCCGACCTCAACGGCGGCTGGCAGACACCGGACTCCTTCTACACCGTGGTGGTGACGGGGGTCCTCGTGGTGGGCGCGGGCAAAATCGTGCGGCGGTTCCGCGAGGCGCGGGGCTGAGTCCGCTCTCTCCTCGGATCGGAACGTCGCAGGGTCCGGGCAAGAAGCTCGAAACGTCGCAGGGGCCGGGCAGGAAGGCGCAGTTGTCGTCGCCGGGGTTCCCGCACCGCCGGTCGCCCGTCCCCGTCGAGGGACGGAACGGTCCTCGACAGGGACGGGGAGCTGCGCATGAGCCGGGACCGGGCGGGTGCGTTCGTCCGGCTCGGTGAGGTGTGCCGGGCACGACGTGCCGGGCACGACGTGCAGGGCGCGACGTGCAGGGCGCGACGTGCAGGGCGCGACGGGCCCGCCGGTCGGGGTCAGTCGTTCCAGTGGTCCAGCACCCGCTGCTGGACCTCCTTCGGGAAGATGAAGCGGAAGGAGCTTCGGGGCTCGCGGCCCTCTTCGGCGGAGGGGAGCAGGGCGTCGTAGGTGACCTTCGGTCCCGTCGAGGTGTGCCGTTCGTCCGGCGTGTAGACGGAGAGCAGGGGCAGCACCGTGCCCTCGCGCACGATCCGCCGGCCGGTGGGGTGCACCCGGGTGGCGAGCGCCCACATCAGTTCTCCGGTGTCGGAGGCGTCCACGTCGTCGTCGAGGACGAAGGTGCGGGGTATCAGGGCTTCGAAGCGCTGGGCGGCGATGACGTCGGTGATCCGCTGGGTGAGGTCGCCGGTGGAGAGGCCGGGGAGCGTGTCGCGCCAGTCGGTGGCGACGCTGACGACCAGGAGGTGCGAGGCACCGTCGAACGGTTCCCAGGCGGAGGTGATGGGCAGGTCCGCCGCGCGCAGTGCGGTCAGGACTTCGGCGGCCAGGGTGAGGCCGGTGGCCGTGTGGTACTCGTCGACGGGTTCGCCCTCGACCACGGTCGGCCAGATGGGGTCGTCGCGGTGGGTGATGGCCTCGATGGTGTAGACGGGCTGCAGGGAGGTCTCGCTCGGGCGGTAGCCGGCGAACTCGCCCATCGGGCCCTCGATTCCGGTGCGTTCGACGGACAGGTGCCCCTCGATGACGATCTCGGCGCTCGCCGGCACCTGGAGGTCGACGGTCTCGCACCGGACCAGTTCCAGGGGCTCGCCGAGCAGGGCGCCGAGGTAGCCGGCTTCTTCCACGCCGTCCGGCAGGGGCATCCCTGAGACGAAGGGCAGGGCCGGCTCGCCGCCCTGGACCAGGGCGAACGGCATCGGCTCGCCGCGGTCGGCCCACTGCTGCCACACCTGGGCGATGTGCTGGGGGTGCAGCACCAGGCCGGTCATATGGGTGTCGTCGATCATCATGATCCGGGCGATGGACCAGTTGGTGAACGACCCGTCCGGGGTGCGGGCGACGATGGTGCCCCAGGTGTTGACGTAGGGGCCGCCGTCGCCGTCGTGCAGCAGCGGGGTCGGGAACCGGGCCAGTGAGGCGTCCTCGCCGAGCAGGATGTTCTGCTTGCACGGTGCGCTGTCGACCAGCACCGGCGGGAGGGGCTCACGGGTGCGGGCCTCGGCGAGGGCGTCGACGATCTCGCGGGCGTTCGCGGTGGAGTCGAGTCCGAGGGAGAGCGCGATACGGGCCAGGGGGCGGCCGGGAGCGGAGCTCAGGGCGCCGGGAGCGCCCAGCAGCCGGAAACCGGGGGCTGAGTCCTTGATGTGGGTGAACAGGGGCGCGGGGGCGACGGTTTCGTAGGAGCGGCGGATGATCGCGCCGACCTCCAGATCGGGATCGACGAGCCGGTCGACGGTGCGCAGGTCGCCGAGTGCGTCGAGGGCGTCGAGGTAGGCGCGCAGGTCCTTGATACGGGCCATGGGGTTCCTTTCCTTCAGGGCCGTCGAGGCGCCGAGGGGCGCCACGGCGGGGGTTTTCGTGGCTCAGCCCACCGCCCGGTCGGGGGCCGTACTGTCGGGCCGGGCGTGGCGGGTGCGGGCGGTGGCGGGCCCTTCCCAGCGGACCGCCCGCCGGCTGTCCAGGCCGAACTGGTCCAGCACGCGCGCGACGAGGTGATCGACCACGTCGTCCACGCTCGCGGGCCGGTTGTAGAAGGCCGGCATCGGCGGGAGCAGGCTGACGCCCATCCTGGACAGGGCCAGCATGTTCTCCAGGTGGATGGTCGACAGCGGGGTCTCGCGCACCACCAGGACCAGCCGCCGCTGCTCCTTGAGGTGGACGTCCGCCGCACGGCTGATGAGGTCGCTGCCGTAGCCGGCCCGGATCGCGGCGAGGGTCTTCGCGCTGCAGGGCGTGACGACCATGCCGTCGGTGCGGAACGAACCGCTGGAGATCGACGCCGCCTGGTCCTCCGGACCGTGCACGACATCGGCGAGGCGGGTCACGTCGCGCGCTCTCCAGTCGGTCTCCAGCTCGACGGTGGCGCGGGCCCAGCGGCTCATCACCAGGTGGGTCTCGATGTCGGGCTGCTGCCGGAGTTCCTGGAGCAACCGGATGCCCAGGACCGCGCCCGTGGCACCCGTCATCCCCACGACCAGTCGCCGCATGATCCCGCCTTTCTTTCGTGCACGAATCATTCGTACACGAAGATACTCATTAGACTGGCAGAATCAAGTCCCGCGTATGCCACACGACCCCGGAGGCCGTCATCGCCACGCCGCAGACACCCCACTACCTCGCGGGCTCTCCCCTGCACCTGCTGCGCCGTGCCCTGCAGAGCTACTCCGCGAAGTGGCAGGAAGCCGTCGGCGACGTCACACCGCCCCAGTACGCGGTGCTGCTGACCGTCCACGAGTGCCCGGGCATCGACCAGTCCCGGCTCGGTGAGATGACCGGGATCGACCTGGCCACCCTGGCTCCCCTCGTCCACCGCCTGGAACTCCGGGGCCTGCTCGCCCGCGAGGTCGACCCCGCGAACCGCCGCCGCAAACTCCTGACGCTCACGGGTGACGGCAACGCCACACTGGACCGGATCCGCCCCCTCAGCGAAGCCGTTGACGCCTCCGTCGTCGGCGGCCTGCCGGACGCGCATCGCGCCGTGCTGATGGAGTCCCTGCGGTGGATCAGCGGCGCCGGACAGCGTTCGGACTGAACGGCCGGGACACCGAACGGCCAGGGCCAGGGCGTTCCGCCGCATCGCCTCGCGTCGCCTCGCGTCGCCTGGCCCCGCGTCGCCTGGGCTCACATCGCCTCGCACTCCTTCGCCTCGCGCCCCCTCGCAGCCCCTTCCCTCGCGCCGTCTCGCTTCGTCTAGCCCTCGCGTCGTCTCGTAGCGGCGGCACCACCTGCGCTGTCGGCACCACCGGCCCGCTGGCCCCGCGAAGAGACCACCGGGCCCAAATGCCGACCCGGACTTTGGTCTCGCGGGCCGAGGCCGGCAGGTGGGCGCCGCGGTTGGCTGAGGGCATGGGCGGCTGCGGTCACCCGTGGTCCGGTCGGGCCGAGTGCTGCTGTGTGGTGCTCCGGTGCGCTCGTCCGGCCGGACCTGTCCGGAACGGAACCTGTGAGGCATGCATGGGCGTGGACGAGATCATCGGCTGCTGGAGTCTGGTGGACTGCTCGGTCGAGCGGGCGGGGAAGGAGCCCCGGCCGCTGGGTGACCGGCCCGGCGGGATGCTGCTGTACAGCCGGGACGGCTGGATGAGCGCGCTGCTGACGGCCGCCGCGGACGACGGCGCTCGTCAGCGCCTGCGGTGGCGCCGGGCGCGGGACTGACTCCGCCGCCGGGGGCCGTTCCTCTCCTGTTCCGCCGCTGAATGCGGCAGCAGGTGGCTTCCCGGGACTTTCCCGTAGTTCCCCCTTTCTCTTCCCTTCCCCTTCCCCTTCCCTTTCTCTTCCCTTCCGCTTCCCGTTTCCCTTCTTCCTTCCTGGAGGTGGTGCGCCATGCGCACAGCAAATCTCGGTAATCGTCTGGTCCTCGTTCACGAGGACGGGGTGGTCGACGTCGAGAAGGCCAGTGACGGTCGCTTCCCGTCCGACCCGCAGGGCGTCTTCGACCGCTGGGAGGAGTTCACGGCCTGGGCGCGGACGCCCGCCGCGCGGGGCGCCGAGCGATTGCCGCTGGAGGAGCGCCGGCTCGGCGCCCCCGTGCCGCGCCCGCGCCAGGTGTTCGCGGTCGCGCTGAACTACGCCGACCACATCGAGGAGTCCGCCCTCGACACCCCTGCTCGGCCGGCGGTCTTCACCAAGTACCCGACCTCGCTGGCCGGTCCGTACGACACGGTGGAGCTGCCCAGCGCGACGGTGGACTGGGAGGTCGAGCTGGTCGCGGTCATCGGCGTCCGGGCCCACCGGGTGCGGGCGGAGGACGCCTGGAAGCATGTCGCCGGTCTCACCCTGGGGCAGGATCTCTCGGAGCGTCGTATCCAACTCCAGGGACCGGCACCGCAGTTCGCGCTCGGCAAGTCGTTCCCCGGGTTCAGTCCGACCGGCCCGGTCATGGTCACGCCCGACGAGTTCGCCGATCCGGATGATCTGGCGCTCGGCTGTGCCGTAGACGGCGAGACGATGCAGGAGTCGCGTACCGGCCGGATGGTCTTCCCGCTCGCTGAGCAGATCGCCTGGCTCTCCGCCGTCTGCCCCCTGCTGCCCGGTGACCTGGTCTTCACCGGTACTCCCGCCGGTGTCGGCGGCGCCCGCACTCCGCGCCGGTTCCTGGCTCCCGGCGAGGAACTGCACAGCTGGATCGACGGCATCGGCGCGCTCCGCAACCGGCTGGTCACCGGCCCGGGTTACCCCGACGGCCCCGGCGCCTGACCTCCGGACTTCCCACCTCCCCTGCTTTCCAGGAGCCGTCATGCCCCTGCACCGTCTCGCCCGGATCACCATGGGCGTGCCTCATGTGGATGCCACACACGACTACTACGCCGACTTCGGGCTCACCGCCCTGGGCCGCGGGCGCTTCGCCTCGGCCGACGGGGGTGAGCAGTTGAAGATCGTGCACGCCGCCCGCCGCCGGCTGGACGAACTGGTCGTCGCGGCCGATGACGCCGACGACCTCGGGCGGATCGGCGCCGCCCTGGACCGCCTGGAGATGCCGTACGTCCGCGACCGGCACTGCCTGCGCGCGGTCGATCCCGGCACGGACGTGACCGTCACCGTCGAGGTCCGGCCCCGTATCGTGCAGCGCGCGGCCGCGCCCGAGCCCTGCAACGGGCCCGGCCGCGTGGAGCGGCCCGACGGCCGGGCACCGGCGGTGCTGCGCGAGGACGCCGTCCGGCCGCGCCGTCTGGGGCATGTGGTGCTGGGGTCGACCGACCAGGCGGCCTCGCAGTGGTTCTTCACCGAGGGCCTGGGATTCAAGGTCAGCGATCTGGTTCCGGGCGCCGCCTTCCTGCGGTGTTCGACCGACCATCACAACGTCCTGGTGCAGCAGGCTCCGGTCCCTTTCCTGCACCACTCCTCCTGGCAGGTCGACGACGTCGACGAGGTCGGGCGCGGCGCGACGCGCATGCTGGCGGGCCACCCCGAACGCCATGTCTGGGGCCTGGGCCGCCACCACGTCGGCTCGAACTTCTTCTGGTACCTCAAGGACCCGGCCGGCAACTTCGCCGAGTACTTCGCCGACATGGACTGCATCGTCGACGACCAGCTGTGGACACCCCGGGTGTGGGAGGACGCCCGCTCCCTCTACAGCTGGGGCCCGCCGGTCCCGCCCTCCTTCCTCGAACCCGAGGACCTCGCCGCGCTGATGACCGGCGCCCATGACGCGAGCTGACGACCCGTACGGCAGGAGGACACCGAGCATGAACGAGAAGCAGAACACGGATGCCGCGGCGGGTGGCGGGACGGGCACGGCTGACGGCTCTGCCCCGGCGGACGCTCCCGTGACGGTTGCGGGGTCCGTCCCGGCGGACTTCCCCGTCCCGGTGGCCGGCGCTGTCGGGTCGGGCGGCGATGACACCTATGACGTACTGGTCGTCGGTGCCGGGCCCGTCGGGCTCACCTGCGCGATCCAGCTCGGGGCCCGGGGATGGCGGGTCGGCCTCGTCGAGCGCTGGCCGCGGCCCTATCCGCTGCCGCGGGCGGTGGTCTTCGACCACGAGGTCGCCCGCATCCTGGCCGCGCTGGGCCTGGCGGACGTGCTGCCCACGTTCAGTGAGCCGGCCGCGGACTACGAATGGCGCAACGGCGACGGCGAGACGCTGCTGCGGCTGGCGTTCGAGGACACCGGAGCCTCCGGCTGGCCGGCGATGAACCTCTTCACCCAGCCACAGCTGGAGGGCGTCCTGGAGGCGCAGGCCCGCCGGACCGCGGGGGTCGACGTGCTGCGCGGCTGGGAGGCCACCGACCTCGCCGAGGACGCGGCCGGGGTCTCGCTGACCGTCGCCGAGAGCGCCGGGGACGAGCCGGTGCTCCGCGGCGGTGTCCGCGGGCACCGCACCCTGCGCGCGCGGTACGTCGTCGGCTGCGACGGCGCCAACAGCTTCGTCCGCGCCCGGATGACGACCACGATGACCGACCGCGGCTTCCAGCACGACTGGCTGGTCCTGGACGTCCTCCCGCACGAGGCGGACCGCGTCTTCGCCCCGCGCAACCTCCAGGTCTGCGACCCCCGCAGGCCCACTACGGCGGTCTCCGGCGGTCCGGGCCGGCGCCGCTGGGAGTTCATGCTGCTGCCCGGTGAGCCGGCCGCGGAGTTCGGCAGCGCGGAGAACGCCTGGCGGCTGCTGGCCGACTGGGATCTGCATCCGGGCAACGCCACCCTGGAGCGGCACACCGTCTACACCTTCCGCGCCCGCTGGGCCGAGAACTGGCGCGAGGGCCGTCTGCTGCTGGCCGGTGACGCCGCCCACCAGATGCCGCCGTTCGCCGGCCAGGGCATGTGCTCGGGCATCCGCGACGCCGCCAACCTCACCTGGAAACTGGATCTCGTGCTCCGCGGCGGCGCCGGCGCGACGCTGCTGGACACCTACACCGCGGAACGCTCCCAGCACCTGCGGCACGCCATCGAACTCTCCGTCTTCCTGGGCGGCATCATCTGCGAACCCGACCCCGCGGCCGCCGCCCAGCGCGACGCGCGGATGCTCGCCGACCGGCGGGCGGGCCGGGACCCGTTGGCGGACATGCCCCCGCAGATCCTCACCGGAGGACTGCTGCGGCAGGGTACGGACGGCGCGCCACCGGCCCCGGCCGGGCAGCTCGGCTGTCAGGGCCGGGTGCGCTTCCGCGGCCGCACCGGGCTCTTCGACCAGGCCGTGGGCACCGGCTTCGCCCTGCTCGCCACCGAGGACCCACGGGCCGTACTCGACGACGAGGCACTCGGCTGGTGCGCGCGGCTCGGCGTCCGCCTCCTGCGGGTCACCGGCGACCCGGCGGCGAACGGACCGGCCGAGGTCGTCGACCTCGACGGTACCTACCGCTCCCACCTGGAAAACTGCGGCCAGGAGGCCCTGCTGCTGCGTCCGGACCACTACGTCTTCGGCGGTGCGGCACGTATGGCCCAGGTGCCGGGGCTGGTGGCGGCGCTGCGGCAGGGGCTCGTGGCGTCCCAGGAGCACGTGGCCTCCGCCGCGGTGCCGTCCGGCCGGTGAGTCGGGTCCCTTCCTCTCCCTCTCCCCCGTCGGTACCGGGAGAGGGAGGCCGGCCCTCTGCCGGGCGACGGTCCCCGGCAGAGGGCCGGTCCCGGCAGACGGCCGCCGGGGGGCCGGTGATAGGGCTGACCGATGAGGTGAGCCGGCAGCCGAACAGCCGCCGGCCCCGGCACCATGGACCCGAAAGGAGGCGCTCATGACACGGCAGTGGCTCCGGCAGCTCACGCCGGACCAGGACCACCCGCACCACGAGCCGGCACTGTCCCCGGCCACCCTGACCGCCATGACCGCCGTCCTCGGCCCCGGCCCCGTCGGGTGGGCGATGCAGACCGCCGACGCCATGGCCGCGGAAGTCCTGGAGCAGGTTCCCGAACACGGCGGCGGTCCGGCGGCCCTGGCCACCCTGCGTCGCTGCATCGAGTCAACGGTCCTGGCCGCTCTGCGGCTGCTGCTCACCGAGGCCGCCGGCGAGGGAGGCACACTGCCCGACGAAGCCCTGGAGAGCTGCCGCGAGTTCGCCCGCCGGGGCGTCGGGCTCGACCGGGTGCTGCGCGGGGTGCGGCTCGGCCACGCCCGGCTCACCCAGGAACTCACCTCGGCCGTCGAGCGGTACGTCCCGGCCGGCGAGCACCTCGCCGAACTGCGCCGGATCACCGAGGAACTCTTCACCCACGCCGACACCCACGCCAGTCTGATGGCCGAGTCCTACATCGCCGAACGCGACCGCTGGCGCGGCAGCGACGAGGCGGCCCGGCGCCAGACGATCGACGACCTGCTGGCCGCCCGTCCGGTGGAACCGGAAACCGCGACCCGGCGGCTGCGCTACGACGTCACCCGTACGCACCTGGCCGCCGTGCTGTGGTGCGACGACGCCGTGGACCCGCTGCCCGCGGCGGAGCGGCTGCAGCACACGGCGACCGCGCTGGCCCGCGCGGTCGGCACCGGCCCGCTGCTCATGATCCCTGCCGCCGGGACCCTCGCCTGGCTGTGGCTGCACGCCCCCGACGACCTCGCCGGCCTCCCCGACCGCGCACGGTCCCGGACCGACAGGGCCCCGGGGGTACACGTCGCCCTCGGCCCGCCCGCCCACGGCACGGCCGGGATGCGCCGCAGCCACTACGGCGCGCGCGAGGCGCAACGCGTCGCCCGGCTCGCCCCCGGCGACTGGCTGACCGACTACCGCGAAGCACGCCTGGTCGCCCTGGCCACCGCCGACCCCGAACACGCCCGTTGGTTCGTCCACGACCTCCTGGGCCCGCTGGCCTCCGACGGCGCCCGGCTACGGGAGCTGCGCGAGACCCTGCGGGTCTACCTCGCCGAGGGACGCAGCCTGCGGGCCGCCGCCGGCGCTCTGCACGTGGCCCGCAACACCGTCACCTACCGCGTCAAACGCGCCGAGGAACTCCTGCCGACGGCCACCACCACGGGCAGCACCCTGGAACTGCGCCTCGCCCTGGAACTCGCCCGCGCCCTGCTCGGGTGAGGACTCCGTTGCCACCCGACCGCGGAAACCTGCGGTGAACCCTGTGGCCCGACCGTGAAGACAGGGGTCTGAGGGGCGCCGATACTCGGCTGGGCCCCGACCGACTGCTGGTTCCGGCTCCGGGTCCGATGGCGCATCGGACCCGGGGTGGCGGATGCCCGACTCCGAAGGCGGATGATGCGCCCGCGACTCAAATCCGATGTGCTGTATGTGCCGACCGGTGACGGCGTCCATGTCTTCGGTGCCGGTGCCGATCTCGCGCTGCGTGGCAGGGCCGCCTATCAGTGGCTGGACCGGCTGGCGCCGCATTTCGACGGTTCGGCCGAGCTCGACGACCTGGTCGGGCGGCTGCCCGACGACAAGCGGCGGCTCGTGCACGCCCTGGTGGGCCAGTTGCAGGCCGCCGGCTGCCTCTTCGACGCGGGAGAGGATCTGCCGCACGGGCTCACGCGGCGGGAGTTGGAGACCTACGCGTCCGAGATCGCGTTCATCGAGTACCACGGCGACTCCGCGGCGCGGCGGTTCGAGACCTACCGCGACAGCGGGCTGCTGGTGGTGGGTGCGGGGCCGGTGTTCGTATCGCTGGTCTGCTCGGCGCTGCGTTCCGGGGTGCGGCATCTGCGGGCCGTGTGTACGGAGGAGGCCACCACCCATACCGAGCGGCTGGCGGAGCTCGCGGCCGAGGCGGCCGTACGGGATCCGGAGCAGCGGGTCAGTCATATCGCCTATGAAAAGGGGGAGTTGGCGCGGCTGGTCGGTGGCCGGGCAGGGGCGGTGGTGCACGTCGCGGACGGGGGCGGTGTCGATCGGGCGCGGTGGCTGGACGAGCTGTGCCGGGAGGCGGGCACGCTGCTGGTGCAGGGGCTGGTGGTGGACGATGTCGCATGGCTGGGGCCGGCCGGTAGCGACTGGCGGTCGGCGTGGCTGCGGCTCGATGCCCGTGGGCCGTTCCGGCCGAACGCCTTCCTCACCGGGCCCGCCGCCGCGGTGGTCGCCTCGCACCTGGGACTCGCGGCGTTCACCGCGCTCACCGGGATCGCCGGCGCCACAAAAGCCGCGGACGGGGCGCGGAAGGTGACGCGGATCGATCTGGAGACCCTGCGCACCTCGACGCATGCGTTCCTGCCCCACCCGGCGGCGGCCCCGGCCCGTCCGGAGACGCGGGAGGAGTTCACCCGGCGCGTCGAGCGGCTCGGTGCCACGGCGCCGCTGGACGAGGACGCGTTCTCCCGGCGCGCGGCCCGTTGCTTCGATCCGTACGTCGGTGTCCTGCGCGGCCTCGACGAGGGGGAGTTCACACAGGTGCCGCTCCATGTGACCGAGGCGGTGCCGCGCGCGGCGGGCGCGGCACCGGTGCACGGGGCGGGGACGGGCTTCGCCGCGGCGCGCCGGGAGGCCGCGCTGCGCGGGCTCGCCTCGTACGCGGCGCACCGCCCCGACGAGCGCCGTTACGGGCCCGGTGGCACGGTGTGGGGCTGGGCCCCGGACGAGCGGCGTGCCGAGGCGGTGGCGGCGGGCCGGGTGTTCGGCACGGACCACGAGGTCGGGGTGGCCGCCCGGCTCGGCTGGGGCGAGGCGGTGGCGGACGGCCTTGCCCAGCACTGTGTGCGTCTGGCGCTGGGCGATGTGGCGCGGGGGCGGTCGCGGCCCCGGCCCGTGCGGTTGCGGCCCGAAGCGCTGGCCGCCGGGGAGCGGCGGCTCCTCGATCTGCTGGCCGCCTCGCGCGGCTCGGTCGAGGTGGCCGACATCGGCGGGGCCCTGGGCGTACCCGTCCTGGCCTGGTGGCAGGGTGGCCGCCCGGCCGCCGTGACGTGTGGGGAGTCGGCGGTCGCCGAGGGGCTTCGCGGCGTTCTGCTCGACCGTCAGGCGGTGATGACGGGCGAACCGGCCTACGCACCGGCCCGGTGGGCGCGGCTCGGCGTGCCCGTCGCGGGCGACGAGGGTGCCGAGTTGCCGGTGCCGGCCGGGCCCGCGCGGATGGTCGAGGCGTTGCGGTCGCGCGGGGCGCGGCCGCTCGTGGTGCCGCTCGATCACGATCCGGCGGTGCACGAGGTGCTGCCCTTCGTCGTGCGCCTCGTCATCGCCGACGGGGACGGGGCGGGTCCGGGGGAAGCGGAGAGGCGGGCGGAGGCGCACGGCGATGCGTAGCGCCACCGACGACAGGCTGCGGGGTTCGGTCGGCCTGCGGTTCTGGTGGCGGACCTTCGAGGGGGTCCAGGACCTCTTCGCGGAGGGCCACGGCGAAGAGGGCGGCCCGGACGACCCGCTGCCGGTCAAGACGTACCGCGGGCTGCCCCGTTACGTGCTTCCCGAACCGGCGCGGCGGATCGGCGACGCGCGCTGGTCCTTCGCCGCGTTCCGTGCCGCCCACCCGCAGGGCGCGCCCGCCCCCGGCGTCCTGGACCGGCACACGCTCTCCGCGCTGCTGTACTGGACGTACGGGGTAGGCCGGATCGAGCTGGGTCCGCATGCCGTGTGGCCCTACCACCGGATGGTCGCCTCCGCGCGGTGCTTCCACCCTGTGGAGCTGTACGTGTGGCTGGCACGTCCGGCGGGTGAGCTGCCCGCCGGGTGCTACCACTACCACCCGGCGCACCACGCCGTGACACTGCTGCGCGAGGGCGGTGTGCCGGACGCGGTGCGCATCGGTGCGGGTGTGCGCGCGCAGGCGGGACTCCTGGTGGCCTCCGCCTGGTTCCGCAAGACCGCTTTCCGCTACCGGGACTACGCGTACCGGCTGTGCGCGCAGGAAGCGGGGATGACGGTCGGGAACGCGCTGCTGACCGGTGCCGCGCTCGGGCTGCGCGCGCGGGTGCACCACCGCTTCGACGACGCGGTGGTCAACCGTGCGCTGGGGCTCGACGGGCGGGAGGAGACGGCGTTCGCCGTGCTCGATCTGGCCCCGTCCACGGCCGAGGAGGGGGCGCCGGTGGCTGCCGCTGCTCCTCAACAGCCGTGCGTCCCAAGCGATTTCCCGGAGATTCGGCCGGTTCATGCGGAGACCGGTCGCATGTCCGACGGCGCGTGGTCCGGTCTGACCGCGCTCGATCTCGCCGCCCGGCTCGCGGGGCCCGGTGCGCCCGTTGACCCCGGCGGCTTTCGCCCGCCCGTCGGGGCACCGGGCCCGGACGGGGTCCTCGGGCTGGCCGGGCCGGAGCCCGGGGCCGGTGGGGTGGAGCTGGCCGCCGCGCTGCGGGCCCGGGACTCGGGCGGGCGGATGTTCCTCCCCGACGCCCGGCCCGTGGCCTTCGCCCGGCTGGCGTCGGCACTGCGGTATGCGCTGGAGCCCGTGCCGTCCGACCATGCGGCTGCACCGTGCCGCCCTCTCGTGTCGGCCCATGTGCTGGTGCTGGGCACGGACGGGGCCTCCACCGGGCTCTACCGGCTGGCCGCCGGTGCGGGGCCGCCCGCGCTGGTGCGGCTGCCGGCGCGGGACTGGCGCGCCGTGCTCGGGATGCTGTGCGACCGGACGCCGGCGGTGAACGCGGCGAAGGCCGGCGCCGTCGTGTTCCTGACCGCCGACCGGCTGGCCGGGGACCGGTGGTTCGGGGCCCGGGGCTACCGCCTCCTGCACCAGGAGGCGGGGATCGTCGCCCAGCGGGTCAGCGTGCTCGCCGCCGCGGCCGGGTTGTCCGCGCGGATCACGAACGGGTACCACGACGGGATGGTCAGGGACCTGATCGGTCTGGATGCCGCCCAGGTGCCGGTGTTCACGCTCATCGTGGGCCGTCGTCGGCCCACCGCCCAGTACGAGCCGGAGCTGATCTGGTGAACCGTACCTGCGGTGCTTCACGGGGCGGGCCATGGCGGGCCTGTGGTGCGCGACGGCCGCGCCCGCAGCCCCGTGCTACGGCCGGACCTGCGGTCGGACCGTGAAGACACCGCACGCTCGCGGACCGCAGGATGCGGAGCAACCAGTGACTGGCCAACTTCTCATCCTGCCAAGGAGAAAGGGGATCGCGATGCAGGACAAACTCGTCCTCGACCTCGCCGACCTCAGTGCGGACGAACTGGAGATCCTGCCGACCTCACCGGGCGAGAGCCTGGAGGCGGTGAACGTGGGCCACGCGATGGTCGAGATCGGCGCGTCCAACTGCACGTCCAGGGGTACCCCGGCGAGCTGCTGTTCCTGCTGCTGCTGCTGAAAGACGGCAGCACGGTCGCGTCCGGCGGGCCCCGCGCCCGCCGGACGCGGCATCCCGGCGAACGACGAGGATGTGACGTTGACCGACGCAGCGACAGCCGCCCGCACCGGACGGCTCGCCGAAACCCTCCGCCCGGCCCGCCCCACCGGCCCCGAGACGGCCCTCGCGGCTCCCGCGGCCCCCGTCGCCGTCGTCGGCAAGGGCGCCCTCGCCTCGACGATCCGGGCGGCCCTGGCCCGTACGCACCGGCTGGTGCCGGAGGAGGATCCGGCGTGTGCCGCGGTGGTCACCGCCGAGGACGGCTGGGTGACCGGGACCGAGCCACCGCGCCCCGACGTGCCCTGGCTGCCCGTACGGGTCGAGCTCGGTCTGCTCGTGATCGGCCCGGCGACCGTACCGGGGCGGGCCGGGTGTGCCCGGTGCGCCCGGACGCGGCGGCAGCGGGCCCTCGGCAAGGACAGTCCGCGCGCGGCCCTCCTGGAGCGGCACGGCGACCGGCTCGCGGACCGGGCGTCACCAGTCCTCACCACCTGGGCGTGCGAAACCGCCGCCGCGCTCGTCGCGAGCGACCTGGGCGCCACCGCCGGGCGGTCGACCGACCGCGCCGTCGCCTTCCTGCCGTTGACGACCATGGCCGTCGACGTGCACCGCTTCCTGCCCGACCCGGCGTGCACCTGGTGCGGCGGGCTCCCGGAGGACCGGCCGCCCGTCCTCATGGAGCGGCCCCGGCCCAAGCCCCACCCGGACGTCCCGCGCGTGCGCGACCTGCGAGCGGACTGGGACGAGCTGGTCGCCCGGTACGTCGACGGGCGCACGGGACTGGTCCGGCAGCTCGACGTACGCACCGACTATCCGTATCCCATGGTCTCCGCCCCGCTGCACCTGCCGGGCGGGGAGCAGGAGGCCGGGTTCGGCCGCGATCTGGACTACGCGGCGTGCGCCCGGACCGCGCTCGCCGAGGCCCTGGAGCGGCTGGGCGGGGCCCGGCCCGGCGGGCGGCGGACGACGGTGCGGTCCGGCTACGCGGCGGTCGCCGACCGGGCGCTGTGCCCCCTCGACCTGGGCCTGTACCCGCCCGAGCGCTACGCCGAGCCGGACTTCCCCTATCCGCCGTACGACCCGGGCCTGGAGCTCAACTGGGTATGGGGGCACTCCTTCGCCCGGGACGCCCCCGTCCTGGTGCCGGAGGACTACGCGTACTACCGCACCCGGCACGGCAACCAGGCGGCCCGGCCCCTGGCGTACGAGGTGTCCAACGGGTGCGCGCTGGGCGGCTGTCTGGAGGAGGCGGCGCTGCACGGGCTGGTCGAACTCGCCGAGCGGGACGCGTTCCTGCTGACCTGGTACGCCCGCCTCCCGGTGCCGCGGGTGGACCTGCGGACGGTGTCCGACCCCCGCGTCGGTGCGCTCGCCGAGCGCATCCGGCAGGACAGCGGCCACCGGGTGCTGGCCTTCGCCACCACCCCGGAGCACGGCATCCCCACGGCGTGGCTGATGGCCGTACGGCCGAGCGGACCGGGCCGGCCCGACGAGCCCGCCGCGGTCTGCGCCGCGGGGGCGCACTTCGACCCCGAGAGCGCCCTGCGGAACGGCCTGTTGGAACTCGCGGCGAACCTGGGGTGGAACCGGGCGGCCTTCCGCGAGGAGCGGGACCGCATCGCGGCGATGGTCGACGCGCCGGAGCTGGTGCGCGAGATGCGGGACCATGCGCTGCTGTACTGCCACCCGGCCGCGTTCGACCGCTTCGCCTTCCTGCTCGGCGACGACGGCGACGCCGAGCGGGGCGGGCTGCCCGTCGAGGAGGCATTCGCGCGGGCCACCTGCCGGCCGCGCGGCGAGGATCTCCGCGACGACCTGGCCGAGGCGGTGGCCCGGTTCACCGGCCGGGGCCTGGACGTCGTCGTGGTCGACCAGACCACGGACGAACACCGGGCGGGCGGGCTGGCCTGCGCGAAGGTGATCGTGCCGGGGCTGCTGCCGATGACGTTCGGGCACCGGATGCGCCGCACCCACGGGCTGCCCCGGCTGCTGCGGCTGCCGGCCGAACTCGGCTGTCGCGGAGCGCCGTTGGCCGAGGCGGAGATCAATCCGCACCCGCATCCGTTCCCGTGACGTCCGTCCGCCTGCCACCCACGCTCCCCCGTGCTTTCCGCACCTTCCGTGACTGGAGTCGGCCATGACCGAGGACTTCACCACCCCGGACACCTTCGGCGTACGGATCGGCGGGCTGCCCGCGCCCACGCTGGACGACATGCGCTCGCCGGAGTTGTGGCGCCGGGCCGAGGCCGTGTGCGCCATGGAGCGCCAACTCGATGGCCGGGCATCGGTGTTGTCCGGTGTGCTCTACGAGGAAATCGGGCGGGCCGGTTCCGGCAAGCCGCTGCTGGTGGCGGTGCGGCGGGCCGTGCACAACCGCCGTCCGCTCGCCGAGCGGCACTGGAACGACGACGTCCGGGCGCTGCTCCCCCGGGCCGTCGTCGACGAGGTGGACGGCTGGGCGCGGCTGCGGGCCGGCCATCAGGAGGCGGTGGCCCGGCTGGACGACCTGATCGGGCACCATCTGCGCACCCAGCAGGTACTGCTGCGCAAGGCGGCCGGCGATCCCGTCCTCCAGCACGGGCTCGTCCTGAGCAGTCCGGTGCTCCTCGCCGAGGTGCGCAAGTGGCTCGCGCGCCCCGACGAGCGGGCACCGGAGCGCTCGTTGGCGCTGCGGCTCGCCAAGTACCTGGCGCGGGTCACCATGAAGACCAGTCCGTTCAGCACGTTCACCGCCAGCGGCCTGGGGACCTGGAACGGCGACGAAGGGGACCGGGCGGCAGGCGGGCCCGGGGTGCGTACGGTCGCCGAGCTGAACGTGTGGGTCGTCCAGCAGGTCGTCCGCGCGCTCGCCGGCCGTCCCGGGCTCGCCGGGCGCGCACGGCTGCGCCTCAACCCGAGTGCCCGGCTCACCGAGGGCCGCTGGGAGTTCCTGGGGACGGGCGCCGAGGAGCCGCTGCGGACCCTGCCCGGGGCGGCCGCGGTGCGGGAGTGTGTGGCGGTGGTGCGGGAGGGCCGCCCCACGCGCGAGGAGGCGGCCCGGATCGTCGCGGACCGCACCGCGAGCGACCGGGCGACGGCCGCGGCGTACCTGGCGCGTCTGGAGGAGCTGGGGCTGCTGGAGGCCGAGCGGCCCTTCGCCGACCAGAGCCTCGATCATGTCGCCGAGGTGCGCTCCTGGCTCGCCGGGTCGACGGATGACGGGCTCGTCGGGATCGAGCGGGAACTCGCGGTCATCGCCGACACCTTGGCCGGCTATCCGCGCCTGTCCGATCCTGCGGAGCGGGTGCGCGCCACCCGTGCGGTGGAGGCGGCCCTGCGGCGGATCAGGGACCTGGCAGGCCCGGACCGGGTCACTCTGCCCGCCAAGAACAGCGTCATCGAGAACGCCCTGGTGGCGGCGCCCTACCCCGGTCCGGACCGCCACGCCTGGGGTCCGGTCCTGCGGGACCTGGACGCCGTACGGCAGTGCTACGCCGTGCTCGACCCCGGCCTGCCCGGACGGGTCGCGCTCGCCGACCTGTTCGCCGAGCGCGTCGGCCCCGGCGAGTCGGTGCCGTTCCTCGCCTTCCACCGGCTGGTGCAGACCTGGCTGCGCGACGACCCCGCGCTGCCCGCCCTGCTCTCGGTCGCCGTGCACGGCTACGGGCCGATGTACCGGCACCGGCTGCCCCGGCTGGGCGAACTGGCCGCGCTGCGGGACGAACTGTGCGAGGTGGTCCGCGCGGCCCCGGCCGAGGCGCAGGGCGTCGCCCGGATCGCCCCCGAGCGGCTGCTCTCGGTGGTGGAACGCCGGCCCGCGTGGATGCGGGCGCCGGACTCCGTGACCTACTACGGCCAGCCGCTCGGCACCGGCACCGCGCCCGAGTTCGTGGTCAACGCCGTCAACTCCGGGCACGGCCGGGGACGCGACCGCATCCGGCGGCTCCTGACCCAGGCGGGGCTCGACGCGGTACGGGACACGGCCGTGGACACCGCTCCCCCGCCCCCGGGCCTCGTCCCCGCCGACACCTGCCGCCACTTCGGCAGCAACGTCGGTCTGCGGGCGTCCGCCGTCGCCGCGGAGATCGACTACCCCGGAGGGCTGAGCCTGCGGCCTCGCGGGCACCGTATCCGCCTGGGCGACCTGCTCGTCCGGCACGACCCGGGCCCCGGCCTGCTCACCCTGCACGCGCGGGGGCGCGACGGCGAGGTACGGCCCGTCCACCCCAACCTGATCGCGGAGTTGTGGCTGCCGCCCGCGCTGCGTCTGCTGCTGCAGACCTTCGGCGCGACGTCCAACCTGCTGATCCCGGGGCGGCGGATGTTCGGCGATCCATCGCTCTCGGAGGTGCGGGAGGTCATGGCGGAGCCGCGGGTGGTCGTGGGCCGTACGACGGTCAGCCGCCGGCAGTGGGTGCTGCCGGCGGGTGCCGTGCCGCGGCGGGAGAAGGGCGAGAGCGACCGTTCGCTGCTGTTGCGGCTGGTCGGGTGGCTGACGGAGCACGGGATGCCGCAGCGGTGCTTCGTCCGCGCCCTGGACCCGCGGTCGGTGGTCAGCGGGGAGGTGTGGCGGGTCAAGTCGCGCAAGCCGCTCTATGTGGACTTCGCCAACCTGCTGCTCGTCGGGGTCTTCGAGCGGCTGCTCGCCGCCGGTGCGGGACAGGTGGTGTTCCTCCAGGAGGCCCTGCCCGGCCCCTGCGAGATGCCGGACCACGACGACAGCGGGCCCCGGGTGACCGAATTCCTCGTCGAGATCAACGAAGGACGGACACGATGACCATGACGGACGGACACCGCGACGGCGCCCGCCTGGACCCGGCGACCGCACGGGCGGCGGACTGGGTGTGCGCGCACGTCTTCTACGACACCGACCAGGACGCCCTCCTCGCCCGCTGCGTCGAGCCGGTGGTGACGGAACTGGAGCGACGCGGGCTGATCCGGCGGTACTTCTTCCTGCGCTACTGGGAGGGCGGCCCGCATGTGCGGCTGCGGCTGCTGCCCTCCCGTGCCCGTGACCGCACGGCGGTGGCGGAGGAGGCGGAGCATCGCCTCGGCACGTTCCTCGCCACGTCGCCCGCCCCGGACGTCGTGGACCGCTCCCGCTTCGCGCAGGTCGCGCAGGACCTGGCCGGGCTGGAGGGGCGCGCGGGCCATGACGACGTGGTGCGGCCCAACAACACCGCGGAGTTCCTCCCCTACGAGCGTGAGCACGCCGACTACGGGCGCGGCCCCGCCATCGCCGCCGTGGAGCGGCACTTCTGCGAGTCGAGCCGGCTGGCGCTGTCGGTGGTGTCGGCGGGCACCTCGGTGGAGCAGCGGGCGCTGCTCGCATTCGACCTGGTGGTGGGCGTGTTCGCGCTGTGCGACGAGGTCCGCGACCGGTGGGCGCGCCACGGCGGGCCGCCGCTGCCGTTCGGAAGCGGCCCCGAAGCCGCCGATGTCGAGCCGCGCTACCGCGCCCAGCGGGAGCGGTTGCACGCGCGCGCCCGGCACACCTGGGAACTCACGGCCCGTCCGCCCGGGAACGACCAGCGCGGATACTGGCTGGCGTCGGTGCGGCGGCTGCGCGACGAGCTGCACCACCTGGAGGAGACCGGCCGGTTCGCCGCCGACTGGGCGGGCTCCCCCCTGGCGGAACCGCTGGACCTGGCGGCCACCGCCCACCCGGCCACCAGCCTGGTGCTGTTGCGCTGCGCCCACCTGGTGAACAACCGCCTCGGGCTCACGCTGTGGCAGGAGAACCAGTTGCGTTTCCTCGTGGGACGGGTGCTGTCCGAGCTGCCCGAGGCGCAGGGCGTCGCATGACCGGATCCGCCGGGGCGTCCTGGTACAGCCTGCACGTCCACCACCACGACGAAGCCGCCGAGCCGGCACTGATCCTGGGCGCCGTCCGGCCGGCGTTCGCCTCGGTGGAGGCGCGGGTGCGCGGCGCCTGGTTCGGCCGGCACTGGCTGCGCGGCCCGCATCTCCGTCTCAACTTCCTTACGGAGGAGGCGACATGGCGGGCGCACGTACGCCCCCGGGTGCGGAGCATCGTCACCGACTACCTACGGGCGCGCCCGTCCACCGTCCGGGTGGACCCCGCCGCGCTCGCGCCCGTGCACGAGCGGCTCGCCGAACTGGAGATGGAGGCCGGGCCGCCGGGTCCGTGGGTGGCGGACAACACCGTCGTGGAGCGCCCGTACGACCACCGGCTGCAGGTGCTCGGCTCGCCGCGCGCGAGCGAACTGCTGGCCGGGTTCCTCTCCGACACCACCGGCCTCGCGTTCCGGATGTACGAGCATCTGCGGGCCGCTCCGCTGTCCGTGCTGGCACTGGACCTGATGTGGACCACGGCGGCCGCGGCGGCGATCCCGTTCGAGGACGGCGGGGCCCCGATCGAGCGGGGCGTGTTGTCGCTGCGCTCGCACGCGGACGCCTTCCTGTCCCGCACCCGCGACCCGGTGGTCTGCCTCGCCCGCTTCGACGAGCGGTTCCGCAGGCAGGAAGCCGCCCTGGGCGCGCGGCTGCGGGAGGTGGAAGCCACGCTCGCGGACCCGGAGGGCACCGATCCCCCGCCGGGCTCCGGGGTGCCCTTCGTACGGGAGTGGGCGCGGGCCGTGCGCCGGCACCAGCGGATCGCGCAGCCGCTGCTCGCTTCGGGCGAGGTGTCGATGGCCGGGGCGGCGCTGGCGCCGCGCATGCCGACGCGCGAGCTCAGCGAGTTCCACCGGCTCCTGCAGTCCGACCACGGGCACCGGGACTTCCTGGTCGACGACGCGTGGTTCGCGTCGTTCCGCCTGGTGATGAACTACCTCTACCTGCACCTCAACCGGCTGGGGCTGGCGCCCGTGGACCGCGGGCTGCTGTGCCATCTGGCGTCGCGGACCGTGGAGTCGGTGCACGGCACGTCGGCCGTCGCCAGCTTCGCCCGGTACGTCGCCGAACCCGACGGGAGCGAGGAGCCCGCCTGGCGGCGGATCGGCACCGAGTGGGCGGAGGGCACGCGCTGAGCCCCGCCCCCGCCCGCCCCGGCGTCAGCCGCCGCTGAAGACCTGGGCGAGCTGCCGGCGGCCCGTGATCCCCAGCTTGCGGTACGCGCCGGACAGGTGGAACTCGACGGTGCGCACGGCCACGAACAGCCGGCCCGCGATGTCGCGGTTGGAGTGTCCGTCCCTGGCGAGGTGGAGGATCTTCCGTTCCTGCGGCGTCAGGCGGTCCAGGAGCGGAGAGTCGGCCTGCCGGACCGAGTGCGGGGCGGGCCGTGGGGCGGCGTGGACGGTGGACGGCGCGGGTACGGACGGCTGCTCCCCCACGCCCGCGGGGTCGGGCGAGGCCAGGGGCGTGGGCGCGGCCATCGGGGCCGGCACCGGAGCGGGCGTGGGCACGGGCGCGGGCGCCGGCATGGGCGTCCCGGAGAGTTCCAACGGCCCCCGCTCCGTCCCCCGGAGCGACGTCCAGACGCTCTGGACGTGCCGCGCCAGCGGCTCCGCGCCGCACGCGCGGGCGAGCCGGAAGGCCGACAGCAGCTCGGCGCGGGCCGCCTCCCCGCGCCCCAGCCCGGCCAGTCCGGCCCCCAGGTCCGCTTGCACCACGGCGCGTTGCAGGCGGTCCGGGGACCGGGCGAGGAGCGCGGCCGCGTCCGTGAGCAGGTCGATGTGCCGCTCCCCGGTCTCGGCGAGGGCCACGGCGTGCCATGCGGTGCCGATGGCCTCCGGTGTGCCCCAGCGGCGGGCGTCGTCCAGCTCGGCGGCGGCGAGTTCGGCGGCCTCCTTGCGTTCGTCCCGCGCCGCGAGGAGCCGCGCGGCGCGGGAGCGCCAGGGCAGCAGCGCCGGGTTCCGCACCCCGGCCTCCTCCAGGAGGCGGCCTGCCGCGAGCAGGTCGTCCAGGGCGCGGGCGGGGTCGTCGCTCGTGTGCACCGCCGCTCGCGCGGCCAGGGCGTGCGCGGAGTCCCGCCGCCACGGCAGCGGGTCCCGGTCCAGGCCGCTCTCCGCGAGCAGGGAACGGGCCGAGTCGGTCAGGCCCTTCAGAGCCCGTACCTCGGCCAGGACGGCCACGCCGGTCACGGCCGAGGGGTGTCCGGTCGCCGCGAAGGCGACCAGACGGTCGGCCAGCGGGGTCAGGGTGGCGTCGGCGGCGTGGAGGTCACCGCGGGCCCGCAGGACCGTCGCGCGCAGCAGCTCGACCTTGATGTGGTCCCAGTGGCCGGGGCGGGCGCCGGCGACCTGCCGCCCGCGGCCGCAGTGCGTCCACGCTTCGGCCAGTTCACCGGCCGCCACCAGTACGCCGCAGGTGTGCCACAGCAGGGCGGCCGAGCCGGGCCCCGCACCCCGCGGCAGTCCCTGCCGGGCGTAGCGGACCGCCGCGCTCCGGTCGGCCCCGGTGTCGGCCTCCTGTACCGCGCGCAGCGCCGCGAGTTCCCGGCCCACCTGCCCCCGCTGCGGGGCCCGGCGGGTCAGGTGCCCCGGCGGATCGGCCGCCTGCGCCAGCCACAGGGGGCCGCGCCGGCAGGTGAACGCCTTGTGCAGGCGCAGCCGCAGCTGCCAGGAGCCGTCCCCCGAGGTCCGCCCGAGGCGGGCCGCGGCGTCGTCGAGGACGGTGACGGCGTCCTCGGCCCGGCCGCACTCGGCCAGCACCGCGGCCAGCGCCAGCGCGTATTCGAGGACGACGCCGGGGTCGTTTGACTCGCAGCGGGCGGCGTCCAGAAGGCGTACGGCGCGCTCCGGGTCGACGAAGGCGTCCAGCTCGGCGAGTTCCCGGCGGACGGCCGACTTCTCGTGGGGACGCAGGGGCTCGCGGAGCGCGGCGCGCAGGCAGCGGGCCGCGTCCTGGGGCCTGCCCTCCTGCTCCAGTTGGCGGGCGGCCCGCCACAGGCACCGCATCGCCCACTCCTGTCCCACCAGGCCGGCGGCGACCAGGTGGTGGGCGACGGTCGTCGTGGCGGCCTGCCGGTCGCGCAGCAGGGCCGCCGCCCGCAGATGCAGGGCGGCCCGGCTGCCGGCGGCGATACGGCCGAGAACCATGGCTTCGAGGAGCGGGTGGCGGAAGGCCAGCGGGGTGCGATTGGCGAGGAGACAGGCGCCGACGAGCTGGTCGACGGCGCCGAGCGCCTCCTCGACCGTCAGGCGGACCAGCTCGGCGCACTCCACGACCTCCGCGCCCGCGCCGAGCACCGCCACCGCCCGCGCGAGCGCCAGGGCCGGGGCGCTCAACGGCGCGAGCCACCGGTCGGCCCCTGCCACGGTGCCCGACGCCGCGGTGGTGCGCAGCGCGTCGGCCGTCGGCGCGGTGCCGGTGTGCGGTGCCAGCAGCGCGCGCAGGAGAGCGGGATTGCCGCCGGTGAGTTCGCCGCACACCGCGGCGGTGCCGGTGTCGAGGCGGACCCGGCACCGTTCGGCGGCGGCTTCGGGCAGGTCGTTCGTGCCCAGCCCCGGCAGGTCGACGGGCTCGGCGGCGGCGAGGAGTGCGGCGCCGGGCTCGTCCGGGGTGCCGTTGGCGGAGCCGGCGACGGCCTCCGCCCCGGCCCCGCAGATCCGGACCGTGAGCACGATCGCCAGCGGGGCGGTGGGCACCGTCCGGGACAATTCCAGCAGCCACCGCAGCGACCGGCTGTCGACCTGCGCCATGTCGTCCACGCACAGGGCGAGGGGGACGTCCCGTTCCGTCGGCACCACGGCGGCCGGCCGCCCGAGATCCTCTCCGGACGGTATGCCGTGCGGCCCCTCCCCGCATGTCCCGTCAGCGGCCCTCAGTTGGGCGAGGAGCCGGTGGGCGGCCGCATGCGGGCGGTCCTCCGCCCCCGTCCCGCGCACCACGGCGACGCGGAACCCCGCCGCGGACGCGGCCGCTCCGAAGGCGTCGAGCAGCGCCGACTTCCCCGCCCCCGGCTCGCCACGGATGACCGCCACGACGGGTCCGCGGTCCCGGCGGGACTGTTCGAGCACGGCCCGGAGCCGCGCCGTCTCGTTCCTGCGGCCGATCTCCCCGAGTGCCATGAGCCCCTCCCGATCGCCGACCGTCGTGCACCGCTCCCCGTACACAGCCGACGATCAGTTCACCGGGCAGAGAATCCGCATGACGTACATATCTGGGCATGCGTCTTGAAAAAGCCGCTTTATGGCAGGATGTCGCGACGCGAACCAGCAGCCGGCAGACGGCTCGACGCGTTCGGCCCACCGGGCGCGAACTCCCTCTTGGGAGCGCTCTCTTACCGCACGAGCATGCGCGGCACGCACACCGACCGACAAGCCACCCCATGCACCGAGGGCGCCATTTCGGCCGCCGCCGGTGGCACTTGAGGGACACGGAGGCCGCCTCCGGCGCCCCCAGGGACCATCGGACTTCCCACGCCCCACCCCTCCCGCACACGGACGGCCGAATGGGTGACCCGCCAGTGGCCCACCGAAGGGCGACCGCAGGCCGCGGACCACAGTCCGAAACAACCCTTTTGCCCATACTCCTCGCCGCCTGGCGCGTCATGCCGGATATTCGCATGGATGGGCGAGTGAGCCCGCGGGCACCGCACGCGGTCGCTCCCTGGCGGGGCAGGGCAGGGCGATTCCGCGCGCCGCGATGGGCCCGCCCCGGCCCCGTCCCGCCCCTGGTGGCGGAACCGCGCACGAAGGACGAGGAACGCATGGTTGACCTGGTGTCGGGGCGCATGGTGCGGGGACAGGACCCGGTCGGCGAGCGCGTGCAGAGCCCTCCCGCCGTGTTCGGCGGACGCATGGCTCCCCCTTCGCGGACGCTCGTGGACATCCTGGACGCCACCGTCCTGATCCACCCGCACGAACCGGCCCTGGACGACGGACGGACCTCGCTGAGCTATCGGGAGCTCGCGGGTGAGGTCGATGCGCTGCGGCGCCGGCTGGCGGCGGCCGGGATCGGGGTGGGCGGCCGGGTCGGGGTGCGGTTGCCGTCCGGCACCAATGACCTCTACATCTGCATTCTGGCGGTGCTCGCCGCGGGGGCGGCGTACGTCCCGGTGGACGCCGAGGACCCGGACGAGCGGGCCGACCTGGTGTTCGGCGAGGCCGCGGTGGGCGCGGTCCTGGAAGCCGGGCGGCGGCTCACCCTGACGGGTGGCGGCACCACCGGCGCCCCGGGCCGCCCTGATCCCGCGCAAGACGCCTGGATCATCTTCACCTCCGGTTCCACCGGCAGGCCCAAGGGCGTCGCCGTCACCCACCGCAGCGCGGCGGCCTTCGTCGATGCCGAGGCGGCGCTCTTCCTCCAGGAGGAGCCGGTCGGTCCGGGTGACCGGGTGATGGCGGGTCTCTCGGTGGCCTTCGACGCCTCGTGCGAGGAGATGTGGCTCGCCTGGCGGCACGGGGCCTGTCTGGTGCCCGTACCGCGTTCCCGGGTGCGGGACGGCGCCGGTCTCGGCCCGTGGCTCGCCGAGCAGGACATCACGGTGGTGTCCACGGTCCCCACGCTCGCCGCGCTGTGGCCGGCCGAGGCCCTCAACGAGGTGCGGCTGCTGGTCTTCGGTGGCGAGCCGTGTCCGCCCGAACTGGTGGAGCGGGTGGTCACCGAGGGGCGGGAGGTGTGGAACACCTACGGTCCGACCGAGGCGACGGTGGTCACCTGTGCCGCTCTGCTGACGGGCGAGGGACCGGTCAGGATCGGCCTGCCGCTGGACGGGTGGGAGCTGGCCGTGGTGGACGGGGCCGGCACCCCGGTCGCCATGGGCCGCAGCGGCCAACTCGTCGTCGGAGGCGCCGGACTGGCGCGTTACCTGGACCGCGCCAAGGACGCCGAGAAATACGGGCCGCTTCCGTCACTCGGCTGGCCCCGGGCCTACCGCACCGGTGACCTCGTACGGGCCGAGCCCGAGGGGCTGGTCTTCCTGGGGCGCGACGACGAACAGGTCAAGCTCGGCGGACGGCGGATCGAACTCGGCGAGGTGGACGCGGCGCTCCAGGCCCTGCCGGGCGTGAGCGGCGCCGCGGCCGCCGTCCGGACGCCGCGCGGCGGCACTCCCCTGCTGGTCGGCTATGTGGTGACCCAGGACGGCTGGGACCGGGCGAAGGCCGTCGAGCGGCTGCGCGCCCAGTTGCCCGCCGCCCTGGTGCCGTTGCTCGCCCCCGTCGACGCCCTGCCCACCCGTACCTCCGGCAAGGTGGACCGGGCCGCGCTGCCCTGGCCGCTGCCGCGCACCACAGGCCCCACCCGCTCCTCCCCGGGGCCGGACGGGCGGCTCACCGGCACCGAGGCGTGGCTGGCCGAGCAGTGGTACGAGATCCTCGGCGTGCCGGTCACCGACGCCCGGGACGACTTCTTCGCGATCGGCGGCGGCAGCCTCGCCGCCGCCCAGCTCGCCACCCTGCTCCGCGGCCGCTACCCCGCCACCGCCGTCCGCGACATCTACCGGCAGCCCACCCTGCGCAAGCTGGCCCGGCTGCTGGAGCGTTCCGCACCGGACGAGCCCGACGGCACCACGCGCCGGGTGACGCCCGTACCGGCCCGAGCCGGCCTCGGGCACCTGCTGCTGCTCCTGCCGCTCTTCACCCTGACCGGGCTGCGCTGGACGCTGGGGCTGCTGGCCCTGGGCAACGTCCTGGCGTGGTGGGGCGGCTATCCGTGGGCGCCGACGGCCTCCTGGTGGTGGGTGACGGCCGGCGGTCTGCTGCTCTTCAGCCCGCCGGGCAGGCTGGCGACGGCGGCCGGCGGGGCGCGGCTGCTGCTTCGGGGACTGCGGCCGGGCAGCTACCCCCGCGGCGGGAGTGTGCATCTGCGGCTGTGGACCGCGGAGCGGCTCGCCGAACTGAGCGGGGTCGACTGCCTGTCCGGGGCGTGGCTGGTCCGGTACGGCCGTGCGCTGGGCGCCCGGATCGGCCCGGACGTCGATCTGCACGCGCTGCCGCCGGTCACCGGGATGCTCAAGCTGGGCCGGGGGTGCGCCGTCGAGCCGGAGGTGGACCTGTCCGGTTACTGGCTGGACGGGGACCGGCTGGTGGTCGGCCCGGTGAAGGTCGGCTCCGGCGCGGTCGTCGGTGTCCGCAGCACCCTCTTCCCCGGCGCCCGCGTGGGCAAGCGGGCCCAGGTCGCCCCCGGTTCCGTCGTCACCGCCCGGGTGCCGACCGGCCAGAGCTGGGGCGGTGCGCCCGCCGTCGAGCTGGGCAAGGCCGAACGGCAGTGGCCCGAGCCGCGGGCCCCGCGCGGGGCCCGCTGGGCGGCGCTCTACGGAATGAGCCGCCCGGCATTCGGGCTGCTGCGACTGCTCGCGGCGGTCCCGGCCTTCGCGGTGGCGGGCTGCTTCGTCCACGCCGGGGACGGCCTCGGCGACGCCGTACGCGGGGCGCTGATCGCGCTCGTGCCCGCCACCCTGGCGTACGGGCTGGCGTACGCCGCCCTGCTGATCGTCGCCGTCCGGTCGCTGAGCCGTGGTCTGCGCCCCGGCTGGTATCCGCTGCACGGCCGGACCGGCTGGCAGGTCTGGACCGTCAGCCAGCTCATGGACCTGGCCCGGGAGGCGCTCTTCCCGCTCTACGCCGGCCTCGTCACCCCCGTCTGGCTGCGCCTGCTGGGCATGCGGGTCGGCAGGCGGGCCGAGGTCTCCACGGTGCTGGCGCTGCCCAGTCTCACCACCGTGCGCGACGGGGCCTTTCTCGCCGACGACACCCTGGTCGCCCCGTACGAACTGGGCGGCGGATGGCTGCGGATCGGCGCGGCGGAGATCGGCGAGCGGGGCTTCCTCGGCAACTCCGGCATGACCGCACCCGGGCGGACCGTCCCGGCACGCGGGCTGGTGGGGGTGCTGTCGGCCACGCCGAAGAAGGCGAAGAAGGGCGGCTCGTACCTCGGCCTGCCGCCCATCCGCCTGCCGCGCAGGGCCGGCGCCGCGGACCCCCGCCAGACCTACGATCCGCCGGCCCGGCTGGTCTGGGCCCGGGGGCTGGTCGAGGGGTGCCGGCTGGTGCCGGTACTGGCCTCCGCCGCCCTCGGCCTGCTGACGACGGCCGCGCTGGCCCACTTGGCCGCACTCGGCTCGCCGGCGGTGGCGGCGCTGCTGTCCGGCCCGGTGCTGCTGGCCGCGGGGGTCCTCGCCTGCGGGGTGTCCCTCGCCGCCAAGTGGCTGCTGGTGGGCCGGTTCCGCCCCTCGGAGCGCCCGCTCTGGAGTGGCTTCGTCTGGCGAACGGAGCTGGCCGACACGTTCGTCGAGGTGCTGGCCGTGCCGTGGCTGATCGGTGCGGTGCCGGGCACGCCGCTGATGAACCTCTGGCTGCGGGCCCAGGGCGCCACCGTCGGCCGGGGGGTGTGGTGCGAAACGTACTGGCTGCCGGAAGCCGACCTGGTCACCCTGGAGGACGGGGTGAGCGTCAACCGGGGCTGTGTGCTGCAGACCCACCTTTTTCACGACCGCATCATCCGGATGAACACCGTGGTGCTCCGCGAGGGCGCCACACTCGGCCCCGGCGGCATCGTGCTGCCCGGCAGCACCCTCGGGGCGCGCAGCACGCTCGGTCCCGCGTCGTTGGCCATGGGCGCGGAAACCGTCCCCGACGACACCCGGTGGCTGGGCAATCCCATCGCGGCCTGGCGAGAATGAGACACACCACGATGCGCCGCCGGCCCACCGGCGCCAGGAGGGAGGGACACCGGTGAACGCCCGCCAGGTCTCCACTCCCGGCCCGGACCCGTACTTCCCGGATCACGGGGACCCCCGCTACCGGGTCCACCACTACGATCTCGACCTGGACTACCGGCCCATGTCCAACCGGCTCAGCGGCACGGCCCGGATCAGCGCGCAGACGGGCCCCGCGCCACTGGCGGACATCGCACTCGACCTGGCCGCATTCCGGATTCAGCGGGTGCTGCTGGACGGCAGGCCCGTGCGCTACACCCACCGCGCGGGCAAGCTGCGCATCCGTCCGGCGAAGGGGCTCGCCCCGGACGCCGCCTTCACCGTCGAGGTGCGCTACTCCGGCAACCCCAGGCCGGTGCGCAGCCCGTGGGGCGGCCTGGGCTGGGAGGAGCTGACCGACGGCGCGCTGGTGGCCAGCCAGCCGGTCGGTGCCCCGTCCTGGTACCCCTGCAACGACCGGCCGGCCGACAAGGCCGCGTACCGCCTGGCGATCACCACACCGTCCCCGTACACCGCGGTCACCGGCGGCCGGCTGCTCGCCCGCACCACCCGGGCGAGCAGCACCACCTGGGTGTACGAGCAGCCCGCCCCCACCTCCCCCTACCTGGTGACCGTCTCCCTCGGCAGGTACACGGCCGTGCCGCTCACCGCCCGGGACCCGTCCGACGGACGGCCCGCACCGGTGCCGCAGACCGCCTACCTGCCCGCACGGCTGCTGCCCGAGTTCACCGAGGACTTCGCCCGGCAGACCCGCATGATGCAGTACTTCGAGGAGGTCTTCGGGCCGTACCCCTTCGAGGAGTACACGGTCGTGGTCGCCGACGAGGAACTGGACGTCCCGGTGGAGGCCCAGGGCATCGCCACCTTCGGCACCAACCACGTCGACGGCGCCCGCACCTTTGAACGCCTGATCGCCCATGAACTGGCCCACCAGTGGTTCGGCAACAGCGTCTCGCTCGCCGACTGGCAGCACATCTGGCTCAACGAGGGCTTCGCCAAGTACGCCGAGTGGCTGTGGTCGGAGCACTCGGGCGGCCGCTCGGCGGCCGCCCACGCCGCCACCGCGCACCACCTGCTGGCCTGCCTCCCACAGAACCTGCGGCCGGCCGACCCGGGCCGGTGGCTGATGTTCGACGACCGGCTCTACGAACGGGGCGGGCTGACGGTCCACGCGCTGCGCTGCGCCCTCGGCGACGACGCCTTCTTCCCCATGCTGAGGGACTGGACCAGCCTCCATCGCCACAGCGTCGTGACCACCACCGACTTCACGACGCACACCCAGCACTACGCGACCGCTCCCCTGGACGACCTCTTCGACGCATGGCTGCGCAAGCCGGCCCTGCCCCCGCTGCCTCTGTTGCCCGGCTGGAGCTGAGCGGTCCTCCCCGCTCCGATGCTGCGGTTCGCTACGTGTCCCGTACGGCCTTCTCCAGGAGCGAGGTGAGGATCGGCCCGGCGTGCGTCCACAACAGCGATCCGCCGGCCCCCGGTACGACACGACGCCGGGCCCGGGGAACACGGGTGGCGAGCCACGCACCGCGGTCGGGAGAGTGGCCGCTGTCCTCCTCGCCGTACCAGATGTCGACCGGCACGGTGATCCGGTCGAGGGCGAACGGCCACCGCCGCATGGCCAGGACCGTGTCCCGGGCATAGCCGGCCCCGCCCTGCGCAAAGCCCTCGTCCAGGGCCCTGCGGTAGGCCGCCGCGAACCCGTCGTCCCGGTACACGGCGAGGTCACACGCCGGGCTCCCGGCCATGACCATGCGCCACATCGCCTCCGCACCGAACCCCGCGAAGAACGCCTCGGCACCGGCCGGATCGTCCGCGGCCCGCTCGACGAGCCCCCGCAGATCGGCCGGAAGGTCGACGGCGAACTCCGGGGCGGCGACCTCGTCCGCGCCGGAGACCACCGCCAGAGCGGAGACGACACCCGCTTCGGCACAGGCGAGCGCGAACGGCGCACCTTGCGAGTTCCCCACCACAGCCGGCCGCCCCAGCCCCCGCTGCACACAGAGTTGCCCGATGTCACCGGCGAAGCCGGAGAAGTCCCGCCCGAGTTCAGGACTGGAGACGCCGAGCCCCGGCCGGTCCACGGACACCAGACGCACTCCCAGCGCCTCCACGACACCGGCACCGAAACCCAGCCACCGGCTCGTGGCCGCCCCCGGACACAACACCACGGGCACCCCGTCCGACGGCCCCCACTCCGCCCACCCGAGCAACCGCCCATCGGAGAGCCGGCACGCACCCACCCGCACAGGATCATCGACGTACACCGCAGTCATGATCACCATTATGGGAGGCCAACTGCGCTGCCGGTAACGGGTTTCGTGCCTCAAGGATGAAGGACCACTTCGTCCAAGAGCACAAGGAAGGCGCCTGACCCGGGCTCTGCCCGTCAGGCGCCTTCCGTTCGGCCTCCTCGGATCAGGGGCCGGGACCGGCCTACCGGAAGAGGACCGGTCACCCCGGTGGGGTCAGGAGCAGGGCGTGTAGAAGTGCTTCCAGCCGTCGCCGGGCATGGCCGGTGGCTCGGAGGTGGTGCCGAACGCGCCGTACTTGACCTGGAGGTCGTAGTCGAAGTGCCCCGGTCCGGTGGCCGGTTTCGTCAGGCGTACGTCGCGGTCCAGTCCGCCGTCACCGGAGTTGTTGAGGATCGCGAGGTCCGGGTAGGCGTCGCCGCCGTAGTTGGCGATCCGGAGCTGCTGGGCCTCGCCGTGGTCGCCGATGTCGGAGTGCCGGGCCTTGGCGGAGGCCAGGTCGGCCCGCTTGAGGGGGCCGGGGCGGTACTGCGCCACGCGTGCCGTCGCGGGGTCGTCGCCGTCGGCCGGCTTGACGATGTTGACGACCATGTCCAGGGTGCCGTCGCGCTGGAAGTCGGCGACCGCGGCGGAGGTGACCTCGCCCTTCTTCGCGCCGAGGAGGGCACTGACGGCGTACGGCTTGCCGAACGAGCCGTTCGCGGCCCCCCACTGCACCGTCATCCTGGTACCGGTGAGACCCGGGTTGCTGATCTTGTCGGCGTGACCGTCACCGTCGAGGTCGCCGACCAGCGTCGCGGCACCGGCCAGGCACGGGGCCGCGGCCTTGGCCGCCTTGCCGGACTGTCCCGTGCCGCCCGAGGCCGGCGACCCGGCCGCGCCGGCCGGGGAACCGGCCACGGTCAGGGACAAGGCGACGGCCGCGATCGGCGCGGCGATCAGACCTAAGCGCTTGTGAAGCATCTGCGCACTCCTTACGTCGTTGCTGCCGGGTGAGATGGCCGCACCGTCCCGCGCGTTCAGGCCCGGATCGCCGTATTACACAACCGTGACCCACCCCGACCGCCCGACGAGCGCAGCGGGCCCCGTCACGGCATCTACCAGGGCACGACCTGCCCCTCGTGGTCGACGAAGTGGAGGCCGGTCCTCCCCCGGTGGCGCTCGATCGTCTCCGCCACGCCGGGAACGCTCTCCGCCACGCTCAGCTCGGCGCCCGGCCCCCCGAGTTCGGTGCGCACCCAGCCCGGGTCGACGAGCAGCAGGGTGCGCGGGTCCTCGGCGTAGCGGGCGGCGTAGCTGCGCATCAGCTGGTTCAGCGCGGACTTGCTGGCCCGGTACAGGTCCTGGCCGCCACGGGTGTTCAGGGCGATGCTGCCCTGGCTGGAGGACATGACGCCGATGGTTCCGGTCGGCGCGACCAGCGGGCGGAGGGACTCCACGACGCGCATCGGGCTGAGCGCGTTGGTGGTCATGACCTCGGTGAACATGTCCGTCGGGACCTCGCCGACCGGGAGGTCGCCGCGGGTGATGGCGGCGTTGACGAAGAGCAGGTCGAGGGTGCGCTGTGCGAGGCGGTCGCGCAGGGCCGAGATCTGTTCCGGGTCGGTCATCTCCAGCGACTCGATGGTCAGCCGCCCTTCGGAGGCGTCGGCGAGGTCGTGGAGGCCGGTGCGCCGGCTGCCGCGGACCGTACCGATGACGTCCCAGCCGCGGCGGAGGTACTCGGCGACGAGCCCGAGGCCCAGGGTCCGGGAGGCGCCGACGACGAGGGCGGTGTTGCGGGTGTCGGTCATGTGAGGCATTCCTATCGTGGTCAAAGGCGGTCGCGAGGCATGGCTCACGGCCGTCGCGGGTCGGTGATCGTTCGCCGCGCGCCGGGTCGCGAGGAGGAGCGACTGCGGCAGCAGGGATGGCCCGTAGCGGGATGCCCCGTAGTGGGTTGGCCCGCCGGGCGGTTGTGCCGAAGCGGCGTTACGTAGGGCCGGAGTTGGGGTGCGGCGGGCCGGAGTTGGGTGGCAGCGGGCGCCCGGTCAGCTGGGTGCGGACTCCGGAAGGGAGCAGCCTCCCGCCACGTAGGGGGCAGGCCCCGGCTGTCGCTGCCGCCCGCCCACCGGAGCGGTGAGGACGATCATGCTTCAAGTCTCCGAGCGGTTCGGCCGGGCGTCCAATACCCTTTCGCGCACATTGATACCTTCCAGGCATGGACTTGGATCTGCGGAAGCTCCGCTACTTCGTCGCGGTGGCCGAGCACCGGCAATTCGGCCGGGCGGCACAGGCGTTGTTCATCGCGCAGCCGGTTCTCAGCCGGCAGATCCGCGCGTTCGAGCAGGAGCTGGGCTGCCGGCTGTTCACACGGACCACACGCAGCGTCGAAATGACGGCCGCCGGGCGGCAGTTGTACGACGAGGCGCAGAGGATCACCACGGTGGTGGACACGGCGCTGCGACGGGTGCACGAGGCCGAGCGGGGCGAGCAGCGGCTCGTCATCGCCTTCTCGCCCGGCCTGCACGTGTCGGACGCGATCCGGGCGTTCACGGCGAGCCACCCCGAGGTCGCGATCGACGTCTTCCCGCTGCGCTGGTGGGAGCAGGACGCGCCGCTTCGCGACGGCCGCGCGCATGTCGGATACCTCCGGCGCCCCTTCGACGATTCAGGGATGCACACCGTCCCGATCGGCCACGAGTCCAAGGTCGCGTGCCTGCCCGTGACGCATCACCTGGCCGGCCGCCGCGCCCTCACCTCGGCCGATCTCGACGGTGAGCCGATCCTCGACGTCAGGAAGCGGCGGACGTCCTCGCTGGAGGAGAAGTTCGAGCTCATCGCCTCCGGGCAGGGCATCGCCCTGGTCCCCCTCAGGGTCATGACCTCGTACTCCCGCCCCGACCTCGTCCACCTGCCCATCACCGACGCCCTGCCCGTTGAGACCTGCCTGGCGGTACCGGAGAGCAACTGCACGGGACCGGTACGGGATTTCCTGGACATCGCCACCGCGACCCTGCGCCCGGACTCCGACGAGGCGGAGCGGGAGCGGGAGCGGTCCGAGGCCGGTGCCGGGGCCGGGGCCGGGGCCGGGGCCGGCCAAGGTGACGCCCGCTAGTTCTGGATGCTCCGGGCGCCCAGCACGCCCGCGGCGACGCGGCGGGCCAGGGTGGCGAAGTCCGTGTAGACGGCGTCGGCGTCCTTGTTCTTCGGCATCAGGGGCCGGATGGGGCTGTCCGCCGCGAGAACCGCGGACAGTCTCTCCTTGTACGCGTTGTAGACCTTGGCGACGTCCGCACGCACCGCGCCGCCGCCCCACGTCATCGGAGCGGCGCGCAGCCGCTGGTCGTTGGTGGCCGCCATGGTGGCGACGTCCATGAGGAAGCAGTCGAGCAGGTCGGTGACGTCCTGCTCGCTCGCCCCCTCCTCCTGCTGGTGCACGTCCTCCACGAGCAGCTCGGCCATCTCCAGGGTGACGTCCCGGTAGATCTCGTAGCGCGGTCCGTTGGGGACGACGGCGAGGATGTGGTCGGCCTGCTTCGCGCCCTGGGTGTTCATCATGGGCGGTCCGCCCCGGCGGTCCTCGTTCTCCAGCCCCGGTACGGGGAAGGGCAATCCGTGGAAGCCCGCTTCCTCGTGCGCGATCCCCCGGGCCGAGGCCAGCGGGTGGACCGCGAACTCGTGCGCGAGCATGCCGGTGAGGTACCCGACGTCGTAGTTCTCGAAGTAGTAGGCGGCGAGTGTGACGGAGACGCCTTCGGCACCCCGGTCGACGACTTCGCCGGGGGTCTCGGTGGTGCGTTTCTCCAGGGTGATGCGGCAGGTGCGGGTACCGACGTAGTTCGTGATGGTCGTGTGCCTGCCGAGCAGGTCGAGGACGCGGATGGCCTTGTCCCGGTACTGCGGGTTGGTCTGCGCCAGGTTGGTGAACTGGAAGTTGCCGTGGGAGAGCGGGGCCCGCTGGACGGCCGGCCCGGCGGTGCGCTGCACGGCGTGCCCGCCCTCTCGCAGCGCGGCGGTGAGGGCCGCGTTGCCGGCGGTCCGCTGGAGGGCGAGGAGGTCGCCCCGCGGTCCGTCCGCGCGTCGCGCGGCGGACGGTAACGGGGCGCGAGGGGAGCGGCCGGCCGCCGCGGTGTCGTGATCGCTGGCGCGCATCGGAGCGGGATCCTTCGGGACGGGGATCGGGTATCGCGTCCAGGTATACGGGTTCGCCGGGCGCCGGTGAAGGTCCGCACGGGCAGTCCGCGGCTGCCCGTACGGACCACCGTCGTGGCACGAGGGCAGCGGCGGACCACCCGCGGCAACGCGACGTGGTGGCGCGCTGTTTCCGAGCGTGCCACCACGAGGCCGGAGGTCACTCCGTACGCAGCCCGTCCGGCCGCACCATCCGGATCAGCGGCGGCAGGCCGAGCAGCGTCACCAGGAGGACCACGACGGCGCCGCAGCGGGAAGGGCCACGTTCTCGACCCAGGTGAGTTCGGCCACCAACTGCCCGAACGGGAACATTCGGACCGCCTGAGCCCACTTCGCTCGGCGTCGCTCATGCCGGCCATCTCGCGGCCGTCGTAGACGATGGATCCCGAGTCGGGGGCCACGATCCCGGCCAGGCAGTGCAGCAGCGTCGACTTCCCGGAACCGGAAGGGCCCAGCACCGCGACGACCTCGCGGCGGGACGAGGGGGCCGGCCTGCCGGTCCCAGGCCAACGCCACCGCTCCCCCGACTCCGAGGGTCAAATGCGGGATGAGCAACCCTTGACTGAAGGTTGACCGCCTGGGTGGCGAGCCCTTGACGGGATGCGAACTACGTTCCCTGCATGCCTCTACGAACCCCGGCTCTGCCCGTGCTCCCGTACCGCAAGCCGACCCGCGGCCGGGACTACTGGGTGCTGGACGACGTACTGCCGGACCCGGACGCGGTGCGGGAACGCTGTCTGGCCCGGAGCGACTGGACCGAGGGCTACCCGCACAAGCCCGAGAGCTGGCCGGGCCTGCGCACCATGCCGGCGCTCGAACCCGGCGAACTGGCGCACGTCGAGAAGCTGGTGCGAGGGGCGACCGGCGCCCCGAAGATCTGGGCCGAACGCCCGGCGGGCGGGAGCACCTTCCACCACAACTGCGTCCAGGTCGTCGGCGAGGGCGAGGGCGAGCCCCGCCCGCACACCGATTCCCGCAGCCTGTGCCGGTACGCGGCCGTGCTCTACCTCAACCCCCTGGTCCCCAAGGACTGCGGAACCAGCTTCTGCCGGCAGAGCCTGCCGGGCGGCACCCTCGGCGGCAACCAAGTGGCCCCTCCGCACAACAACCTGGTCGACGCCCTCGGCACCCGCTTCGTCGGACCGGACTCCTTCACCGAGGACGTCCGCGTCCCGCACCGCGCCAACCGTCTGCTGCTCTACTCCGCCAACCTGATCCACACGGCGACCGGTTACTGGGGCACCACCCTGCAGGACAAACGGATGACGGCGGTCTTCTTCTGGATGGCCTGACAACCCAGCCACCCGCGGGCACGGCTGCCACCAGCACCCCGGCGGGTTCCATGACGTAGTCCCCGGCTGGACGGGGGTACCAGCCGGGGACTACAGCACGTGTGCCCCGCGGTTCCCCGCCGAAACACGCAGCATGATCACGTGTCTGATCCTCGGCACGGGGGCGGCCGGCCGGGAGCCGGCGAGGTGGGGAGCCTTCCCCCGTCGGCCGGTTCTCCGGCTGCTCGGCGACCGTGCGAAACCCGCACCTCACGGCGGGCCGTCACCGCGTGCTCGCTCCTGTCGGCGGAGTTCCGCGAGGTCGGGGAGGCGGTCCAGCCCTCGTACGGCGCGGGCGGTGCGGTGATTGTGTTCCAGTCTGCCGCGGTGCCGGTCGAGGAAGAACCAGTAGGCGGCGGTGTAGGGGCAGGCGCGGGGGCCGGTGCGGTCGCCGGGGCGGTGGACGCAGGGGCCGCACAGGTCGCTCATGCGGTTCACGTAGGCGCCGCCCGAGGTGTAGGGCTTGGTGGTCATGCGGCCGCCGTCGGCGTACTGGGACATGCCGACGACGTTGGGGACCATCACCCAGTCGTAGCCGTCCACGAAGCAGCGGTGGAACCAGTCCGTGACGGCGGCCGGATCCCAGCCGTGCTGGAGTGCGTAACTGCCGAGGATCATCAGCCGCGGGATGTGGTGGGTCCAGCCCGAGTCGCGTACCTGGGTCAGTACCGTCCTCAGGCAGCGCGCGCGTACGTCGTCCGCGTCCAGGTCGTGCCACCAGTCGGGCAGCGGCGCGGTGTGCCGCAGCTCGTTCGAGTGCCGGTACTCCTCACCGAAGTACCAGTACAGCTGCCATACGTACTCGCGCCAGCCGGCGACCTGGCGGACGAAGCCCTCCACGCTGTTCAGCGGCGCCCCGCCCGCACGCCACACCGCTTCGGCCTGCTCGACGCACTCGGCGGGGTCGAGCAGGCCGAGGTTGAGCGCGGCGGACAGCAGGCTGTGGCTCATGACGGGATCGGCGGCGAGCATCGCGTCCTCGTACGGGCCGAACGTGGCGAGCCGGTGGTCGATGAAGCGCCGCAGGGCTCGTCGGGCCTCGGCGCGGGTGGCGGGGAAGAGGCGCGGTCCGTCCCGTCCGACGAAGGACACGTCGCCGTCCCGCTCCCAGCGGTCGAGGTCGCGGCGGACCTCGTCGTCGATCTCGTCCTCACGCGGCCGGTAGGGGGCGGCGACCGGCAGGACGGGCGTCCTGCGCGGCGGCGGCTCCCGGTTGTCGTGGTCGTGGTTCCACCGGCCGCCGGCCGGGGCGTCGCCGTCCATCAGCAGGTCATGGCGCCGCCGCACCCACCGGTAGAAGTCCTCCTGACGCAGTCGCTCGCCGCCGTGACCGTCCGCCCATGCCGTGAAGTCGTCCATGGGGACCAGGAATCCGCGCGCGGGGCCCACGGTGACCCGCGGCAGCGAACGCACCAGCTTCAGTGCGGCGTACGAGGTGGGGTGATGCACGGTCATTCGGTCGCCGCCCGCCGCCCGTTCCAGCGCCTCCCGGTAGGTGTCCGCGCGGACGTAGGTGACCCGGTCGCCGAGTTCGGCGGCCCGGTGACGCATGGCGGAGAGCACCAGATGGGCCTTGGCACGGTGGAAGCGCCGGCGCCGGAACACCGACCGGGCCTCGATCATCAGCAGTGGTGCCTCGCGGGTGAGACCGCTGTCCTGCGAGGGCCGCAGGAAGTGCGGCCCCAACTGGTCGCCGAAGAGCCAGTGCATCACAGCCTTCCCCTGCTGCGGATGTCCGCCAGGACCTCCCGGGCGGCCCGGCTGCCCGAGGCCAGAGCCCCCTGCACCGAGCCGGTCGCCCGGTGGTCGCCGCAGACGTACCGGCCCTTCGCGAAGCGGGTGCTGCGGCTGAGCGGCCACGGCGGGCGCATCTGGGGCAGCGCGTCCACGACGGTGTACGTCGCCACGAGTCGCCAGGGCGCGGTGTCCGTGCCGTACAGCTCCGCCAGCCGCCGGCGCACCGCGACCTCGGCGCCCGGCGGATCGCCACCGAGGACGGAGGTCGACACCAGGGCAGTGCTCGGCGGCGCGTACGTCGTGGTGACCTCGGTGAGCACGCAGGTGTTGAGCACGGCCAGGGTGCTGTCGACCACGAGGGTCGGTTCCGGCAGGGGCGAGGTCTCGGCCGCGTGGTAGTAGGTGGTGACGGTCCGCCCGCGGGGCACGGGCAGGCCGGGAAGCAACCGGGTTGCCGTGCCGGCGTCCGTGGCGACGACCACCACCTCCGCCGGGCGCTCGGTGCCGTCGCGCAGCAGCACTCCCCCGTCGGTGACGGCCGTGACGGGGGAATCGAGCCGCACGGTGCCGGCGGGCAGCCGGCCGGCGAGGAGGCGCGGCACACTGCCGATGCCCTGCGCGGGCAGGCAGAGCGTGCCACGGGCCATGCTGCGCCACACCAGATGGAAGAACCGGGCCGAGGTCTCCAGTTTCTTGTCGAGGAACACGCCGGCGAGGAAGGGCCGCAGCAGATGGTCCACCGCTTCCGCGGACAGGCCGCTGCCGGCCAGCAGTTCAGCGGTGCTGCGGTCCCCGCCGCGTTTGAGAACGGCGGCGGGAGCCAGCATGTCCCGCGCGGTCAGGGCGGCCAGGACCGCGAGGTCACGTGCTCCCAGGACACGTCCGGGCAGGAGGCCGCCCGCCTCGCGAGGGCGCCGGGTGGGATCGGTGAGCCGTGCGACGCCCGTGGGGGTGTGGGCCAGCACGCCGGGGGTGAACGGCCGCAGCCGCAGTTCCCGCAGCGGCAGGCGGCGCTTCACCTGCGGATAGGCGGTGTTGAACACCTGGAAACCGCGGTCCAGGACAAAGCCGTCCCGGTGGTCCGTGCGCATCCGGCCGCCGACCTCGTCGCCCGCTTCGTGCAGCTCCACCCGCAGTCCCGCACGACTGAGGTCGAGCGCACAGGCCAGGCCGGCGAGCCCGCCCCCGACGATGACGGCATCACTGCGCCGACTGCGCTGACCTGCCGTGGCCATGGGTGGTCTCCTTCGCTTCGGTCAGCTGTGACGAGCACCTGTCGCGCCGCCGCGATCGTCCCGTCTTTCCAGACCGGAATGTGAGTGCCACGCCCGATGCCCGACAGGTGGGGAAATTCGCATGAGCCGGTGCTCTTGACCGGAAGGCCGATGACGTCCCGGCCCGGGGCCATTTGATCCGTTTCGGCCGGTACGGCCTCTGCCTCGACGACCTCCGCCCTGGCCGCGACCCTTCCCCCCTCGCACGGAATTGTGTGCAAAGTGTGCAGCGCTGACGGCCCGTCCCCCATGGCGCAGTGACCCCTGCGAGCTGCGATTGTGAGGGAATCGGAGTCGTGAGTTTTACCAATGTTTACCTGACGGCCACCATAGTTGGGCCTACTGTGGCCCAGCTTGTTCAGACAAGTGTCGGACAAGCTCACCCCCCACGTGCATCCCCTGAGCGGCCCCGCATGAACCCCTCAACCCTCTGTGCGTACCCCTGGAGAGACCGTGACCGTGTTCCAGCCGAAGACCGCCGTCCTCACCGGCGTCCTCGCCGTCGCCTCACTCGCCCTCAGCGCCTGTGGCGCTGACTCCGACGCGTCGGGCTCCGACGGCGGAAAGAGCGCGGCCACCGCGACCACGGCCGAGGCCCTCGGCGGTATCGACGCGCTGGCCGAGGCGGCCAAGAAGGAGGGCACGCTGCACGCGATAGCACTCCCCCGGGACTGGGCCAACTACGGCGACCTGATCGACGGCTTCACGAAGAAGTACGGCATCAAGGTCCAGGTCGAGAACCCGAACGGTGCCAGCCAGGACGAGATCAGCGCGGTCACCTCGCGCAAGGACAAGGGCAACGCGCCCGACGTCCTCGACCTCGGCAGCTCCTTCGCGCAGTCCGCCGCCCAGGACGGGCTGCTCGCGCCCTACATGGTCGCCGGTTTCGCCGACATCCCCGATGTCCAGCGGGACTCGATCGGCCGCTGGGCGAACGACTACGGCGGCTACATCTCCTTCGGCTGCGACGCCAAGCGGGTGCAGACCTGCCCGACCAGCTTCAAGGACCTGCTGGAGCCGCAGTACAAGGGGAAGGTCGCGCTGAACGGCAACCCCACCCAGTCGGGTTCGGCCTTCGGCGCCGTGTACGCGGCCGCACTCGCCAACGGCGGCTCCTTCGACGACATCCAGCCCGGCATCGACTTCTTCAACAAGCTGCGGCGGAGCGGCAACTACACGCCCGTCCAGTCCACCCCGGCCACCATCGCGAGCGGCAAGACGCCGATCAGCATCGACTGGGACTACCTCAACGCCGCGCACACCACCGCGTTCAAGTCCAGGGGCCTGGACTGGAAGGTCGTGGTCCCCTCGGAGGGCAAGTTCTCCCAGTACTACTCGCAGGCCATCAACAAGGACGCGCCGCACCCCGCGGCCGCCCGCCTGTGGCTGGAGTACCTCTACAGCACCGAGGGCCAGAACCTCAGACTCAAGGGCTTCGCCCGCCCTGCTCTGATGACCGCCATGAAGAAGGCCGGCACGCTCGACAAGTCCGCGGCGGCGAAGCTGCCGAAGGTCTCCGGCACGCCGGACTTCCCGACCGAGACCCAGCAGGGCAACGCCAAGGGCATCATCGCCCAGAGCTGGGGCAAGGGCGGCGCTTCCTGACCCCGCCACACACCCGGCCCGACACGGTGCCCGCCGCTTCCTCACCGCGGCGGGCACCGTGCGGTGGGCGCGAAGCCGGCCGGTGAACACACCGCGCGGGGGCGTTCCCGGTCCGGGCCGGGAACGCCCCCGCGTGCGTGGTCGGGCGGAAGGTGGTTCAGGCGAGGTCGACGAGGAGGTCGCCGCCCTCCACCTGCTGGATCTGGTTGATGGCGAGGCGGGCCACCCGGCCGGACTTCGGGGCGGTGATGGCGGCTTCCATCTTCATGGCCTCGATGGTGGCCACCGTGGTGCCGGCCGCCACCTCGTCGCCCTCGGCCACCGCGAGCGTCACCACTCCGGCGAACGGCGCGGCGACATGGCCGGGGTTGGACCGGTCGGCCTTCTCCGTCACCGGTACGTCGGTGGCCGCCGCGGTGTCCCGGACCTGGATCGGGCGCAGCTGGCCGTTCAGGGTGGACACCACGGTGCGCATACCGCGTTCGTCGGCCTCGCCGACGGCCTCCAGTTCGACCAGGAGCCGTACGCCCGGCTCCAGGTCGATGGCGTACTCCGTGCCGGAGCTGAGCCCGTAGAAGAAGTCCTGGCTGTCCAGCACGCTGGTGTCGCCGTACGCCTGGCGGTGGGTCTCGAAGTCGCCCGCCGGTCCGGGGAACAGCAGCCGGTTGAGGGTGGTGCGGCGGTCCTTCTCCAGTCCGGTGCGGTCGTCCGCGGTCAGCTCCTGTACGGGCCTGGGCTCGGCGCGGCCCTCCAGCGCCTTGGCGCGGAACGGCTCCGGCCATCCGCCGGGCGGGTTGCCCAACTCGCCGCGGAGGAAGCCGATGACGGAGTCGGGGATGTCGAACTCGTTCGGCGTCGCCTCGAAGTCCTCCGGCTTCACCCCGGCGCCCACCAGGTGCAGGGCCAGGTCGCCGACCACCTTGGACGACGGGGTCACCTTCACCAGGTGTCCGAGGATCCGGTCGGCGGCGGCGTACATCGCCTCGATGTCCTCGAAGCGGTCGCCCAGGCCGAGCGCGACCGCCTGGGTGCGCAGGTTGGACAGCTGGCCGCCGGGGATCTCGTGGTGGTAGACGCGGCCGGTCGGCGAGGCCAGGCCCGCCTCGAACGGCGCGTAGATCCTGCGGACGCTCTCCCAGTACGGCTCCAGGTCGCCGACCGCCTTGAGGTCCAGTCCGGTGGGCCGCCGGGAATGGTCGGTGGCGGCCACGATCGCCGACAGCGAGGGCTGCGAGGTCGTGCCGGCCATGGAGGCGACCGCGCCGTCCACCGCGTCCGCGCCGGCCCGGATCGCCGCGAGGTACGTGGCGAGCTGGCCGCCCGCGGTGTCGTGGGTGTGCAGGTGCACGGGCAGGTCGAACTCGCGGCGCAGGGCCGATACGAGGGTCTCGGCGGCCGGGGCCCTGAGCAGGCCCGCCATGTCCTTGATGGCCAGGACCTGGGCGCCGGCGTCCACGATCTGCTCGGCCAGGCGGAGGTAGTAGTCGAGGGTGTACAGCCGCTCGGACGGGTCGGACAGGTCGGAGGTGTAGCACAGGGCGACCTCGGCGACGGCCGTCCCGGTCTCCCGTACGGCGTCGATGGCGGGCCGCATCTGACCGACGTCGTTGAGCGCGTCGAAGATCCGGAAGATGTCGATGCCGGTGGCCGCGGCCTCCCGTACGAAGTGGTCGGTGACCTCGGTCGGGTAGGGCGTGTAGCCGACCGTGTTGCGGCCGCGGAGCAGCATCTGCAGGCAGATGTTCGGTACGGCTTCGCGGAGTGCGGCCAGGCGCTCCCAGGGGTCCTCGGCGAGGAAGCGGAGTGCGACGTCGTAGGTGGCGCCGCCCCAGCACTCCAGGGACAGCAGCTCCGGCATGGTCCGCGCCACCACCGGGGCGACGGCGAGCATGTCCTTGGTGCGGACCCGGGTGGCCAGCAGTGACTGGTGGGCGTCGCGGAAGGTGGTGTCGGTGACGCCGATGACCGGTGACTCGCGCAGCCACCGGGCGAACCCGTCCGGGCCGAGCTCGGCCAGGCGCTGCCGGGAGCCGGCGGGCGGTTCGGTGGCGGGCAGGGGCGGCAGCTTGGTGGCCGGGTCGATCAGCTCGGGCCGTGGGCCGTGCGGCTTGTTGACCGTCACGTCCGCGAGGTAGGTGAGCAGCTTGGTGCCGCGGTCGGCGGAGTGGCGCGCGGTGAGCAGGTGCGGGCGCTCCTCGATGAACGAGGTGGTGACCCGCCCGGCCCGGAAGTCCGGGTCGTCGAGCACGGCCTGCAGGAACGGGATGTTCGTGGCCACGCCGCGGATGCGGAACTCGGCCACGGCGCGGCGGGCCCGGCCGATCGCGGTGTGGAAGTCGCGGCCCCGGCAGCTGAGCTTGACCAGCATCGAGTCGAAGTGCGCGCTGATCTCCGTGCCGGCGTGCGTGGTGCCGCCGTCGAGACGGATGCCCGAGCCGCCCGGCGACCGGTAGGCGCTGATCCTGCCGGTGTCCGGGCGGAAGCCGTTGGCGGGGTCCTCGGTGGTGATGCGGCACTGCAGCGCGGCGCCGTGCAGGGCGATGGCGTCCTGGGTGAGGCCGAGGTCGGCCAGCTTCTCGCCCGCGGCGATACGCAGCTGCGACTGCACCAGGTCGACGTCGGTGACCTCCTCGGTCACCGTGTGCTCTACCTGGATGCGCGGGTTCATCTCGATGAAGACGTGGTTCCCGTCGCGGTCGAGCAGGAACTCGACGGTGCCGGCGTTGCGGTAGCCGATCTGCTGGGCGAACCGCACGGCGTCGGCGCAGATCCGCTCGCGCAGCTCGGGATCGAGGTTCGGCGCGGGCGCGAGTTCGATCACCTTCTGGTGCCGGCGCTGGAGCGAGCAGTCGCGCTCGAAGAGGTGGATGACGTTGCCGTGCCCGTCGGCGAGGATCTGCACCTCGATGTGGCGGGGGTCGACGACGGCCTTCTCCAGGAAGACGGTGGGGTCGCCGAACGCGGACGCGGCCTCGCGGGCCGCCGCCTCGATGGATTCGCGCAGCGTGTCGCGGTCCTCGACCCGGCGCATACCGCGCCCTCCGCCGCCGGCGACCGCCTTGACGAACACCGGAAAGCCGATGTCCTCGGCGGCCCGGACCAGTTCGTCGACGTCGGTGGAGGGCTCCGAGGAACCGAGCACCGGTACGCCGGCGGCGCGCGCGGCGGCCACCGCGCGCGCCTTGTTCCCGGTCAGTTCGAGGATGTCCGTGCTCGGCCCGACGAAGGTGATGCCCGCCTCCTCGCAGGCGCGCGCGAGGTCGGGGTTCTCGGACAGGAACCCGTAGCCCGGGTAGACCGCGTCCGCTCCGGCCCGGCGCGCGGCGCGGACGATCTCCTCCACGGAGAGATAGGCGCGTACCGGGTGCCCCGGCTCGCCGATCTCGTGGGCCTCGTCGGCCTTCAGGCGGTGCAGGGAGTTGCGGTCCTCGTGCGGGAAGACGGCAACGGTCTTCGCGCCCAGCTCGTAGCTGGCTCGGAAGGCGCGAATCGCGATCTCACCACGATTGGCGACCAGTACCTTGCGGAACATTCTCGATCCCTTCAGCCTGCCGTCGACGGACACCACGGTGTCCGCCTCGGGCAGATCGTCGCCGGACCCGCAGTGACTTGTTACCGGACCGGGCCTCGTCAATCAGGTAGCTGACATCAAGATCCGGACCCTACCCGGACCCACACTCCGCCGACAGCCGTCACAGCCGCCGTTTCAGCAGGTCAGCACCACTATGAGCGCTGTACCACCGGCAGATCAAGGACTCGCTGCCGAGCAACTCGCCGACCGGGCGGCCCACCGCCCGGCGAGGCCGCCCACCCGCGCCGGCCGCCCGGTGTCAACGCGGGCAGCGGGCGGTCTTGTCCGGCAGCTTCCCCCCGACCAGGTACCGGTCGACGACGCGGTCGGTGCAGGTGGACGGGTCCGCCGAGGCGTACGCCGCGTGTCCCTGGCCGTTGCGCAGGAGCAGCGAGCTGTGGGCCAACTGCCGGTGCACCGCCCGCGCGTTCTCCAGCGGGGTCTGCACATCGTGGGTGTAGGACACCAGCAGCACCGGCGGGGCGCCGGATGCCGTGACCGGTGCGGCCGCGCCCGTGGGGGCGACCGGCCAGGTCGCGCAGTCGATCATCTGCCAGGCGAAGTGACGCCCGAAGAGCGGCGACTGCTTCGCGAACGAGTCGGCGGTGGCCAGCATCTCCTTCGGGGACCTCGGTGCGGACGGCGAGTCCAGGCAGAGCACCGCGGGCATGCTCACGGACTCGTTCTGCTCGGCCCGCTGCTCCTGCGGCGTCGGCTTCCCGCCGCCGCTCTCGCCGCCCGCCGCGGCGTCGAAGCGGTCGAAGGCGGTCGCGTCCCCGCGCAGGGCGGCCACCAGCGCCTTGGTCAGCGGCTCCCAGCTCTTTTCGTCCGTCACGGCCGTCCCGAGATACGTGGACAGGGCTCCGTCGGTGAACTCCGCGCCGTCGGCCCCGCGCAGCGGCTTGCGCGCCAGCTTCCCGGCGAACTCGGTGAGCCGGCTCCGGATCTCCCCGGTCGTGGCTCCCAGCCGGTCGTCGCCGCGTGCGACGAGGTTGCGGGCGTAGCGGCGCATCGCGTCGTCGGACGTCTTGATGTCGAGCCGGGCGACCTTCTGCATGTCGGCGGCGGGGTTGACGACGCTGTCGAGCACCATCCGGCCGACCTTGTCGGGGAACAGCTTCATGTACTGCTGGCCGAGGAAGCTGCCGTAGGAGTACCCGGTGTAGTTCAGCTTGGCGTCGCCCAGGACCGTGCGGAGCACGTCGAGGTCGCGCGCGACGCTCACGCTGTCCATGTGCGCGAGCACCGGGCCGCTCGCCTTCTTGCAGGACCGGGCCTGCTCGGTCGCGTCGGCGAAGGCCCGCTCGGCCTCCGCTTCGGTGCGCGGCAGGCTCTCGGGTTCCTGGGGCGCGCCGTCGGGGCACTTGATCTGCCCGGACGCGCCGATGCCGCGGGGGTCGAAGCCGACCAGGTCGTAGCGGGCCCTGGCCTCCTTGCCGGCCTGCCAGTTTCCGTCGGCCACGTCGGCCGCGCCGCCGGCGCCGGGCCCGCCGGGGTTGAAGAGCAGCGACCCCATCCGGTGGCCGCGGTCCTTGGCCCGCACCCGCGACACCCGTAGTTCGAGGGTCTTCCCGTCCGGGGCGGCGTAGTCGACGGGCACCTTCACCCAGCCGCACTCCGCGCCGGGCACGGTCTTGGCGGCGACATCCGTGCCGCAGGCCGTCCACTGGATCTTCTGCTGGGTGAAGCGCGCGGGCAGGACCGGGGCGGACGTGTTCCGGCCCTTGGCCTGGTCGGGCTGGGCGGCCGCGGCACCACCGACGGCGCCGGCCGTCACCACGGTGGTGGCAGCCAGGACACCGGCCGTGAGGGCCATGGACTTGCGGGCTATGGGCATCGCCTTCTCGCTCTCTCGGTAACCCCCGGGGGAGCATGCTCACAAGCGTCGCCACATGGCTATTGGCCCCGTCACAGTGGGCCGCGAGTTATACGCGGTGTCGACGGGAGAACACACCGCGAAGCGGTCGCGGCGGCGCCGGCATCACGCTGGGGCGATGCCCGGCGCACGCGGAGTGGGGCGGCGCATCCCGGCGGGCGGTGCGGCGGGGCTCCCGGCCGGCGCCTCGCGCCGACCGGGCCCGCGCCGCGCCGGCGAGGAGCCGGCCGCCGCGCCGGAGCGTCAGGTGAGTGCCGCGCCCACCAGGGCGGCGGTCCTGGCGACGAGGGGGTTGTCCGTCGGGCCCTTGGGGTCGTACTTGGTCGACAGGACGGCGAGGACGAGCGGCGGGCGTCCGGGCGGCCAGACGACTCCCACGTCGTTGGCGACCCCGTACTGCGAACCGCCACCGGTCTTGTCCGCCAGCCTCCAGTCGGCGGGCAGACCGGCGCGGAAGCGCTCGCCGTTGGTGGTGTTGGCGACCAGCCAGCCGGTCAGCCGGCTCCGGTCCTCGGCGGGCAGCGCGTCGCCCACGACGAGACGGGCGTAGGTCCGCCCGATGGCCCGAGGGGTGGTGAGGTCGGTCGTCCGCCACGGCTCCGCGGTGTTCAGCTCGGGCTCCCACCGGTCGAGACGCGTGGTGCCGTCGCCGATCGAGCGGCAGAAGCGGGTGATCGCGGTCGGCCCGCCCAGTTCGCGCAGCAGGAGGTTGCCCGCCCCGTTGTCGCTCTGGGAGACGGCGGCGGCACACAGGTCCTCGACCGTCATCCCCTGGGCGACGTTCTCCGGCTTGCCCGTGACCGGGGCGTAGCCGGCGTCGGTGACGTACTTCTCGGTGTACCGGATCCGCCGGGCGAGGAACTCGCCGTGGTGGTCCAGGTCGCGCAGGACGGCCGCGGCGGCGAGCCCCTTGAACACCGAGCACATCGCGAAGCGTTCGTCCGCGCGGTAGTCCACGGTCCGGCCCGTGGCCGTGTCGTAGGCGAACACGCCGAGGCGCGCGGAGTACTCCTGCTCCAGATCCCTCAGTTGTCCGACAAGCGCTCTCCGGCCGGGAGTTGCGGCGTGGGCCGTGGCCGGCAGGGCTGCCGCGAGCGCCGTCCCCGCTCCGAGGGCCAGCACCGCGCGGCGGGAGCGGCGGGATCCCGTGGTCTCCAAGGTCGTACTCTCCTCGTTCCTACGGTCATGACGACGTCTCTGCGGTCACGACGACTGCCTTCCCCCTCCAAGACACCAGGAAAGGCCACTTGGTCCCCTTTCAGGGCTTTTCTACGGTAATGCCCGCACCGGCCACCGTGCCCCCGGGGAGCCGTGCGCTCAGAAGCTCGGCGGGGTCTCGGCCCAGACGCAGACGGCGGGCACCTCGCCGGGGTTGTGATAGCGGTGCGGCGTGGAGGACGGGAAGCTGACGCAGTCGCCCGGCTGCAGGCGGTGGTGGACGCCGTCGACCCAGTAGTCCAGCTCCCCGCTCAGCATGACGCCGACCTCCTCACCCGTGTGGGAGTGCGGCCGGTCGCCGGAGGTCGCGCCCGGGGCCACCTCCAGGAGCATCATCTCCAGCCTGCCGCCGTGCTCGGGATTGAGGAGCGTATAGGTGACGCCCTCCACGCCGGCCCGGGTGAGCTCGACCCGCTGATCGGGGCGGGTCAGCACGCGGTGCCCGCGGTCGACGGCGTGGAAGAGCCTGCTGAGGGTGGTACCGAGGGCTTCGACGATCGTCCGCAGGGTGTTGATCGTCGGGCTGTTCACATCGCGCTCGACGTTGCTGAGATAGCTGCGGGACAGCCCCGTCCGGTCCGCGAGCTGCTCCAGCGTGAGCCCCCGCTCCAGGCGTTCCCGGCGCAGGTGGCGGCCGATTCCGTCGTCAGCGGCCCCCTGCGCCCCGGCCGGGTTCTCGTCGGCTGTCACGCCACCCACCCCCTCCTCGCGTCCAGCACAGAGCACGTCCACTAAAGAACACACCGCGTCCACTATAGACGTTGCCCGCGCGTCGCATATTGTGTACGTTCCATCCTCAATACACGACGCCCGCGTCCCCGTCTCCCCGTCCGCGCCCGGCGCACCCTGGAGGGCCCATGCACCCCGACGACCTGCCGTCCGACCGGCGCGAGGCCCGCGCGCTGCCCGAACTCCGGCTCCGGAGCAGCGCGTTGGAGCACAACGTGCGCCTCATGGCCGACTGGTGCCGCGAGCACGAAGTCGAACTCTGCCCCCACATCAAGACCACCATGACCAGCCCCGTCGTCGAGCGGCAGCTGACGGCCGGGGCCTGGGGCGTCACGGTGGCCACGGCGCGGCAGGCCGCGGTGGCGCGGAGCTGGGGCGTGACCCGCATCCTCATCGCCAACCAGGTGATCCACTCCTCCGACCTCACACTCCTCCGCCGCCTGCTGGACGAGGCCCCGGACCTGGAGCTCTTCTGCCTCATCGACTCCCCGGCGGGCCTGGACCTCGCCTCGGCGGCCCTGCGCGACAGCGGCAATCCGCTGCGGCTGCTCGTGGAGGTCGGCGTGCCGGGCGGCCGGGCCGGGGTGCGCGACGTCGCCGAGGCGTACGAGCTCGGCGCGGCCGCCGCCAAGGCGCCGCCCGGAGTCCTCATGGCCGGTGTCGCCGGATACGAGGGGGTGCGCCCCAACGTCCGTGACACGGCGACGCTCGCCGCCGTCGACGAGCACTGCCGCACGGTGGCCGAGGCATTCACCGCCCTGACGCCCCTGTACACGACCGCGGAACCGGTCTTCAGCATGGGCGGCTCGGCCTTCCCCGACCGCGTCGTCCGCGCCGTGGCGGACCTCCGGAACCGGCACGCCGGCCTCCCCCTGGTGTCCGTGCTCCGGTCCGGCTGCTACGTCACCCACGACCACGGCACCTACGCGCAGATCTCACCGCTGCCCGGCCTGCGCCCGGCCCTGACGGTGGGCGCGGCCGTGCTCTCCACCCCCGAGACCGGAACCGCGATCGTGGGTGCCGGCAAGCGCGAACTCCCCTACGACGCCGGCCTGCCCGTCGTCCTCGGGGCGCGCTCGGCCGCCGGCACCCCACGCGCCGCGGTGCGGGCCACCGCGGCCCAGATCTACGACCACCATCTGGTCCTCACCGACGTACAAGACCTCCAGGTGGGCGACGAGGTCGAACTCGGCATCTCCCACCCGTGCTCGGCCTTCGACCGGTGGCCCGACATCGCGGTCGTCGACGACGAGGGGGACGTCCGCGACGTGTGGCATCCGCAGTTCCGTTGACGGCTCGCGGCCGAGGGGGACGGGCGACGGCTTCACGACGTCACGACTGACGAGTGCACGTCAGGATCCGCCGTCGCGCCGCGCCCTAGCCGAGGTCGGGCGCGGACCGTACCTCGATCGCGTCCCCGGTCCGCTCCATCTCCAGCACGACGAGCTCGTTGCTCCCCCGCCGCCACAGATGGCTCGGTGCGTAGAGGGTGGTCTGCGGGCCGAGGGACCAGTACCGGCCGAGGGCGAATCCGTTCAGCCAGACCATGCCCTTGTCCCAGCCGGGAAAGGCGAGGAAGCCGTCCGCGGGGGTGTCGACATGGACCCGGGCCCGGTGGAACGCGGGGCCGGTGGGCGTGTGGTCGCCGGTGAACTTCAGGGGCGAGAGGTCGTCCAGCGTCAGCCGGCGGATCTCCCAGTCGTGCGGTTCCTCCTCGTCGAGGAGGACCTTGCCGCTGATTCCCTTGGGGTCGTTGAGGCCCTGGCCGAAGTTGATCCGCCCGGTGGGGTCCACCAGGAGATCGAGGGTGGTGGACCCGCCGGTCACGGTGACGTCGACGGCGTGTTCCGGCTGGTTGCGGTCGAAGGTGCCGATGCGCTTGCCGTCGCCGAAGACCAGCGCCCGGTCGCCCAGGCCCGTGACCCGCAGCCGCCTGGTCCCCTGCGGCCCGCGTACCCGGGTGCGGTAGTGGATCAGTCCGTACGACTGGCCGAGCGCCTCCATGTGGACGGGCGCGGTACGCCGTAGCGGAGTGCTCAGCGTGTCGAGGGACGCCATCAACGGCACCGACTCGCGGACGGCGATCCGCTGGGCGGGCATGCGGGGCGGCGTGGCCGGCAGGGGCGTGTCCGGCACGGTGGCGTACTTGGCGAGCACCTCGCGCACCGCGTGGAACTTCTCGGTGAGTTCGCCGGATTCGCTGATCGGGGAGTCGTAGTCGTAGCTGGTGACGGTGGGCTGATAGGCGCTGCCGGTCAGGTTGGCGCCCGCGTACCAGCCGAAGTTCGTACCGCCCACTGCCATGTAGAGGTTGACCGACGCTCCCGCTGCGAGCATCTTCTCCACGTCGGCGGCGGTCCGCGCCGGGTCGGAGGTGTGGTGGGGCTCGCCCCAGTGGTCGAACCAGCCGTCCCAGAACTCCGTGCAGAACAGGGGCTTGTCCGGCTGGAAGGCGCGCAGCTCCGCGAAGGGTCCGGTGGGGTCCCCGGCGAAGTTGACGGTGGACAGGAGGTCGGGGAGGCTGCCGGCCTTCAGCGCTTCCTGGGTGGCTCCGTTGGAGCAGAACAGCAGGCTGTCGATGCCCTGCGCGCGCATGGTGTCCCGCAGATGCTCCAGGTAGGCGTGGTCGTCGCCGTAGCTGCCGTACTCGTTCTCGACCTGCAGGGCGATGACGGGCCCGCCGCGGGTGGCCTGCAGATCGACGAGCCGGGGCAGGAGTTCGGCGAACCAGGCGTCGACGGCCCGCTCGAACGCGGGGTCGGAGCGGCGCAGCGGCGCGTCCTTGTCCTTGAGGAGCCAGGCCGGCAGCCCGCCGAAGTCCCATTCCGCGCAGATGTACGGGCCCGGCCGCACGATCACCTTGAGCCCGGCCTCGTCGGCGGTCCGTATGAAGGCGGCGACGTCGCGCCATCCGGTGAAGTCGGCCTTCTTCTCGTACGGTTGGTGGAAGTTCCAGGCGACGTAGGTTTCCACCGTGTTCAGGCCCATGGCCCGCATCCGCGTCAGCCGGTCGCGCCAGTCCCTGGGGTGCGTCCTGAAGTAGTGGAAGGCGCCCGAGAGGATCCGGAACGGCTTGCCGTCCAGCAGGAATGCGTCTCCGCGGAGGGTCAGGCCCCTCGGGTCCTCCGCCTGGGCGAGGGCGGTCCGGCCGCTCCCCACGGCGACGCCCAGGGAAGCGGCCCCCACCATGGCCGCGCTCAGGAATCCACGTCGACTGAATGGCGCCATATCTGCACTCCTCGACTCGACAGACCGTCACCCATGTCGCGAACGTGTTCAGTCATGGGCGTTTCTGTGCAGTGAGAAGTGTTCTGTAGAACAGAAACGAGCACAAGGGTTCGTGACTGAACACGAGGAAACACGGCGCGATCACGGCGCACCCGAACTGCCGGGCGGTGAGCCGCCGTTCGGGTTCCGGCGAACCGCATCGTCACGCGATCGCGCACACACGGCCGCGCACCGCCATCTGGCCGCCCCCGCTATGTGGTCGCGCGCGCGGGACTCCGCCGGCCGGTGGCCTGGGGAGCAGGAGTGATCAGCAGCTTGGCGTGGAGCCGGGGGCCCAGGGCGGTCACGGTGGCGGCGATGACGACGGCGGTGATCACCTGGGCTTCGGCCACATAGGGATCGATCAGCATCTGCAGCAGCAGTGCGGCGGCGATCAGACCGAGCTTGGCGCCCATCACCCGGGGCGCCGACAAGGTGGGACGGTCCGCGGGGTGCGCGCCCTTGGCCCGTGCGCGGTACGCGAAGCGGATCTGCAGCGGGATGGTCAGCAGGACGCACAGCACCCGGACGACGAACGCCCTGGTGTCGTCGGCGGCCTGTGGGTTCATGAGGTGCCCGAGGAAGGCACCGGCCGCGAGGGCCGCCGCGACGATGACGATCCGGGCGGCGATCAGCCGGGCCAGCGCCCGGCGGGGGTGCGCGGACTCGTGGAACGCGGCGGTGAGCGCCCGGTTGGTCCGCAGCAGCAGGGGCGGGAGGAGCAGCAGGAGGAAGGTCGCACGCACGGCGTGGGCCCAGGCGGGCTCGTTGGTCTCCCCCAGCCACATGAAGGCAAGGACCGCGCCGGCCACGGCGTAGCCCCTGCGGACAGCCCGGGCGGCCGGTTGCGGTGGCGGGTTCATGAAGGCGACTCCTTGCGGACGGAGTGGTGTGCGGAGCGAGCCGGGACCCCGCCGCGGTGGCGGCGCGCGGCGGCCGCGGGGCGGTCCGGGCGCGGCGCCGGTCAGTCCTGGTCGGTGGGGCGGGCCTGGGCGGGGGGCGCGCCGATGCCGCTGAACAGCCATTGCAGGGCCTGACCGAAGAGCTCCTCGGGAACGCTGTCGGGATCGACGCGCCGCAGGCGCACCAGCCCCTGGAACAGCGCCGCCACGACCGTGGCCACGGCGTCGGCGGGGACGTCGGCGGGCGCGCCCCGCTCGGCGAGCCAGGTGTCGATCAGGCCCTCCAGCGCCTGACGCGGTTCGCGCAGCGCGGCGGCCATGGTGTCGAGGACGTGCGGGTTGCGTACGGCATAGAGCCAGAACTCGGCCTGGAGCGGCGCGAAATCGGTGTCCTTGTCGGCGACCTGCACCAACAGGCGCCCCAGCTCGGCCGCCGCCTCCCCGGTGCCCGCCTCGTGGCGGTCGAGGGTCTGGGCGGCCTCGGAGACGCGGCCCAGACCGCGTTCGGCCATCAGCTCCAGGAAGAGCGCCTCCTTGCCGCCGAAGTTGGAGTAGAGCGCGCCGATGGAGAAGCCGGCCGACTCGGCGATCTCCTCCACCGAGGCGCCGGCGAAGCCCTTGCGGGCGAAAACCCTGGCCGCCGCGTCCAGCAGCAGGCGCCGGGTGCGGGCCTTGGCCTCCGCACGGGTGAGCCGCTGCCGTGCGGGTTCCTCTCGATCGGTACTCATATCGTCGATGCTATTCGGATAGCGATCACTATGTCAATGCGCGGATAGCGTGTACAGTCTGAATAGTGGTTGCTATCTGAATGGCGGGTGCAATCGAGTCCGGAAGACGTCGCACGGCGACGCCCGACCACCGCCAATGACCCCGCCGAACCCCCGCCGACCTGGGAGGAGAGCAAAGACATGCCCACCGATCCGCCCCCCGAGGAGTTCCGGCTCGTCGTGGATCTGAACCGATGCCAGAGCTACGGACAGTGCGTGTACGCCGCGCCGACCGTCTTCCGGTTCCACGGCGAAGAAGCGCTGGAGTACGACTACGCGCCCGATCCGCGGACCCGCCGCGAGGTCGAGCGGGCCGCCGCGGCCTGTCCGGTGCAGGCCATCCTACTCGGCGGGGCGACCGAGCCCGCGCCCCTGACCTCGGAAGGGGCACAGTGAGGGGCCCCGAGCGCATCGTCGTGGCCGGCGCCTCCCTGGCCGGCCTCCGGGCCGCCGAGGCACTGCGCGACCAGGGGTTCGACGGTGAGCTCACGCTCATCGGCGACGAACCGCACGCGCCCTACGACCGTCCGCCGCTGTCGAAGGCGGTCCTGTCCGGCTGGCTGTCCACCGACCACACCGTGCTGCCCCGGGTGCGCGACATCGGCGCCCGCTGGCTGCTCGGCACCCCCGCGACCGGCGTCGACCCGCGCACGCGGCAGGTGTCGCTGGCGGACGGGCGGGCGGTGCCGTACGACCGGCTGCTGATCGCCACCGGCACCCGGTCCCGCCCCTGGCCCGAGCGGCAGGGCGGCGCCCTCCACGGGGTGCATGTGCTGCGGACCCGCGACGACGCCGACCGGCTGCGCGCGGCACTGGCGGCGGCGCCGGGCCGGGTCCTGGTGATCGGCGCCGGCTTCACCGGCGGTGAGGTCGCCTCCGTCTGCCGCGACCTGGGCCTCGACGTGACCGTGACCCAGCGCGGCGACACCCCGCTGGGGAGCGCCCTGGGCGGCGTGATCGGCGGCGCCGCGGCCCGCTGGTACCGCGACGCCGGGGTGGACCTGCGGCTCGGCACCACGGTGCGGACGCTGGAGGGCGACGCCCATGGCGCGTTGCGGCGAGCGGTCCTGTCCGACGGCAGCGTGGTGGAGGCCGAGGTGGCCGTGGTCGCCGCCGGCGCCCTCGCCAACACCGAGTGGCTGACCGGCTCCGGGCTGGCCGCGGACGGCCGCGGCGTGGTGTGCGACGAGTCCTGCCGGGCCCTGGCCGACGACGGGACGCCGCTGGGCGACGTCTTCGCCGCCGGTGATGTCGCCCGCTGGCCGCACCCGCTCTACCCCGGGCAGCTCCTGCGGCTGGACCACTGGGACAACGCCGTCGCACAGGCCCGGACCGCCGCGCACAACATGGTGCACGCCTCCCGGGCACCCCTCGTCCACCGCCCCCTCCCGGCGTTCTGGTCCAACCAGTTCGGGGTCAACCTCAAGTGCGTGGGGCTGCCCGCCCTGGCCGACCAGGTCGTCCTCACCCAGGGCTCCCTCGACCAGCGGCAGTTCGTCGCCGCCTACGGCCGGCAGGACCGTCTGGTCGCGGCCGTCGCGGTCGACTCCCCCCGCGTGCTGGACGGATACGCCGCCCTCATCGAGGCCGGCGCCCCCTTCCCGCCGGTGCTGAACGCCACCGACGGACCGGACCGCCCCGAGCCGCTCGACCCCGCGTTCCCCCGGCCCGCCGACCCCGCACCGGGCCTTCCGTCCGTCGCCGCCACCCCGTCCGTGCCGTCCGCCCAGGCCGTCCTGGCCGGACACGAGTGAGGGAGATCCACCATGACCACGACCTCGGCCACCCCCCAGCACACGGCCGCGGAGCTGTTCGCCCAGGCCCTCCGCCATGAGCACCGCCCCAACCCCTACCCCCACTACGAGCAGTTGCTCCGCGAGCCGATCGCGCGCATGGACGACGGCAACTGGCTGGCCACCGGACACCGCGAGATCAGCCTCCTGCTGCGCGACCCGCGCATCAGCGCCGACCGGCTCCCCCCGCCGCAGCAGCGGCCGATCCGCAAGAGCCTGCTGGTCGAGGACCCGCCCAAGCACGACCAGCTGCGCCAGCTGGTCAGCCGGCAGTTCGTCCCGCGCGTCATGGGCATGCGCGACCACATCGACAAGCTCGTCACCGATCTGCTCGACGCGCACATCAGCGAGCAGCCGGGACACCTGGACGTCGTCGCCGACCTGGCGTACCCCCTGCCCGTCACCGTCATCTGTGAACTGCTCGGCGTACCGCGCGAGGACGAGTCCCTCTTCGGCAGCCTGGCCCGCCGGCTCACCCGCGGACTGGACCCCATCGACACCCAGACCGAGGACGAGATCCGCGAACTCCAGGAGACGCGGGCCGAGTTGCAGCAGTACCTCGAAGGGCTCATCGCCCGGCACGACGCCGCCCCCGGCGGGGACCTGCTCTCCGGCCTGATGCACAGTCAGCACCCCGAGGGCCCCATGGACCCCATCGACCTCCGCGTCACGCTGGGCCTGCTGCTCATCGCCGGGCACGAGACCACCGTCAATCTCATCGCCAACGGCACCCTCGCCCTGTTGCGCCACCCCGACGCCCTCGCCCGGCTGCGCACCGACCCCGATCTCGCCACTCCGCTCGTGGAGGAGGTGCTGCGCTACGACCCGCCGGTACAGATGTCCGGTCGCAGCACCCTGGCCGACATCGACATCGCCGGCACCACCATCCCCAAGGGCTCACGCATCCGCCTGCTCCTCGCCGCCGGCAACCGCGACCCGCAGCGCTTCGCGGACCCGGACCGGTTCGTGCCCGACCGCGCCGACAACGCCCACCTCGGGTTCGGCGGCGGCATCCACTACTGCATCGGCGCCACCCTGGCCCGCGCCGAAGCACAGATCGCCCTGACGGCCCTGGCCCGCCGCCTGGCGTCTCCCGGCCTGGTCGCCGATCCCCCGCCCTACCGGGAGAACGCGATCCTGCGCGGCCCGGAGAGCCTCCCGGTCTCCTTCACCCGCCTCTCCCCCGACAACGGCGGCGCCTGACCGGCCGGCCGGCACGCCTCAGCCCCGCCCCCGACCCGCCGCACACCGAGGCGGATCGGGGGCGGGGCGCTGTCTTGCGACCTCGGAGGCGGGGAGCCAGGCCCGCGACCTCGGGGGCGGGGTGCGGGGTCCGCGCCCTCAGGGCCCAGGAGCGCGGTCCGCGGCCTCACGGGCGAGGCGCGGGGGCGCAGCCTCAGGGGCGGGGTGCGAGCAGGCCGTTCAGTTCGGCCGCGAAGAGCTGGGCGGGGTCGAGGCCCATGCCGGTGAAGTGGCCGGCGAGCTCCAGGGACAGGACGCCGTGCAGGCGGGTCCAGAAGGTCAGGACGCGGTGGAGGGCCTCGGGCGGAGCCGGGTGGTCGGCGGCCCAGTCCCGGTGGTCCGCAAGGTAGGCGTCGAAGGGGGTGGCGGCGTCGTCCGGGGCGAGTGCCGCGCACGCGTCGAGCACGGTCGTCATGATCTCGGAGGAGATGGCGGTGGTGTCCGCGGGCGCGTGGTAGCCGGGAATGGGCGTGCCGTAGACCAGGAAGTACCGCTGCGGGTCCGCCAGTGCCCAGCCGCGCAGGGCGTGGGCCAGCCCGGCCAGGTCGGCACCCGATTCCGCGGCCGCGCGGAGGGTCTCGGCGAGGCTTCGGTACGCCTCCCGGACGAGTTCGGTGATCAGGTCGTCACGGCTGGCGAAGTAGCGGTAGAGCGCCGGTCCGCTCATGCCCATCTGCTTGGCGATCGCGTTGAGGGAGAGCGCGGAGGCCCCCGCCGTGGCGATCTGCTCCCAGGCGCGTTCCGTGATCTCCGCCCGCACCTGGGCCCGATAGCGCTCCCGCGGGGTCTTCGCACCCGTCTCCGCCATGGCCTGCCACCGTCCTCATCACCCATCGGGCTACATCATCACGTGTTGGTGAGAAGGTATCACGCATCTATTGACCTGCCGCCTTGCGGATCGTTATAACTTCTCACATACGCGTCACCTCGTAGCTCAGGAGGGTCCCATGTCCGGCATCCACAGCTTCGACATCCGCGGCACCGGTGCCCGCGCCGCCCTGTTCGCCGTCCCGCTCGCCTTAGGGCTCCTCGTCCCCACGGCCGCACCAGCCGGAGCCACCGGCTCCCACGCCTCCCACCCCCGCAAGCCCCTCACCTGCCGCGGCAAGGGCGTCGACCCCGATGCCCGCGTCCGCCACCGCACCGAGACCGTGATCAACGCCCCGCTGCGCACCATATGGAAGCTGCAGACCGACGTGGAGCGCTGGCCGGCCTGGCAGAGCCCGGTCGAGGCCGTGCAGCGCCTCGATCACGGACCGTTCCGCAAGGGTTCGGCGTTCCGGTGGACGACCCCGGTACCCCCCAACCCCTCCACTCCCGCCACGAGCCTGGAGATCACCTCGACCGTCCGGCAGGTCAAGGACGGTGCGTGCCTCCGCTGGACCGGCCCGGCGATCGGCGAAGGTCTGCGCATCGAGGGCGTCCATGTATGGACCTTCGCCAAGGTGAAAGGCGGTGTCCGGGTGAGCACCGAGGAGACCCACACCGGCGCCCAGGTCGAGGCGGACGTACCCACCGCGACCAGAATTCTCCGTGAGGGCCTCGAAGCGTGGCTGCGCGACCTGAAGTCCACTGCCGAAGCCCGCACCCACAACCGGTCACACTGAGCCGAGAACCGCGCCCGAGCCCCATTGTCGGCGCCCTACCGCTTGTGACAGCCAGGGAACGCGCGGTCAGCGGGCAAGCGTTGGTGCCACACACCGTCAAACTCCCTGCCGGAGCGCAGCGCATCGTTATGCGGCCCCGAGGATTTCGCAAAGGATTGATGAAACAAACGGTGCAGTGCACATCTGGGATTGCGGGGCAAGTCGTCGGCGGGAATACTGAATATCTCGGGCAGGGAAGGCCCGGAAGCGCGCTGCGTGTGACCTTGATGCGCCTCACGCAGCGTTTCCCTTGCCCGGACACTCAGTCAGCCCGGACACTCAGTCAGACAGCCGGGACGCAAAAAGCACCATGGAACCCAATGCGCCGTTGGCGCACACGAGTTCATGGTGCACGAAGGTAATGATGTGCGCCGCTGCAGCCGAAGGCCCGAGCGGCGGGAATTGACGCGGCCTGCGGCCGCCGTGTCGCGGCATCCTCAAGGCCGGCCCCCATCGCTGGGGACCAGCCTCGAAGTTGACCTGTGGGGTCGCTAGAAACGGCCTCCGCGGCCGAATCCACGTCCTCGGCCAAAGCCGCGTCCACGGCCATAGCCGAATCCACGACCACGTCCATAGCCACGACCACGTCCGTAACCGCGTCCGTAGCCCCGGCCACGGCCCCAGTCGTCCCAGCCGTCGCCGCCATGCCTCAGGGGGAGTACGCTTCGGAAGCTCATCGTGCCTCCTTGAATCTCTGGTGGATATCCAGCTGTCCAGCTGAACCACCTCTCACGCTACGCCGCGACACGAGCCGAAATCAAACGGAAAAAGGCTGAAAGTTAAGGTAAATCAGGATTTTTTTCGCGCACACAACGTGGCCGCTCGTCGCTCTCCGGAATCCTTTTCCTTGCCCTGGGGAAGGCGTTCCCGATGTCGCGAACTCATCGCACCAGCCGCGCTCCAGAGTTCCGCATCCGGAAGGCAATTGCCGAGCGCAAATCCGCATTCTCGGCGCATGCATGAGTAGTTGTCAGACGGAGCGGCCGGAAACGATACGACGTGCACGAAGTGCGCCTCTTGACACCGGTAGCCCCACTCTCGGCTCCGGTAGCTGCCGTGCAGAGCCTCGACCGGAATCGGCCAACTCACCGCTAGGGCAGGCCAGTGGTGGTTTCCGGGATGCGCAAGGTGTCGCAGGCCGTGCTGGGGGCGGTGGTCGCGGGGGGTGTGCTCGGCGGCTGTACGTTCGGCTGGGGCGAGGACGAGAAGAAGGTCGCCGAGAAGAAGCTCGGCGACAAGGGCACGGCGTGCGAACTGCCGGTGCACTTCACCCCCGAGACGTCCTGGGAGGCGACGGCCCTCACGCGGGCGACGGTGGACCGGATGGGTCCGCCGGGTCATCAGGGGCCGCTCACGCCCGCTTGCGAGCTCGACGCCAAGGCCGCCGGGCACATCGGCTTCCTCACCGTGTGGTCCGGCACCAAGGGCGCTGCCGCACCCGGCGGTTCCCCCCCGGGCCCTGGTGAAGACGTTCGTCGCCGCCGAGCACTTCGAGAGCAACGTCAGGATCCGCGAGGTCAAGGCCGGTGGCCTGCCCGCCGCCGAGGCCGACTACACGGTCACCGACCTGGCCGCCGGTGAGATCAGGCCCGAACGCGCGCTGGCCGTGATGACCGAGCGCGGTGGTGTGGTCCTCCACCTCGGAGGGCTCAACGCGGGCGAGCACAAGGCGATGCTCCCGGCGTTCGAGCTGGCCACGAAGACGCTCGGGCTCACCTCCTGAGCGATGCGGCCGCCGCACGAGGGGCGGCACGGCGGCACCCGGCAACACCGCCGCATCCGGGGTACCCCGACCGTCCTTACCTCCGGAGTAATCGACGGTGCGTTCCCCGCCGGGCGACAGTGATGACGACGCAGCGACACCTCATCACCTCGGAAGGACTCGCGCATGCCGTACTTCGAAGGTTCCGACGGGACGAGCTTGTTCTACACCGACTGGGGGCGGGGCAAGCCGGTGGTGTTCGTGACCGGGGCCTGGCTGGGCAGCAGTTCCTGGGAGTTCCAGATGCTCCCGCTGTCCGAACAGGGCCTGCGCTGCGTCGCGTTCGACAAGCGGGGGCACGGCCGCTCGGACTGGGTCGGCCACGGCTTCGACTACGACACCCTCGCCGACGACCTCGCGGCGCTGCTCGACCACCTCGACCTGCGCGAGGTGACCCTGGTGGCGCATTCGATGGGTGGCGGGGAGGTGATCCGTTACCTGTCCCGGCACGGCGATGACCGGGTGAGCCGGGTGGTGCTGGTCGCGGTCACCGCGCCGTTGATGATCCGGACGCCGGACAACCCGGAGGGGATCGACCGGAGCCTCTTCGACGCGGTGATGGCGGACCGGACCAGCGACCGCCCGAGGTGGATGGCCCAGAACGCCCAGGCGTTCTTCGCCACGCATCTGGGCAACCGGATTTCCGCCGAACTCATGGCGTGGACGGTGCAGAAGACCCTTGACTGCTCGGCCAAGGCCGCCGTCGAGGTGATCAGAACGGGGTTCTGCACCGACCTGCGCAAGGAGGCCGGCGCGCTCCGGGTGCCGGCCCTGATCCTCCACGGCGACGCCGACGCCTCCGCGCCCATCGATCTCTGCGGTCGTCGGCTGGCCGCCCTGATACCGGACAACGTCTACAAGGAGTACTCCGGCGCAGGCCACGGCCTCTTCCTCACCCACGCCGAGGAACTCAACCGGGACCTGCTCGACTTCATCGGGAACACCCCATCGTGACGCTGCCTCCTCGTCCCTTACCGTGGGATGCGAAGACCTCCGGTGTGGTGGAGCGCCAAGACCTCCACCGCATCGGAGGTCTTCGCCATGGTGCAAGGCCGAAACCGCCGCCGACGGATCCTCAACTCTGGCTCAGATCACCGCATGTGGGCCTCGTGGTGCGTACCCTCGAACTACCGAACAGTACGAACGGAGGAGCCGATGAAAACCGCACTCAGCCGTCTGGCCTCGCGCATCGCGTCCTTCCTGCCGCGCCGTCGGCGACGCAGGTACGACCACCCTGACGCCCACCGGGCCTACGGGACCGACCAGTACGACGGCCTGTACAAGCACTACACGCCCAGTTCCTCCGGAGGCGGCAAGCCGCTTCTCTGAATCATCTGGATCAGCGGCCACGCCCGCCCCGGCGCCTGAAGCCGCTGCGCACCGATCCGGTCTCCCTCGCTCACACCTCCGGATCGGCGACGGGGTACGGCACGAACGTGCTGCTGTTCTCGTCGACCGCGAGCCGGCGGTCCAGCGGCGGGACCGCCCGCTGCGGGCAGTCGGTGCGTTCGCAGACGCGGCAGCCCATGCCGATCGGGGTGGCCGCGGCGGCGTTGCCGAGGTCCAGGCCGTCGGAGTAGACGACGCGGGAGGCGTGGCGGACCTCGCAGCCGAGGCCGAGGGCGAAGGTTTTGCCGGGCTCGCCCCAGCCCCCGCGGTGCCGGGTGACCGCTCGTGCGGTCCACAGGTAGCGCTGCCCGTCCGGCATGGCCGCGGCCTGGGCGTGGATCCGGCCGGGCGCGGCGAACGCCTCGTAGACGTTCCACAGCGGGCAGGTGCCGCCCGCCCGGGAGAAGTGGAAGTCGGTCGCGGACTGCCGTTCGGACATGTTGCCCGCGCGGTCCACCCGTACGAAGGAGAACGGGACGCCCCGCAGGCGTGGGCGCTGGAGGGTGCTCAGGCGGTGGCAGACCGTCTCGTAGCCGAGGCCGAACCGGTCGGTGAGCCGCTCGATGTCGTAGCGGACCTCTTCGGCCGCCGTGTGGAAGCGGCGGTAGGGGAGGACCAGGGCGGCGGCGAAGTAGTTGGCGATGCCGATGCGGGCCAGTGACCAGGCGGCGGAGTCCGGGGTGAAGTCCTGTGACGCGAGGCGCGCGAGTTCGTCGTCGTATTCGAGGAACGCCAGCTGCGTGGCCATCCGGAACGCCTGCTGGCCGGGGCGCAGTCTGCTCGACAGGTGCAGGACGCGGTCGAGTCCGGCCGCGCCACCTCGGGTGGTGTGGACGCGGGCGCGGAGCCCGAGCGGATCCCTCGGGTGGGCGCAGCCCAGCTCCCGGCCACACGACCGGCCGGGGGTTTTGCACCTGTGACCAGGACTGAGGGTCCCTGGGTCGCCGCCGGGCTGAGGAGCCCGGCGGGTGTGCGGTACGGGGCGCGGAACGGAGGACTGAGGCCGTTCCGCGCCCTGCCGCGCCGGCTGGGTCCGCAGCCTCGGGGGCAGGTCCCGGCCGGGCGCCGGGCGCGGCGCGGGGCGGGATCCGGCGCGGCGCGGCACGGTGGCCGCGTGTCGTCCCGTGGGGCAACTGCCGTAGCGCGCCTTGCCCGCCCCCGGGCAAAGCGGGATAAATGTGAATCATGAGCGGAAACCCGGGGCGCTTGTGGCGGTGGCTGAGCCGCGCGTCCGGTCGTTCCGCCGTTCCGGGTGCGGCCCCTGCCGGGGACGGCACCGGTGAGGCGGGGGACGAAGGCCCCGCGGGGGACGGCGGGCCGCAGGGCATCCGGTCCTCGTTGACCACCCGCAGCGTCGCCCAGGAGGTCTTCCTGCTGCAGCTGGTGGTCGTGGTGCTGCTGGTCGCGGCGGCAGTGGTGGCGCTCGTCGTCCAGGCCCGGCGGGACACCATGACCGACGCCCGGCACCGGACGCTCGCCGCAGCCGAGTCCTTCGCGCACGCCTGGGGGCTCCAGCAGGCGCTGAACAGCGGCAATCCGTCCGCGAAGCTCCAGCCGCTCGCCGAGGCGGCCCGGAAGGCCTCCGGAGTCGACGCCCTCATCGTGTACAACCTGGACGGGATCACCCTCACCCACAGTGACCCACGGCAGATCGGCAAGCACGTCATCGGCCCGTATGCCGAGGCCGCCCGGGGCAAGCCCTTCACCCGGACCTTCCAGGGCGCCCTGGGCCTGTCCGTGGTCTCCGTGGCCCCCGTGAAGGACGCCTCGGGCCGGGTCGTCGCCCTCGTCGCCGCGCCGGTCACGGTGGAGAAGGTGCAGAAGTCGGTCAACCAGCAGCTGCCCATGTTCCTGGGCACCGCGGTCGTGGCGCTGGCTCTCGCCGGCGGCGGCGCGGGGCTGGTGAGCCGTCGGCTGCGGCGGCAGACCCACGGTCTGGGACCGGCCGAGATGACCCGGATGTACGAGCATCACGACGCGGTGCTGCACGCGGTGCGGGAAGGCGTCCTCATCGTCGGCCGCGACGGCCGGCTGCTGCTGGCCAACGACGAGGCCCGGCGGCTGCTGGACCTCCCCCCGGACGCGGAGGGACGCCGGGTGGGCGACCTGGCGCTGAACCACCGCACCGCGGAACTCCTGGCGTCGGACCGGAGCGCCACCGACGAGGTGCACCTGGCCCAGGACCGGCTGCTGGCCGTCAACAAGCGGTCCACCTCCCCCTACGGATCCCATCAGGGGAGCGTGGTGACCCTGCGCGACACCACCGAACTGCGGTGGCTGGCGGGGCGCGCCGAGGTGGCGCGGGAGCGGTTGCGGCTCCTCTACGACGCCGGGCTGCGGATCGGCTCCACGCTGAACGTCGTGCGGACGGCCGAGGAGCTGTCGCAGGTGGCGGTCCCCCGGTTCGCCGACATCGTCACCGTCGAGCTGCTGGACCCGGTGCTGCGGGGCGAGGAACCGGCCGTGGCGGGCGGCGGTCTGCGCCGGACCGCCATCGCCGGGCTGGCGCCGGACCACCCGCTCCACCCCGTCGGCGAGCTGATCCGCGCCGTCCCGGACACCGCGGGGGCGGCGGAGGTGGACCAGGTCCGCGCCATGGTGGTGCCCGACCTGGCCGGCTCGTCCGCCTGGCGGTCGCGGGACCCGGAACGCACCCGGCGGATCCTGGAGCACGGGGTGCATTCGCTGGCCGTCGTTCCGCTGCGCGCCCGGGGCGTGGTGCTGGGCCTGGTGGACTTCTGGCGGTCCGGGGACTCCCCGCCGTTCGACGACGAGGACCTGTCGTTCGCCGAGGAGCTGGCGGGGCGGGCCGCGGTGGGGATCGACAACGCCCGCCGCTTCACCCGCGAGCGCACCATGGCGATGACGCTCCAGCGCAGCCTGATGCCCCGCGGCCTGCCCGACCAGGACGCCCTGGAGGTGGCGCACCGCTATCTCCCCGCGAAGGCCGGCGTGGGCGGGGACTGGTTCGACGTCATCCCGCTGCCCGGCGCGCGGGTGGCGCTGGTCGTCGGCGATGTGGTGGGCCACGGGCTGCACGCGGCGGCGACCATGGGCCGGCTGCGCATCGCCGTGCACAACTTCTCGGCCCTGGACCTCTCCCCCGACGAACTGCTGGGCCATCTGGACGAGCTGGTGGCCCGCCTCGACATCCAGGACGAGGACACCGACGAGGGACCGGCGATCACCGGCGCCACCTGTCTGTACGTCATCTATGACGCGGTCTCCGGGCAGGTCACCGCCGCCACGGCCGGTCATGTGCCGCCCGCCGTGGCCCACCCCGACGGGACGGTGGAGTTCCTGCACCCACCGGTCTCCCCACCGCTGGGCCTGGGCGCCGGCCTGCCCTTCGAGACCGCCGCACTGTCGCTGCCGGAAGGCTCCCGGCTGGTGCTGTACACCGACGGGCTGGTCGAGAACCGCGGCCACGACCTGGACGCCGGGCTGGAAGCCCTGCGAGCGGCCCTCGCCGGAGCGGACCGTGCGCCGGAGGACACCTGCGCCGCCGTCCTGCACGCGCTGCTGCCCGGCGGGTCCACCGACGATGTCGCGCTGCTGGTGGCCCGCACCCGGCGGCTGGACCCGTCGGACGTCGCCGAATGGGACGTGTCCCGCGACCCGGCGGCGGTCGGCCCGGTCCGCAACGACTGTGCCCGCCAGTTGGCGGACTGGGGCCTGGCGCACATCTCCTACGGCACCGAGCTGATCCTCAGCGAACTGATCACCAACGCCATTCGCTACGGCGCCGAGCCCATCCACGTCCGGCTCCTGCACACCCGCACCACCCTGATCTGCGAGGTCTCCGACGGCAGCAGCACCTCCCCGCACATCCGCCAGGCGAAGACCACCGACGAGGAGGGCCGCGGTCTCTTCCTCGTCGCGCAGTTCGCCGAACAGTGGGGCACCCGCTACTCCCCCCGGGGCAAGACGATCTGGGCCGCCCAGGCCATCGTCCCCGACGCCCCGCCCGCGGAAGAGGAGCCCTCGGAGCACCTGTTGCGCCATTGGGAGCAGGAAGGGGGGTGGTGAGAGCGGTGGCGCGGCGCCCGGACCGGCGTCGCGTCCCCTGCCCGTATGGCGCCTACGCGCCGACGTGACCTGGCCCGATCCCGTCCTGGCAGAGGCACGCGAAGGCGCGGAGTACGCTGCTGTGGATCTTGCCGCACGCTCCGCGTCCGCCCACCGCCCGGCGGACCGCTCCCCCATCCGGCCCTGTTGGAGGCGTCGTGGCCGCACATCACCGGGTCCGCACCACCGCTGCCCTGTGCTGCCTCGGCCTGGTGACGCTCGGTCTCGTGGCGTGCCAGGAAGGGGGCCCCACCCGGCCGGTCGCGCCCTCCCGGGCCGGGTCCGCGGCGGAGGCCGGCGGGACGGCGGCACTGATCAGGGCGGCGAAGAAGGAGGGCAGGCTCAACGCGATCGCGCTGCCGCGCCAGTGGGCCAACTACGGCGGGCTGATCAACGGCTTCGAGAAGAAGTACGGCATCAAGGTCGTCGTCGACGATCCGAACGGCCACAGCAGTCAGGAGATCGAGGCCCTCAAGCGCTACCGGGGCCGGCAGCGCGCCCCCGACGTGATCGACGTCGCGGACACCTTCGCCCAGTCCGCGGCGCGGCAGAACCTGCTGGCCCCCTACCGGGTCGCACAGTTCGACGAGATCCCGCCGGACCAGAAGGACGCCGGGGCCCGCTGGTACAACAACTACGGCGGCTACATCTCGATCGGCTGCGACGCCTCCCGCGTACGGAACTGCCCCGAATCCTTCGCCGATCTGCTCCGGCCGGAGTACAAGGGCCTGGTCTCGATCCACGGCGATCCCGCGATGGCGGGATCGGCCTTCGCCGCCGTGTACGCGGCGGCGCTCGCCAACGGGGGATCGTTCGACAACATCCAGCCGGGCATCGACTTCTTCGCCCGGCTCGACAAGGCCGGCAACTACCACCGGGCCGAACCCGGCCCGGCCACGATCGCCGCGGGAAGGACACCGGTCATCATCGAGTGGGACTACCTCAACCTGCAGCACATCGACCGGCTCCGCGGCACCGGCGTGAAGTGGAAGGTCTCCATTCCCTTCGACGGCAGCTTCTCGCAGTACTACGCACTGGCGATCAACAAGTACGCCCCCCACCCGGCCGCGGCACGGCTGTGGCAGGAGTACCTCTTCAGCCCGGAGGGGCAGAACCTCCGCCTCGTGGACTACGCCCGCCCGGTGCTGATGGCCGCCATGGCGAAGAACGGCACCCTCGACAAGGCCCTGGCCGCACGGCTGCCGACGGTCGAGGGCACACCGCAGTTCCCCACCGAGGCCCAGCTGAACAAGGCGCTGCGCACGGTCCGTGCCCAGTGGGCCAAGGCCGTGGGCGGCTGAACCGCCGGTCGTGAGGAGTTGGGGGCGGCTGCCGGGCCGGTACGACCGCAGCCTTGAGCCGGGCGTCACGGGGCATACGCGAACAATGGAACGACACGGTGCAGTCCCCTCGCTGGCCGGGCCCGCCTGGGCAGGATGGATCTACCTGGGACTGGCGGTACTGGCCGGTGTCCAGCTCCTGGCAGCCGTACTGGAGTCAGGATCCGGCGAACCGAGCCTGCTGCCCAGCCTGGTCGGGGTGGTCGCGTTTCCCGTCCTGGCCGGTTGGGCGCTGCGGCGGCGCCACAGCGACCGTACGGGGCGGCGCGGCTGAGGCCGGGCGCGCCGCACCGTGCAGTGCGGGCGGCGGGTCCGGTGGAATTCGCTCCAGGATTGAGCACCTTTTTGGACTCCGGGGTCGGGAAAGGCGGCCAGGGTGCAAGCTGGGCTCGACATGGAAGCCGGATGCGTTCTCAGGGGACTACGGGCCGTGGTGTTCGCCACGGTCTGTGTGCTGCTGACGGCTCTTGGGCACGCCCTGGCAGCGCGTTCCCCGCTGCCGTGGCATGTGGTGCTCGCGGCCGCCGCCGGGGCGTCCGCCGCCGCGTGGTGCTTCGCCCGGCGCGAGCGCGGGCCGGGTGTGGTGGGCCTGCTGACCCTCGGCACCCAGGCCGCGCTCCATACCGTGTTCACGGTCGGTCAGGTGTCGCCGGGCCCCGCGGACGGCCCCTGGTCCTGGGGCCGGCTGTGGCGGAAGGTCCTGACGTGTGACGGAGGATCACCGATCCCCTCGGCGCTCTCCGGCGGCGGGACGGCCCATGGGCCGATGCCGGGTATGCCGGCGTCGCTGCACGAGGGAATGCAGAGCGCCGGGCACTCGATGCTCGCGGTGCACATGGCGGTCGCCGCGTTGAGCGCCTGGTGGCTGTGGGGCGGGGAGCAGGCGGCCTTCCGCCTGGTGCGCACGGTGTCCCTGTTCCTCTTCCGGCGGCTGTGCCCCCTGCTGTGCTCCGCTCTTCCGGCGGCCCTGGAGGAGCTGCGGGTTCCGGCGCAGCCCCCGCGCCGGGCGCTGCGCGAACTGCTGCTGGCGCATGTGGTGTCGTTGCGTGGTCCTCCGCGGGAACCGGCTGTCCGCTGACAACAGCCGGTATCCGGGTGCGTGTGGGAGCGGCGGTGGCCGCGCCCGCACCCGGTCTCCGGTCGTCCGTATTCACGGTGACCGAACCATGCGAAGGACTCCAGATGATGATGACGCCTGTCCGGACGGTGGCATCCCGGGTGCCCACGGCCGGTCTCGCTCCGGCCGCCCCCCGCTCCGCGACGCAGCGGAGCGATGACTCGTCCGTCGAGCCGGTCGGCATCGGCCTGCTGATACGCCGTGTCCGGGAAACGGGAGCGCAGCCGTGCGGCCCGGTGGCTCCCGTGGGAGGGGCCGCCGATGCGTGACGTCGACGATGCCCAGGTGACCCGGTGGGCCCTGGCGGCCCGTACGGGTGATGAAGAGGCGGTCGAGCTGTTCGTGCGGGGCACCCGGCGGCATGTGCTGCGCTATGTGACGCATCTGAGCCGCGATGCCCAGGCCGCGGACGACCTGGTGCAGGACACCTATCTGCGGGCTCTGCGCGGCCTGCCCGGGTTCGAGGGCCGGTCGTCGGCCCGTACCTGGCTGCTGACCATCGCCCGGCGTACGGTCGCCGACCGGATCCGTGCGAACCAGGCCCGGCCGCGCGTCGCCGGTCTCGCCGACTGGCAGGCTCTCGCGGAGCAGGCCCAGCGGGAGACGGTGCCGGGGTTCGACGAGGGGGTCGCCCTGACCGACATCCTCTCCGCTCTCGCGCCGTGCCGGCGGGAGGCGTTCGTGCTCACCCAGCTGGTCGGGCTGCCGTATGCCGAGGCGGCCGCGGTCGTCGGCTGTCCGGTGGGGACGGTCCGTTCGCGGGTGGCCAGGGCGCGGGAGACGCTGATCGCGCTGCTCGACGCGGCGGACGGCGCCCCGGCGCGCCGGGAGGAGGCCGCGGGGCGGGGCCCGCTGCCCGAGCCCGCCGTGGCCCGGTCCGTGGCCTGATCCGCGGCCGGCAGCGGGACCCAGGGGCCCAGGAGGCGTGGTGACGCTTCCTGGGCCCCGCCGTCGTCCGGGCCGCCCGTCGGTCAGCGTCGTACGGGGGCCGCGGGCGGTCCGTTGTGGCAGGGCGTGGAACCACGGTGCAACCGGCGGGAACTCAACCGGGCGGTGGGCCGACTAGCTGGCTGTGGAGTGCAGCAATCAGCAGTCAGGATCCTCGGCGACGCGGCCGGTGAGCGATACGGCCGCCCTCGCACTACGGCTTCGGGGGGTGGTGTGCCGGCACGGCCGTCTGGAGGCGGTGACCGGTGTGGACTTGGACATCGCCGCGGGCGAACGCGTCGCCCTGACGGGGACCAACGGCTCGGGCAAGACCACGCTGCTGCGTGCGGTGCTCGGGCTGCACCGGCAGACGGGCGGCGAGATCCTCGTCGGCGGGCGCGGCCACCGGACCGCCGCCGAGCGGTCCTGGCGGCGGCGGGCCTGCGCCTGGATCCCGCAGCGGCCGGCCGCCGGCCGCTTCCCCCTGCTGGCCGGGGAGTTGCTGGCGAGCAGCGGCGCTCCGGCCCAGGCCGCGCTGGCCGCCGAGCGGCTGGGGGTGGGCGCGCTGTCCGGGCGTCCGCTGAGCAGCCTGTCGGGGGGCCAGTTGCAGCGGATGCATCTGGCGAGGGCGGTGGGCTGTGTGGCGGCCGGAGCGGGGGTGCTGCTCGCCGACGAGCCGACGGCGGCACTGGACTTCGCGGGGCAGGAGGAGGCCGCCGAGGTGCTCACGACGCTGCCGGTGACAGTGGTCGTGGTGACCCACGACCGGGCGATGGCCGCCCGGTGCGACCGGACGCTGGAGATGGCCGCCGGAGCGCTGCGGGAGGTCCGGTGAGTGCGCTCGGGCAGGTCGGGGACCTGTTGCAGCTGGTGCCCGTGCAGCGGGCCGGGGCCGGGCTGCTGCTGTCGGCGCTCGGGCTGCCGATCGTGGGTGTGGTGATCGTGGGGCTGGACATCATGCCGGTGCGCTTCGCGATGATGCATGTCGCCCTGCTGGGCATCGCGGCGGGCCAGTTGCTGGGGCTGGACCCCGTGCTGTGCGCGCTGGTGGCCTGTGCCCTGGCGGGCGCGGGGGTGGCGCCCCTGGCCCGTAACGCCGACGGGCTCTCGGGGGCCATGGGGCTGTTGATGAGCCTGGCCATCGCCGCCGCGCTGCTGCTGCTGGCGCTGTCCGGGGTCAACGCCAACGGGGCCTTCGCGCTGCTGTGGGGGTCCATCCTGGCGGTGCGCCCCGCCGACCTCGCCGTCCTGGGCGCCTTGGCGGTGGCCCTGCCGGCGCTGTTCGTCTGGCGCCGCCGTGATCTGGCCCTGCTGCTGCACGACCGGGAACTCGCCCTGTGTTCCGGGGTGGCGGTGCAGCGGCTCACGGTGTTGCTGCTCGTCCTGGTGGCGGTCGCGGTGGCCGGCGCCCTCCGGCTGACCGGGGCCCTGCTGGTGGACGCGCTGACGCTGCTGCCGGCGCTCGCCGCCCGCCGGCTCGGCCGCTCGCTGGTGTCGATCACGCTGTGGGCCGTCGGCATCGGCCTCGTGGTCAATGTCGCCGGCTTCCTCGTCTCGCTCGCCTGGGACCTGCCGCCCGGCCCGGTCCTCGTCCTCGCTGCCGGGGCGGTCGCCCTGGCAGCTCATCTCGTACCCGAACGGAGAACCCCCTCATGGCGCGTGCCCGCGTCCTCGTCCGTCCCCTCGTCGCACTGAGCGCGGGGCTGTTGCTGGTCTCCGGATGCGGTGGCTCCGGCGCGTCTTCGAAGGACGCGTCGCACGGCACGTCCGGGAAGTCGGGCTCCGGTCCCGTGGTGGTCGCCACCACCTCCTGGGAGGCGGCGCTGGCCAAGGCGGCCGGTGCCGAGAACGTCAGGTCCCTGGTGCCCGCCTCGATCCGGCATGCGCCCGACTACGACCTCAAACCGTCCGACCTGTCCGCGGTGGCCGACGCGGACTACGTCCTGTACGCACCGTTCGAACCGTTCGCCGGGCGGATCAAGGAAGCGGCCGGCTCACGGGCCAAGATGATCGACCTCGAACTGGACAACTCCCCCGCGAAGACCACCGCCAATGTGACCCGGCTGGGCAAGGCGTTCGGTACCGAGCAGGCGGCGGCGAAGTGGAACGCGGACCTCGCCGCCGAGTGGAAGTCGCTGGCCGGCCGGCTGAAGGCCTCCCGGCCCGACGGCAAGGCGCCCGCCGTGGCCTCCCAGGTCTTCACCACCTGGGCGGCCAAGCTGGCGGGCGCGCGGCTGGTGGGGACGTACGGGCCGGAGGCGGTGTCTCCCGCGCAGCTCTCCCGGCTGTCCGCGAAGAAGCCGGCGTTCGTCCTGGAGAACGAGAACATGTCGACGGGCACCGTGCTGCCGGGCTCGGGCGCGAAGCAGCTGAACATCGTCAACTACCCGGGGAAGGACCTCGATCTGCTCGCCGTCTACCGCAAGGCCGCGGAGCAGATGACGAAGGCGTTCGCCGCGTCCTGATCGGCGGGCACCCCGCATCCGGACGCGGTGGGGGTGCCGGGCGGTTCCCGTCCCGGCCGGCCCCCCACCGCTCCCGCGTCACCCGGTCTGTGCCGGGGTGGCCGGGGAGGCCGCGGCGAGTTGGTCCCTGAGCGCGGTGCGGTCGGGTTTGCCGGCCGGGGTGAGCGGCAGCTCGCCGGTCACCACGAGCAGCCGCTCCGGGTGCTTGCGGCGCTCCAGGCCACGGGAGTCGAGATGGGCGCCCAGGCTCTCCAGGGTGATCTCGTGCCCGGACCGCGGCACCACGCAGGCCGCCAGCCGCTCCCCCATCAACGGGTCGGGTACGCCGACGCAGAGCACGTCGCGCACACCGGGATGGGCGGACAGCTCGCCCTCGACCTCGGCGGGGCTGATGTTGGCGCCGCCGCGGATCACCACGTCCTTGAGCCGGCCGACCACGCGCAGGGTGCCCTCGGCGTCCAGCGTTCCCAGGTCGCCGGTGCGCACCCAGCCGTCCGCGGTGCGGTAGCGCATGTTCAGCTCCGGCGCCCCCACGTAGCACAGCGGGGTCATCGGTCCCCGCGCGAGGATCTCCCCGGTCTCGGCCTCGTTCGCCGTGCCGCCGTGCAGCGGGGCGATGCGGATCTCGCAGACCGTGGGATCGGGCCTGCCGACCACGACGCCCGGTCCCCCGGCCGGTGCGGTCTCCTCCGCCAGCCCGGTGTGGCAGTTGACGCCGTCGGCCGATCCGTAGAGGTTGACCACCGGGCAGCCGAACGCCCGGCGTGCCTCCCGCCGGGTGGCCGCGTCCAGCGCGGAGCCGCCCAGGACCAGCGCCGTCAGCCCCTCGGCGGCGACCGGCTCGGGGCCGCAGCGCTCCAGCATCATGCGGACCATCGTGGGAACGCCCAGCACGTGCGTCGGCCGGTGCGCGCGGATCGCCCGCAGCGCCGCCTCGGGCGTGAAGCGGTCGAGCAGGACGAGGGTTCCGCCGTGCCGGGCGAGGGTGACCGCGGTGCCGCTGCTGCCGAACGCCGAGGCGAGCGGGGTGAGGAAGAGGCAGCGCGGGGGGCCGCCCGCCGCGAGCAGGGCACCGAGGAAGTTGCCGCGGCCGCCGGCGAGCGCGTTGTGCGAGTACGCCACCATCTTCGGTTCGGCCTCGGAACCGGAGGACACCAGGATCCGGGCGGCCGTGTCGGGGTCGGGGCGTCGCGGGGTGAAGCCGTTCGCGGTGCCCGGCAGAGCGGTCAGCGAACGGCAGCCGACGGGTACGGCGCCCGCGCCCGCGGCGATTACGGTGTCCAACTCGGGTAGTTCCCCGGCGAGTTCCGCCAGTTCCTTCGCGTGCGCGATGCCCCGGTGTTCGGTGGCGGCGATCACCGCTCGGGCCCCGGCCCGGCCGAGCAGCGATCTCGCCTCCCGTCCGCCGCGTCCGACGGGGAAGGGCAGGGCCACGGCTCCCAGCGCGGCCAGCGCCAGGTCGGCAGCCACCGCCTCCGCGCTGTTGGGCAGTTGGACGCCGACCACGTCACCGGGGCGGATGCCGGCCTCGGTGAGGCCGGTGGCCAGACATCGGGCCCGGTCGTCCAGCTCCGCGTAGGAGGTCGCGCCGCGCGCGTCGATCACGGCGGTGCGGTGCGGGTCGGCTATCCGGTGCGAGCGGAAGAGGGTGTAGAGGTCTATGTCGGGGCAGTGCCCTTCGGCGGCCCAGGCGCGCCGGAGCGGCGCGGGGACCAGGTCGTGGAGCAGGTTCGTCATGCGAATCTCCAGGGCGAGGGGACGACGAGGGACCCGAGGGGGTCGCGGGTGAGGACTCCGGCGAGGCGCGGGTCGTGGGGGAGCGCGCCGAGGTCGGTGGTGACGGCGGTCGCGGCGAGGCCGTCGGCGCGCAGCGCGTCGAGCGCCTGCTGCGAGGTCAGTTGCCGCAGCTCGGCGGACCGGCCGCGCACCGCGGCGGCGGAGTCGTCGCTCGGCGCGATCCAGCCGTCCGCGGTCGCGAAAGGACTCCGGAAGGCCGCGGGGCGGCGCGCCCCGCCGCCGGCCGCCGCCCGGTGCAGCGCCGGTGCGGTGAGCGTCTCGGCGGCCCCCAGCAGCGAGGACTCCACCCGCACACCGCGGCCGGTGCGCGCCCGCAGCAGCAGCCCGCCGAGGACGGCCTCGGCGCCGAGCAGTCCGCCGAGGACATCGATCAGGGTCATCAGGGAGGGCGCGGGGGCCTCGTCGGCGGGGCGGGCCGCCTCGCCGACGCCGGTGCGGGCCTGCACCATGAAGTCGGTGCCCATCGGGACGTCGGCCTGCCATCCCGCCCAGCCGCTGGTGTAGGCGTACACCAGGCCGGTGTTGACCGCCGCGAGGTGGTCGGGGCCCAGGCCGAACTGTTCGGCCTTCCCCGGTGCCCAGTTGTGCAGGAAGACGTCGGCGCCCGCGGCCAGCTCGCGCAACTCCGCCTGCCCCGCACGGGACTTGATGTCGATCTGCACCGCGCGCTTCCCCCTGTTGAGCGCGAGCCAGCGCGCGGAGACGTCGGAGCAGCAGGGCGGCATTCCGCGCAACGGGTCCCCGCCGGGCGGCTCGATCCGTACGACGTCGGCGCCGAGCAGGCCCAGGAGGTGCGCGGCGAGCGGGGCCTGGATGCGGCGGCCCGCTTCCAGGACGGTCAGGCCGGCGAGCGGCAGCGCTGCGTCGGGGGCGGTCCCGGGGGCCGGCCCGTCCCACGTCTCCTCGCGCGGGGTCAGGGTCCACGGGGCACGGGACCCGCGCTCCGCCGCCGTGTCGGTGAGCGGATGCAGCGGGCACACCTCGGCGCCCGCGGCGGACGCGGCCTGCCGGATCCTCGCCCAGGAGACGCCGCGCGTCGTGCGGTGCAGTTCCTCGGGCAGCGGGGCGCAGGCGGTGGCGTAGCGGAACTGGAAGGGCGGCCAGCCCGCGCGGACTGCCTCTTCGGGCGCGCGGAGCTCCCGCCAGAAGCGGGCCCAGGGCGCGGGGTCGAGCGCCTCCAGTTCGAAGCGGGTGCCGCAGGCGGCGGTGAACGGCGGCCCGCCCGGGGACAGTTCCACGGCCTCCGCCTCCGGCGCGTTGGCCGCGGCGAGGTACTGGGAGAGGGTGAGCAGCGCGGCCCGGTCGGCACCGGCCGTGACATGGGGGTTCCGGGTGCCGCCGCGGGCCCGGCCCAGCATCGCGGCGAGCAGCCCCTGCACGGTCAGCACGGAGGCGCAGGTGGCCGCGTAGTCGACGGCGAGGCCGCGCGGGGCACCGTCGCGGCGGCCGTGCACATGCATCATGCCGGTGGCCGCCTGGACGGTGGCCTCGTCGACGGCGTGTGCCCTCGGGAGGACGTCGGCCCACGCGGTGTGCGCGGTGACCCGGCCCGGCCCGTTCCCCGCGGCGGCGAAGCGCGCGGGGCCGCCGGGTGTCCGGGGCGGCTCGGGGGCCGCCGCGCCGAGGGCGCGCAGATGGCCCAGCGCCGGGGCGGTCAGCGCGGGCGGACCCGACGCCTCCAGGTGCACTCCCTCCAGCGGCCGGGTCGTGCGGATGACGACGGGGTGTCCCACGGCACTCCTCTCCGGGCGGACCGCCCTATGGCTCGCACACATCCACGGGAACCAGGCGGCACGGGGCGCCGACCAACTCCACAGTCAGTGAGTCGGACCGTCGGCTCACCGAGTTCCCGGTCGAGGTGGAGGAAGCCGTGAACGCCAAGAACTCCGTGCGGAGCGCGCCGGACGCGGCACCCGGAGCGGACCCGTCCCAGGAGGCCACCGGCCCCGGGCAGCCCGACTGCCCGTCCGCGATCGCCGAACTGCGGGCGCGGGTGCGGGCGTTCGTACGGGAGCGGGTGATGCCCTGCGAGCCGGTCCTCGACGCGGGCGGCGCACCCGCGCGTACGGCCCTGCGCGGGCTCCAGGACGAGGCGAAGCAGGCCGGGTTGTGGGCCCTTCCCCTGCCCGTGGAGTTCGGCGGCCAGGGCATCGGCCTGGCGCAGTACGCCCACCTCGCGGAGGCCGAGGGAGCCAGCGACCACGGCCCCGCCGCCCTCGGGTCGAGCACCCTCCTCGATGTGCTGATGCTCTCCCGGCACGCCGGGGAGCAGGTACAGCAGCGCTGGCTGCCGGGCATCGCGGCCGGCGAGCTGCGCAGCAGCTATGCGATGACCGAGCCCGACACCCCCGGTACCGACCCGGCGCAGACCGCGACCCGGGCCGTCGCGCAGCCCGACGGGAGCTGGACCCTGGAGGGCCGCAAGTGGTTCATCACGGGCGCGGGCGACGCCGACCTGGTCACGGTGCTGGCGCGCACGGGCCCCGCGGAGAGCGGGACGGACGGCCTGTCGCTGTTCGCGGTGCCCGCGTCCGCTGCGGGCTTCACGGTGCTGCGCGAGGTGCCGGTCCTCGGTGCGGGCGGGCAGTGGGAGATCGCCCTGGACGGCGTCACCGTCGGCCCGGACCACCTGGTGGGCGAGCCGGGCCGGGCGCTGCGGATCGCCGGGGAACGGCTCCGGCTCGGCCGGGTGCTGCGGTGCCTGCGCTGGCTCGGGCAGGCCGAGCGCGCCTTCGGCCTGATGTGTGAACGGGCCGGGCAGCGGCGCCAGTCGTCCGGTCCGCTGGCCGACCGGCAGCTCGTCCAGCAGATGGTCTTCGACTCGCTGCTGGCCATCCGCTCCACCCGGCCGCTCGTGTACGAGGCGGTGGCCCGGCTGGCGGCGGGTGACGACGCCCGCCTGGAGTCCGGCCTGGCCAAGGTGGCGGCGGCCCGGATGCTCCAGCAGGTCGCCGACGCCGCGGTCCAGGTGCACGGCGCCGCCGGACTCGGCCCCGACACCGCGCTGCCCGGCCTGTTCCGCACGGGCCGCGCGGCCCGGCTGCTGGACGGCCCGGACGAGCTGCACATCGCGGCGGTGGCCCGGCGGGTGCTCCGCGGCCACGGCGTCACGTCGCGAACGGATCCGTCCGGCCGGTGAGCATCGCCAGCCCCGCCGCCAGGAAGAAGTCTCCCCAGATCAGCTCGTGGCACGGGGCGAGCCCCCGGTCGGCGTCGTAACAGCTCGCCGTGAGGCCGCCGTTGGCCGACAGATGCGCGGTGGACAACCGGTGCAGTATGCGCCGCGCGCGACGGCCCGGCGGTCCGGCCTCCTCCTCCCTGCCCACGGCCCGCAGCAGGGCGGCCAGCTTCAGGAGGGCCACCGCCTCGATGGCGGCCGCCGAGGTGTCCATCGGGCCGTCGGGCCTCCCGTCGTACGCCCGGGGGACGAGCGGCACACCGGCACCGAGCCGCGGCGCGACCAGCCCCTCCGCCGCCTCCCACAGCCCCTGCTGCCCCAGGCAGTGCAGGCCGTCCACCACGCCCAGCAGCAGCCACGGCACCGTACGGCTCCAGCCGGGCGCAGGCTCGGAGCAGGCGTTCCAGGTGCCGTCCGGTGCGGCCCGCCACGCCGGGCGCGGCGGGTGCTCGGACAGACTGAGCGTCAGCTGCCGGGTCAGCTGCGCCGACGCCGCGTCCGCGCCGTCCGGCCCCCGCCCGGCGAGCAGCGGCACCAGACCGGGCACCGCGTCCGCCCGCGCCACCAGCCGAGGCCCGCCGAAGGCGTCGCCCCAGGGCACCAACCCGCGCTCCGCGTCATACGCCGCCAGACAGGCCCGCGCCGCCCGGTCCCTCAGCTGCGCCGCCGCACCGTCGTCCCCCGGACCGGCGGCGAGCGCCGTGCCGTACCAGAAGATCAGCCCCCGGGTGGCGGTGTCCTGACCGACCCAGTGGGCCAGCCGTCCCGTGCACACGGCCGCCGCCTGCCGGTCGCGCTCGGCCCCCGAGTCCAGCGCACGCAACCACAGCAGCCCGGCCCAGAAGCCGCCGGTCCACGACCCTTTCGACGTGGACCGCCAGACGCCGGTGCCGGGATCGGCGTACAGGGGGAACCGCGTCCCGACCTGGGCCTCGGTCTCGCGGGTACGTCGCCAGACGGCCGCCAGCGCGTCTTCGGCCCACCGCGGGCCGTCGGGCTCCTCGGCCACCGGCTCCCTACGCATCGTCCGCTGCCCCATGGCCTCCTCGGTCATCGCCCGCTGCCTCCTCGCGCCCTCAGTCACCGACCGTTGCCCCATCGCCCCCTCAGTCACCGTCCGCCCCCGCACTGCCCGCTCCCCCGTCCCCGGCTCCCGCGCCCGCTCCCGCTCCCGCTCCCGCTCCCGCTCGACCATCCCCGGTTCCCGCTCGACGTGACCGCAACGGCAGGGCGATCACCGCCGCCGTCGCGAACTCGGCCGCGGCCAAGAGCCAGCCCGTTCCGTAGCCGGCGGCGGAGGACAGCGCACCGAACAACGGCGGCCCCACGGCGAACCCCGCGAAGAAGCCCGCCGACACCCGCGCCGAATCCAGTCCCGCTCTGCCCGGCGCGGCCGCTCGCATCACCACCACCATGGAGACCGCGTTCGCCGACACCGCGAACGACCCGACCGCCACCGCGGCCACCCACACCAGCAACGGCATCCGGACCGCGGCGGCGAGCAGCAGCGCCGAGCCCACCGCGCCGGCCGCCAGCACGGCCGGCAGCGCCTCGGCCCGGTCCGGCTTCCCCGCCGCGCGCGACCACCCCACCCGCCCGGCGATGCCCGCCACTCCCAAAACGGCCACCAAGGCCGCGGCGGCGGTGGGCGACAGCCCCAGCCGCTGCGCACCGAACAACGCCAGATAGGTGTTGACCGAGGCGATGCCGCAGCCGAGCAACAGCGAGAAGAGGGCCAGCCGCCGCGTCACACCCCGCGCGGCGGACGCGGCGCGCGGGGCGGGCCCGGAGGCGGCGGCGTCGGGCGGCAGCGCGCGCGAGGCCCACAGCGCGGCCAGCGCCGCCGTCCCCGCGGCCGCCCACACGGCGCCCCGCCAGCCCACGCCGGCCGCCAGCAGCGACAGCGGCAACCCCGCCACAAAGGCCCCGACCTGCACGCCCGACTGCTTCATCCCGGTCACGCCGGGGCGCCGCTCGGCCGGGAGGGCCGCAAGGATCACCTTGTTCGTCGCCGGGTTGGCCAGCGCCTGCGGTACGCCGCCGAGCGCGACCGCCAACAGCAGCACCACCGTCCCCGGAGCGGCCCCGATCAGCGCCAACGAGACCGCGGTGAGCAACAGCAACGCCACCAGACACCGCCGGGGGCCGACCCGGTCCACCAGCCGCCCGGCCAGCGGCGACAAGACCGCCGCCGCCCCGAAGCCCGCCGTCGTGGTGAGCCCCAGCACCGTCGTGGAGATCTTCAACTCCCCCACCAGGCGCGGCCCGAACGCGCCGATCACAAACAACTGCATCATGGAAAACGCCATCGCCGAGGTCAGCAGCACGACCACCGGCCACCCCGCACCCGCCGCCCCCGCAACGCCACGCTCCGCCCCGACGACCCCCGGCTCCCCGCCGCGCTCCACCCGCACAGCACTCCTCCCGACGACACCGTCCCTCGTTCGGGACCCGGTCCAGTCAGTCGTACGGGCACGGCCCCTGGTTCCCACGGCCGCCGAAACACCTACCGGTTCGCCTCAGCCGGGGGACCCCATGTGTCCCGGCTTCCCTCGTCAGGCCGAGAACTCGTACTCGGCCTGGAGGTCGCCCTCGGTGTCCCGGCCCCCGTCGCTCCAGTAGAGGGCCTTGTACTCCGCGCCCTTCGTGAGGTTCGCCTCGATCAGGGTCGAGCCGTACGCGCCGCAGTGGGCGTTGCCGCAGACCCAGTCCCAGGTGACGCGCTTGCCGTTGCTGTCCTGGATCTCGATCCAGTCCCAGCCGTCATACGGGTCCCGGTCCGAAGGCGTCCTCCACGTCACGCTGACGCCCTTGACGTGGGGCTGGGACCACCAGCCCCTGAACTGCGCCGGCGACACCTCACGGATCTGGAAGCCGGTGTCGGCCCTGCCGGGCTCTGTCCCGGAGGCCCCGGGACCCGCGCTCCGGTCCGTCGGGGGCTGCCAGTGCTTCCGCGCCGCTTCGGTCGCCGGCGCCGCCTGCACAGCGGCCGTCGCCGGCTCCCCCGCCCCCTGCGACGCCGCGGAAGCCGTCCCCAGGGCCACCACGGACACACTCGCGAGCACCCCGGCCAGAACCGCGGCCCGCCGCCTGGGCGCGATCGCCCTGGCGATGAAGAAGGAAACCCTTCCCTTGCCTCGCGTGCGGAACAACATGCGTACTCCACCTCGCCGTTGATCGGTGATCGGTGATCGATGCGCCGTCAACGCTAGAGAACGGCGATCAACGTGTCTTTGACGATCGCTCAACGCGAGCCTTCGGAGGCTGCCGGGCTGGTCCGTCCAACTGAATTCTGTCCAACTGGGCTCAGTCCCGCTGGATTCCGTCCCCCTGGGTTCCGTCCGGACAGGCTCGGTCCGTAGTGATGAGCGTCGTGATGCGGGTCGTGATGCGCGCCCGGCTGTACGGGTGAATCTCCCTCAGCCTTGCTTGTGCGGGGGTCACTCGGGTGGGTTACTGGCTGTACCTACCAGGTGGGCCGCCCATCCCTCCGCGGGAGATGCGTGGATCGGGTCGGCTCACGGTGTGTGGGCTCGTATGTGGGCTCGGCTTCCAGAGGCATGGCGTCGCCTGACGGAGGGTTCCATCGGCCGACGCCCTCGCGGCGTGGCCGGTGAGGCGGGCTGGCTCAACCACGTCCGAGGAGGCGTAGTGCGAGCCCTTCATGTTCTGCGAACACTGGTGGCGGCGGGTGTCGTTCCGCTGGCATTGGTCTGCGCCGGCCCCGACGCCCGCGCGGCGTCGCCGGTACTGGTGGCGTGCGGTGAATCGGCGCTGGTCGACGCGATCAACACGGCCAACGCCTCCGGGGGCGGCAGCCTGATCCTCGCTCCGCTGTGTACGTACGCCCTCACCAGCGCCCACAGTCCGGGCGGGGCCGGGCAGGCGGCGGGACTGCCGAACATCACCACCCCGATCTCCATGGCCGGCCTCGGCACGCAGATCACCCGGGCGTCGAGCGCACCGGCTTTCCGGATCTTCGAAGTGGACGGGCCATCACAAGTCCCTTCCGCGAACGGCCAGTTGTCCATCGCGTCGGTGACCATCAGTGGTGGTGACGCCGGCCTCGGCGTGGGCGGGGGCATCGCCAACCTCGGCGGCACGGTGGCCCTCACCGGCACCACGGTCCGCGACAGCAAGGGGTCATACGGCGGCGGTATCTACACCGATGGCGCACTCACGCTCACCGGCAGCAGCGTCACCGCGAACACCGCCGGCGTCAACGGCGGCGGCATCTTCACCAACGCCGGTGCGGTGACCCTGATCGGCAGTGTGGTGGTCGGCAACACCCCGAGCAATTGCGGCGCCCTGCCGCCCGTTGCCCCCGCCTGCTGAACGAGGACGTAGCCGGACGCCGCAGCCGGTACGGCGGGCGCACCGGCTGCTGCGGCGCCGGCCACCGCGACCTCACGGCGGAGCGCACAGCGACCCGTACACCTTGCATGGGCTCGCCCCCGTCGTCGGCCGCGTACCCGTCAGCGACCACCCACGACCACCAGCGGCCCACGACAACCCGAAGCGTTCCGAAGCAACCCCGCGCCGAGGCGAACGGACTGACGACCCACCAGGCGGGACCCCAGAGGATTCGAGGGCCCGAAGGCGCAAGCCCGATGCAACGCGAAGGCAGGAGAAGGAGGGCAACATGGCTCCGGCAGGGACCAGCGCGGGCCCCGGCGAGGGCGCGGCAATGGGGGCGTCGACAGGGGCGGCGACGGGGGCGCTTCCGTCGCCCGGCCAAGCCGACGGCGACGTGCCGGACCGCAGGGAAGTCATAAACACCGGTGAGCCGCTGGGGGTCTACGAGATCCCAGTGGGGCACGCCCCCATCTGGGCGGCGATCACCCCGGACGGCCGGCACGTCTATGTGACCAACTTCGGGGCCAGCAGCATCAGCGTCATCGACACCCGCACCCGGAGCGTGGTCACCACGATCGGCGTCACCAGCGGCCCGTGGGAGGTCGTGATCACCCCGGACGGGCTGCGGGCCTACGCGGCCTGCTTCGGGACCGACAGCGTTGCCGTCATCGACACCGCCACGCACACCGTCACCGGCACCATCCCGGGCCTGAACAAGCCCCTCGGGCTGACCGTGACACCCGACGGCTCCCGGCTCTACGTCGCCAGTCTGGGCGGGGACCGGGTGGATGTGATCAGCACGGCCACCGACACCCTCATCGCCTCGGTACCGCTGAGCAGCGGACCGCGCGGTGTGGCCGTCACTCCCGACGGGACACAGGTCTACGTCACCGAAGAGGGAGCGAACGCGGTCACGGTCATCGACACCGCCACCGACACCGTCCTCGCGACCCTCACCGGTTTCCTCTTCCCCCGGGGAGTGGCGGTCTCGCCCGACGGGCAGCGCGCCTATGTGTCGGAGTACGGCGGCAACAGACTGGGCGTCATCGACACGACCACACACTCCGTGGCGTCCGCACTCCCCGGTCTGCCCATCCCCTTGGGTGTGGCGGTCAGCCGTGACGGGCTGCTCGCGTACGTCACCTGCGACGGCGACGACAGCGTCGCCGTCATCGACCTCGTCCGAAGCGAGATCATCGATACGGTGCCTGGCTTCCACGCGCCGGCCTGGCTGGTGATCACGCCGGACGACCTCGACGTCTACGTGGTCAACAACGGCAACGAGACGGTGGGTGTGCTGCGTGCGCCGAGCGGCGGGTACCCGAACGTGGGGCCCAAGTCGGGCGGTACACCGGTGACCATCATCGGGGAGGGGCTGGGCAACACCACCGCCGTCCGCTTCGGGTGCCGCCCGGCGGCCTCGTTCACCGTTGTCAACGACCGTGAGATCCGGGCTGTTTCGCCGCTCCTGGTCAGCGATGTCAGCATCGACGTCACCCTCGGGCAGCGCACCACGCGGACCGTCGGCCGGTTCTACTACCTCCCGGACTCGGTGCTGACCCTGATCGGCCCGGAGTCGGGTCCATTGGGCGGCGGCGGCACGCTGACCGTGACCGGCCGGGGTCTGATCACCACCACCTCGGTGCGCTTCGGCAGTGTGGCCGTCACCCCGTCGTCCGTCCTGGACGACCAGGTCACCGTGACGGTGCCGCCCGCGCAGACGGCCGGCCCCGTGCCGGTCACCATGGTCACGCGGAGCAACTCGTACGGGCGGGCCACCTATACCTACGTGGGGCCGCCGCACCTCACCTCCGTGGCCCCTTCCGCCGGCTCGGTGTCGGGCGACGATCCGGTCCTGATCGAAGGCGCCGACCTCTCCTTCACCCAGTCGGTGACGTTCGGCGGGGCCACGGCCGCCTTCGGGATCATCTCCCCGACCCGGATCGCCGTCGTCACCCCTCCCGCGGCCGCCCCGGGGCCGGCGGATGTCGTCGTCACGACGACGGGCGGCACCGCCACCGCGCCAGGGGCCTTCGTCTACACCTGATCTCCGGGCGTACCCGCGCGAGAAGCCCCGCATCGCTGCCGTCATCGCTGCCGTCATCGCTGTCGTCCCCCCTCACCTCACCCTCCATCTTCGGCTTTCCCTGGACCGTTGACCTCCCCCACACGAGCCATAGTCGACTTCTCGCGGGCTACGCCGGGCTGCTCCCTCCGACCGCTCGCCAGGGCCAGTTGAGGCCGGTTGGGGCGCCCCATTTCCCGCAGACGGGCAATTTCCGAGCCAACCGGCACTCTCCCTTGACCGACGTTCTTTCCCGACCGGCGCACTTCCGCGCGCCTCAGCGCCCAGCGCAACGCCAGGACGTGGCTGTGCCCCGCCCGTTGACGCTCCGCCGTATCGCACCCGCAGGGCGCGCAACGGCGGCCGGGGTTGAACGGCGATCCGTTAACCGATTTACCTACAGGCCTCTCGATGCCTCCGTTCCACCTATCGCCTCCTTCACCCCTTGGCTTTAATCGAATCAAGCGAGATTGACGGCGCCCCGTGATGCTGCGCCGCGTCGCTTCACAAGGACGACCCGCCCAGGCGCCCTGAGGCAACGGTCTCCGCCTTCCCCTTTCCGCCCCACGGGGGACACCCCCTGCGGTGCGGGCGGCTTCAGTCAGCCGCCCGCTCCTGCGCACCCCAACAGCGCGGCACGTTCGAAGGAGAAAAGAACATGGCAACCATCACGTCGTTGGTGGACACAACGACCACCACCAATCAGGGCAAGCCCGGCGACACCGTCCAGATCAACGGATCCGCTCTGTCCACCACCACGAGGGTGAACTTCGGTTCCGCGACGGTCACCCCGACCAGCGTCACCGCCACCCAGGTCACCTTCGTGGTGCCCAGCACGGCTCCGTGCTCCGGCCAGGTCTCGGTCAGCGTCACCAGCAGCGCCGGCGCCACCAGCAACGCGCTGCCGTTCTTCATCATCGCCTCGCCGACCACCACGGGGCTGAGCGTCACCTGCGTATCGGCCGCCACGGGTGGCTCGGTGACGCTGTTCGGCACCAACTTCCTCTCCGGAACGCAGGTCGGGGTGGGCAGCGTCGGCAACGTGGCGGTCACCCCGACCCAGTCGAGCCAGGTCACCTTCACCGCACCGGCCAACCCGGGTCAGGTCGGCACGGTGTCGACCCAGGCGGTGACCATCACCACCGCCGGCGGGACCAGCCCCTCGGGCACCACGCTGATCGACTACTACCTCGCGCCGGCCGTCACCTCGGTGCTGCCCACCTCGGGCACGGCAGGGGACCAGATCACCGTCAACGGAACCGGCTTCGTCGGCGTCGACACCGTCACCTTCACCGACAGCGCCGCCGCCACCGCCACCGCGGTCTTCACACCCGTGAGCGACACCCAGCTCGTCGCCACCGTGCCCGGCGGCCTCGCCACCGGCGCCGGGACCATCACGGTCCACACCTGCGGCGGCAACTCCAACGCCCAGGCCTTCACCATCACCTGACCGTCGCAGACGGCCGGGGGCCAACCGGCACGACCCACGTCGCCGTCCGCCCGCAGCGCTTGGCGCGCTCGGCCGGTGACACCCCGCGCCCTGGCCGGCAGCCGTCGGCCAGGGCGCGACTGCCCAGGCGGTACGAGAAGGAGAAGAGCAGCATGGCCCCCGTAGTGACCAGTATCAGTCCGGCCCAAGGCGTTCCGGCGGGTGGTACCCATGTCACCCTCACCGGCTCCGGCTTCACCGGCGCCACCATGGTCAGGTTCGGCCCCAACGGCACCACCTTCGTCATCGTGAGCGATACCCAGATCACGGCCAAGACGCCCGCAGGAAGCGGCACGGTCCAGGTCACGGTCACGGCACCGACGGGCACCAGCACCCAGAACGTGTTCTTCACCTACGCCCCGGCTCCCGTACTCACCACGCTCACCCCCACCTCGGGCCCCGCCTCGGGCGGCAACGTGGTCACCCTCACCGGCGCCAACCTCGCCGGCGCCACCTCGGTGAAATTCGGGAGCAGTTCGGGGGTCGTCCTCACCAACACCGCGACCCAGATCACCGTCATCGCACCCGCCGGCCCGCCCTCCTCGGTCAACGTCACCGTCACGACGGCAGGCGGCACCAGCAACGCCCTCCCCTACACCTACGTCGCCACCCCCGCCCCCACCCTCACCACACTCAACCCCACCTCAGGCCCCACCACCGGCGGCAACACCGTCACCCTCACCGGCACCAACCTCACCGGCGCCACCGCCGTCCTCTTCGGAGCCACCCCCGCCACCATCCTCACCAACACCGCCACCCAGATCACCGCCACCGCCCCACCAGGCACCGGCAATGTCAACGTCACCGTCACAACGGCAGGCGGCACCAGCAACGCACTTCCCTATTCCTATGCCGCCGCCCCCGTCCCCACCCTCAGCAGCCTCAGCCCCGCTTCGGGTCCCACCTCGGGCGGCAATGTGGTCACCCTCAACGGCGGCAACCTCACGGGCGCGACCTCGGTGAAGTTCGGGAGCAACGCGGCTACCGTGCTCACCAATACCGCCGGCCAGATCACGGTCATCGCGCCCGCGGGGCCGCCGTCCTCGGTCAATGTCACGGTCACGACGGCGGGCGGCACCAGCAACCCCCTGCCGTACTTCTATCTCGCCGCGCCCACCCTCAGTGATCTGTCCCCGCACCTGGGGCCGGCCACCGGAGGCAACACCGTCACGGTCTTCGGCGCCAACCTCACGCTCACCAGCGCCGTGAACTTCGGGGCGAATCCGGCGACAGCCATCACCGTGGTCTCCGACAACCAGCTGACCGTGACCGCTCCGGCCGGGTCCGGCACGGCCGTCGTCACCGTGACCACGCCGGGCGGGACCAGCACGGCGGCCACCGGGAACCCCTACTACACCTATCTCGGGGCGCCCGTCCTGACCAGCCTTGTACCCTCCCACGGCGTTGACCTCGGGGGCGACGCGATTGTGCTGAGCGGCAGCAACCTCACCTACACCGACTCGGTGACCTTCGGCGGGGTCCCGGCCTCGTTCGCGGCGATCTCCGACGCCCAGGTCGTCGCGACCTCCCCGGGCGGCGCACCCGGAACGGTGAACGTCGTGGCCCACACCCCGGCCGGGAACAGCAACGCGCTGCCCTTCGTCTACGACCCGTCCTAGCGCGTCCCCCGTATGGTCCCGGACCGACGGGGGGACGGCCGCTCGACCGCTCGCTCAGGGAGGGGGATGACGCTGACCGGACGGGGTCCGTCCGGTCAGCCGGGGCGCTCGTCAGCGAGGCATGTTCAGTTCTTCTTGCACTTCTTGGTGTCCTTGCTGACGTCCATGATCTCGTTGATGTGCGCGAACTTGTACTTGCCCTGGGCGTCGCCCTGGAAGGTGACGCACTTGTAGAACGGCGTCGAGCCGCCGTTGTAGAACTCGAAGGCGGCGGTGGTGCGCGTGCCGCCCAGGCAGTGGTTGTTGTAGTAGACCGTGGTGCTCTCCCAGCCGGTCTTCCACGAGAAGTTGACCCGCGCGTTCGTGTCGTTGCACTTGATGCTGTCCTTCCCCGACTTCGGCGGGGCCTTTGCCGCCGGTGCGGCCGAGAGGGACGGCTGGGAGGTGCCGGAGACGGCGGGAGCGGTGGGCGTCGCGGATGCCGGTGCGGACGCCAGGCCGAGGCTGAGGCCGACGGCGGCCAGGGCGGCCCCGGCCGAGGTGAGAGCGCGCATCGATTCCCCCAAGAGATCACGGATCACTGCACGGTGATCGTTGTAGATGGTCGCGATCACTAAAGCTTCCGGTGCGGTGGGCGTCAACTCCGTTGTGGGATACGGCTGTCCGGTCCCCCGGGACCCGTCGCGTCCGCGCGGCCCGTCGTCTTGGCCGTGCCGCTACGCGTGCAGATCCCGCCTCGCAAACCTGGGTTGCGACGTCGCGGCAGTCCGTAACTGAAGGTAAGTGATCAGTTTCACTCGGTGCGGATGCCCGCTGCGGCATGTACCGGTCTCCTGACTGTCATGATCCCTACCGGTGCGGAAGAAAGCCGTCTCCGCATGGGCCGAAACGGCAGGGAGAACAGGGGTGTTGGCGTGAGATCAGCTTGGTTGCGGTGGGGTACGCGCAGGGGGGCGAGCGCCGGCGGGGGCGCCTTATCGGGGAGGGTCGGCGTAGCCGGTCGCCCGGGGGCGGGGCGGCGGTTCGCGGTGATCGGCGCGGTTGCCGTGCTCCTGGGGCAGCTCCTCGGCGCGGGTCCCGCCGTGGCGCGGGGCGGCGTCCTGCCGGGGGCGGCGTTCCCCCTCGTCCTGGACGTGGACATGACGCCGAATCCGGTGTGCAGCGGGCCCGTACGCGGCCGGGTGGAGATCTACGACCCCGCCGCGGCGAAGTCCGGTGCCACCGTGGAGTGGCGGGTGCGTGCCGGTGAGGAGCAACTGGCCGGCGGGAGGCTCGACATGGGCGCCACGGTCGGCACGGCGGAGTTCAGCATTCCGTACGACCGGGTGCCCGCGGCCGAGACCGCCCTGCAGATCGATGCTCGCATCGCCGCCTCGTCCGGCGGCGGTCACGCGTCCGGCCGCTACGGCAAGGTCTGGCGGGACACGATCCGCCGGGGGTGCGACCCGGTGCGGGTGGCGTCCGTCGGCGACTCCGTGGTCTGGGGGCAAGGGCTGGACCACGACCAGAAGTTCCCCTATCTGACGGGGCAGTCGCTCGGCCGGGAGACCGGCCGGGGCCGGCAGGTCATGGATTACGCGATCTCCGGCGCGGTGCTCGACGCGCCCGATCTGCCCGCGGGCAACAACGACGCGGACTGTCTCCGTACGACGGAGAAGCAGGACCCGGACGGCGACGGGGAGATGGAGTTCGGTGAGGTCACCCAGCAGACTCCCGATGTGTTCTGCCAATTGGAGAAGGCGGGGGCGCAGGCCCGGGCGGGCGGCTACGGCCTCGATCTGGTCGTGATCAACGGGTGCATCAATGATCTCGATCCCTTCTTCGGCATCGGCGCCGGTATCACCCCGGGCTCGGAGGACCTGCCCAAGGCGGTGCGGCGCGAGTGCTCCGGCGTCGGCGCGGCGGCGGAGAACCCCGCGAAGGACGTGCCGTACTTCAGCGGCGCGAAGGTCGGATACGGCGGGCGCGGGATGCGGGCGGCGATCGAGAAGGCGCACTCCCTGCCGGGGCACCCGAAGGTGCTCGTGGCCGACTTCTACTACGCGCTGAGCCGCAGCAGTTCTCCGGTCCCGGTGAAGACCTGCTCGGTCCCGGGCGTCACCGGGGCGCGGCTGGCCTCCTGCCGGGGCGCCCTCGGGGGCGTGGCCGGGCGCTACGAGCAGTACACCCAACTGGCCAACGCCGCCTACCACCAGGCGGCGGATGCCGCCAACGAGGCGTCCACCGACGGTGCGTACGCCGTTGCCGCCGACGGGCTGTTCACCGTGGACAACGCCCTGCTCACCCGGGACTCCAAGGTCTGGAACACGCCGGTGACCGACCCGGCGTTCCCGCTGCGCACGCGCGCCTGCCCCGAGCTGAGCGCGACTCCTGCGCAGTGCCTGACGGCGGCGGTCGCGCACCCCGACATCGCGGGCGCCCGGCAGTACGCCGACGCCTTTCTCCTCAACCCGAGTGTGCGCGCATGGTTCGGCCTTCCCCGGCAGGGGCCCCGGGCCCGGTTGCACGTTCCCGGGAGCGCGCGCGTCGGCGGTGAGGTGCCCCTGTCGGTGACGGTGGGCGGAAAGCCGCCGGCCGGGTACCGCTACCACTGGTACTTCGGTGACGGTACGCAGCAGGAGACCAGCGAGCCGGCCGTCACCCATGTGTACGACCGTGGAGGGCCGTGGCTGCCACGGGTCGTGATGAGCGGGCCGGACGGAGGGCAGGTCCTGGTCGAGGCCGGCCGGGCCCTCGTCGCCGGCTGAAGCCGACTGAAGTCGACCGGAGGCGACTGGAGTCGACTGGAGTCGACTGGAGTCGTTGACCGGCGGGCGGCCCGCGAAGGCGGGCCGCCCGCCGGTCCGCTTCACCCCTGACCCGGAATGCGGGCCGGGGCCTCAGCTGTCGCCGAGGGTGCGGGCGAGGAGGGGGAGCAGACGGTCCCAGTGGCGCTGCAGGGCTTCGGGGTGGAAGGCGTCGGTGTCGGCCATGGTGAAGCCGTGGAGGGTGCCGGGGTAGATCTCGGAGGTGTGGGCCACGCCCGCGGCGTCCAGGGCCCGGTTGAGCTCGCCGAGGGCCTCCGGCGTCATGTCGCTCTCGGCGTGCCCGAGGTGGACCTGGGCGGTGAGCGTGGCGAGGAGGCTGCGCCGACTGTCGGGTCCGCCGGCGACCACGGGGCCGTGGAATCCGGCGACGGCGGCCACCCGGCCGGGGTGGGCGGCGGCGGTGCGCATCGCCAGGAGGCCGCCGATGCAGTAGCCGGTCACCGCGACCGGCCCGGCGGCGACCTCGGGCCGGGTGGTGAGGAACCTGAGGTAGGCGTCGGCGTCACTGACGATGCGTTCGGTGGTGTGCGCCTCGATCAAGGGCATCAGCTGCGCGACGAGTGCGGTCCGGGCCTCTTCTCCGATGTGCTCGGGAAGTTCGACCAGCGGTGCCGGGCCGTGCCGGTGGAAGATGTGGGGGACGAGCACGTAGTAACCGTGATCGGCCAGTTCGCGGGCCATCTCCCGCAGCACGGGCCGGATGCCGAAGGCGTCCGGGTACATCAGCACCGCGGGGTGCCGCTCGCCGTCGTCGGGGTGGGCGGCGAACGCGTCGGCCCGGCCGTCCGGGGTGGGGATCTGCAGCGTCGTGATGGGCACGTTCTTCCTTCCATGAGGTTCACCCCAACAACGTTGGTTTCACTAACGTTTCGGAGTGCGGGTGAACGTACATCGTTAGTCGGACTAACGCAATGGGTAGGATGGCCGCCATGACCGGAGCCCAAGCCGCTGACCTGCCCGAGGGCGGAGCGCCCAGGACGCCCGACAGACTGCGCCGACGGGCGAGCCGGCTGCTGTCGCAGCTGACCGTGCGGTCCGACCGGCTGATCAACGAGGGGCTGGCCCGGGTCGACGCCCGCAAGTGGCACTACGCCGTACTCGCCTCACTGCAGGACCTCGGGCCCGGCAGCCAGGCGGAGCTGAGCGAGCGCACCGGCATCTACCGCAGCGACATGGTCGGCGTACTCAACGAACTGGCCGAACGCGCCCTCGTCGAGCGGGCGCCGGACCCCGGCGACCGGCGCCGCAACATCATCACGATCTCCGCCCGCGGCCGCCGCCACCTGCGCCGTCTCGACACGGTCCTGGACGGCCTCCACGACGAACTGCTCGCACCGCTGAGTCCGGCCGAACGCGACCAGTTGGTGGAGTTGCTCATCCGCCTGCTGGACCACCACACGGGGACCGCCGACCCGGCGTAGCCGCCGGGGAGTCGCGGGCCTCCGGAGACGAAGGCAGGATCGTAGCGGACGGCGTGCGAGCGCCACCCGCTTTTGCGCATCATCGCTGAATCGATTCGTTTGCCTGGTGCAAAGATTAGCGTGGCTCATGCCCCAGCAGCCCACTGCGCCACAGCGCCCCCAGGGGCCTTGTCGCGCCCTTCAGGAGGCATGATGAAGTCGCACGCCCGGAACGCCAAGCAGCCGGCCGGCCGTGGTCGGCTGCTCACCATCACGGCCGCCGTACTGGCGGTCGTCGCCACCGCCTCCGTCTGGCTCTACCAGAGAGACAGTGCCGCCGGTGAGTCGGTCTCGGCCAATCTCCCGGCGGCACACGCCGGCCACGCCGGGCCCCCGTCCGGTCAGCCCGCCAACGCGGGTGCGGTCAGCGCGCTGGACAAGGTCTTCCTCACCAAGGTCCGGCAGGCCGGGCTGTGGGAGATGCCGGCGGGCCGACTCGCCCAGACGCACGCGTCCAGCGAATCCATCAAGCGCGCCGGGATGCACCTGCTCGAAGGGCACAGCACGCTCGACGAGCTGGCCCGTGAGGACTCCGAGGCGCTGAACGTGCCGATTCCCGACCAGGCCACCGCCGAACAGCAGGGCTGGGTGAAGCAGTTGAAGAACGCCCGGGGCCGGGAGTTCGACCAGCTCTTCGTGGACCTGTTGCGCGCCTCCCACGGCAAGATCTTCATCACCATCGGCGAGGTCCGCGCCGCGACCAAGAACTCGCTGATCCGGCGCCTGGCCACCCAGACCAACAACACCGTCCAGGACCATATGAGCGTGCTGGAGGACACCGGCCTGGTCACCGACGCCACGCTCGACGACGTCGCCTCGACGATTCCCAAGTGAGCGGCGGGTGGCGGCGACCGCGGGAATCAGCCGGCGCCGGGCGGCCGATGGCGCGGCGCTCCTCCCCCGAAGTCGGGCGGCACCGGCCTCACGCACCGCGCCGCGCCGGGGCGTCGACCCACCCCAGGGGGTGCAACTCCGCTTCCTCCGCGGGCGGTTCACCGCCCGCCTCGTTGAGCGCGGCCAGGGCCTTGATGAGGGCCGTGCGCTGGTCGGGGGCGAGCCGTTCGACGATCGCGCTGATCTCGGCGCGGCGCCGGCGGGTGACGTTCTCCACGGCGCGGCGCCCCTCGTCGGTGAGCCGCAGGACGGTCTCGCGCCGGTTGGCGGGGTTGGTCTGCCGGTCCGCCAGGCCCGCCACGATGAGCCGGTCCACCATCCGCATCGCGGTCGAGGGGGCGACCTGGAGCAGCTCGGCGAGGACGACCAGCTTGGCGGAGCCGCGCGTGGAGAGGACCACCAGCATCCGGAACTGCGGCAGCGTCACCCGCTCTTCGACCTCCGCCAGCGAGCGGGCGGACACCGCCACCAGCAATCTCGACGCCGTGAGCACCGCACGGGTCACCGCGTCCACATCATCCACGTCCCCCGCGGGGGCTTCACGCTCGGCCATCCCCCCTTTTTATCGTCCTCCGTTCCCCGCGCATTCACTCGGCCGCCCCGCGAGGGCCGGGACGGGGCGGCAGGAACGCAGGTGGCGGCGGTGACGAAGACGCCGGTGGCGGTGGGGCAGGCGACGGAGGCGGCGGAGGCGTGTAGAGGGCCACGGCGGCCGGAGCGGCGGCGATGATCGCGGCCACGTGTCCGGGCGGGGCGGCGGCGTCCGCGGGCGGCCGGGCGGGGGCGCGGCGACTTGCCGCCATCGAGACCTCCTAATTAGGCAAGCCTTACCTTACTAGCGTGTCCCGGTGGAGGCCAGGCCGTCCCCGCGCAGGACCGTGCCCCCTCAGGGCGTAGTGCGGGCACGGGGGACGAGGACCGGTGAGGAGTCCCCGGGATCACGGAGGATGTCGGCGTCCAGGGCGTAGAGCTCCTTGACGAGGGCCTCGTCGACGGTGTTGTGGGGGCTCCCCTGGGATCAGTGCTGAGGGTGGGGACGAGGGCCGGAGTGGAACAGGGTCCGCCGCTTGGGAGCGGGACCCGAGGTGAGGTGCCGGCCGATTTCGGCGCGCAACTTGAGCGCGTGGAAGACCTCGACCGCGCCCAGGACGATGGCCATGATGCCGACCACGAAGGTCAGCGCGGCGATCGAGCCGAACGGCAACACGATCAGCACGATGCCCGCCAGCGTCGTGAGGATGCCCAGGAACACCTGCCAGCCGCGCGCCGGGATGCCCTCGCCGGAGGCCGCCGTGGCGGTCATCATGATGCCGCGGATCAGCCAGCCGAAGCCGATCCACAGCGCGAGCAGCAGGATCGACTCCAGGGTGCCCCGGAAGCAGACCAGGCCCAGCAGGACGGAGATCGCGCCCGTGACGAAATGCAGCACCCGCAGATGCCGAGGGACATGCGTCCCGAAGGCGGCCGCCAGCTGAAAGACACCGATGGCCAACAGATAGATGCCGAAGAGCACGCCGACGACCCGCAGGGTCTGACTCGGCCAGGCCAGCGCGATGACACCCAGGGCGATCGCGGCCAGGCCCGTGGTGAGCAGGAATTGCCAGCCCATGTTCGCCAGGGCGGTCAGGCCCTCGTCCGGAGAGACCTCTCGCGTCCCGGTGTCGCGCGGAGGACCGGTGCCTGAGGAATCGGTGGGGTGTGTCATGCCGTCTGCCTCCTCCACGGAAGAGCACGGTGGATCGTTCCAGTTCCATCGTCACCCGCCCGGCCCCGTCCCGCCCGGCAGACGCTCCCGGGCCCGCACCATCGCCACAACCCGCCCACCCGCGCCCCGACCAGGCAGAACGGCCCATCGCGCGCCGGCCGTGCGCCGATGGGTTGCAGCACGCTCGGTGACGGGATTGCATGGAAAGCAGAGGCCCCGAGCGCCGGAGGCACCATGGGGCCGACCGCCCTCGCCGAGGTGCCGGTTGTCTTCTTCGGCCTCTCTCCTCGCGGGGCTGTGCACATCACGGTGCTCATGGCGGCGCGCGACGCCGACGCCGGGGATGTCGGGGCTCCGATGCCCTGGATATCGCGGCGCCGATCCCGTGGATATCGCGGCGCCGATGCCGTGGATATCGCGGCGCCGACGTCGTAAATGCCGCGGAAAGCCGCGGGATCGCAACCGGCCGAGAGAGGCATGGCATGGACAACGACGGTCTTCCCGACGACGGCCTGCCCGCCCCGGACGAGGGGCTGCTGGTGACCCACTTCCTGACGGTGCGCGACGTGGCGCGATCGCGCCGGTTCTACAGCGAGGTGATCGGCGGGCAGGTGGTCCTGGCGGAGAATCCGTGCATCGTGCGGCTCGCCAACAGCTGGATCATCATGAACCCGGGCGGCGGCCCGACCCCCGACAAGCCGGACATCACACTGGTCCCGCCCGACGACCCGCGCACCGTCTCCGCCTTCATCAATCTGCGGGTCGCCGACATCGAGACCTGTTACGCCCAATGGAGCGCAAAGGGCGCCGAGTTCCTGACGCCGCCCATCGACCGGCGGGCCGAACTCCGCTGCTACCTGCGCGACCCCGACGGCCACCTCATCGAGGTCGGCCAGGCCACCGGCATGCTCAAGGGCATCTACGCCCGCACCGACGACAGTGCCGGATAGCCGGGCCACCAGAGCCGACGCGACGTGGGGCCCGCCCCGCTCGGCAGCAGCCCCACGTCACCTCAACTCGCCTCAATGCTTCCTGTGGGGCGACGGCTCACCAAGTCACCGAACCGGCGAACCGGCGCATCGGCGCATCGCCGGCTCAAGAACGGCCGGGCATCCCCGGCAGACCCGGCGGCGCGGGAAGCGGCAGATGTGCCACGCCGCTGCTGCTCTCCCGTGCGGGCGCCGGTGCCTGGCAGACCACGTCCTTCGCCGGGAGCCTGCCCGTGGTCAGGTACGCGGTGGCCGTCTTGTCGGCGCACGACTTGGAACCGTAGATGCCGTGTCCGACGCCCCCGGCGACCATGACCATCCTCGAACCCTTCAGGGCCCGGTGCATACCGAGGCCGCTGGACAGGGGCGTCTGGGGGTCCCACTCGTTCTGCAGGGTGAGGACGCCGACCTTGTTGTCGATGGTGGTGGCGGGTTCGCTGCCGTTCTTCTTCCAGAACGCGCACGGCTTGATGGTGGACGCGAAGTCGCCGTACAGGGGGTACTTGGCCTTGTCCCGGATCGCGTCGCGGCGGTACTGCTCGGGGTCGCGCGGCCAGGCGCGGGTGTCGCCGCAGACGACCGACCAGAAGGCGGCGGTGGTGTTGTCCGAGGGCACGGCCCGGCCGAACGCCGGCGGCGCGGGCCGCTCGCGCTTGCCGGTGCCCGGGGTGACGGTCTGGTTCTTGGCCGCCGCGGCCTTCTTCAGGTCGACGACCGTCTCGGCCGCCTCGCGCACGCTGAAGAACATGGCGCGGCCCGCACGGATGTCGTCGCCGCTCAACGGGGTGCCGTGGAAAATGATCGGCTTCCGGTTCGCCCGGGCGACCAGATCCCAGAATGTCTTGCGGACCTTGTCCGGGGTGCTGCCCAGCTTGTAGGTGGCGTTCCGCTGGGCGGTCCACTTGCTCCACCTCGTGAACGCGGGCTCGCTGCCCTCCGACCAGACCTGCATCATGCCGCGCCAGACACGCGCGGGGTCGATGGCGCTGTCGAGGACTAAGCGGTCGGTGCGCCGCGGAAACATCTGGGTGTAGACGGCGCCGAGGTAGGTGCCGTACGAGTACCCGAGGTAGGAGATCTTCTTCTCGCCCAGCGCGGCGCGGATCGCGTCCATGTCGCGGGCGGTGTTGCGGGTGGTGATGTGGCGCAGCGTGTCGCCCTGCTTGGCGTCGCACTTCCGGGCCACGGTCCGGGCCCACTTGACGTCCTTGGCGTACGTCGCGGCCTTGTAGGGGCGCTGCCAGTTCTCCTCCTCGGCGGTCAGCCCGCAGCCGACCGGCGAGCTCTCGCCGACGCCCCGCGGGTCAAAGCCGATGAGGTCGTACTTCTTCGTCACGGACTTGGGGATCTCGGCCCCCATCGACACCGGCAGGTCGAGTCCCGACCCGCCCGGCCCGCCGGGGTTGAGCAGCAGCACGCCTCGGCGCTCGGCGGTGCTGCTCGCCTTGATGCGCGATATCGCGAGGTCGATCTTCTTGCCGTCCGGGCGGCTGTAGTCCAGCGGAACCTTGAGAGTGGCGCATTGGAAGGCGGCCGGGGTGGCGCTGCCGCAGCGGTGCCAGGCGGGCTTCTGCTGGGCGTACCGCGGTAACGAGCGCGCCGCGGCGGAGGCGGTCGCCGGCGTGACCGCCGGAACCAGTGCCGCGAGCGCACTCACCGCCAGAACGGGGGCTATTCGTCTGCTTCGCACGTAAGTCATGCCCTTCGGGTCAGTACGTGTGGGACGCACTCACCCTTGCGCACAAGGCAGTTGGGACGAATCCCTCCCATGGGTCACAGTGTGTCCAACCGTGGGCGGACGGACCGCCGGGCAAATGGTCCTGGAGTCGTACGTGGTGTGCCGTATCTTCCCTCCGCGCCGGCCGGTGGGGCTTCACCCATGCCGGATCGCGCCATTTCCCCGGGAGTGCGCGACGCCTCCGGCTACGCTCCCGCGGCTGCGGATGACCAAGTACACCCACGCGCCTAGGTGTACTGACCGGAGACGTTGATTGAGAGCAGGAGTTCTGATCGGCAATCAGGCTGCGGGGGTTGAGTGTCTGTCAGCCAGGTCCCTGGCGAGCTGACTGATGCGTGTGCGGGCCGCCTCTGGGGCGAGCACCTCGATGTGGTCGCCGAACTGGAGGAGCTGACGCACCGACTCGATCTCGGGGTAGCGCACGATGACGACGCGCGAGCCGATTTCCGGGGCGGAGACATGGTGGATGCGGGTGCCGAGGATGCGTCGCGCCAGATCGAGGCCATTTTCCGGCAGGCGGATGGTCACGCTCACACGATCTTGCCCCTCGGTGCGTTTCTTCAACGCGGCCCATCTGGTGCGGAGGCTTTCGTCTGCTTGGAGTACGGCTGGCGCGTCGAGTTGTTCGAAGGCCGAAAGTCGTTCCAGAGCGAGCAGCCGGCTGTCCCCCTGGTCATCGGCGACGAGATACCAGCGACCTGATTTCGCCACGATCCCGTACGGGTCAACCACCCGTGTCGAAGCATGGCTCTCGGCGCTGCGCCGGTACTGGATTCGAAGGCGTCGACAGTGTCGCAGGGCCGAGGCCAGATCCGATACATCGACCGCTGCCTCGGGGGCAGCAAACCACGCGGCGCTGTCGACAAGCACCAGGTCCGCCAGCCGCAGCGGGCTCGGCGACTCAGGTGCTGCAGCCTGGCGAGCGGCGATCTTGCGCTCCGCCGACTCCCACACCGCAGACAGGCCCATTCGCTCACGTTGTGCGCTGTCCAAGCCAGCTACGGAGAGGGCCTCCAGCTCTGGTGGTTCCAGATGGGATGCGTTGAGCCGTGCGCTGGGGAGCAGGACGATCCCGCCGTTACGCCCGCGTTCGGCATAGACGGGCACACCCGCTGTCGAGAGCGCCTCGACATCCCGCAGCACAGTACGCCGGGACACCTCAAGACGCGCGGCGAGCTCCGTCGTAGTGAGCCGCTGGCGGGTCTGCAGGAGCAACAGGAGATGCAAGAGCCTTGAAGCCTTCATGCTGACCCATGTTCTCAGAAAAGATGACAGGTTCTGTCGCGATGGGGCGATCCACTGGGTGCTGTACCGAGTAATCAACGAATTGAGGAGCGCTCCATGCCCACACCGAACCTGTTCCTGATCGGCGTCCGCGACACCGAGGCCGCCACCGCCTTCTACAGTGACCTGTTCGAGATCGAACCGACCTTCACCAGTCCCCACTACGTAGCTTTCGAAGCTGCCCCCGGTGTCCTGTTCGCGCTGTGGACGGGCTACAGCGAGCACGCGGTCCCGAGCACCCCTCGTACGACCGAGATCGGACTCATGGTGCCGGGGCCACCGGAGGCGATCGACGAGATCTTCACGAGTTGGGCCTCGAAGGGAGTCCACGTCGTGCAGGAGCCGCACGCTGCTGTCTTCGGCCGCACGTTCGTGATCACAGACCCCGACGGCAACCTCATCCGAGTCTCCCCAGTCGACTGAGCCGCACAATCCCTACCCACATGTCTCCAAGCTGAAGGGCCGGCCACACACCATGGCCGGCCCTTCGGCCTGTCCAGGAGCTCAGAAATGTCCCATACGAACGCGGCCCTCACACCGCGCCACCGTCTGAAAGTCGCTCGACTCGTCGCTGACGACGGCTGGCCCATCAGCGAAGTCGCGGCCCGGTTCCAGGTGTCCTGGCCGACCGTGAAGCGCTGGCTCGACCGCTACCTCGCAGACGAGTCCATGCAGGACCGATCCTCACGACCGCGGAGCTCGCCGGCCAAGACACCCAAGACCGTGACGAAGAGGTGCGTCAGCCTACGACTACGTCTGCGGGAAGGGCCGGTCCAGCTCGCTGCGAGACTCAACATCGCCCCGTCGACAGTGCACCGAATCCTGCGATCGGCCCGCCTGAACCGACTCGCCTACGTCGACCGCGCGTCCGGCGAGCCCGTCCGCCGGTATGAGCACGACCATGCGGGATCGCTGGTGCACGTGGACGTGAAGAAGCTCGGGAACATCCCCGACGGCGGCGGCTGGCGCTACGTCGGTCGCCGCCAAGGCGAAAAACACCGCTCCGCGACTCCTGGCAAGTCACGCAACGCCTACGGCGACCCGAAGCTCGGATACGCATTTGTGCACACCGTCATCGATGACCACTCTCGCGTCGCATACGCCGAGGTCCGCGATGACGAGACGTCCATGACCGCAGTCAGCGTGCTGCACAGCGCGGTGGAGTGGTTCGCCGCGCGCGGCGTCACCATCGAGAGGGTGCTCTCGGACAACGGAGGTGCCTATCGGTCAAACCTGTGGCGGGACACGTGCGACGCGCTGTCGATCACGCCGAAGTTCACGCGCCCTTACCGTCCGCAGACCAACGGGAAGGTCGAGCGCTTCCACCGCACCATGGCCGACGGCTGGGCCTACGCCCGCTGCTACACCAGCGAGCAAGAACGACGAGACGCACTGTCCGGCTGGCTCCACCAGTACAACCATCACCGTCCGCACACCGCGTGTGGCAGTCAGCCGCCGTTCACACGATTGACTAACGTCCCCGGTCAGTACACCTAGGACCATTCCCGTGCGTCCGTCAGGTGACGGCGGGCATAGGCGTACGCCTCCTGAGCATCGAGCTTTCCTACGTCCACGGTCAGTACGTCCCACGGGGTCCGCGCGAGGAGGCGGCGGGTCAGGTCGGCCTCGGATCGGAGATGTGCGGCGGCCGACGCGAGGTCATGAACGGCCTGGGTGCCGGGGGAACCAGCGAGCTTCCGCACGTACCAGTCCGCCCAGGCGGCACCCTCCCGCTCGACAGCGCGCCGCAGCGCCGTCTCCGGGTCGTCGTGGACATACACCACGGTGACCCGGGCCGGCTCCACGGCACGGGTCAGCTCTGCCATGACGTGGACGAGTGCCGCCTCGTCGTGGCCCCAGGCCACCAGCGACGGGAGGAACGGCACCAGGGCGTCCGTCACCAGGTAGTCCCTGCCCGCCGCCAGCGACTCCGCGATGTAGGTGCGAGTGCAGTCGACCAGGGTCGCGGGCCGGACGCCGGAAGCTCCTTCGGCGAACTCCTCCGCCACGGGCCGGAAAGCCGGCCGGGTGAGGATGTCGGCCTCCTCGAAATGGTCGACCGATGCGCCGTCCTCGGCGAGGAAACCGGCCACCGCACGGCACAGGGTGGACTTCCCGACACCTGGGCTGCTTCCTATGACGGAGATGAGGTGCACAGTCATCACAGCAGTCTTGCACGTGTCTCTCCCCTGGCCTTCTCCTCTTCCTCCTCCCCCTGGCACCAGGCGGCTCCGGATCTTCCGTACGGCGGGAATGACCGGCCCCGGCCGCCGGTTGGTCTCTTCCGTAGGCAGCGCGCCGACGCACGGCACCGATGAGTGGGACACGAGGGGAAACACATGTCGAACGACACGGCCGGCACCACCGTCCACGGCACCGTCGCCGAGGGCTACGAGGGCGTGCGCGAGGAGTTCGCCGCGTTCGTCGCGGAGGAGGAGCACGACCCGGGCGCGCAGCTCGCCGCGTACAAGGACGGCGAGCTGGTGGTGGACCTGTGGGCGGGAGACGTCACCGGGGACTCGCTGACCGGAGTCTTCTCCACCACCAAGGGCGCCGCGCACCTGGTGGTCGCGCTGCTCGTGCAGGACGGTGTCCTGGAGCTCGACCGCAGGGTCGCCGACTACTGGCCCGAGTTCGCCGCCGAGGGCAAGGGCGCGCTGACCCTGCGCGAGCTGCTCGCGCACCGCTCCGGCGTCATCGGCGCGGACGACGGCTTCACCTCGGAGGAACTCGCCGACGACCGCGTGATCGCCGAACGGCTCGCCGGGCAGCGGCCGTTCTGGCAGCCGGGCGTCGGCCACGGCTATCACGCCCTGGTGATCGGCGCGCTCACCGGGGAGGTCGTACGGCGGACCACCGGCCGCTCCATCCAGGAGATCTACGAGGAGCGGGTCCGCGCACCGTACGCCCTCGACTTCTTCCTGGGGCTTCCCGAGTCCGAGCGGGCCCGGCACCGCGACGTGCTGCCGATGCTGCCGACACCCGAGCAGCTCGCCGAGCTGACCGCGAACGCGGGCGGCCGCCACAGCCTCGTCGGCATCGCCTTCAATCGCAGCGCCGACCCCGCCTTCGACCTGACCGCGTTCGTCAACTCCGACGCCTCGCTGGCCAAGAGCCCGGCCTCGGTCGGCGGTGTGGGCAACGCGCGCGGCATCGCCGGGATGTACGCCGCGGCCATCGGCGCGTTCCACGGCCTGGGCGCTTTGCTCAAGCCCGAGACGACCGCCGAGTTCTCCCGCATCCATTCGGCCGGCACCGACCTGGTCTTCCACAACCCGAGCACCTTCGCCCTGGGCTTCGAGGCCGTCAGCGTGCTGTTCCCCGCCCTCGCCGCGAACACCTTCGGCCACAGCGGCGCCGCCGGCTCCCTCGCCTTCGGCGACCCCCGCTCGGGCCTCGCCTACGGCTACACCCGCCGCCGCTTCGCCTTCCCGGGCGGCGCCGCCCCGGAAAACGCCCGCCTGTCGAAGGCGGTCCACGAGGCCGCCATCGCCTGACGACGCCGGGGGCGGGGGCACTCCGCTGCCCGGGCGCTGGGTGCCGTTCGGGCAGTGGCGCACCCGCGTCCGGCTCCGGGCCGCGATGCCGCTGCTGGCCGGCGGCGCCACGGTGGCGGCGGTCGCCGCGCGGGTCGGCTATGCCTCCCCGAGCGCCTTCGTCGCGGCGTTCCGGCGGGCGGTCGGTGTGCCACCGGGCGCGTACCTCACGCCCGACGGGGGATCCGGGGGCCGGTGAGCGGTGCGCCGGGGCGACGCGCTACGACGGGCCGACGCGGCTGGTGCAGGTGAAGGGCTTGTCGATCCAGTAAGTCCGGTGCTGCGCGTCGTGGACGAGCGCGTACGTGGTGCGGGGATCGCAGAGCTTGTCGATCTGGGCGCGGTGCGCGGAACTGAGGGTGAACCAGTACTTGTTGGTGCCCGAGCCGACCCGTTGGCACTTGTAGAAGAAGCCCTTCATGCCGGGGCCGAACACGTCGCTGCGGAAGTCGGCGGCCAGTTTCTTGTTGAGGTTGATGTTGTCGCAGTCGGCCTTCATGCCCTCGACGCTGATGGTCCTGGCCGCCTCGGTCGTATAGCCCTGTGCGGTGTGGGTGCCGGAAGCCGTCCAGGTCCGCGCCGGCAGCGCGATCTGCTCGCCGACCTCGGTGAGCAGCGGGCTGCCGGAGGTGGCCGGTTCGGTCTGCTCGGTGGGGCTGGCATCCGCGATGCCCACGACGACCGCCACGCCGATACCCAGAATCGCCAGCAGAAGGGGTGCGATCCAGATCCCTTTTCGCACCGAGGGCGAGAGTGTCACCTTGCGCTCCGTTCCGGGCAGGCCCGGCGGTCCGACTGCCGCCCGGGCACCTGGTGCGCACCCTAACCGCCGCGGCGAGCGGCCCGCGGGAAGGGCGGGCGGTCAGGTTTCCACGGCGGCACGGTCGACCCGGACGGGCGAAGGGCACACCGCGTCAGATGGCGTACGAGCGCCCGTCGGAGAAGGGCCGGGGGCGGTGGGCAGTAGGTGAGGATGGAGGGATGACCTCTCTTTCGCGTGCCCACTCGTTCAACACGGCGGCGGCCCGGTACGCCGCGAACCGGCCCTCCTACCCGCCCGCTCTCCTGGACGCCGTCGAGGAGTTCATGGGCCGCCCCCTCGCCGGGGCCCGCGTCGCCGACGTCGGTGCGGGCACGGGCATCGCCACCGCCCTCTTACGGGGACGCGGCGCCGACGTTCTCGCCGTCGAGCCGGGCGACGGCATGGCCGCGCAGTTCCGCGGCGCTCTCCCCGACGTGCCGGTCGTCCGGGGCGACGGCAATGCCCTGCCGCTCGCCGATGCCTCCTGCGACCTGGTCACGTATGCGCAGTCCTGGCACTGGACGGACACCGGCCGCTCCGTCCCCGAGGCGCTGCGCGTGCTGCGTCCGGAGGGGGCTTTGGCGGTCTGGTGGAACACCCACGCCCTCGATGTGCCGTGGATCGCCGCGCAGCACGAACGCATCGCCCGGCACTGCGGGGGCAAGCGGACGTCCGCAGCCCTTCCGGACGACGACGCCGTGCGGCTCGCGGGGCTGTCCGGGCTCCGTGTCGCGCGGCGGCAGGTGCGCTGGGGGCGGACCGTCTCCCTGGAGACGCATCTCGCCAATATCAGCAGCCACTCGGCGTTTCTCGTCCTCGGCGAGGCTGCCGCGCAGGCGTTCCTCACCGACGAGCACGCCCGCCTGCACGAGCTCTTCCCGGCGGGCATGGTGGAGGAGCGCTATGTGGTCGATCTGCTGGTGGCCGCCCGTCCCTGAGGGGGCGTTCGCGAGGAGCTGCCCGTGCGTACTCGTTGCCGAGCGCTCATCCGTAGGTGCTCGTCCGTAGGCGTTCATCCCTGAGTGCCCGGTCCGTGCGGGCCCGCCTTGGGTGGGCGGGCCTCCCCCTCCCCGGGCTCAGGCGGCCAGCCGCGGGAAGAGCGTTTCGGCGTTGCCTCGCTCGATGGCGGCGCGCTGGGCGTCGTCGAGGGGATGGGTGTCGAGCTACGGGCGCGAGGGGCAGTTGCGCGCCTCTCGCGACCTCGGCCCCGAACAGCGCTCCGCCGTCACCGAACTCACCCAGCGGCTGACGGAACTGATCGACGAAATGTAGGACGGCATCGTCTTTTCCGGGTGGGGGCGGTGAGCAAGGGCTACTCCATTTCCGAATTACCGCCCCCTGCCCCGTGCAACGGCAGTCTGCCGCCTTTAAGTTGGCCGGCATGAACGACATATATGGCTCCTGTGACGCGCGGTTCTCCGCCCTCGAGGAATTGTTCCGGGAGAATCTGGCGAACGGCACGGACGTGGGGGCGTCCGTCGCCGTGTTTCTGGCGGGCGAGCCGGTGGTGAACCTCTGGGGCGGCCATGCCGACGAGGCCCGCACCCGCCCGTGGCAGCGCGACACCCTCACCAACGTCTTCTCCACCACCAAGACGGTCACGGCCCTGTGCGCACTGGTGCTGGCCGACCGCGGCACGCTCGACCTCGATGCCCCGGTCGCGCGGTACTGGCCGGAGTTCGCCCAGGCCGGCAAGGAGAACGTACTGGTCCGGCACCTGCTCGCGCACTCCGCCGGGCTGCCGGCCTGGGACGAGCCGGTGACCTTCGAGGACGTCTACGACTGGCGGAAGTCCACCGCCCTCCTCGCCCGGCAGACGCCCCGCTGGGAGCCCGGCACGGCGAGCGGCTACCACGGCTACACCCAGGGGCACCTCGTCGGCGAAGTGGTCCGCCGGATCACCGGCCTGAGCCTGGGCACCTTTCTCGCCCGGGAAATCGCCCGCCCGCTCGGCGCCGATTTCCATATCGGTCTGCCCCGGGAACAGCACCACCGGGTGTCCCCCGTCATTCCTCCGCCGGTGATAGCGGAGGGCGTGCCCATGGACCATCCGATGGTGCGGGCCCTCAACAATCCGCCGATCTACGAGACCGGTCACAAGGTCGCCTGGACCACGGAATGGCGGGAGGCGGAACTTCCCGCGTTCAACGGGCACGGAAACGCGTACGCGATCGCGGCGATCCAGTCCGTACTGGCGGGCGGCGGCGAGGCGCGGGGCGTGCGGCTGTTGTCGGAGGCCACCTGCGACGCGGTGTTCGTGACCCAGACGGACGGGCTCGACCGCATCCTGCAGTTCCCGGTCCGCTGGGGGCTGGGGTTCGCGCTGCCCAGTGACAGCCTGCCCGTCTCGCCCCACGCCCGCGTCGGGTTCTGGGGCGGGGCGGGCGGCTCCGCCTGCCTCGTCGACCGCGACGCCGGGATGGCGTTCGCCTATGTCCCCAACCGCATGGTGGACCACGGCGCGACCACGGACGACCGCTGTATGAAGCTCCTCGCGGCCGTCTACGGCACGCTGCTCGGCTGAGAGGTCCGGCCCGGCGGGCTCCGGGGTGCCGTGCCGGGCGGCTCCCCGGGGACACCGGATCCGCGGGCCGCGGGCTCTCGGACGCGGGCAGGCCAAAGGCGGCGGGCGCCGGAACGGTTCCGGTGCCCGCCGCCTCCGGCCCGGCTCAACGCTCCCGGGCGCCCTCGTACATGGCCTCGATCCGGTCGGCGAAGCTGCGTTCGACCTGGGGCCGCCGGACCTTCATGCTGGGGGTCAGCTCCCCGTGGGCGAGGTCGAAGTCCCGGTGCAGCACGGCGAATTTCTTGATCGTCTGCCAGCGCTGGAGGCCGGCGTTGACCTGGCCGATGTACTGCCCCACGAGCGCGTGGGTCTCGTCCGCGGCACACACCTCGGCATACGAACGGCCGGTCGTTCCACGGGACTTCGCCCAGGACATGATCGACGCCTCGTCGAGGGTGACCAGGGCGGTGCAGAAGTTGCGGTGGTCCCCGATGACGACGATGTGGGAGACGTACGGGCAGACGCCCTTGAAGCGGCTCTCGATCTCCAGCGGGGCGACGTACTTGCCGCCGGAGGTCTTGATCAGTTCCTTGATGCGGCCGGTGATGCGGAGATAGCCGTCGGGCGTGAGTTCCCCGAGGTCACCGGTGTGGAACCAGCCGTCGGGGTCGAGGACTTCGGCCGTCCGCTCGGGGAGGTTGTGGTAGCCGCGCATGATGTTCGGGCCGCGCATCAGGATCTCCCCGTCGTCGGCGATGCGCACCTCGACCCCGGGCAGCGGCCGGCCTGCCGTGCCGGTACGGAACTCCGCCAGGCTCATGGACGCCCCGCACGCCGACTCGGTCAGCCCGTACCCCTCCAGGACCGGTATCCCGGCGCCGCTGAAGAACCGGCCGATGTCGGGGGCGAGCGGCGCGCTGCCGGTGGGGCAGCCCCGCATCCGGCCGCCGAAGAGGTCGCGGACGCCGGCGTAGACCAGCCGGTCGGCGAGGGCGTGCCGGGCGGCGAGCGGGAACGGCACCAGGCGGCGGCCGGCTTCCATGCCGCCGCCGTGTTCGGCTCCCCGCTCCTGGGCGGCCGCGGCGTAGTCGCGGGCCACCCGGGCTGCCCAGTCGAAGACCCGCCGCCGCAGGCCGCCTTGGCCGCGCGCCTCGGCGGCCAGCGAGTTGTAGATCTTCTCGAAGACCCGGGGCACCGCGGCCATCAGGGTCGGCCGGAGTCGCTGCAGGTTGGCGGTCATCCGGTCGAGCCGGCCGTCCACCGCCAGGGCGTAACCCACGGCGATCTGACCGCACAGCAGGTTCTTGCCGAAGGCGTGGGCCATGGGCAGCCAGGCGTACTCCAGGTCGGCCGTGGTGAGCAGGCCCAGGTCGCGGGCGGCCTGTGCCTGGAAGGCCCAGCAGTCGTGCACCAGCCGTACGCCCTTGGGCCGGCCGGTGGTGCCGGAGGTATAGATGAGGGTGGCCAGGTGCTCCCGGTCGATGGCGGCGACGGCCTGCTCGACGGCTTCGGGGTACGCGCGCAGGTGGTCCGCGCCGCGCCGTTCCAGGTCGGCGAGGGAGAGCACCGGGAGCGCCGCGGCCGGTCCGTCGTCATCGGGCACCGGCACGGGGTCGAAGGTAACCACCGCGGCCAGCGCGGGCAGTTCGGCACGGTGGGCGAGGGCCTTGGCCGCCTTCCCGGCGTCCTCGGCGAAGAGCACGCGGCTGCCGGAGTCGGCCAGGATGTACGCGGTCTCGTCGGCGTCGGTGCTGGGGTAGACGGTGGTGGTGGCCGCGCCGGCGCACAGGATGCCCAGGTCGGCGAGGATCCACTCCAGGCGGGTACCGGAGGCGATCGCCACCCGGTCCTCGGCGCCGATGCCCAGGGACAGCAGTCCGGCGGCGACGGCCCGTACGCGCTGCCCCGTCTGCTCCCAGGTCAGCGACTGCCACGGCTCCTCGCCACCGCCCGGTCCGGTGGGCACGGGGGAGCGGTACGCCTCCGCCCCCGGGGTGGCGGCGACGCGGGAGAGGAAGAGATGGGCGAGGGAGACCGGGCGGTCCCCGTCGGTCGGCGGAAGGTTCACGGTCACCTCTCTGCGGCCGCGCGGCGCCGCGCGGCCGGCTGCGGACGGTTGCGGGGGCGCCGGGTTCGCTGCGCCGGCGGGGTGGGTGCCCGGGACGCTCATCCCTGCGGACCGCCCGAGACGTAGAGGACCTGGCCGGAGACAAAGCCGGCCTCCTCCCCCACCAGGAAGGACACCGCGTGGGCGATGTCCTCGGGCTCGCCGACCCGCGCGACGGGTATCAGCCCGGCCATGTGCGCCCGCAGTTCCTCGAAGTCGGCGCCCACGCGGGCCGCGGTGGCGCGGGTCATCTCGGTGACGACGAAGCCCGGGGCGACCGCGTTGGCGGTGATGTTGAACTTGCCCAGCTCCACGGCGAGCGTCCTGGTGAATCCCTGGAGTCCCGCCTTGGCCGCCGCGTAGTTGGCCTGCCCCCGGTTTCCGCGGGCCGAGGTCGAGGACAGGTTCACGATCCGGCCCCAGCGCTGCTCGGTCATGTACCGCTGGGCCGCCCGGGTCATCAGGAAGGCCCCGCGCAGATGGACGCCCATGACCGTCTCCCAGTCGGCCTCCGACATCTTGTGCAGGAGGTTGTCGCGCAGCACGCCCGCGTTGTTGACCAGCACCGTCGGCGGGCCGAGTGCGCCGGCGATCCGGGCCGTGGCGGCGTCGACCTGGTCGGTGTCGGAGACGTCCGCCGCGACGGCCAGGGCCCGGCCGCCGGCCGCGGTGATGGCGGCGACCACGGGCTCGCAGGCGGCGGCGTCGAGGTCCAGGACCGCGACGGACATGCCGTCGGCGGCGAGGCGTCTGGCGGTGGCGGCGCCGATGCCTCGGGCACCGCCGGTGACAACGGCTACGCGGTGGGACGGGTCCGGCATGGTGTTCCTCCCGGGAGGGCCCTGTGGTCCAGGGCGGTGCGGTGAGCCGCTCGGTACGGCGAGCGGGGCCGGGCGGCCAGCGGGGTGCCCGGCACAGGTGGGGTGGTGCACGGCGTGTGCGCGGCGCTGCCACCGTCACCCGGGGCGGCACCGCCGCGCTCCCTGCATCCAACGGTCCGGGGGCGGGGCACCGCATCCGTAGGACCACTGGTCGGGGCGACGGTCGCCGGTGCGGCCCCGGGGGCTTCGGTCCGGCTCCTGCGGTCCGCCGGGCGGGGCCGGGGAAGTGTCCTGCGGGACGCAACTCCCTTGTGACACTTGCCTGTTGGTTCGTAGTGCGGCCTCCACGGCGGGCCGGACTCCCGCGGGGCGGGCCGGAGCGGATGCCTGCGATGTGACGGCTGCCACGGCACCGGTTCGCTGGACACCGGCGCTGATCGCCGTTAACACTGTGGCCAGCGGCGCCCGCCGAGCGGGCGGTCACCCACCGCGGGATTCCTCCGGGCGTAGAGCCCGTGCGCACCATGTGCCCTACGGAGTCCCGGGGTCGCGTCCCGTCCCGCCACCGCGCGGGAACCCATCCGCACATCCGCGGCGGACCTCCCCTCACCGCTCCCTCCTTCCCGTGGGCCGGCGTCCCGCCGGTCCGTGACGGACCGGGAGCAGACCTCCGACATCCCGCCTCGTCCGGCCGGCGCCCTGTGCCGTCCCGGGCGTGCCGCGGGGCACTCGGGCGTCCCGTGAGCGAGGTCTCCGCGGCGCAGCGCAAGGAGGCGCGCATGGGGCCGTTGACCGGTCTGCAGGTAGTCGAAATCGGTGCTCAGGGCCCCGGGCCGTTCTGTGCGACGGTCCTGGCGGATCTCGGCGCCCGGGTCGTACGGATCGACCGGCCGGCCGAAGTGGACCGCCCGTTCGACGACGTCATCCTGGGCCGCAGCCGGCGGTCGGTCGCCGTCGATCTGAAGGCCCCCGAAGGCCGCGCGGTGGCGCAGCGGCTGACCGACCGCGCCGATGTGCTCATCGAGGGCTTCCGGCCCGGTGTCATGGAGCGGCTGGGGTTGGGTCCCGAGCCGTGTCTCGACACCAACCCGCGCCTGATCTACGGGCGGATGACGGGCTGGGGACAGACCGGGCCGCTGGCTCACGCGGCCGGCCATGACATCAACTACACGGCACTGTCGGGGGCGTTGTCGGCCATCGGACGGCCGGGCAGCGGCCCGGTGATTCCGCTCAACCTGCTCGCCGACTTCGGCGGCGGGGGCATGCTGCTGGCCGTCGGGATCCTCGCCGCGCTGCAGGCGCGCACCACCACCGGCCGCGGTCAGGTGGTGGACGCGGCGATGGCCGACGGCGTGGCGCAGCTGATGGGCATCTTCTACGGCCTCAGCCAGCAGGGCAGTTGGCTGCCCGGGGCGGGCACCAACTGGCTGGACGGCGGTGCGCACTTCTACGACACGTACGAGACCGCCGACGGCCGCCATGTGAGTTTCGGTGCGGTCGAGCCGCAGTTCCAGCAGGCGATGTACCGGGCCCTGGGGCTGGACCCGGCCGACTTCGCCGACGCGTGGGACCGGAGCCGCTGGCCGGAGTACAAGAAGCGGATCGCCGAGGTGGTCCGGCAGCGCACCCGCGACGAGTGGTGTGCGGTGTTCGAGGACGTCGACGCCTGCTTCGCGCCGGTCCTCTCCCTGGAGGAGGCTCCCCGGCATCCGCACTTCGCGGCCCGCGAGAGCTTCGTGACCTGCGAGGGGCTGGTGCAGCACGCGCCGGCGCCCCGCTTCGGCGACACCCCGTGCGCACCGCCGACCCGGGCCGCCCGGCCCGGCGACGCCACGGCCGCGGTGCTCGCCGAGGCGGGCTACTCGGCCGCGGAGACGGAGGAGCTCCTGGCCGCCGGCGTGGTGGCCGCCGCCTCGTCCGCCGGGTGAACGCACCCAGCGGGCGGCGGCCGCGCGTCGCATCGCCCACGCCCCTCCGCCCCTCCCTCTCTTCCTTCTCTCTTCCATCCATCCCCCGGACAAGGGACCTTCCATGACCACCGAGGCATTCCTCTACGAAGCGATCCGCACCCCGCGCGGGCGCGGCAAGAAGAGCGGCGCCCTCCACGGCACCAAACCCATCACCTTGCTGACCGGCCTGATCGACGAGCTGCTGCGCCGGCACCCCGACCTGGACCCGGCGGCGATCGACGACCTCGTCCTGGGCTCCGTCATGCCGGTCGGCGACCAGGGCGGCAACATCGCGAAGGCGGCGGCGCTGGCCGCGGGCCTGCCCGACACGGTCTGCGGCGTCCAGCTCAACCGCTACTGCTCCTCGGGCCTGGAGGCGGTCAACACGGCCGCGGCGCGGGTGCGTTCCGGCTGGGACGAGCTGATCGTGGCCGGCGGTGTGGAGTCGATGTCGCGGGTGCCCATGGGCTCGGACGGCGGCCCGTGGGCCTTCGACCCGGAGACCAGCCGCAAGGGCGCCTTCGTGCCGCAGGGCGTCAGCGCCGACCTGATCGCCACCATGGAGGGCTTCACCCGCGAGGACGTGGACGCCTACGCGCTGCGGTCGCAGCAGCGTGCCGCGGCCGCGTGGTCCGGCGGCTACTTCGCCAAGTCCGTCGTCCCGGTGGTGGACCACGGCGTGCCGGTGCTGGACCACGACGAACTGGTGCGGCCGGACACCACCTTGAGCGGGCTCGGCGCGCTGCCCGCGTCGTTCGCGGCGCCGGGTGCCCTCTACGACGCGATCGCCCTGCAGAAGTACCACTGGGTGGAGCGGATCGAGCATGTGCACACCCCCGGGAACTCCTCCGGCATCGTCGACGGGGCGTCCCTGGTGCTGATCGGCAGCGAGCGGGCCGGCGCCGCTCTCGACCTCACGCCGCGCGCCCGGATCGTGGCCGCCGCCCTGACCGGCACCGACCCCCTGATCATGCTGACCGGACCGGCCCCGGCGACCCGCAAGGTGCTCGACCTGGCCGGGCTCACCCTCGACGACATCGACCTCTTCGAGCTCAACGAGGCGTTCGCCTCGGTGGTGTTGAAGTTCGTCAAGGAGCTGGGCGTGCCGATGGAGAAGGTCAACGTCAACGGCGGCGCCATCGCGATGGGGCATCCCATGGGAGCCACCGGAGCGATGCTCGTCGGCACCGTCGTCGACGAACTGGAGCGCCGTCAGGCCCGCCGCGCCCTCGTCACGCTGTGCGTCGGCGGCGGGATGGGCATCGCCACCGTCATCGAGCGGCTGTGACCGCCCGCTCCGCCCGCCCCGCCGTCCGCCACCGCTACCGCTACCGAACAGGACCCCTCGCATGACCGACACCATGATCCGCTGGGAGCAGGACGAGGACGGCATCGTCGTCCTGACCATGGACGACCCCACCGGCTCCGTGAACGTGCTGAACGCCGTCTTCGCCGCCTCGCTCGACGCCGCCGTGGCACGCCTGGAGGCCGAGCGGGAGACTGTGACCGGCGTGATCCTCACGTCCGCCAAGCGGAGCTTCTTCGCCGGCGCCGACCTCACCGTGCTCCGCCGGACCGCGCCCGACCGGGCGGCGGAGCTGGCGCGCGCCTCGGACCACCTCAAGGGCCTGCTGCGCCGGCTGGAGACGCTGGGCCGGCCGGTGGTCGCGGCGGTGAACGGCGCGGCGATCGGCGGCGGCCTGGAGGTCGCGCTGGCCTGCCACCACCGGATCGCGCTGGACGCGGCGGGCAGCCGGATCGGGCTGCCCGAGGTGACCCTGGGGCTGCTCCCGGGCGCCGGCGGGCTGACCCGTACGGTGCGCATGCTGGGCCTGCACGAGGCGCTGTCCTCCGTCGTACTGACGGGCCGGCTGTTCACCCCGCCGCAGGCGCTGGCGAAGGGCCTGGTCGACGAGGTGGCCGAGTCCGCCGGGGACATGTTCCTGCGGGCCCGGGAGTGGATCGCCCGGACGCCCGGGGCGGCGCAGCCGTGGGACGTCGAGGGCTACCGCATCCCCGGTGGTGCCGCGACCTCCCGGACCTTCAACCACTCGGTCGTGGTGCCGTTCTCCGCGACCGTCCGCAACCGGGGCCGGGGAACCAAGATGGACGCCCCGCACCACATCCTGGCCGCGGCGGTCGAGGGCACCCAGGTCGACATCGACACCGCGCTGGCCATCGAGACGCGCTACCTCGCCGAGCTGGCCTGCGGGCAGATCTCCTCGAACATGATCAAGGCGTTCCATTTCGACACGGAGCACATCGCGAACGGCGGCAGCCGCCCCGAGGGCTTCCCCGCGCACCGGGTGCGCAGGGCGGTGGTACTGGGCGCCGGCATGATGGGCGCGGGCATCGCGTATGTGTGCGCCGCGGCCGGTATCGACGTCGTCCTGAAGGACATCGACGGGGCGGCCGCCGAGCGGGGCAAGGCGTACTCGCGGAAGATCCTGGACCGTGCGGTCTCCCGCGGGCAGTTGACCGAGGACGGCCGTGCGGCGGTGCTGGACCGGATCACGCCCACGGACCGGGCCGAGGACGCGGCCGGGGCGGACCTGGTGATCGAGGCGGTCTTCGAGGACGCCGGGCTCAAGAAGCAGGTGTTCGCCGAGATCGAGCCGTATCTGGCACCGGACGCGGTGCTCGCCTCGAACACGTCCACCCTGCCCATCACCGGTCTCGCCGAGGGGGTGCGCCGGCCGGAGGACTTCGTCGGCCTGCACTTCTTCTCCCCGGTCGACAAGATGGCGCTGCTGGAGATCATCGTCGGCGAGAAGACCTCGGACGCGACGCTGGCCAGGGCCTTCGACCTCGCCCGGCAGATCGGCAAGACACCGATCGTGGTGGGCGACAGCCGCGGCTTCTTCACCAGCCGGGTGATCAGCACCTTCCTCAACGAGGCGCTGAGCCTGATCGCCGAGGGCGCCGCCCCGGCGTCCGTGGAGCAGGCCGGGATGCAGGCCGGCTATCCGACCGCGCCGCTGGCCCTGTTCGACGAGCTGAACATGAAGCTGGCCCAGCACGTCCGCAGGGAGACCCAGGCCGCCTACGCGGCGGAGGGGCGCACACTGCCCCATCAGGCGGCCTATGACGTCATCGACCGGATGGTGGAGTGGGGGCGCCCCGGCCGCTTGGAGGGTGCCGGTTTCCACGACTACGCCGACGGCGAGCGGGTGCGGCTGTGGCCGGGGCTGGCCGACGCCTTCCCGGCGGACGACCCGCCGGTTCCCTTCGCCGACATGCAGGAACGGATGCTGTTCGCCGAGGCACTGGAGTCCGTCAGGTGCCTGGACGAGGGGGTGCTGCGGTCGGTGCCGGACGCCAATGTGGGCTCGATCCTCGGGATCGGGTTCCCCGCGTGGACGGGCGGCGTGCTGCAGTACGTGAACCAGTACGAGGGCGGGCCCGCCGGGTTCGTCGCCCGCGCGCACGAACTGGCCGCGCGCTACGGGGAGCGGTTCACGCCACCGGCCTCGCTGGTGGCGCGCGCCGAGCGGGGGGAGGTGTACGAGTAGTCCGCCGGCGGCGGGCGGTTCACCGGGGGCCGGGCGCCGGGGGGGGTGCGGGCCGCGCCCCGCACCGCGGCCGTCCGGACCCGCTCCCCCGCTCCCGCAGGCCGGCCCCGCTCTACGATGAAACCTCGCCGCCGGGGCCCGGGCCCGCAGGGCCGGTCCGCACCGTCCCTCCTGCCCGGGCGGACGACGGGACGTTGGCGACAGGCCCGGGACCGGCCCCACCCGCCGGCGGCGGCTCCCGGTACGGAGGCAAGGATCATCGACAGGGACACCGAACTGTTCGGCCGTGACGACGAACTGGCCGAGATCGACCGCGTTCTCGGTGGTGTCACGGCCTCCCGCGGCGGCCTGCTCCTGCTGCACGGCGAACCCGGTTGCGGCCGGAGCGCCCTGTTGGAGCAGGCCGGGCGGCGCGCGCGGGCCCTGGGGGCGACCGTGGTCACGGCACACGGCGCCGAGGCCGAGTTCCCCCTCGCGTATGCGGGGCTGCACCAGGTGCTGCGCCCCCTGCTGCCGGGTGTCGCGGGCCTGCCGCCGGCCCAGGCCGAGGCGCTCTCGGGGGCACTGCGGCTGACCGCGGCGCCGCACGCGGACCGGTTGGACCGCTTCCTGGTGTCGGCGGCGGCCCTGTCGCTGCTGACCGGGGCCGCGACGGCGGGCCGCGGACTGGTCTGCCTGATCGACGACGCCCAGTGGCTGGACCGGCCCAGCGTGGACGCCCTGTTGTTCGTGGCCCGGCGGCTGGGGCCCCACGGCGTGGGCCTGCTGCTGGCGCGGCGGGATCCGGGGCCGCCCCGGCTCGCCGACCCCGTACTGCCCCGTCTCGCGCTGCCGGGCCTGGACGCGGAGGCCGCCGGCGCGCTGCTGTCGCGGCGGTCGGGGGTGCGGGCGGACGCGGCGGTCGTGCGCGAGGTGACGGCCGCGACCGGCGGGAGCCCGCTGCTGCTGAGTGAACTCGGCACGAATCTGACGTCGCGTCACCTCACGGGCAGGGAAGCCCTGCCCCGTCCCCTCCCCCTGGAGTCCGGGGTCCTCAGGGCGTTCCTCGGGCCGGTGCGCGCGCTGCCCGCCGCGGTCCGGCTGGCGTTGCTGGTGACGGCCGCGGAGGAGAGCGGCGATCTGCCGGCGGTGGCCGCCGCGCTCGGGCGCCTCGGGGCGGAGCCGTCGAGCGTGGACGCCGCGGAGGCGTCCGGCCTGGTGAGCGTCACCGGAGGGCGGATCGCGTTCCGCAGCCCGGCGCTGCGTACCGCCGTCTACGGCGCGACGCATCCGGCCCGGCGGCGGCTGGTGCACCGGGCACTGGCCGAGGTGCTGCGCCCCCGGGCCGGGGACGGCCGCCGGGCCCGGCAGCTCGCGGCGGCCGCGCTCGGCCCGGACGAGGCGGTGGCGGCCGAACTCCAGGAGGCCGGCGAACTCGCGCACCGGCGCGGGGAGTACGCCGGCTGCGCCGCGCTGCTGGACCGCGCCGCGCAGCTCACCGCGGACGCGGACCGGCGCGCCGAGCGGCTCCACGACGCCGCCCGCGCCGCCTGGCAGGCGGGGCAGGCCGCACGCACCGAGGAGCTGGTCCGCGAGGCGCTGCCCCTCACGGACCGGCCGGGGACGACGGGCCGGCTGCTGCGGCTGCGCGGCGCCGTCGAACTGCGCGGCGGGGTCCTCACCGACGCCTGCCCGACCCTGGTCAGGGCGGCCGGGCTGCTGGCGGCCGACGCGCCCGACGACGCGGCCCGGACCCTGATACAGGCCGCGGAGGCCGCCTCCCACATCGGGGATCTCGCCCGGTACGGCGAACTCGGCCGGGCCGCGGGCCGGTTGCCGGGCCGCTCCCCCGTCGTCGAGTGCACCCGGCTGCTGCTCACCGGCATCGGGCACGTCGTGGCGGCGGACACGGACCGGGGCACGCGGCTCATCACCGCCGGGGTCGCGGCGGCGCACACCGCGGGTGATCCGCTGCTGGTCGCCTGGGCCGGCGTGGGCACGTTCTACCTCGGGGAGGCGGCCGCGGCGCTGGAGCTGCTCGCCCGGGTCGCCGACGAGGCCCGGGCGTCGGGCCACGCGGGGGTGCTCTCCAGCAATCTGGAGTTCACGGCCCAGCTGGAGATGTTCAGCGGACGCATGACCGGTGCGGAGGCCCTCAACGACGAGGGGCTGCGGCTGGCCCGGGAGTCCGGGCAGGAGAACCTGGCCGCCATCCACCTGGCGCGGCGGGCCTTCATGTGCGCGCTGCGCGGGGACGAACGCCGCTGCCGGGAGGCGGCCGAGGCCGCCCTCGCCACGGCCCTCGCGCGCCGGATCGGCATCGCCGCCGCGACCGCCCGGCACGCGCTGGCCTGTGTGGCGCTGATGCACGGCTCGTACGGCGAGGCGCTGCGGCTGCTGGACCTGGTGGCGGTGCCCGAGCCCGGCTCCGGGCATCCGCTCGTGGCGTTCTTCTCCCTCCCGGACCGGATCGAGGCCGCCGTCAGGGCCGGGGAGCGGCAGGCCGCCGAGGAGGCGTTGGAGTCGTTCGAGCGATGGCAGGGCCGGGCGACGCACGGCGAGGCCAGGGCGCTGCTGGCCCGGTCGCGAGCCCTGCTGGCGTCCGACGACGCCACGGCGGCCGGGCTCTTCGCCGAGGCGCTGGAGCTGCACAGCGGCAGCGTGCCGGTGGAGAAGGCGCGCACCGAGCTGTACTTCGGCGAGTCCCTGCGGCGCGCCCGCAGGCGGCGGGAGGCCCGTGGGCATCTGCGCTCGGCCGCCGCGACGTTCGCCCGGGTGGGGGCCGGGCCGTGGGCCGAGCGGGCGCGGCAGGAGCTGCGGGCCGCCGGCGAGAGCCCGCAGGCCGACGGGGCGGGTGCGCGGAGCGGCGAAGGGCGGTTCACCCCGCAGGAGGTGCGGATCGCGCGGCTCGCGGCGGAGGGGAGCACCAACAAGGAGATCGCCGCGCGGCTCTTCCTCAGCTCCCGGACCGTCGAGTACCACCTGTACAAGATCTTTCCCCGGCTGGGCATCACGTCCCGCAGGGAGCTGGTGCGGCTCTTCCACGAGGACCCGGACCTGTTCGGCTGACGGCCCGTCCGCCGCCTGCGGGCCGTGCGCGGGCGCGAACGGGCCGTGCCCGTACCGCACTGGCGCGGCACGGGCACGCGACGGGGCGTCCGTCGTCGTGGCCGGTCTCAGGCGCCGGCCGCCGGCAGGTCCACCAGGTGGGCCAGCGCGGCGCGGTGCCGGTCGGCGGTGCCGAGCGCCAGGGCGCTGCTCTTGGCCCGCTTCAGATACACGTGCACCGGGTGCTCCCAGGTGAAGCCGATCCCCCCGTGCAACTGCAGCGCCGTCTCGGCGGCTTCGACGACGACCTCGGAGACGAACGCCTTCGCCAGGGCGGCCTCCGGCGCCGGGTCCGCGGTCCCGGAATCGAGGGCCGCGACGGCGTGCCGGGCCACCGCGCGGGCCTGCATCACCAGCGTCCACAGATCGGCCAGCCGGTGCTTGACCGCCTGGAACGAGCCGACGGGCCGGGCGAACTGGTGCCGCTCCCGCACATAGGCGACCGTCGTGGACAGGCACCACTGGGCGACGCCGAGCTGTTCGGAGGCCAGCAGGGCGGCCCCGGTGGTCAGCGCGCGGCGCAGCAGGCGACCGGCCTCGTCGCCGGTGGCCAAGGCGGTGGCGGGCGCCGCGTGCAGGGCGACGTCGGCCAGCGGCCGGGTCAGGTCCAGCGAGCAGCGCGCGGTGCGGCGCACGGTGTGCCCCACGGCGGCCGTGTCGACGGCGTACAGCCCGGGGCCGTCGCCGCCGGACGCCGGGACCAGCAGCACATCCGCCGACCGGGCTCCGGCGACGCTGGTGACGGTGCCGCTGAGCCCGCCGTCGGCGTACCGCACCGTGTCCGGGAAGGGCAGGTCCGGCGGGCTGGAGAACGGCACCGCGAGCGCCGCGATCCGGTCCCCGGAGGCGACTTCGGGCAGCAGCCGGCCGTCTCCCGCGGCGAGCAGCGCCGCGGTCGCCAGGACGCTGCTGGCCAGGTAGGGCACGGGGGCGGCGGCCCGGCCCAGCTCCTCCAGGACCACGGCGGTCTCCCGCCAGCCGGCGCCCGCGCCACCGCGCTCCATCGGTACGGGCAGCCCGGTCACGCCGAGTTCCGCGGCGAGGGCGGTCCACAGGCCGGTGTCGTGCGGCTGCTCGGCCTCCACCCGTGCCGGGAGGTCCGCGGCGGGGCAGCGGTCGGTCAGCAGGGTCCGCAGCTCCTTGCGGAGGTCGTCCTCGACGTCGCTGTAGAGAAGGCCGGTGTCGGCGGAGCCGGGGCCGGCTGCGGTACGGGGTGAGGTGGTCACCTGGGGAGGTCCTTCCACGGGGTCGTCTTGTCGGTCCGGCTCTCCTGCGGCAGGCCCAGCACCCGTTCGGCGATGACATTGCGCAGGATCTCCGTCGTGCCGCCCTCGATCGAGTTGCCCTTGGCCCGCAGGTAGAGGAAGCCGAAGGAGCGCCCGGACAGGTCCTCGTCCGGGTCGGGGCGCCGGAAGGTCCAGTCGTCGTACGACAGGCCCTCCTCGCCGAGGAGTTCCAGGGCCAGCCCGGACAGCCGCTGGTTGAGGCGCGCGAAGGCGATCTTGGCGGCCGAGCCCTCGGGGCCGGGCTGGCCGGCGGCGAGCTGCTGGCGCAGCCGCTCCGCGGTCAGCCGCAGCGCCTCCGCCTCCACCCAGGACCGCAGCACGTCCGCGTGCAGCCCGGGGGTGCGCAGTTCGGGCCGCTCGCGCCAGGTGCGGGCCAGCGCCCCGACCATGCCGCCCTCGCGGGGCAGCGCGCCGGCACCGATGGCGACCCGTTCGTTCATCAGGGTGCCGTTGGCGACCTTCCAGCCGTCCCCCACCGCCCCGACCCGCCGGCTGTCGGGGATCCGTACGTCGGTCAGGAACACCTCGTTGAACTCGGCCTCACCGGTGGCCTGGCGCAGGGGGCGCACCTCGACGCCGGGGGCGGTCATGTCGACGAGGAAGTACGTCAGGCCCTGGTGCTTGGGCAGAGCGGGGTCGGTCCGGGCGACGAGGAGCCCCCAGTGGGCCTCGTGCGCGACGGAGGTCCACACCTTCTGCCCGTTGACGATCCAGTCCCCCGACGCCTCGTCCCGGACGGCCCGGGTGGCGAGCGCCGCCAGGTCGGAGCCGGCGCCGGGCTCGCTGAACAGCTGGCACCACACCTCCTGCCGGGTGAACAGCGGCCGCAGGAACCGCCGTTTCTGCGCCTCGTCGCCGAAGGCCAGCAGCACGGGCGCGGCCATGCCGAGGGCAATGGTGTGCAGGCCGGGTGCGGCCGGGGGGATGCCGGCGGCCGCCAGTTCCCCGTCCACGACGGCCTGGAGGGCGCGCGGGGCGCCCAGCCCTCCGTAGCCCGGCGGGAAGTGGACCCAGGCGAGACCCGCGTCGAAGAGGGCGCCCAGGAAGGCCGCCGGGGCGGTGGCCTGCGGGTCGTGGTCGGCGAGTCGGTCCCGGACCGCGGTCCGGATTCGGTCGGCCGTCCAGGGGCCGGCGGCGTGCCTGCCGCGCCCTGGTTGTGCTGGTGCCATGCGGATTACCTCTCGGGATTCGGGTGTGGCCCGCGGCTCGTGGGAGGACGCGGGGTGTGGCGCGGTCCGGCCGGACCGGGGTGCCGGGCCGTGGCGCAGGGGTGTTGTGGGGGCGGGCCGGGGGATGGTGTCCGTCCCGGTCCTGCGGTGTCACGGTTCTCCGGTGTCCCGGAAGCCGGTCCGCCCGGTGGGTGCGCGCGGCGGAACTCCCGGCCGCGGGCTTGAGGTTCGACGGGCCCTTCCTCCGCCCCCGTGGGCTTCCGCTCTTCGCTCACGGGGGCGGGGAAGGAACGGCTCGGGCCACCCAGGGAAAAGGCGCCCGGAGCCCGCGGCCGGCGGGACGTCCCCACGTCCCTGCCGCTGCTCTCCAGTGGACCACCGGCCGGACGGCACCGGGTGGGTGATCGTTACTCCTTCGCCGGAGGGGGACGGCGGGCCCGGTCGGTCAGCTGTCAGGCGGACAGCATCCGGCGCAGGTCGCGCCGGTCACCGACGCCGAGTTTGCGGTAGACGCGGTAGAGCGTGTTGCTGACGGTGCGCGGGGAGACGACCAGTCGTGCGGCGATCTCCTTGTCGGCCATGCCGCGGGCGGCGAGCGCGGCAACGGTACGCTCCCGCACGGAGAGTGATGGTCCGTCACCCAGGAAGTACAGCGGCGGGGTGGCCACGTCGCCGCAGCGCCGGAGCAGGGTGCGGGCCTGCGCGGTCGCGGCGGTGGCGGCGCGCTCCCGGCCGGCGTCCCGCTGCAGCCGGGCGAGTTCCGCATAGCCCTCGGCGGCGTACAGGCTCGCCCCGCAGTCGGCCAGGGCGTGGCACGTGCGGCCCAGCAGCTTGGCATCGCCGGTCGCCAGGGCACGGGCGTAGTGCAGTCGGGCGCGCAGGAACGGCCCCTGGACGGGCAGGCCGACGAGGGCGCCCGGGTGGGGCGGCAGGCCGAGCCGGGCGTGCTCGTGCAGCGCTGTCACGGCGTCGCCGTACGCCTCGTCGTCGAGGGCGGCGTCCGTGGCGGCGCCCAGGAGGCGGGCTGCGGCGTCCTGATCGCCGTCCCGGTGGGCGAGGCGCGCCCGGGCCAGTGCGAGTGCGGTGGCATGGCGTCCGGCGGACAGGCCGTGCAGGGTGTCGTCGTCGGCCGGGAGTCCGTGCGGCGGCAGGCAGCCGGCTATCAGTGCGGCGTAGACACGGGCCTTGGTCTGCCACGGTGGCCAGCCGACGCGGTAGGCCGGGGTGAAGGTGACGTACGGGAGCGCTTCGCGCAGCCGGCCGCGTTCGTAGAGGGCGCAGCCGAGCGCCAGCCCGCGCTGGGCGTCCACCCTGACCCGGTGTCCCTCGGCGGCGGACCGGTAGGCGCGGGTGAGCAGGGTCTCGGCGGCTTCGAGCCGCCCCGCGTGGAGCAGCGCGACGGCGTGCGCCTCCGCCAGCCAGTCCGCGTCGCACAGGCCGCCCGTGCCCCGTTCACCGGCCCCTTGCCGCTGGAGTCGACGGTGGATCTCCAGCGCGTCCAACGGCCGTCCCCGGCGGCACAGGGCGGACATGGCGAGCAGCGCGGACTCGGTGCGGTGGGATGCGCCGGGCCGGGCGACCGGTGGGGCGGCGCCGGCGAGCTCGCGGTCGGCACCGCCGCGGAAGCAGTCCGCCACGGCCCGGGCGGCCTGCTGTTCGTCGCCGTGCAGCCGCTCGATGAGCCGGTCCGCCTCGGCGTGCCGGCCCTGGAGGGCCAGGGCGCGGGCGGCGAGGGGATCGAGGCGGGCGGCGATGTCCGGGCGGTCGGCGCCGGCGTCGGCGGCGAAGCCGATCAGTTCGTCGAGGTCCGCGCCGGCCAGCAGGACCCGGCCGAGGAGTTCGGCGGCGAGCGCGGTGCGGTGGGTGCGCCAGGCTGCCTTCGCCAGCCGGGCGGCGACGGGCAGTTCGTGTCCGCGCAGGGCGTGCCCGGCGGCGTCGAGGAGGGACGGCTCATCCGGCACCAGCCCGGCGTCCAGCTGCCACTGGGTCACCCTGACCCGCTCGACGGGCAGTTGGCCGCCCCGGGCGTCGAGCGCCGCGGCCCAGGTCCGTAGCCACTCCCCGCTGCGCAGCGGCGCGACGTCCTGCCGCAGCACCTGTCCGAGATAGGGGTGGGCGATGCTCAGCGCCCCGACGGGCGGCGGTCCGGGGCTCCCGCCGTGCGCCCGTCCCCGCACCAGTCCCCGGTCCTCCAGGCGCAGCAGCGTCGCCGCGCCGACCACGGTCTCCAGCACCGCCAGGCGCGCCGGTTCGGCCAGGGCGATCAGCTGGAGCGCATCGCGTTCGGCGTCCGGCAGCGCCGCGAGAGCGGGGGCCACCAGGTCCCGCAGGGCACTGGAGGTGGGTGTCCCGTCGCCGAGGTGCCACTGATCGCCGTCCCGTGTCAGCAGCCCCTGGCAGAGGGCGGCGCGCAGCAGTTCGCGCAGCAGCATCGGGTTGCCGGCCGACATCTCGGCGAGCCGGACGGCGCCGGGCCGGGTCAGCCGGCCCGCCAGCAGGGCGGCGGCCAGCCGGCGCGCGGACACGGCGTCCAGCGGGGCGAGGTCGAGGCGGGCCAGGTACTGGTCCTTCCAGAGCGTGTGCAGTCGGGGGGCGGCCTCGTCGGCGTTCGCGGTGATCAGGAGCTTGTGCGTCCCGCGGTGGGCGATCCGCAGCACCACCGCGACCCCCTGCGCGTCCAGCAGGTGGGCGTCCTCGATCCACAGCGTCCTGGGACGACGCGCATCCGTCCGCAGCAACGGCCCCGCCGCGTCCGGGACCTCGACCGCCGTCAGACACTCGATCCGCGCCGCCCCGCCCGCCCCCGCCCGCGGCTCGTACGGCAGATCGCCGGCGCCCGGCCGCTCCCCAGGATCCACGGCGAGCAGCGGACGGGCACCGCGTGGGGCCGCCTGCGACGCCGCCACGACCTCCTGCGCCAGCCGGGTCTTGCCGACCCCGGGCTCCCCGGTGATCCAGATCCCGCCGCCCCGGGCCTGCCGGCTCAAGCAGTGCAGGGCGACGGCGAGTTCCCGCTCCCGCCCGACCAGTGGTGTCCGGCCGACGAGGGCCGTTCCTTGCGCTTCCGGCACGGGGCGCGGCGAGGCGTACGGCGCGGTCTGCACGGCGGTGGCCATGGTGTCCTTCCCAGACGTCGAGCGGGCGACGGGGCACGGCGGCACGAGCGGGCCGCCCTGCCGCCGGACCGCCCCACCGGGCCGTCCCGCTTCCTCGCGTCACCCACCGGGCCCCGGAGACCCCGGGTTCCCTGACAGAGGTCCAGCTCAGCGGGCGCAGGCGGGGGTGCGCATCCGTGGAAGCACTGGTGGCGGTTCGGGGCGGAGGGCCCGGGGGACGGAGAGACCGCACGGGTCAGGGGCGCCTTCCCCGGCGCGCCTCCGGGAGACATGGAGGCAAGCGCTCTGTGCCACCCGGAGAGCCTCCCCCCGGATGGCAGCGGAGTCGCGAGTGGTGGCGCGGGCCCCGGCCCTATCGCTCAGGTCGTCTGTGAGGGGACGCCCGCGAGGAGGAGCAGTGCGTCGACGAGGTCGTCGGTGCCGGTGCCGGTGGCGAGGCGGCGGAGTTGGAGACCGACGACGAGGGCGACGGCGGGGCCGGCGAGGCGTTCGGGGTCGGGGGCGCCGATCGCGCCCAGGAGGGAGGCGGCCAGACGGTCGTAGGCCGCGAAGCACTCCTGTGCGGCGGCGCGGAGCTGGGGGTCGCGGCCGGCCTGGAGGTAGAGCTCGAAGGGGGCGATGTGCTCGCTGTCGAAGGCGGTGTCGGCGGCGACCTGGCCGATCACGGCGGCGGCGTCCTGCGGGGTGGTCGGGCCGTCGCAGTGGCGCGCGGCCAGCTCGGTGAAACGACAGGTCTCCTGGTCGACGAAGGACCGCAGGCTCTCGCGCAGCAGGTCGTGTTGGGTCGCGAAGTGGTAGGTGACGGAGCCGAGTGAGACGCCGGCCTCCTTGGCGATACGACGGTTGGTGACCGCGGCGATCCCGTCGTCGCCGATGATCCGTAGCGTGGCCGCGATGATGCGCGCGCGGGCCGGGGAGGTGTTCGGCATGACGTCATCGTCCCATGGCAGGCCGGGACATCATCCGGGACGGTCGGAATACGGGACAGCCGCCGGGTTTGTCGCGGGCCGGGCACGGACCGGATGCGGATCGGATGCCGATCGGATGCGACCGGACGCGGATCGGGTCTCGCGGATTCGGCCGCCCTCCGATACCGTTCGTTCGAACGAACAGCAACGGAGGGTGATGTGCTGACCATCAAGGGATCGACCGTTCTGCTGACCGGCGCCAGCGGTGGCATCGGCCATGCGCTGGCCAGGGCGCTCGCGGCCCGAGGTGCCCACCTGGTGGTCACCGGCCGGCGTGCCGACGCGCTCGGGCAGCTCGAAACGTCGCTGGGCGCCCGGCCCTTGGTCGCGGACCTGAGCGATCCCGAGGCGGTCGAGGATCTCGCCGAACGCGCCGGGCCGGTGGACATCCTGGTCGCCAACGCGGCCCTGCCGTCCAGCGGCCCGCTGCTCGACTACACGCCCCGCGAGCTGAACCGGTCGCTGGACGTGAACCTGCGCGCGCCGCTCATGCTCGCCCGGCTCCTGGCCCCGCGCATGGTGGCCGCCGGGCGCGGCCACCTGGTCATGATCGGCTCCATCTCGGGCCGGACGGCCTCCCCTTCCACCTCGCTCTACAGCGCCGCGAAGTTCGGCCTGCGCGGCTTCACGCACGGCCTGCGGCAGGACCTGCACGGCACGGGCGTCGGGGTGTCCCTCGTACAGCCGGGCTTCGTCCGCGACGCGGGGATGTTCGCCGACTCGGGCGCCACACCACCCGCCGGGATCCGCACCGTCAGCCCCGCACAGGTCGTGGCCGGCACCCTCAAGGCGATCGAACGCGACCGCGCCGAAGTCAATGTGGCCCCGCTCGAACTGCGCCTGGGCAGCGCCATCGGCGGGCTCTTCCCCACCCTGGCGGCCGCCGTCCAGCGCCGGGCCGCGCCGGCCGCCCTCGTCCGGCAGATCGCCCAGGCCCAGCGCCACCAGCGCTGACCCGTCGTGGCCCGATCCGTGTGGCCGGTGCGCCTCGCTCGGACGGCGCGGAGCGAAGCGCACCGGGCCCGGCCACGGGCGCGGTGGCCGCGAGCGCGGTCACGTAGGGTCGCGGCATGGACCTGAGCGGCACAGTCTGGGGCGCCACCCGGCCGGAGCGGGCCGCACCCTACCCCTGCGACGCGTTGGTGGCGGGGCCTGCCGAGGCGTGGTTCCGGGCCGTGGACGTGGCGGCACCGCCGGGCCTGGCCTTCCGTTGGGTGCGGCAGCTGACGATCGCGCCGTACAGCTACGACTGGATCGACTTCCGCGGACAGCGAAGCCCGCGCACGCTCGTCCCGGAGCTGCCGGAACCGGCCCCGGGACAGCCCTTCCTGGTGTTCGAGATCGCGGGCTTCGAGACCGGCACCCACCTCACCGGTGTGCTCCCGGCGCGGCTCGCCGAGCGGCACGGGCAGATGGCGGTGAGCTACACCCTGAGCCCGCGCGAAGGGGGCTGCCGCCTGGTGGTGAAGGTCGTCACCGAGGCCGGGGGGCCGCTCCCCCGCCGGCTGCGCCGCCGGCTTCTCGCCTGGGGCGACCTCGTCATGATGCGCAAGCAGCTGCTGACCCTCAAGAAGCTGGCCGAACGGGATGCCCGGCGTCAGCCCGGGAGCGCCGACGCCGGACCGGGCGGGGACTCCTCCCCTTCGTAGGCGGCGAGCGCGGCTTGACGGCTCTCCAGCACCTCACCGAGATCCTCGGGCAGCACCCGTTCCTTCGCCAGCTTCATCCGGGCCCTGGCCTCGACGAACGCCCATGCCTGCCGGGCGCGCTTGTTGGCCAGGCGCCGGCTGCCGCTCCGGAGGAAGCCCGCCCCCGCCGCGAACCCGGCGGCCACCAGGGCCACCAGCGCCGCGGGCACCCGGGCGTTCGCCGACGCCAGCCCCGCGGCCCCGGACACGCCGGCCAGGAGCGCCGCGGGGAAGCCCAGCGCGATATCGGCCTTGACCCAGAATTCGGCCCGGCGGTGCGCGAGGTCCTTCTGCCGCGTCGCTTCGTCGCACAACCGCTCGACCTCGGCCCGCGGCCGGTTCGCGGGATCGTTGGGGGAAACCGACACGGGGCCGGGAGGAGTGGTGGCCATGCCTGATTCCAACACAGGCGAAACGCACGGGACTTGTGCGTGCGGGCACAGACTTGCGGGGCACGGGTGGTGGGCTCCGGACAGATCGGCTGACTACGGTGGGAACGACGCCGGCCCGGCCGGCGGACGGGCGGCCCGCCCTGCGCCGCCCCCGGACCCGACGAAAGGCGCGGACATGACGAGCGTGCACGGTGGCTCCCTGGACATCCCCACTCCGGACGGCGTCGCCGACGCGTACCTCGCCCATCCCGACGACGGCGCGCCGCACCCCGGCGTCCTGCTGTACATGGACGCCTTCGGGCTGCGGCCCTCGCTGGAGGAGATGGCCAAGCGCCTGGCCGGGCACGGCTACACGGTGCTGGTGCCCAACGTCTTCTACCGCTCCGGCCGCGCCCCGCTGGTGGAGCTGCCCGACGTCATCGACCCGTCCCAGCGGCCGGAGATCTTCGAGCGGCTCTTCCCGATCATGCAGACCCTCACGCCCCAGCCGGCGATGCGGGACGCCGGGGCCTACCTCGACTGGCTGGCCGCCTCCCCGCTGGCCACCGACGGCCCCGTGGGCACCACCGGCTACTGCATGGGCGGCGTCCTCGCGGTCCGCACCGCCGCGGCCCACCCCGACCGGATCGCCGCCGCGGCCGCCTTCCACGCCGGGCGCCTGGCCACCGACGCCGAGGACAGCCCGCACCGGCTCGCCGGCCGGATCACCGCGCGGCTGCACTTCGGGCACGCCGACCAGGACCAGTCCATGACGCCCGAGCAGATCGAGCACCTGGAGCAGGCGCTGGACGCCGCGGGCGTGCGCTACCGCAGCGAGCTCTACGAAGGCGCCCACCACGGCTACACCCAGGCCGACACCGCCGCGTACCACGCCGAGGCGGACGCCCGTCACTGGCGCAACCTACTGGACCTCTTCGGGCAGTGCCTCTAGAGGGTGCGTACGGGGCGCGCTCAGCCCACCGACACGGCGGTAGGGCCGGCTCCCGGGGACGAATCGGCGCCCCGGGAGGGGCTGCTGCCCTGGGAGGGGACACCGCCCAGGGCACGGCCGCGGTCCGGAGAAGGGCCGGCGCCCGGGGACCGGCTGTTGCCGGTGGGGAGGACCAGCATCTTCGTCACCGTGCCGTCGTCCCCGACCACATCGCGGACGTGGGTGAATCCCAGCTTCCTGCCCAGGGCCAGGCTGGCGGCGTTCTCGGCGCCCACCATGCCGTAGACCTCGTCGAGTTGCAGGGTGTCGGCGGCGTAGCGCAGCAGGCCGCGGATCAATTCGTTGCCCACGCCCCTCCCCCGGCTCTCCTTGACCAGGGCGGCGACCATCTCGTAGCCGTCGACATTGCCGGTTTTCTTGATCTCCGCGTGGCCCACGAAGACGCCGTCGGACCACACGGCCCACACGTCGAACAGGTTCTTTCCATAGATCTCGTGGAGAATCGCCTGGAAAATGCCCCGGACCTCTTCTTCGGGTACGCGGTCCTGGCCCATCCAGCGGCAGACCTCTTCGTCGCCGAGCAGGGCCACGAAGACCTCCTCGTCCTCGGGCCGGTAGGGCGAAAGAACCAGTCGTTCGGTGCGCAGGGTCGGGGTCATTCCAAGGTCCCTTCTCATGGGAAAACGCAAGTGATCCAGGTGGGGTGAAAGGCAATGCCCGCGCGGAACGGAAGAGCCGGCTTCCGGGGAATGCGCCGGTCATGAGGTGGGGCGCGACGCAGGCCGTGTCCGGGCATGTGGGAAAGTGCGTGAAATCGTGTGAACTCCGCGCCCTGCGGCGGCAGTTATCCCGTCATGCCGTCGACCGCCGCGGTCCGGTGACGGAGCGGAACGGTGCCCGGCGCGCCGGCCGGGCGAAACAGGCCCAGGTCACGGACCGGCCACTGAGAAAATCCCCCGCGATCCGCAGTTCCCTCACCCCGTAAAAAGTCTTGAACTCCGCTCCCAGGCATCCGGCCTGTGCGGCGCATGTCACTGGTATAGCGTAATAACGCCCTATCGTCACTACCTGGCGCCAAATCCGATATGCCAGGTAATTAAGGCGTACCCTGCCATTTTCCGTAGGCAACGGGATGCCTGCCGCAAGGCGGCGCCGGCGGTGGCCGGGCGGGAAAGGGGAAGCGGGCTCCGGGAAAACGATTCCGGCGGCGGTGAGCAGCGAGGACTCCGCGGCGGCCGGGCGATGTCTTGGAGGGAGCGCAGGGCGGCCGGGCGGCGCGGAGGGGGCCCGGCGGCCGGCCGGGACATCCGGCGGGCGGCGCGGTGCGCGGCGAGCGGTCGGCCGGTGCGGCGGCTCAACGCCCGGGAGCGGTGCGGCGGCACGAGGCAGGCGGTGAACGGGCCGTGCGGGCCGCGCCGGCCGGTGGCCGTGTCGCGGCCCGCACGGTGGTGGTGCGGGTGGGGCAGGGCGCGGCGGTCGGCCGCGGCCCTGCGGGGCGGGGCGGTCAGGAGGCGGCGTGGTCCATGCGCTCGCGCAGGCTGCGGGGGCGCATGTCGGTCCAGACCTCGTCGACGTAGGCGGAGCACTCGTCCTGGGTGCCCTCCTTGCCCACGGGCTGCCAGCCGTCGGGGACCTCCAGGTCGGCCAGCCACAGCGAGTACTGGTCCTCGTCGTTGCGCAGCACCTGGTAGCGGGCGTTCTCGTCCATGTCACGCTCTCCCATCGTGGGTTGACTTGCTGTTCGTGCGGGTCCGGTCGGTCGGGTCGGGCGGGTGCGTCGGGTGGCGGTGGGCCACGGGGCGCGGTCGGGTGGCGGGCCGGGCGGTCAGGTGGTGGGGCCGGGGGCGCAGGGCGGGCGGGGGTTGATCTCCTTCAGGCTGCCGTCAACGGCCGGTGCACGGGGTGCTTTTCGGCAATCCGCCGTACGCGCGGTGCGGCGGGGTGCGGGCGGACCGGCCGCCGGGCCCCTCATGCGCCGTCCCGGGCGTGCTGGGCGATCCGGCGCAGGGCCTCGGCGAAGTCGTCGGCCACCGCCCGTACGGTCGCCTCCTCGTGGATGTCGGGGCGGTAGTGCCAGGTGAAGGCGAGCCGGCCGTCCTGCACCGCGCCGACGGCCTCCAGCAGGTGGGAGCCGCCGTCGCGGGGGTCGTGGTCCTGGCCGAAGGAACCGTGCTCGGTGCGGACGAGCGCGCCGTCCGCGCCGCCGCCGGGCCGCGCGTCCCACTGGCCCAGGTAGTTGAACACGACCTGCCCGCGGCCGGTGCGGTCCAGTCGCTCGCGCACCTCGGCGGGGCCGTGGGTGCGCAGGGCGCCGAAGCCGAGCCCGTTGCCGGGGACGGCGCGCAACTGGCGCCGGACCGACTTGACCAGGGCCCGCCAGTCCCGCGCCGCACCGAGGTCCGCGGGGTCGGAGACCTGGAGGCCGACCGGGTAGACGGTGGTGAACCAGCCGACGGTGCGCGAGAGGTCCACGCCCTCCAGGACGTCTTCACGGCCGTGTCCTTCGAGGTCGACGCAGACCCGCTCCTGGCCGGTCCAGCGCGCCAGCGCCAGGGCCAGGGCGGCCAGCAGGACGTCGTTGATGCGGGTGCGGTAGGCGGTGGGGGCGGCGCGCAGCAGCGCCGTGGTGTCCGCCTCGTCGAGGGTCACGGAGACCGTGCGGGACGCGCCCGACGGGGTGTCGGTGTCATGGTCGACGGGCAGCGGGGCCGAGGTCACCACGTCCTCCCAGTACGGGAGTTCGTGGTCCAGCCCGCCGTCGGCGACATGGGCGGCCAGGCCCCTGGCCCAGTCCCGGAAGGCGGTGGTGCGCTCGTCGAGCGTGACCGCCCGCCCCGCCGCGGCCTGCTGGTAGGCGGTCTCCAGGTCGTCCAGCAGGATGCGCCAGGACACCGCGTCCACGACCAGGTGGTGGGCCACCAGGAGCAGGAAGGCGGGGCGGTCCGGGTCGCCGGTGAACAGCGCCGCCCGCAGCAGCGGGCCCTCGCCGATGTCGAAGCCGGTGTGCAGGTCGTCGGCCGCCTTCTCCATGGCGGTGTCGGCCTCGTCGGACGGCAGGCCGGTCAGGTCGTGCCGGACGAGGAGGCCGTGCGGCTCCGCGGGCGGCGGGTTGTGCTGGCGCCAGCCGCCGCCGTCCTCGGTGAACCGCATGCGCAGCGCGTCATGGTGCTCCAGCAGGGCGGCCAGCGCCGTCCGGAGGGCGGCCGGGTCGGGGGCGCCGTCGAGTTCGAGCAGCGCCGACTGGTTGAAGTGGTGGTGGTTGGCCCGGGGGGTGGCGAGGAACCACTGCTGGATGGGGGTGAGCGGCAGGTCGCCGGTCACCGGGCCGCTGTCGGTCCGGTCCGCTTCGGTCGTGACGACGGTGGCCAGTTCCGCGACCGTCTGGTGGGTGAACAGGTCCTTGGTGGCCAGGTGCAGGCCGGCCCGGCGCAGCCGGGACACCACCTGCATGCTCAGGATGGAGTCGCCGCCGAGGTCGAAGAAGTTGTCGTCGGCGCCGACGGTGTCGAGGCCGAGGACATCGGCCCAGATCTGGGCGATGTGGCGTTCGGTGTCGGTGCGCGGCGCGATGTGCGGGCCGGTGGTGACGGATGCCGGGTCGGGGTCGGGCAGGGCGCGCCGGTCGGTCTTGCCGTTCGGGGTGAGCGGCAGCCGGTCCAGGGGGACGAACACCGACGGGACCATGTGCGGGGGCAGGAGCCCGGCCAGGTGGTCGCGCAGCTCCGGGACGGGCAGCGGCCGCGGGGTGCCGTCGGCGGGGACGACGTAGGCGACCAACCGTGCGGGTCCCGCGGGCTGTTGGCCGGCCGCGGCGCGTACCGCGACCACCGCGTCCCGTACGTGCGGGCTGCGCCGCAGCGCGCTCTCGATCTCGCCGGGCTCGATGCGGAAGCCGCGCACCTTGACCTGGTCGTCGGCGCGTCCGGCGTAGCGCAGGTCGCCGTCGGCGCCCCAGCGCACCAGGTCGCCGGTGCGGTACATCCGCTCGCCGGGGGCGCCGAACGGGTCGGCGACGAACCGGGACGCGGTCAGTCCCGGGCGTGCCAGGTAGCCGCGGGCGAGGCCGGGCCCGGCGACGTACAGCTCACCGGTCACCCCGACCGGTACGGGGCGCAGGGCGGCGTCCAGGACGTAGGCCCGGCTGGTGCCGACAGGGCGGCCGATGGGCGGGGCGCCCGCTTCCGGGGCCAGCGGGCCGGTCCAGGTGGACACCACCGTCGCCTCGGTCGGGCCATAGGAGTTGATCATGCGGCGGCCGGGGGCCCAGCGCTCCACCAGGTCGGCGGGGCAGGCCTCGGCGCCGACGATCAGTGTGCGCAGGTGCGGCAGGGCGCCGGCGGTCTCGGGCGGCACGGTGGCCAGGGCGGCGGGCGGGATCAGGGTGTGGGTGATCCGCCGCTCGTCGAGCACCTGGGCCAGCCGGTCGCCGACCAGCGGTCCCTCCTCGCCCGCGACCAGCGTCGCCCCGGCGAGCAGGGAGACGCACAGCTCCAGGACGGAGGCGTCGAAGCTGGGCGAGGCGAACTGCAGGACCCGGTCGCCCGCGCGCACCTGGTACCGGGCGGCGGCGGCCGCGGCGAACGAGGCGAGTCCGGTGTGCGGGACCACCACGGCCTTGGGGGTGCCGGTCGAGCCGGAGGTGTAGATGACGTACGCGGGGTGGGCGTCCGTCAGCGGCAGGATCCGGTCCGCGTCGGTGGGCGCGGTGTCGGGTCCTTCGGTGCGCCAGATGCCGGCCGGGTCGTCGAGGACCACGGCGGCGCCCGCGTCGCGCACCATGAACTCCCGCCGCTCGGCCGGGTAGGCCGGGTCCACGGGCAGGAAGGCGCCGCCGGCCTTGGTGACGGCGAGTTGGGCCACCGCCGTCTCCGCCGAGCGGGGCAGCGCCAGCGCCACCACGCTCTCGGGGCCGACCCCGCGGCCGATCAGGTGGTGCGCCAGCCGGTTGGCCGCGCGCTCCAGTTCCGCGTAGGTCAGCTCGCGGGTGCCGTCGGCCAGCGCCGGCGCGTCGGGTGTACGGGCCGCCTGCCGCTGGAACAGCTCGGGCAGGGTGGCCGCGGGCACCGGACGGGCGGTGCCGCTGCCGTGGGCCAGCAGGCGGCGCAGCGCGTCGTCGGGGGCGAGCGGCAGGGCGCCGAGGGGCCGGTGCGGGTCCTCGGCGATGCCGGTCAGCAGCGTGGTGAGCTGGTCGGCCATCCGCTGGGCGGTGGCGTCGTCGAACAGGTCGGTGTTGTAGGTGAGCAGCCCGTGCAGGGCGCCGGTGTCGGTCTCGGCGAACTCCAGGGTGACGTCGAAACCGGCGTGGTGGGTGTCCGGTTCGATGTCGCTCACGTCGAGGCCGGGCAGGTCCAGGGCCGCGCCGGGCGCGTTCTGGAGCACGACCATGGCCTGGAAGAGCGGGGTGCGGCTGGTGTCGCGGACGGGCTGGACCTCGTCCACCACCTGCTCGAACGGCACGTCCTGGTGGGCGAAGGCGTCGAGCACCGTCTCCCGCACCTGTGCCAGGAACGCGGGGAAGTCCGCGTCCGGATCGACGGTCGAGCGCAGCACCAGCGTGTTGACGAAGAAACCGATCAGGCGCTGGGTCTCGGCGCGGTCGCGGCCCGAGGTGACGGTTCCCACCGCGATGTCGCGCTGTCCGGACAGCCGCGCGAAGAGGGTCTGGGCGGCGGCGATCAGCGTGGTGAACAGGGTGGTCTGCCGGGACCTGCCGAACTCCGCCAGCCTGCGGGCCGTTTCGGGCGGCAGGACGATCGGGGCCGTCGCGCCGTTCCTGGTCTGTACGGCCGGGCGGGGCCGGTCGGTGGGCAGGTTCAGCGGTTCGACGCCGGTCAGGCGCTGCTGCCAGTACCGCAGTTGCTCCTCGGCGGCCGTGCCGTGCGCGGTGCGCTGCCAGTGGGCGACGTCGGCGTACTGCACGGGCAGCGGCGGCAGTTCGGCCGTGGTGGCGCCGAGCGCGGCCCGGTAGAGGTGGGCCAGGTCGCCGGTGAGGACCGCGGTCGACCAGCCGTCGGTGATGATGTGGTGCAGGGTCAGCGTCAGGACGTGTTCGTCGTCGGCCAGCCGGATCAGCTGGGCCCGCAGCAGGGGTCCCTCGCGCAGGTCGAAGGGGCGGGTGCGGTCCTCGGCCAGCAGCCGTTCGAGCCGCGCGGTGCGGTCGCCGGCGGGCAGCTCCGACAGGTCGTGCAGCGGCAGCGGCACGTCCTGCGGCGGGTGGATCACCTGGATGCCCTGGCCGTCCTCGGAGTCGAAGGTGGTGCGCAGCGACTCGTGCCGGGCCGCCAGCGCGGTCAGGGCGGCGCCGAGCGCGGCGGTGTCGAGGCGGCCGCGCAGGCGCAGGGCCAGCGGGGTGATGTACTCGGTGCTGCCGGGCGCGAACGCGTCGAGGAACCACAGGCGTTGCTGGGCGAAGGACAGCGGCGGCGCGGTGTCCCGGGGTGCCGGGAGGATCGCGTCGTGCCCCGCGGGGGCCTGCTCCCCCTGTGTCAGGAGGGCGGCGAGCCCGGCCGGGGTCGGGTGGGTGAAGACCGCCCGCGGGGTGAGGTCGGTCCCGAACGCCTCCGCCAGCCGGGAGGTGAGGCGGATGCTGAGGATCGAGTCGCCGCCGAGCGCGAAGAAGTCGTCCTCCATCCCGATGTCCGGTACGCCGAGCACCTCGGCCCAGATCGCGGCCGTACGGCGTTCGGCCTCGGTGCGCGGGGCACGGGGCGCGGGCCGGTCGGTGCCGGGCGCGGGCAGGGCCGCCCGGTCCACCTTGCCGTTGGTGCTGAGCGGCAGCGCCGTCAGCGGGACGAAGGCGGTGGGGACCAGGTAGTCGGGCAGGGTCCGTCGGGCGTGGGCGCGCAGCGCCTCGGTGTCGAGGCCGGCGTGCCCCACGACATAGGCGACCAGGCGCTTGGCGCCGGGCCGTTCCTCGCGGGCCACCACCGCCACGTCCGCGACGCCGGGGTGGGCGGCCAGCACGCCTTCCACCTCGCCGGGTTCGACCCGGAAGCCCCGGATCTTGACCTGGTCGTCGGCGCGGCCCAGGAACTCCACCGTGCCGTCGAGCCGCCGGCGGGCCAGGTCCCCGGTGCGGTACATCCGGCCGCCGGGCGGGCCGGAGGGGTCCGCGACGAAGCGGTCCGCGGTCGCGCCGGGGCGGCCGAGGTAGCCGCGGGCCACGCCCTCGCCCGCCAGGAAGAGTTCGCCCGCGGTGCCCGGCGGTACGGGCCGCATCCGGGCGTCGAGGACATGGACCCGCATGTCGTCCAGCGGGTGGCCGATGGGGACGGTGTCGGGGACCGCGGCGGCGTCGGTCATGGCGAAGGAGGTCGCGAAGGTGGTGGTCTCGGTCGGGCCGTAGCCGTCGACCACGGTCAGGGCGGGGCAGGCGGCCAGTACCCGGCGCACGGCGGCGGCCGGGACCACGTCGCCGCCGGTCCACACCTGGCGCAGCCCGTCGAAGCAGTCGGGCGCGTCCTGGGACAGCAGCCGGAAGAGGCCGGCCGTCAGCCACAGGGCCGTCACCTCTCCCCCGGCGGCCAGCCGCCGCAGCAGGGCCGCGTCCACGGCGCCCGGCGGGGCCACCACGACGCGTCCGCCGTTCAGCAGCGGCGCCCAGACCTCGAAGGTGGCGGCGTCGAAGGCCACCGGGGAGTGCAGCAGGACCCGTGCGCAGCCGGGGCCGGTGAAGCGGCTGTCGGTGGCGAGCGCCGCCACGTCGCGGTGGCGTACGCCCACGGCCTTGGGGGTGCCGGTCGAGCCGGAGGTGAACATGACGTAGGCGAGCCGGTCCGGGTCGGCGGGCGGCGGGGCGGGGGCGCCGGCCGGTTCGGCGGTGCGGGCGACGGCGACGTCCTCGGCGGTCAGCCGGGTCGTCGCGCCCGCCTGGTCGAGCAGCGTCCGCCGGCGCTCCTCGGGGGCGCGGCCGTCCACGGGCACGTAGGCGCCGCCGGCCTTGAGCACCGCCAGCTGGGCCACCACGAGGGCGGCCGAGCGGTCCATCAGCAGGGCGACCCGGCTCTCGGGGGCCAGGCCGTCCGCCCGGAGCCGGGCGGCCACCCGGTCCGACCAGTCGGCCAGTTGACGGTAGGTGACCTCCTGCCCGTCCACCTCGGCGAGGGCGACGGCGTCCGGGGTGCGCCGCGCCTGCTCGGCGAACAGGTCCACCGGCGAGCCGGGCGCGGTGGGGCGTGCGGTGGTGTTCCACCGGTGCAGGACCGCGCGGTCGGCGGCGGTGAGCAGGCCCAGGTCGTCCAGGGAGCGGTCGGTGCCGTCGGCGACCGCGGTCAGCAGGGCCTCCAGGTGGGCCGCGGCCCGCTCCACTGTCGTCCGGTCGAACAGTGCCCCGTCGTAGGCGAGGTCGAAGCCGAGGCGGTCGGCGAGGTAGGCGCGCAGGCACAGCGGGAAGTTGGTGGCGTCCTCGGCGCGTACGTCCCGGATGCGGATGCCCGCGTCGGCGGCGGCCGCCTCGTCGAAGGGGTAGTTCTCGAAGACCATCATGCTGTCGAACAGCGCCTCGCCCGGCGGGAGTTCGCTGAGGGCCTGGATGCGGGCGAGGGAGACGAAGTCGAAGCGCCGCGCTTCGCTCTGCCGGTCCTGGAGGTCGCGCAGCCAGGGCAGGACGCCCTGGTCTCCGTCGGTCCGGACGCGGGTCGGCACGGTGTTGATGAACATGCCGATCATGGACTCCACGCCCGGCAGTTCGGCCGGGCGGCCGGAGACCGTGGTGCCGAACACCACGTCCCGGCGGCCGCTGTAGCGGGCCAGCAGCAGCGCCCAGGCGCCCTGCACGACCGTGTTGACGGTCAGGCCGTTGCGCGCGGCGGTCTCGCGCAGCCGGTCGGAGACCTCGGCGGCGAGCTCCAGGTGCACCAGGGCGTCGGACCGGGCGCGGTGCGCCTCGACGGGCGGCCGGTCGTAGGGCAGCGGGGTGCGGGCGGTGAACCCGGCGAGGGTGCCGGTCCAGTGCCGCTCGGCCTCCTCCTCGTCCTGCTGGGCGAGCCACTGCAGGAAGTCGCGGAACGGGCGGCGGGCCGGCGGGCGGACGGTGCGTCCCCCGACCGTCGCCGCGTACTGCGCGCACACGTCGGCGAAGAGCGCGCCGGTGCTCCAGCCGTCGAGCATCAGGTGGTGCGAGGACCACACGAGCAGGACCTCGTCGCCGGGCAGCGCGGCCACGCCGATCCGGCTCAGCGGGGCGGTGGTCACGTCCATCCCGGCCGCCCGGTCCTCGGCGAGCAGCCGGCCGAGGGCACGGTCGCGCTCGTCGGGGGTCAGGGTCCGCCAGTCGTGGTGGGCGACGGGCAGGACGGCGCGGTGGTGCACGACCTGCACCGGCTGGGGCAGGCCCTGCCAGCGGACGCTGCTGCGCAGCGCCGGGGTGTGGTCGGCGACGCGCTGCCAGGCCGCGGCGAACGCCCGCGGGTCGGCGACGCCGGCGATCCGGACCGCCATCTGGTCGAAGTAGGCGCCCGCCGAGTCGACCAGCCCGTGGAAGAGCATGCCGGCCTGCAGCGGGGTGAGCGGATGGATGTCCGCCACGTCCCGTCCGTCGCCCGCGATCAGGTCCACCTGGTGCTGGTCGAGTCCGGCGAGCGGGAAGTCGGACGGGGTGCGGCCGCCGGTGTCCGGCAGGGCGCAGTGCGCGACGATCTCGGTGAGCGCCGCGAGGGTGTCCTCGGCGAGGCGGCGGACGGTGGCCTCGTCGTAGCGCTCCGGCGGGTAGGTCCAGCCGAGTTCGAGCCGGCCGTCCTGGACCACGCCGGTCACGTCGAGCAGGTAGGTGCGGGTCTCGTCGGGGTCGGTGTCCTGGCCGGCGGGCGGCAGGGCGGCCCGGTACAGGCCGTCGTCGTCGGGGCGGCCGGCGGCGGCGATGTCCCACTGGCCGTGATAGTTGAAGCCGATGCGCGGCGCCGGGGCGTCCGGCAGCGGGCTCTGCGGCAGGAGGTGGCGCAGGGCGCCGTAGCTCAGGCCGCGCAGCGGTACGGCGCGCAGCTGCTCCTTGACGGAGCGGACGGTGTCGCGCCAGTCCGCGTCGGGGGCGACGTTCAGCGCGAGCGGGAACTCGGCGGTGAACCAGCCGACGGTGCGGGAGAGGTCCAGGTCGTCGAAGAGGTCCTCGCGGCCGTGGCCCTCCACGCCGATCAGGACGGTGTCCTGGCCGCTCCAGCGGGCCAGGGTGCGGCCGAGGGCGCTGAGCAGGACGTCGTTGACCTGGGTGCGGTAGACGTCGGGGACCTGGCGCAGCAACGCGTCGGTCTCGGCGCGGCCCAGGCCGACGGTGAGGGTGGCGGCGGTGCCGTGGGTGTTGCCGCCCGGCCGGTCGGTGGGAAGGCCGGCCTGCGCCCGGCAGGCCCGGGTCCAGTACGCCAGGTCGCCGTCGAGGGCGCCGGAGCGGGCGTGCCGCTCCAGCCGGGCCGCCCAGTGTCCGTAGCCGCTGCTCGCCGGGGCGAGGGCGGGCGGCCGGCCGGCGGCGGCATCGCGGTAGGCGGCCTCCAGGTCGCCGAGCAGGATGCGCCAGGAGACGCCGTCGACCACCAAGTGGTGCACGGTGACGACGAGTTGGGCGGGGGCATCGGGTCCGCAGTCGAAGTACAGGACCTGCACGACCCGGCCCTCGGTGACGTCGAGGGACGACTGGGCGGCGGCGGTCGCGCGCTGGACGGCCTCCTCCCGCCCGGGAGCGTCGAGGCCGGTCAGGTCGTGGCGCGCGAAGACGTCCCCGGGGGCGTCCGGCAGCACCTCCTGGTGCCAGGTGCCGTCGGTGCGGTGGAAGCGGGTGCGCAGCGCCTCGTGGTGGGCCACCAGTGCGGCGGTCGCGTGCCGCAGCGCCGCCTCGTCGGCGTGCGGGGCCAGCTCCAGCCGGTTGGTCATGGTGAAGCGCAGGGCGTCCCCGGGCCGGCGGTCGTCGAGGTACCAGTGCTGGATGGGGGTGAGCGGCGCGGGGCCGGCCGGCGCCGCGGTGTCCTCGGCGGGCGGCGGGCTCACGGCGGCCGTGCGCAGGGCGAGTTCGGCGACCGTCTGGTGCCGGAAGACGTCCTTGGAGGTGAGCCCGAGTCCGGCCCGGCGGGCCCGGGACACGATCTGGATGCTGAGGATCGAGTCGCCGCCCAGGGCGAAGAAGTTGTCCTCGACGCCGACCCGGGGGACGCCGAGCACCTCCGCCCAGATGCCGGCGAGGCAGGTCTCGGTGTCGGTGCGCGGTGCCGTGTACGGGGTCGTGGTGTCGGGCTGGGCGGGGGGCGCGGGCAGGGCGCGCCGGTCGGTCTTGCCGCTGCTGGTCCGGGGGATCCGCTCCAGGGGGACGAACACCGCGGGGACCATGTAGTCGGGCAGGGTGCGGCGCAGCCGGACCCGCAGCTCCTCGGCCGGGGGCGTCCGCTCCCCGGCGGGCACCACGTAGGCCACCAGCCGGGCCCGTCCGGCGTGGTCGGCGGCCACCACCACGGCGTCGGCCACCCCGGGGTCGCCGAGCAGGGCGGCCTCGATCTCGCCTGGTTCGATGCGGAAGCCCCGGATCTTGACCTGTTCGTCGGTGCGGCCGAGGTACTCCAGTCGGCCGTGCCGGTCCCAGCGCGCGCGGTCGCCGGTGCGGTACATCCGGGTGCCGGGCGGGCCGAACGGGTCGGCGACGAAGCGCGCGGCGGTGAGCCCGGGGCGTCCCAGGTAGCCGCGGGTGACCTGGGCGCCGGCGAGGTACAGCTCGCCCGGCACCCCGACCGGGACCGGCCGCAGGGCGCCGTCGAGCACATGGGCGCGCAGGTTGCGGCCCGGACGGCCGATCACGGGACGCTCGGCGTCGCCGTCGAAGGGCCCGTACACGGCGTCGACGGTGCACTCGGTGGGGCCGTAGACGTTGTAGGCGGTGACGCCCTCGGTCTCCCGCAGCTCCCGCCACAGCGGGGCGCCGACGGCCTCGCCGCCGACCATGACGAGGCGGGGGCGGTGGTGGCCGCCGGTGAGCAGTCCGGCGGCCAGCATTTCGTGCAGGAAGGACGGTGTCACATTGACGCAGTCCAGGCGGCCTTCGGCGACCTGCCGGACGAAGGCGGCCGGGTCCAGGCGCACGTCCTCATCGACGAGGTGGACCTCCTGGCCCAGCGCCAGCAGCAGCGGGCCCTCCCACGAGGTGTCGAAGGAGAAGGCGGCGCTCAGCGCGAAGCGCAGCGGCCGGCCGTCGGCGGTGTGCGGGGTGACGAGCCCGGCCAGGTGGTCGTGGCAGAGGTTGACGAGCTGGCGGTGTTCGACGGCGACGCCCTTGGGCCGGCCGGTGGAGCCCGAGGTGTAGTTGAGGTACGCGGTGTGGGCGCCGTACAGCGGCGAGATGCGGTCGGCGTCGGTGGGGTTGTGGGCGGGCTGCCGCTCCAGGGCGATGCCGCGCAGCGCGTCGGCCGTCAGGACGGTCCGCGGCGCGGCGTCGGAGAGCAGGAACGCGCGGCGCTCGGCGGGGAGTCCGGGGTCGAGGGAGAGCTGGGTGCCGCCCGCCTTGAGGACGGCGAGGAGCGCCACCAGCATGTCCGAGGTGCGCGGCAGCTGGACGGCGACCACCCGCTCCGGGCCGACGCCGAGCGAGATCAGGTGGTGGGCCAGCCGGTTGGCGCGGTCGTTGAGGGCGGCATAGTCGAGGGTGGCGTCCCGGGCCACCAGGGCGGTGGCGTGCGGGGTGCGGGCCGCCTGTGCCTCGAAGAGGTCCACGAACGTCCGGTCAGGGACGGGCAGGGTCTCGCCCTGCCACTCCTCCTGCACCCGGCGCCGCTCGGCGCCGGACAGCAGCGGCAGGTCGCCGACCGTGCGGGCGGGATCGTCCGCGACCGCTTCCAGCAGCAGGCGCAGCCGGGCGGTCGCCCGCTCGACGGTGTCCGCGTCGAACAGGTCGGTGTTGTACTCGACATAGCCGGTGAGGCCGCCGTCGCGCTCCACGAAGTCGAAGCCGAGGTCGAAGGCGGCGTGCCGGCCGGGCGGCTGGACGGTCTCGACGTCGAGGCCCGGCAGGTGCGGTGCCTCGCCGCCCAGGTTGTGCAGGGCCACCATGACCTGGAAGAGGGGAGTGCGGCTGGTGTCGCGTTCGGGCTGGAGCACATCGACGAGCTGCTCGAAGGGCACGTCCTGGTGGGCGAACGCGTCCAGGACGGTGGCGCGCACCTCGGCCAGCAGCGCGGTGAACGGCAGGTCCCCTGGCACCCGGCTGCGCAGCACCAGGGTGTTCACGAACATCCCGACCAGGTGCTCCAGTTCGGGGCGTTCGCGCCCGGAGGCCACCGTGCCGACCGCGACGTCCTCCTGGCCGGCCCAGCGGGCGAGCAGCACCTTGCAGGCCGCGAGCAGGGTCATGTAGAGGGTGGCGTCGGCGCGGCGGCCGGTCTCCCGCAGCCGGTCGGTCAGCCCGGCGGGCAGGGAGAACTCCAGCAGCGCGCCGTTCTCGGTGCGGACGGCGGGCCGCGGCCGGTCGGTGGGCAGCTCCAGCGGCGCCACGTCGGACAGCTTGTGCTGCCAGTAGGCGAGTGGGGCGTCCCCGGTGTCGGCGGCGCGGGCCCGCTGCCAGGCCGCGTAGTCGGCGTACTGGAGCGGCAGTTCGGGCAGGTCGGGGCGGCGGCCCTGGAGGGCGGCCGCGTAGAGCTCGCCCAGGTCCCGGCCGAGCACCGCGGTGGACCAGCCGTCGGTGACGATGTGGTGCATGGCCAGGGTCAGGACGTGCTCGCCGTCGCCGAGCCGGACCAGCCGGGTCCGCAGCAGCGGCCCGTTGCCCAGGTCGAACGGGACGGCGCCCTCGCGTGCCAGCAGCGCGTCGAGCGCGCCGTCGCGGGCGTGGGCCGGGACGGCGGACAGGTCGTCCAGCGGCAGGTCGACCGCCCGGGGGGCGTGGACGTGCTGGCGGGCGTGGCCGTCCTGTTCGGCGAAGGTGGTGCGCAGCGGTTCGTGCCGGGCCACCAGGGCGTCCAGGGCGGTGCGCAGGGCCGCTTCGTCGAGGGGGCCGCGCAGGCGCAGCACGAAGAAGGTCACATAGGCGGTGCTGTCCGGCTCGAACGTGTCCAGGAACCACAGGCGCTGCTGGGGGAACGACAGCGGCAGCGCGGCGGTGCGGTCGGCCGCGGGGATCCCGTCGTCCGGGGCCCGGTGGGCGGCGGCCGGGTCCGGCAGGGCGGCGGCCAGTTCGGCGACGGTGGGGTGGGTGAACAGCAGCCGGGGCGAGACCTCGGCACCGAGGGCGGCGCGCAGCCGGGAGGTGACGCGGATGGCGAGGATCGAGTCGCCGCCCAGGGCGAAGAAGCTGTCCTCCACGCCCATGTCCCCGGTGTCCAGCACCTCGCCCCACACCCGGGCGACGAGGCGCTCCGCCTCGGTGCGCGGTGCGGTGCGGTCCTCGCCGGCGGCGAAGCCGTCCGGGCCGGGCGCGGGCAGAGCACGGTGGTCGAGCTTGCCGTTGACGGTCAGCGGCAGCGCGTCCAGGGCGACATAGGCGGCGGGCACCATGTGCGCGGGCAGGGTCGCGGCCAGGTGGGCGCGCAGCGCGGCGGCGGACGGGGCGGTCCGGCCCGCGCCCACGACATGGGCCACCAGCCGGCGTACCCCGGGCGTGTCCTCGCGCACCCCGACGACGGCCTCGGCGACGTCCGGGTGGGCGGTCAGGGCCGCCTCGATCTCGCCGGGTTCGATCCGGAATCCGCGGATCTTGACCTGCTGGTCGGCCCGGCCGAGGTACTCCAGGGTGCCGTCGGGCCGCCAGCGGGCCCGGTCGCCGGTGCGGTACATCCGGGTGCCGGGCGGGCCGAACGGATCCGCCACGAACCGCGCGGCGGTCAGTCCCGGCCGGTTCAGATAGCCGCGGGCCAGACCCTCGCCGGCCACGTACATCTCGCCGACGGCACCGGGCGGCACCGGGGCGAGGCGGCCGTCGAGGACCCGGACGCGCAGGTCGGGGAGGCCGCGGCCGATGGTGCTGCCGGTGGCGGCGGTGACCGTGGCGCGGTCGAGGGGCGCGTAGGAGACGTGCACGGTGGTTTCGGTGATGCCGTACATGTTGACCAGGACGGGCGCGGTGTCCGGGTGCCGGGCGTACCAGTCGGCCAGCCGTCCCAGGTCCAGTGCCTCACCGCCGAAGATCACCCGCCGCAGCGCCAACCGCGCCCCGGTCTCGGGGTGTTCGGCGTCGGCGCGCATCAGGGGGTAGAACGCCGAGGGCGTCTGGCTGAGGACCGTGACCCGCTCGTCGGCCAGCAGGCGCAGGAACTCCTCGGGGGAACGGGTGACCTCGTGCGGGACGACGACGAGGCGGCCGCCGTGCAGCAGCGCGCCCCAGATCTCCCAGACGGAGAAGTCGAAGGCGTAGGAGTGGAACAGCGTCCACACGTCGTGCTCGTCGAAGACGAACCAGTCCTGAGTGCGGGAGAAGAGCCGCACCACGTTGGCGTGCGGGACGACCACGCCCTTGGGGCGGCCGGTGGAGCCGGAGGTGTAGATGACGTAGGCGGGGTGCTCGGGCAGCGGGCGGCGGGCCGGTTCCGGGCCGGTGGCGGGGCGCCGTTCGAGGTCGGCGCGGACGCCCGGGTCGTCGAGGAGCAGCCGGGGGCAGGCGGCGTCGCCGAGCCGTCCGGCGACGGCCCCGGTGGTCACCAGCAGGGCCGGGGCGGCGTCGGTGAGCAGGTGGGCGATGCGGCCCTCGGGCAGCTCCGGGTCGACGGGCAGGTAGGCGGCGCCGGTCTTCAGCACCGCGACGATCGCCACGATCATCTCCGGGGAGCGGGGCAGGGCGAGCGCTACGAAGCGCTCGGGGCCGGCTCCCGCCTCGGCCAGCCGGTGGGCCAGCCGGCCCGCCCGCGCGTCGAGTTCGGCGTAGGACAGGGTGCTTCCCGCGCAGGTGACCGCGGGGGCGCCGGGCGTGCGGGCCGCCCGGTCCTCGAACAGGTCGAGCAGGGTGGCGCCGGGCCGCCCTTCTTCGGTGCCGTTCCAGTCCACCAGCATCCGGCGGCGTTCCTCCGCGGTGGTCCACGCCAGCTCGTGCAGCGGCCGGTCCGTTCCCGCGGCGAGTTCCGCGAGGAGCAGGCACAGCCGGTCGGCGAGCGCGCGGGCGGTGGCGGGGTCGAAGAGGTCCGGGTCGTGGGCGAGGTCGAAGCCGAGGCGGTCGCTGTGGTGGGCGCGCAGGACCAGCGGGAAGTTGGTCGCGTCGCGCGAGGCGACGTCGAGGATGCGGACCCCGGCGCCGGACGTCCGGGCGTCGTCGAACGGGTAGTTCTCGAAGGCGACCATGCTGTCGAACAGCGCGGTGCCCGCCGGGACGTCGCTGAGCGAGGTCAGCTGGGCCAGCGAGACGGCCTCGAAGCGCCGGGACTCGGACTGGGCGTCCTGGAGGTCGCGCAGCCAGTCGGCGGCGGTGCGGTCCTGGTCGACGCGTACGCGGGTGGGCAGGGTGTTGATGAACATGCCCACCATGGACTCGACGCCGTGGAGGGCGTCCGGGCGGCCGGACACGGTGGTGCCGAACACCACGTCCCGCTCGCCGCTGTAGCGCGCCAGCAGCAGCGCCCAGGCGCCCTGGACGAGGGTGTTGAGGGTGAGTCCGCCGCGGCGGGCGGTGTCCAGCAGTTGCTCGGACAGTGCGACGGGCAGGCTCGCGGTGACCACCGCGGCGGAGCGGGCCCGGTGGGCCTCGCGGGGCGGGCGGTCGCAGGGCAGCGGGGTCGGGGTGGCGAAGTCCGCGAGGACGCTGCGCCAGTGCTCCTCGGCCTCGCGGCCGTCCCGGCCGGACAGCCAGCGGACATAGTCGCCGAAGGGGCGGCGCACGGGGGGTGTCCGGTCCTGGCCGGCGCCGAGGGCGGCGTACTCCTCGCACACCTCGGTCAGTACCTGCGCCAGGCTCCAGCCGTCCAGGATCAGGTGGTGCGAGGTCCACAGCAGCCGCAGCCTGCCGCCGGGCAGTTGGATGAGGGTGAGCCGCATCAGCGGGGCGGTGCCGAGGTCCAGGCCCAGGGCGAGGTCCTCGGCCTGGAGCCGGGCGAGTTCGGCTTCCTGCCGCTCGTCGTCCAGCTCGCGCCAGTCGACGTGGACGGTGGGCACGGTCGCCCGCCGGTGCACGATCTGGAGCGGTACGGGCACGTCCTCCCAGACGACACCGGTGCGCAGCACCGGCGTGCGGTCGGCGATCCGCTGCCAGGCCCGGGCGAACGCCCGCGGGTCCGCGACGCCGTCCAGCAGCAGGGTGGCCTGGTCGAGGTAGACGTCGTCCGCCCCGCCCATCAGCCGGTGGAAGAGCATGCCTTCCTGGAGCGGGGTGAGCGGGAGGATGTCCTCGACGGCGCGCCCGTCCCCGGCCAGGCGGTCCACGCCGGCCTGGTCCAGCCGGGCGAGGGGGAAGTCGGAGGGGGTGCGGCCGCCCGCCTCCGGCCGTGCGCAGTGGGCGGCGATCGCTGCCAGCGCCCGGACCGTACCGTCCGCCAGTTCCCGTACCGTGCTCTCGTCGTGCACCTGGTCGCTGTAGTGCCAGGTCAGCTCCAGCTCGCCGTCGGCGGCCACGGCCGAGACGTCCAGCAGGTGGTCGAGCGGCGCGTCGGCGGCCTGGTCGCGGCCGGGGACCTCGCCGGCGGGCGCGAAGTCCCGGCCGGGGGCGCTCTCCCACTGGCCGTGGTAGTTGAAGCAGACCTGCGGCAGGGGCAGTTCGCGCAGGGCGCGCGCGGCCGGGTCCGGTGACCCCAGGCGGGCCAGCGCCTCGTAGCCGAGGCCGCGGCGCGGGACGGCCCGCAGCTGTTCCTTCACCGCCTTGAGCGTGGCGCCCCAGTCCGGCTCCGGTGCGGCGCCGTCCAGGGTGAGGGTGACCGGGTACTGGGTGGTGAACCAGCCGACGGTGCGGGACAGGTCGGCGGCAAAGCCGGGCCCGTCCTGGCCGTCGTGGGCGTCGATGTCCTCGCGGCCGTGGCCCTCCAGGGCCACCGTCACCCGGTCGGTGCCCGCCCAGTCGGCGAGCACCCGGCCCAGCGCGCTGAGCAGGACGTCGTTGACCTGGGTGCGGTAGACGCCGGGCACCCGGCGCAGCAGGGCGTCGGTGGTGTCGCGGTCGAGGCGGGCGCGCACGGTGCGGACCGAGCCGGCGTGGGCGGGACCGGGGCGGTCCACGGGCAGCGGGGTGCGTACCGCTTCGCTCTCGGCTCGCCAGTACGGCAGGTCGCCGTCGAGTGCGCCGCCCTGCACCTGCCGGGCGAGCTGCGCGGCCCAGTCGGTGAACGGCGTGGTGGCGGGCTCCAGTTGGACGGGCTCGCCGGCGGTGGCCCGGCGATAGGCGCTCTCCAGGTCGGCGAGCAGGATGCGCCAGGAGACGCTGTCCACGGCCAGGTGGTGGGCCGTCAGGAACAGCCGGGGCCGGCTGCCGGGCTCCGCCGGGAACAGGACGGCGCGCAGCAGGGTGCCGGTGGCGGCGTCGAGGCCCGCGCGGGCGGCGTCGGCCGCCTCGGTGAGCGCGGCGTCCCGGGCGGCGCCGGTGGCCCCGGACAGGTCGTGGACGGCCAGGAGGCCGGGCGCCACGGTGTCGACGGGGTGCTGGTGCCAGGTGTCGCCGGTGCGGACGAACCGGGTGCGCAGCGCCGGGTGGTGGGCGGCGACCGCGTACAGGGCGCGCTCCAGGGCGCCGTGGTCGAGGTCGTGCGGCAGGTCGAGCAGCATCGACATGGAAAAGCGGCGCTGCGGCCCGTGGGTGGCGAAGAACCACTCCTGGATGGGGGTGAGCGGGGCCGGTCCCTCGTGGTGCGGCCGCCGCGGTGCGGTTTCCGGGGCGGTGCGCAGGGCCACGGCGGCGGCCAGTTCGGCGATGGTCTGGTGCAGGAAGACGTCGCGGGAGGTCAGGCTCAGTCCGGCGGCGCGGGCCCGGGAGACGGCCTGGATGCTGAGGATGGAGTCGCCGCCGAGCTCGAAGAAGTTGTCGGTGACGCCCACCCGGGCGAGGCCGAGCACCGCGGACCAGATCCCGGCGAGCTCCCGCTCGGCCGGGGTGCGCGGGGCCACGAACTCCCGCTCGCGCGGGGCCGCGTCGAGGTCGGGGGCGGGCAGCGCGCGGCGGTCCAGCTTGCCGCTGGTGTTGAGCGGCAGGGCGTTAAGGACGACGAAGGCGGCGGGCACCATGTGGCCCGGCAGGGTGCGCCGGAGGGCCGCCCGCAGTTCGGAGGCGGCCGGGGGGCCGGCCTGCGCGGCGGGCACCACGTAGGCGGCGAGCCGGGCGTGGCCGCCCTCGCCGGCGACGGCGACGACGGCCGCCTCGGCGACGCCGGGCAGGTCCAGCAGCGCCGCCTCGACCTCGCCGGGCTCGATGCGGTGGCCGCGGATCTTGACCTGGTCGTCGGCGCGGCCGAGGTAGTCGAGCCGTCCGTCGGCGGTCCAGCGGGCCAGGTCGCCGGTGCGGTACATCCGGCTGCCGGGCAGCCCGAACGGGTCCGCCACGAACCGGGCCGCGGTCAGTCCTGGCCGGTGGAGATAGCCGCGGGCGAGCTGGTCGCCCGCCAGGTACAGCTCGCCGCCGACACCGGGCGGCACCGGCCGCAGGCGGTGGTCGAGGACATGGGCGCGCACGTTGGCCAGCGGCCGGCCCACCACCGGACGGGTGGTGCCGTCGATACGGCAGGCCAGGGCGTCGACGGTGCACTCGGTGGGGCCGTAGAAGTTGTAGGCGGCGACGTCGTCCAGGCCGGCGAGTTCCCGCCACAGCGCGGGGCCGACGGCCTCGCCGCCGAGCATCAGCACCCGGGGGCGGTGGCGCGGGTCGGTGAGCAGCCCGGCGGGCAGGAGCTGGCGCAGGTAGGAGGGCGTCAGGTCGAGGAAGTCGACGCGGTGCTCGACGACGTACTCGACCAGGGCGGCCGGGTCGAGCCGGGTCGCCTCGTCGACCAGGTGCAGCCGGTGGCCGTCGGCCATCAGCAGCAGGCCCTCCAGGGAGGTGTCGAAGGAGAACGAGGCGGTCAGGGCGGTCCGCAGGGGGCCGCCGCCGGCCTCGGCGACGAAGCCGTGCCGGTGGCCGGCCAGCAGGTTCATCAGCGCACGGTGCTCCACGGACACGCCCTTGGGGCGTCCGGTGGACCCGGAGGTGTAGATGACGTAGGCGGTGTGGCCGGGGTGCAGCGGGGCACGGCGGTCGGCGTCGGTGGGGTCGTGCGCGGGGGCCGCGGCCGGTGCCGCGCGCAGCGCCGCCTCGTCGAGCACCAGCGCCGGCCGGGCGTCGTCGAGCAGCAGACGCCTCCGCTCGTCGGGGAGTTCGGGGTCGACCGGCAGGTATCCGGCGCCGGTCTTGAGGACGGCGAGGATCGCCACGATCATGTCGGCGGTGCGCGGCAGCCGCAGCGCGACGAGCTGTTCGGGGCCGGCGCCGCGCTCGATGAGGTGGTGGGCGAGCCGGTTGGCGCGGGTGTTGAGCGCGGCGTAGTCGAGGGTGGTGTCCCCGGCCACCAGGGCCGTGGCGTGCGGGGTGCGGGCCGCCTGCGCCTCGAAGGCGGCGGGGTAGGTGGTGGGGGCGACGGGCAGGGCGGTGTCGTTCCATTCGGTGGTCAGCCGGTGGTGTTCCCGCTCCGACAGCAGGGACATCTCGCCCAGCGGGCGGTCCGGTTCGGCCGCGACGCCGCCGAGCAGCAGGACCAGTTGTTCGGCCATCCGTTCGGCGGTGGCGGCGTCGAAGAGGTCGGTGCGGTACTCCAGCAGCCCGGTCAGTTCGTCGCCGTCGGGGACGAACTCGACGCTCAGGTCGAAGGTGGCCGCGCGGCGGGGCACGGTCACGGTGCCGGCGGTGATCCCGCGCAGGCCGGGGGCCGCGGGCGGGGCGGGGTGGAGCAGGACCATCACGTCGAACAGCGGGTTGCGGCCGGCTTCGCGGACCGCCCCCGCGGCCTCCACGAGCCGCTCGAAGGGGGTGTCGCCGTGGGCGAACGCGTCGAGGACGGCGGTGGCGGAGGTGTCCAGCAGTTCGCGGTAGGAGCGCGCGGTGTCGACGGGGGCGCGCAGCACCACGGTGTTGACGAAGAGGCCGACCGCGCGCTCCAGTTCGGTGCGGCCGCGGCCGGGGGTCAGCGAGCCGACGGCGATGTCGTCCTGGCCCGACCAGCGGGCGAACAGCGCCTGGCAGGCCGCGATCAGCGCCGCGAACAGGGTGGTGTGCTGCTGCGCCGCCACCTCCCGCAGCCGGGCCGCCGTGGCCGCCGGGACCCGGAACGCGTGGACGGCGCCGTCACCGGCCTCCTCCCCGCTGCGGGGACGGTCCAGCGGCAGCTCCAACGGGACGGCCCCGTCGAGCTGTTTGGTCCAGTAGGAGAGCTGCTCGGCCAGCAGGGCGCCGGACAGCCGCTCGCGCTGCCACACGGCGAAGTCCGGGTACTGCGTCGCGACGGGGTCGAGGGCAGGGCTCTCCCCGTGGGCCAGGGCGTCGTACAGCGTGCACAGTTCGTCCAGCAGCACGCCCATGGACCAGCCGTCGGTGACGATGTGGTGCGCGGTGAGCAGCAGGACGTGCGCGTCGTCGGCCAGGCGGAGCAGCAGGGCCCGCAGCAGCGGACCGGTACGCAGGTCGAAGGGGCGGGAGTACTCGGCCAGCAGCGCGCCGTCCAGCGCGTCGGGGCCCGGTGCGGCCGGGCCGGCCTCGCCGGGTGCGGGGGCGTGCTCGGCAGCCAGGTCGCGTACCGGCAGCGGCACGGGGGCGGATGGGTGCACGGTCTGCACGGGCCGGCCGTCGATGTCGTCGAACGTGGTCCGCAGGGACTCGTGGCGCTCCACCACGGCGTCCAGCGCCCGGGACAGCGCGGCCCGGTCCAGCGGGCCGGTCAGCCGCAGGGCGACGGCGCTGTTGTAGCGGGAGTCGCCGGGCCGGAGCTGGTCGAGGAACCACAGCCGCTGCTGGGCGAAGGCGAGCGGCAGGGGCCGCGACCGGTCGGCGCGCGGGATCTGCTGCCGGGCCTTGGCGGCGGGCGGCGGGGCCTGGCCCGCCAGGCGGCGGCGCAGCGCCTCCTGCAACTCCTGGGGCAGGGCCGCGGCACGGTCCTTCTTCGAATGCGAAGACGTCATGTCGTCGTTCCTCACCGTTCGTTGTGGTCGCTGGTGCCGCGTGCGGCGTCTTCGAGTTCGCGCAGGACGTGTTCCTCCACCAGGTCCGCCAGGGCGGCGACCGTGCGGGTGGTCAGCACGTCCCGGGGGGTGAGTTCCACGCCGAAGGTCTCGTTGACCCGGGAGGCGATGCGCAGGCTGCGCAGCGAGTCGCCGCCGAGGGCGAAGAAGTCGTCCTCGGCGCCCACGGCCGTCTCCAGGACCTCGGACCAGACGTCCGCGAGGAACTGCTCGGTGGGGGTGCGCGGGGCGACCTGGGCGGCGGGCTCGTGCGGGTCGGGGCCGGGCGCGGGCAGGGCCGCGCGGTCGGTCTTGCCGTTCTCGGTGAGCGGGAAGCGCTCCAGGACGACGAAGGCCGAGGGGACCATGTGCGGGGGCAGCGTCCGGGCGGCGTACGCGCGCAGTTCGGCGCCGGCCGGGACGTCGGTGTCCGGTGCGGCGAGCAGGTGGGCGACCAGGCGCGGCGTCCCGGGCTCGTCCTCCCGTACGGCGACCACGGCGTCCCGGACGGCCGGGTGGCCCACCAGGACGGACTCGACCTCGCCCGCCTCGATCCGGTGGCCGTGCAGCTTCATCTGGTGGTCGGTGCGGCCGAGGTAGTGGAGTTCGCCGTGGGCGTCGCGGCGGACCAGGTCGCCGGTGCGGTACATCCGCGCGCCCGGTGCGCCGAACGGGTCGGCGAGGAACCGGGTGGCGGTCAGGCCGGGACGGTGGAGGTAGCCGCGGGCCAGCGACGGTCCGCTGATCCACAGTTCACCGGGGACCCCGTCGGCGACCGGCCGCAGCCGCGCGTCGAGCACATAGCTGCGGCTGCCCGCGCGGGGGCGCCCGATGGGCGGCGCGGTGCCGTCGGGCACCAGCGGCCCGGACCAGGTGGCGACCACCGTGGTCTCGGTGGGCCCGTACGAGTTGATCATCCGGTGGTGCGGGGCCCAGCGGGCGACCAGGTCGGCGCCGCAGGCGTCCGCGCCGACGATGAGGGTGCGCAGGTCCGGGAGGCTCCCCGCGGTGGCGGGCGGCACCGTGGCGAGCGCGGCGGGCGGCAGCAGGGTGTGGGTGATGCCCTCCCGGCGCAGCACCTCGGCGAGTTGCTCGCCGAGCAGCGGTCCGGGCGGCGGCACCACGAGGCTGGCACCGGCCGGCAGGGCCATGCACAGCTCCAGCACCGAGGCGTCGAAGCTGGGCGTGGCGAAGGCCAGCACCCGGTCGCCCGGCCGGACCTGGTAGTGGTCGGCCTCGGCCGCGGCGAAGGCCGCCAGGCCGCGGTGGGTGACGACCACGCCCTTGGGGGTGCCGGTGGAGCCGGAGGTGTAGATCACGTAGGCGGGGTCGTCGAGGTCGAGCGGGCGGACCCGGTCCCGGTCGGTGGGCCGGTGGGCGGGTGCGTCGTCGTCCCCGCCGGCCAGGAGGCCGTGGACCTCGGCGGCCTCCAGGGTGACGGCCGGTGCGGCGTCGCGCAGCATCAGCGCGATCCGCTCGGCCGGGTACCCGGGGTCCACCGGCAGGTAGGCGGCGCCCGTCTTGGCGGTGGCGAGCTGGGCGACGACCATGTCGGCCGACCGCGGCAGGACCAGGGCGACGAGGTCACCGGGGCCGGTCCCGCGGGCCAGGAGGTGGTGCGCGAGGCGGTTGGCCCGCGCCTCCAGCTGCGCGAAGGTCAGCTGTTGGTCCGGGGCGGTCACCGCGGGCTCCTGGGGGAACCGGTCGACGGCCGCCTCGACGAGCGCGGCCAGGGTGGCGGGCGGCACGGCGTCCTCGGGCTCCGGCGCGGAACCGACGGTCAGCCGCGCGCGCTCCTGCGGCGGCAGGATGTCGATCCCGTCCACGGTCGTCGCGCCGCCGGGGGCCGCCAGGGCGCCCAGGGTGTGCACCAGCTGGGCGGCCAGGGACCGGGCGGTGGACCCCTCGAAGTACCGCGGGTCGTAGCCGAGTTCCACGCTCAGCCGGGTGTCGGGCGAGATGACCACGGTGAGCGGGTAGTTGGTGGCCTCCAGGGCGTGCAGGTCGCGGACGCGCAGGCCGTGCGCGGTGGCCGCGGTGTCGTTGATCGGGTAGTTCTCGAAGACCACCAGGCTCTCGAACAGCGGTGTTCCGGCGGGCAGTTCGCTCCAGGCCCGCAGGTCGGACAGCGGGACGTGGTCGTGGCCGCGGGCGTCGGCCTGTACGGACTGCAGGGCGCCCAGCCAGTCGGCCGGGGCCGCGCCGCCGTCCACGGCGCACCGCACCGGCAGGGTGTTGATGAACAGGCCGGTGATGGCGTCGGCACCGGGCAGGTCGGCGGGCCGGCCCGAGACGGTGGTGCCGAAGCAGACCTCCCGCTCGTTGCTCCAGCGCGACAGCAGCAGGCCCCAGACCCCCTGGACGACGGTGTTGAGGGTGAGGTGGTGGCGCCGGGCGAAGTCCTGGAGCGCCACGCTCTCCCGCTCGCCGAGCCGCTCGGAGAGCCAGGTGCCGGCGCGGGTGGCCGCGCCGGGCGCCGGGCGCCGGTCGTACGGCAGCGGGGTGGGTGCGGTCAGGCCCGCCAGCGCCGTGCGCCAGTGGGCTTCGGCCGGGGCCGTGTCGCGGGCGGCGAGCCAGGCCGCGTAGTCGGCGAACGGCCTGCGGTCGGGCAGGTCCGGGGCGTCGCCGCGGGTCAGCGCCGCATGGCAGGCGAAGACGTCCGACAGGACCTGGAAGACGCTCCAGCCGTCGAGCAGCACATGGTGGAAGGTCCACACGACCCGCACCTCGGCCGGGGAGAGCCGGACGAGGGTGAGCCGCAGCAGCGGCGCCCGGTCGAGGGCGAGCCCGCGGTCCCGGTCGTCGGCGAGCAGCCGCGCCAGTTCGGCGTCGCGCCGCTCCTGTGTCAGCGCGCTCCAGTCGAGTTCGGTGACGGGCAGGGTGACGGAGCGGTGGACGGTCTGCAGGGGCTCCGGCACCTCGTGCAGGATCACCGCGCTGCGCAGCACGGGCGTGCGGTCGACGACCTGCTGCCAGGCGGCGGCCAGCAGGTGGGTGTCGGGGACGCCGTCCAGGACGAAGGTGGCCTGTTCGACGTAGAGCCCCTGGTCGGGCTCGTCGAGCCCGTGGAAGACCAGGCCGGTCTGGGTCGGCGTCAGCGGGTAGACGTCCGTGACGTCCCGGCCGTCGCCGACGAGCCGGTCGACGGTCTCCTGGTCGAGGCGGACCAGCGGGAAGTCGGCGGGGGTGCGCCCGCCGGCGCCCGGCTCCGCGCAGTGCCGCACGATCTCCCGCAGTTCGGCGGTCATCTCCTCGGCCAGCGCGGCCACGGTGGCGCGCAGGTGCAGGTTGGCCGAGTAGGACCAGGTGAACTCCAGGCGCTTGTCCGCGACCAGGCCGACGACATCGATCAGGTGCGGCCGGTCGGCCGCCCGGTCCATGTCGCCCGCCAGCCCGCCGTACGGCGCGTGCAGCAGACCGTCGCCCGCGGACGCGCTCCAGTCCTGCTGGCCGAGGTAGTTGAAGGCGATCTGCGGGTCGGCCGGCAGCTCCGCGCCCTCTTCCGGGGTGCGCAGATGGCGCAGCGCGCCGTGTCCCAGGCCGTGTCCCGGCAGGGCCCGCAGGCCCTCCTTGGCGGACTTCAGCGCCGCGGCGAGGTCCGCGTGCGGCGGCAGGTCCAGGGCGACCGGGAACATGGTGGTGAACCAGCCGACGGTGCGGGAGAGGTCGATGTCGTCGAAGATCTCCTCGCGGCCGTGGCCCTCCAGCCCGATCCGCACCCGGTCGTGGCCGGTCCAGCGGGCCAGCACCCGGCCCAGGGCGCACAGCAGGACGTCGTTGATCCGGGTCCGGTAGACGTCCGGGACGTCCTGGAGCAGCCGGCGGGTCTCCTCGGCCTCCAGGCGGACGGTCACGGTGTCCTCGGAGTCCGCGGAGTTGCGGCCGGTGTGGTCGGTGGGCAGGTCCGTCAGGCCGTCCGCGGCGCTCCAGTGGGCGAGTTCGCCGTCGAAGCCGCCGGCGGCGGTGTGGTCGTGCAGCCGCTGCGCCCAGGCGCGGAACGAGGTGGTCTTGGGGCCGAGCCCGGCCCGCTCCCCCGCTCGCGTCCGGCGGTAGGCGGTGTCGAGGTCCTCCAGGACGATCCGCCAGGACACCGCGTCGACGACCAGGTGGTGGGCCGCCAGCAGCAGGACCGGGCGGTCCTGTTCGCCGCGGTGGCACAGCGCGGCCTTCAGCAGCGGCCCCTGCGCGAGGTCGAAGCCGGCGCACAGGGCGTCGGTCAGCCGGCGCAGTTCCTCCGCGCGGTCCTGCGGCTCCAGGCCGGAGAGGTCGTGGACCGCCAGGTCGGGTGCCGCGCCGGGCGCCGCGGTGTACTGGCGCCGGTGGCCGTCGCCGGTGGTCTCGTACACCGTGCGCAGGGCGTCGTGGTGTTCCAGCACCGCGGCCAGGGCGGCGCGCAGCGCGCCCTCGTCGACCTCGGCGGCCAGCTGGAAGGAGAGCGACTGGGTGAAGTGGCCGGGGCGGTCGGGGACGCTGTCGAACAGCCAGTGCTGGACGGGGGTGAGCGGCACCTCGCCCACCACGGGGCCCTGTTCGGCGGTGGACACCGTGGCGGGCAGCGCCTCGGCGGCCGCGGCCAGCGCGGCGACGGTCTGGTGGACGAACAGGTGCCGCGGGGTCAGCGCGAGGCCGGCGCGGCGGGCGGCGGAGACGATCTGGATGCTGAGGATCGAGTCCCCGCCGAGCGCGAAGTAGTTGTCCTCCGCGCCCACCCGGGCCACGCCCAGCACCTCGGCCCAGATCCCGGCGAGCGCCTTCTCGGTGTCGGTGCGCGGCGGGACGTGCGCGGTGGCCGGGGCGGACCAGTCGGGCGCCGGCAGGGCACGCCGGTCGAGCTTGCCGGTGGCTCCCAGCGGCAGCCGCTCCAGGGGGACGACGACCGCGGGCACGAGGTGGTCGGGCAGGCTCCGGGCGAGGAAGGCGCGCACCGCGGCGGGGTCGGCCTCCGCCGTGCCGCGGGTGACCACATAGCCCACCAGGCGCTTGTGCCCGCCCGTCTCGACCACCCGCGCGGCGGCCTCGGCGACGTCGGGGTGCCGGGCCAGCGCGGCCTCGACCTCGCCGAGTTCGATGCGGAAGCCGCGCACCTTGACCTGGTCGTCACCACGGCCGAGGTACTCCAACTGCCCGTCGGCGTCCCAGCGCACGAGGTCGCCGGTGCGGTACATCCGCTCGCCGGCCGGGCCGAACGGGTCGGCCAGGAAGCGCCGGGCGGTCAGTCCGGGCCGGGCGAAGTAGCCGCGCGCCACGCCGGTTCCGGCGAGGTAGAGCTCGCCGGGTACGCCGACCGGGACCGGCCGCAGGTGCGGGTCGAGGACGTAGGCCCGCGCGCCGGCGACGGGGCTGCCGATCGGCGGGGTGCGGTCGGGGTCGGCGGGGTCGCAGTACCAGGCGGTGGCGTAGACGGTGGCCTCGGTGGGGCCGTAGATGTTCGCGACCCGGCAGCCGGGGACGGCGGCGCGCACCTCCCGCACGGTACGGGCGGCGAGCCCCTCGCCGGCCAGCACCACGGTGTCCGCGGTGACGTGCACGGTGTCCTCGGCGAGGAGCTGGCCGAGGGCGGAGGGCACGGCGCTGAGCAGGCTCGCGGTCCAGGGCGCCGAGCGTTCGGCGAGAGCCAGCAGGTCGCTCACGATCTCGACGCAGCCGCCGGACAGCAGCGGGCTGAAGATCTCGAAGACCGACACGTCGAAGTTGAGCGAGGTGGACGCCACGACGTGGGACAGGCCCCGGCCGCCGAACTCGCCGGCCGCCCAGTCGGCCAGCGCGACCACCGACCCATGCGTCGCCACCACGCCCTTGGGCAGGCCGGTCGAGCCCGAGGTGTGGATGACGTAGGCCGGGTGGGCGGGCAGCAGCGCGCCGCTCCGCTCGCCGTCGCCGAGGTCGGCGGCGGACTGCGCGGCGAGCCGGTCCGCGGTCGCGGGGTCGTCCAGCGCGATCCGGGTGGCGGGCCCGTCGGGCAGCCGGCCGGCCAGCGCGGCGGTGGTGAGCACGATGTCCGGACCGATGTCGTCGAACAGGAAGGAGACCCGCTCGGCCGGGTACTTGGGGTCGACCGGCAGATAGCCGGCGCCGCTCTTGAGCACCGCCAGCAGGGCCGTGATCAGGTCGGCCGTGCGGGGCAGGGCGAGGGCGACGAACCGCTCCGGGCCGGCGCCGGCGGCGACCAGCAGCCGGGCCAGCCGGTTGGCGCGCTCGTTCAGCTCCCGGTAGGTGAGCCGGTCGTCGCCAGCCAGCACGGCGGTGGCGTGCGGGGTGCGGCCCGCCTGCGCCTCGAACACCTCGGGCAGGACGCGGCGCGGCGCCGTGGCGGCCGCTCCCCCGAACTCGCGCAGGATGCGCCCGCGTTCGTCGCCGGTGAGCAGCGGCAGGTCGCCCAGGCGGCGGTCCGGGTCGGCCGCCATCTCCGTGAGCAGCACCCGCAGGCAGGTGCCCATCCGCTCGACGGTCGCCGCGTCGAAGGCCGCCGGGTCGTAGTCCAGGGCCACGGTGAGGCGGTCGCCGGGGGCGACGATCACGCTGAGCGGGTAGTTGGTCGGCTCCAGGTCGCGTTCCTGCTGGATGCCCAGGCCGTGCCGGGCGAGGGCGTCGCTGTCGAAGGGGTAGTTCTCGAAGACCACGATGCTGTCGAACAGGTTCGTCCCGCGCGGGACCTCGCTCCAGGTCTGGAGGTCGGTCAGGGAGACGAAGTCGTAGCGCCGCGACTCCGACTGGGCCGTCTGCAGGTCGCGCAGCCAGTCCAGCAGCCCGCGCCGCCCGTCGGTACGCACCCGGGTGGGGAGGGTGTTGATGAACAGGCCGACCATGGCCTCCACCCCGGGCAGGGCCGCGGGCCGCCCGGAGACGGTGGTGCCGAAGACCACGTCGTCGCTGTTGCTGTAGCGGGACAGCAGCAGGCCCCAGGCGCCCTGCAGCACCGTGTTCATGGTGAGGCCGGCGCGCTGCGCGGTCTCCCGCAGGCGGGCGGAGTCCGCCTCGTCCAGCGTGACGTGGACCGAGCCCGACGACGAGGCGCGGTGGGCCTCCAGGGGCTTGCGGTCACGCGGGAGTTCGGTCGGCGAGGTGAAGCCGGCCAGCGCGGTGCGCCAGTGCCGCTCGGCCCGGGTGCTGTCCTGCTCCGCGAGCCAGCGCAGGTAGCTGCCGAAGGGCGGGCGGGCCGGGACCTCGGGGCGGCGGCCCGCGGTGAGCGCCGCGTACCGTTCGCAGATCTCGTCGAAGACCTGGGCCGCGCTCCAGCCGTCGAGCAGGATGTGGTGGAACGTCCAGACCAGCCGGACCCGGTCCTCGGACAGCTTGATCAGGGCCAGCCGCATCAGCGGGGCGGCGGCGAGGTCGAGACCGGCCGCCCGGTCCTGGGCGAGCAGGGCGGTCAGTGCGTGCTCGCGGTCCTCGTCGCTCCACCCGGTCCAGTCGTGGTGGGCGACGGGCACGGTGGCCCGCGCCTGGACGACCTGGAGCGGCTCGGCGGTCTCCTCCCACACCAGACGGGTGCGCAGCATCGGGTTGGCGTCGGCCGCCTGCTGCCAGGCCGTGGCGAGCGCGGCCGGGTCGGTGACGCCGGACAGCACCAGCTGGACCTGGTTGAAGTAGGTGTGCGAGTCGGGGTCCATCAGGCTGTGGAACAGCATGCCCGCCTGCATGGGCGTCAGCGGGTAGATGTCCTCCACCGCGCGGCCGTCCGCCGCGACCCGGTCCACTCCCGCCTGGTCGAGGCGGGCGAGCGGGTAGTCGGAGGGGGTGCGGCCGCCGGCGTCCGGGGCCGCGCAGTGCGCGACGATGTCCTCCAGCGCCGTGAGCATGCCGGTGGCCAGCGCGGACACTGTCTCCTCGCGGTGCACCGCGCCGCTGTAGTACCAGGTGAGTTCGAGGCAGCGCTCCTCGACCCGGCCCACCACGTCCAGCAGGTGCGGCCGGACGGACTCGGGCGCGTCGGCGCCGCCCAGCCCGCCGTGCACCGCGCGGATCAGCCCGCCGTCGCCGGACCAGTCGAACTGGCCGAGGTAGTTGAAGCTGATCAGCGGCTGCGGGGCACCGGTGAGTCCGGCGGCTCCGGCGAGGTGCCGCAGCGCCCCGTGGCCGAGCCCCCGGCCGGGCACCGCGCGCAGTTGCTCCTTGACGGACTTCAGCGCCGCGGCCCAGCCACCGTCCGGGACGTCCAGGGCGACGGGGAACAGGGTGGTGAACCAGCCGACCGTACGGGACAGGTCGACGCCGTCGAAGAGGTGGTCCTCGCGGCCGTGGCCCTCCAGGCCGACGGCGACGGTGCGCTCGCCGGTCCAGTCGGCCAGCACCCGGCCGAGCGCGGTGAGCAGCACGTCGTTGATCTGCGTGCGGTAGACGCCGGGCACCTTCTGCAGCAGGTCGCCGGTGCGCCGCCGGTCCAGCCGGACGGTGACCGAGCGCAGGTCGGCGATGGTGTTGCTGCCGTCGGCGTCGACGGGCAGCGCCGTGGCGCAGTGCGCGGCGACCTCGCTCCAGTGCGCGCGTTCCCCGTCGAAGAGACCGGCCTCGGTGTGCTCGTGGAGCCGGCGGGCCCACTCCTGTACGGAGGTGGTCCGGGCGAGCGGGCTCGGCTCACCCGTGCGGGCCTGCTGGTAGGCGCTCTCCAGGTCCTCCAGCAGCACCCGCCAGGAGACCCCGTCGACCACCAGGTGGTGCACGGTCAGGAACAGCCGCGGCGGCCGGCCCGGCGCGCCGGTGAAGAGGCGGGCGGCGAGCAGGGGGCCGGTGTCCAGCCGGAAGCCGGCCTGCGCCTCGGCCATGGCGGCCTCGGCCGCGGCGGCGCCCTCCTCCTCGTCGTGTCCGGACAGGTCGTGCACCCGCAGCAGGGGCGGTGCGGCGGCGTCCGGGGCGGGGCAGTGCTGGTGCCAGGTGCCGTCCGGCCGCTGCGCGAAGCGGGCCCGCAGGGCGTCGTGGTGGGCCCACAGGGCGTGCAGGGCCTGCTCCAGCGCCCGCGGGTCGGGCTCCTCGGCCAGTTCGATGACGAGGGACTGGTTGAAGTACTCCGGGCGCTGCGGCGCGGCGTCGAGGAACCAGTGCTGGATCGGGGTGAGGGCGATGTCCCCGGTCACCGGGCCGGTGCCGCTGACCGGTGCGGCGGAGCCGGTGGCGGCGGCCAGCGCGGCGACGGTGGGGTGGCGGAACAGGTCCCGGGGCGTCAGGGTCAGGCCCGCCCGGCGGGCGCGCGAGACGACCTGGATGCTGAGGATCGAATCTCCGCCCAGCATGAAGAAGTTGTCCTCGACGCCGACCCGGTCGACGCCCAGCAGGGCGCACCAGATCTCGGCGAGGATCCGCTCGGCCTCGGTGCGCGGCGCGAGGTGTTCGCCGGCGGTGGCGGCCGACCAGTCGGGGGCGGGCAGCCGGCGCCGGTCCACCTTGCCGTTGCCCGTCAGGGGCAGCGCGTCCAGGGTCACGAACGCGGCGGGGACCATGTAGTCGGGCAGTTCGGCGGCGAGCGCGGCACGCAGCTCGGCGGACCGCGGCACCGCCCTGCCCGGGGCGGGGACGAGGTAGGCCACCAGCCGCTTGCGGCCGCCGTCCTCGGGGACGGTCACCACCGCTTCGGCGACGGCCTCGTGGCGGGTGAGTACGGCCTCGATCTCGGCCGGTTCGACGCGGAAGCCCCGGATCTTGATCTGGTCGTCGGCGCGTCCCACGAAGTGGAGTTCGCCGTCGGCGCTCCAGCGCACGATGTCGCCGGTGCGGTACATCCGGCTCCCGGCCGGTCCGAACGGGTCGGCCAGGTAGCGTTCGGCGGTCGCGCCGGGGCGGCCGGCGTAGCCGCGGGCGAGCCCGGCGCCGGCGAGGTACAGCTCTCCGGGGATGCCGGGCGGCTGGGGCTGCAGCGCGGCGTCCAGAACGTAGACCCGCATGTTGTCCAGGGGACGCCCGATGGGCAGGGCGGCGGGCAGCGGGTCGCCGGCGCGGAAGGCACGCCGGGTCGCGAAGGTGGTCGTCTCGGTGGGGCCGTAGCCGTCGACCACGGTCAGGCCGGGGCAGGCGTCGAGGACGCGGCGCACCGCGGCGCCCGGCACGGCCTCGCCGCCGGTCCACACCTCCCGGGCGCCCCGCAGGCACCCGGGGTCCTCCTGGGACAGCAGGCGGAACAGCCCGGCGGTCAGCCACAGGCAGGTGACGCCCTGTTCCTCGATGGCCCGGCGCACGGTGGTGGCGTCCACGTCGGCCGGCGGGGCGAGCACGGCCCGGCCGCCGCGCAGCAGGGGCACCCACAGTTCGTAGGTGGCCGCGTCGAAGGCCTGCGGCGAGTGCACCAGGACCCGGTCGTGTCCGTCGAAGGCGCGGTCGAAGGCGAGCGCCACGACGTCCCGGTGGCGCACCGCGACCCCCTTGGGGCGGCCGGTGGAGCCGGAGGTGAACATCAGGTAGAGGGCGTTGTCGGGGTGGAGCGCGGGCAGGGAGGTGCCCTGCGGGGCGGCGCCGGCCGGTACGGCCTCGTCCGTCACCGGCAGGACGTGGCCGCCGGGCACCGTGGCGCGGGCGGTCTCCTCCCAGGCGGCGTCGGTGAGCACCAGGCCGGCGGTGGTCTCCGCCAGCACCTGCCGCAGCCGCTCGCGGGGCGCGCGGCCGTCCAGCGGGACATACACGCCGCCCGCCTTGACGAGGGCCAGTTGGGCGATGACCAGAGCGGCCGACCGGTCCATCAGGACCCCGACGGGGGTCTCGGGGCGCACCCCGAGCCCGGTCAGCCGGTGGGCCAACGCGTCGGTGCGGGCGTCGAGTTCGCGATAGGTCAGCCGGGTGTCCCCCGCGTCCAGCGCGAGGGCGTCGGGGGTGCGGCGGACCTGGGCGGCGAACAGGGTGGCCACCGTGCCCTCGGGCAGCGGGGCGGCGGTGTCGTTCCACTCCTCGACGACCTGGCGGCGGCGTGCCGCGCCGAGGACCGGCAGCCGGGCGGGCGGAAGCTGAGGGTCCGCGGCCAGGCCCGTCAGCAGGACCGTGAGGTACTCCCCCATCCGCTCGATGGTGGCCGCGTCGAAGAGTTCCGGGTCGTAGCCGAGGCGCAGGGCCAGTTCCCGGCCCGGGTAGGCGACCAGGCTCAGCGGATAGTTGGTGGTCTCGATGCCGTCGAGGCCGCTGAGCCGCAGGCCGTGCGCGGCGGCGAGGTCGCCGCCGACGGGGTAGTTCTCGAAGACCACGATGCTCTCGAAGAGCGGGACCCGCTCGGGCAGGTCGCTGAACGCCTTCAGCCGGGCGAGCGGGACGAAGTCGAAGCGCCGGTCCTCGGTCTGGATCTCCTGCACCCGGCGCAGCCAGGCGGTCAGGGTGCCGTCGGCGGGGACCGTCAGCCGCGTCGGAACGGTCGCGATGAACAGGCCGTTCATCGCCTCGACGCCGGGCAGCTCCGGCGGGCGGCCGGACACGGTGGTGCCGAAGACGACGTCGGAGCGCCCCGTCTGGCGGGCCAGCAGCAGCGCCCAGGCGCCCTGTACCAGCGTGTTCATGGTCAGGCCCGCGTCCTTGGCCAGGCGGTCCAGGCGGCGGGTGGTGGCGGCGGGCAGGGAGATCCGCACCGCCTCGGTGGACTCCGCGCGGTGGGCCTCGCGGGGCTCGCGGTCGAAGGGCAGCGCGGTGGGCTCGCTCCACCCGTCGAGCCGGTCCTGCCAGTGCCGTTCGGCCTGGTCCCAGTCGCGGCCCCGCAGCCAGGCCACGTAGTCGCGGAACGGCCGGCGGCTGGGCAGGCCCGCCCCGGCGGGCGCGGCGCCGTCGTCGTCCGCCCGGTCGCGCAGCGCGGCGTGGCAGCGGAAGACGTCGGAGAGCACCTGGAACAGGCTCCAGCCGTCCAGCACCAGGTGGTGGAAGGACCACACCACCTGGACCTGGGTGTCGGAGAGCCGGGCCAGGACCAGGCGCAGCAGCGGGGCGGCGGCGAGGTCGATCCCGCGCCGCCGGTCGCGGTCGAGCAGCTCCGCCAGTTCGGCCCGGCGCTCGTCGTCCGACAGGGCGCGCCAGTCCAGTTGGGCGACCGGCACGGTGACGCCGCTCTCCACCACCAGCAGCGGTTCGGGCACGTCCTCCCAGACGACGCGCCCGCGCAGCACGGGGGTGCGGTCCGTGACCTGTTGCCAGGCCGCGGCGAGGGCCCGCGGGTCGGGCACGCCGTCCAGGACGAAGGTGAGCTGCTGGAAGTAGACGCTCTGGTCGTCCTGGGAGAGCCGGTGGAAGAGCATGCCGGCCTGGGTGGGGGTGAGCGGGTGGATGTCCTCGACGGTGCTGCCGTCGCCCGCCAGCCGGTCCACGGTGGGCTGGTCGAGCGCGGCGAGCGGGAAGTCGGAGGGGGTGCGGCCGCCGGCTCCGGGCCGGGCGGCGTGCCGGGCGATGCCGCCCAGCGCCCGGACGAAGTCCCCGGCCAGCCGGGTGACGGTCTCCTCGTGGTGGAGGTTCGCCGAGTAGAACCAGGTGAACTCCAGGGCGTCGCCGTCCAGCCGGCCGACGACCTCCAGGGCGTGCGGGCGCGGCGCGTCGGGGTCGGCGTCCAGCGCCAGTTCGCGGTGCGGCCCGCGGTAGAGGCTGCCGTCACCGCCCGGTGCGGCGAACTGTCCGAGGTAGTTGAAGCTGAGGCCGGCGGTCGGTGTGCCGGGCAGGTCCGCAGGCCGGATCAGGTGCCGCTGGACGCCGTAGCCGAGGCCGCGGCCGGGCACCGCGCGCAGCTGCTCCTTGACCGACTTCAGCACGGTGCCCCAGTCGGCGTCCCGCGCCACGGCGAGGGCGACCGGGTAGCGGGTGGTGAACCAGCCGACGGTCCGGCTGAGGTCCACGTCGCCGAAGAGTTCCTCGCGGCCGTGGCCCTCCAGGTCCACCGGGACCCGGTCGCGTCCGGTCCACTCGTGCAGCACCCGGCCCAGCGCGCTCAGCAGCACGTCGTTGACCTGGGTGCGGAAGGCCCGGGGCAGGGTGTGGAGCAGGGCGGAGGTGTCGTCCGGGGTGAGGCGCACGGTCACCGAGCGGGCCGAGGCGTAGGTGTTGGCGCCGTCGAGGTCGGTGGGCAGCGCCGGGTCGCAGGTGCGGGCCAGCGCCGTCCAGTGGCCGGTCTCGTCCTGGAAGCCGCCGGCGTCGGCGTGCGCGGTCAGCCGCCTGGCCCAGTGGCGCAGCGGGGAGGACTTCGGCGGCAGCGCCCCGTCCGCTCCCTCGCGGCGGGCGCGGTAGGCGCGGTCCAGGTCCTCCAGCAGCAGCCGCCAGGAGACGCCGTCGACGACGAGGTGGTGGACGGCCAGGTGCAGGACGGGGGGCAGACCGGTGCCCCGGTCGTGGAGCACGGCGCGCAGCAGGAGGCCGCGGTCCAGGTCGAACGGCCCGTGGTGCGGGGCGTCGTCGTCGGGGCCGGTGTGATGCTGGAGGACGGGACCGGGGGCGCCGGCGTCGATGTGCTGGTGCCACCGGCCGTCGGCGTCCTGGACGAAGCGCGAGCGCAGGGCGTCGTGGTGGGCGACCACGTCCTGGAGGGCGGCCTCCAGCGCCGTGGCGTCCGGGCCGTCGGCCAGCTCGACGGACATCGTCTGGCCGAAGTGGCCCGCCCGCGCGGGGTCGCTCTCGAACAGCCAGTGCTGAATGGGCGTCAGCGGTGCCCGGCCGGTGGCCTCCGCCTCGGGCTGCCCGGGGGCGGGCCGGTCCGCGGCGTCCGCGCACTGCGCGAGGGCGGCGACCGTCTGGTGCCGGTAGACGTCGCGGGAGGTGACGGCCAGGCCGGCCTGCCGCGCCTGGGCGACCACCTGGATGCTGAGGATCGAGTCGCCGCCCAGCGAGAAGAAGTTGTCGTCGACGCCGACGCGCTCGACCCGCAGGACGTCGGCCCACACGGCGGCGAGCGCCCGCTCGGTGGCGGTGCGCGGCGCGACGTAGTCCGTCGTCCCGGCGGTCGTCCAGTCCGGGTCGGGCAGCCGGCCGCGGTCCAGCTTGCCGTTGGGGTTCAGCGGCATCGCGTCCAGGACGACGACCGAGGCGGGCACCATGTAGTCGGGCACGCTGCGGCCGAGCAGCCGGCGGATCGCGCTCGGCACGAGTTCCGCGCCGGGCGCCGGGACGACATACCCGATCAGGCGCTTGTGCCCGCCGCTCTCCCGGGTGGCGGCGGCCGCCTGGGCCACCCCGGCACAGCGCAGCAGCGCCTCCTCGACCTCGCCCAGCTCGATCCGGAAGCCGCGCACCTTGACCTGCTGGTCGGCCCGGCCCAGGTACTCCAGCTCGCCGTCGGTGGTCCACCGCACCAGGTCGCCGGTGCGGTACATCCGGCTGCCGGGGCCGGCGAAGGGGTCGGCGACGAACCGGGTGGCGGTCAGGCCGGGGCGCTTGAGGTACCCACGCGCCAGCCCTCTGCCGCCGAGGTACAACTCGCCCGTCACGCCCGGCGGTTGCGGCCGCAGCATGCCGTCCAGGACGTAGCAGCGGGTCCGGGCGACCGGCCGGCCGATGGGCGGGGCCTGCTCGGGCGGGGCGTCGCCCGCGAACCAGGCCGTGGCGTAGACGGTGGCCTCGGTCGGGCCGTAGATGTTGGCGACCTGGGAGGACGGCATGGTCTCCCGGATCTCCCGTACCGTCTGCGCGGGCAGCGCCTCGCCCGCCAGGACCACCGTGTCGGCGGTGACGGTGCCGGCGTCCCGGGCGAGCAGCCGGGAGACCACCGACGGCACGCCGCTGAGGAGACCGGCCTGCCGCGGCGCGGCGTCCGGCCGGTCGGCGAGGGCCGGCAGGTCGGCCACCACTTCGATGCTGCCGCCGGACAGCAGCGGGCAGAGGAGTTCGAAGACGGAGACGTCGAAGTTGAGCGAGGTGGAGGCCACCACGTGCGCCAGCCGCTCCGGGCCGAACTGCGCGCCCGCCCAGGCCGCCAGATCCGCCACGCTGCGGTGGGTGACCACCACGCCCTTGGGGCGGCCGGTCGACCCGGACGTGTAGATGACGTACGCGGGGTGGCCGGGGTCCAGCGGCCGGGCGCGGTCGGCGTCGGTGAGGTCGTCGTCCGGGAGAGCGGCCGCCTCGGCCACGGTCAGCGGATCGTCCAGCATCAGCCGCTCGGCGGCCTCGGGCAGGCAGCCGGCGGTGTCCCGGGTGGTCAGCACCATGGCCGGCGCGGCGTCGTCGAGCATGAAGCGGATGCGCTCGGCGGGATAGCCGGGGTCCACCGGCAGATACCCGGCGCCCGCCTTGAGCACCGCCCACAGGGCCGGGACCAGGTCGGCCGAGCGCGGCAGGGCCAGCGCCACCAGCGTCTCGGGACCCACCCCGCGGCCGGCCAGCAGCCGGGCGAGGCGGTTGGCGCGCCGGTTGACCTCGTCGTAGCTGAACCGGGTGTCGCCGCAGACGACGGCGGTCCGGTCGGGTGTGCGGGCGGTCTGCGCCGCCAGCAGCTCGGGCAGCGTGGAGTCCGGGCCGTCCTGCTGCGGGGCGTTCCAGGCGTCGAGCATGGTGCGGCGCTCGTCGTCCGTCAGCAGCGGCAGTTCGGCGACGGTCCGCTGCGGGCCGTCCGCCATGCCCTCCAGCAGGAGGTGCAACTGACGGCTCATCCGGGCCACGGTCCGGGCGTCGAAGAGGTCGGTGTTGTACTCGACGGTCAGCCCGAACGACCCGTCGCCGCGCGGCAGGAACTCCAGTACCAGGTCGAAGCGGGCGGCCGGGCGCGGCAGCGGATGCTCCTCGATCCGTACGCCGCCGGCCTCCCGCGGGTGCACCATGGCGGTCTGCTGGACGACCAGGACCTGCACCAGCGGGGTGCGGCTGGGGTCGCGCCGCGGGGCCAGCTCCTCGACGACCCGGTCGAACGGCACGCTGTCGTGGCTGAAGGCGTCCAGCAGCGTGGACCGCACGGTGTCCAGGAAGCGGTCGACGGTGGCGGTGCCGTCGACGTCGCTGCGCAGCACCAGGGTGTTGACGAAGAAGCCGGTGACCTCCTCCAGTTCCCGGTGGCCGCGCCCGTTCGTGACGGTGCCGAACGCGATGTCGCGCTGGCCGCTGTAGCGGGAGAACAGCACCGCGGCCGCCCCGGCGAACAGGGTGAACACGGTGGTGCCCTTGGACCGGGCGAGGGCGGCGAGGCGTTCGGCCAGGTCGGCCGGCAGCTCGTGGCGGTGGGCCGCGCCGGCCGTGGTGCGCACCGGGGGCCGGGGCCGGTCCGTGGGCAGGTCCAGCTGCGGTGTCCCGGCGAGGTGCCGCTTCCAGTACGCGAGGTCGTCGGCGTGCCGGGCCGGGGTGGGGTGGGCGCGCTCCCACACGGCGAAGTCGGGGTACTGCAGGGCCGGTTGTGCCAGGCCGAGCGGAGTGCCGTCCGCCTCGGCGGCGTACAGCGCGGCCAGTTCGCGGACCAGCACGCCGACCGACCAGCCGTCGGTGACGATGTGGTGCTGGGCCAGGAGCAGCAGGTGGTCGTCGTCGGCGAGCCGGATCAGCAGGGCGCGGGTGAGCGGGCCCTCGCGCAGGTCGTAGGGGCTCTCCAGCTCCTCGGCCAGCAGCCGCTCGGCCTCCGCTTCGTGGCGGTCGGCCGGGAGGTCGCCGAGGTCGACGGTGCGCAGCGGCAGGGTGGCGGTGGCGTCGACGCGTTGCACACCGCGCCCGTCCACCGTGGTGAAGGTGGTGCGCAGGGAGTCGTGGCGGGCCGCGAGCCGGTCCAGGGCGCGGCGCAGCGCCCCGGCGTCCAGCGGGCCGCCCAGACGCACCCCGACGCCGGTGTTGTACTCGGTGCCGCCGCCCGTCAGGTCGTCGAGGAACCACAGCCGCTGCTGGGCGCCGGACAGCGGCAGCGGCCGGTCGCGCGGGGCCGGGGTGACCGGCGGCACGGTGTCCGCGGTGTCCGGGTCGCCGAGGAGCGGCACCAGGCCGGCGATGGTCCGGGCGGTGAACAGGTCCCGTACGGACAGCCGGTCGCCGAACTCCTCCCGGATCCGGGACAGCACCCGCACGGCGAGGACGGAGTCGCCGCCGAGCGCGAAGAAGTCGTCGCCGGTGCCGACCGGGTGCACCGACAGCACGTCCGACCAGATGCCGGCGAGGGTCCGCTCGGCGGGGGTGCGGGGCGCGACATGGCCGGGCTCGGGGGCGCGGGCGGTGTCGGGCGCGGGCAGCGCCCGCCGGTCGATCTTGTGCTGGGCGGTCAGCGGGAACGCGTCGAGGACCATGACGGCCGAGGGCACCATATGGGCGGGCAGGCTGCGGGAGACCGCGGCGCGCAACTCCGCGGGCTGCGGGGACCGGTGGGGGTCCGCGGCGGTGACGTAGGCGACGAGCCGCTGCCGTCCGGGCTCGTCCTCGCGCACGACGACCACTGCTTCGCCGACGCGGGGATGACGGGACAGCGCCGCCTCGATCTCGCCGGGTTCGATGCGGAAGCCGCGCACCTTGACCTGCCGGTCGGCCCGGCCGAGGAATTCGAGTGCGCCGTCGGGGTTCCACCGCGCCAGGTCGCCGGTGCGGTAGAGCCGGCTGCCGGGCGGGCCGTACGGGTCGGCCACGAAGCGGGCGGCGGTCAGCCCCGGCCGGTCGAGGTAGCCGCGTGCCACTGCGGTGCCGCCGAGGTACAGCTCACCGCCGGTGCCCGCGGGCACCGGCCGCAGGGCCGCGTCCAGCACATGGACCTCGGTGTGCGGCAGCGGTCTGCCGATGGTCGGCGTGCCGCCGCCCACGGCCAGCGGCCCGGTCCAGGACGCGACGACGGTGGCCTCGGTGGGACCGTAGGAATTGATCATCCGGCGTCCCGCCGCCCAGCGGTCGACCAGCTCGGCCGGGCATGCCTCGGCCCCCACGATCAGGGTCCGCAGGTCGGGCAGGCCGCCGGCGCCCGGGGCGGGCACGGTCGCGAGCGCGGCCGGCGGGATCAGGGCGTGGGTGATGCGGTGTTCGGCCAGGACGGCCGCGAGTTCCTCGCCCAGCCACGGCCCGTCGGGCGGCACCACGAGGGTCGCGCCCGCCAGCAGGGAGATGCACAGCTCCAGGACGGAGGCGTCGAAGCTCGGGGAGGAGAACTGCAGGACGCGGGCGCCCGGCGCGACGTCGTACCGCGCGGCGGCCGCGGCGGCGAAGGACGCGAGACCGGTGTGGGTCACCACCACGCCCTTGGGGGTCCCGGTGGACCCCGAGGTGTAGATGACGTAGGCGGGGTGCTCGGCGCACAGCGGCGCGAGCCGGTCGGCGTCCCGCGGCGCGTGGTCCGGGCCCGTGGGGGGCCGGGTCTGCGCCGGGTCGTCGAGCACCACCGCGGGCCGGGCGTCGGACAGCATCAGGGCGCGGCGTTCGGCGGGGTACGCGGGATCGACCGGGAGGAACGCGCCGCCCGCCTTGGCCACGGCGAGTTCCGCGACGACGAGTTCGGCCGAGCGGGGCAGTACCACGGCCACCGTACGCTCCGGCCCCGCCCCGCGCCGGATGAGGTCGTGGGCGAGGCGGTTGGCCAGCCCGTCGAGCTCGCGGTAGGTCCAGGTCCGCCGGCCGTCCGTCACCGCGGGGGCGTCGGGGGTGCGGGCCGCCCATGCGGCGAACAGGTCCCCGAGCGGTGTGCCGGGCCCGGGACGGACCGGGCCGGACCCGGGGGCCGGGGGGACGGTCCGGTCCTGCGGCGACGGGGACGACGGTGCTGAACTCTCGTGCTGGTCCGTCATGGAGGTCGGTCCTTCTCAGCGGGGACGGGCAGTGCGGCGGGGCATCGGGCGGCCCGGAAGAGGGGTACCGGGCGGGGCAGGCCGGAGCGTTCGGGCGAGCCGGGTGCGAGAAGAGCGGGGAGTCGCACCGGTTCGTCCGCGGCGGGCCCGATTCAGGCGGTGACGGTACGGCGGGCCGTGCGGCCGGAGATCTGGAGGCGGTCGATGCCGCCGCTGTCCGGGTCCCGCAGGAAGCGTCCGCCGGGATGGCGTTGGCCGGACGCGGGGTCCACCAGGTCGCACGTCAGGTCCGGGTAGCAGACCAGGGGCGCGGGGGTGTCGCCGTTCACGGTCAGTGCGAGGGCGCCCTCGGCGTCCGCCGTGACCCGGTACTCGATGGTTCCGTTGTGGTAGGTCCCGGCGCACTGGGGAAGTGCGACGGCGCGGTCCCGCTCGGGCGGGCGCGCGGCCGAGGGGACCTGCACTCCGGTGAACTGGGCGAGTTCCTCGGCCAGTTCGTGCCACAGCGCGGTGCCGTTGTTGGCGTTGCTGGTGAAGGCGACCACCGTGCCACTGTCGGGTTCTGCCCGCAGGTGGCAGGAGGTGCCCTGGGCGTTGCCGTCGTGGCCGCACCACTGCTGGGCGCCCTGCTGGAAGAGCGCGAGGCCCAGGCCCCACGCGTCCGCGAGGACCCCCGGAGCGGCGCCCGGTACGGGGCGGCGCATCTCCTCGGCGGCCTCGGGCGTGAGCACCGCGCGGGGGCCGCCGCCGATCAGGGCCCGGCCCAGCGCCACCAGGTCGAGCGCGCTCGCCTGCAGAGCCCCCGCCGGGGCCTCCACGGGCGCCAGGGTCTGTTCCACCGGCCGCACCCGGCCCAGGGCCGCGTGCACGGAGTGGCCGCGGGCCACCGGGCGCTTCGGCGTGGGGTCGCCGAGGAAGGCCGGGACGGTGCCCAGGGGTTCCAGTACCAGTGCCCGGACGGCGTCCTGCCAGGTCATGCCGGTGACCGCTTCGATCAGCCGGCCGGCGGCGACGTACCCGGCGTTGGAGTAGGAGAAGCCGCTGCCGGGCGCGCAGACCGCGTCCCGGCCGGAGCAGTGCACGGAGAGGTAGCGGGCGGCGGTGAGCGCCGCCGCGTCGTCCGAGTCGGGCCCGGTCGGCAGTCCCCCGGTGTGGCTGAGCAGTTGCCGCACGGTGAGGTGCGGTGCCCGCCTCAGCTCCGGCACGTGCGTACCGACGAGATCGGTGAGCGCGAGGTCACCGTCGTCGGCGAGGAGCTGGACGACCGCGGCCGTGTAGGGCTTGGTGACGGACCCCAGCGGCACCGCGGTGTCCACGGTGAACGCCTCGCCCGTGGAGACGTCCGCCTCGCCCGTCTGGACCGTGTACGTGACGGAGTCGACCTGCACGGCGAGCTGGGCCCCTGGTACCTGGTGGGTACGCGCGAGTCTGTCCAGACGCTCTTGTAAGAGGCCCCGTATGTGCGTCGGTTGGCGGCTCGCGACCGGAGCACTCGAAGGATGCGGCATGAGAAAGGAACTCCCGGAACTCGGAACTCATGGGAATGACGCGCCTGACTGCCGTGGCGGTACTCCACTCACGGCGTGGGCGGACCAGCCCCTGGGCCTGATCGCCGAGAGCACTCGGCAACCGATCTCCTCGCGCGGGCCCGGCCCTTGGCGCCGGTCCCGCTCTGCTGGGCGAACGTCGCTAGGACCTCCGCACCTCCAGCGGCAGACGTCGCGCGCTGACGATGACGGCCGGGTTCTGGAACTCGACCTCACGGCGGCTCGGGATGGTGATGCAGGAGAAGCGGTCCAGCAGTTGGCGCAGCGCGATGCGCGCTTCCATCCTGGCCAGGGGCGCACCGAAGCAGAAGTGGATGCCGTGGCCGAAGGTCAGATGCGGGTTGGGGTCGCGCGTCACGTGGAAGGCGCCGGGATCGGTGAACCGCGCGGGGTCGCGGTTGGCGGCGGCCAGGTTGGCCATCAGGATGGCGTCCGCGGGGATGGTACGGCCGCCGAGTTCGACCTCACGGGTGGTACGGCGCCCCAGTTCCGGGAAGGGCGGGAGCCACCGCAGCACTTCCTCGATGGCGTCCGGCAGCCGGCCGGGATCCGCGCGCACCTGCGCCGCGGCATCGGGGTGCTGGTCGAAACAGAGCACGGCGTTGCCCAGCAGGGCGGTGGTGGTGATGTGCCCGGCGACCAGCAGCAGGGCCACGAAGCCCACGATCTCCTGGTCCGCCAGGCGTACCCCGTCCACTTCGGCCTGCACCAGCCTGCTGGTCAGGCCGTCGCCGGGGTTCTTCCGGTGGTGGCGTATGTGCTCGAGGATGTAGCCGTTCATCTCGCGGACGGTGGGCGCTATGGAGTCCAGCGCGCGCTCGATGTCGCTCATGTCGAGCGATTCGCCGATCTCGTCCCCGCCGAAGAGCGTCGCCGCCCACTCCTGGAACAGCCCGCGGTCACTGGCCGGCACACCGAGCAGCTCGGCTATCACGAGGATCGGCAGCGGGTAGGCCAGCGCGTCCACCACGTCGAAGCGGTCCCGGTCCCCGACGGCGTCGAGGAGTTCGGCCGTGAGGGCGTGGATCCTCGGTTCGAGTCCGGAGACGACGCGCGGGGTGAACGCCTGGCTGACGAGGGTGCGCAGCTTGCGGTGCTCCGGCGGGTCCATGCCGACGAAGTTGCCCTGGCGGAAGGTCTCGAAGTCCGGCTGGGTGGGGGTGAGTCCGGAGAAGTCCGAGGAGTAGGTCGCCGGGTCGGCGAGCACCGCGGCCACACCGCGGTGGTCCAGAACCTGCCAGAGGTTCTGCCCCTCGTCACGGCGTACGGGATCGGCCTCGCTCAAGGAACTCCAGCGGTCGACCAGATCGTCGAAGACGAAAGGTGCCTCTGTCAGTTCGTTGCTGGTCACCGGTACTCCCTGAAGTGCGGGTCCGGGAAGCTTCGTTGCTCCCCGGCGGTTATGCGCTGGACTGTTCGGCGGTCCCACCCCTCGAAATGACGGATCGCCGTGTGACGCAACAGGCTTACTATCACAGCCGTTTCATGCTCTTGACTGCCTTCGGATTAATTTTGCACGACCGGCGCGCGAATGGCCGGAGCCGGGTTCCGGCGCACGGTCTTTACGTTGATGTCGCGATATCCCGAAAACGGCATCCGGGACCGCCCGGCGACATGAACGCACAGAAAAGAGGCGCGCACCCGAACACCGGTTGAAGCATGCCGATATGGTCAAGCACAGGTTCCCGCGACATCTCGCCCCCAAGGGCCCTGAATGCGGGTTTCCTGCAGTCGTGGGCACGACGGAACCGCCCTCGCTGCTCGCTGATCAGCGTCGACAGCGCCTGGGCAGTGCCGCGGGTTCGCTCACCGGCGACAGCAGCAATAAAGCAGCGTAGGCGGTCGGACGGAACGCCAACGCGGACAGACTGCCGTCACCTTCCGGCCGGAGCCGGCCATGCCATTCCACATACCGAGCCCCCTCCCACCCCACGAAACAGGCAATCGAGAACATGCCGTCGGGCTCGCCTCACAGCGCGATGAACCAGCCCGCGAAACCCCGCGCCGGCCATTCACCATTGCCCCGGCATACGGCGGCGAGGCCACCGTCGACCATCTCGTTACCACACATCCCCCACTGAAAGCCCCTCACACAGGACACGTGCCAGGCATCCCCGCGCAAGCGGATGGTGGGCGATCCGAACACGAGCCACCGGCGCCCGAAAAGAGAACGAGAGAAGCGTAAACACTACCGGCAGGTACCTTTTGATGTTGTCAGCGATCCACGTCCCCGAGCGCTTTCACGCCAGCTCAGCTTGACCGACAGTCTTCACTCCCAGTCATACAATAGCAACCCCCTGCGGTTTGACTGAGAGTGATTTTTATACCCATTTGCCTTGGCCCGCCAGCAGGTCGCAAGCGACCCCTGTTACTGGTGAGGCAAAAGACTTTCGACTGTCCGTTCGAGCCGGTGCGGAGAAGCAGGTATTGAGCGTTTCCCCCGAGAACGGCAGGTCACTCCGAGGGGTTCCGCTAACACCGCCGCACGATGATGCCATCGCCGCTCGGCGACAAGTGCCAGACCTTGGCAAACCACTGCGAGCGGAGCAACCCCTCAGAGCAGATCCGGCCCAGGTCCACGGACCCCGCGGCACGCCGGACAGCGCTCGCCGGCGCACCCGCCTGCACAGAAGCCGGGCAGGCCAGGCCCGTTGCCACGGCGCCGATGAGCCATCGCGGCCTGCACCCATGGTCGTTGGTCGGCCAGGGCGGCCCCTCGCTCCGTGGCTTGCTTTCGCCGTCCGGTTAATTGGCTGGTTTCCATGCCTTGCGTTCGATGCGAACGCTCCAGTAACTGCTCCGCGGGTCGGTTACGCAGAATGAGGTGGCCTATTTGTTGCCGAGGAGCAAGCACTTGGCCCGAGGAAGCGTGGAATATGCCCCGGCGGGGAACACGGCTCTCCGCCCGGCCGACCGGTTCGCCGTCCCTCCGGGCAACCGACCATCCAGAGGAAATGACGCACCGTCAGCACGGGTCGGACGCCGGTGTCGTGCATCGGCGTTGTTCCGAAGGGGCGGCGCGATGTGGGAGAGTGAAGTGACGGAACAGCCTGGTTCGGCTCGTGAGCTTCGCTCACCCCGCGCCCCGGAGCGGCGGACGCGATCCCCCGCGGATCCTGCCGCCGTGGCCCGCGAACTCCGAACCACACACGGCGCCCGCCGTGTATCCGCAGCGTTGTGGCTGCTGGTGGCTGCCACTCCAACTCCTTGAGGGCGTTATTCCTTTCACCATCAGCACCCAGTATCTGGACGACACCGTCCTGCTCATGGCCTGCGGCGAGATCGACCGCGCCTGCGAGCCCGTGTGCGACGGCGTCCTCGCCGCGCTGCCCACGACGCTGTCCAGCGTGGTCCTGGACGTGCAGAAGGTGTCGTTCATGGACGTGACGGGCCTGCACTTCCTGTGCGCCCTGCACCGTCACACCGCCCGCCACGGCATCCGGCTGCACACCCGCGGCTGGCGGTCGCAGCCCCTGTACGTCCTCGATTCCGCGCTGCACCTCGACCTGCCGGGCGCCGACCTGAACACCGCCGTACGCGCGGCGCTCGACCTTCTCTAGGGTCCGTCGTTTGTTCGTCGCCGCTCCTCCGCCTGCTTCGCGGTGTCGGCGCAGGCCGGCGAAACAGCCGAGGGGCCCGGCCGGTTGTCCGGCGGGGCCCCTCGGGGTGTCGGGTCGGAGTGTGGTCAGTGGCCGCCCTCGTCCACGACCGTGACCTCCTCGATGTTCTGCTCGATCGCCTCGGCCGGGACGGCTGTGGCGCGGGCCCAGTAGTAGATGCCCAGGGAGAACGCCGTGATGAGCGCCATGTCCCACCACAGCGGGAGGTGGTCCTGGCCGCCGAAGCCGCCCTGCCAGGCGATGAGGCCCATGCCGATCAGGTACGCCGGAAGCCACTGCGCGGCCTTCCAGTCCAGTCGCGGGGCGTTCGGCAGCCGCTTCTTGGTCGCGTACCAGGCGTAGCTGCCGAGCAGCACGTACCCGATGACGATCGCCCAGCCCAGCCGCTGGAGGGTGTCCCAGCCGGCCCAGTAGATGATCAGGCTCGCGACGACGAAGGACACCGGCGAGATCACACCGCCGCCGGGCAGGCGGTAGGGGCGCTCGTGGTGCGGCAGGCGGTTGCGGAAGACGCCGAACGCCAGCGGCGCGCCCGCGTACATCAGCACGCTCGCCGAGGTGATGAAGGAGACCAGCTCCTGCCAGCTCGGGAAGGGCAGGAAGCAGATCACTCCGGTCACGAACGAGATGATCAGGCCGAACCACGGGACACCGCGGCCGTCGGTCTTCTCGAACAGCCGGGGCGCGTAGCCGTTCTTGCTGAGGCCGTAGGAGATGCGCGAGGTGGAGGTGGTGTAGATCAGGCCGGTGCCGCCGGGCGAGATGATCGCGTCCGCGTACAGGACCCAGCCCAGCCAGCCGAGGCCCACCACGGTGGCCAGGCCGGCCCACGGGCCGCTGATGCCCGCGTAGTCCAGCTTGGCCCACCCGTGCGCGAAGGACGCCAGCGGCAGCGCGCCGATGTAGACGACCTGGAGCAGGATGTAGATCACCGCGCCGATCACGACCGAACCGATCGTGGCGCGCGGCAGGTCGCGCTTGGGGTTGCGGCTCTCGCCGGCGAGCTGGATGGCCTGCTCGAAGCCGAGCAGCGCGAAGATGATGCCGCTGGTGCTGATGGCGCTGAGCACGCCCTTGGCGCCGAAGGGGGCGAAGCCGTGCGAGGTGAAGTTGTGCGGCTGGAAGTTGACCGCCGCGATGATGAAGATCGCGCCGAGGGGCACGGCGATCTTCCACCAGGTCGCCGCGCTGTTCGTGTGGGCCAGCACCTTCACGCCTAGGAAGTTCACCGCGACGAAGACGGCCATGAGGACGACCGCGACGAGGAAGCCGCTCGTCGTGAGGGTCCCGTTGGCGTGCTGGAAGCCCTGGGCCCACGACCAGTGACCGGCGTAACCGATCATGGCCTCGACCTCGATCGGGGCCACCGTCGCGGCCTGGAGCCAGGAGAACCAGCCGAACGACATGCCGGCCAGGCCGCCGAAGGCGTAGTGCGGATAGCGTGCCGTGCCGCCGGCCACCGGGAACAGGCCGCCGAGCTCGGCGTGCACCAGCGCCAGCAGCACCACGGCGACCGCGCCGATGATCCAGGAGATCAGCGCGGCCGGCCCCGCCACGACCACGGCCTTCTGGGCACCGTAGAGCCACCCGGATCCGATGATGGAGCCCACCGACGCCCACATCAGACCGATCAGCCCCACGTCCCTGCGGAGGGAACCGGAGGAGCGTGCCCTCTCGGGAGCGATCTCGTCAACGCTTGCCATAGGAGGCCTTTCAGGACAGGGCTGGCTGAAAATTTGCCTCAGAGTAGGGAGCATTCGCGGCCCTGCCCAGAGCCATTGGCTGAATAGTTATATTCCTTGAAGGAATGCATACCGAAAATGTCAGTGCAGCGCTGTGGACATTCCGGCGGGACGCGCCGACGAGCGGCACCACAGGCCGATCCGGTAGCGGGATGCAATCGGCCCATTACTCATGCGACCACCCTTTCGCCTCGCAAATTTGGGGAAAAATTGAAGCTTTGAAGAGCAGGAGAATGCACAGCTTCGAGTATTGGCATTCGCTCGGAGAAGGTGCTCCGGAGCGTCGGCGAATTGTGCTCGCGCGGGCTCTCGCGCCCATGGACGGCACCCCTGAGGCCCCGCCGGGAGCAGGACGGCAGCCCCCTCCCGGCCCTGCCGGGTCCGCGCTCCTCCGCCCGGTCCACCGGTCCATGGGGACACCGCCGGACGCCGCGCCGCGGCACATCCGGAGGACCGGGCGCACGGCGCCTCCGGCCCTTCGCCGGCGCCACCCATAAAGCGCATCTTTGCGGCGCTGTCACGTGATGCGCCGTGACAAGACAGCTGACGGCGGGTCATATGTCGCTACTGCGATCAGAAGGCCGGCACTGTGCCGCCTTCGCAGTAGGCCGAAAGGAACATGCCCATGCGCACTGCCCGCACCCTGTTCGCCTCAGCCGTCCTGACCGCGGTCCTCGCGGTGGGCGCGCCCACCGCGACGGCCCTGCCCGCGGCCGGGGACAGCGCCACGGTCAGCGCCACCTCGGCACACCACGGCGACGACCACGACCGGTTCCGGCGTGGGGACCGTGACCACGACCACGACCGGTTCCGGCGTGGGGACCGTGACCACGACCACTGCCGGTTCCGGCGTGGGGACCGTGACCACGACCACCGCTGGCACGGACGTCACCACCACAGGTGCCTGCACCACCACTACAGGCACCACCACCGCCCGTTCGGCGGCGTGCACGCCGGCGGCGGCGCCCTGATGCACGGCGACCGCTAAAGCGCGGCGGCCCGGCACCGGGCCCGAGAGGACACCGAGCGGGTGCGGCAACAGGTCTGTTGCCGCACCCGCTCCGTCGTTTCCGGAAGCGTCTCGCAGAGGCCGGCCACGGGTCGTTCCGCATTTTCGATGATGCCCCATCAGAAAGCGCTGAGGGATGGCGACTTCGAAGTCGCATACCCGGAAGGAAACCCGTGATGCACACCTGGCACGAATACGGAAACGTCTACCGGAAAGGAGAGGAGAATTCCGTGTGTGCGCTGCCCTGGCCCCAGCGGCTCGTCTTTGGTGCGGCTCCTCTCGATCGTTCCGCGAACCGGTCCCGTCCGGAAAGATTCCCCGTTTCCCGGAGCATCGTGCGGGCACCGGAATGATGACACCGACGAAGGGATCTGATCATGAGCGCCACGGAGAAGGCGAAGGCCAAGGCCGAGCAGACGACCGGGAAGGTCGAAAAGGGCGTCGGCCACGCGGTCGGCAATGAGCGGCTCGAAGCGGACGGTGCGGTGCGGGAGTCGAAGGGGAACCTGCGCGACGCGAAGGAAAAGGGCAAGGACGCTCTCAAGGACTGACTCCGGGCCTCTGACATGGGCTGACGTAGGTGGGCGGGACCCCGTACACAAGGGGTCCCGCCGACCCATGTCTCCCCGCGGGCGCCCGTCCGCCGGGTGCCGGGGCGTACTGATTCGCCGAGGCAGGCCATGCCTGATAGGGAGGTGGCATGAGCGATATCCCACCGGTTCTGACCGTTACCGCCATCAGCACCATCGGGGTCACCGATGTCCACGACGAGAACGCGGACTCCTGGCTGGTGATCGAGACCGCCGAGCAGGGGCAGCTGCTGCTGAATCTGCCCGGCCCCATGTACCAGGCGGCGGTCCAGTCGACCACGCTGCCGGCCGACCAGCCCGGCCCCGGCCGCCTTGCGCTCACCGACGCCGAGATCGCCGCCTACCGCGCCCATATCGCGGGACTCTCCCGCGCCGACTAGCGAGGCAGCGTCCTCCGCCTCCTCCACGAGGCGCCGACGGCCGGGGCAACTTCGTCCCCACGACGTCCGGTTGGCCTACTGCCCGGTGACGGACCGTGCCACGGCCACGGATGCGGCGCGCGGACCGACCGCGGCCGTCAGTCCTCACCGGCCATCGCCGCGACGCGGCGGGCGAGCCGGGCGGCGGCCTCCCGCAGCTCCGGCGGCTCCAGCACCTCCGCCTCGAAGCCCAGCCGGGCCACGTGCACGGCGAGCCAGTCCAGGTCGTTCCCGCCCGCGATGAGCACGCACCATCCGTCGCGCGCTTCCTCGACGCGTCCCACCTGGGGCGGCACCAGTTCCCGCACCTGGTCGGGGCGTGCGTGCAGCCGCACCCGGGCGAGATACCGGTACGGCGCCTCGGTCACCGACCGCTGCACGTAGGCAACCGGGTCCGGGTGCTCCCTCGGGCGGAAGCGCCAGGTCGTCGCCACCACCTCGCGCATCCGGTCCAGCCGGAAGGTGCGCCAGTCGTCGCGGTCGACGTCCCGGGCCATCAGGTACCAGCGGCGGTCGGTGGCGACCATCCGCACCGGCTCGACGGTGCGCTCGCGCTCCGCGCCGTCGCGGGCGGTGTAGCGGAACCGCACCCGCACGGCGTCACGGCAGGCCCGCGCGAGCGTCACCAGCAGCTCCGCGTCGATCTCGACGCCGGGGTCGACGAGGGTCTCGGTGGCGGCGTGCACCGCCCGCACCTCGGCGCGCAGCCGGGGCGGCATCACCTGGTCGAGCTTGGCGAGCGCGCGCAGTGCCGCCTCGCCCGTCCCTGCCACCGTGCCGCCGGACGCCAGCCGCAGCGACACCGCGGTCGCGATCGCCTCCTCGTCGTCGAGGAGCAGCGGCGGCAGCCGGGTGCCGGCGCCGAGCTGGTAGCCGCCGCCGACGCCCGCCGTCGCGTGGACGGGGTAGCCGACCGCGCGCAGCCGCTCGACGTCGCGGCGCACCGAGCGGTCGGTGACGTCCAGCTCGGCGGCGAGTTCGGCGGCGGTCCAGGACGGCCGGCGCTGCAGCAGTGCCAGCAGCCGCAGCACCCGCTCGGTGGTTGCTTCGACGGTCACCCGGTCATCGTCCCACGATCGCGGAAGGCAGCTGTCCGCGTTTGCGGGAAGGGTGGAGCCATGACCGACCAGAACTGGAACCCCCTGCTCCGCGACCAGCTCGCCTGGCACTGGACCCATCAGCTGCGCCCCCGCCTCGACGGACTCACCGATGCCGAGTACTTCTGGGAGCCGGTTCCCGACTGCTGGAACGTACGCCCGCGCGGCACCGGCAGCGCGCCGGTGCGGGCCGGGTCCGGCGCGATGACCATCGACTTCGCGATGCCGGAGCCCGACCCGGCGCCGTTCACCACCATCGCCTGGCGCCTCGGGCACGTGATCGTCGGCGTGCTCGCGATGCGCAACGCCGCGCACTTCGGCCGTACGCCCACCGACTACCGGTCGTTCGCGTACGCCGGGACCGCGGGCGCGGCGCTGGCCCAGCTCGACGCGGAGTACGCCACTTGGCTGGCCGGGGTCGAGTCCCTCGGCGAAACCGGTCTCGCCCGCCCGTGCGGGGCGGCGGAGGGGCCGTACGCCGAGTGGCCACTGGCGGCGTTGGTGCTGCACATCCACCGTGAGCTGATCCACCATCTGTCCGAGGTGTGCCTGCTGCGCGACCTCCACCGGCACACCCGCCCGCAGACCCGACAGGAGGCGAGCTGACATGGCCCGCGACGTCCAGATCACCTTCGACTGTGCCGACCCGGCGGGGCTGGCCGCGTTCTGGGCCGAGGCCCTCGGCTACCGGTTGCAGGACCCGCCCGCGGGCTTCGACTCCTGGGAGCAGGCCCTGGCGGCGATGGGGGTGCCGCCCGAGCGGCGCAACGACGCCTCGGCGGTGGTCGACCCGGACGGCTCCGGGCCGCGGCTGTTCTTCCAGCGGGTGCCGGAGGGCAAGCAGGCCAAGAACCGTGCGCACCTCGATGTGCGGGCCGCCCCCGGCCTCGACGGCGACGCCCGGATGGCGGCCCTGGAGGCGGCGGCCGAACGGCTCGTCGCGCGCGGCGCGACCCGGCTCGGCCGCCACGAGCCGGCTCCCCCGCTCGGTGCCGGTCACCTCGTCATGGCGGACCCCGAGGGCAACGAGTTCTGCCTCGACTGAGCGGCCGCGCGGCGGGCCGGCGGCACCTCGGCAGCACCGGCCGAAGGGCCCGTCCGCACCGGCGAGTTCGCCGCCGAGCCCGCGCGCACCGCCCGCGCGCGGGGCCGGCCGCGGGGGTGGCTCAGCCGAGGAAGAGGGGCAGTTTCGCGGCCAGGTCGCCGAGTTCGGCCTGCTCGCCGGCGGTCGGCGTCCGGCGGCCGGTGCCGACGAGGAGGGCGTCCTCGTCGGTGAACGACGCGGGGAACGCGGCCCCGGCGATCCGCTCCAGCAGTGCGCGGGACCGGGCGAGGCCCTCCGTGGGCGGTTTCGCCGCGTCCGGGAGGGAGGCGGTCAGGTCGAGGTGGTGCAGCGTCCACTCCAGGACGTACGCGGTGAGGTAGTCGCCGACGGTGAGGACCTCGTCGCGGGTGCTCACCCGGGCGCCGGGGTCGGCGAGCGCGGCGGCGCGGCCGGCGGCGGAGCCGACGTCGTCGAGGTGGAACTGGAGCAGACGCGGATCCTCGTACGCGGCGGCCAGCCGGACGGTCAGCGCGTCGAGCGGGTCCGCACCGGTAGGCGGCCGGTCCGCGACGTGCCAGTAGGTCACCGCGTCCACGGTCGGTTCCGTGCCGGCGGGGGTGGCGAGGGTGATCAGGACGTCCTGGGCGTCGATGACCAGGTGGCACGCGAGGTCCCGCACGAGCCAGCCGGTGCAGCCGGACGGCTGCGCGAAGTCCTTGTCCCGGAGCGCGGCGACCGCGGCGCGCAGCGCCGTCCAGGAGCGTGAGAAGAGGTCCACCTCGGCACGGTAGTGCGGCGCCGGAGCGGCGGACAAGCGTATTCGGGACGGCCGGGTCGGCTCCCGGGTCCTGCCGCGCGGGCCCCGCCTCCGCCGGGGAGACGGAGCCCGCGGGCGTCCGGCTCAGGAGTGGTAGCCGATGTAACCGTTGCCGTCGGGGTCGGAACCGCTCCTGGTGTAGGAGTGGACGTCCGAGCGGCCGCCGGAGGGCTTGTACAGGTAGATCGTGTCGCGGTCGTTGTTCCACAGGAAGTTGCAGTTGTCGCGGTAGACCACGTTGCGGGTGTCGGAGTCCGTGCCGTGGCCGCCGCGGAGCTTCACATAGTCACCGGGCTGGAGGTAGTGGCCGGCGGTGAAGGTGAAGCGGTTGCCGGTGGCGTCCTTGACCACATAGCCCTTGAGGTTGATGGTCGCCGTGGACGAGTAGTTCTTGATGATCAGGTACTCCTCGTCGGTGTTGCCGGAGGAGCAGCTGTTGGAGTCCCGGCCGGGCGCGTCGTACTGGACTCCGCGGACCTTCAGCGCCGAGTGGTACTCGGCGGCCTGGGCCGGGGTGGCGACGATGCAGGCCAGCGCACCGGCGATGAGGGCGGTGGCGGTCACGGGGCGCATACGCAAGGGAGATCCCCTCCATGGTGATGGAACGGTGTGGCATGTGAAGGACTCGCGAAGGCCCGCGATGGTTGCACAGTGAACCACCTCGGCGACGGCCCAGGTCATGGGGCCGCGGCATTCGGTGCGCGGGTCCCCTGCGTCGATCCGGACACGTCCACCGTGCGCACCCTTCTGCGGCAGGCCCTCCTCTTCGCCTGGCTGGAAACGCGCTGCTGCGCCTTCACCGTCGCCCTGCTGTCGGGGGTGGCCTGGGCCAAGGGCTCGCATGTTCCGGGCGGGCGGCCCGCTGACGCCCCTCAGGTGCGCGGCAGGAGCGACCCCAGCGGGCCGAGGTCGAGGTTGAGGTCGTCGAGCCGCAGGCCGTGCTGATCGCAGAGTTCCGTCATCCGCTCCTCCAGGTGCATCAGCGTCTCCCCGATCTGCTCCACCTGCGCGTCGCTCAGATCTCCCTGCTCCACACGGCGGATCGCCTGCCGTTCCATCAGCTGCCGCAGCAGCTCCACCACGGTGAGCACCAGCGCGACCAGGTCGCGGCCCATCTGCTCCCGGTCGACGTCGAATCTGCCCTCGCGCGGGCCGCCGCGCTCCGTCACAGCGGGCCCGAGTCCGACCACGGCGCGGGCACCCGTTCGCTGACCGACGACAGCAGCGCGTGCAGGGAGAGCCGCACCAACGGGACATCCGCGATGGCGATGACCAGGTCGCCGCTGATGACGACGCCGGTGGACAGGACGCGGTCGAGCAGGTCGACCAACGGGACGCCGATCGGGCCGGTGAGCGGCCCCGGCGTCTCCCAGGGGACGGGCTGCACGGCGGACACGGCTCACCCCTCCCCGACGAAGGAGTACGGGACCCAGGGGCCGGAGACCTCCACCTCGGCACCGGTGCGCTGTCGCAGGCCCGCCACGGCGTCGAGGAGTCCCTGCGCGCGCTCGGTCCGCAGCAGGTAGGTGGCGTTGAGGATCTGCAGCCGGTGCTTCTCCCCCGTCATCTCCGGGCTGTGCGGGCGCAGCCGGCGGGTCGCGGTGGCCAGACGGGTCAGGGCGGTATCGATGTCCTCGGCGGTGCGCAGCGCCCGGTCATGGTGCTGCTCGCGCGCCCGGTGCAGGCCGCGCTTGCGTTCCAGGTAGGCGCGGCCCGCTCCCCCGCCCGGGGGAGGCGCCGCGGGGGCGGGTGCGGAGGGCGGGCGGACCGTGGCGGGGACGTAGACCTTCACCCCCCATTCGGCGTGGTTCGCGATGCGGTCCAGGACTGCGGTGAAGCGGTCCGTGTCCGCGCCCAGGGCCTCTCGCGCGCGCTCGTCCCCGCGGTAGAGGGTGGCCAGCGGCAGCGGTACGGCCGGGCCGCGGGCGGCGGCCGCGGTCACCACGTCGTGGTGGGCGCGGGCGCAGTGTTCCAGCGCGGCACGGTCCGACAGGCGCCGTTGCCAGGCGTCCTCGGTGAACTCGGCGGCGGGCACGTGCTGGACGACGGCCGTGAGGGGCCCGCAGCGCAGGCCGCGCACGGGGAAGCCCTCGGCGAGGCCGGCGAGGCCCGTGAGGACGGCCGGGTCGAGCCGCCGGCACACGGCGAAGACGTAGGTCGAGGTGGCGCTCTCCGGAGCGTCCGGCCGCTGCTCCGTCATGTCCTCGCCCCTGCCGCCGCGGTGTCCTGCGTGCGGGCGGCGGGCGCGCCGCCGTTCTCGGCGGACTCCAGTGCCTCCACCCGCTCGCGCAGCCGGCGGTTCTCGTCCCGCAGCTCGTCGCGGGCCGCGGTGGAGCTGAGCGCGGGGTCGGTCTCCCACCAGTCGATGCCGGCCTTCCTGGCCGTCTCCACCGACGCGACGAACAACCGCAGCCTGATGGTGAGGAGTTCGATGTCGAGCAGGTCGATCTTGATGTCGCCGGCGATGACGATCCCCTTGTCGAGGACCCGTTCGAGGATGTCGGCGAGGTTCGAGGTGGTCGGGCCGTGGGCGGCAGGATCGTCCCGTCGTGTGTCGATGTCGGTCACCTGTCACTCCTTCCTCTGCGGGCGGGCAGCGGCGGCGGGCCGGACTCCGGTGCTGTGTGCCGTCCGGGGCGCGGCGCCCGGCTCCGGCGGTGCTCAGCGCTCGTACAACAGGTCGAGCAGCTGCTCCTCTTCACGCTCGAACGCCTCCCGGCCGAGGTGACCGGATTCGAATTCATGGTTCAGCGCGGCGAGCCGGGCCCGGATCACGGACGGGTCGTGCAGCTCGCGGTCGGCGGCCTGGGCGAGTTGGTCGGCCACCCAGACCACGCCCCGTACGGGTGCGAGCGGCAGGGTGAGCACGCCGCTGATCAGCCCCATCTCATCCTCCGGCCCGGCCGGCGAGCGCGCGCGGTTCGAGGAAGCTGTAGCAGGGCAGCGGTCCCGCCACCCGCAGGACGACGCGGTCGCGGTGCTGCCGGGCGAGCCGCTCCGCCTCCGCGGTGAAGTCGGCACTGTCGCCCCGGTCCACCAGGAACGAGGTGTTGACCTGGCACCCGGACACCTCGGGGCCGGCGGCGACCGCCCGCGCCCGGGGCGTCAGCGCCCGCACGATCTCGCGGCCCGCTTCGGCCGCCCGGCGCGAGAGCGCGGTGGCCACCGCCTCCCCGAGACGCAGATTCGCCTCGTACCCGGGCCGCCGGCGCACCGTCTCGCGCAGGCCGCGGATGGTGGCGTCCCCTTGGACGAGCGCGGCGAGCGAGTCGTCGGCCGGCAGCGCCTTGACGTTGATCTCGACCCGTCCCGCGAGGTCCGCGAGGGCGGCCAGATGACGCTCCTCGGAGTCCGAGAGCTGCCGGCGGACCACCGACTCGTCCGCGGCGACCATCCCGAACCGCATGGGCAGGACGGGACCTGCGCCGGCCAGGGCCAGCAGCAGCTCCTGGTGCGCCAGGAGGTCACGGCGACGGGCGCGCAGCTTCGGCGGCGCCGGGCTCACGACCGCGGCGAGGCGCCCTTCGTCGAGGCGCTCCACCGCCCCCGGGGGATCCCCCACGCCGCCCGGGCCGGAGGGCAACGGGTGGTCGGCCCGGACGATGGCGTAGACGTAGATGCCGTCTTCCGTCACTGGTCACTCCTCCTCTGCACGCCGCCGGCGGGACGCGGCGCCGGACCGGCCGGAACTGCTGCGCCGCCGCCGCTGCGGCTGCGCTTCCTCCTCCTCGGAGTCGTCGTCCGAGTCGTCGCCCCCGCCCACCACCGAGCGGACCGTGTCGCCGATGGAGGAGACGGCCTTCTTGGCCTTGTGCTTGCCGACGCTCTTGGCGGCCTGGCCGCCGAAGAGTTCGGGTACCGTGACGCTTCCCGAATCGTGCTCCAGGTCCAGCCGGTTGCACGCCTCCGCGAAGCGCAGGTACGTATCGACGCTGGCCACCACGATGCGGGCGTCGATCTTGAGGATCTCGATCCCGACCAGGGACACCCGTATGAACACATCGATGACCATCCCCCGGTCCAGGATGAGTTCCATCACGTCGTACAGCGTTCCCGCCCGGGGCGGGCAGGGGATGACCTCGCCGGACAGTCCCGAATAGGTGGACGTGGGCATCTGTGGCACCTCTCAACTGGTCGGCGGGGCGTTCACTGGTCGGCCGCACCTCGGCGGTAGCGGTGGGTGCGGTAGTACTCGAGCAGCTCCCCGTCCTCGTCGAGCTTCACCTCGTAGGTCGCGAGCAGGCTCGTGGTGTCCGGGATGCGTGCCAGTTCCAGCACATCCACCTCGACGCACCAGCCGTCGTCGGTCCGCCGTACCGCGGAAACGCCTTCCACGCGCTGGCTGATCAGGCTCTGCAGCAGCTCGGCGCCCTGGCGGGCCACCGCCCCGGGATCGTTGCCCGTCGTTCTGCCGCGTTTGCGGGCAGCCGTGGACGGCCGGGGCCGCGTTCGGGATTGTTCTGCCATACCCCAAGTCTCATCGGGTTCCTGACCCGTGCATCTTCAGCGGGACCAAATGATGCGGTCCGGCGGCCGGTGGCGGCGCGGTGCGCGGCGGCGTTCGCTGTGCGGATCCGGACGGCGGGAGGGCCGCTCACGGGACCGGCGTGCCACAGCACGATGCCTTCCGGTCCGCGGACGGAACCGGAAGGCATCGGTGACACGTGTCGTACGGACTCAGCTGATCCGCGGCGGAACGAGGACCCGTTCGCGGGCCAGGGAGGTGGAGGTGGTCTCGCCGTAGAGGACGACCTTTCCGCCGGGCCAGCGGGCGATCAGGTCGTCCTGGCGCGTGCCGCCGCCGAAGGCGCCGACGGTGACGAGGCTGCTGTCGCGCCACACGGACTTCGCGGGCCGGAGCCGGCGTTCCGCGCCGAGGCCCTTGGCGGCGGGGTTCTCGTAGACGGTGACCTCGCCGTCGGACCACGCCACGATCAGGTCCTGGTCGCCGGTGGTGCCGCGGAAGTCGCCGGTGGCGACGTCCCGGGCGTGCGGCCAGGTCTTGTTGCGCTTGGTGAGCTGCTTCTCCGCGTGCAGGCCCTTGCCGTCGACGTTGGTGTAGAGGGTCACCTCGCCGTCGGACCAGCGCACCACGAGGTCGTCGCGCCGGGTGTTGCCGCCGCCGAAGCGTCCCGCGGTGAGGTTGTAGGCGTGTGTCCAGGTGTCGTTGGCGGCCTTGAGCTGGATCTCGTCGCTGAGCTTGTTGGTCTCGTCGACGTCCCTGAACAGGCTCAGCCTGCCGTTGTCCCAGCGGACGAGGAGGTCGTCGGTGCTGTTGCCGGTGAACTCGCCCGCGGTGACCTTCGCCTGCTTCCAGGGCGTGTTCTTCTTGGTGAGCTGGATGTCCTTGCCGAAGCCGTACCCGCGGTTGCCGGGGTGGAGCGAGACCTCCCCGTCGGACCAGCGCACGATCAGGTCGCTGGTGCCGTTGCGCACCGAGTCGCTGTGGAACCGGCCGGTGGCCAGGGCCGTGGCGTGCTCCCAGGTGCCGGCGCTGCCGAGGGGGTTGACGGTGTCCGGCGCCGCGTCACCGACCGCCTGGTCGTAGAGGCGGAAGACGTCGTTGTCGAACTGCGAGGAGTAGGAGATGTCGTCGCTGGGCCCGCCGGTCTTGTAGCCGCCGATGGCGCCGACGAGGTTGCCGCGGCGGCCGTCGAAGCCCTCCAGGAAGGGACCGCCGCTGACGCCGGAGCGGTAACCGGCGCAGTTGATCTCCATGAACCGGCCCTGGAAGGCCTTGGTGTCGTTCCTGCACTGCAGCGGCGTCTTCTGGCCACCCGGGTAGCCGATGAGCGTGATGTCACGGCGGGCCAGCTTCGCGGCGGGAACGGACGTGAGGGTGTTGCCGCGGCCGACGGCGTCCTCCAGCAACTGCCCCTGCGTGTTGGGGCCGACGCGCAGGACGGCGAAGTCGACGTCGTCGCTGGGCGACGAGGACAGGTACCGGCTGTCGATCCAGACCTTGCCCTGCTCCATCGGGAAGATGCCGTACGGGGTCTCCCCGCTCTGCCCGGCCTGGGACGCCCCGGCACGGTAGCCGGGCACGAACGCGACGTTGCGGAAGGGCTTGTCGCCCTTCAGGCAGTGCGCCGCGGTGAGGACCAGGCTCTTGGTCGGCGAGGTCACGGCACTGGCGCTGCAGAACTGGTTGGGCGTGGGCGTCCCGTCGTCGTTGCGGATCAGGAACACCCCGACGGTGGCGACTCCGGCGCTCGCCTGGTGGCTGGGCTCGGACAGCGAACGGCTGCCCGACGCGGCGGAGCCCAGCCGCAGGCCCGTGAGCTTCTCACCGTCGCGCACCGCGTCGACGGGGACGGCGGAGCGGATGCGCTCGGGCGTCCAGTAGCGCTCCGCCTCCTGCGCCTTGCGGACCTCGTCCGGCGTCACGCCCGGGGAGCGCTTCGCGGTACCGCCCGGTGCGGGGGTCGCCGGGGCGGGGCCCGGGTCCGGTGCCGGCCGGTCGCCCGTCAGCGGCCGGGAGGAGGTGGGGGAGGTGGCCGTGTGCGGTGCCGCCGGCGACGGATGCGGGGCGGCGGCAACGGGGACGGCGAGGACGATCGAGGCGCAGGCGCCGATGGCGGCGGCGCGCCCCCAGGGTATTCGTTTCATGAGCCTGTCTGTGGAAGAAGTGACATCGGTTCGTACGCCGGCCGACGGCCTCCCGGAGGCGAACGGGCATGCCTTGTACGGGAGTTGGCGCACTGCGGCGTGGTGTGCCGGCGAGTGCGCCGCCGGGCCGGGGAGCGGGAAGAGCTAGCCGCCGACGAGTCGATGGGGGCCGGTCAGTGCCGCGTGACGGGGAGCTTCACCCGAGCGGCAGCGGCCGGGGCGCGGACGGCGAGGTGAGCCTGCCGGACACCGGCCCGAAGGCCGCGATCCGAGTTCAGGAGTGCGTACACGTAACCGACTGCGGGAGCGCGAGGTCACCGGGGTCCTTCCGGGCAGGGCGACGGCGCGACCGCGATCCCCCATGGATGTCATGAACGGCGTAAGAGCTGGAGGAAGGTATCACGAAACCGCAGACAAAAACGGACAGCTCTCGTTTGCGGCGAATCACAGCGAAGTCGCGGAGGGCGGCGGGGACTTCCCCGGCGTCCCGGGCGGCGGCGTGACCGGGCACAAGGCCGTTCGGGTGAGGCGCGCGGAGGGGGCCGGATGGGGGGCCGAAACCGGCCACCACCGTCCCGCACGGCCCCGGGACCCGCCCGCGCGCCCTGCCGAGCGGGCACCGGCCGCGGGCCGCCCTGCCGTGCCGCGGTCTCCCGGCGGGCGCGGGCGCCGGGTGGCTCATAGATTGGCCGGGTGGGGCCGTGAGCGGCAGGAGGATGGGCAGGGAACCCGTGAGGAGACCGGAGCTCGATCATGCGGCGCTGTTCGCCGCGACACCGAGCGCGTGCCTGGTCCTGGACCCGGACCTGGTGATCGTGGACGTCAACCAGGCGTATCTGCAGGCCACCGGGCGGACCCGGGACGATCTGCTCGGGCAGTTCGTCTTCGACGCCTTCCCCGACAACCCCGCCGACCCCGATGCCGAGGGAGTGCAGAACCTGCACCCGTCCCTGAAGCGGGTGCTGGCCACCGGAGAGCCGGACACGATGGCCGTCCAGCGCTACGACATCCCCGTCGCCGACGAGCCGGGCCTGTTCGAGGAACGCTGGTGGTCCACCATCAACACCCCCGTCACCGGGGCGGACGGCACCGTGGCGTGGATCATCCACCGGGTGGAGGACGTGACGGCGTTCGTGCACTCCCGCCGGTCGCGGCAGTTGCCGGGCGGCCGGCTGAGCGAGCGCGAAGAGGCGATGGAGGCCGAGCTGTACGTCCGTGCGCGGGCACTGCAGCACCTGAACGAGGAACTCCGCCGGGCCCACGCCCGCGAACGACAGGTCGCCCTCACCCTCCAGGAGGCCATGCTGCACTCCCCCGACCTGGCCCGGCACGGGAACATCGCGGTGCGCTACCTCCCCGCCATCGGCTCCCTGAACATCTGCGGCGACTGGTACGACGTCGTCGATCTCCCCGGGGAGGCCTTCGCCGTCGCGGTCGGCGATGTCGTCGGCCACGGCCTGGAGGCCGCCGCCGTCATGGGGATGCTCCGCAGTGCCCTGAGCGCCGCCGCCCGTTCGGTCGAGGGCCCCGCCCAGGCGCTGAAGGTGCTGGGCCTGTACGCCCGCTCCGTCGACAAGGCCCTGGCCACCACCGTCGTGCAGGTGCTGATCGACCCCGGCCGCCGCGAGGTCACCTACAGCAGCGCCGGCCACCCGCCCCCCGTCCTGCTGCGCGCCGACGGCACCCACACGCTCCTGGACCGGGCCACCGACCCGCCCCTGGGCGCCCACCTCGAACACGAGCCCCGCCCCGAGGTCGGCCTCCCGTACACGCCCGGCGACACCCTCGTCCTCTACACCGACGGGCTCGTCGAACGCCGCGACGAGGACATCGACGCCAGCCTCGCCCGCCTCACCGACGCACTCTCCCGCTACAGCCGGTTCAGCCCCGAACGCCTCGCGGACGCCCTGCTCAACCGCCTCGGCGTCAGTGCCGGCGCGCGCGACGACATCGCCCTCGTCATCGTCCGCCTGTAGCCCTGCAGCGGTACGGGGCTTCCCCGTCGCGCCGGCGGCGCTCCCGCACCCGCAGGGGCGCCCCCCGCCCCGCGACCGGGCGCTCCCCCGTACCGCAAACGGAGCAGCGGATGCAGCCACGGGACACCTCGCGCAGGATGGGAGTTAGGAAGATCCAGATCCTCGACCCGCTCGGGACGACCGATGACAGAGCATCCAGGACTTCACCGTACGAACGACCGCCGGGCGCTCTCGGGCACCGCCCCGCCCGGCGCCCCGCACCGCAGGTCCCTCGCGACCGCCGTGAGGGCGTCCGCGGCCCTGGTGCTGGCCGTTGCCGCCGTCCTCACCGGCGGCGGCGCGTTCACCGGCATCGCCCGGGCGAGCAGCGCCTCTTCCGGCGCGATCACGACGGCCGCCCGTCCATGGACAGCTCTCCCGACAGCGCCCGCGGACGCCCACCGCACCGTCGCCCGGCAACAGTCCGCGCCGGACCCGGCCACCGTGGTGCAGACGTACTTCCAGGCCGTCAACGACCGTGATTTCGTGAGTGCTTGGGCGCTCGGCGGGAGACAGCACATCGCGGGGACGTCGTACGACGCGTTCGTCGCGACCTTCAACACCGTGTCGAAGTACGACGTCACGATCGAATCGGTGCAGGGCAACAAGGTCACGGTCCGGCTGGACGCCTCGCTGACCAATAGAACCCATCGCCACTACGCCGGCACGTACACCGTCGAGGACGGCGTGATCGTCGCCGCCGACATCCGACCGACGTGACCGGCATCCGCCCGACGTGACCGGCGTGACCGGGCGGAGCCCGTAGAACAGGCGGGCCTGCCGGGGCACGCCCGCTCCACGGGCTCACGCGGTTCAGCCCTCCTGTTCCACCAGCTGCTTCAAGCGCCGCAGGTCGCTCCGCATGCCCCGTTCGATCGCCGCGGCCTGGGCGAATCCCCGGGGCCCGCCGAACGCGTCCTTGACGGCGCCGGGGTCGTACTCGAAGCGGGCCTGGACCCGGGTGTGCTCGCGGTCGATGGGCAGCAGGGAGAAGGTCCCCGCCAGGTCGGGGCCGCTGGTGGTCTGCCACCTCATGACGTTCTCCATGCTGCGGTCGGTGATCTCGATGTCCACGCCCTGGCTACGGCCGCCGGCGTCGAGGTCCAGATGCGTCCGGTGCTCGCCCTCGGAACGGGCCTCGCGCACGCCGTCCAGGAAGCGCGGATAGACCTCCGCCCGGTGCAGGCAGTCCCAGGCCGTATCGATGGGAGCGCCGATGTCGATGTGTTCTTCGAGAGTGCTCATCGGGCACCTCACAGCTCGGTTCACGGCTACACGGTTACTTCTCCAGCTTCCTCCGGGCGGGAGGCGGAAGCGACCCGGCTCCGGCCCGTCCGGGATCGCCCGGTGTCGGCCACGGGAGGCCGGGCCGGGCTGGCCTACGGTGGCGGGGTGACAGCAAGTGCACACACGCGCGCATGCCGTCGTGACCTGTGGGCGGTGGCGGGCGCGGTGGCGTTGTTCGTGCTGGCGGCCGTCGTGGGGCGGGTCGTCAACCGGACGGTCTACGGTTCCGAGGGGATTCTGCGGCTGGGCCTGCCCCCGCTGTACGCGTGGTGGCTGCCGCATGCCGGTCCCGGCACCCCGGCGGCGGTGGCCGTCGCCGCGCTGGTGGTGGTCTACGGGCCGTCGACCGCGCGGCGCCTCGCGTGGCGGGCGCTGGTGCCGGCGGTGTGGGCGGCGGCGATGGCCTGGACGTGGTCGCTCGCGCTCGTCGACGGGTGGGGCCGTGGCGTCGCCGGGCGGCTGACCACCAGCCTGGAGTACCTGCAGTCCGTCGACGACGTGCACGACGTGGGCGCCTTCCTGCGCGGCTTCACCCGGCACATCCTGGTCGGCTCGCCCGCGCTCTGGCCGGCGCATGTGGCCGGTCATCCGCCCGGCGCCCTGCTGACGTTCGTCGGCCTGGACAGGATCGGGCTGGGCGGCGGCGCCTGGGCCGCCGCCTGGTGCCTCACCGTGGGGACCTCCTTCGCCGCGGCCGTCCTGGTCACCGTCCGCACGTGCGGCGGTGAGGAACTGGCCCGCCGGGCCGCCCCGTTCCTGGTGCTGGCCCCCGCGGCGGTGTGGATCGGGGTCAGCGCCGACGGCTACTTCGCCGGGGTGGCCGCCTGGGCCCTCGCCCTGCTGGCCCTGGCCGCGACGCGGCGGACCCGGGTGCCGCGCCTGGCCGCGCTGGGCGCGGGGCTGCTGCTCGGCTGGACCTGGTACCTCTCCTACGGCCTGACGCTCCTCGTCGTCCCCGCGGCCGCGGTGCTGCTGCTCGCGCGCTCGGCCCGCCCGCTGCCGTATGTGCTGCTGGGCGTGCTGGTGTGGGTGGCGGCCTTCACCTCGGCCGGTTTCTGGTGGCTGGACGGCTATACGACCCTCGTCGAGCGCTACTACCAGGGCGCCGCGAAAGTACGCCCGTACGGCTACTTCGTCTGGGCCAACCTGGCGGCCCAGGTGGTGAGCGTGGGCCTGGCCACCGTCGCCGGACTGCGCCGCGCCGCCGGTCCGCTGTGGCGAGCGGTGCGCGGCCTGCGGCGCGAGCCGCCGACCGGACGTGGTGCCCTCGCCGTGCTGGTCGCGGCCGGGGTGTGCATGCTGCTGGTCGCGGACCTGTCCGGGATGAGCAAGGCGGAGACCGAACGGATCTGGCTGCCCTTCGCGGTGTGGACGCTGCCCGCGAGTGCGCTGCTCCCCCGCCGTTTCCACTCCTGGTGGCTGGCCGCGCAGGGGCTCCTCGCGCTGCTGGTCAACCATCTGCTGCTGACCGGCTGGTGACCGACGCGGGTGGACCGCGGCGAACGGCGCCGGGGAAGGCTGCGGCCGGTCCGGCCGGTGCCCGGTGGGCGCATGCCGGGCTCCCGCGCGCCTACTCCTCCGGCTCTTGGGGCGCCGGCGGAGGGGACGGCGGTGAGGGAGCGGGCGGCGGGGAAGGCGCCGGGGGCGGCGGCCCGGCCTGTGGAGGGGCGGCGGGCGCGGCCGGAGCAGACGGCGGAGCGGGCGGCGCGCCCGGGGGCGGCGGAGACGGCGGCGGGAGCCCTTCCGGCCGCCCGCCGGCCGTGCGCCCGTGCCGCCACAGGGCCGCCAGCAGGCAGACCGCCGAGGCCGCGAAGAGCGTGGCGGTGATCAGGAGCCAGCGGCCCAAGAACCCACCGGACGGCAGGGCCGTGTACCGCGTGAACTCCGGGACGCGGCGCAGGATCAGCGGGTACCACACCAGGAGCAGCAGGAGCGCGACGAAGGCGGGCACCCGGAGGTAGTTGATCCCGCCCGCCACCACCGGGCCGGCGCCCTCCCCGTCCCGCCGGCGGTGCCGGACGAGGCGCTGCACCAGGCGGTCGGTGACGGTGTAGAGCGGCAGGAACACCAGGTCGTGCAGGAGGGCCGCGCCGACGAACCAGACGACGATGCCGACGGTGTCCCCCTGGAGCAGGCGCACGCCCGCGTACGCCGTCACGGCGAAGGAGCACACGACCAGGAGGAGGTGCAGCGGCGACGCCCCGTAGCGTGCGCGGAAGCCGGTCACGCGGTGCCCCCGAACGTGAGGCGGGTGACCCATTTGGTGTTGTGCACACCGGGGTTGGCGGGAACGATGACGCGCGCCGGGTACCCGTGGTCCGGGGAGAGATCGGCGCCGTTGACCCGGAGGGCCAGCAGCGATCTGGCGTCGCGTACTTGGTTGTCGCGCAGCTGCGTCGAGCGGAAGGCCCCGGTGCGCTGCACGGACTCGACGAAGACGCCCGGCGGACTGTGCCGCAGCCCGACCAGAGCGGCCAGGTCCGCCAGCCGGACCCCGCTCCAGTGCTGGTCGTCGGTGGACCAGCCCTCGACGCACGCGATGGGCAGGGCGGCGGTGTGCTGGGGCAGGGCGAGGAGCTGGGCACGGGTGCAGCTCCGCTCCCGGCCGTCGCCGCGTAGGACCAGCCGCCAGTCGGGGCCGATGTCACGGGCCCGGATTCCCACGCTCGCCGCGGTCTTGTTGATCTGGAAGCCGTTGGGCCCCTGCCCCGGGTCCTGCCCGCGCGGGGCCAGCAGCGCGGTGCCGCGGAGCGGGCCCCCGATGCTCTGCCCCGCCGTCACGACGAGCAGGCCCAGCGACCCCGCACCGACCAGGCCGAGGGCACCGCGCCGCGAGGTGGTGGCAGGGGCGGGGTGCGGGGTCACCAGCCCGGTGTCGTCGGGCGGTTCGCTCTGTGTACGGGCGGCCGGGGTGCGCAGTTCGGTGCGCGGCCGGCGGCCGCGCAGGGCCCTCGCCATCACGGGGACGCGGAAGGCGACATGGACGACGAAGGCGGCGATGAACACCCAGGCCCCGTAGAAGTGCAGGGTGTAGAACGAGCCGGGGAAGATGTAGTGCAGCTGGATGTTCAGCACGCCGGTGACGAACTCGAACAGCGCCCCGCCCACCAGAAGCAGCAACGAGAGCCGCTCCAGCGCATGGCTCGGCGAACGCAGCGGCGGCCAGGAGAACAGCTTCGGAATGACCGACCACAGCTTCGCCAGCAGTACGGGGATCAGCACCACCCCGAGCGTGACGTGGATGCCCTGGGTGAGGCGGTAGAGCCAATACGGGCTGGTCGGCCAGGAGAACAGGTAGAAGCCCAGCCACCCCTTGCCCGGCGTCTGGTCGTTGCCCGGCGCCAGGTCGGGGTTGTAAGCGGCGTAGGACAGCAGGCCGGTCACGAACAGCACCGGGAGGCCGACGAGCAGGACCAGCCCGAACACCGACGTCAGCCACGGCCCCCGCAGCGGGCTGCGCCAGAACGCGGGGCGCGCCGGACCGGGCGGTGGACCGGCCGGCAGACGGGGTCGACCGCGGGCGGTGCGGTGCGGCCCGTCGTGGTGGTCGCTCGGCTCCATGGCATCCCTCCGTCGCATCCGGGGTCCGGGGTGGCTCGGCCCGGCCGTATGGGGACACGATAGGCAGCAAAACGCCCATACAGTGCGAAACCTGACCCTTTGTCGGACGCGGGCCGCCCACCTGCCGGAGCATCCGCCTGCCCGGGTACCGGCCCGCCGGAGCGCGCCCTACTCCCCCTCCGGCCGCCCGCCGCCCGCCGGCTCCGCCCCCGCATCCGTCCCGTACTCCCCGCGGGCGGTGTCGTCCCGCCGGTAGCCGAGCCGGTCGACCACCTCCACCACCCCGTCGACGCTTTCGCACAGCCGCACGGCGATGGGGACCAGGCTCTTGTGGTCCAGGGTGCCGGTGAGCGTCACGGTGCCGTCGGCGACCTCGACCGTGACCGCGGACGGGGACACCCCGAGCGTCCGCGTCAGCACCTCCTCCAGCACCTCCTCCTGAATGGCCCGGTCCCGGCGCAGGAACAGCTGCACGAGGTCACTGCGGCTGATCACGCCGATCAGCCGGCCGGCGTCGTCGACCACGGGCAGCCGCTTGACCTTCCGCTTCTCCATCGTCTTGGCGGCCTCGACGACGCTCCACCCGGGCCGCGCCACCACGGCGGGGCTCGTCATGATCGCTTCGGCGGTGGTCGCCCCGAGCTTCGCGATCTGCCGCCGCAGCAGATCGGCCTCGGACACCACCCCCACCGGCCGCTCGTCCTCGTCGAGGACGGGGACCGCGGTGATGTCGTACTCGTCGAGCAGACGCGCGATCTCCTTGAACGGGGTGCCCCGTTGGACGACGACGGCTTGGGGCGTCATCAGGTCGGCGACGCTGCGGTGCCTCATGGTGGGCCAGTCCCTCCGGATCGTGCTCGGGCCGGATCCGATCGGCCTCGCGGGCGGGGAATCCGGTACGGACAAGCCTGCCTCCTTCCGGTGATACGTGCGCAGAGCGGTACGGGTCCGGCGCGCCGTGGCACGCGCCCGGCCGCACGGCCGCCGTCACTCGTGCGCGACCACGGCGATCGGGCAGGTCACATGGTGGAGGGCGGCGTGCGCCACCGGGCCGAGGCGGGGCGCGAGCGGGGGACGGTGCAGCCGGCGGCCCACCACCAGCAGTTCGGCCCCGAAGACCGCCTGGACCAGCACCCGGGACGGGCTCTCCGGAAGTACGGTCCGCCGCACCGGCACCTCGGGCAGCCGTTCGCACCACGGGCCCAGGGCGTCCCGCAGCTCGACGTCGGCCTCCTTGGTGAGTTCCGTCACGGCGTCGGGATCCAGGCCCCACGGGGTGTAGGCGTGCACGGGGAGCGGACGCCCGTGGACGGCCTGGAGGGGGAGGCCCCGGAGCGCCGCGGCCGCGAAGGCGAAGTCGAGCGTCCGGTCGCACGGCCCGTTGAGGCTCAGGCCGACCACGACCCGTGCCTCGGGGGCGGGCGGCCGGCCGCCCGGAGGTTCGTGACGCGGCGCCTTCGCGGGCCCCTCCTCCCGGACCAGGACGACCGGCCCCTTGGCCCGGCCCACGACGTTCAGGCTCACGTCGCCGAGCACATAGCTCTCCCACGGCCCGAGCGCCCGCGATCCCAGCACGATCATCTGCGACTCGCCCGCCGCCCCCAGCAGCGCCCCCTCGGCCTCCGCCCCGACCAGGTCCTCGATGATCCGCAGCCGCGGATGGCGCTCCCGGATCTCTTCCCGGGCCCGGCGCACCACCTCCCGGGCCCCGGCGTTCCGGTCCCGGTCAGGGGGCGTTTCCGGCGCCTGAGCGGCCAGCAGGATCCATGCGTGGAGAAGACGCAGCGCCGACTGCCGCCGGTCGGCCTCGTCGGCGGCCCAGCGCGCGGCCGCCAGGCTCGCCGGTGAGCCGTCGAGTCCGACGGTGATGACCTCCGGCTCCATGGCCGTCCTCCTTTCGGGGCCGGACAAGCGGACCGGGCCGGCCGTCGCCACGACTGCTCTCGCCGCCGGGCCGGAACCTCCATCGTGACCCCGATCACATGAGCCTGCCAGGCCGTACGGGCCCGGCGGGCCGCGGTGCCGGGGCCTGCCGGGCCGAGCGGTGACCGCGGTGGCCGGCGGGGGCTCCGCCGGGCCGTGGGCGCGTCAGTGGCGCATATCTCATGCCGCAGCAGCGAATTTCCGGCCTCCGACGGGGATTTTCGGCCGCCGGAAAGGGCGGAGCAACGGCAGCGCAGGGCTGCTGGCGCCGTGCTACTGTCGATCTCAGTTGCAGTTGTGGTTCCCAAACACTTCACGCCACCTCGCCGGCTTTCCAGGCCGGTCGGAGTGCTTTTGTATTTCCGGAATTTCCGGAGGGGCAATCATCGCGGCGACGCGGGGTCCGCACAGTGCGGCCCCCGGCACTGCCCCGAAGGAGAAATAACATGGCTACCGGCACCGTGAAGTGGTTCAACTCGGAAAAGGGATTCGGCTTCATCGAGCAGGACGGTGGCGGCGCTGACGTCTTCGCCCACTACTCGAACATCGCCACCCAGGGTTTCCGTGAGCTGCAGGAGGGCCAGAAGGTGACCTTCGACGTCACGCAGGGCCAGAAGGGCCCGCAGGCCGAGAACATCCTCCCCGCCTGACACTGACGCGTAACACCGCTGCTGGGGCCCGCACCGTGGGTGCGGGCCCCAGCAGCGCTGCCCTTTACGGAATGCGCTGTGCGCGCCCCTGCGGCCGCACGAGCGACAAGGGTGGCCTGTTCGGTGCCGGCCGCAGCGCGCTGCGGCAGAACGGCATTCCGTCCCGCACTCCACCACCGTGCTCGCCGTTGCGTGCGGTGGCACATTTCCACGCGTCGGCGGTCGATTCCGTCCCGCCTCGTTCCATCTGCTTTCGCCGGTCCGTTCTGCGATTCTTTTGTGTGTGGCTCACGGCTGCCGGGAATTCTTCGACGTACCGCATCGAGGAAGGTTCTTCATGAACCGCACAGCTCGCCCGAACGACCGCACTTCCCGTAACCGTTCCGCCGGCTCCGGCCGCGGCGGCTCCCGCTCGCAGGCGTCGAACCGCTCCGGCGGCAAGCGGCGCCGTCCCGCCGCCCGGCCGGCGGAGTTCGCGCTGCCCGTCACCCACACCCCGGCCCTTCCCCCGGCGGAGAGCTTCGCCGAACTGGACATGCCGCCCGCGCTGTTGGCGTCGCTGACCGCGGAAGGGGTGACCGCCCCCTTCCCGATCCAGGCCGCCACCCTGCCGAACTCGCTGGCCGGGCGCGATGTGCTGGGCCGGGGCCGCACCGGCTCGGGCAAGACGCTCGCCTTCGGTCTGGCCCTGCTGGCCCGTACCGCCGGTCAGCGCGCCGAGCCCGGCCGGCCGCTGGCCCTGGTGCTGGTGCCCACCCGCGAGCTGGCCCAGCAGGTCACCGACGCGCTCACGCCGCACGCCCGGTCGCTGTCGCTGCGCATGGCCACCGTCGTCGGCGGGATGTCGATCGGCCGGCAGGCGAGCGCGCTGCGCGCCGGCGCCGAAGTGGTCGTCGCGACACCCGGACGGCTCAAGGACCTCATCGGCCGGGGCGACTGCCACCTGAACCAGGTCGCGATCACCGTGCTGGACGAGGCCGACCAGATGGCCGACATGGGGTTCATGCCCCAGGTCACCGCCCTGCTCGACCAGGTCCGCCCCGAGGGGCAGCGGATGCTCTTCTCGGCCACCCTGGACCGCAATGTCGACCTGCTGGTCCGGCGCTACCTGACCGACCCCGTGGTCCACTCCGTCGACCCCTCGGCGGGCGCCGTCACCACGATGGAGCACCACCTGCTGCACGTCCGTGACGCCGACAAGCACGCCACCACCACGGAGATCGCCGCCCGCGAAGGCCGGTCGATCATGTTCCTGGACACCAAGCGCGCCGTGGACAAGCTCACCAAGCACCTGCTGAACAGCGGTGTGCGCGCCGCCGCGCTGCACGGCGGCAAGTCCCAGCCGCAGCGCACCCGCACCCTGGCCCAGTTCAAGACCGGCCAGGTCACGGTCCTGGTGGCCACCAATGTGGCGGCCCGCGGCATCCACGTCGACAACCTCGACCTCGTCGTCAACGTCGACCCGCCCACGGACCACAAGGACTATCTGCACCGCGGCGGACGCACCGCCCGCGCGGGCGAGTCCGGCAGCGTCGTCACCCTCGTACTGCCCAGCCAGCGCCGCGAGATGGACCGTCTGATGGCCGACGCGGGCATCACCCCGCAGTCCACCCAGGTCCGCTCCGGGGAGGCCGAACTGAGCCGCATCACCGGCGCGCAGGCCCCCTCCGGGATCCCCGTCACCATCGCCGCACCGGCCGTCGAACGCCCCAAGCGCAGCGGCTCCTCCACCCGCGGCCGCCGCAGCCGCTCCGCCCAGGCCAGGCGGTCCGGCGGATCGCCCCGTGCCACGACGGGGAAGCCGCCCCGGCAGCGGCCTGCCGGTCAGGCGTAGGGGTCATCCAGCTCCACCCGCTCGTATCCGGCTTCCCTTCGACCCTGTAGAGGCACTATGCGCGTCGTCATCGCCCGTTTCCCCTTCGACTTGATCAAGACCGAGGTGCAGGATGCGATGAAGGGCATCAAGCCCGAACCCATCACGGGCGAATCCGTGCTGATCGGCAGTCGTCACTATCCCGTCAAGCAGGTCGGGGAGGTCATCACCCGGCAGGACCGCAGGGACTTCACCGCCGGCGAGGTCAGCCGGGCACTGACCCGTCTCGGCTTCACCTGCCGAGCCGCCACTCCGCCCGCCCGCACCCCGCTCGAAGAGGCATCGGACCTCCTCCACGGGCCGGCGGTCCCGGACGGGAATCCGGAAGCCTGACCCCGTCCCCGACCGGACTGCCGTCGCGCCGACGACCCGGCCGGAAGACGCACGTGGCTGATCTGCCGTCACCGCGTCCGGCGTCCGGCATCTGCGCCGGCGGTCAGCGGTCCGAGTAGCGGAAGTCGCCCACCGTCCAGGCACTCACGTCCTTGATCGCGACGCGGTACATCCCGCCGGTCTCGGGCAGGCCGATGGTTCCCTGCAGGATCATGGCCACGTGGAAGTGCAGATGCGTGGGCGGCCCGCTCCCCAGGGGCGAGCGGGCGCGGGGGCCGGCCGAGGAGAAGAGCGCGGAGAACGGTCCCAGCCGTTCCGACCCTTCCAGGACCTCGGCCACGCGCTGCCGCCATACGGCCTCGGGCGCCAACCGCCCGGTGAGGACGGCGCCTTGGACGACAACAGTGAGAGACATCTGAGTGCTCTGCTCCGACTCCACCATGGCGGCGATGTCGACAAGCAGCTCGTCGGGCTTCGACATGGGAGCAGACTCTACTGCCGCGACCGGCTTTCGGCAGCACACCTGGGGCCGGGCTGTCGCCCCGCACGGCCCTCCTGACACTCGTACGGCTCTCGCGGGGCGGCGCCGTACGGTCCGCGCGGCCGGCCGTACGGCACTCGTATGACGCCCGGGGCCCGACGTCGAGGGGCATTCGCCGTCCCGCGGAGTGCCGGAGCCGTCACGGGGTAGCCGGTGCGAAGAGGGGACGGGCGTCCATGGACAGGGAGGGAAGCGGATGGCCATAGCCAAGACCAGCGTCCTGGTACTGGATTGCGCGGAGCCGGCGGGACTGGCGGACTTCTACGCGCAGTTCCTCGGCGGAGAAGTCCGGACCGGGACCAGCCCCGACTACTTCGAGGTCTTCGAAGGCGGCACCATCCACCTCGCGATACGACGGGACCGCGGTGGCGCGCCGCCGAGTTGGCCCCGCCCCGACGACTCGCAGCAGGCGCATCTGCACTTCCTCGTCCCGCAGGACAACATGGACGAGGCGGAGCGCGAGGCGATCAGCCTGGGCGCACGGCCGCTGCAGACCCGGGACAACGGCGGGCCGTACGACGCCCGCCGCTACTCGGACCCCGCGGGCCACCCCTTCGTGCTCGCCGCGAGCGAGGGGCACGCGCTGGGGCAGGCGAACTGAGCCACACCGCCGAACGAGCCGCGGGCCGGGACCCTCGCCCAGGGTCCCGGCCCGCACGCCTGTGCCCCGACGTCAGACGGTGGGGTGCTCCTTGCGGCGGCGCAGTACCAGGAAGGTGCCGGTGACGCCCGCGGCCACCACGGCGGCGCCGATGCCCACCGGGAGGACGGGGAAGCCGGACGGTTCCTGGGCCGAGGCCAGGTTCTCCAGCGCGGGGCCCGGGTCGATGGTGGTGGCGACCGGTGCGACATGGCGGATCGGGCCGACGGACTTGACCGAGCCGTCCGCGTTCAGCAGCACCTGCTTGTTGTTGGGGTGCCGGAAGTCGAACATGCCGCTCAGCGAGCCGGCCCGGGCGTCGAAGGACGCGTCGCCGATCTGCCCGGTGTGCCAGTTGCGCTCGATGAACTTGATGACCGAGGTCTGCTCGGTCGGGGTGTGGTCGATCTTGTTGACCTTGCTGTACGGGGAGATCACCAGCAGCGGCTGCCGGGTGCCCGGACCGCAGCGGTCCGCGTAGCCGCCGGCGGCCGCGGGGCCCGCCTGGCAGGCCGGGCTGTCGGTGGCCTTGCCGTTGGAGCCCGTCGAGGTGTCCTTGGAGCCGTTGCGGGGCTTGGCGTAGGCGTGGTCGTACCAGCCGTCGGAGTCGTCGTAGGCGACGATGACGGCAGTGTCCTTCCACTGCGGTGACTGCTGGATGGCGTTGATCCGGTCGACGAGGAAGTGCTGTTCGTCGATCGGGTCGGAGTAGGCGGCGTGCGCGTCCTGGTACTCGGGGGCCTTGAGGAAGCTGACGGCCGGCAGCTTGCCCGCCTTGAGCACCGCGTCGAAGTCGGTCAGGTCGTAGTTGTGGTTGGCCCGTCCGGCGTGGCCGACCTCGTCGATGCTCTTCGGCGGGAGGTGGTGCGGGTTGGCGGTCGACTTGTAGTACTCGAACGGCGCGTGGTGCGGGCTGTAGTCGACGGCCGCCGCTCCCCCGACGTTGGTGTGCGTGGTTCCGCCGCACTTGGCGTAGTGGTCCGGCTTGCCGTCCCATCCGGTGCTGGGCCGGAAGCCGCCCTGGAACCAGCCCCAGCTGACGCGGCGGGCGTTGAGGACGTCACCGATGTTGCGCCCCGTCATGGCGGCGACCGCGTTCGTGCTGGTGTGGTCCTTGTTGGAGCAGTCGTCGTACGCCGGGTCGGGGTCGTTGACGATCGTGCCGACGCCGTGTGCGTCGGGCGACTGCACGGCGTGCGGGTCGGGGGTGGTGGTCTGCCGGGGGTGCTCGGTGCCGGAGGCGGGGTCCATGGAGACGACGCCGTGCGTCTGTCCGGAGGCCAGGTTGATGGCGCCCGGTGTGGAGGGGCCGTAGACCGAGCTGAAGGAGCGGTCGTTGAGGGAGTAGTGCTGGGCGTAGTTCCACAGGCCGGTGACGGTGTTGCCGTCGTAGTAGTCCATCACCAGGCCGGGTTCGCCGAAGAGGCCGCCGGAGCACTTGCCGGAGTCGGTGTTCTGGACGAACCGGTCGGCCTTGCCGCCGTTGTACGCGTACTGCTCGGGCCCGTAGTCGTGGGTCTGGTCGCAGGTCATGGCCTGCTGCGGGGTGAGCCGCTTGGGCGCGTACTGGTTGGGGTTGTGCTCCAGCAGCCCGGCGGTGCGCAGGTTGTCGATGTCCCGGGGGGTGTGCGGGGACGGGGTGAACCTGGTGCCGTCGGTGTTGGCGGCCTTCGGGTAGGTCGCGAAGTAGTGGTCGAACGAGATGTTCTCGTCGAAGAGCACGACCACGTGCTTGATGGGGGTGGCCGTACGGGCGGACCCGGGGTGGTGCGGTCCGGCGGCCCAGGAGGGCGCGCCCGCGCCCAGGACCGCGAGGGCCGCGGCACCCGCGAGGGCCAGGCTCCGTGTCGCTGCTCGTCTTCCCCTACTGGCCATGCTGGTTCACCCTCCGGGCAGGGATGTGTCGGTGCGTACGGCGGGATGCTCTGCCGGGCGAACGGCTGTCCGGCAGAGCCATCATGACGCTGGAGTGAACAGTGAGTCAGGTATGCCAGGACAAACTTTGACCGGGTATTGACTCTTCGGCTCGCCGCGGTCCCCCGGTCAGGTCAGCAGCGCCCGGCCGTACCAGTCCGTGGTGTCCCGTACGCCCGGCAACGCGAAGAAGTAGCCGCCTCCGAAGGGCGTGATGTAGTCCGTCAACGGCTCGCCGGCCAGCCGGCGTTGCACGGTCTCGAACTGGCGGGCCAGGTCGCGCTGGTAGCAGCAGAACAGCAGGCCCATGTCGAGGTTGCCGTTGCCGTCCACGCCCCGGTCGTAGTTGTAGGCCCGGCGCAGGAGGCGCTGTCCCGCGCTGGACGGGGTGCGGGGGTTGGCCAGCCGGATGTGGCTGTCCAGGGGGATCACCTCGCCCTTGGGGTCGGCGGGGTAGTCGGGGGTGTCCTGTTCGCGGTCGCCGTCCAGCGGCGCGCCGGTCTCCCTGGCGCGGCCGAACATCCGCTCCTGTTCGGTCAGCGAGACCCGGTCCCAGAACTCCACCAGCATCCGGATCAGCCGGACCACCTGGTAGCTGCCGCCGACCGCCCAGTCCGGCTCACCGGCCCCCGCCCCGGTCCACACCAGCCGGTCCATCTCGCCGGCGGACCGGGCGTCGGGGTTGGCCGTGCCGTCCTTGAAGCCCATGAGGTTGCGCGGGGTCCCGGACGGCCGGGGCGGGCTGGTGAAGCCGTCGAGGCGCCAGCGCACCTGCATGCCGCCCCGGGTGTGGCGGGCGATGTCGCGCAGGGCGTGCAGCACGGTGTCCGTGTCGTCGGCGCACAACTGGAGGCCGATGTCGCCGTGGCACCAGTCCGTCTGCAGGTCGTCGTCGGGGAAGGCGGGCATGGTGGTCAGCCGGCGCGGCGCGCGGCCGTGCAGCCCGAACCGGTCGTCGAACAGCGCCGCGCCGACGGCGAGCGTCACCGACAGCCCGCCCGCGGGAACCTGCGGCCCCAGCAGGCCCGAGTCGGTGGGCGGGCCGGTGATGCCGGCCGGCTCCGGTGTCCCGCCGCCGGTCAGGAACCGGGCGCGGGCGGTGAGGGTGCGCATCAGCTCGGTCAGTTCCCGCCGGTTTCGCGCGGTGACGTCGAACGCGGTGTACGCGGTGACCCGGCGGGGCGGGGCGAGGACCGACGCCTGGTGCCGGCCGTGGAAGGGAACGGGCGGGGCGGCTCCGGTGGCCGGCCCCTGACCGGTCAGGAGGGCCGGTTCGCTGCCCGGGGCCGGGGGGTCGGCGGGCGCGGCGCCGCCGGTCGCGAGTCCGGCCCCGGCGAGCGCCGCGCCCCGCAGGAAGCCCCGCCTGCCGACACCGTTCATGTCCCTCACACCGTTCTCCGTGCGTCGCACAGCGTCGCCACCGACGCCAGCCGTTCCACCAGGTCCCCGAACACCGCGTCGATCCGCTCCCGCCGGCCGCGGTCCAGGTCGTGCAGCGGCGTCCACCGCCCGTCCGTGCGGAAGCCGTCGAGCAGCCGCTGCGCCCGGTCCAACTCGGCTTCCACGTGCGGCAGTTGGGGGTACCGGGTGACCAGCAGGGGGCGCAGCCGGGTGAGGACGGCCCGGGTTCCGTCGAGGTTGGCGCGGGCGGTGGCGAGGCTGGTGCCGCTGCCGTAGTCGGTCCGCCCGGTCAGCTCGGACTGCAGGGTGTTCTCCAGGATCTCGTGCGCCCGCAGACCGAGGTCGGCCGGATCCATCCGGGTCTGCGCCCAGTGGTCCCGCAGCTTGCGCACGGCGCCGTCGAGGGCGGCGGCCGGTGCGCGCAGGGCGGCGGCGGACTGCCCGTGCCACAGGCCGTGTTCGAGGCGGTGGAAGCCGCTGAACGCCGGGTCCCGGTCGCCGCCGGGCAGGCCCGCGGTCGTGCCGTTGATCTGCTGGTCCGCGTCACCGAAGGCGCCGTACGCCGCGCCCAGCCGCTCATAGGCGAGGTGCGCGGGCAGCCAGGCGTCCCGGGCTCCCGCCAGGTCGCCGCGCGCGATGGCGGCGCGCAGGGTCCCGGTCCGGCCGGCGAGGGCGTCCAGGCCGCCCGCGACCCACCGCTGGTAGTCCAGCGCCGGGGGGATCAGGTCGTGCTCGGTGACCGGGGCCGCCGCCGGGCCGGGGCGGCCGCCGCCGTCGATACGGACCGTGGGCCCGGTGACGGCGTCGGCGTCGTCGGGCAGGCAGCGGAAGGCGTACGCGCCCCGGCCCAGCCGGACCCGCAGCTGCCGGGTGGTGCCGGGCCCGAGGCCCTCCACCTCGCCGTACACCGCGCCGCCGCGCGGGGACGTGAGGTACACCTCGGCCGCGGCATCGGAGGTGTTGTGCAGGTCGAAGACCTGGGTGCCGGGGCGGCCGCTCCCCCAGCCCCGGCCGCAGTGGCCCGGCGACACCTCGACGGTGGTGTGCCGCAGCCCGTCGGCCGCGGCCCGTCGCGACCGGGCGCCGTCCTCCGGGCGGCCGCCGGCCACCGTGGAGGCCACCAGCAGGCCGCCGACCAGAAGAACGCTCCCGACGCCCAGGACGCGGGGGGAGCGGAACTTCGCGAGGCCGGATGGTGGCACTCCGCGCCTCCTGGGGTCGTGCGCGCCACGCGGTCGGTACGTGGTGCCGTGGTGCCGGGTCGGGAAGCCGCGGCCCGGCGCACCCACCGGGACCTGCGGCACGCTGCACATGCTAGACAGCGCGGCGCGCCCGAACAGGCTTTCCCCGCAAGAGATGCCAAGAGTTTGCCCGTGGTTCACGGCGCCGCCGCCCGGTGCCCCGTGGAGCTACTGCGCGCTGCGGGCGGGGCGTACGACGATCTCGTTGACGTCGACCTCCGGGGGCTGGGCGACGGCGAAGGCGATGGCGTCCGCGATCGCGGACGCCGGGAGGGCGACGGCGCGGTAGCGGGTCATGGCGTCCCGGGCCGCCGGGTCGGTGATGTGGTCGGCGAGTTCGGATTCGGTGACGCCGGGCGAGACGAGGCTGACCCGGATGCCGCCGTCGGACTCCTGGCGCAGCCCCTCGGAGATCGCGCGTACCGCGAACTTGGTGGCGCAGTAGACGGCGGCGGTGGGCGAGACCTCGTACGCCCCGACCGAGGCGACCGTGATGAAGTGCCCGCCGCCCTGGGCCCGCATCACCGGCAGCGCGGCGGCGATCCCGTGCAGCACCCCGCGCACGTTCACATCGATCATCCGGTCCCATTCGTCGGTCTTCAGCGCCGCCAGCGGCGAGAGGGGCATCACCCCCGCGTTGTTGACGACGACGTCCACCCGCCCGTACGTGGTGTGCGCGGCCTCGACGAAGGCCCGCAGGTCCGCGGCGGAGGTGACATCGAGCCGCCGGAACGCCGCGGTGCCGCCCTCGCTCCCGATCTCGCCGCACAGCGTCTCCAGGCGCTCGTCGCGGCGTGCGCCGAGGAAGACACGGTGTCCGTCGGCGGCCAGCCGGCGGGCGGTTGCCGCACCGATGCCGCTGCTCGCACCGGTGATCAGGACGACCTTGCCGTGCTCCTGCATGACTGCTCCTCTTGCCGTTGTTCGGTGTCCGGCAAGCCTCCACGGCGCGGCTCGCGGCCTCCAGGACGGCTCGTGCCCGGGTGCCGCACACCCAGGAACAGTGGAGTTGGCGTGTCAGGCGTGGCCCGGGGCCGCTGTCGGCGGGCCGGCTCGGACGTGCATCCGCTCGCCCTGGGCGCCGAAGAGGCTGAGGAACTCGACGGGATGCGGCCCGGCGTTGGCGAAGCCGTGCGGGACGTGGGTGTCGAATTCGGCGGCCTCCCCGGCGGTGAGGACGAGGTCGTGCTCCCCTATCGCCAGCCACAGCCGGCCGGAGAGGACGTAGAGCCACTCGTAGCCCTCATGGGTGCGCAGCTCGGGCCGGGTACCGGTCGTCTTCTTGGCGGGCAGGATGTGTTTGTAGGCGTGCAGACCGCCGAGGTGCCGGGTCAGCGGCACGAAGGTCTGTCCGTTGCGGGTGAAGGGGCGCGGATGGACCCGGGGGTCGCCGGTGGCCGGCGCCCCGACCAGCTCGTCCAGCTGCACGCCATGGGCCTTGGCCAGCGGAAGCAGGAGTTCGAGGGTCGGTTTGCGCTGCCCGGACTCCAGACGCGACAGGGTGCTGAGCGAGATGCCGGTGACCTCGCTCAGCTGCGCCAGGGTGGCTCCGCGCTCGCGCCGCAGGGCCCGTAGCCGGGGACCGACCGCGTTGAGGACACGGGGGATGTCGTCGTCCGCCATGACTTCATTTGCCGTCCCGGCAACACTCTTTGTCAAGTGGTTGCGGGCGGGCCGGGGGCGCCGGCCGTGCCGCGGGCCCGGCCGGTCGTCCGCGCCCGCGAACGCCGTCCCACACCGGGCAGGGGCCCCGGAGATCACCCGATTGGCGCACCACACCGACCACCCGCACTCCCCTTGAGCCACTGTGGAACGGCAGGGCGATGTCCTCCGCCAGACGGCTGCCTGAACCGGCAGTGACAAAGACCGCCGCGATATGTCCCCGCCTTTGGCCGGCCGGGACAAAGGGCGCCTTTCTGGCCGACGGCCGGTATGACCGCATGCGTGCGCCCGGATTTCCCCGCAGGCGGTGAATTCGCACGTCACTTCTCACGTCGGGAGCTCACCATGGAACCCGGATCTCACGTCTGGAACTGCCCCTTCGACTATGCCGAGGGCCTGGAATTCGACCCGACGCTCAAACGCCTGCTGACCGAGGAGCCGGTCGCCCGCATCCGGCTGCCCCACGGGGAGGGCGAGGCGTGGCTCGTCACCCGGTACGACGACGTGCGCACGGTGACGACCGACCGGCGGTTCAGCCGCAGCGCCGTCATCGGCCGGGACTTCCCCCGGATGACACCGGAGCCGATCGTCCAGGACGAGGCGATCAACGTGATGGACCCGCCCGCCAGCAGCCGGCTGCGGAGCCTGGTCTCCAAGGCGTTCGCGCCGCGTCAGGTGGAGCGCATGCGGGTCCGCACCCAGCTCGTCGTGGACGAACTGCTGGACCGGATGGCCGCGCAGGGGTCCCCCGCCGACCTGATGGAGAGCCTGGCGTCCCCCTTGCCCCTGACGACCATCTGCGAGGTCCTCGACATCCCCGAACGCGACCAGGCGCAGTTGCGCGCGCACGCCCGGACGATGATGAACGTCACCGTCGAGAACCGGGAGAGCGCCATCCGCTCCAAGGCCGACATGCGGGCCTACTTCGAGACGCTGACGGCCAAGCGGCGCCAGCATCCGGGGGACGACCTGATCAGTGCCCTGGCCACCGCGCGGGACGGGGACGAGATCCTGGGCGACCAGGAACTCACCGTCATGGCCATGGTGCTGCTCATCACCGGCCAGGACACCACCACGTACGAGATCGGCAACCTCGCCTACACGCTGCTGACCCGGCCGAAGGAGCTGGCGATGCTGCGCTCCCGGCCGGAGATGCTCCCGCAGGCGATCGAGGAGCTGCTGCGGTTCATCCCGTTCCGCAAGGGCGTCGGCATCCCCCGTGTCGCCACCGAGGACGTGGAGTTGAGCGGGGTGACGATCCGGGCCGGGGACATCGTGCACGTCTCCTATCTGACGGCCAACCGGGACGGCGAGAAATTCGACCGGCCCGACGAACTCGACCTGGAACGCGAGGACCGGACCTCGCACATGACCTTCGGCTGGGGCGGTCATCACTGCCTGGGCGCCCCGCTCGCCACCGTGGAGCTGGAGGTCGCCCTGCGGACCCTCCTGGACCGTTTCCCCGAGCTGCGGCTGGCGCAGCCGGCCGAGGAGATCCGCTGGAACACGACATCGATCTGGCGCTATCCGCTGGAGCTGCCGGTCACTTGGTGACTGTGGGCCACGCGAGCGAATGCAGTTTCCACCCGCCTGGCGTACGGTTACTACTCGGAAAGATCAATCCACCAGCACGGGGAGAGTTCATTCTTCGACGGCTGGCCCGCTCAATTCCCTGCCGGAGTCGCTTATTTCGGCCACCGGTTCCGCCCTCGGATTTCTTGCCCGCGATGCAATGGGCGAGTTTCCCCCGGCGGACACCGTCGTCCGGAAAACGGCTCGAATTCAGCGTCAGGGAATTCCCCGAGGGGGGCCACAGTCTGCAAGGAGTGCATCCCATGGCGGTTCTGTGCAAACCAGCAATTGCGGTCCCCGAGTACATCATCACCCGAGACGACACCCTCGAACTCGCACAACGGCTGCACAAGGATCATTCGCAACTGCGGCTGATCCTGCGGCTGATCGAGAACACCGGTGTGGCCAAGCGGCACCTGATCCAGCCGATCGACAAGGTGCTCAAGCACCCGGGGCTCGACGCCCGCAGCGCGGTCTACGAAGAGGAGTCCAAGGCCCGTGTGCCCGCCGTGGTCCGCCAGGCGCTCGACCAGGCCGAGGTGGAGCCGCAGGAGATCGACCTCATCGTCTACGTCTCCTGCACCGGCTTCATGATGCCGGCGCTGACCGCCTGGCTCATCAACACCCTGGGCTTCCGGTCGGAGACGCGGCAGATGCCCATCGCCCAACTCGGCTGCGCCGCGGGGGGCGCCGCGATCAACCGGGCGCATGACTTCTGCACGGCGTACCCCGACCGCAACGTGCTCATCGTCGCCTGCGAGTTCTGCTCGCTGTGCTACCAGCCCACGGACCTGGGAGTGGGGTCGCTGCTGTCGAACGGCCTCTTCGGCGACGCGGTCGCCGCCGCCGTGGTCCGCGGGCGGGGCGGCACCGGTGTCCGGCTGGAGCGCAACAGCTCCTACCTGATACCGAACACCGAGGACTGGATCTCGTACGCGATCCGGGCCACCGGCTTCCACTTCCAGCTGGACAAGCGCGTGCCCGGCACCATGGAACCGCTCGCCCCCGCCCTGCGCGCGGTCGCCGAACAGCACCAATGGGACGCGGGCGAACTGGACTTCTACATCGTCCACGCGGGCGGCCCGCGCATCCTCGACGACCTGTGCCGCTTCCTGGAGGTGCCGCCCGAGGCGTTCCGCTTCAGCCGCGCGACGCTGACCGAGTACGGCAACATCGCCAGCGGCGTGGTGCTCGACGCCCTGGCCCGGATGTTCGACGAGGCCTCGGCCCTCGACGGCCACCGCGGTCTGCTGGCCGGCTTCGGTCCCGGCATCACCGCCGAGATGGCCCTCGGCACCTGGACGTCCGCCTCCGCGCCGGCGGCATGAGCCCCCGCCCGATGCGCCCGGCCACGACCCGCCGGGCGCATCGGGCGGCAGGCGCGCACCCGCCCGCGACAAGGGCATGCGCATGACCACCCGAGCGACCGGGCGACCGGCGGGCCGGAGCCTCCGGCTCGCCGCCCACCGGGCCACCCGACTGCGGCGGTCAACGGGGGCCCGGCAGCATTTGGCGCATACGGTGTATACACCTTGAATGGGGATATCTTGACAGATACATCGATGCGTTTTATGCACGTTTTATACGGACGCGGCAGCCGGCCGGCCCTCCATCGCCGCAGGTGAGAGGGCCTGCCGGGCGAGCCTCGGGGCCGGCCCGGACCCTCCGGCCCGGGGTCCGTCCGGAGCCCGCCCCCGCGGGTCCCGGGTCCCGGTGCCGGGCGCTGCCGCCCGGGGCGTCGGCCGCAAGACGAGGAGAAGACCATGGCACGTGCAGTGGGTATTGACCTTGGTACGACGAACTCGGTGGTCAGTGTGCTGGAGGGCGGCGAGCCCACGGTCATCACCAATGCCGAGGGGGCCCGGACCACCCCGTCGGTGGTCGGTTTCTCCAAGGGCGGCGACGTGCTGGTGGGCGAGGTCGCCAAGCGGCAGGCCGTGACCAACGTCGACCGCACCGCGCGGTCGGTCAAGCGTCACATGGGCGAGGCGGAGTGGCGCTTCCCGGACAGCGGCGACATCGACGGCAAGCGGTACACGGCCCAGGAGATCTCCGCGCGGGTGCTGCAGAAGCTCAAGCGCGACGCCGAGGAGTACCTGGGCGAGGACGTGACGGACGCGGTCGTCACCGTTCCGGCGTACTTCAACGACTCCCAGCGCACCGCCACCAAGGAGGCCGGCGAGATCGCGGGCCTGAAGGTGCTCCGGATCGTCAACGAGCCGACCGCCGCGGCGCTGGCCTACGGCCTGGACAAGGAGAACGACCAGACCATCCTGGTCTTCGACCTCGGCGGCGGCACCTTCGACGTCTCGCTGCTGGAGATCGGTGACGGCGTCGTCGAGGTGAAGGCCACCAACGGCGACACCCACCTGGGCGGCGACGACTGGGACCAGCGGATCGTCGACTACCTCACCAAGCAGTTCAAGAACGCCTACGGCATCGACCTGTCCAAGGACAAGATGGCCACCCAGCGGCTGCGGGAGGCCGCCGAGAAGGCCAAGATCGAACTGTCCGCGGCGACCGAGACCACGATCAATCTGCCGTATCTGAGCGCGTCGGCGGACGGGCCCCTGCACCTGGACGAGAAGCTCACCCGCTCGCAGTTCGAGCAGCTCACCGCCGATCTGCTGGAGCGGTGCAAGACCCCGTTCCACAACGCGGTGAAGGACGCCGGCATCAAGGTCTCCGACATCAACCATGTGATCCTGGTCGGCGGCTCGACCCGGATGCCCGCGGTGACCGAACTGGTCAAGGAGCTGACCGGCAAGGACCCGCACAAGGGCGTCAACCCGGACGAGGTCGTCGCGGTGGGCGCCGCCCTCCAGGCCGGTGTCCTCAAGGGCGAGGTCAAGGACGTCCTCCTGCTGGACGTCACCCCGCTGTCCCTGGGCATCGAGACCAAGGGCGGCGTCATGACCAAGCTGCTGGAGCGCAACACCACGATCCCGACCAAGCGGTCCGAGATCTTCACGACGGCCGAGGACAACCAGCCGTCCGTGCAGATCCAGGTCTACCAGGGCGAGCGCGAGATCGCGGCGTACAACAAGAAGCTCGGGATGTTCCAGCTCACGGGCCTGCCGCCGGCGCCCCGCGGGGTCCCGCAGATCGAGGTCTCCTTCGACATCGACGCCAACGGCATCATGCACGTCACGGCCAAGGACCTGGGAACCGGCAAGGAGCAGAAGATGACCGTCACCGGCGGCTCCTCGCTGCCGAAGGACGACATCGACCGGATGGTCCGCGACGCCGAACAGCACGCCGAGGAGGACCGCCGCAAGCGGGAGACCGCGGAGACCCGCAACCAGGCCGAGCAGCTCGTCTACCAGACCGAGAAGTTCCTCAAGGACAACGAGGCGAAGATCCCCGCCGAGGTCAAGGGCGAGGTCGAGACCGCGATCGGCGAGGTCAAGGAGAAGCTGAAGGCCGCCGAGTCCGCCGACGGCGGCAACACCGCGGAGCTGCGTACCGCCACCGAGAAGCTCGCGACCGTCTCCCAGAAGCTGGGCCAGGCCATGTACGCCGAATCCCAGGCGCAGGCCCAGGCCCCGGGAGCCGGTGAGGCCGGCGGCTCGGGCGACGGTGGTTCGGGCACCGCGGGCGACCAGGACGATGTCGTCGATGCGGAGATCGTCGACGACGACAAACAGGAGGGAGGCGCGCGATGAACCGTCCGACTCGGGTCCGTGGCCTCCCCCGGCCGCCGCTGGCCCTCGCCGGCCACGGCCAGGGGACGGACCCCGGACCGGTCCCGCCCCGCACCGGCCGGGCGGAGGGGCCGAGCGCGCAGGACGAGAAGGGGGCGCGGTCCGGCGAGGGCCGGGAGGCGGGCCGGCGGCCCGGCCGGGCGTCGGATTCCGGCCACGGCCCCGACCGCCCGTCGGCGCAGGAGGCGGCGGCGCTGCGCGCCGAACTCCGGGAGCGCACGGCCGATCTGCAACGGCTGAAGGCCGAGTACGACAACTACCGCAAGCGGGTCCACCGCGACCGGCTGGCCGTCGGCGAGATCGCCGTGGCCAATGTGCTGGGCCGGCTCCTGCCCGTCCTCGACTCCCTGGCCGAGGCCGGGGAGCAGGGCGAGGTGACCGGTGGATTCCGGCGCGTCGCCCGGTCCCTGCAGACCGAGCTGGGGGCGCTGGGCCTCGAGTCCTTCGGCACGGCGGGCGCGCCCTTCGACCCGCTGATCCATGAGGCCGTCACCTACACCCCCGACGACCGGCTGGAGGACACCGTCTGCACCGCGGTCCTCCGCCAGGGCTACCGGGTGGGCGACCGTCTGCTGCGTCCCGCGCAGGTGAGCGTGGCCGGCAGACCGCCGGCCCCCGGCGTGGAAACCATCGGGGAACGGCCCACCGTCCTTCCGTCATAGCGTCCGGATCCCTCCCGCGGAACCTCCGGATTCCCCGCCCGTGCGGCGGGCCCGATCTTCGGGCCCGCCGCACGGTTCTTTCGGCCTGCCGCACGGCCTTCCCCCGGGCTCAAGGCACCGCGCGAAAGCCGCGCAGGCGCCGTTGAATTCCGCATCACCATGATCGGAATTCCCTTGCGCGCACGCCGAGTCGGCGCCGAATTGATCGTCGGAGAGCGCCTTCCGTAGGGCGAAATTGCGTCCCGTGCAGGTAGCTGCGCATACGTGCGAGTGCCGGGGGCACCCGGGCTCTATCGCCAGCGGACAGTCACCGTACCGCGACCCAAAACCCTACGACGCACGACAGGCGGGATCATGGCGGCCGAGGAGAAAACGGATCACCAGGAAGCACACGACGGCGGACCGGAGCGGATCGCCGCCCCCATCGCAATGCGCCACGCCTCGGGGCAACTTGCCCAGATGCTCCAGTGCGAGCCCGGCTCGGTGACGGCGCTCAGGGCCACCGATGACGGCTGGCTGGCGGAGGTGGAAGTGGTGGAGATCGAGAGGGTTCCGGACACCGCGAGCGTGATGGCTTCCTACCGGGTCCACCTCGACGAAAAGGGCCAACTCACGGGTTATGAGCGCACGCGCCGCTATGGGCGCGGCCAGATCGACAGATGATCGATTGTTCGCGCCACCCGGCCGGAAGAGGACACCGGCCCCATGACCCGCTCCAGAATTGTGGAAGGGACGATCGACCGTGACGGCCATTCAGCAATCCAACACATCATCCAGTGGAAGTGGTTCGGGAAATCTCTACGATGTCCTGGAGCTGATTCTCGACCGGGGACTCGTCATTGACGCCTTTGTGCGCGTCTCCCTGGTCGGCATCGAAATTCTCAAGATCGACGTACGTGTCGTCGTCGCCAGCGTGGACACCTATCTGCGCTTCGCCGAGGCGTGCAACCGGCTGGACCTGGAGTCGGGCCGCAAGGCGCCGAGCCAGCTCACCGATCTGGTCGGTGAGGCGACCGAGAGCGGCGCCAAAGGAAAGTCGAAGGGCGCGCTGACCGGCGCCGTCGAGGCGTTCACCGAGTCCCTGGGCAAGGGCAAGGAGGGCGCCGAGGAGGAGGCCGAGGAGCGCCCGGCACGCAAATCCACCGGATCCGGCAGCCGCCGCACGACCCGCCGCCGGGAGGACTGACCCATGGCGACCTACCTCTACGCCATCACCGGCGCCGACCACCCCCTGAAGCTCTCCGGCGTCACCGGCGTCGGCGACCCCGCGTCCCCGTTGCGCACCGTCCGTACCAAGGAGCTGTGCGCGGTGGTCAGCGACGCGCCGGACGGGCTGCGGGCCAAGCGCCGCGATGTGGCGGCCCACCAGAGCGTCCAGGAACGCCTGCTCGCCGACGGCGCCGCCCTCCCGATGCGCTTCGGGCTGATCGGGCCGGACGACGCGCAGGTGGTCTCCGCCCTGGAGGAACACCGCGACACCTACGCCCAACGCCTCGAAGAGGTCGACGGCTGCCGTGAGTACCACCTCAAGGTCGCCCGCGACGAGGACGACATGCTGCGGGAGGTCGTGCGGGAGTCCGCGGAGGTGCGACGCCTCAACGAGCGGACCCGGCAGCACCCGGAGGCGTACGACGACAAGGTGGCCCTGGGCGAGCTGATCTCGCAGGAGGTCCAGGCCCGGCAGGACCGCGCCCGTACGGACATCGTGGACCGGCTCGCCCCGTTGGCGGTCCGCACCGCGGACGCCGAACCGACGAAGCGGCACTTCCTCAGCGTGTCGTTCCTCGTCGAGCGGGAGAAGGCCGCGGCGTTCTCCGAGGCGGTGCACGCGGAGGCCGAACAGCACGGTGACACCTACACGTTCGGGCTGCACGGCCCGCTGCCGCCGTACAGCTTCGTCTGACACACGAGCGGAGATCCGCCATGGGCCTCATCACACAGCTCCTGACGCTGCCGGTCGCACCGGTGCGGGGCACGGTCTGGGTCCTGGACCAGGTGCTGCTCACCGCGGAGCGCGAGTACTACGACCCGGCGCCGGTCCGCGAGGAACTGGCGCTGCTGGAACAGCAGTTGCTGGACGGAACCATCGGTCCCGAGGAGTTCGACTCCCGCGAGGACGAGCTGTTGGACCGGCTGGAGTGGCTGGAGGCCCACCAGCAACGACTACGTACCAACTCCTGAGCACGGGGAGAACGAGGTGTACGCACGATGATGACCAACGCCAAGATCGGGGTGGCCCTGGTAGGGGGCTACCTCCTGGGGCGCACCAAGAAAGCCAAGATGGCCATCGGCCTGGGCCTGTTCCTGGCCGGCAAGAAACTGAACCTGGACCCGAGACAGCTGGGCACCCTGGTGGCCAACTCGCCGGTCCTCGCCCCCCTCAACGACCAGGTGCGCAAGGAACTGGTCGACGCCACCAAGTCGGCCGCCGGCGCCGCCCTCACCCAGCGCATGAACGGCCTCGCCGACTCCCTGCACGAGCGGACCCTGGCGCTCGACGAGGGCGGCACGGGCGGCACCGGGCGCGCGGCGGACGACCGGGACGCGGAGCCCGAGGACGAGCCGCGGGACGAAGCGGCGGCGGACGGCGAGGCGGCGGACTCCCCGGACGCGGAGCGCGAGAAGCCCGCCGCGCGCCGCAGGACATCGGCCAAGTCCTCGGCGGACTCGGCCACGAAGAAGGCCACGAAGTCGGCGTCCGCCACCAAGTCGACCGCCGGCGACCGGTCCGCCACGGCACGGCGTACGGCGTCGAGCACGGCCAAGGCGTCCGGCAAGGCCGCGTCCTCCCGCGGCCGCACCTCCACCGCCCCGGGCCGGAAGGCCGCCTCCGGTGCCCGTAAGGCCACCGGCAAGGCGTCCGGCGCGGCGCGCACGGCCGCCGACCAGGGAGGCCGCCGTGCCTGAGTCCACCCTCGGCAAGATCAAGGACGAGGTGACCAACAGCCCGGCGGCCGACCAGCTCAAGGAGGAGCTGCAGCGCTACCTCCAGGCCCGCGCGGAGCACGCGGTCACCAGCCTCGGCCACAAACTGGGCGAGAGCGTCGGCAGGCTCGCCGAACCCGGCCAGGGCCCCGGCGGGCTGGTGAGCAGCCTGGCGAAGGGCGGCAAGGCCCTCTCCGAGGGCAGGTCGCCGCAGCAGGCGGCACTGGCCGCGGGCGCCTCCCATCTCAAGGACACCGTCAAGGACAAGGTGAAGAGCCTGTTCGGCAAGGGCCGCAAGGGCGGTGGCGGCAAGTCCAAGAGCGTGGCGATCGTCGAGGACATCGACGTGGGCGTGCCCGTGCGTGAGGCGTACGACCAGTGGACGCAGTTCCAGGAGTTCAGCACCTTCGCCAAGGGCGTCGTCAGTGTCGACAAGTCCGACGACACCAGCAGCAACTGGAAGGTGAAGGTCGCCAAGTCCACCCGCAGTTGGCGCGCGAACGTCACCGAGCAGGTGCCCGACGAGCGGATCAGCTGGACCACCGAGGGCGCGAAGGGCACCGTCAAGGGCGTGGTGACCTTCCACCGCCTCACCGACAACCTGACCCGGGTGCTGCTGGTTCTGGAGTACTTCCCCAAGGGCCTCTTCGAGAAGACCGGCAACATCTGGCGTGCCCAGGGCCGGCGGGCCCGGCTGGACCTCAAGCTCTACCGCAAATTCATCATGCTGCGCGGTGAGGCCACCGACGGCTGGCGCGGCGAGATCCAGGACGGCGAGGTCGTGGTCGCGCACGAGGACGCCGTCGCCGAGGAGGAGCGCGACGAGGAGGACACCGGGTCCGGCCCCGACGACACCGGGCACCCCGAGGACGAGGCCGACGAGGGTCCGGACGCCGAGGACGACGACGTCGAGGACGAGGAGTTCGCGGACGAGGACGAAGATCTGGACGACCCGGACGACCTCGCGGCGGAGCCGGAGGCCGAGGACGACGACGCCGCGGCGCCGGCCGACGAGGACGACGACTCCCTGGAGGCCGTCGACGAGGACGACGACCACGGGGAACCGCTCGACGAGGACGACGAGCTGCCGGACGAGCCGGAGCCGTACGACGAGGACGAGCCGGAGGCACCCCGACGGCGCCGTGCCGTCGCCGCCCGCTGACCCGTCCCGACCGCACAGACGAGGCTGATCATGTCCGATTCACTGGCCGGCCGTATGGGGCCCTCCTCCGGTCCGTCCCCGTACGGCCGGCAGGGGGCTTCCTCCGCCAACCTGGCCGACATCCTGGAACGCGTGCTCGACAAGGGCGTCGTCATCGCGGGCGACATCCAGATCAACCTGCTGGACATCGAGCTGCTGACCATCAAGCTGCGGCTGCTGGTCGCCTCCGTCGACAAGGCCAAGGAGATGGGCATCGACTGGTGGGAGCACGACCCCTCGCTGTCGTCCCGGGCCCGCACACCGCAGCAGGTCCCCGCCGGGCACCGGACGGCCGTCGACGGTGATCCGCTGGCCGAGGAGAACCGGCGACTGCGCGCGGAACTCGCCGAGTTGCGCGCGGCCATCGGCCCCGGCCAGGGCTCGGAGGGACAGCGGGCCGACGGCGAGGAGGAGCAGCGGTGAACCACCCCACGACGGAAACCGGGGAGAGGTCCGGAGCGCCGGCAGAGCCCGGGGAGGGGCCCCACATCGCGTACGTCTACGCCCTCGGGCGGACCGGGGCCGCCCTCGAAGGCGCGGCCGCGCGGCTCACCGGAGTCCGGGGCGGCGCCCTGCGGACGGTCACCGCCGGCACGCTGGCCGCACTCGTCTCCTCCGTCCCGGCCGACGCCTTCAGCGAGGAGGGGATGAAGGCGCAACTGGGGAACCTCACGGAGCTGGCGGAGATCGCACGGGCGCACCACGCGGTCGTCGAGGCCGCCGTCGGCAGCGCCACGGTGCTGCCGATGCGCCTGGCCACGGTGTACCTGGACGACGACCGGGTGCGGTCGATGCTGGACGAGCGCGGCGCCGAGTTCGACGAACTGCTCTCCCTGCTCGAAGGCCATGCCGAAATGGGAGTGAAGGTGTACGCGGACCCGCGCGCCGCGGCCGGACCTCCCCCGCCCGACACCCCGGACCCCGCCGCGCCGCCGGTCAGCCCCGGCCGGGCCTATCTCCAGCGGCGCCGCGCCCAGCGGCGTACGCACCGCGACGCCTACCGCGCGGCGGGGGCGGTCGCCGAGGAGGTACGGAGCCGGGCGGCCGCCCTGGCGCGGGACCGCGTCGTCCACCGGCCGCAGCAGGGGGAACTGGCCTCCGGACCGGGCGAGAACATCGCCAACGAGTCCTACCTGGTCCCCGCGGACCGCCTCCGGGACTTCCGCCGGGCGGTGTCGGCAGCTGCCGGGGACGTCCCCGGCGTACACGTCGAGATCACCGGCCCCTGGGCGCCGTACTCCTTCGCGACGCCGCCCTCCGTGGAAGGCGGGAGTGCATGAGCGGCGCTGACGCCCGGCCGGCCGCTTTCGGCCAGGCCCCGTACCCGGCGGACCTCTCCGAGGAGGAGTCGCTCGCCGGACGGCAGATCGCGCTGATCGACCTCCTGGACCGGTTGCTGAACGGCGGGGCGGTGCTCACCGGGGACGTGGTGCTCTCCGTGGCCGATGTGGACCTGGTCCATATCAATCTCCGTGCGGTGATCCGCTCGATCACCCCCGACAGCCCGGCGCCGTGGTGAGGGCGCTCGCCCCGCACCCCGCGCCTCCGCAACCGGTCCGCACGCCCCGTCCCCGCCCTTGCCCCCAGGAGACGCCCGAGGAGATGTCCGAGATGCCCCGCAAGAACGAGGAACCCGCCGTGACGGCTGACGGAGCCGGTCAGGACGGCCGCGCCCACCCCGACTTCGCCGAGGTGGCCCAGGCGGCGGCCCGCGCGTTCGACCTGGTGCCGGCCGGGCCCGACGACAGCGGCCGGGGTCAGGGGAGGGGCAGCGGCATGGCGCAGCGGCTGGCGACGGACCCGGAGACCGTGGAGCGCGATCTCATCCGCCTGGTGCTGACGATCGTGGAGCTGCTGCGACAGCTCATGGAGCGCACCGCGCTGCACCGCGTCGACCAGGGCGACCTGAGCGAGGAGCAGGAGGAGCGCGTGGGCATGACGCTCATGGTGCTGCAGGAGCGGATGGCGGAACTCTGCGAGCGGTACGGGCTCACCATGGCCGACCTGAACCTCGATCTCGGCCCCCTGGGGTCCCTGCTGCCGCCGGGCGAGGGCGCGTGAACGCCTCCGCGGTCCCCTCCCCGCCCATGTTTCAAGGCCGGTTGAGCGGCAACACGGCATAACAGAGCCGCAGAGCACACCGGGTCCTCTGCCGCTCCCCGCGGCGATCCGCAGCGCGCGTGCCCAGGCCACTGTGGAGAGCCGGTCACCGTCCGCACCGCCGCCGAGCATCCCCCGCCCTGTCGATGCCCGGCCCGGAGCCGGACAGACCGGACCGCCGCTCCCCCGTTCGTGATCTCGTCATCGGCGCCATGGCTTCTTCCGTGCGCGCTCTCCCGTCCTACCGATTCGGAGGTGCAGGGACATGGTTCCGCTGCTTCTGGTTCTGCTGCTCGCGCTGCTGCTCTTCGGCGCCGGTTTCGCGTTGAAGGCCCTGTGGATCGTCGCCGTGGTCGTGCTGGCGTTCTGGCTGCTCGGCTTCCTGATGCGGTCGGCCGGCGCCGGCGGCCGGCGTGGCCGCTGGTATCGCTGGTAGACCGGCCCCCGACCCCTCGATCTCCCCGGCGGACCGCTCCCCGCGGCCCGCCGGGGAGCGGTGTTGCCCGCCGGGCATTGCAACTGACGGCCCGTCACCCTACCCTTCCGGCACACCCCCACCGCACCGGGGCGCTCGTACGGTCCACCCCTACGACCTGTGCGCGGTGCAGCGGGGCCGGCGCGCCGCGTGCCGGAGGGACAACACCATGTCCGACGACAGCGCTCGAAGTGCATCCTTCACCCGCCGCACGCTGCTGACCGGAGCCGCCGCGGGACTCGCCGCAGCAGCGGGACTGCAGCCCGCGCACCGCATCCCCGCGGGCAGCGCCGCGGCCACCCTCACCCCGCCGCCCGACTTTCCGTCCGGCATCCCGCTCTCCCAACAGGCCTTCCGCAACTGGTCGTTGGAGATCGTCATCGAAGGCGTGTGGACGGCCTCGGCCCGCACCCCCGACGACGTGGTCACCCTCGCCAACTGGGCCCATGAGCACGGCTACCGGCTACGGGCCCGCGGCAAGGGCCACACCTGGTCGCCGCTGGTGCTGCCCGCCGGCGCCGACACCAACCGCACGGTCATCGTCGACACCACCTCCCACCTCACCGCGGTCAGTGTGCGCGGCGGCGGGCCGGGCAGCGTCACCGCGCAGACGGGCGCGACGCTCGACACCATCCTCGCCCGCCTGGAGGAGGCCGGACTGGGCCTGGCCACCACCACCGCGCCCGGCGACCTCACCATCGGCGGGGTGCTGGCCATCGGCGGCCATGGCACGGGCCTGCCCACCGCCACCGAGCACCCGTCCGCGGGCTCCGGGTTCGGCACGCTGAGCTCCCTGGTCACCTCCCTCACCGCCGTCGTGTGGAGCGCGGCCGAGGGCCGCTATGTGCTCAAGACCTTCACCCGCTCCGACCCCGACATCCGCGCCTTCCTCGTCCATCTGGGCCGCGCGTTCCTCACCGAGGTGACGATGACGGCGGCCGCCAACACCCGGCTGCGCTGCCAGAACTGGTTCGACGTGAACGTGGGCACCGTCTTCGGCCCGCCCGGTACCGGCGGGCGCACCCTCGGCTCCTACCTGGACCGCACCGGACGCGTCGAGGCGATCTGGTTCCCGTTCACCGATGTGCCGTGGCTGAAGGTGTGGAGCCTGGCGCCCACCAAGCCGCTGCTCGCCAAGCAGCTCGACTCCCCGTACGCCTACAGCTTCGCCAACCGCGTCACCGAGGAGATGTCGGGGCTGCTGGGGCAGATCGCCGCGGGCGGGGGCGACAAGACGCCCGCCTTCACCAAGCTCGCCATGTCCATCGTCGGATCCGGGCTGATCGTCACCGGCACCTGGGACGTCTGGGGCTGGTCGAAGAACAGCCTGCTGTACGTCGAGCCGACGACGCTGCGGATCGTCGAGGCGGGGTGGGCGGTACTGACCTCCCGGTCGAATGTGCAGCGCGTGGTGGGGGACTTCTACAGCCGCTACCAGAGCGTGCTGACGGTGCATCAGAACCGGGGCTCCTTCCCCGTCAACGGCCCGATCGAGCTGCGCATCACCGGTACGGACCCCCTCGACGGCCCCCTGCTGTCCCCGGCGCGGGCCCGTGCGGACCACCCCGAGTGGGACACCGTGGTGTGGCTCGACTTCGCGACCTATCCCGGCACGCCCGGCGCGGGGCCGTTCTTCCGCGAGCTGGAGGAGTGGATCTGGCAGCACTACACCGGCTCGTACGCCGCCGTCCGTCCCGAATGGTCCAAGGGCTGGGCCTATACGGACAGCGGGCCGTGGACGGACCCCGCCACGGTGGGCGGCACCGTCCCGGCCGCCTTCGAGGACTGGCGCACCGCCCGCGACACCCTCAACTCCTACGATCCGGCGCGGGTGTTCTCCAACACCTTCCTCGACACGCTGCTGCCCTGAACCCGCGGCGTTCGACGCGCTCCCTCGGGCCGCGGGACGGCGGAACCGCGCGCCCGGCGGTCCGGGGGGGGCGGCCGGCCCCGGCGGCCGGTCGTTCCCGCCGAATCGGGGTGTGCGCCTCGCCGGGACTTGGTGGACTGGGCGGATGACGATCCTTCCGCCCCGCGTCCTGCGCGCCCTCGAACGGTTCAACGCCACCTACCCCTGGGACCACAACGCCCACTACCACCGCTGGATCCTGCGCCAGGTGCCCGGACGCTTCGACCGCGCCCTGGACATCGGCTCCGGCAGCGGTGACCTGGCACGGCTCCTGGCCGGGCGGGCCACCGCGGTGCACGGCGTCGACGCCGATGCGGGAATCACCGCGCAGGCCCGGCGGCTGACTCCGCCGGAGCTCGACGTGACGTACACCGTCGCGGACGCGTCGGCCGGGTTGCCCGCCGGCACCTACGACGTCATCACCTGCGTCGCCGCGCTCCACCACCTGCCCTGCACGGAGGCGCTCACCCGCTTCCGCCGCCATCTCGCGCCGGGAGGAACCCTGATCGTCGTCGGCCTGTGCCGCGCTCACACCCTCGTGGACCACCTGCTCGGCACCGTCGCCATACCGGCCAACGCCGCGACGGGCTGGCTGAAGAACAAGGGCCGCCCCTCGCCCCGCCCCGTCTCCATGACGGCCCCCGTCCGCCCGGCGGAGATGACCTTCGACGAGATCGCCCGGACGGCCGGGGAGATCCTCCCCGGTGCGCGGCTGCGCCGGCGGCTGTTCTGGCGCTACACGCTGGTCTGGCACCGGCCCTGAGCGGCCCGGGTGGGGCGCAGGGTGAGCGTGCCGTCCACGGCGGAGAGGGCGCAGGGCCGGAAGCCGGAGCCGATCTTGTCCAGGAGCGCGCACAGCCACCGGGAGTCCTCGGGCGAGGCGGGCCACAGCCGCATGCGCCGGGCCTGCAGCGGGATGATCCGCACCTCGTGGAGCGCGCCGGTGTCCGGCTCCAGCACGACGAGGATGAGCAGCCGCAGGTCGTCCCGGTACTGCTCGTAGCCGGTGATGCCCTCGTAGTCATCGATGAAGTCGCCGCACCCGTGGATCACGAGCTTGCCCCGGTACGCCTCCAGGGCGCGGGGGTGGTGCGAGGAGTGCCCGTGGACGACGTCCACGCCGCCGTCGAGCAGGGCGTGCGCGAAGGCGGCCTCGGCGCGGGCGACGTGGTAGCCCCAGTTGGCACCCCAGTGGACGGAGACCACCGCGATGTCGCCCGGCCGCCGCCACTCCCGCACGCGGTCGACGAGCGCGTTCGCGGCGGCAGCCGACGGCCCGGCCACGAAGTCCACCCCCGAGCGCTCCCGGGTCGCCGCCCAGGACGGGGGGACGCCGCTGGACGGCATCCCGCAGGCGAACACCAGCAGCCGGCGGCCGCCTGCCAGGGGGACGGTCGCCGGGCGGGCGGCCGCGTCGGCGTCCGCGCCCGCCCCCGCCGTCCGCAGCCCGGCCCCCGCCAGGGCGTCGAGGGTGTCCGCCAGTCCTTGCCGGCCGAAGTCCAGGACGTGGTTGTTGGCCAGGACGCAGACGTCGGGGCGGGCGGCGGTCAGGCACGGCAGGTTCGCCGGGTTCATCCGGTAGTGGATGTCCTTGGTGCCGGCGAAGGTGCCGTCGCCGGTGACGCCGGTTTCCAGATTGAGCACCCGCGCGGCGGGCCCGGCGTCGTCCAGCACCCCCAGCGCCTCCCCCCAGGGCCAGGAGAAGTCGACGGGGCGGGGAATCGGGCCGTTCGCCGTCTCCGCCAGCTCGACATAGTCCCGGGCGTCGGTGGCGTAGCACTCCCGCAGGACCGGATCTCCGGGGCAGGGAAGGATCTGGTCGACGCCACGGCCGAGCATGACATCACCGCAGAGGAACAGGGTGAGCACGTCACCGCCCATTCCCCCAGGTTAGGTCCGGTGGACGACGGCCTGCCCCGCCGCGCCTCTGAGCTGCGCAAACGGGGAGCAGGGGCGAGGCGGGGCGGACCGAGGAGGTGGCGCGCGGGTACGCCGGTCAGCGGGTCTCGCGGGGCGGCAGCGGTCCGTTGCGCGGGGCGTGCGCGGCGGTGAGAGCGGTCGCCGGGGCGGGCTCGGTCGTGACCGTGCGGTCCGTCCCGGAGCCGGCGACGGCCGCGCCCGGGAGCGCCGGGCCGCCGCGGGCGACGGGCGGGGCCGTGGGGCGGGGGCCTGCGGCCAGGATGCTGACGGTGTTGGCCGCCACGATGACGGTGATGGCCAGCCAGTCGACGGCCTGCAGGGTCTGGTGCAGGACGACGAGGCCGACCAGCGCCGCGAGGACGGGGTTGACGCTCATGAAGATCCCGAAGAAGCGGGCGGGGACCCGGCGCAGGGCGAGCAGATCGGCGAGGAAGGGGACGGCCGAGGAGAGGATGCCCGCGACCGCCGCGTACCCCACGGCGCTCGCGCTCGGCGGCCGGTGGGCGAGCACGGTGAGCCCGACGGGGACGTACAGCAGGGCGGAGACACCGGCCGCCGCTGCCGAGCCCTCGGCGCCCGGCAGCCGGGCGCCGACGAGGCGGTTGAGCAGGATGTAGGACGCCCAGCACACGGCGGCGAGCAGGCCCAGCGCGATGCCCGTGTAGTCGGTGCTCGCCTGCGGGCGGGTCAGCAGGACGACCGCCGCCCCGGCGACCAGGGCGCACAGCAGGTCCGCCAGGCGGCGGGAGGCCGCCAGGGCCACGGCGAGCGGCCCGAGGAACTCCAGGGTCACCGCCAGGCCCAGGCCGATGCGGTCGATCGCGGTGTAGAGGGACAGGTTCATCGTGGCGAACACCGCCGCCAGGCACAGCACCGGCCACCACTGCCGCCAGGTGAACGAGCGCAGCCGCGGCCGGCCCACCGCCAGCAGGACGAGCCCGGCCACCCACTGCCGCACGGCCACCACGCCCGCCGGACCGATCACCGGAAACGCCAGTGCTCCGGTGGCGGCGCCGGCCTGGTTGGAGAGCCCGCTGCCGAACATCATCGCCACACCCGCCGCGCGGCCCGCGCGCGCCGCCTTCTCCCCGCGTGCGGCCGCGGGGTACCCCGTGCCGTGACTGCTCCGTGTCATGCACCGCAGCATCGGCCCGGAGAGATCCATACGTAAAATGCATGCACGTACTCGTCGATGCGCTGCGGTTATGGATCGGGACATGGAACTACGACATCTGCGCTGCCTGGTGGCGATCGTCGACGCCGGGGGCTTCACCGACGCCGCCATCGAGCTCGGCGTCTCCCAGGCCGCGGTGTCCCGCACGCTCGTCTCGCTCGAAGAGGCCCTGGGCGTACGGCTGTTGCACCGTACGAGCAGGAACGTCATCCCGACCACCGCCGGCGTCCAGGTGCTGGCGCGCGCCCGGAAGGTGCTCGCCGAGGCCGACAACCTCGTCCGCGAGGCCACCACCGGTCACACCCGGCTGCGGATCGGGCACGCCTGGTCGGCCATGGGCCGGCACACCGCCGAGTACCAGCGGCGCTGGGCCGCCCGGCACCCCGACGTCGAACTGCATCTGATCCGCACCAACTCCGCGACCGGCGGCCTGGCGGAGGGCCTGTGCGACCTCGCCGTGGTCCGCACCGCCTTCGACGACGCGCGCTTCGCCAGCGCCGTCGTCGGCCAGGAACGCCGCTACTGCGCCATGGCCGCCGACGATCCCTGGGCCACCCGCCGGGCCATCGCCCTGGCCGACATCCGCGACCGCACGCTCCTCATCGACCGGCGCACCGGCACCACCACCGCCGACCTCTGGCCCGAATCGGCCCGTCCGAGCGTCGAGTACACCCAGGACATCGATGACTGGCTCACCCTGATCGCGACCGGCCGCAGGGTCGGCATCACCCCCGAGAGCACCGCCAACCAGTACCGGCGCGACGGCATCGTCTTCCGGCGGCTGCGCGATGCCACGCCCGTCGCGGTCCACCTCATCTGGCGGCGCCACGACCCGCATCCGGCGACCCACGCCGCCGTCGCCCTGCTGACCGACCTCTACCGGACGGGCAGGCCATGACGGACCCCACCGCCGCACGGCGGGAACAGGTGGCGGTGCTCGGCCCCTTCTTCGCCTTCGAGACGCACGCCGCAGGCACCCAACCGGCCGCCCCCTGGCGGACGTTGCGCGAGGTGGCGCGGGAGGAGAGCGGCGTCCTGCGGGAGCGGGTCGCCGCGGTCCGCGCCTCGCTCGCCGCGCGCGGCGGCAGACCGGCCGAGGCCGTCGAACTGCGCGTGGCGGCGTCGGTCGCGCATCTGGGCCTGGTGGCGCGGGTCCTCTCTCCGGTGCTCGGCCTGACCGCTCTGTACGGCCCGCCGCCGCAGCCGCCCACCCTGGACGACCTGCGGTGGCACTCCGGCCTCGGCGGCGCCTTCGCCCTGTCGCTGCCCCGGGAGACGGTGACGGGGGTCGCCGCGCGCCCCAGCCGCCACGGATCCGGAGCCGGAGCCGGAGCCGGAAACGACGACGGGGCCCGCACCGCGGCCCCTGCCCAAGACGGTGCCGCGGCCGACACCGAAGGCGCCCGTGCCGCGGAGGAGCTGCTGGACGGCCCGGTCCGTGAACTGACCGACGCCGTCGCGGCGTTCTCGGTGTCCCGGCGCGTCCTGTGGGGCAATGTGGCCTCGGCCGTGCACGGCGCGGCCGCGGGCATCGCGTCCGCGGCACCGGCGCTGGCGCGGCCCGCACGCACCGCGGCCCTGCTGTTCCTGCACCACCCGCGGCTCCGGGACGCCCACACCCTGGACGACGTCACGGGCTCGCCCAACAGCCGCTTTCAGCGCCGGAGTTGCTGCTTGATCTACCGGGCCGCTCCGGACGACGCGGGTGCCACCTGCGGCGACTGTGTCCTGGTACGGCCGTAGCCGGCGCCTGCCGTCACTCTCCCGGGGACGCCGCCGGCGGTAACGACCCGGATTTCTCCGGATCATGCAGCGGCCGGCGGGCGCGTGGTTGCACGGTCATGCACCGTGCGCGTCCTTCCGCGGTTTGTGCCCTCTGAGTGCGAGGCCGCCCCCTTTCACGCCGTACCCACGTGATCTCCGTTCTGTTTGGCTTGGTGCCGCAGGCCACTTTGTTCACCACCAGCCGCTTTGCTCACTTCTGTTCACGTCCCGGGAGGGAATGTGTCCGTACCGGACAGCGTCACCGCTTCCGCTGCCGAAGAGCCCGCTCTCGAACCACCCGGGGACAGCGCGCTCACCAGCCTCAGTACCCGGGCCGCACGCCAACTGGCGACCACCACCAAGTCCGAGCCCCAGATGCAGGCCATCACCTCGCGGTGGCTGGTGAAGATGCTGCCGTGGGTGGACGTCAAGGGCGGCACCTACCGGGTCAACAGGCGGCTGCAGCTCCGGGTCGGCCGGGGCCGGGTCCAGTTCGAGCAGAACGGCGCGGACGACATCAGGGTGATCCCGCAGACGCTCACCGAGCTGCCGGTGCTGCGCGGTTACGACGACATGGAGGTGCTCAAGGAGCTCGCCGGCCGCTTCCGCGTCCGGGAGGTCCGGGCCGGCCAGGTCCTCTTCGAGGCAGGACAGCCCGCCACCGAGGCGTACCTCGTCGTGCACGGCCGGTTCGCCCGCTACACGGTCGGCAAGTACGGCGACGAGGAGGTCATCGGCGTCGTCACGGACGGCGACCAGATGGGGGACGAGGCGGTCGGCCGGTCCGACCCGAGGTGGCGGAGCTCGGTCCGGGCCGAAACGGCCGGCGTGGTGATGGCGCTGCCCTGGGACGTGATCCAGGAGTTCACCGACCGGGTGCCGTCCCTGGCCGCGCACTTCGCGGCGTACGCGGAACAGCAGCAGCGCCCCATGAACCGCAAGGGCGAGGCGGAGGTTCCGGTACAGGCCGGGCACACCGGCGAGCCGACGCTGTCCGGCGGCTTCGTCGACTACGACCTCGCCCCGCGGGAGTACGAGCTCTCCCTGACCCAGACCGTGCTCCGGGTGCACAGCCGGGTCGCCGATCTCTACAACGAGCCCATGGACCAGACGCAGCAGCAACTCCGGCTCACCGTCGAGGAGATCCGCGAGCGCCAGGAGTGGGAGCTGGTCAACAACCGGGAGTTCGGGCTGCTGCACAACGCCGACTACGGCCAGCGCATCAGCACCTACACCGGCCCGCCCACCCCCGACGACATGGACGAGCTGTTGTCCATGCGCCGCAAGACGCGGCTGTTCCTGGCCCATCCGAAGGCGATCGCCGCCTTCTTCCGGCAGTGCAACAAGCGCGGCCTGGTGCCGGGCACGGCGAACGTCGACGGGCACGAGGTCCCCGCCTGGCGCGGCGTCCCGATCTTCCCCTGCGGCAAGATCCCGGTCAGCGACACGCACACCAGCAGCATTCTCGCGCTGCGCACCGGCGAGGCGGACCAGGGAGTCGTCGGCCTCTACCAGACCGGCATCCCCGAGGAGTTCCAGCCCGGTCTGAACGTCCGCTTCATGGGCATCGACTCGGCCGCCATCATCAAATACCTGGTCACCGCCTACTACTCGATGGCCATCCTCGTGCCCGACGCCGTCGGAGTCCTGGAGAACGTCCAGCTCGGCCGGAGCGCCGACTGACCGGGTGGAGTACGCACCATGAGCACGCCGTCCCACACCGACGCCGGGCACGCGCTGCCCGGCCCGCCCAGCCTCGTCCGCTCCCTGCGGGCCCGACGCGGCGGGGCCGTTCCCGGGCTGCGGTACCGGCCCGCCGCCCCCGCCGACCCGGAGAAGGCCGCGGAGATCGACCGCAGGCTGGAGACCTGGGCCCGCGGGCTGGACCTCTTCCCCGCGCGGTGGTCCGGGGACTTCGCACAGTTCCAGGTCGGCCGGGCCGTCGTCCTGCAGCATCCCGGCGCCGCCGATCTCGAACGCCTCACCGTCGCGGGCAAGTTGCTGCTGGCCGAGAACATCGTCGACAGCTGCTACTGCGAGGAGGACGAGGGCCGCGGCGCCGCACGGAGCGGCCTGGGCGGCCGGCTGGTCATCGCCCAGTCGGCCCTCGACCCGTTCCACGGCACCCCCGGACTGGAGGAGGAGTGGCGCCGGGGCGTCCAGGCCGACGGGCCGCTGCGCTCGTACCACTGGGCCCTGAAGGACTACGCGGCCCTCGCCACCCCCAGCCAGACGGACCGGTTCGTCCATGACATCGCCCGGCTGCACCTCGGCTATCTGGCCGAGGCGTCCTGGGCGGAGACCCGGCACGTCCCGCAGGTGTGGGAGTACCTGGTGATGCGGCAGTTCAACAACTTCCGCCCCTGCCTGTCGATCGTCGACGCCGTGGACGGCTACGAACTGCCCGAAGCGCTCTACGCCCGGCCGGAGGTCCAGCGGGTGACGGCGCTGGCCTGCAACGCCACGACCCTCGTCAACGACCTGTACTCCTTCACCAAGGAGCTGGCGAGCGACCCGACCCATCTGAACCTGCCGCAGGTGGTGGCCGCCCACGACAAACGGGGGCTGAAGGCCGCCTACCTGAAGAGCGTCGGGATCCACAACCAGATCATGGAGGCGTTCGAGACGGAGTCGGCTCCGCTGTCCGCCCTCTCGCCGCTGCTGGGGAGGTACGTCCGGGGCCTGTCCGACTGGGTCTCCGGCAACCACGAGTGGCACGCCACCAACACCGACCGCTACCAGCTGCCCGACTACTGGTAGACCGATCCACGCACCATCGCAAGGAGTCACCGTTGACCATCGCGCACGCCGACACCGCCCGCACGCCGGTGCCGACCCAGTCCACGTACCAGTCCCGCGTCGCGGACTACTGGAACGCCGAGGAGAACCCGGTCAACCTCGAACTCGGTAAGATCGACGACCTCTACCACCACCATTACGGCATCGGGGACGCCGACTTCTCGGTGCTGGAGGAGCCCGACGCCGACCGCCGCCGCGAGCGGGTCACCGGCGAACTGCACCGTCTCGAACACGCCCAGGCCGAGCTGCTCGCCTCGCATCTGGGCGACCTCTCCCCCACCGACCGGGTCTTCGACGCCGGCTGCGGACGCGGCGGCGGCAGCGTGGTGGCGCATCTGCGCCACGGCTGCCACACCGACGGGGCCACGATCTCCGCCAAGCAGGCCGACTTCGCCAACGAACAGGCCCGCAAGCGCGGCATCGACGACAAGGTCCGCTACCACCACCGCAACATGCTCGACACCGGTTTCACCGCCGGTGCCTACGCGGCGTCGTGGAACAACGAGTCGACCATGTACGTCGAACTGGACCTGCTGTTCGCGGAGCACGCGCGGCTGCTGCGCCGCGGCGGCCGCTACGTCACCATCACCGGCTGCTACAACGACGCCTACGGACGCGCCTCCCGCGAGGTGTCCCTGATCAACGCGCACTACATCTGCGACATCCACCCCCGTTCGGCGTACTTCAGCGCCATGGCCCGCAACCGGCTCGTCCCCGTGCACGTCCAGGACCTGACCGAGGCCGCACTGCCGTACTGGGAACTGCGCCGGCAGGCCGACCACCTGGTCACGGGCATCGAGGAGACGTTCTTGAACGCCTACCGCAACGGCAGCTTCCAGTACCTGCTGATCGCCGCCGACCGGGTCTGATCCGCCATGACCGCCGCCCCCGCACACGCCACGGCCGGGCTCGTTCAGCCGACGTGGACGCGGGGGCGGCGGTCCCGGTCGGGTTCGGCCTCGCGCAGCACCTCACGGGTGACGGGGGCGACTTCGCCCTGTCCGAAGAGGAAGAAGCGCAGGAACTGGGCGAAGGGGTTGCCCTCGGTCCACTCGAAGTAGATGTGCGGGCGCTCCCCGGTGGCGTCCCGTACGTGCAGCAGCAGCGCGGCCAGCGCGTTGGAGACGGTGGAGCTGTCGAGGGCGAGCACCCGGAAGCGGCCGTGCATGACCTCGCCGCGCACCCGTAGTTCGCTCTCGAACTCGGACGGGTCGCCGACGGTGACCTCGACGAAGATGAGGTCGTCGTCGGGCGGGAGGTCGTTGTCGGTGCGGATCTGCTGGAGTTTGTCGCGGTACTCCGCCACGTCGCGCTGGTCGGGCTCGTTGGCGATGAAGCGGATCGTGCGGTGGGCGGCGTCGCGGACGAACCGCTCGGCCTTCTCGTCGAGCACGACGCTGGTCACCCGCAGCTCGAAGGCACGGGCGAGGCGGGAGAGGAACGACAGCAGGATGATCCCGGCGATGAAGCAGGCACCGATCTTCACCCCGTCGGGGCGCTCGACCACGTTCGCCACGGTCGTGTAGAGGAACACCACGGAGATCACGGCGAAGCCGACGGTCCAGCCGTGCTCGCGGGCCCGCCGCGCGGTGATGGTCACCGCGATCGCGGCGGAGCTGATCAGGACCAGGACACCGGTGGCGTAGGCGCCGCCCTGGGCGTCCACATCGGCGTCGAAGAGCCAGGTCACGAGGAAGGCGACCAGGGTGAAGACCAGCACCATCGGGCGGACCGCCCGCGCCCAGTGGGGCGCCATCCCGTAGCGCGGCAGGTACTGCGGCATCAGGTTCAGCAGTCCGGCCATCGCGGAGGCGCCGGCGAACCAGAGGATGGTGATGGTGGAGATGTCGTAGACCGTGCCGAAGGCGGAGCCCAGGTAGATATGGGCCAGGTAGGCCAGGGCGCGCCCGTTGGCCGGTCCGCCGGGCCGGAACGCTTCCGCGGGGATGAGCAGGGTCGTGATGAAGCTGGTGATGATGAGGAAGACGCTCATGATCACGGCGGCGGTGGTGAGCAGCTTCTTCGCGCCCCGGATCCGGCCGGTGGGGCGTTCCTCGGTGTCGCCGGGGTCGCCCTCGATATGGGGCATGACGGCCACGCCGGTCTCGAATCCGGACAGGCCCAGCGCGAGCTTCGGGAAGACCAGGAGGGCCACGCCGATCATCGCCAGGGCGCTGCCGTGCTCGGTGGTCAGCGCGTGGGACCAGTCGGCGACGACATGCGGCGCGGTGGCCACGTGCCACATTCCGGCCGCGACCACGACCACGTTGAGCGCCAGGTAGAGACCCACCAGGACGATCGCCACCCCGATCGCCTCCAGGAAGCCCTTGAGGAACACCGCGCCCAGCAGCGCGACCAGGATCAGCGTGATGACCAGCTGGCTGTTGTGGAGGGCACCGGTGAGGTGCGGGTTCTCCACCAGGTGGGTGGCGGCGTCGGCCGCGGACAGGGTGATGGTGATGAGGAAGTCGGTGGCGGCGAACCCCAGCAGCGTCAGCACGAACAACTTGCCCTGCCAGAAGGACAACAACCGCTCCAGCATGGCGATGGAGCCCTGCCCGTGCGGGCTCTCCCTGGCCACCCGCCGGTAGACGGGCAGCGCGCCGGCCAGCGTCACCAGGACCAGGACGAGGGTGGCGATCGGCGACAGCGCGCCCGCGGCCAGCGCCGCGATGCCCGGCTGGTAGCCGAGGGTGGAGAAGTAGTCGACTCCGGTCAGGCACATCACCCGCCACCACCGCTGTCCGCGGTGGGCGCTCTGCGGCCCCGCGTGCGGACCGGGGTGGTTCCTGGCCATGTCGGCCAGGCCCTCCAGCATCCATGCGCGCAGGCGATGCCGTGCTGCGGCCCCGGGAGGAGAGCCGGCGGTGGCGGCCATGGTGTGCTCCTGTCGTACCGCGAAAGCGTCCGGCCATCGACGAGACGCACGTCAGCGTACGGAGTGCGGGCCGCGTCGCCGTGGTGTTCGGCGCCGCGGCGCGTTCGTGTCCCCGGGACGGCGGCGGGCGGTCAGGCGGGGAGCGCGGCGTCCCTGCGGGCCGGTCGTCCGGTGAGGTGGTGCACGTATTCGCGCTCCAGGCGGAAGCCCGCGGTCCAGGCGAGGAGGCGGCTGGGGCGGTGGTCGCGGGAGCAGGTCCAGCTCGGGGTGCGGCCGCGGGCGGCGATGTCCCGGCACAGGGCGGTCGCGCAGGCCAGGGCCAGGCGCCGGCGGCGGTGCGCGGGGGCGGTGAAGCAGGCGATGTCCTCGTACCGGGTGCCGCGGAAGTACGTACAGGCGACGGCGAGGACGGCCTCCTCGCGGACGGCGGCCCAGCCGAGGCCGGCGGCGGCGAGCGGGGCCGGTCCGCCCCAGCTGGCATGCACCCACGGCGCGTCCCGGGTGACGGCGCCCAGCGCCGGGGCGTCCCCGGGGGCCAGCCGACGCACCGTCACCCCGGCCGGGAGGCGCGGCACGGGGACGGGAAGCCGGTGGAGGTAGAGCATCCGTTCCCAGGGCACGACCCGGTCGAAGGCGCCGCCCAGCGCCGGCAGGAAGCGGGCCGGGGCCTGTACGTAGTGCCCGGCGAAGGCGGTGAGGGCGTCCGGGGCCAGGACCTGGGGGTCGCCGCTGAGCAGGACGTGGTCGGCGCAGGTCACGGCCAGGGCGCGGGGAGCGGCGGCCCGGTCGGCCCACCAGCGGCCGGCGCCCCCGGCCCGGACGTGCTCGGGCAGCGCGGCCGCTCCGGGGGATCCGGTGGTGAACCAGCCGGAAAGCGGCGGGAGTTGGTCCGGGGCGAGTTCGATCACGGGGTTCCTCGGGTGGTCGCGGCCTGCGCCGGGGCGGCCGTGCGCGGAGGCGGTGGTGCCGTGCCCGGCGGGCCGCCGGGCGGTCGGGGTGTCGGCGCAGGCGGTACCGGCGATCAGGACCATAGGGGAGGAAAGGGGCATGCCGGGTGTGGTCGCCGCCGGGAAGGGGGGGTGGGTACGCCGAACGGCCCCGTCACGGCGCGGGCGCACGGCAGCGGAGGCCGGGCCGGGGAGTCCGGCGTGTCGCCGCGCGCCTCCGCTCGGTGACCGCTCCCGCGGCGGCCTGGAATCCTCCGGGCGGTGTGCCAGAGTGGAGGTGGACAGGCGACTCGGTCGGTGCGTGCCAGAAAGGGCGGCCTGTCATGTCCCTACAGCCGGACCGCCTCGGCGCGGTCACCACTTCTCCCCGGTCCCCGTCCCGGCGGACCGAGGAGTACGGGGACCTGTTCGACCAGGCTCCGGTGATCTTCGTCGCGCTGGGCGGCTCCTCCCACCTGCTGGAGGCGGCGAACCCGGCGTTCTTCGAGGCGTTCGGCGGCAGCCGTACGGATGCCGGCACGCCGATCGGCGAGCTGGTTCCCGAGCTGGCGTCGCAGGGCGTCCTCGAACGGCTCGACGCGGTGTACCGCACCGGCACCGCCTTCCGCGCCCGCGGCGCGCGGCTGCTGCTCGGCGGGCCGGGGGCGGAGCGGGAGGGGTTCTTCGACTTCACCTACGAGCCGCGCCGGGACCCGGTGGGCGGGGTCGACGGGGTGATCGTGATCGCCGTGGAGACCACCGTGTACCACCACGCCCAGCTCCTCGCGGCCGAACAGCGCATCCTGCTGGAGCAGATCGCGCGCGACGCACCGCTGGACGACATCCTGACCGGAATGGCCCGCGCGATCGAGGAGTTGTCGCCGAACCTGATCGTCTCGGTGCTGCTGGCCGACGCCGACGGCGGGCACCTTCGGCACGGCACCGGCCCTGACCTGCCCGACTTCTACAACGAGGCGATCGACGGGATACCCATCGGGGCGGACGAGGGGTCGTGCGGCACGGCAGCGCATCTGCGGGTGCCGGTGATCGTCACCGATATCGCCACCGATCACCGGTGGGAGCGCTATCGCGAGCTCGCGGCGCGGGCCGGGGTCGCGGCGTGCTGGTCCACCCCGATCATCGGGACCGACGACCGGCTGCTGGGCACCTTCGCCATGTACCACCGGGCCCCCAAGGCCCCCGAGGAGACGGACCTGGCCCTCAGCGCCGCGTTCGCCCGGATCGCCGCGCTGGCCATCGAACGCCACCAGGCCATGGAGGCAGGCCGCGCGGCCCAGGAACGGGAGAAGGAGGCCCGCGAGGACCTGGCCTTCGTCCTGGAGGCCAGCACGGCCATCACCCGCGAGCCGCACTTCGCCGACTGCCTGCAGTGCCTGGCCCGGCTGGCCGTGCCGACCCTGGCGCCGCTGTGCAGCGTCCATGTGCGCGAGGACGACGGCCGGACCCGGCTGATCGCCATGGCCGCCGCCACCCCGGCCGAGGAGGACCTCTTCGCCTCCCCCGCCCTCCGCGAGCGCATCGACACGGCGGTGGCCCGGGTCCTGGCCTCCGGCGCCACGCGGACGGACCGGGCCGGTGTCCCGCCCGGCGGCCGCCCCGCCGTGCCCGGCGTCACCGGTTACGTCTGCGTCCCGCTGCGGGTCCGCGGCCGCACCTTCGGCGTCCTGACCCTGCTGGCCACCGGCCGGCCCCTGGACGGCCATGTCATCGCCCTCGCCGAGGAACTGGCCCGCCGGGCCGCCTCCAGTGCCGACAACGCGCACCAGTTCAGCAACCGCGCCCAGCTGGCCCGCGAGCTGCAGGCCGGGCTGCTGCCCCCGGAGCTGCCCCGCATTCCCGGCGCCGACCTCGCGGCGTCCTACTACCCCGCCGGGGAGGGTCTGGAGGTCGGCGGCGACTTCTACGACGTCTTCCCGCTCCCCGACGACCGCTGGGCGTTCATGATCGGCGATGTGTGCGGGCGCGGCGCGCCGGCCGCCACCATCACCGGCATGGTCCGCCACACCGCCCGCGCCGCCGCGCGTCTGCTGCACGACCCGGCGGACGTGGTCATCGCCATCAACGACGCCCTGGCCGGCAGCGCGCTGGACGCGGACTACTTCGTCTCGCTCGTCTACGGCGAACTGCGGCACACCGGCCCGCACCTCGCGCTGGAGCTGATCCGGGCCGGCCATGTGCCGCCGTTCGTGCGCCGCGGCGACGGCACGGTCGAACAACTCGTCCAGTCCGGCCTGCTCCTGGGGGTCGGCCCGGAGTTCGACGGCACCGCGTGCCGGCTCGACCTGGCGCCGGGCGACAGCCTGGTGCTGGTCACCGACGGCATCACCGAGGCCCGCTCCGCCGACGGCGAGTTCTTCGACGAACACCGGCTGGCCGACGCCCTCCACGGCCTTCCGGGCACGGCGGGCGGCGCGGCCGGTCTGATCGAGGCCGTCCACGCCGCCGTGACCGCCTTCGCCGGCCGGTCCACCCCCGATGACCAGGCCGCTCTGGTGATCACCGCCACCTGACGCCGGGCCCGTGCGCCGCCCCTCCGGCCCCGTCCGCGGCCGCCGACCGCCTCCCGGGCCGACTCGCCCTCTGCCCTTCACCGGGCGACGTGCCTATTTTGGCTCCATGGATCCCCTGCCTGGTGCCACCCCCGACGACACCAACCCGCTGCGCCGGCTCACCCTCGGCGAACTCCGACGGCGGACGAGCATGAAGTGGCGCGCCTACCCGGACGATGTGCTGCCCCTGTGGGTCGCGGAGATGGATGTGCCGCTGCCCGCGCCGGTCGTCACGGCGATCACGGACGCCGTGGCGCGCGGCGACACCGGCTACCCGGCGGGCACGGCGTACGCCGACGCGCTGGCCGGCTTCGCGCGGGCGCGCTGGGGCTGGGACGGGCTCGCCGTCGAGCGCACGGCGGTCGTGCCCGACGTGATGCTGGGCATCGTCGAGATGCTCAAACTGGTCACCGGCCCGGGAGACCCGGTGGTCGTCAACTGCCCCGTGTACCGGCCGTTCTACCAGTTCGTGACGCATATGGACCGGCGGGTGGTGGAGGCCCCGCTGGGAGCGGACCTGCGGATCGACTTCGCCGCGCTGGAGGAGTCGTTCCGGCAGGCCGTCGCGGACGGGGGCCGGGCCGCGTACCTGCTGTGCAGCCCGCACAACCCCACCGGCACCGTGCACGGCGCCGAGGAGCTGGCCGCGGTCGCCGCGCTGGCGGACCGGTACGGCGTCCGGGTGGTCGCCGACGAGATCCACGCCCCCGTGGTGGCCCTCGACGCCCGTTTCGTGCCCTACCTGAGCGTGCCCGGGGCGGAGAGCGGTCTGTCGCTGATGTCGGCGTCCAAGGCGTGGAACCTGGCCGGTCTCAAGGCGGCGCTCGCCCTCGCCGGCCCCGCGGCGGCCGAAGACCTGGCCCGGATGCCGGAGGAGGTCAGCCACGGCCCCAGCCACCTGGGCATCATCGCCCACACCGCCGCCCTGCGGGACGGCGGCGACTGGCTCGACGCGGTGCGCGGCGGCCTCGACGACAATCGCAGGCTGCTCGCCGCCCTGCTGGCCGAGCACCTCCCCGCGGTCCGCTACCGCCCCGCGGAGGGCACCTACCTCGCCTGGCTCGACTGCCGCCCGCTCGGTCTGGGCGACGATCCGGCCGCGGTCTTCCTCGCGCGCGGCAGGGTGGCGCTCAGCTCCGGCCCCGGCTTCGGCACCGGCGGCGCCGGTCACGTCCGGCTCAACCTGGCGACCTCGCCCGAGCTGCTGACGGAGGCCGTACGGCGGATGGCGGCCGCGCTGGACTGACCGCGGCGGCGGAGCGCTTCCCCCGCCCGGCCCCGCGCCGTACGGCACACCGACGCCGTCTTGCGCGGCCGGGCGGGCGGTCACCGGCCGCTGTCCGCAGCCCACTTGGGCCCCGTTTTGGATTGCGGGGAGTTTCTCCATACGATCCGGCGATGATCACAAGAAAACGGCTGGCGGCCGGGGTGTGCGGCCTGCTGGCCGCGATGACCGTCGCCCTTGCCCCCACACCCGCCAGCGCCGGTGAACCCGACGCGAAGTCCTCCCCCAAAGTCGAGTTGACGCTCGATGTCAGCGGCTCGATGCGGGCCCGCGACATCGACGGGCAGAGCCGGATGGCCGCCGCGAAGCAGGCGTTCAACGAGGTGCTGGACGCCGTACCGGACGAGGTCCAGCTCGGCATACGCACCCTCGGCGCCAACTACCGCGGCGAGGACCGGAAAGTCGGCTGCAAGGACACCCGGCAGCTCTACCCGGTCGGCCCGCTGGACCGGACCGAGGCGAAGACCGCGGTGGCCACGCTCAGCCCCACCGGCTGGACGCCCATCGGGCCGGCGCTGCTGGGCGCGGCCGACGACCTCAAGGGCGGCGACGGGTCCCGCAGGATCGTCCTCATCACGGACGGCGAGGACACCTGCGCCCCGCTCGACCCCTGCCAGGTGGCGCGGGACATCGCCGCCCAGGGCATCCACCTCACCGTCGACACCCTCGGGCTGCTGCCGGATGCCAAGACCCGCAACCAGCTGAGCTGCATCGCGGAGGCCACCGGCGGCACCTACACCTCGGTGCAGCACACCAAGGAACTGCGCGACCGGGTGCACCAGTTGGTGGACCGCGCCGCCCGTCCGGTGGCCACTCCGGTGGCGACCGAAGGAACCCGGCAGTGCGCCGGCGCCCCCAAGCTGAAGCCCGGCCTCTACAGCGACCGGGAGAAGTTCGCCGAGCACCGCTGGTACCGGGTGGACGTCCGGCCCGGCCAGGAACTGCGCGCCTCGGTGAGCATCGCCGCCGACCGCGCCGTCAACAACGACTACGGGGTCCTGCTGCGGGCCTCGACCGTGCACGGCCGGGAGATCGTCCGCGGCGCGGAGGCCGGTGACGGCCGCACCGACGTGATCTCGTCCGGGCTGCGCTACCCGAAGGCGGCGTCCGATGCCGCGGACGACGACGCGTCCGCGGCGGAGACCGTCTGCCTGCAGGTCAGCAACTCGTTCTCGGCGCCCGCCTCGGTCAAGACCGACCCGGGCCTGCCCGTCGAGCTGGCCGTCGACGTGGTGGACGGCCCCGACGACGCCTCCGACGCGGCCTTCTTCGGCCTGGGACACGGCTGGTGGCTGCTGGCCGCGCTGGCGCTCACCGGGCTGCTCACCGGCCTGCTGTGGGGCTGGATCTCCCGTTGGCGCGTGACCGTCTGGAGGACCAACTGATGCGCACCCTACGTACCTTGACGACGGCCGCGCTGGCGGGCGCCGCCCTCTTCGGCACGGCCGCGACGGCCCTCGCCGAGAGCCCGTCCCCGAGCCCGAGCACCGGCTCGGACGACGCGGCGGCCGCCCCGACCGAGGCCGGCACCTCCTTCCGCACGGCGACCGTCATCAAGCCGGACCAGCGGGCCACGGCCGACGCGTCCACCGGCGACTACCTCTACTGGGTGCTGCCCGTGGACGCGGGCCAGCGGGCCACCGTCAAGGCCGAGGTGAAACTGCCGCGGAGCGCCCGGCACGGCACGGCCACCTGGCAGCTCGACGTCTACGACGGGCTGCGCCGCCGCCAGGACTGCCAGTACGGCGCCCGGACGCGGACGGCGGCCCAGGACGCGGAGTCCGTCGAGCTGTCCTGCACGCTGCGCACGGTCCGTGCCTGGTCCGAGCCCTGGGCGAACGATCCGCTGCCGGGCGGCTACTACGTCCGCCTGACGGTCGCCGACCTGCCCAAGGACGACCTCGGGCTGCCGGTGCACGCCGAGGTCGGCGCCACCGTCGCCGACATGGGCGGCGCGCACGCCGTGGACGGCACGCTCGGCGCCCCGCTGGTGCCCGGCGTCTCCACCGCCGGCCCCGAGGACGAGGAGAGCACCGCCCCCGAGGACGAGCAGAGCGCCGCACCCGGGAAGCCCGCGGACCTGATCGCGCCGGACGGCGGCTGGTCCTCCGGCGGGTGGTCCGACCGCTGGCTCTGGACCGCGGCGGGCGGGCTGCTCGCGGCCCTGGCCGGTATCGCCGGCTACCAGTTCACCCGCGGCTCCGGCCGCCCCTCACGGGTGCCGCCGGGCGCCTGACCCACCGGGCGGCCACGGCCCGGGCCGTGGCCGCCCGCTCCCCCGGCAGTCGGAGGTCACCAGGGCGAACCGGGCGGACCACGAGCGCGGTCGTGCTCCGCTCAGCAGTCGCAGCAACTGCAGCAGTCGCAGCAATCACAACCGTCGCCGCAATCGCACGTGTGGCAGCACCCCTCGCGCTTCTTGCGCGACCAGGGCCCCTCGTACTCCTCGGCACAGCAGAGCTTGCAGGTGCAGCACAGCCCGATGGCGACCGCACAGCCCGCGAGGAAGCCACGGGGCTTCTTCGGCTGCTGCGGGAACGGCGGCATCCCGCCCTCGCCGCCGCCGGAGCCGCCCCCGTGACCGCCGCCGTGACCGCCGGGGCCCATCGGACCGCCGCCGTACGGGTGCTGGGGCCCGTTCAGCTGCTGCTGTCCGTGGATGTACGGGCCCCCGCCCGGCGTCTGACCGTACTGGGGAGGCTGCCCGTAGGGGGCGGGACCGCCGTTCCGGTACGGGTTCCCGCCCTGGCCGTCGTACGGCCCCGGCGCGCCGTGGCCCTGGTGGGAGCAGGAGACCGTGCCGAACGCGCGGTCCACCGAGCGGCGCAGCTCGTGCACCAGCAGCACATGCACCAGGGCGGAGTCGGCGAACTCCACGTCGCGCAGCGCGAGGCGGATGCCGTGCAGCGCGTCGTCGCACAGCCGGCGGGCCTGCGCGAGCGAGGCGCCGGTGGCGGCGAGCGGGTTCCAGGCGCCCTCGGCGGCGTCCGACGCCCGGTCCTCCACCGCGTCGAGGAGGTGGGCCAGCCGCCCGAAGAGCCGGCCCGCCTCGGCCAGCGGCGCGGCGTTGCCCGGCCGGCCCGCCAGCACCGCGGTGTGCGCGAAGGCCGCGGCGGTCGCCGTCTCGGTCGGCTCGGTGACGACCGTCAGCGGTGTGCCGGGGCCGGCCAGTTCCTCGATGCCCAGTTGCCGGTCGACCGCGTCGACGAGGACGGCGGTGTCGAACCCGAGGGCGGCGCCGGTGCGCGCCCCGGCCCGGTCCCAGCCCGCGGCGACCCTGCGCGCGGCGGCGGCCACCGGCCGGCGGCGCAACGCCCCGTTCCCGTCGGCGACATGGTCGCGTATCTTCGCCGAGGCGAGCACCAGGGACACCGAGGCCGCGAGGCGCGCGCCCTCGCCCTGCGCCACCGACGCGGTCCGCATGCCCCGCAGCGGGCAGGGTCCCGCGGTGCGGCGGGGGCTCCGCCCGGGGCCGGACTGGGCGTCCGTCAGCACGGAGATGATCAGTCCGTCGTAGTTCGTGACGACCCGCGCGAACTGCCCGTGATCGCCGCGCAGCGCGAGACACAGACCGCACAGATGGGCCATCCACTCCGCTTTGAGCCCGTGCGACAGGCGATGGGTGCAGGGCCTGACGATTCCGAACATGTGGAAACCCCCGTGTGACGTCGGCGTGGAGCGGCCTCGGCCGGCTGGTCCGCCGGCGGCAGGAATCGTATCGAGTGGGCCGTTGACCTGGACAGACGCCCCGTGGCCGGGACGCGCCGCGGCTGATGGGCCGTCATGGCGGGGGCGGTGGCGGGCCGTCGGACCGGTGCGGGCGCGCCTCCGGGGTGAAGGCGGCCGCTCCCCGGTGCCAGGGGAAGCACCGGCGGAGCGGCCGCGGGGCCCGGGTCACAGGAGGCCGGGCCGGGCCGGGAATCGGGGAAAATCCCGCGGCACACCCCTTTGTACGGATCGCACCCCGGGCGCGTTCAGCCGGCTTTCCGGTTCAGCCGGGAGGCGTGCGCCCGCCCCGGACCGGCGCCGGCGCGGCGGGCTCCGCCTCCGGGTGGCGGCGGGGGCGCGCGGCGAGGACGGCGACGTCGTCCTCGGCGTGCGGGCCGTCGAGCCGGAGCAGGACCTCGTCGAGGACGTCCGCCACCCCCGCCCCGGCGGGCATCCGCAGCCGGGCCAGCCGGGCCAGCGAGGCGTCGATGTCCTCGCCGCGCCGCTCGACGAGGCCGTCGGTGAACATCAGCAGGGTGTCGGCGGAGGTGAGGGGGCGGGTGACGAGTTCGTAGCCGCCGGCCCCGGTACCCAGGGGCGGGCCGACGGGCACCTGGACGAGGTCGGCCGTGCCCTCGCCGCCGAAGACCACCGGAGGCAGATGGCCGGCGCTGGCGAAGGCGGCGATACCGCGGGCCGGATCGATCTGGGCCAGCAGGCAGGTCGCCGGGCGGCGGGACTCGTCCCCGGCGACGGCGGCGTCGAGCCGGCGGAGCACGCGATGCGGCGGCAGATCGGTGGAGGCGACATAGCGCAGGTGGGAGCGGTAGGTGTGCATGTCGACGGCCGCGTCGAGGCCGTGTCCCATGACGTCGCCCATGACGAGCAGGGTCCGGCCGTAGTGGAGGCGCACCGTCTCGAACCAGTCGCCGCCGACCAGCGCGCTGCTGCCGGAGGGCAGATAGCGGGTGGCGAGCTCCAGGTTGGGGTGCGGTTCGCCCGGGTCGGCGAGGAGCGCGCGCTGCAGGTCCGTGGCGGTGCGCTGCACCGCGGTGTACCGGCGGGCGTGGGCGAGCTGGACGGCGGTGAGGCGGGCCAGGAAGCGCACGGTGGCGGTCTCGTCGGCGGTGAAGCTGCCGCCCGCGCGCAGGGCCAGCAGTGCGCCGTAGCGGCGGCCGTGCGCGAGGAGCGGCACCGACAGCGCCCCGGCGGAGCGGCCGCCCGGCAGGGTGGCGGTCGCGGCGACGGGCTGCTCCTCGGCCAGCGCCCGCAGGGCGAGCGACCGGCCGCCGGGCCGCTCGGGCCCGTCGTCGGGGAGCCGCGCTTCGAGCACCCTGACCAGGCCCGCCGTCGCCACCCGCCGCAGCTCCACTGGGGAGGGCGAGCGGGTCCCGGCGCTCTCCTCCTCGCACAGGTCCACCGCGGCGGCGTCGCACAGGTGCCGGCACAGGAACCGGGAGAGTTCGGCGCAGGTGGTCTGCTCGTCCAGGGTGGTGCCGATGGATTCGGCGGCGTCCTCCACCGTGCGCAGCCGGGCGGTCAGACGCGCGGGGTCGGCGTCCCGGTCCGTCGTCGGGCCGTTCTCGTGCGACAAGGCCACCTCCCAGGGCACCGCGGCCCGCCTCCTGCGCGCCCCGGCCATGATCCGCCGGACCGGCCCCGGGCGGCCGCAGGGCCCGCCCCGGCGTGGCGCCGGTCCTCGGGGCGGACCACGGGTCCCGGCGGGCCGACGACCGCTCCGCCGGGACCCGCGGCGGTCGTCAGGAGAGGACGCCCATGCCCAGCAGGCCGAAGAGGAGCGCGCCGACGAGGATCCGGTAGATCACGAAGGAGTTGAAGGAGTGCTTGGCCACGAACTTCAGCAGCCAGGAGATCGAGGCGTAGGCGACGGCGAAGGAGACGACGGTGCCGATGGCCAGGGGGGCGACGGCGGCGCCGCTGCCGACGGCGTCCTTCAGCTCGTAGATGCCCGCTCCGGTGAGGGCCGGGATGCCGAGGAAGAAGGAGAGGCGGGTGGCCGCGACGCGCTCCAGGTCGAGGATGAGGGCGGTGGACATCGTCGCGCCGGAGCGGGAGAAGCCCGGGAAGAGCAGGGCGAGGATCTGCGAGCAGCCCACCCACATGGCGTCCTTGAGGGAGGTGTCGTCCTCCCCGCGCTTGTGACGGCCCATCTGGTCCGCCACCCACATCACCCCGCTGCCGAGGATCAGCGACCCGGCGACCACCCACAGGGACGCGAGGGGGCCCTCGATGAGGGGCTTGGCGGCCAGGCCGACGACGACGATCGGGATGGTGGCGTAGATCACCCACCAGGCGAACTTGTAGTCGTGGTGGTAGCGCTCCTCGCGGTTGCGCAGCCCGCGGAACCACGCGCCCACGATGCGCACGATGTCCTTGGAGAAGAAGAGGAGCGCCGCGGCGATCGCGCCGACCTGGATGACGGCCGAGAAGCCGACGACGGTCTTGTCGTTGACGGGGATTCCCATCAGCCCCTCGGCGATCTTGAGGTGCCCGGTGGAGGAGACCGGGAGGAATTCCGTCACCCCCTCGACGGCTCCGAGGACGACGGCTTGGCCGATGCTGATCGCGCTCATGGGTTCCATTTCTCAGCGGGGTGCGGACGTGCGGCACGGGTGCGCCGCGGTGCGGTGGGCGTCGGGTCCTGGGGCGGGGCGTACGGCACGGGCGCGGGAGCGCCCGCGGGGCGCGCGGGCCGGCCGGGGCGGGTTCCGGGGACGGCTCCGGCCGCGCCGGCACACGCGTACGCCCCGGCACACAGGTCGGGGAGTCGACTGTACTGGGGGACGGGCCGCCGGACCGAAGCGAAGGGCCCGGTGGGCCACCGGGACGCGCGACGGATGAACGGTGGGCGGGGCCGGCGACGTACAGAAGGGTCGGGGGCCGGGCACCGGGCCATGGCGTCAGTCCCTCCCGTGATGGGCCGGGATGCGTCGCGCGCGTCCCGGCGTCTAGAGTGCCGCAGATGGTCTACAGCACTGTAGACGACCGGAGGGGGAGCCGCGCCACGGCCGTGGCACCGGCCTGCCTCCGGTCCGCCGGCGCACCGGGCGGGGGCGGCGGTCCACTCAGCATTGTGGGCCACCGGCCCCGGCCGGATCGCACCAGGAGCACCACCCGGCACCGGTAGGGTCCGTCACCCGTCCGCACCAGCCACACGAGGAGCCAGGATGCCGCTCACCACGATCGTCGCAGTGACCGCCCCCGCCACCACGGCGAGAAGGACCCGACGGCCGACCGACCACTGGGAGGCCGTCTCGTGAGCCCGCTCCCCCGCACCTCCGCCCTGCCGGACACCGACCGGCCCGCGCCCGCCGAGCGGCCCGCCGTCGCCGCCCGCTCCCCCGCCGGCGCCCCGGCCGAGCGGGCGTCACCGCCCCCGCGAAAGCACCGCGACGCCTTCTTCGACAACGCCAAATACCTGGCGATCGTGCTGGTGGCGCTGGGGCACGCCTGGGAGCCGCTCTACGCCGGCAGCCGGAGCGCGGCGGCGCTGTACATCTTCGTCTACGCGTTCCACATGCCCGCCTTCACCATCATATCCGGGTACTTCTCCCGCAGTTTCGACATGCGCCGGGACCGGCTGCAGCGGCTGGTCACCGGCGTCGCCGTCCCCTACCTCCTTTTTCAGACGGCCTATGCGGTCTTCCGGTACTGGGCCGGCGACCTCACCAGCTTCTCGGTCGACCTGTGGGACCCGTGGTTCCTCACCTGGTTCCTGGCCGCGCTGTTCATGTGGCGGCTCACCGCGCCGCTGTGGCGGATCGTGCGGTGGCCGGTGCCGCTGGCCCTGGCGATCGCCCTGGCGGCCTCCGTCTCCCCGAGCCTCGGCACCGACCTGGACCTGCAACGGGTCCTGCAGTTCCTGCCGTTCTTCGTCCTCGGCATGTGCCTGAGGGCGGAGCACTTCAACCTGGTGCGCTGCTGGACCGCGCGGATCGCCGCCGTGCCCGTCCTCCTGGCCGCGCTGGCCTTCGCGTACTGGGCCGTGCCGCGGATGAACGACGCGTGGTTCTACCACACCGACAGCGCGCAGAAGCTGGGCGTGCCGTGGTGGTGCGGCATCATGATGCAACTGGCCATGTTCGGCTGCTCGTTGGTCCTCACGGCCTGCTTCCTGGCCTGGGTGCCCGGCCGCCGGACGTGGTGCACCGTACTGGGCGCAGGCACGCTCTACGGCTACCTGCTGCACGGCTTCCTCGCCAAGGCGTCCCGCTGGTTCGACTGGTACGACGCCGACTGGGTCCGCACCCCGTGGGGCGCCGTCGCCGTCACCGTGCTCGCCGCGGCGGTCGTGACGCTGCTGTGCACCCCACCGGTCCAGCGCGCCCTGCGCTTCGCCATGGAGCCGAAGATGCGGTGGGCCTTCAGAAAAGAGCCCCCGCCCGGCTCCCGGCCCGGCCGTACGACCTGACGAGGCGGCGGGCGCGCGCCGCCGGAGCGCCGCCAAGACCCAAGCGCCGTGTCCACGCCGCCGTGGACACGGCGCTCGCGGTTTCACGCGCGGGGGCCCGGACGCAGGGCCCGGCTCCACCCCGGCTCCGGCGGCCCCGGCGGATAGCATCAGTACTGTTGGCGTGGCTCATACGTGCGGCGGTGGCCCGCTCCTGGGCCGACCGAAGCCCGACATGACGTGATCGGAAGTGCCTGCGAGATGGCCAGCAGCCCCAGGAGCCAGGGCCGGCCGGATCCGGCAGAGGCGCCGGCCCCGGAACCCGCTGCGGCCGCCTCGCCACCCCCGGCCGGTATCAGCCTGCGTCAGCTGCTGATGTCGCTGGGCGAGCCCCTGGTGGAGCTGCAGGCCGCGCCCGCCGGGCTGGACGTCGAGATACGCAGCGTCGCGCTGCTGGACCCCGAGGACCCGCCGATCACCCAGCCCGGCGAGCTGGTGCTCGCCATAGGCGCCCGCGGCCGCGCCGCCTTCCCCGCGCTGCGGGCCGGCGGGCGCGACGGCGCCGCCGCCGTGGCGGTCAAGCTGGACACCCCGGCACAGGCCGCGGCGCTCAGCGCGACCGCCGTCGAGGCGGGCATCGCGCTGCTGTCCGTCCGCAGCGAGGCGCGCTGGGAGCAGGTGGACGCGCTGGCCCGCGCGGCCCTGGAGAGCGTGCCGCACGGGCGCCCGGGCGAGGGCCCCGAGGAGGGCGACCTGTTCTCGCTCGCCCAGACCACCGCCGTCCTGACCGGCGGCATCGTCAGCATCGAGGACACCGCCAACCGCGTGCTGGCCTACTCCCGCTCCACCGACTCCGACGAGGTCGACGATCTGCGGCGGCTGTCCATCCTGGGCTGGCAGGGGCCGGAGGCGTATCTGACGCGGCTGCGGAAGTGGGGCGTGTTCCAGCGGCTGCGCGCCTCCGACGAGGTGATCTGTATCGACAGCCACCCCGAGCTGGGCATCCGCCGGCGGCTGGCGGTGGCCATCCGGTCCGGGGAACGGCAGCTGGGCACGATCTGGGTGCAGGAGGGCTCGGCGCCGCTGACCGAGCACGCGGACCAGGCGCTGCTGGGCGCGGCCCGGGTCGCGGCACTCCACCTGGTACGCCGCCGCCGGGAGCTGTCCGCGGATCTGACGCTGACCCGCACCCTCGCGGCCGGACTGCTGGAGGGCAGCACCGGCCCGCAGCCGCTCGCCGGCCACCTGGCGCTGGATGCCGCCCGCCCGGCCGCCGTCCTGGGCTTCTCGTACGGGAACGCCGGGGCCACCCCGTCGGAGCTGACCCGCGCCGAGGTGACCAACCTGATCTCGGTGCACACCGCCGCCCGGCACCGCAGCGCCCTGGTCACCCAGGTCGACGCGCGGATCTACGTACTGCTGCCGCAGCTGCCGCGCAGCATCGACCTCGGCACGCTGCGCGGCTGGGGGCAGGCGATCACCGAGGCCGCCCGCCGGCACCTGGGCATGTCGCTGCGCGGTTCCGTCGGCTGCATCGTGCCGGGGCTCGGAGAGGTGCCCGAGTCCCGGCGGGAAGCGGACCGGATCCTCGATGCGATGGTGAGCGCCGGAGTCGCCACCACGGTCGCCGCGCTGCCGGACATCCAGGCGGAGGTGCTGGTCAGCGAGGTGCTGCGGCTGCTGTCCCGGCACCCGGAGATGCGCGACCCCCGGCTGACCGCGCTGGTCGCCCACGACAGCCGGAGCCAGGGGCAGCTGGCCGAGTCGGTCCTCGCCTACCTGAACGCCTTCGGCGACGTACGGGCCGCGGCCGCCGAGCTGCATGTGCACCCCAATACGCTGCGCTACCGGATCCGCCGGGCCGAGGAACTGACCGGCCTCGACCTCGGCCGCCCGGACCAGCGGCTGCTGGCGATGCTCCAGCTGCGGCTGCCGTCCTCCCTCTGAGGCAGGGCCGGGCCCGGGGCCCGGACCGCGCGCACCGCCGTTGGTCCAAAATTCTCCTAAACTGGGCGATATTGCTCCAATGAGCTGACGGACTGGCGATGATGACCTCGGAGAATGCCGTGCCGGGCGGGTCGGGCCGCGCATGGGACATGGCGAAGGCGGCCACGGCCGAACTGGACGGACAGGGGCGGGTCGTCGCATGGACCCGGGCGGCGGAAATGCTGCTCGGATACCCGGCCGAGGAGGTCCTGCACCGTCCCGCGGCGGAGCTGCTGGCCCTCCCCGGGGACGAGGCGCGGGCGGCCGCCGTCGCCCGGTGGTGCCGTGCGGGGGACGGCTGGGGCGGCTCGGTGGCGGCGCGCCACCGGGACGGCCGGGATCTGCAGCTGGCGGTGCAGGTCACGCCTCTTCTCGACAGCACCGGCCGGGACCGCTGGTCCGTCCTGGCGCTGGAGGAGTGGCGGATGCCGGGCGGCGGGGTGAACCAGCTGATGCTGGAACCGTTCCTGGCGCAGGCACCGGTCGGCATGGCGGTCCTCGACACCGATCTGCGCTACGTCTGGGTGAACGAGGTGCTGGAGCACCTGATCCCCCTCGACCGGCGGCTGGGCAAGCCGGTGGCGGAGGTGCTGCCGCGGCTGGAGGCCGAGGCGTTCGAGGAGCGGATGCGGCGGGTCCTGGAGACCGGGCGGCCGGTGATGGACTACGAGTTCCGCAGCCCCACCTACGCCGATCCTCACCAGGAGCGCGCCTACTCGGCGTCCTTCTTCGGCCTGGAGGACCCGCGGGGCCGGCGCATCGGCCTGTGGTACATGGTCATCGACGTCACCGAACGCTGGCGGGCCCAGGAACGCCTGGCCCTGCTGAACGACGCCAGCGTCCGGATCGGCAGCACGCTGGACGTCACCCGGACCGCGCAGGAGCTGGCCGATGTCGCCGTGCCGGCGCTCGCCGATTTCGTCGCCGTCGACCTGCTGGACTCGGTCCTGCGGGGCGACGAGCCGGTTCCCGGACCGGTCGACAGCACCCCCGTCATGCGCCGCTCCGGCCAGCGGTCGGTGCACGAGGGCTGCCCGGAGGCCGGACTGGCCGTGGGCGAGGCCGTCCAGCGGTCCCCGTCCTCGCCCATCGCCCGCTGCCTGCTCAAGGGCGAGTCCCTCGTCGAGCCGGTCCTGGACCTCGCCACCAGTGCCTGGGTGACCGAGGACCCGGTCCGGGCCGCCGTGATCCGTGAGTTCGGGTTCCGCTCGGTGATGGTGGCGCCGGTGCAGGCCCGGGGCATCACCCTGGGCGCGGCGACGTTCTTCCGGTCCCGCCGGCTGGGGCCCTTCGTGGCGGACGACGTGCGGCTGGCCGAGGAGCTGGTGGCCCGGGCCGCCGTGTGCGTCGACAACGCGCGCCGCTTCACCCGCGAGCGGGCCGCGGCCCGGGTGATGCAGCAGAACCTGCTGCCGCACGCACTCACCGGCGGCTCGGCCCTGGAGGTGGCGTCGTGGTACTTCCCCGCGGACGCCCCGAGCGGTGTGGGCGGCGACTGGTTCGATGTGATCCCGCTGTCCGGGGCGCGGGTCGCGCTGGTCGTGGGCGATGTCGTCGGACACGGCATCAACGCCGCGGCCACCATGGGGCGGCTGCGGACCGCCGTGCGCACGCTGGCCAACCTGGACCTGCCGCCCGATGAGCTGCTGGCCCGGCTGGACGACCTGGTGATCGGCCTGGTGAAGACGCAGGGCGCCGATCCGGCGGCGGACGTCCAGGACCCGGGCGTGGCCTCGACGTTCATGGGCGCCACCTGCCTGTACGCCGTCTACGACCCGGTCGGCAGGCGGTGCAGCATGGCGCGCGCCGGTCATCTGCCGCCGCTGATCGTCGGTCCGGACGGGACCGTGGACTGCGCCGACCTGCCCGCCGGGCCGCCACTGGGCCTCGGGACGCTGCCCTTCGAGTCCGTCGAACGGGAACTGGCCGAGGGCAGTCTGATCGCGCTCTACACCAACGGCCTGATCGAGACCCGCGACCGGGACATCGGCGTGGGGCTGTCCCGGCTGAGCGACACCCTCGCGGTGTCCGGACCGGCCCTGAAGGACATCGGCGGCCGGGCGGTCGAGGCGCTGCTGACCGGGCCGCCGTCCGACGACGCCGCGTTGCTGCTGGCCCGGACCCACGTCCTGGACGCCCGCCACGTCGCCTCCTGGGACCTGCCCGCCGACCCGGCCGTGGTCGGCAACGCCCGCGCCCTCGCCGGCCGGCAGCTGTCCGAGTGGGGCATGGACGAGCTGCTGTTCACCACGGAGCTGATCGTCAGCGAACTGGTCACCAACGCGATCCGGCACGCCGCCGGCCCGATCACACTGCGTCTGATCCGGCAGGACGCCCTGATCTGCGAGGTGTCCGACGGCAGCAGCACCTCACCGCGGCTGCGGCACGCCCGTACCACCGACGAGAGCGGGCGCGGGCTGTTCATCGTCGCGCAGCTCACCCGGCGCTGGGGTACCCGCTACACCCCGGCGGGCAAGGTCATCTGGACCGAGCAGAGCATGCCGTCCGAGGACGGGACCGGCGACGGGACGGACTGATCCCGGGGCGCCGGAGGCCGGGTGCGACGCCCGCCCCCGTTCTTCACCCCGGCCCCGGCGCTTTCCGCACGCCGCGTCTCACCGGGCTCCCGGCGCGCTGCGGACACCCTCGCGCTCCTGCCCGCCGGACACATGGCCGCAGTCGTCGCGCGCCGCGACGGGCCGCGCGACGAGACCGCGTCCCGGCAGGTCGACGTGGTCGCAGTCGGTGTCGGCCACCACCCGGCGCGGCGGGGCACCGGCGGGGCGGGCCGTGAGATGGGCGGTCACATAGGCCGCGCTCGTCCTGGTGATGTCGCGGGTCAGCCCGAGGGGCAGCAGCGAGCGGGTCTCGGCGATCGCCTCGTCCTCACCGGCCCGCAGCACCACCCGGACGTCCGGCGCCACCCCGTGGGCGGCGACCGCGACCGCGATGTTGTCCAGCTCGTGGGAGCCGACGGCGGCGAGCGCCCGCGCCCGCCCCAGTCCGAGCCGCGCCAGCACCGCACGGTCCTCGCCGTGCGCCAGCACCACCGGTATCCCCATCGACCGTGCGAGGCGCAGGTTCGGGGCGGCGGGCTCGCGCTCGACCCCGATGACGGGCACCCCCAGCTGACGCAGGGTCTGGCACAGCCGCAGTCCCACCTGCCCGAGCCCCACCACGATGACGTGCCCGGCCCGGGGCAGCACCCGCGGCCCCAGGACGCCGACCAGCCGGGGACCGATCAGCCGGTCGACGATGCCGGCGGTCAGCAGCGCGGTGAACCCCACCGTCACCAGCATCGCGACCGCGGACACCACCTCGTATCCGGGATGGCCGGGGTGCGGTACGGCGGGTCCCACCCCGGCGACGACCCGGGCGGCCTCCAGGAAGGCGGTACTGGCCGGCCGGTGGAAGACGGCTACCAGCCACAGCCAGTCCAGGGCGAGGACGGCGACGATCCCCAGCAGCCCGATGAGCAGCAGCCGGGCGTCGGCGTCATGCGGCTGCAACTGCCCCCGCAGCCGCCCGAGCAGCGCGCGCCGCCGGGCGCCCGTGCTCGCCCGCCAGGACGTCTCCACCAGGCGCGCCCCGTCCCGCCGGGCCGCCACCGCGCCGTTTCCGTCGTCCCAGACGGCGAGCGCGCCGGGGTCCACGCACAGGCCGGCCAGGGTCGGCGCCAGCAGGTCGGCGGGCGAGACCGGCACACAGTCGCGCAGCAGCAGCCGGAGCTGCTGGGCGACGGTGCGGTCGAAGACGGTGACGACGATCCGGACGGAGCCGCGGACGTGGCGCACCGCGAGCGCGTAGCGCAGTGCGGACAGGTCGTCGCCGACGAGCACGGCCACCCCGGCCGGCCGGGCGGCGAGCGCCCGGCGGAGGTCGTGGTCGTCCGGTGCGGCGAGGTGGTCGACCCGGTGTCCGCTCTCCCCCAGGGAGGCGCAGACCCGGCGGGCCAGCGTCGTCGCGCCGATCACCACCACCCTGGCGTCCTGACCGGACGGGTCCGTGGCCGGAATCGCTCCCGGATCCTCGGCCCCGACGACCGTGTCCTGCGGTCCCGGCACGCGCTCCGGCGGCTCTCCTGCCGGGGCGTCGGCGCGGGGTTCACCCGCTGTTGCGTCCCCCGACCCGCTGCCGTCGCCCGCCCCTGGTGGGGTGGCGGGCACGGCGCGCGGCGGGACGGTGCGGGTCTGTCGGGCGGAGGGAAGCGTGGCCATGGAGTCCCCTTGCTCGTCGGCCGGTGACAGGGCCGGACTCACGCTAGGGGGCGCGCGGCCCGGGGCATCCGTCCCCGCGGCCAAGGGTTCGCCGGCCGCGTTGTCCGTGCGCACCAGCGGCCGCCCGGGACCCCGCCAACACTGGGGAGGGACCGGTACCGACGTCTCTCGTCCACCGCACACCCCCGGAGCGCGAGCCTGTTTTTCGCCAATCTTCATTGGCCTGATGGACAGCGCTTGAGGGGGACTTTGTCCTCTCTCACAAATACGCCGCCGCGCACCGCCACATACGCTTACGCAAATCCCAATCCGGACGTGATGCGGCTCACCCCCCACAAGGAGGCGGGCCACCGCGCGGAGGTGCGATCAGCGCTCCCCCACCCGCGCAGGACATCCGGAGGCCGCGACCCGCTCGTCGCGCCTCCGCACGTCTCCAGGACCATGACCGCCTGCCGGCACCCGGTCCTGTCGTGCGTCCGGCCACCGAGGCGAACCCAGCAGTCACCACACGGATGACCCTCCAACCCTCAATGGATGTCAGATGACTACACCTTCCCGCAGCTCCGTGGCCGCACCCCCCGTACCGCCCGGCAACGGGCAGGATCCAGGGCAGTCAGGGCTGCAGTCCGGCCTCAAGAACCGCCATCTGTCCATGATCGCCGTGGGTGGGGTCATCGGCGCCGGCCTGTTCGTGGGCTCCGCCTCCGGCATCGCCGCGGCCGGCCCCGGCATCCTGCTGTCGTACGCCCTGGTGGGCGCGCTGGTCGTGTTCGTGATGCGGATGCTCGGTGAGATGGCCGCCGCCAACCCGACCTCCGGCTCCTTCTCCGCCTACGCGGACCGGGCGCTCGGCCGCTGGGCCGGCTTCTCCATCGGCTGGCTGTACTGGTTCTTCTGGGTCGTGGTGCTCGCCGTGGAGGCGACCGCCGGTGCGGCGATCCTCACCAGCTGGGTCCCGGCCGTCCCGCAGTGGGCCTGGGCACTGATCGTGATGACCGTCCTGACCGCCACCAACCTCGCCTCGGTCGCCTCGTTCGGTGAGTTCGAGTTCTGGTTCGCGGGCATCAAGGTCGTCGCCATCGCGGCCTTCATCGTCCTCGGCGGACTGGCCGTCTTCGGTGTGCTGCCCGGCTCCCAGAACGCGGCGACGGGCTTCGCCAACCTCACCTCACACGGCGGCTTCCTGCCGCACGGACCCGCCGCGATCCTCACCGGCGTGCTGATGGTGGTCTTCTCCTTCATGGGCAGCGAGATCGTCACCCTCGCCGCCGGCGAGTCCGAGGACCCGGAGCGCGCGGTCACCAAGGCCACCAAGAGCGTGATCTGGCGGGTCGGCATCTTCTACCTCGGCTCGATCCTCGTGGTCGTCTCCCTGCTGCCGTGGAACGACCCCTCGATCGTCAAGAAGGGCTCCTACGTCGCGGCCCTCGACTCGATCGGCATCCCGCACGCCGGCCAGATCATGAACGTCATCGTGCTGACCGCCGTGCTCTCCTGCCTGAACTCGGGCCTCTACACCGCCTCCCGGATGGCCTTCTCGCTCGGCCAGCGCGGCGACGCCCCGAAGGCCTTCGCCCGGACCAACGCGCGGGGCGTCCCGCAGGCCGCGATCCTCGCCTCCGTCCTCTTCGGCTTCATCGCGGTCGGCTTCAACTACCTGTGGCCCACCACGGTCTTCCAGTTCCTGCTGAACTCGTCCGGCGCGGTCGCGCTGTTTGTCTGGCTGGTCATCTGCTTCTCCCAGCTGCGGATGCGCGGGATCATCCTGCGCGAGAACCCGGAGAAGCTGGTCGTCAGGATGTGGCTGTTCCCGTACCTGACCTGGGCGACCATCGCGATGATCTCCTTCGTGCTGGTCTACATGCTCACCGACGACAGCGAGGGCGGCGGCCGCATCCAGGTGCTGCTTTCGGTTCTCCTGGCCGCTGTGGTGGTCGGGGTGTCCCTGGTCCGCGACCGGCTCGGCCGCGCCGCCGCCGAGAAGCCGGCCGTCATCTCCGGCTAGTCACGGGTGGCCGACCGGCCACCGAACGCCGTGCCGTACGGCCGGCGGAGTGCTCCGCACCCGCTGTCCGTACGGCACAGCGGTGCCACTAGCCTGCTAGCCACCGCACCTTTCCTCTCCGCCCACGCGCCACGACCGGAAGGCCGCCGACCGACATGCCCGCGTTCAGACGCCGCAAAGGCAGCCTTCCCCGCCTCGTCCCCGAGCTCGACGACGTGACCCTGGGGCGGGTGCGGCGGCGCGTCGAGACGTGCTGGTCGCGCGGCTCGCTGGACACCGCGGTCATGGCCCTGATGGCGGACGTGATCAACGAAGCCGGCCAGGACTGGGACCGCAAGGCGCACCGCTTGGGCGTGCTGGCCTCGGCCGCGGGGCGTTCACTGCCCGGCATCTGGCGCCAGCACAGCCCCAAGGACCACGGCGCGCTGCTGCTGCACGCCTGGTCCGACCTGATCCAGGCCCGCCGGCAGGACTCCTCCGTCGACCTCGACGCCACCCGCGAGACCTGCCGGCTCGCCGCCGACCTGCTCCCCGACGACCCCACCCCGTGGACCCTGCATCTGGCCACGCTCCGCGTCGAGCGGCGCCCCTCCACGGAACTGGCGGCGATCTGGCGCGAGATCAAGGCCCGCGACCCCTGGAACCGCGAGGCGCACCTGCAGGCCCTGGGCTACCTCTCGCCGCAGGAGTGCGGCTCCAGCGCCCTGGTGCTGGACCTGCTCGACGGCGTCCGCGCCCTGATGCCGCCCGATGCGCCCGCCGTCGGCCTGGAACTCACCTCGCTCGTCCGCAGCCACCAGCGGGCGGTCGCCGACGGCGGGATGACGGCCCTGGGCGCCGGGGAGATCTGGCGGCGCCCCGACGCCGCCCGGGCCCTCGACCAGGCCGCGCACTACTGGCCGGGCCCCGGGTTCCTCCGGCACGCGGCGGCCCTGGCCGATCTCAACCTGCTGGCCTACGCGCTGGTCAAGGCCGGCCGGACGACCGAGGCCGGGATCGCGCTGCGCGCCACCGGCGGGGTGGCGACGGTCTGGCCGTGGACCATGGACGGCGACCCGCTGGAGCGGTTCACGCACTTCCACGGCCGCTATGCGAGCGGTGCCGCCGACGGCGGTTCCGCGGGGCGCGGCACCTCCTGGGGGCGGTGACGGCCGGAGCCGCACCGGCCGGAAGCGGACCGCGCCGCTGAAGAGCGCGTGTGCGAGGTCCGGGAGTGCGATGACATAGCCGGAACGAGTGGTTTTGTAGCCTCTTGCGGCGTATCACGAGTGTCCTGCCCGCTTCCCGGGGATTCCCTCCTTCGGAGAAGGGTGGGAGATGCGCATGCGCGACACCGTCGGCACCGGCGCCTCCGCGGCCGCGGGCCGCCGGCGCGTGCTGATGTTCGTCGTGCTGCTGGCCCTGCTGCACGCCGCGCTCACCACCGGCTGCTCCCACGCACCGGACCCCGGTGCCCACGGCTGCCCGCCCCGCGCCGCCGCTCCCGCGCTCTCGGACCCCGCCGCCCGCCCCTGCGTCACGGCGGGTCCGGTACCGGCGTCCACCGGCGGCGGGAAGCATCCGGGCAGCGGCGTCCGCCGCCTGTGCGACGCCTCCGCCTGCCATCTGCGCCATCAGGTCCCCACTGGGTCCGGCGGCAAGGCGCTCGGGGACTCCCCCGCCGCCCAGCCCCTCACCGCGTCCCGGGACCTCCCTCCGGGGGCCGCCGTCCAGGCCGCCGCCCCCGCATCGCCACCCCGCGTGGCCGTCCTGCGCTGCTGAGGAAGCCCGGCCGCGCCCCCACCCCTACCCCGCACGCGGGCCATGGGGCGAGCGCGGTCTGCCGTCATCCGCACTCGGGACTTCCACCGCAGGAGATCTGGCATGCCCCTCGATGTCTTTGCCGCCCTGGGCGCGCTCGTCCGCGCCGAGGCCGTCCGTACGAAGAAGGTGCCCGCACCCACCCCCTCCGACGAGGCCACGACGCCCCGGCCGCACCCCCCGGCACGCCCGCGGACCGAGCCGCCGAAGGCCGTCCCCGCGCCCGTGCCCCCGCCCCGCAAGGGCCTGCTGGCCAGGATGAGGCAGAAGGTGACGTCGCTCCTCGGCCAGGGGTGTCCGCCCGGTCAGGCGTGACCGGGGCCCGGCCGGACCCCGGCGGGGCACCGTTTGTCCGACCCGGTGCGGGGCGCCATGCTGGGGACATGGCCCCTGTGGCAGGCCCGGACACGGTGTCCGGCTGGGTCGTCCGGCGTCCCGGCCCGATCGCCTCCGGCCCGCTGGCCGCCGTAAGCCGTCCGGCTCCCGAGCCGGGGCCCGGGGACCTGGTGCTCGACGTGGAGGCCTGCGGGGTGTGCCGCACGGACCTGCATCTGGCGGAGGGGGACCTGCCGCCGCACCGCCCGTCGACCGTCCCGGGCCATGAGATCGTCGGCCGGGTGGTCGCCGCCGGCGAGGCGGTGACGGCGTTCCGGGCCGGTGACCGGGCCGGCGGGGCCTGGCTGCGCGGCACCTGCGGGGTCTGCCGGTACTGCCGGGCGGGCCACGAGAACCTCTGCCCGAAGTCGCGGTACACCGGCTGGGACGCCGACGGCGGCTTCACCCGGACCGCTCTCGTGCCCGCCGACTACGCCTACCCGCTCCCCGACGACCAGGACGCCACGCTGCTGGCGCCGCTGCTGTGCGCCGGGATCATCGGGTACCGCGCGCTGCGCCGCAGTGCCCTGCCCGCCGGCGGCCGGCTCGGGATCTACGGCTTCGGCGCCTCGGCGCATCTGGCCGCCCAGGTCGCCCTGGCCGAGGGCGCGAGGGTGCATGTGCTGACCCGGTCGGCGCGGGCCCGGGAACTCGCCCTGGCGCTCGGTGCGTCCTCGGCCGGCGGCGCCTACGACCGCCCTCCCGAACCGCTGGACTCGGCGATCCTCTTCGCCCCCGTGGGCGATCTGGTGCCGGTGGCCCTGGAGGCGCTCGACCGCGCGGGTACCCTCGCCGTGGCCGGTATCCATCTCTCCGACGTCCCCGCGCTCCACTACCAGCGGCATCTGTTCTACGAGCGGAACCTGCGCAGCGTGACCGCCAACACCCGGCAGGACGGCCGGGAGTTCCTGGCGACCGCGGCCCGGATCGGCATCCGGGTCACCGTCAGCCCCTATCCGCTGAGCCGGGCGCCGCAGGCGCTGGAGGACCTGGCCGCCGACCGGGTGCAGGGGGCCGCCGTGCTGACGCCGGACTGACGCCGGCGGGCATCATCGAGCGCGTCGCCACCCCGGCGCCCCGCTGGGGATGCCCGGCGGCGGATCATCCCGGCCCCGGCCCCGCTGTGGCGCCCCGTGCGGGAGCGTGCGGCCGCCCGCCGTGGCCCCCGCTCCGAGTCGCTGCCCCCTTGCCGCGTGCCGCACCATGGAGGGGAGGCCGTGAATGACGACATATCCGGTGAGCCGGTTGGCGGGGTGAACGCTCCGGCCCCGGAGAGCGGATACGGCGACCGTGGCTTACGACGACGGCTTCCGGCACACGGAGGCGGTGCAGGCAGTGACCGCACGGATCCTTGGGTCCACCGGGGCTGAGCTGACCGCCGTCTATGTGCCCGCCGAAGGGGGCGGCGATCTTCAGCTGGCCGAGATGGTCGGCGGCTCGGGCGGCCTCCACGGCCTGCCGGCGGGCTTCCCGCTGTCCGGCAACTCCCCGGTCGCCGCGTCCTTCCGCACCGGCCTGCCCCTCTGGCTGAGCCCGGCCGAACTCGCGCACTTCGGCGTCACCACTCCGGGCGGCACCAACGCACCGCCGTGGGACGGCGCCAGGACGCTGCCGTCCGATGTCTCGCTGGCCGTGCTGCCGCTCGGCGGGGACGCCAAGCGGCTGGGGTGCCTGGTCGTCATGGACAAGGCACCGGATGCCTTCGACGCCGACCGCCGCCATCTGCTGGAGCTGCACGCCGACCAGGTGTCCGCGGGGCTGGAGGCGGTGGCCGCCCGGGTCATGGCCCGCACCGAGCGGCGGTCGCTGCTGGGGCCGGGGCTGGACACCCTCCGGGGCGGCGCGTTCACGCTGCTGCTGGCCACCGGGCGGATCGACGCGGACGCCCACGTGCTGGAGCTGTTCGGGGTCGCCCCTGAGCAGTTCGACCGGCGGGTGGAGACGCTGCTGGCACACACCGCGCCGGACGATGTGCCCGCGCTGATGTCGATCGTCGAGCCGGGCGGGCAGCCCGTTCCCGGCCAGCAGCTGTCGATCCGGATCCGCCGGCCCAACGGCGAGCTGCGCTGGCTGAGCCTGCGCTGCCGGGTGCTGGTCGACGCCGCCGGGACCCCGGAACGGATGCTGGGTGTGGTCGCCGACGCCTCCTACCTGCGTCCCAGCGCGGACGAGGTCTCCCTCGTGCAGCGGCTGTCCGCCGCGCTGGCCGGCGCCACGACGATCCGCGACGTCGGCCGGGTGGTGGTCGCCACACTGCGGGCGCCGCTGGGGGCGAGCCGGGTGGCGGTGGCGGAGCTGGAGGCCGACCGGTTCGTGGTGTCCGTCCTCGACCCGCCGGAACCCGGGGCCTGGCCCGCGGCGTGGCGGTCCGAATGGCGCTCCGAGTGGCCCGACGCGTCGTGCCATGCGATGCCCACGCTGGAGAGCGTGCTGCGGGCCGGCCATGTGGCGCTGTGGCCTCCCGACGCGGCGCTCGAACCCGGCCTGGCGGGGATCGGGCCCGGCGGGCTCGCGATCCTGCCGCTGCCGTCCGAGGGCCGGATCGTCGGGGTGTGCCTGGTCGGCTGGGACGAGGAGCACCGGTTCGGGCCGGAGGAGCGGTCGCTGCTGACCGCGACGGCGGGGCTGGTGGGCCAGGCCCTCGTCCGCGCCCACGCGCTGGACGCCGGACACGAGCTGGCCACGATGCTCCAGCGCAGTCTGCTGCCCCGCAAGCTGCCGGCACTGCCCGGCGGGGTGGCCGTCGCCCGCTATCTGCCCGCCACGATGGGGCTCGAAGTGGGCGGCGACTGGTACGACGTCATCCCGCTGTCCGACGGCCATGTCGCGCTCGTCATCGGCGATGTGGAGGGCCACAGCGCCGGCGCCGCCACGATCATGGGCCAGATGCGGACCGCCATCCGGGCCTACGCGGTCGAGGGCCACCCGCCCGACGTGGTGTTCTCCCACGCCAACCGGCTGCTCCTGGGCATGGAGACCGATCTCTTCGCGACCTGCTGCTATGTGGACCTCGACATGGAGGAGGGCATCGCCTGGTTCGTCCGGGCCGGGCATCTGCCGCCGCTGCTGCGGTTCCCCGACGGCCGCACCGAGGAACTGCCGGTCGAGGGCGGTCCGCCGCTGGGGGTGGCCGCGGAGGGCGAGTTCCCGCTGACCGAGGTGGGGCTGACCCCCGGCACCGTGCTCGTACTGCTCACGGACGGGCTGGCCGAATCGGCCGCGCTCCCCCTGGAGGACGGCCTGCGCCGGGTGCGCGAGCTGCTCGCCGGGGCCGATCCGGCCGACGCCGGGCAGCTCGCCGATGAGCTGCTCGGCGAGACCAAGCGGCGTGACGACGACGTGGCGGTGCTGGTCCTGCGCTACGACGGGATGCGCGTCCGCCCGACCCGGGCGCACTGGACGGTGTGGCGGCTGCCCGACGCGGTCATGCACGCCCGCCGCTTCACCGCCCGCACGCTGCGCTCGTGGACCGTGGCCGAGGAGTTGGACGTGGCGCTGCTGGTGGTGTCCGAGCTGGTCACCAACGCCGTCGCGCATACCCAGGGCGAGGTGCGGCTGGATCTGACCCTGGCCGCCGACCGGCTGCGGATCGCGGTGAACGACGCCTCGCCCCGGGCCCCCGTCAAGCCGGCGAGCGTGGACTGGGAGTCGACCGGCGGCCGCGGGCTGCTGCTCGTCGAGGCGGTGTCGGCGTCCTGGGGTTCGGTGCCGCTGAGCGGCGGCAAGCAGGTGTGGAGCGAGATCGCCCTGCGGCCGGACGAGCGGCTCGGCGCCGAGGGGGACCCGGCCGGCGCGGCCGGCCCGCGCGAGGGTGAGGAGGTCCCCTGAGGTGCGTGGTCGTCTGCGGGGAGCTGCCGCCCTCCTGGCCGGGCTGTGCCTGGTGGCCGGGCCGGCGGCCTGCGGGAAGGCCGGCGGGGTGCACGAGCCGGAAGGGCCCGCCTCCGGCGGGGCGCTGAGGATCGGTGTGCTGCTGCCGGACAACACCTCGCGCCTCTACCACTTCGACAAGCCGCTGATCGAGAAGAAGATCCATCAGCTGTGCCCCGAGTGCACGGTGGAGGTGGTCAGCGCGGAGCACGACGTGGCCACCCAGCAGCAGCAGATGGACGCGATGATCACCAAGCGGGTCCGGGTGCTGATCCTGGACGCCGTCGACTCCAAGTCGCTGCGCTCGCCGGTCGAGAGCGCGCGGGCGGCGGGGATCCCGGTCGTCGCCTACGACCGCCTCGTGGAGGGGCCGGTGTCGGCGTATGTCTCCTTCAACGGCAGGAGGGTCGGCGAGCTGCAGGGCGAGGCGCTGCTCAAGGCGCTCGGCGACAAGGCGCGCGGCGCGCAGATCGTCATGATGAACGGCGACTCGACGGACCCCAACTCCGCCTGGTTCCGGCAGGGCGCGCTCGCGGTGCTCCAGGGCAAGGTGAAGATCGGGAAGGCGTACGAGACCGCGGGGTGGCGGCCGGAGAACGCCAACAGCAACATGACCGCGGCCATCTCGGCCCTCGGCGCCGGGCACATCGACGGCGTCTACTCCGCCAACGACGGGCTGGCGGCCGGCATCATCTCCGCCCTGGAGGCCGCGAAGATCGCTCCGCTGCCGCCCGTCACCGGCCAGGACGCCGAACTCGCCGCCATCCAGCGCATCGTCGCGGGCGATCAGTACATGACCGTCTACAAGCCCTTCGGGCCCGAGGCCGGCACCGCCGCCGCCATGGCCGTCGCACTGGGCCGCGGCAAGAAGCTCGACGGCATCACGACGCACACGGTCAACAGCCCCACCACCCGGGGCATCCCGGCGGTTCTGCTCACCCCGGTCTCCGTCACGGTGCAGCGCATCAAGGGGACCGTGGTCAAGGACGGCATGTACACGATCGAGCAGATCTGCACCCCCAAGTTCGAGGCCGCCTGCCGGCGGGCGGGCCTCACCAGGTGAGGCAGGTACCCATGGACCCCGGCTCAGCCCTCCGCCGACCGGCACCCGCGCCGCCCCTGCTGGCGCTGCGCGGCATCTCCAAGCGGTACGGCGCCGTCCAGGCCCTGGCCGATGTCGAACTGGAGGTGCGCGCCGGTCAGGTCGTCGCGCTCGTGGGCGACAACGGCGCCGGCAAGTCCACCCTGATCAGGGTGGTCGCGGGCGTCGACCCGGCCGACGAGGGCATGATCGAGTGGGACGGCCGGCCCGTCCAGATCACCCGCCCCCACGACGCCCAGGACCTGGGCATCGCCACCGTCTACCAGGACCTCGCGCTGTGCGACAACCTCGACGTGGTCGGCAACCTCTTCCTCGGGCGCGAGATCCACCGGGCCGGGGTGCTGGACGAGGTGGAGATGGAACGCCTCACCCTGGACCTGCTCGACATGCTGGCCATCCGGATGCCCGACGTACGCCTGCCGGTCGCCTCGCTCTCCGGCGGCCAGCGCCAGACCGTCGCGATCTCCCGCTCGCTCCTCGGCGAACCGCGGCTGGTGCTCCTGGACGAGCCCACCGCGGCCCTGGGCATCGAGCAGACCGCCCAGGTCCTCGACCTCGTCGACCAGCTCCGCGAACGCGGGCTCGGGGTGCTCCTCATCAGCCACAACATGGGGGACATCAAGGCGGTCGCGGACTGGGTCGCCGTGCTGCGCCTGGGCCGGAACAACGGCTTCTTCGATGTGACGACCACCTCCCACGAACAGATCATCTCCTCGATCACCGGGGCCACGGACAACGCCGTGACCCGCCGCAGGACGCCGGGGTGGGAGGTGCAGCCGTGAGCCGGACCTGGGCGCTCAGGAAGCAGAAACCGCCCGCGGGGCGGGGCGCCGCGGACGGGACGGCGGCCGCCGCCGGACGGCGCGCGCCCGCCTTCGGGGCGCAGAACCCGCTCGACCTGCTCCGGAGGAGGTTCCACAGCGGCGAGCTCGGCTCGGTACCGGTGGCCCTCGGCCTGATCGTGGTGTGGATCATCTTCGAGAGCCTCAACGAGAACTTCCTCTCGCCGCGCAACCTGTCCAACCTGACCGTGGACATTGTCGGCACCGGCATGATCGCGGTCGGTGTCGTCTTCGTCCTGCTGCTGGGCGAGATCGACCTGTCGGTGGGCTCGGTGAGCGGCCTCGCGGCGGCCGCCTTCGCGGTACTGACCGTGAACCACGGCGTACCGGAGGGGCTCGCGCTGCTGGTCGCGGTGCTCGGCGGCACGGCGATCGGGGCGGTGCAGGGGTTCTTCTTCGCCAAGGTCGGGGTACCGGCGTTCGTGGTCACCCTGGCGGGCCTGCTGGGCTGGAACGGGCTGATGCTCTACATCCTGGGCGCCAACGGCACGATCAACATCGACGACAAGGGCCTGCTCGCGATGCTGACCGGCTACTACTTCAACAACGTGGCCGCCGCCTACGGCCTGGCGGCGCTCGGCACCGCCGGCTACTTCCTGGTCTCGTACCGCGATGTGCGGCGGCGCAGGGCCGCCGGTGTGCCCGCCCGGCCGCTGAGCGAGATCCTCCTGCGCACCGGGGTGCTGGCGGTGATCTCCCTGGCCGCGGCCGTGGTCCTCAACCAGTTCCTGGGGCTCCCGCTGGCCCTGTTGCTCTTCCTCGTGGTGCTCGTCGGCCTCGACTGCGTGCTGCGCCGCACCCGCTACGGACGCATGATCTTCGCGCTCGGCGGCAGCGTCGAGGCCGCCCGCCGCACCGGCCTGAACGTGGACCTGGTCCGCATCTCGGTCTTCATGGTGTCCGGGACGATGGCGGCGATCGGCGGCCTGTTCCTGGCCTCGCGCGTCACCTCGGCCAGTCAGACGTCCGGCGCCGGCCTGCTGCTGATGGACGCCATCGCCGCCGCGGTCATCGGCGGCACCAGCCTGTTCGGCGGACGGGGCCGGACCTGGTCGGCGCTGCTCGGTGTCCTGGTCATCCAGTCGATCGCCTCCGGGGTGGCCCTCATGGGCATCCGGACGGCCGTGCAGTTCATGATCACCGGCGGGGTGCTGCTGATCGCCGTGGTCATCGACTCGCTGTCGCGGCGGGCGCAGAAGGCGCACGGGCGGGTCTGACACCCCGCCGGGCGGGCGTTTGAGCCGCGGTACGCCACGGAACACCTCAGCCGATGCACCCGGTCCTGCACGCACTGTCCATCGCCGGATCCATGACCTGGGAGATCACCTGGGCGCTGATCCTCGGCTTCGCGCTGTCCGCGGTCGTCCAGGCCGTGGTGCGCACCTCCACCGTGGTCGGCCTGCTCGGCGACGACCGTCCCCGCACCCTGACGCTGGCCGCCGCGCTGGGTGCCGCCTCGTCCTCCTGCTCGTACGCGGCGGTCGCCCTGGCCCGGTCCCTGTTCCGCAAGGGCGCGCACTTCACGGCCGCCATGGCGTTCGAGATCGCCTCGACCAACCTGGTGGTCGAACTCGGCGTCATCCTGGCCCTGTTGATGGGATGGCAGTTCACCCTGGCCGAGTTCACCGGCGGCCCGGTGATGATCGTCGTGCTGGCCGTGCTGTTCCGCCTCTTCCTGACCGGCCGGCTGCTGCGGCCGGCCCGCGCGCAGGCCGAACGGGGGCTGGCCGGCTCCATGGAGGGGCATGCCGCGATGGACATGTCCGTCCGCCGCGAGGGGTCCTTCGCGCGGCGGCTGTTCTCCGCCGAGGGCTGGACCGCGACCTCGCACGTCTTCGTCATGGAGTGGGCCGCGATCCTCAGGGACCTGGTGATCGGCCTGCTGATCGCCGGGGCCATCGCGGCCTGGGTCCCCGACAGCTTCTGGCGGGCCTTCTTCTTCGACGGGCATCCGCTGGCCGCGAAGCTGTGGGGGCCGCTGATCGGACCGCTGGTGGCGATCGCCTCGTTCGTCTGCTCCATCGGCAACGTGCCGCTGGCGGTGGTGCTGTGGAAGGGCGGGATCAGCTTCGGCGGGGTGGTCGCCTTCCTCTTCGCCGACCTGCTAATCCTGCCGATCCTGCACATCTACCGGAAGTACTACGGGACCAGGATGGCCCTGTTCCTGCTGGTCACGTTCTACGCGGCCGTGGTCGTCGCGGGCTACGCCGTCGAATGCGTCTTCGGCGGGCTGGGGCTGATCCCGCGGCAGGCCGACGCGACGATCCCCATGGCCGGGGTCTCCTGGAACTACACCACCTGGCTCAACATCGCCTTCCTCGCCCTCGCCGCCGCACTGGTCCACCGCTTCGTGCGCACCGGTGGCCGGGCCATGCTCGGGATGATGGGCGGCGCGCCGGCCGACGGTCCCGGGACGCGGCCCGCGGCCGGTGCCGCCGGGCGCGACGGCACCGGACGGGACGGCACCGGGCACGGCCCGAACTGATCCGCTGCGGAACCGGGCCGAGTGGCTGATGCCGGAGCGCGCGAGGTCGAGCACCCTGGAGATATGGGCGCGCAAGCGCCGGGCGCCCGGGAAGGGAGCGAGGCCATGAAGGATGTCATCACCGCCGGTGTGGACGGTACGCCCGAATCCCTGTCCGCGATCGTGTGGGCGGCGCAGGAAGCCCGGCTGCGGCGTGCGCGCCTGCGGCTGGTGCACGCCTGGGTGCTGCTCGCGCCCGAGCCGGCGCCCGGTCCCGTGCCGGAGGACGACCAGAACTACTGGCCGTACCGGATGATGGACGAGGCCGTCACCGCGGTCCGCACCCGCTTCCCGGACCTACCGGTGGATCCGGAGCTGGTCGCGAAGGACCCCCAGGAGGCCCTGCAGGAGGCCGCGGCCGAGTCGGATCTGCTGGTCCTGGGCTCGCGGGACCTGGGCCCGGTGTCCCGCTTCGCCCTCGGCGAGCTCGGCCTGAAGCTGATGGTGCACACCGGCTGCCCCACGGTTCTGGTGCGCGCCCGGCGGGGCACCAAGGCGGACGAGCCGGGCGGGGAGGTGATGGCGGGGCTGAGCCTGCACGAGCCGTGCGAGGCGCTGCTCGCCTTCGCCTTCGACAGCGCCGCACGGCGTGGTGCCCCGCTGCGCGTCGTGCACGGCAGGCACCTGCCCTCGTACGCCTACAACCGGGGCGGCGGGGTGGAGCCGATCGCCGCCGAGGAGGCGGCGCAGGACGCGCGGCAGGAGCTGTCCGCGGCCCTGCGGCCGTGGCAGGAGAAGTATCCGGACCTGACGGTGGACGCACGCGTGGTGATGGAGAGTCCGGCGCCGGCCCTGCTGCACAGCGCCGCGGACGCCGGGCTGCTGATCGTCGGCCGGCGCCACCGGCACCGGCTGCCCGGTCACCGGATCGGCCATGTCGTCCAGGCGGCCGTCCACCACGCTCCGTGTCCGGTGGCCGTGGTGCCGCACGAGTGAGCGCGCGACGGCGTCCACGCTCTGAGACGGCCGGTGGCCGGTGCCAGGACGCCCCGCGGCGGAAGGCGGATGATGACGGTGAGAGTTCGTACCGGCGGGGCCGGCTGCCGAGGGCACGACGGCCCGGTCCGGGGCCCCGAGGCGGCGGCCCCCGGTGGAAGGCAGAGGTGAGCCATGGCAACGACAGTCGAATGGCCCGTCCGTCTCTACCTCTTCGAGGAGGACGGCACGACCAAGGCGCGCGTGGTGCTCCGGACCGGGACCACCACGCTGACCGGGCACGGCACGGCCCGCTGCAGCCCCGAGGACCCGGACGTGCCGGAGATCGGCGACGAGATCGCGGCCGGGCGCGCGATGAAGGACCTCGCCGGGCAGTTGCAGCGGGTGGCGGACCTCGACCTCGAAGGCGTGGGCGCCGGGCCGCCCCGGCGCGAGCACCGCGCCGCCTACGGCTGGGCCGACGCGATGGCGTGAGTCCGGTGCCGGCGCCGCCCCGGCCGGCCGGCGGTACGGCGCTGGGTGGAAGGAGTCGGCCATGTCGGATGCGACGCTCACCGACCTGTACGAAGTGACCATGGCCCTCTCGTACCTCCAGGAGGGCATGACCGGGCCGGCGACGTTCAGCTGCTTCGTCCGGGCCCTGCCCCCGGAGCGGGGCTTCCTGGTCGCCGCCGGGGCCGAGACGGTCCTCGACTTCCTCGCCGGCTTCGCCGTCGGCCGCGACGACGTCGAGGTGTTCGCCGAGGCACTGCGGCGCCCGGCCAGGGATCTGGCGCCGCTGCTGGGGATGCGCTTCACCGGGGAGGTCAGGGCCGTGCCGGAGGGGCGGGTGGTGCTGGCCGGGGAGCCGCTGCTGGAGATCACCGCTCCGCTGCCGCAGGCCCAGCTCGTCGAGTCGTACGTGCTCAACCACCTCACCCATCAGACGACCGTCGCGTCCAAGTGCGTGCGGTGCGTGCTCGCCGCACGGGGGCGCTCCGTCGTGGACTTCTCGCTGCGCCGCGCCCCGGGGACCGCGGCCGCCCGCCAGGTGGCCCGGCTCGGTGCCATGACCGGTTTCGCGGGCACCAGCAATGTGGCGGCGGCCCACGCCGAGGACCTGCCGGCGGTCGGCACGATGGCGCACTCGTACGTCGAGGCGTTCGGCGACGAGGAGGCGGCGTTCACCGCGTTCGCGCTGTGCCATCCCGGGCCGGTGACCCTGCTGGTGGACACCTACGCCACCGAGTCCGGCGTCGCGGCGGCGGCCCGGGTGCTGAACGCGCTGGGGCGCGGCGACGGGTCGGCCGTCCGGCTGGACAGCGGCGACCTGGCGGCACTGGCCTTCCGCGCCCGCGCGATCCTGGACAACGCGGGGCTTCCGCAGGTCCGCATCGTCGCCAGCGGCGGGCTGGACGAGTTCGCCGTGCACGATCTGGCGCAGGCCCGAGCGCCCATCGACGTCTTCGCCGTGGGCACCCGTGTCGGCGTCAGCGCCGATGCCCCCTCGCTGGATTCGGCGTACAAGCTCGTGGCGTACGACGGCCGGCCCCTGATGAAGCTGTCGTCGGCGAAGGCGACCGCGCCGGGCGGCAAGCAGGTCTTCCGCCGGCCCGGGTGCCACGACGTGATCGGGCTGGCCGACGAGCCGGTCCCGCCGGGCAGCACGCCGCTGCTGGAGACGCTGATGCGCGGAGGCCGGCGCGGCGCGCCGCACGGCCGTACCGAGGACGCCCGGCGGCGGGTCGCCGCCGACCTCGCGGAGCTGCCCGCGTCCGCGCGGGCCATCCGGTCGCCGCAGGCGGTACGGGCGAAGGTCTCCAAGCGGCTCGCCGTCCTGACCGAGCACGTCCGGCGGCGGATCGAGCGCGAGGCGCTGGGCGGCGTCCCGGCGAGCCCGGCCTGACCCGGGGGCCGCTCCCGGCCCCGTTCGGCTCGCACGCCCGAGCCCCCGCGGGCTTTTCTCCGTACCGTCGTCGTATGGCGGACAAACAGGGCGGCAACGGCCCCAGGAAGCTGCCGCGGGCGCGGTACGAGCGGGAGCTGTACCGGCTGCAGACGGAGCTGGTCAAGCTCCAGGAGTGGGTGCGCACCGAGGGCGCCCGCATCGTGGTGGTCTTCGAGGGGCGGGACGCGGCCGGCAAGGGCAGCACGATCAAACGGGTCACCCAGTACCTCAACCCCCGGGTGGCCCGGATCGCGGCGCTGCCGCGGCCCACCGAGCGGGAACGCACCCAGTGGTACTTCCAGCGCTACGCCGAGCACCTGCCCGCGGGCGGCGAGATCGTGCTGTTCGACCGCAGCTGGTACAACCGCGCCGGCGTCGAGCGGGTCATGGGCTTTTGCACACCGGCCGAGCACCAGCGGTTCCTGCGGCAGTGCCCGGTCTTCGAGCGGATGCTGGTGGAGGACGGCATCCTGCTGCGCAAGTACTGGTTCTCGGTGAGCGACGAGATGCAGGAGCAGCGGTTCCGGCGCCGGCTGCAGGACCCCACCCGCCGCTGGAAGCTCTCGCCCATGGACCTGGAGTCGCTGACCCGCTGGGAGGAGTACTCGCGGGCCAAGGACGAGATGTTCGTCCACACGGACATCGTGGAGTCACCGTGGTTCGTCGTCGAGTCCGACGACAAGCGCCGGGCCCGGCTGAACATGATCGCCCACCTGCTGTCGACCGTGCCGTACCGCGATGTCACCCCGCCGCGGCTCACCCTGCCCCCGCGGCCCCCGGCCACCGGCTACCAGCGGCCGCCCCGGGACCTGCAGACCTACGTTCCCGACCATGCGGCGGGGCTGTCGGACTAGGGCCTGTCTTCAAAGTCGCGTCGTTCGCCCGCAGGGCGGGGCTCGCGGCGTCCGGTGCGCTCCCCCGCGCCCTTGAGGCGTGGGGGAACGCGTGCCGGACGCCGTCAGACGGGACGACGCGGATGCGACCTAGCGCTTTCGGCCGCAGATCACCACGGTGTCCGGCCCGAGCATCACCCGCTTCACGGGGTCGATTCCCGCCTCGCCGAACCACTCCTCGTACTCCATGGGCGTGTACACCATGCCCTCGCCGGAAGCGACGGTGTGGAAGTACGCGGAGAGGTAGGCCGAGCGCTCCGGTCCGGTCCCCCTGTCGTCCTGATAGGGGGTCACCACGAAGACGCCACCCCCGGGAGGCAGCGCGTCGGATGCCTTGGCCAGCAGGGCGCGGATGCGGTCGGGGGACCAGATCTCGAGGAAGTGGGCGAAGAGCACGGAGTCATGGCCGACGGGGAAATCGTCATGGAAGGCGTCGAGGCTGACGGCGCGTACCCGGCCGGTCAGACCCAGTTCCGCGATCTTGTCGTTTGCCAGGGAGGTGATCGACGGCAGATCTCCGATCGTCACCTCCAGGTCAGGCCAAGTACGGGCCAGATTCGCCGCGTTCATGGCGGCGCCGCCACCGACATCGAGCAGGAGCCGATAGCCCGACAGGTCGATCTCGGCGGCGATCTCCTCGGCGACGAGATGGCTTATGGAACTCATCAGGACATGGAAGGAGGATTCCAGTTCGGGGTTTTCCGCCAACCGTCCGTACAGCGTCGACGCCGTTCCAGGAATCTCGTTCTTCAGCCCGACGTTGGAGTTCTCCTTGAGCGACTCGCAGAACCAGTCGACAGCACGGTAGATGCGATGCAGATACGCGGCTGATTCCTGATCGGGGAGGGCGGAGAGCGGCGGAAGGAACGGGGTGTTGTGGTAGCCCTCCCCCTCTTTGCGCACCACACCCATGGCGGTACAGCCCAACAGCAGGATGCGGCACGGCTGTACGGCCAGGCCGAGGCGGACGGAGAGGTCTTCGCGGGTGATGCCCGGCTCCTTCTCCAGGGCCTCGAACAGCCCGAGTTGGAAGCCGGCGCTCAGGAACTGGAAGTCGTAGTGGGCCTTGTGGTGAGGGCCGATGGTCGGGTCTGCCGGATTCTGAGAACTTTCCATCCCGATCTCCTGGGGTGGTGTTGACCGCATTCGTCGAGCGCCCGAAGCAGCGAGGCCGCAGTGCGCGCGGCTGCGTTCCCGCCTGGCGGTGGCAGCAATCGCGCACCATTTCAGGCGGCTGTGACGAATACGTGGGGCACGGAACTCCTGGAATTCTTCTGGAAGGTGAGCCACGGCGTGGGCCATACCCATCCCCCTGGCGCGCCTGACTCCGACCCTAATTCCTTCGATGCCGGACGGCCGAACCGTCAGCGCGCTTGTAGGGAAAACCCCATTGACATGAACGCGCCCCCATTCCTCGTCCGTCCATTCGGCCATATCGCCGCACGTCGCGCAGTTCAGACGGACAGTCAGGCAGGAGCGTGGACCGCCCCCCTCGCGACTGCCCACCCCGGACGCGGTTTCAGCGCGAGGGGGCAGGCAGGCGCTGGGTGTGCCGTCGGTGCGCCGATGCGGTATGATCATGATGCAGCTTCGGCCCTCGGGCCGGAACCGCGCGTCTGTGGTCCAAGGAAAGACGTCCACCAGCCGGTGGGAGATGCAGGTGCAAGGCCTGCCGGGCGCTCTACCAAGGGGCCCTTCCTCGTACGGGGAAGGGCCCCTTTTGCGTGATGCCGGCTCAGCGCTGCAGGAACTGCTGGCACTGGTACGGGCCGGCGCGCCCTTCGTCGCCGACGAGGGTCACCTGGACCTTGTCCGGGCGGGTGCCGTGGATCAGGACCTCGGCGCGGGCGAGGGTGCAGACCAGTTGGCCGGTGCTCTGGTTCTGGGGCGACACGATGAAGGGACCTGTGGCACGGAGGGTGATGTGGCCGCGGGTGCTGGTGGCGTGGAAGCCCGCGTTCTCGGGGACCAGATCGGCGAGCCCGTTCGCCCGCTCCCCGGCGGTGGGGCCGCCGGCCAACAGCTTGAAGACATCGTCGAGTTGGTCCACGGTGACACCGGGCCGGGACACTCCGCGCGGGCCGTTGTCGGAGGCGAAGTAGACCCGCATGCCCTTCGAGATCCCGGAGGGAGCCGTACCGCCGTCGGTGACGCCGGTGGGGCGGATGCCGCAGCCCGTGGCGGCCAGGGTGAGCAGACCGCAGAGGAGGGCGGTGCGGCGGCGGGTCATGAGGCGGAGTCCGTCCGGAGGGGGAGGCGGAGGGTGAAAACGGCGCCGGTGCCGGGCGTCCGGGGCGCGATCTCTATCGTGCCGCCGTGCAGGCGCGCGTTCTCCAGGGCGATGGCCATCCCCAGGCCGCTCCCCTCGGAGCGGGCGCGGGAGCTGTCGGCCTTGTAGAAGCGGTCGAACACATGGCGGGCGGCCTCGGGGGGCAGTCCGGGGCCGTGGTCGGCGACCGAGACGGTCAGCCGGTCGTCCTCGGCCCGCACGGTGACGGTCACCGGCGGTGCGCCGTGCCGCAGGGCGTTGGCGACGAGGTTGGCGACGATGACGTCCAGGCGGCGGCGGTCGAGCCGGGCCCGTATGCCCGGGGGCAGATCGGTCTCGACCCGGTGGGTCCAGCAGCGGGCGGCGAGCGAGGCGCGTATCGCCTCGGCCAGGTCGAGTTCGTGGACGGTGAGCGCCACGGCCCGGGCGTCGAAGCGGGATATCTCGATGAGGTCGTCGACGAGCCGGGCCAGCTTGGCGGTCTCGGCGCTGACCGTACGGGCCGCGTGTGCGGTGTCCGGGGTGAGTTGGTCGGCGTCCTCGTCCAGCACGCCGCAGACCATGGTCATGGCGGCGAGCGGGGTGCGCAGCTCGTGGGAGACGTCGGCGACGAAGCGGCGGGCCAGGGCCTCCTGTTCGCGCAGCTCGCCGACGGTGTGCTCCAGCGTGCCGGCCGTCTCGTTGAAGGTGTGGGCCAGCTCGGCCAGTTCGTCGCGTCCCTTCTCCTCGACCCGGATGCTCAGCTCGCCGGTGGCCAGCCGGCGCGTGGCCCGCGCCAGGCGGCGGACCGGTCGCAGCACCGTACGGGCCGCGAGCAGCGCCAGGAGAACGGCCAGCAGCACCACCGGCACCAGGCCGCCCTGGACGCTGCGCACCAGCTCTGCGGTGTCGCGTTCCTCCTCCGCCAGGGAGACGACCGCGAATATCTCGACACCGGACGGCTGCGCGGCGGCGCCCGGACCCGACGGCGGGCCGAGGCCGACCGGGGCGCCGAGGACCAGCCAGGGCTTCCCGGCGTACTGCACCCGCTGCAGGGAGACCCGGGGGTGGGCGCGTACGGCCACGCGGAGTTCTGGAGTGATCCGGGTCCGGTCGGCGGACGGGTCGGAGCCGACGGTGAAGTCGCGGTACTGCACGACGACGAGCGAGCCGCGCAGGCCGGACGAGACCTTGCTCGCGAAGCGGGCCATGGACCGGGGGTCGATGGGGACGTCGATCTCCGGCACCAGCTGCTCGACCCGGCCGCGGAAGTCGTCCACGGCGGCGTTCTGGGCCCGCTTGAGGACCGCGTCGCGCGATTCCCGGTACGCCAGCGCCGTGGCGGTGACCGCGCTGATCAGGGCGACCACGACGACGGTGATCAGGAGACGCCCGCGCAGCCCGTCCACGCGCGGCAGCCGGCGCCGGGGCCGTCCGCCGCCCCCTTCCGTCGTCGTCGGGGGCCGGGCGACCGTCCCCGGGGCGGTCTTCGCGGCCGCCTGCTTCGCGGCCCTCACAGCGGCCCGAAGCGATAGCCGAAGCCGCGCACCGTCTGGATGTAGCGCGGCTTGGCGGGGACGTCCTCCAGCTTGGCGCGCAGCCGCCCGACGGCCGCGTCCACCAGCCGCGAGTCCCCCAGGAAGTCGTGTTCCCAGACGAGTTCGAGGAGCTGTTCGCGGCTGAGGACCCGGCCCGGGGAGGCGGACAGCTCCAGCAGCAGCCGCAGTTCGGTGGGCGGGAGGGGGATCGGGGTGCCGTGTTTGGTGACGGTCAGGCCGGCCCGGTCGATGACGAGCCCGGCGAAGTCGTCGCGCTCCGTGCGCGTGAGCGGCCCGGCCCGGCGCAGGGCCGCCCGGATGCGGGCCTCCAGCACCCGGCCGGTGATCGGTTTGACCACGTAGTCGTCGGCGCCGGCCTCCAGGCCGCTGACCACGTCGAGGTCGTCGCCGCGCGAGGTGAGCATGATGATCGGCAGTTGGCCGCGAGCGCGGATACGGCGGCAGACCTCGAAGCCGTCGATGCCGGGCAGCATCAGGTCGACCACCGCGATCTCGATGCCGCCGCCGCGGGGCCGGGACAGCACCTGCAGGCCGGCCTCACCGGTGGCGACGGCATCGACCTCGTGGCCGTGCCGGCGCAGCACAAGTTCCATTCCGTCCCGTACGGACATGTCGTCCTCGATCAGCAACACGTGCGGCATGCAGCCGATTATGGGCGAGCGTTTGTGCAGCTCAGGACTTATCCACAGGGCGAAGAGCAATCCGGCGGCATTGTTACGTTCTCATCATGCGGCCATGGAGCGGCCACCAACCACGACCCGGAAACTGGCCGCATGACCCAGCAGACATCCTCCCGCTCCCGGACAGCGCGCCTCGCGCTGCTGATCGCTGTGCCCGCCCTCCTCCTGACCTCCGCCTGCGGCGGTGCCGAGTCGTCCGACGACGGTGTGGCCTCGGTCGTCGACGCGCCCTCCGCAGGCGGGTCGAAGGACGGATCCGGGGCCGCGGGCGGCGCGGCCCAGGGCAAGAGCGCTTTCTACGACGCGCAGATGAAGTACGTCCAGTGCATGCGCAAGAACGTCGACAAGGACTTCCCCGACCCCAAGCTGAGCGGCTACCTCGACTGGTCGAAGATCGACCAGCTCCAGCAGAAGCCGGGGAACGAGGAGATCAGCAAGGGCGGCAAGGGCGGCGTGTGCACCAAGGACATGCTCGACGCCTCGAAGCTGGAGCCGCGCCGCGACACCCAGAAGGAATACGAGTCGATGCTCGCGCACGCCAAGTGCATGCGCGCTCACGGCGTATCGAAGTTCACCAACCCGCAGCTGCGGGACGGCAACGTCCTCCCCGGAGGGGACGCGAACCCCAGCTCGCCCGAGGTGTCCCGGGACTCTCCCACGTACAAGCAGGCCCGCCAGGCGTGCAAGGGCAAGCTGCTCGACGGTCTGGACGGCATGCAGTGAGCGCCGCAGCAAGGCGCCGCCGCCCGCTCGTCGCACTGGCCGCGGCGGTCACCGCGACCGCCGCGACGGCCGGTGTCATGCTCCTCACCGAGACCGGCGAGGGCGGCTCGGCCGACGGCCGACGCCAGAAGTCGCCGCCCTCGACGACCGAGATCACCCGGACCGACCTCGTCCAGAGCAAGACCGTGGACGGACGCCTGGACTACGCACAGCGCCGGGTGGTGAAATCCGCCGTGGACGGCACGGTCACCAAGGCCGCGGAGCCGGGGCGGATCGTCTCGCTCGGGCAGCGCCTCTACGAGCGCGACGCCCGGCCGGTGGTCCTCCTCTACGGTCCGACACCGATGTTCCGCGCGATGAAGGCCGGAGACCGCGGCCCGGACGTGCTCCAGTTGGAGCGCAACCTCCGTGACCTGGGCTTCGGCTCCCGGCTGTATGTGGATGTCCGCTTCGACGAGGCGACCGCGGCCGCCGTCGAGGCGTGGCAGAAGTCCCTCGGGATCGACGATGCCGACGGCCGGATCGGCAAGGGGGACATCGTCTTCCAGCGCGGTCCCGTGCGCGTGGTGGCCGCCGACGCCGCCCTGGCCGATGCGATCGGCCCGGAGAAGCCGGTGCTGACGGTCGCCTCCACCAAGCCGGTCGTACGGGCCTCCCTCGACCAGGCCGACCGGGCGCTGGCCACCATGGGCACCAAGGTGGAGGTCGCGCTGCCCAGCGGAGCCACCGCACGCGGCAAGGTCAGCGGGACGGTCACCCCCGAGGACTCCGGGTCCGCTGAGGGCGGGGCCGGCACCGGCTCCGGTGACGCGTCCGCCAACGGTGGCGTCGAGGTCGAGATCACGCTCGACGGCGGCACCGAGCTCGGCCCGAAGGACAAACAGGGCACGCTGAGCGTGAAGTTCGTCAGCGAGAGCCGCAAGGACGTGCTGACGGTGCCGGTCGAAGCGGTCGTCGCGCTGCGCGAGGGCGGCTACGGGCTGGAGGTGGTCCGGGGCAGCGGGACGCACCTGGTGCGGGTCGAGACCGGTCTGACGGCCGACGGCCGCATCGAGGTCAGCGGCGCCGGACTGGCCGAGGGCATGAAGGTCGGAGCGGCCGAGCAATGACCCAGCCCCCGACCGACCGGACCACGCCCCCGGACGTGATCGAACTCCGGGACGCCACCAAGACCTACCCCGGCGGCGTCGACGCCCTGCGGGGCGTCGACCTGCGGGTGGCGCAAGGAGAGCTGGCCGCCATCGTCGGCCCCTCCGGCTCCGGTAAGTCCACCCTGCTCCATCTGCTCGGCACCCTCGACCGGGCCACCTCGGGCGAGGTCAGGGTGGCCGGATACGACGTGAGCCGGCTGTCCGACGCCCAGCTCTCCGCGCTGCGTGCCCGGCACATCGGCTTCGTCTTCCAGCACTTCCACCTCGCCCCCGGCCGCAGCGCCCAGGACAATGTCGCGGACGGCCTGCTCTACGGCGGTACGACGCTGCGCGAGCGCCGTGCCCGGGCCCTCGCCGCCCTGGAGGACGTGGGCCTCGGACACCGGGTCGGCCACCTCGCCCACCAGCTCTCGGGCGGCGAGAAGCAGCGGGTGGCCATTGCCCGCGCGCTGGTCGGCGAGCCGGATCTGCTGCTCGCGGACGAGCCGACCGGCGCCCTGGACACCGCCTCCGGGGAGCTGGTCATGGACCTCATCCGCGGACTGCACGCCGCCGGTACCACCGTCTGCGTGATCACCCACGACAACGAGATCGCGGAGTCGCTGCCCCGCCGGATCCGCTTTCGCGACGGCGCGATCGTCGCCGACTCCGGCGCGGCCCCCGGCCCGGCCGGCTCCCCCGCGGCGCACACCGAGGAGGTGTCCCGATGACCGGCCCCGCGCTCCGGGCGGCCCGGCTCTCGCCGGCCGATGTGCTGCGGACCGGCGCCGAGGGCCTGCGCAGCCGCCGCGCCCGCGTCGTCCTGTCCGCCCTGGGCATCGCGATCGGCATCGCCACGATGGTCGCGGTCGTCGGACTGTCCACGTCCAGCCGCGCCGACCTGCTCGACCGGCTGGACCGGCTGGGCACCAATCTGCTCACCGCCGAGGCGGGCAAGAACGCCCTCGGCCAGGACGTGAAGCTCCCCAAGAGCGCGGTGGCGATGGTCGAGCGGATCGGCCCGGTCCAGCACGCCACCGCCACCGGCTCCGTCAACGCCCGGGTGCGCCGCAGCGATGTCGTACCGGAGGAGCTGGCATCGGGGGTCACGGTCCAGGCGGCCCGCCCCGACCTGCTCGACGCCCTCAATGCCCGTACCAGCCAAGGGAGCTGGCTGAACCGCGCCAGTGAACGGCTGCCCACCGTCGTGCTGGGGTCCATCGCCGCGGACCGCCTCGGCATCACCGAGCCCGGCGCCAAGATCCTGCTGAACGACCGGTGGTTCGTGGTGACCGGCATCCTCGCGCCCGTCGAGCTCGTGCCGACCCTGGACCGCATCGCCCTGGTCGGATTCCCGTCCGCCGAACGCTACTTGGGCTTCGACGGCCACCCGACCACCGTCTTCGAGCGGTCCACGGACGCCTCGGTGGAGGCGGTCCAGGGGGTCCTGGCCCGTACGGTCAACCCCGGCGACGAGACCGCGGTGAAGGTCTCCCGCCCCTCCGACGCCCTGGCGGCCAAGGCCGCCACCGACAAGGGGCTGACGACGCTGATGCTGGGGCTGGGCACCGTGGCGCTGCTCGTCGGCGGGGTGGGCGTGGCCAACACCATGGTCATCTCGGTACTGGAGCGCCGGGCGGAAATCGGACTGCGGCGTGCCCTGGGCGCGACCCGAGGCGCGATCCGTCTCCAGTTCCTCACCGAATCCCTGCTGCTGTCGGCGCTCGGCGGCACCGCCGGCGCGGTGCTGGGCTCCGTCGCCACGTTCGCCTTCGCCCGCACACAGGGGTGGATCGCCGTGGTCCCGCCCTGGTCGCTGGCCGGCGGTCTGGGCGCCACGCTCGTGATCGGTGTCGTCGCCGGTCTGTATCCGGCCGTACGCGCCTCCCGCCTGCACCCCACCACCGCCCTCAGCGCAAGCTGAGCAGGTCACGCGATCGTCCGCGGCGTCTCAGTCAGGGGTGCGCGGCGCGGGCCCGGCGTGCTGGGGGACCACCGCCACGGGGCAGTCGGCGTGGCAGAGCGCGGTGTGCGCCACCCGGCCGGGCTGGGCGCCGAAGTGTCCCTGGCGGCGCTGGGCGGCGACCACCAGCAGGTCGGCGGCGGCCGCGCGGTGCACCAGGACCTTGTGCGCCGGGCCCTCTACCAGGGAGCGGCGCACCCGCACCTCCGGGTGCGCCGTGGTCGCCTCCGCCAGCGCCGCGTCGAGCAGCTCCGCCGCCCGCTCCTCGGGGTCGCGGTGGCCGTCGGCGGAGGGCTGCGGGTCGGATGCCGTGCGGCGCCAGGCGCACACCGCGTCCAGCGTGCACCGGCGGGCCTCCGCCTCGCGGAGGGCGAAGCGGACGGCGGCCTTTTCGGCGGCCGGGTCGGTGAGGCCCAGCAGGATGCGCTCATGGGTGCCCGCGAGCCCGGCCGGGTCGCCGCGTACCACGATCACCGGGCAGCGGGCGCGGGCGGCGACCGTCAGGCTGACCGACCCCAGCAGCAGGCCGGTGATCTCCCCGAGCCCCCGCGACCCCAGGACCAGCACCGAGGCGTGCAGGGCCTCGTTCAGCAGGGCGGTGACCGCGTCATCGGCCAGCACCTCGCCCGAGACCGCCAGGCCGGCGTGCCGGCGGCGGGCGTGTGCGGCGGCGGACGCCACGATGTTCTCGGCGAGCACCTGCTCGCCGGGGCGTTCCTGGTCCGGGGCCGACGAGGTGCCCTCGTAGCGCTCCCAGCGGGAGGCATGGACGATCCGCAGCGGCAGCCCGTGGCGCGCCGCCTCGTCCGCCGCCCAGTCCAGCGACCGGAACGCGGCATCCGACCCATCGGTGCCGACGGTCAGCGGATGCTCCATCGCCGTCGCCTCCTTCCGCTCGCCGGCGACCGGGCCCTACTGCCACCGTCGCACCGTGGTGCGGTGTCCGCAGCGGACGGCGGCGCGCCACGGGCGCGGGCCGGGGCGGGAGGCCGGGCGCGGCGCGCCCCCGGCCCGCGGTCGTGGTGCCATGGAAGGGACACCGACGAACGGAACGTCACCATGAGCGGCACGCCGTCCCTGGCCGCCTGCCTGCACTCGCTGCGGGCCGTGGTCCTCGACACCGACGGGGTCATCATCGACTCCGCGCCGGCGCATGCCGCCGCCTGGAAGGGCGCCTTCGACCCGTGCCTGGCGGCCGCGGGCGGGCAGCGCCCCTTCGACCCGGTGGACGACTACCTGCGCCATGTCGACGGCCGGTCCCGGCAGGACGGGGCCGCCGCGTTCCTGCGTGCACGGGGCCTCGACCTGCCGCCCGGCACACCGGACGACGCGCCGGGCACGGACACCGTCGGGGCCGTCGCGGCCCGCAAGGACGAGCTGTTCACCGCGAGCCTGCGGACCACCGCCGTCCCCACCTGGCCCGGCACCCTGCGCCTGCTGCGGGTGCTGGGGGACGCGGGAGTGCCGTGCGCCGCCGTCTCGGCGTCCCGCCACGCCACCGGGCTGCTGTCCGCGGCCGGGGTGCTCGGGCTGTTCGCGGCCGTGGTGGACGGCAACGAGGCACAGCGGCTCGGCCTGCCCGGCAAGCCGGACCCGGCGCTCTTCCTGGAGGCGGCCCGGCGGCTCGGTGTCCCGGCCGAGGACACCGCCGTGGTGGAGGACGCGCTCGCCGGCGTCGAGGCGGGCCGGCGCGGCGGATTCGGCCTGGTGGTGGGCGTGGACCGGACGGCGGGACCGTACAGCGCCACCGCCCTGCGACGCCGCGGCGCCGATGTGGTCGTGGCCGACCCCGGCGAGCTGCTGACGCCCGGGGAGGAGGAGTGACCGGCGGCGGCGCCTGGTCGTACGGCGGCCGGGGCGGGCGGATGCCGCGCCCCTGGGCCTGGTCGTACGAGGGCTACGACCCGGCGGCGGAGGGGCTGCGCGAGTCGCTCTGCACACTCGGCAACGGCTACTTCGCCACCCGCGGCGCGGCGTCCGAGCTGCCGGCCGGGCCCGCGCACTACCCCGGCACCTACGCCGCCGGCTGCTACAACCGGCTCACTTCGCTCGTGGCGGGCCGCCCGGTCGAGAACGAGGACATGGTCAACCTGCCCAACTGGCTGCCGCTGCGCTACCGGATCTGCCCCGCCGACGCGGCCCCCGGCCCCTGGCTCTCCCCCGACCACCCGCACCTGACGGAGCACCGGCAGACCCTGGACCTGCGGCACGGCACCCTGACCCGCTGGTCGGTCTACGAGGACGAGGCAGGACACCGGCTGACCGTGGAGCAGTGCCGCCTGGTGCACATGGGAGAGCCCCATCTGGCGGCGCTGCGCACCTGCTTCGCCTCCGACGGGTGGGCGGGCACCGTGGAGGTGGAGTCGGGGATCGACGGCGCGGTGCGCAATGCCGGGGTCGCGCGCTACCGGGAGCTGGAGGACCAGCATCTGACGGGGTGGGAGACCGGGACCGAGCTGCCGGACACGGTGTGGCTGAGCTGCCGCACCCTCGACTCGGACATCCGGATCGCGCTGGCCGCACGCACCCGCGCCTCCTCCGGCCGGGGCGGTGCGCCGCTGCCGCAGCTCACCGCGCTGCGGGCGTTCCACACCCTGGTGCTGCCCGTCGTCCCCGGCTCCCCCGCCGTCGTCGAGAAGACCGTGGCCCTGTTCACCTCCCGCGACCCGGCGATCGAGAGCCCGCGGCACGCGGCGGTGGACTGTGTGGCCCTGGCCCCGCACTTCCGGCAGTTGCGGGCCTCGCACCGCCGTGCCTGGGAGAACCTGTGGCGGCAGGCCAAGCTGGAGGTCCCCGGGGAGGCCGGCGGCATCCTGCGGCTGCACCTCTTCCACGTCCTGCAGACCCTCTCGCCGCACACCGCCGAGCTGGACGTCGGGGTGCCGGCGCGGGGCCTGCACGGCGAGGCGTACCGCGGGCACGTCTTCTGGGACGAGCTGTTCGTGCTGCCGTTCTTGAACCTGCACCTCCCGCAGGTCTCCCGGGCGCTGCTCGACTACCGCTACCGGCGGCTGCCCGCCGCCTGCCACGCGGCGATGGAGGCGGGCCGCACCGGTGCGATGTATCCGTGGCAGAGCGCCGGCGACGGCCGGGAGGAGACCCAGCAGCTCCACCTCAACCCGCGCTCGGGGCACTGGCTGCCCGACTACTCCCGGCTTCAGCACCACGTCGGATCGGCGATCGCGTACAACGTGTGGCAGTACGGACAGGCCAGCGGCGACACGGAGTTCCTGCACACCAGGGGCGCGGAGATGCTGCTGCAGATCGCCCGCTTCTGGGCCGCGTCCGCGACCTGGGACGCCGGCCTGGGCCGGTACCGCATCCGCGGGGTCGTCGGACCCGACGAGTACCACGACGCCTATCCGGACGCCGCCGGGCCGGGGGTGGACGACAACGCCTACACCAACGTCACGGCGGCCTGGGTGCTGACGCGGGCCCTGGAGCTCTGCCGCACGATGCCCGAGGCGAACCGGCGGCAGCTGGACGAACGCCTCCAGCTCGACCCGGAGGAGCCCGAGCGCTGGGAGGACATCACGCACCGGCTCCATGTGCCCTACCACCGCGGGGTGATCAGCCAGTTCGCCGGCTACGGGGACCTCGCCGAACTCGACTGGCACGGCTACCGGCACCGCTACGGCGACATCCGCCGGCTGGACCGGATCCTGGAGGCGGAGGGCGACACGGTCAACCGCTACCAGGCCTCCAAGCAGGCCGATGTGCTGATGCTGGGCTACCTCTTCTCGCCGGCGGAACTCGCCGCGGTCTTCCGCCGGCTCGGCCACCCCCTCGACGACGACATCTGGCACGCCACCGTCGACCACTACCTGCACCGCACCAGCCACGGATCGACGCTCAGCGCCCTGGTCCACGCCTGGGTCCTGGCCCGCGTCCACCGGCCCGACGCCTGGACGTTCTGCGAGGAGGCGCTGGCCGGGGACGTGGCGGACGTGCAGGGCGGCACCACCGCGGAGGGCATCCACCTGGGCGCGATGGCCGGGACCCTGGACTTCGTCCAGCGGGGCATGACCGGCCTGGAGACCCGCGACCGGGCGCTGTGGCTCGATCCCGCGCCGCTGCCGGAGCTGTCGAAGTTCGGGGTCCGCATCCGCTTCCGGCGCCACTGGGACATCGATCTGCGCATCCGCGCCGAGCAGGTACGGATCGCGGTCCCGGCCTCCGAGAACGCCGCGGTGCGGGTCAGGCTGCGCGACCGCGCGTTCTCCCTCCCGCCCGGTACCTCCCGCCGGCTCGATCTGCCCGGGGACTGAGCGGGATCGGGCGCCCGGCCGGACACGGCCCGGTGCGGCGGGCCGTGCGACTGCCGGGGAGGGCGGCCGCGTCAGCGCCGCAGGGGGCCCTCGCAGCGGTAGTCCGCGCTGCCGGCCCGGCCCGAGGACCAGATGTCGGTGGGGCCGAAGGAGCAGTTCATGTCGGTGAAGTTGTTCGCCGCGGGGCCGGTGCGGTCGAGGATGAAGTAGTCGACGGTCTCGGACATGTCCTTGAAGACCCGGCCGGGGTCGCCGGAGTCGGCGAGGTTGGCGGTGATCCGGCCGGTGCAGGTGAACCGGCCGTAGCCCCGGTCGCCCTCGTCCTTGCAGACGGGGGTGTTGGCGGTGGCCCCGGCGAAGGCGGTGCGGACCTCGTCGGGGGTGGCGAGCTTCAGGGAGCCGTTGGGCGTGAACCTCGTGTCCGGTACGTAGAGGCTGTCGACGACGGCGATCTGGGCGTCGAGGAAGGCGTCGTACTGCTGCTGCAGCCCCGCGTCGGCGCCCATGCGGTTGCGCCAGGAGTCGAACCCGGCCGGGTCGTCGGCGCGCAGGTGGCGGTACATCTCCTGGAGCATGGCGGGGTGGTCGCGCCACAGGAACTCGAAGAACGTGCCGGCGTAGGAGTAGAAGCGGAAGCCGTCGTGGTCGTAGGTCGCGTGCAGGAACGCGTTGACGGACATCCGGGGTGCGCCGCCCGCGGTGTCGGCGATGATGTCGCGGACCAGTGACCGGCGGACGGCGATGCCGTTGTCGCGGGTCGAGCCGTCGAAGAACTCGGCGCTGCCCTCGTCCATGGCGGTGGTGCGGTCGCCCTCGTACCAGGGGCCTTCGCCGAAGGAACCGGGGACGGCGAAGCGGCCGTTGAGGTAGTGGACGTACTCGTGCCGGAAGAGCTCTTCGAGGGTGAGGCTGGAGTCCTGGGGGACGCGGCGCTGGTAGGTGTAGAAGGTCGCGCCCTGCTCGATGTAGACGCCGCCGTTGTTGGTGTCCATGCCGGTGAGCAGCGGGTGGTAGACCTCGTAGTCGGCGCGGGAGGCGTACAGGACGATGGTGAGGGTGGTGTTGGGGTCGCCGGCCAGCGGTTCGGTGGTGCCGAGCACTCGGTGGAACTGCGCCTTGACCTGCTTCGACGCGTAGTAGAGCTGGTCGACGACGGCGCGGTCGAGGGCGGTGCGGACCCTGATGGCGCCGTTGTCGTAGGAGTAGGTGCGCGGGAAGATCCGGGCTTCGATGTCGTCCTTGCACACCGCGTACGGCTTGCAGGCGTCGAAGAAGATGAGCCAGCCGGCGACCTTGGCCCAGGGTTCGCTGCCGTCGCCGAAGTTGCGCACGGTGATGGGGAGGAGGGCGCCGAGGTCGGTGACGATGCGGGTCTTGAGGGAGCCGATCTGGCCGAAGCGGCCGTACTCCCCGAGCGCGTCGCGCGCGGCCCAGGCGTTGGGCGTCCCCTTGAGGTGGGTGTATCCGGCGAACGCCTTGAAGGCGGCGCGGTAGGCGGGGTCGGCGGCGGCCGCGTACTGGAAGGCGGTGTCCTTGTTGCCGGGGTAGACGCCCAGGTAGTTGACGGACAGCGCGGCGAGGGCTGCATTGCCCCAGGCCGGGTCCTTGTGGGTGGCGGGGTGGGACGGGTCGAGGGTGGCCAGGACCCGCTGGATCAGGTCGAGTTGGTGCTGCCGCAGGCCCGGGGCGCTCGCGGCGTACAGGGCCTCGCGCAGGGTGTCGGCGTTGGCCCGGGTGACGTCGAAGGTGCGGGCCGCGGTGCCGAACGCCCCGACGGCGCGGCGCACGGCGTCGACGGTGGGCGCGTCGGTGGTGTCGATCTCGTCGTGCGAGAAGTCCTGGTAGGCCACCGCGTGCAAGTACGTGAACATCTCGTACAGATGGCTGCTGTTCTTGCCGTCATGGGCGGCGGCGAGGCCGGTGATGCGACGGGCCACGGCCTGGACGTGCGCGTCGGACATCACCGGGATCAGCCGCCGGTCCCAGGTCCACACGAGGGTGCGCAGGCAGTCGTCGGCCGTGACGGCCGGGTCGGCGAGGAAGTCCGCGAACTGTTCGGGGTTCAGGCCGGTGATGCCGTCGAGCGTGCACGGGGCGACCTCGGGTCCGGGCCCCTGCGGCGGGCCCGTGGGCTTGGTCTGCGGGCCCGGTATGCGGCCTCTGTCGACCAGGGCGCGGGGCGCCGGGGCGGGGTCGGCGCCGGACTTCGGGGCGGTGGCGAGGCGTTGGGCATGGTCGAGGGGGTTGGCCGCGGGGGCGGCGGGCCGGTGCCCCGGCTGCGCCGCCGGGGTCCGCTGCGGGGCGGCCGCCGGAGGGGGCGCCGCCTGGGCGGCCTGGACGGCCGGCAGCGCGAGGGCGGCCGCGAGGGTCGCGGCCAGCAGGATTCCGCGCGGCACACGGGGTTGGGACACCTGAACCTCCGGGAGGGGGTGGGGGGTTGAGGGGCTGAGGCCATGGCCTTCACTCCACGAGGTGTGACCCGTAACATAGTAATGTGAAATTGCACTGACAAGGCTTCAGGTAACTTTCTTTGCCGGAGGTGTCCATGACCTCGCGCACCCCCCAACTCCACACCGGCAGCCATGACTTGCCGGTGCCCGACGCCCTCGCCGCCTTCATGACCGGCGGGTGGGCCGCCACCGCCCCGCTCCCCGACGAGCCCCCCGCGCCGGACCTCGCCCGGTTCGCCGGCCGCCGGGACCGGCTCGCCGCGCGCTTCCCGGGCGAGCGACTCCTCGTCCCGGCCGGTGAGTTGAAGGTCCGCTCCCACGACTGCGACCACCGCTTCCGCCCGCACAGCGCCTACGCCTGGCTGACCGGCCTCACCGGCGAGGACCAGCCGGGGCACGTCCTGGTGCTGGAGCCGGACGGCGAGGCGGTGCTGTACCTGCGGCCGCGGCCGCCGCGGGACGAGGGCGGCGCCTTCTACCGGGACCGCCGGCACGGCGAGTTCTGGGTGGGCCGCCGCCCCGATCTCGCGGAGGCCGAGCGGCGCACCGGCCTGCGCTGCGCACACCTGGACGACCTCGACCGCCGCCGCGGGCCAGGCCGGGACGCCGCCCGGGACACCGAACTCGCCTGCGCGCTCAGCGAGTTGCGGCTGGTCAAGGACGACTGGGAGGTGGCCCAGCTCCAGCAGGCCGTCGCGCACACCACCGCCGGCTTCGAGGACGTCGTCCGCGCCCTTCCCGCCGCCCTGCGCCACCCGCGCGGCGAACGCTGGATCGAGGGGGTCTTCCAACTGCGCGCCCGTGCCGAGGGCAACGGCACCGGGTACGAGACCATCGCCGCCGCCGGCGCCCATGCCTGTGTGCTCCACTGGACCCGCAACGACGGGCCGCTGGACCCGCGACAGTTGCTGCTGCTGGACGCGGGGGTGGAGACCGACGCGCTGTACACCGCCGACCTCACCCGCACCCTGCCGCTGTCCGGGCGCTTCTCCCCCGTCCAGCGCCGGGTGTACGAGCTGGTGCTCGCCGCGCAGGACGCGGGGATCGCCGCCCTCAAGCCGGGAGCGAGCTTCCGCGACTTCCACCGGGCGTGCAGCGGCGTCCTGGCCGAGGGGCTGGCCGACTGGGGCGTCCTGCGCGTCCCGGCGCGCGAGGCGCTCGCCGCGGACAGCGGCCTGTACCGGCGCTACACGCTGTGCAGTTCGGGCCATATGCTCGGCCTCGACGTGCACGACTGCGCCCGGGCCCGCGCCGCGCAGTACCTCGACGGCGTTCTCGCGGAAGGGCAGGTCCTGACGGTCGAACCGGGGCTCTACCTCCAGCCCGACGACGAGACGCTGCCGCCCGAACTGCGCGGCATCGGGGTGCGCGTCGAGGACGACCTGGTGATCACCGCGGACGGCGCCCGGCTGATGTCGTCGGCGCTGCCGCGCACCGCCGACGCGGTGGAGGAGTGGATGGACGGGCTCCTCGCCGGACGCCCCTGACCCGCCCGGCCGGTCAGCCCCGGCGGGCCACCGGCCGCTGCGGCCGCGGCACCAACGGCTCCTCGCGGCCCTGGGCCCACAGCGAGCGGACATGACCGAGGTGGCGGGCCATACAGGACTCGGCGGCCTCGGCGTCGCCCGTCAGCATCACGTCGAGCAGCTCGACGTGCTCCTCGGCGGAGGGCAGCAGCTGGTTGCGCTCGTCGAGCCGGGTGAGGCCGTACAGCCGGGAGCGCTTGCGCAGGTCGCCGACCGTCTCGACGAGGCGGTCGTTGCCGCTGAGGCCGAGCAGGTCGAGGTGGAAGCGGCGGTCGGCCTCCAGATAGCCGATGAGGTCGTGCGCACGGGCGGCGGCGACGATCTCCAGGGCGGCCGGGCGGAGGGCCTCCAGTTGCGCGCGGCCGGCGGTGCGGGTGACCTGGCCGACGACCGGGACCTCGATCAGGGCACGGATCTCGGTGTACTGGTCGAGGTCGCGCTCGCTCACCTCGGTGATCCGGAAGCCCTTGTTGCGGACCGGTTCGACCAGCCCCTCGCGGGCCAGGTCGAGCATCGCCTCGCGCACCGGAGTGGCGGAGACACCGAAGTCCGCGGCGAGGCCCGGGGCCGAGTAGACCGACCCCGGGCGCAGCTCCCCCGCGATCAGGGCCGCGCGCAGCTGATGGGCCACCTGATCGCGGAGCCGCTCCTGCGCGGTGATCAGGCTGCGGTGCTTGAGTTCGCCCATCGTGGTCCTCCGAGTTGACGCGGAGTGCCAGCGTACAATGTCACGTTGCGCAAACCCGCTGGTGGCGGACGGCCCACGGGCGCATGGCCGTTGGCCACGCGGCCGTGGTTCCCGAGGCCCCGGGTCACAGCACGAACCCCGCGGGGAACGGATCGGACGGGTCGAGGAAGTACTGCGCGGTGCCGGTCACCCAGGCCCGCCCGGTGACCGTGGGGACGACGGCCGGGTACGGCCCCACCGCGGTCGTGGCGACGAGGCGGCCGGTGAACTCCGTCCCGATGAAGGACTCATTGACGAAGTCCTGGTGGAGGGGCAGTTCGCCGCGTGCGTACAGCTGCGCCATCCGCGCCGAGGTGCCCGTACCGCACGGCGAGCGGTCGAACCATCCGGGGTGGATGGCCATCACGTGCCGGGAGCGGGTGGCGTCCGACCCCGGCGCGGCGAAGTAGACGTGCTTGAGGCCGCCGATCCGGTCGTCCTCGGGGTGGACCGGCCGGTCGGTGGCGTTGACCGCGTCCATGAGGGCGAGTCCGGCGGCGAGGATGTCGTCCTTGCGGGCCCGGTCGAAGGGCAGGCCGACGGCGGCCAGCGGCAGGATCGCGTAGAAGTTGCCGCCGTAGGCCAGGTCGTAGCCGAGGGTGCCGTAGCCGGGGACGGCGATCTTGCGGTCGAGTCCGGCGCAGAAGGCGGGCACGTTGGTGAGGGTGACGGCCGTGGCCGCCCCGTCCCGCACCCGCACCTCGGCGGTGACCAGCCCCGCGGGGGTGTCCAGCCGCACCGTCGTCACGGGTTCCTGGACCTCCACCATGCCGGTCTCGACGAGGACGGTGGCCACCCCCATGGTCCCGTGGCCGCACATCGGCAGATAGCCGGAGACCTCGATGAACAGGACGCCGTAGTCGGCGTCGGGGCGGGTCGGGGGCTGGAGTATCGCCCCGCTCATGGCGGCGTGGCCGCGCGGCTCGTTCATCAGGAGCGTGCGGACGGCGTCGCGGTGCTCGGCGAAGTAGGTCCGGCGTTCGGCCATGGTGGCGCCGGGCAGGGTGCCGACGCCGCCGGTGATGACCCGGGTGGGCATGCCCTCGGTGTGCGAGTCGACGGCGTGGAAGACGTGGCGGGTGCGCATGGGGCCCCTCTCAGTGGTGGCCGTCGGCGAGGAGCTTCCCGGTGACGGCGCGGAGCGCGGCCGACTGGTCGGCGGTGAGCGCGGTACGGGGCGGGCGGGTCGGGCCGCCGCGGTGTCCGGCGAGGTCCGTGGCGAGCTTGATGGCCTGTACGAACTCGGTCCGGGAGTCCCAGCGCAGCAGCGGGTGCAGGGTGCGGTAGAGGGGCAGCGCGGTGTCGAGGTCCCCGGCGACGGCGGCCCGGTAGAGGGCGGCGCAGGACGCGGGCAGGGCGTTGGGGAAGCCCGCGATCCAGCCGACGGCCCCGGCGAGGGCGAGTTCGAGCAGGACGTCGTCGGCGCCGATCAGCAGGTCGAGTTCCGGGGCGGTTTCGGCGATCTCGTAGGCCCGTCGGACATCGCCGCTGAACTCCTTGACGGCGACGATGCTGCCGTCGGCGTGCAGGTCGGCGAGGAGACCGGGCGTGAGGTCGACCTTGGTGTCGATGGGGTTGTTGTAGGCGACGACGGGCAGGCCGGCCGCGGCCACGTCGGCGAAGTGGGCGCGGACGGCGGCCGGTTCGGCGCGGTAGCCGTTGGGCGGCAGCAGCAGGACGGAACCGGCCCCCGCCTCGGCGGCCTGCTCGGCCCAGCGGCGCGAGGCGGCGCTGCCGTAGGCGGAGACGCCGGGCATCACCCGGTCACCGTCCCCGGCGGCCTCCACGGCGGTACGGACGACGCGGGCGCGCTCGGCGTCGGTGAGCGTCTGGTACTCCCCCAGCGAGCCGTTGGGGACGACGCCGTCGCAGCCCGCGGCGAGGAGCCGGGCGACCTGGGCGGCGTAGGCGTCGTGGTCGATGGAGAGGTCGTCACGGAAGGGGAGGGTGGTGGCGACCATGATGCCGTGCCAGGGGCGGGTGCGCGTGACCATACGATGCTCCTTCTATGAGGTGTGACATTTTACTGAGTTCCCCCGGGGGATGCCAAGGTCGCCAGGAGGCGAACTAACCCTGTTCCTCGGTCAGTTCGGCCAGTTCGCCCAGGACGACGGGGCAGGCGAGGGGTCTGCGGTCGGCCGGCGGCCCGGCCTCCCCCGCGAGCCGGGCCACCGCGGGCCCGCACATCCGCCCCTGGCACCAGCCCATTCCGGCCCGGGTGAGGAGCTTGACGGTGCGGGTGTCGCGGGCGCCGAGTCCGGCGACGGCCTCCCGGATCCGCCCGGCGGTTACCTCCTCGCAGCGGCAGACCTCGGTGTCCTCGCGCAGCCAGCCGGTCCAGCCGGGGCGCGGGGCATGGGCGGCGGCCAGGGTCCGGGCGAACCGGCGCAGCCGGTCACGGCGGCGGCGCAGGGCATCGGGGACGGCCCGCCCCGCGAGGGCGTGGGCCGCCACCTCGCCCTCCACGAAGGCGAGTTCCGCGCCGCCCACCCCGCCGGCCTCACCGGCCGCCCAGACCCCGTCGACCGAGGTCCGCTGCCGGCCGTCGAGCCGCAGCGCCCAGGTGCCGTCCGGGCCGCGGCGGACGGCGCAGCCCAGCGTGGTGGCCAGCTCCAGTTGCGGCACCAGCCCGTACCCGACGGCGAGCGCCTCGCAGGGGACGCGCCGTCCGGTTCCGGGCACCGGCCGCCAGTCCCGGTCGAGCCGGGCCAGGGTGACGGCCTCGACCCGGTCGGTGCCGTGCACGGCGGTGACCGCGCTGCGGGTGCGCAGGCGTACGCCGTGGCGGAGCAGGGCAGCTCCGTGAACGGCCGCTTCGGCGAGCTTGCCGGGGTTGGCGGCCAGGGTGCGCGGGGCGCGGGCGTATCCGGCGTAACCGCCGGCCTCGGCGACGACCGGCACCGTGGCACCGGCCGCGGCCAGCGATCCGGCCACGGCGAGCAGCAGCGGCCCGCTGCCGGCGACCACGATCCGCCGGGCCGGCAGCACCAGCCCGGCCTTGAGCATGGCCTGCGCCCCGCCCGCGCCCACGACACCGGGCACCGTCCAGCCGGGGAAGGGGAGGTGGCGCTCGTGCGCGCCGGTGGCGAGGAGCACCTGACGCCCGCTCACCTCGGCGCGACCCTGCGCGCCGTCGGGCCCGGTGACCGCGTGCGCGGTCCAGTGCTCCTGCTCCCGGGTGACGGCCCAGACGTGGTGGGCGGCGAAGTACTGGACCCGGCCCGCGGCGCGCTCCTCGTCCAGCCGGGCGGTGCGCCGGGTGAACGCGCGCCAGGAGTGGTGCAGGGCCTCGGGACGGGCGGCGCCGAGGCCGGGGGCCGGCTGCCGGTAGAACTGCCCGCCGGGCCGGGCGGCCGCGTCGACGAGCGCCACCCGCAGCCCGAACCCGGCGGCGGTGACGGCGGCGGCGAGCCCGGCCGGTCCCGCGCCGATGACGACGAGGTCGTGGCGGTCAGACGGTGAGGTCGGCACGTCCGTGTCCCTCCTGGGTGGTGACCGCGTCCCCGGGCCGGGCGGGCACCAGGCAGGCCCGCTGATTGGGCCGGCCGTTGATGGTGGCCAGGCAGTCGAAGCAGGAGCCGATGCCGCAGAAGGCCCCGCGCGGGCGGCCGCCGCGCCGGGTGGTCCGCCAGGAGAGCACACCGGCCGCCCAGAGCGCGGCGGCGACGCTCTGGCCGGGCAGCGCGGTCAGCGGCCGCCCGTCGAGGCGGATCTCGAACGCCGGTCCTGGCGCGGCCCGTACGAGGTCGGCGGGGGTACGGCGAGGGGTCATGCGCGGGCTCCTCTCGGTGTGGGTGAACGGGCGGCGCGGGGCCCGGCCGGGCTCATCCCTGCCCCGCCCCGCCGGCGAACCGCTCCGGGCGGAACGGCCGCGCGTCCAGCGGGGCGGGCGTCCCGGTCAGCGCGGCCGCGATCAGCCGGCCGGTGGCCGGGGCGAGGCCGATGCCGGCGCCCTCGTGGCCGCAGGCGTGCAGCAGGCCGGGGAGGCGGGGGTCGGGGCCGATCGCCGGGAGGTGGTCCGGGAGGTAGGGGCGGAATCCCTGGTAGGTGCGCAGCACCCGGACGCCCGCCAAGACGGGGAACAGGGCCGCGGCCTGGGCGGCGAGCCGGCGCAGCACCCCGGCCGAGAGCGTGCGGTCGAAGCCGATCCGCTCCCGGCTGGCCCCGATCAGGACCGGTCCGGCCGGGGTGCCCTCGACAACGGCGGAGGTCTGCAGCGCGGCCGATCCGCTGGCCACGTCGGCGACATAGTCCGCGGCGTAGACCTTGCGCCGTACGACCCGCGGCAGCGGCTCGGTGACCAGGACGCACCCCCGGCGGGGCAGGACGGGAACGGTCACCCCCGCGAGGGCGGCCAGCCGGCCCGCCCAGGTGCCGGTGGCGTTGACGACCGCGGGGGCCGGCAGGTCGCCCCGCGGGGTGCGCACGCCCCGGACGGCGCCCTCGGGCCCCCGCAGGAAGGCCGTGACCTCCGCGCCCAGGTGCAGCCGGGCACCGGAGGCGCGCAGCAGATGGGCGGCGGCCAGGGCGGGTTGGACCTGCGCGTCCTGCGGGTAGAGGACGCCGCCGGCGAGGCCGGGCGCCAGATGCGGTTCGGCGTCCCGCAGCCGGTCGGCGGGCAGGTGGTCGCTGCGCACGCCCGCTCTTTCCTGCGCCGCGCGGAAGGCGCGCAGCGCCGCCATGCCGGGCTCGTCCGAGGCGACGACCAGCCCGCCCTTCGTCTCGTACTCGATCTCCGGCGGCAGCTCGGCGGCGAGTGCGCGCCACAACCGGAGGGAGAGCAGGGCGAGTTCGAGTTCGGGGCCGGGCTCCTTGTCGGAGACGAGCAGATTCCCCTCACCGGCGCCGGTGGTGCCGCCCGCGACGGGCCCGCGGTCGACGACGGCGACGGAGAGGCCGGCCCGGGCGGCGTAGTAGGCGCAGGCGGCACCGACCACTCCGGCCCCGACCACGATCACGTCCGGAGCGTCCAGGAACTGTCCGTGTCTCATGGGCACATCAGTAATATGTCACACAACACAAGCCCGGAAAAGGGGACTTGGAAGAGGGCCCCGGGGTGCTTCCGCGCACCGCGCACGGTCGGTCCGGCGCGCGGGGTTCGTGCCGCCCGGGACGACACGGCGGAGGCACGGCGGGCAACCGACGGGTCAGGGGCCGGGGGCGCGGCGCACGCCCCCGTGCGCGTCTCGGACCGGGGCGGCACCCCCTAGCCTGGAGGCATGGACGAGACCGGGGCCGCCGGGCCGCCGCCGGGGCCGGGTGAGAGCGGCTTTCCCGCGTATCGGGCGGTGCGGTGCAGTGGGTTCGCGGAGCTGGACGCGCAGGTGGTCCGGTGCCGGGCCTGTCCCCGGCTGGTGGCGTGGCGGGAGGAGACCGCGGCGCATCCGCGGGCGGCGTTCCGGGACCAGGAGTACTGGGCGCGGCCGGTCCCGGGGTTCGGGCCGGCCGACGCGCCCCTGGCCATCGTCGGGCTGGCGCCCGCCGCGCACGGCGGCAACCGCACCGGCCGGATGTTCACCGGGGACGCCTCCGGCGACTTCCTGTTCGCCGCGCTCCACGCGGTCGGCCTCGCCTCCCGGCCCACCGCGACGGACCGGGACGACGGCCTGGAGCTGTACGGGGTGCGGGTGACCGCGCCGGTCCACTGCGCGCCGCCGGAGAACCGGCCCACGCCCGCCGAACGGCGCACCTGCCGGCCGTGGCTGTCGGCGGAGCTCGAACTCCTCGCTCCCGGCCTGCGGACGGTCGTGGTGCTGGGCGCCTTCGGATGGCAGGCGCTGCTGCCCGTACTGGGCGAGGCGGGGTGGGCGGTCCCCCGGCCGCGGCCCGCGTTCGGTCACGGCGTACAGCTGACCCTGCCCGCCACGGCACGGCGGCGGGAACTGCAGGTGTTCGGGAGCTACCACCCCAGCCGGCGCAACACGTTCACCGGCCGGCTCACCTTCGACATGCTCGTCGAGCTGCTCGCCCGCGCCGCCGCGCTCGCGGGGCCGGGACGTCCGGGAGCGGGCTGACGCCGGTCGCCGGGCCCGGGGCCGCGACGCCCTCGGGCCGCCGGCCGGCCTCCGCGCGCCGCCGCCGGTCCGCCTCCGTATGCCGCCCCGGTACCACCTTTCCGCCGCCATGCGCCCCCGGACGCCGACTTCTATCCTGAGAGGCAAGGCGGCTGCGGGGACCGGGGGATACGGGATACGGCCGAGGAGGGCTCGTGCGCCATCACGTGGCGGACCGGGTCGCGAAGGCCGCTTCGGGCGGTACCTTCTCGCACCGGGACCGGGCAGTGATCGTCGCTGCCGCGCTGTCCATCCTCATCGTGCAGATGGACTGGTTCGCGCTCGACCTGATGCTCCCGGTGATCGCCAGGGATTTCGGCACCTCGTCGACCGATCTCCAGTGGCTGGTCAGCGGATACATGGTGGCCATCGGCGCGTTGATGATCGTCGGTGGCCGGGCGGCCGATCTGCACGGGCGGCGGCGGGTCATCGTGCTCGGGCTGTCCGTGTTCGCCGCCCTGTCCGTGGTGTGCGCCGCCGCGCAGAACGCGCCCTGGCTGATCGCCGCGCGGGTCGTACAGGGCACCGGCGCGGCGATGATCTTCCCCGTTTCGGTGGCGGTGGTGACCAGTTACTTCCGGGACGACCGGCAGGGGCGGGCGGTCAGCACGGTGCTGGCGTTCGGTTCCCTGGGCACCGCTCTGGGCCCGTTCGTGGGCGGCGTCTTCGCCGAACACGTCAGCTGGCGCGCGGTGTTCCTGATCAATGTGCCGGTGTGTCTGGCCGCGGCCCTGCTGGTGCTGCGCTTCGTGCCGGAGACCCGTGACGAGCAGGCGACCCGCCGTCTCGACCTGCCCGGCGCGGCGACCGTCGCCCTCGGTCTGACGTGTCTGATGGTCGCCGTCGACCAGGGGCAGGGCTGGGGGTGGACCTCCGTGCCGACCCTGGCCACCGCCGCGGTGGGTCTCGCCCTCCTCGCGCTGTTCGTGGCGGTGGAGCGGCGCAGGCCCGAGCCGCTGATCGACATGTCGCTCTTCCGCAACCGGAAGTTCGATGTGATCACCCTGGCCGGCTCGCTCTCGAACGTGGTGTATTGCCTGGTCGCGGTGCTCTCGGCGCTCTACCTCCAGCAGGCACGGGGGCTGTCGCCGTTTGTCGCGGGGGTGGTCTTCCTGGCGCTCTCCTGCGGGGTGGGCGCGGCCAGTTACTGGGCGGGGCGGCTGGCCCTGCGCTGGCGTGCCGAGCGGCTGATGGCCTGCGGCATGCTCACCAGCGGTACCGCGCTGCTGGCGCTGACCTGGGTGCGGCCGCTCGGCTGGTACGCGGTGGTCTTCGCGGTGTGCGGGGTGGGCATCGGGCTGGGGTGGGCGCTGACGAACGTGGCCACGCAGGCGCATGTCCCCGCGGAGCGGACGGGCGCGGCGTCGGGGCTGGTGCTGACGTCGCTGGTGCTGTTCGGGGCGGTGAGCGTGGCGGTCGCGGCGACGGTGCTGGAGCTGGTCAGCGGCTCCCCGTCGACCGCGGCCGCCGACGGCCGCGCCATCGAGACGGTGCTGCGCGGCACGTCCCTGCTGGCCTTCCTCGGCGCGTTCGGGCTGTTCGCGATCTCCGCACCGCAGTTGCGGGCGCGTGAGGGCGCGGCGGTACCCGGCTGACGACCCGCCGGGGCCCGCAGCCGGTGCCGCTCCGGGCCCCGGCGGGTCACCGCGCCCCGTACACCGGCTGCGGTGTCCCGGCGGCGGCCAGCAGGTCGCGGGCGGCCCGACCGGCCTCGGCCGGCGTCCAGCGGCTCTTCCGGTCCGCGGTGGGGCCGGGGCGCCAGCCCTCCATCACAGTGATCCGGCCCGCCTCGGCCTCGAAGACCCGGCCGGTGACCCCGGCGCTGTCGGCGGAGGACAGCCAGACCACCAGCGGGGAGACGTTCTCCGGCGCCATCGCGTCGAACTCCCCCGCGGCGGGCTTCGCCATCGTCCCGGCGAAGGTCCGCTCCGTCATCCGGGTCCGGGCGGCCGGTGCGAGGGCGTTGATCTGGACGCCGTAGCGGGCGAGTTCGGCGGCGGCGACGAGGGTGAGCCCGAGGATGCCGGCCTTGGCGGCGGCGTAGTTGCCCTGGCCGACGCTGCCGAGCAGTCCGGCGCCCGAACTGGTGTTGACGATCCGGGCGTCGGGCGTCCGGCCGGCCTTGGCCTCGGCCCGCCAGTGGGCCGCGGCGTGCCGCAAGGGCAGGAAGTGGCCCTTGAGGTGGACGCGGATGACGGCGTCCCAGTCGTCCTCGTCGAGGTTGACGAGCATCCGGTCGCGGAGGAACCCGGCGTTGTTGACGAGGGCGTCGAGGCGGCCGAAGGTATCCAGCGCGGCGGCGACGAGCGAGGCGGCGCCGTCGGTGGTGGTGATGTCGCCGGTGTGCGCGACGGCCCGGCCGCCGCGGGCCCGGATCTCGTCGGCGACCTGCTGGGCCGGTCCGGGCGAGGCGCCGGCCCCGTCGGCGGCCACCCCGAGGTCGTTGACCACGACCGCGGCGCCCTCGGCGGCGAGGGCCAGGGCGTGCGCGCGGCCGAGGCCGCGGCCGGCGCCGGTGACCACGGCCACGCGTCCCGTGCAGATTCCGGTGCCGGTCATGTCCGAATCTCCTGTTCCGGTCACGTCAGGTGTCCTTCGTGGCGTCGGGCGGGGCGGGGTGGTTGACGGTGGCGGCGTCGAGGAAGGCGGGCCGCTCGCCGCCGCCGTGGACGAGCAGGCTGGCGCCGGTCAGGTACGCGGCGCGATCGGAGGCGAGGAAGACGCAGGCGTCGCCGATCTCGCCGGGTTCGGCGAGCCTGCCGAGCGGCACGGTGGCGCCGACGGCGGCGACGCCCGCCTCGTCGCCGTAGTGCACCGCGGCGAGTTCGGTCCGCACCATGCCGAGGACGAGGGTGTTGACCCGGACCCGGGGCGCCCATTCGACGGCCATGGAGCGGGCGAGGTGGTCCAGGCCCGCCTTGGCCGCGCCGTAGGCGGCGGTGCCGGGCGAGGGCCGGGTGCCGCTGACGCTGCCGATCATGATGACCGAGCCGCCGGCCGGGCGCTGCCGCATCACCTCGTACGCGGCGAGCGAGGCGGTCAGCGGCGCGAGGAGGTTGAGCGCGACGACCCGGGCGTGCCGCTCGGCGCCGCCCTGGTCGAGCAGCCGGTAGGGCGTGCCTCCGGCGTTGTTGACCAGGCAGTCCAACGGGCCGTGGTCGGCGGCGAGTTGCGGGAAGAAGCCGTGGACGGCGGCCGGGTCGCGCAGGTCGAGGGGCCGGTAGTGCGCACGGCGGCCGGCCGCGGTGACGGGGGTGTCCGGCGGCCGGCGGGCGCAGACCACCACCTCCGCGCCGGCCCGCAGGAAGGCGCGGGCGATGCCGGCGCCGACGCCCCGGGTGCCGCCGGTGACGACGACCAGCCGGCCGGACAGATCGAGAGTCACGCTCACCGGGCACCCTCCCGCAGCGCGCGGTCCGCTGCTAACTTCGCTACCTAACAAACGCTTGGTGGAAAGGTAGCTGATCTGCCCATGGGTGTCTCCACCTCCGAACCGGACGAGGGCATCGCCGTGGTCACCGCCGACTACCCTCCGGTCAACGCCCTTCCCGTGCGGGGCTGGTACGACCTCGCCGACGCGGTGCGGGCGGCCGGCCGCGATCCCGCCGTCCGCTGTGTCGTCCTCGCCGCGACCGGCCGGGGCTTCAACGCGGGCGTCGACATCAAGGAGCTGCAGCGGGACACCGCGACCGGCGGGCACGGGGCCCTGCTCGGCGCCAACCGTGGCTGCGCGGAGGCGTTCTCGGCGGTCTACGAGTGCGAGGTGCCCGTCGTCGCGGCGGTGCAGGGCTTCTGTCTGGGCGGCGGCATCGGGCTCGTCGGGAACGCGGACGCGATCGTGGCCGCCGACGACGCCACGTTCGGGCTTCCTGAGCTGGACCGCGGGGCGCTCGGAGCGGCCACCCATCTCGCCCGGCTGGTCCCGCAGCACCTGCTGCGCACGCTGTACTACACCTCGCGCACCGTCACCGCCGCCGAACTGCGGGCGCACGGCTCCGTCTGGCAGGTCGTCCCGCGCGCCGGACTCCCCGCCGCCGCACGGGAGGTGGCGCGGGAGATCGCCCGCAAGGACGGCTTCCTCCTCCGGCTCGCCAAGGCCGCCCTCAACGGCATCGACCCCGTCGACGTACGGCGCAGCTACCGCTTCGAGCAGGGCTTCACCTTCGAGGCGAACCTCAGCGGGGTCGCCGACCGCGTCCGCGACACCTTCGGGGCACCGGGCGGCACCCCGACGACGGAAGGCTGATCCGTGACCGACAAGACCATGACCCCCGAGGACGTCGTCTCCCGGCTGCGCAGCGGCATGACCCTCGGCATCGGCGGCTGGGGCTCGCGCCGCAAGCCGATGGCGCTGGTGCGGGCGCTGCTGCGCTCCGACCTCACCGATCTGACGGTGATCTCCTACGGCGGTCCCGACGTCGGCCTGCTCGCCGCCGCGGGACGCATCCGCACCCTGGTCGCGGCGTTCGCGACCCTCGACTCCATCCCCCTCGAACCGCACTTCCGCGCGGCCCGCCAGCGCGGCGCGTTCGAGCTGAGGGAGATCGACGAGGCGATGTTCATGTGGGGGCTGCAGGCCGCCGCCCACCGGCTGCCGTTCCTGCCGGTGCGCTCCGGCCTCGGCTCGGACGTGATGCGCGTCAACCCCGCGCTGCGGACCGTGACCTCGCCCTACGAGGACGGCGAGACCTTCGTGGCGATGCCGGCCCTGCGGATGGACGCGGCGCTGGTCCATCTGCACCGCGCCGACCGGCTCGGCAACGGCCAGTACCTGGGCCCCGACCCCTACTTCGACGACCTGTTCTGCGAGGCCGCGGACAGCGCGTACGTCTCCTGCGAGCGGATCGTGGACGACTTCGCCTCGGCCGTCCCGCAGACCCTGCTGGTCAAACGGCACTCGGTCACCGGCGTCGTCGAGGCCCCGAACGGCGCCCACTTCACCTCCTGCGCCCCCGACTACGGGCGCGACGAGCCCTTCCAGAAGCTGTACGCGACCACGCCCTGGCCGCAGTTCGCCGAGCGATTCCTGTCGGGGGACGAGAAGACGTACCGGTCCGCGGTCCATTCCTGGCACGAGGAGCAGCAGTGAACGCCACCACGACGACCCGGGCCGAGTACTGCGTGATCGCCTGCGCCGACGCCTGGCGCGACAACGGCGAGGTGCTGGCGAGCCCGATGGGCCTGATCCCGTCGATCGGCGCCCGGCTCGCCAAGCACACCTTCTCCCCCGATCTGCTGCTCACCGACGGCGAGGCCCTGATCGTCGGGCTCGACGGAGCGGTGGAGGGCTGGCTGCCCTACCGTCAGCACCTCGCCATGGTCACCGGCGGGCGGCGCCATGTGATGATGGGCGCGAGCCAGCTCGACCGCTTCGGCAACCAGAACATCTCCTGCATCGGCGACTGGCAGCGGCCGGACCGCCAGCTCCTCGGGGTGCGCGGCGCCCCGGTCAACACCCTCAACAATCCGGTGAGTTACTGGGTGCCGAAGCACTCGAAACGGGTCTTCGTGGCGCGCGTCGACATGATCAGCGGGGTCGGGTACGACAGCGCGGCCGCCGCAGGTCCGTCCGCCACCCGCTTCCACCGCATCCCGCGTGTGGTCTCCGACCTCGGGGTCTTCGACTTCGCGACCCCGGACCACAGCATGCGGCTGGCCGGTGTGCACCCGGGCGTGAGCGTCGAGGAGGTCCGGGCGGCCACCGGCTTCCCGCTCGCGCTGCCCGGCGAGGTGCCCCGCACCAGGGAGCCCACCGCCACCGAACTACGGCTGATCCGCACGGTCATCGACCCGGAGGGGCGGCGCGAGCGCGAGGTGCCCGCGGCATGACGGCGCCGACGATCGAGACACCGCTGACCCGGCTCGTCGGGGTGCGCCATCCCCTCGTCCAGACCGGCATGGGGTGGGTGGCGGGGCCGCGGCTGGTCTCGGCCGTGGCCGAGGCGGGCGCCCTGGGGATTCTCGCGTCGGCCACCATGACCGTCGGGCAACTGCGCGCCGCGGTCCGCGAGGTGGCCTCCCGCACCACGGCGCCGTTCGGGGTCAACCTCCGGGCGGACGCGGGGGACGCGGGCGAGCGGGTGCGCGTCCTGGTGGAGGAGGGCGTCCGGGTCGCCTCGTTCGCCCTGGCCCCCTCCCGTGAGCTGATCGCCCGGCTGAAGGACGCGGGGATCGTCGTCATCCCGTCCGTCGGTGCCCGCCGGCACGCCGAGAAGGTCGCGGCCTGGGGCGCGGACGCGGTCCTCGTCCAGGGCGGGGAGGGCGGCGGCCACACCGGGAACGTCGCCACCACCGTGCTGCTGCCTCAGGTCGTGGACGCGGTCGGCATCCCGGTCGTCGCCGCGGGCGGCTTCTTCGACGGCCGGGGCCTGGTCGCGGCGCTCGCCTACGGCGCGTCCGGTGTCGCCATGGGTACCCGCTTCCTGCTGACGTCGGACAGCACCGTGCCCCGGGCCGTGCAGGAGCGCTATCTGGCGGCGGGCGTCACGGACATCACCGTCACCACGAAGGTGGACGGTCTGCCGCACCGGATGCTGCGCAGCGAGCTGGTCGAGGCGCTGGAGCGGTCCGGGCGCGCCACCGCGCTGCTGACGGCGGTCCGCCGCGCCGCCTCGTTCCGGAAGCTGTCCGGCCTGAGCTGGGCGCAGATGGTGCGGGACGGCCTGGCGATGAAGCACGGCAGGCACCTCACCTGGAGTCAGGTCCTGCTGGCCGCCAACACGCCGATGCTGCTGAAGGCGTCGATGGTGGACGGCCGTACCGACCTCGGGGTGATGGCCTCCGGCCAGGTCGCGGGACTGCTCGACGACCTGCCGGCCTGCGCGGAACTGGTCGACCGGATCATGGCCGAGGCGCAGGCCGCGCTGGGCACGCTGCCCCGCTGAACGGCCCGCCGGGAGACCGGCGGGCCAACGGGCACGGGCCGTCCGGCGGGCACGGACGGCCCGGCCGGCGAGGAGGGCTCGGCCGGCGAGGAGGGCCGGCGGTCAGAGCCGCTCGATGATCGTGACGTTGGCCTGGCCGCCGCCCTCGCACATGGTCTGCAGCCCGAACCGGCCGCCGGTGCGCTCCAGTTCGTGCAGCAGCGTCGTCATCAGCCGCGCCCCGGTCGCGCCCAGCGGATGGCCCAGGGCGATGGCGCCGCCGTTGACGTTGACCCGCTCCGGGTCGGCGCCGGTCTCCTTCAGCCAGGCCAGCACCACGGGCGCGAACGCCTCGTTGATCTCCACCAGGTCGATGTCGCCGAGGGACATCCCGGTCTTCTTCAGCGCGTACGCGGTCGCCGGGATCGGGGCGGACAGCATCCGGATCGGGTCCTCGCCGCGCACCGACAGATGGTGGATACGGGCGCGCGGGGTGAGGCCGTGGTCGGCCACCGCCCGCTCGGAGGCCAGCAGCAGGGCGGCCGCGCCGTCGGAGACCTGCGAGGAGACCGCCGCCGTCAGCCGGCCGCCCTCGACGACCGGCGCCAGCGCGGCCATCCGCTCCCGCGAGGTGTTCCGGCGCGGCCCCTCGTCGGCGGTGACCTCCCCGAACGGGACGGTCTCCCGGTCGAAGCGCCCCTCGTCGAGGGCGCGGACGGCGCGCCGGTGCGAACGGAGCGCGAACTCCTCCATGTCCGCGCGGGAGATCCCCCACCGGTCGGCGATGAGTTCGGCGCCGTGGAACTGGTTGACGGGCGCCGTGCCGTAGCGGGCCCGCCAGCCCTCGGAGCCGGCGAACGGGCCGTCGGTCAGCCCCAGCGGGGCGGCGGCCTGCCGGCTGGCGAAGGCGATCGGGACCTGCGACATGTTCTGCACACCGCCCGCGACCACCAGGTCCTGGGTGCCGGAGAGCACCCCCTGCGCCGCGAAGTGCACGGCCTGCTGCGAGGAGCCGCACTGGCGGTCGACGGTGACTCCGGGCACCTCCTCGGGCAGCCCGGCGGCGAGCCAGCAGGTCCGGGCGATGTCCCCGGCCTGCGGGCCCACCGCGTCCAGGCAGCCGAAGACGACGTCCTCGACGGCGGCCGGATCGGCGCCGCTGCGCGTCATCAGCGCCGTCAGCACATGCGCGCCCAGGTCGGCGGGGTGGACGGCCGACAGACCGCCGCCCTTCCTGCCCACCGGAGTGCGGACCGCTTCGACGATATAGGCCTCGGGCATGGCGTCTCCTTGGTCAGATTCTGCGAAGGTGCCGGCCGGTTCCGCAAGGCGCCGCCGTCCGCCGCCGGCGGCCGGCGGTGTCCCCCGGGGCCGCGCGGCGGCCGGCCCGCCGCGCTCACGCGTGCTGGGAGCTGACGGACACCGTCTCGCCGGTCATGTACGAGGCGTAGTCGCCGGCCAGGAAGACGATGACGTTGGCGACCTCCCAGGGTTCGGCCCAGCGGCCGAACGCCTCCCGCTCGGTGAGCTGCGCCAGCAGTTCGGGCGTGGTCACCTTCGCCAGGTGCGGGTGCATCGCGAGGCTGGGCGAGACCGCGTTGACGCGTACCCCGAACTCGGCGGCCTCCAGGGCGGCGCACCGGGTCAGCGCCATCACCCCGGCCTTGGCGGCGGCGTAGTGGGCCTGGCCGCGCTGGGCCCGCCAGCCGACGACCGAGGCGTTGTTGACGATCACGCCGCCGCGGCCGGCGGCCTTCATCCGGCGCAGGGCGGCGCGGGTGCAGCGGAAGGTGCCGTTCAGGGTCACGTCGAGGACCGTGCCCCACTGGGCGTCGGTCATCTCGACGAGATCCGCGGTGCCGCCGAGTCCGGCGTTGTTGACCACGATGTCCAGGCGCCCATGGCGCTCCTCGGCCGTGTCCAGGAGGGCACTGACCTGGTCCTCGTCGGTGACGTCGCAGGGCAGGGACGCCACGTTGGCGGCGCCGAACTCCTCGGCGAGTGCCTCGGCGGTGGCCCGCAGCCGGCGGGCGTGGGCGTCGCCGAGGACCACCCGGGCGCCCTCCTCCAGGAACCTGCGGGCGGTGGCGCCGCCGATGCCGGCCCCGGCGGCCGCGGTGACGACGGCGGTCCGGCCGTCGAGCAGATGGTGGCCTGGCACATAGGGCGGCGCTGTCATGCGTGAGCCTCCTCTTCCCGCAGTGCGCTGCGGCTCCCGGGCGAAGGCTCCCGACTCTGGCGGGGCCTCGACGCCGCTCGTGCCGGTACGTTAATCTACCAAACACTTGTTAGGGAAGGGAGGGCGGATGCCCGCTGCCCGCCACGACGAGCCCGCGCACGACACACCGGAGACACCGGCCGCCCCCGCCGCCCGGGAGGCGAGGGCCTGATGGATCTCGACATCGCCCCCGCCGACGAGGCGTTCCGGGCCGAGGCCCGCGACTGGCTCGCCGCGCACGTACCCGCCGTTCCCCTGCCGTCGCTGGAGACCGCCGAGGGCTTCGCCGCCCACCGGGAGTGGGAGCGCCAACTCGCCGCGGACCGCTGGTCGGTGGTCTCCTGGCCCCGGGAGCACGGCGGCCGGGACGCCTCGCTGCTGCGGTGGCTGCTCTTCGAGGAGGAGTACTACGCCGCGGGTGCCCCCGGGCGGGTCGGCCAGAACGGCATCCACCTCCTCGCCCCCACCCTCTTCGAGCACGGCACCGACGAGCAGCGCGCCCGCGTCCTCGGCCCGATGGCGCGCGGCGAGGCCGTCTGGGCGCAGGCGTGGTCGGAGCCGGAGTCGGGCTCGGACCTGGCGTCGCTGCGCTCGACCGCCGTACGCACCGACGGCGGCTGGCTGCTGAACGGGCAGAAGACCTGGTCGTCCCGGGCCGCGTTCGCCGATCGCGCCTTCGGGCTGTTCCGCAGCGACCCGGACGCCGCCCGCCCGCACCAGGGGCTGAGCTATCTGATGTTCCCGCTGGACGCACCGGGCGTGACGGTCCGCCCGCTCGGCCGCCTGGACGGCAAGCCGGCCTTCGCCGAACTCTTCCTCGACGACGTCTTCGTACCGGACGCGGACCTCATCGGCGCGCCGGGGCAGGGCTGGCGGGTCGCCATGAGCACCGCCGGCAACGAACGCGGCCTGACGCTGCGCAGTCCGGGCCGCTTCACCGCGGCCGCCGGGCGGCTGGCCGCCCTCTGGCACGAGATGGGCGGCACGGCCGGCACGGCGCTCGGCGAGCGGGTGGCCGACGCGCTGATCGGCGCCAGGGCGTACCAGCTGTTCGGCTACGCCCAGGTCTCCCGGCTCGGAGCCGGCGGCGCGGTCGGCGCCGAGTCCAGCCTGACCAAGGTCTTCTGGTCCGAACTCGACCTCGCCCTGCACGAGACCGCCCTGGACCTCCTCGGCCCGTACGGCGCGCTCGCCGACGGCGCCGACGAGGCCCCGGCGCACGGGAGTTGGGCCGACGGCTACACCTTCTCGCTGGCCGGGCCGATCTACGCGGGCACCAACGAGATCCAGCGCGACCTCATCGCCGAGCGGCTGCTCGGACTGCCGAAGGGACGCCGGTGATGCGCTTCCTCCCGACCGCCGAGCAGCGGGAGTTCGCCCGCACGCTGGACGGCATGCTGGGCGCGTCCGGCACCCCGGCCGTGGCGCGGGCCTGGGCCGCCGGGGAGCAGAAGCCGGGCCGCGAGCTGTGGGCGCGGCTCGCGGCGACCGGCCTGTTCGCGCTCGCCGTCCCGGAGCGGTACGGCGGGTCGGGCCTGCTCCCCGTCGAACTTGCGCTGTCCTTCGTGGAGTTGGGGCGGCACGCGGTGCCCGGCCCGCCGGCGGAGACGGTGGCGGCGGCCGCGTTCCTGGAGCGTCTCGGCGAGGCCGGCGCGGCGGAGGTCTGGCTGCCGCGGATCGCCGCGGGCGAGGCCGTCGTCAGCCTGTGCGCCGGGGGCCCGTACGCCCTGGACGCGGACGCCGCCGACGCCGTGTTCGTGATCGAGGGCGGCACGGTGCGCCGCGCCGAAGCCCACGGCCGCGTGCAGCCCTCCCTCGATCCCACCCGGCGGCTCGCCCGTCCGCTCGGCGGCGGCGTCCTGGCCGAGGGCCCCGCGGTGACCTCGGCCGCCGCGCACGCCGTCGAGATCGCCCGGCTCGTCACCGCGGCCCAGTGCCTGGGCCTCGGCCGGGCCCTGCTGGCGGCGACGGTGTCCCACGTCAGGCAACGCACCCAGTTCCAGGTGGCCATCGGCTCGTTCCAGGCGGTCAAGCACCGGCTGGCGGACACCCTCATCGGCCTGGAGTTCGCCCAGCCGCTGGTGTACGCGGCGGCCCTGGCGGTGGCGGAAGGGGCGCCGTCGGCAGGCCGGGAGGTGGCGGCGGCCAAGGTCGCGGCGGGCGAGGCGGGTTGTGCCGCGGCGCGCACGGCGCTGCAGTTGCACGGCGCCCTCGGTTACACCGACGAACCCGACCTCTCGCTGTGGATCCGCAAGGCCCGCCCGCTGCGGGACGCGTGGGGCACTCCGGCCGACTGCCGCGCGCGCGTCCTGGCCGGCTGACATCGGCGTCAGCAACGTGAGTGGATTCACCATTCCACTTTGCAGCGGGAGAAGCGCGCAGGTCAGCGACGTAAAAGAGGCTCAGCGGGCGGGTCAACACTCTGTTGATGCCCGGTGCCGGGATTCGTTACGGTGATACCGTCATGTGACACCACGAGGGGCCCCGCTCTCCCGAGTTGCAGCTCGGGAGGAAGTCAGCGGAACCCCTCGCACCGTTGTCGAAAGGCCCTGGCTGATCCCTCAGCTGGGGTCTTTCGTCGTCAGAGCAGCTTGCTCACCCGGTCGGCCACCGCGAGCGCGAGCATGACCACGGCAACGCATGCCGACACCCGCGGCGCGGTGATCTCGGGAGACCAGCGCTCCTTCCAACGGTCCCGAATGCTCCTCAAGAGGATCTTCAAGACCGTCTCCTTCCCCCCACCCCCGTCGGGGCGGCAGTCACACGGGAACCGGTCCCGCACCGTGAAGGCGTTCGCGCCCCCAGCTGACTGAGCACGAACGACCCGAAGGTTTCGCAGAGCTTATCCCGACCGCTACACCGCGTGCGGACGGCACTACCGTGCGGCAAACCGGCCAAAACGGAAGTTGATCACGCAAATCCGCTGTTCAGGGCGCCGAGGGTCACTGCGTGCCTCGATCGGAAGTGTGGCGCTTGCCTCACTTAAGCCAAAGCGTAAGAAATAGGGATCTGACGGACAGGAATTCCCCGGAGAACCTTGATTTCCATGGTCTAATCCAGCTCAGAGCGACCATCCCCAGCCCGCGAATCACTCACCCTTCGCTGAAATGACACTGAGTGCCACTCAGTTGGCGATCGAGGAGCGGGAAAAGTGGCGTGAGTGTCATGCATAGTTAGCGCTTAACGCGCAAAAGCCGCGTAACGGACCTCAGATTCCAAGGCCGTATTGCCCTGTATCGCCGCTATAAACCATTCGCTGGGTTCTCCGGGCCGTCCGTGAAGCCCGGTTCCGGCCCGCCGGAGGCCGACCGGCCGGCCCCTTCGAGCCGCCCGCGAGAACCCCCGTCCCCTACCGGCGCCTGCGGTCCAGCTCCTCCAGGTCGGCCAGCATCGCGTCGGCCAGATCGCGCTCGGAGGCGTAGTGCCGCTCCGACCACTTCAGGACGAGCGCGGGGTAGGCGGAGGCGTCGTCAGACGGGGCGTCCCGGGCGTCGTGCTCGGCTCGCTGTCGCATCGTCTCCGCGTACTCCCGGTGCCGGCCCAGCACCTCACGCATCTGCTCGGCCTCCAGCAGATGGCCGAGCCACAGCCGCAGCATCACGCCGTGCTTGAGGACGGGGGGCTCCACCGGCGCCTCGCGCGCCCAGTGCCGGACCGCCGCCATCCCCGCGTCGGTGATCACATAGACCCGCTTGTCGCGGTTGCCGGTCTCCTGGGCGACCATCCGGGAGCTGACGTACCCGACCTTCTCCAGGCGCTTGAGCTCGCCGTAGATCTGGCTGAAGGACGGGCTCCAGTAGAAGAAGCGCAGCGACCAGTCCGACCACTTCTTCAGGTCGTAGCCGGACAGCTCCTCACCGAAGGAGAGCAGGCCCAGCACCGCCCAACCGGTGGCCGGCAGCGCGGGTCGCTCCGCGTCGCCGGCGCTCACGGCGCCCGCCTTCTTCTCCGTCACGTTCCGCAGTGTACGGTCCGCCTCCGCGCCCGCCCGACCGGCGCCTCGTCAACTCCCTTCCCCCGCGCCCGGATTCCCGGTGTCCCGCCGCCGCGCAGGAGGTGTTCGGGTGCCGAGTCCCCGCGTGTCCCGCGCCTCCCCGGCCGGTCCGGGGCGCGCCGCCGTGCCGTCCTCGGGGGACGCCCGGCGGCCGTTCCCGCCCGCCGCGCGGTGCGGACCGGGACCCGCTGGCCAATAGTGGAAAGGTGAGCCCGCCAGAGGGAACCACCCCGCGGTCCGGGCCGCGGCAGCCGGCCGGCGGACCCGCCGGGGCGGTGCTGCGCCGGGCGCGCTACCTGGTGGAGCACGCCCGGCACGGGCTGCGCGGGCACCGCTCCGTGGTCGGCAACGCGGTCCGGGTCACCGTGGCCTCGTGCGTGGCCTTCTACCTCTGCCGCTACGGGCTCGGACTGACCGTCATGTCGGTCTACGCCACGTTCACCGTGGTGTCGCTCGGCGTGCTCGCCCGTATCCCGGGGTCCGGACGCCAGCGCGCCGCGACCGTGCTCACGGCGGTCCCCGCCGGGCTGGTGCTCATCACGCTGGGCACACTGCTCGCCGTGCAGACCTGGGCCGCCGTCCTCGGCATGCTGGTCATCGGGTTCGTCGTGGCGTACGCGGGCACCACCGGGCCCCGGATCGCCGGGGCCGCCCCCGGGATGCAACTGCTCTACATCCTGCCGTGCTTCCCGCCCTACGCCCCGGAGACGCTGGGCCAGCGGCTGTCCGGCTTCCTGCTGGGCGCGGTCCTGCTGGCGCTGGCCCAGCGCTTCCTGGTGCCCGAACCGGACACCCCGTCCTTCCGCCGGCTGCTGGCCGACGCCGCGGACGCCGCCGCGCGGCTGGCCGACCACCACGGCGGCCCGCCCCCCGTGAAGGCGTACGCCCGGGCGCGGGAGACCGGGGACGCCCTGCGTCCGTCGCGCGTGCCGCCGGCCGACCTGCCCGCCTCCCCCACCCTCGCCCACAAGGCCATGGCGCACGCCACGGAGGCGGTGCGCACCCTGCTGGCCCGGCTGGAGGCCCTGCACACCTCGGTCGGGCCGCGGTACGCCTACCACCCGGAGACCGTGGCGCTGCTGGAGGGCATCAGCGACACCGCGCGCGCGGCGGCGCGGGCGCTGCGGCGGGGCAAGCGGCTGCGGCCCGGCGAGGGGCCGTCCTCCGCCGTCCTGCAGAGCGAACTGGCGCCCGTACGGGCCGACCGGGCCGTGGACACCCTGGAGCGGTTGAGCACCGACGACCGGCTGGTCTACCTGCGCCGCCGCTCCCAGGTGGTGCAGGCCGCGGACTGCGCCGTCGTGCTCGCCCTGGCCACCCGGCTGGTGCTGGGCGACCGGTCCGTCGAGAACAGCCCCGCCGGGCAGGGCTTCGCCTATGCGCGGGCGCGCGCCCACCAGCTGTGGTGGCAGCGGCTGACCACGCACCTCACCCCCCGTTCGGTGATCTTCCAGAACGCCTGCCGGTTCGCGCTCGGCCTGGCCACCGCGCGGGCCGTCGCCGGGCTCCTCGACCTGCAGCACGGCTTCTGGGTGCTGCTGGCGACGCTCACCCTCACCCGGACCACCAGCCTGGAGACCTGGTCCGCGGTCCGGCAGGCGCTGCTCGGCACGCTGGTCGGCGCGGTGCTGGCCGGCGGGCTGCTGGTGCTGGTGCACGACCGGGACACGGTCTACGCGGTCGTGCTGCCGGTGGTGATGCTGGTGGCGTTCATCGCGGGGCCGCTGCGCGGGCTGGCCTGGGCGCAGGGCGGGTTCACGCTGGTGGTGGCCACGCTGTTCGCGCAGGTCTCCCCCGTCACCTGGCAACTGGCCCCGGTCCGGCTGGTGGACGTGCTGGTCGGCAGCCTCATCGGGCTGGCCTGCGGGCTGGTGGCCTGGCCACGGGGCGCGGGCCGCGAGGTGCGCCGCAGCATGGCCGGCCTGTGCTCGGCCGTCGCCGACGCCATCGGGTACACCACCACCCGGGTCGTCGACCACACCGGCGGCGCCGACTGCGTGGCGATCAACCGGGCCCTCGTCCTCGCGCGGGAGAGCCTGGCCCAGTACCACTGCGAACTGCGGGACGAGAGCGCCGGACAGCCGGACTGGCCGTCGGTGCTGGTCGCCGGGTCGGACGCGCGGCGCGGTGAGCGGCTGCTGCCCGGCCGGCCGGGCCGGATCGCCTCGCGGGAGGTCGCCGCCTGGCTGCGCCGCGCGGCCGACCGGACGGCGGCCGACTACCGCTCGCTCGCCCGGCAGCTGCGGACGGACAGCGCGGTGCCCCGCGAGGACGCCCGGCCGCTGGACATCCGCGCGCTGCTGGCGGTGGCCCCGGCCGTGCCGCGCCACAGCCCGGACCGGGCGGCCCGCGCGCTCTCGGCCGCGCTGCTCGTCGACTCGGTGATCTGGCTCGACGCGCTCACCGCCGACCTGAACCGGATCCGCAAGGAGATGTGAACGGCGCCCGGGGGCGCTGCCGGACGGGGCGTAGGGCAGCCGCCGGCCGGCTCACCGCGTGCCCGGTGGCCGCCACTCGACGAGCAGGATCGTGGCGTCGTCGCTCAGCCGCTGCTGCCGGCCCTCCAGGATGGCGTGGATCAGCTGGCGGAGCGCCTCCGAGGGCAGCTCGCCGGCCGCGATGGCCCGGATGATGGAGTCGGTGAAGCCCGCCAGGCCGAAGCGGCCGCCGCCGGCCGTTCGGGCCTCGGTGACCCCGTCGGTGTAGAGCAGCACCCGGTCGCCCGGCTCCAGGGCCTCGCGGTGGACCGTGCGCGGGGCGTCGGCGAGCGTGGCGGGCATGCCCATCGGAGGCTCGCCGGGGCGCTCCAGCGCCTTGTGGACCTGGTGGCCACGGATCAACAGGGGCGGCGGATGGCCGCAGTTGCACCAGGTCAGCACCCCGCTGAGGAGGTCCAGCCGGGCGGCGATGCCGGTGCAGAACTGCTCGGGCAGCCACTCGGCGAGCACCGCGTCCACGGTCCGGACGAGGTCGGGCAGGGCGGCGCCCATCCGCCGTGCGCTGCGGCAGCCGGCCATGGCGATCGACGTGGTGAGCCCCGAGGCCAGGTTGTGCCCCATCGCGTCGAGGATCACCGCGTGCAGCGTCGACTCCGTCAGCGCGTGGTCGAAGGCGTCCCCGCCCAGCTCGTAGGCGGGTTCCAGGACGGCGGTGGACACCGCGCGGGCGCTGCCGACGGTCCGCGGCGGCAGCAGGGAGCGGACCAGCTCGGCGGGCAGCGTCATGGTGTCCGTACGGGTCTGCTGCACCAGGTGGTCGCTGACGCCCCGCTGCGAGGAGATCGCCATGGACAGGATCGCCACCAGCGTCCGGCAGCGGCGCAGCAGGGCGCCGTCCAGGGCGTCGACGCATATCCCCACCACCCCCAGCCGGTCCGCGCCGTCGACCAGCGGCAGCCAGACGATCAGCGGGCCGGCGGCGCTCTCCTCGACGCGGAGCCCCAGCGTGCGGTAGGCCCAGCCCGCCCACGACGCGTCCACCGGGAGCCGTTCCCCGCCGGAGAGGGGCGTCAACTGGCGCTGCTGGAGGTCCACGAGGTAGACGGTCACCCGGCGCAGGCCGATCCGGGCGGCGTAGCGCTCGACCAGGGCGGGGAAGCGGGACGGTGGCGCGGTGTGGACGGCCGTCAGGAATTCCTGCAGCAGGTATTCGCCGTCACCGGCCGGAACACTCTCCACGGGCATCCGCGCGTCCCTCCGAACACCTGCCCCCCTCCGAGTGTGAGCCAAGTGTTTCCCGGGCGCCCGCGCCAGCCGGGAGCGCCATACGGCGCACCGGGCGCGCCTCGCCCGCGACAGGTGCGAACCGGGCGCGGCGCCGGGCGCCCGCCGCGGCCCGCCCGGGTGCGGATGGGGTGGCGGGCCCTGATCCTGAAGCAGTGGGGCCGTGTGTGACGTGTGGCGTCGCATCGCCCGGGCACCCGCCGGGCGGGAGCACGAGCCAACAGCACAAGGAACCCGACAAGGCAGCATGTCGCGGTACCGCCGTGGCAGCGGAACGGACGCACATGAGCAATGGATTCATGGGTCCGGAGGGCTACGGCCCGGACTCGTTCGGTGACTTCCTCGCGCGCTTCTTCGGCGCCGCGCAGTCCGCGGACGGCGAGCCGGGCCGGCCCGCGCCCCGGCAGGCGGACATCGCCCGCATGATGAGCGGGCCCGCCCGGGAGCTGGTGACCTCCGCGGCCGCCTACGCCGCCGAGCACGGCAGTCCGGAACTCGGCACCGAGCACCTGTTGCGGGCCGCCCTGGCCGCCGAGCCGACCCGCAGCCTGCTGCAACAGGCGGGGGCCGATCCCGACGCGCTGGCGGCGGAGATCGACAGCAGCGCCGGTTCGGGTCCGAAGCAGTCCAGTGTCGCGGTGACCCCCGCGGTCAAGCGGGCCCTGCTGGGCGCGCACGACCTGGCGCGGGACAACGGGGCCTCGTACATCGGCCCGGAACACGTACTGGACGCGCTGGCGGCCAACATGGACTCGGCGGCGGGGCGGATTCTCAACCTCGCCCACTTCGAGCCGCAGGCCACCCCGCAGAGCGGCCACGGCGCCCCGCACACGGGCCCCGAGCACGGCGCCCCGCCGAAGCACGACACCCCGACCCTGGACAAGTTCAGCCGCGACCTGACCGACCTGGCGCGGGCGGGCCGGATCGACCCGGTGATCGGCCGCGAGGAGCAGATCGAGCAGACCATCGAGGTGCTCTCCCGCCGGGGGAAGAACAACCCGGTGCTGGTCGGCGACGCGGGGGTGGGCAAGACGGCGATCGTCGAGGGCCTGGCGCAGCGGCTCGCCGACGGCGATGTCCCCGAGAACTTGTCGGGCCGGCGCGTCGTCGCGCTGGATCTGACGTCCGTCGTCGCCGGCACCCGCTACCGCGGCGACTTCGAGGAGCGGATGAACGCCATCATCGAGGAGGTCCGCGCGCACCCCGAATCGCTGATCGTCTTCATCGACGAGCTGCACACGGTCGTCGGCGCCGGCGGCGGCAGCGGGGACGGCGGCTCCCTGGAGGCGAGCAACATGCTCAAGCCCGCCCTGGCCCGGGGCGAGATGCATGTCATCGGCGCCTCCACGCTGGAGGAGTACCGGCGCAACATCGAGAAGGACGCCGCCCTCGCCCGCCGCTTCCAGCCCATCCTGGTGCCCGAGCCGGACGTCTCCGACACCGTGGAGATCCTGCGCGGGCTGCAGGACCGCTACGAAGCCCACCACCAGGTGCGCTACACCAACGAGGCGCTGCTCGCGGCGGTGGAGCTCTCCGACCGCTACATCGCCCACCGCTTCCTGCCCGACAAGGCGATCGACCTGCTCGACCAGGCGGGCGCACGGGTCCGGCTCCGCTCGGGCGCCAAGGCCACCGACGTCCGCGAACTGGAACGCGAGCGGGAGCAGCTGATCCGGGACAAGGACCAGGCGGTCGCCGCCGAGCAGTACGAACGGGCCACCGACCTGCGTGACCGGGTCACCGCCCTGACCGCGCGGATCGAGGCCGGCCGGGGCGAGCCGCCGACCGACCGCCGGATCGTGCGGGTCACCGCCGAGGACATCGCCGAGATCGTGTCGCGGCAGACCGGGGTGCCGGTGAGCAGTCTGACCCAGGAGGAGAAGGAGCTGCTGCTGGGGCTGGAGGACCGGCTGCACACCCGGGTGATCGGCCAGGACGACGCGGTCACGGCGGTCTCCGAGGCGATCCTGCGCTCGCGGGCCGGCCTGGCCGACCCGGACCGCCCGATCGGCAGCTTCCTCTTCCTCGGCCCGACGGGCGTGGGCAAGACCGAGCTGGCCCGCGCGCTCGCCGAGGCGCTGTTCGGCAGCGAGGACCGGATGGTGCGTCTGGACATGAGCGAGTATCAGGAGCGGCACACGGTCAGCCGGCTGGTCGGTGCGCCTCCGGGGTACGTCGGCCACGAGGACGCGGGCCAGCTGACCGAGGCGGTGCGCCACCACCCGTACTCGCTGCTGCTGCTCGACGAGGTCGAGAAGGCGCACCCCGACGTCTTCAACATCCTGCTGCAGGTCCTCGACGACGGGCATCTGACGGACTCCCAGGGCCGCCGGATCGACTTCAAGAACACCGTCATCGTGATGACGAGCAACCTCGGCTCCGAGGCGCTCAGCGGCGGCCGCGGGGTGCTCGGCTTCGGCCCGGACGTCACGGGCGCGGAGGCGGGCGACGGCGCGCGGGAACGGGCGCTGGGCTCCTTGCGCGAACACTTCCGCCCGGAGTTCCTCAACCGGCTCGACGAGATCATCGTCTTCCGCCGGCTCACCGACGACCAGCTGCGCCAGATCACCGGCCTGCTGCTCGACGGGACGACCCGCAGGCTGCGCGCCCAGGACATCTCCGTCGAGTTCACGCCCGGCGCCGTGGACTGGCTCACCCACCGCGGCCACCAGCCCGAATACGGGGCGCGGCCGCTGCGGCGCACCATCCAGCGCGAGGTCGACAACGCGCTGTCGCGGCTGTTGCTGGACGGCGCGCTGTCGGCGGGCGAGACGGTGCGCGTGGAGGTGAAGGACGAGGAGCTGGCGTTCCGCACCGAGCAGCCGAAGGGGGTCGCGGGTGGCGGCGCTGGGCCCGCGTGACACGTCCCGGGGGCGCCACGAGACGCCGGAGGAGCGGGCCGACCGGCGGTGGAACGAACTTCTGCAGGAGGTCCGGGTCATCCAGACCGGGGTGCAGATCCTCTTCGCCTTCCTGCTGACCGTCGTCTTCACCCCGCGCTTCGCCACGCTCCCGACGACCGACAAGACCATCTACGTGGTGACGGTCCTGCTGGGGGCGGCCACGACCGGCGCGCTGATCGGCACGGTGACCTTCCACCGGCTGGTCGCCGGGCACCGGCTGAAGCCGGAGACGGTGCTGTGGGCCTCGCGCCTGGCCCTGCTCGGGATCGTCCTGCTGCTGGCCACGGTCGCCTCCGCGCTGCTGCTGATCCTGCGCATCGCCCTGCACGACTCGGCCGTGCCCTGGGTCGTCGCGGGGATGGTCGCCTGGTTCATGGTCTGCTGGTTCGCGCTGCCCGCCTGGATCCTGCACCGGTATTCGTCCAAGGAATGAGCGACGGGCGGGCCCCGCCCCGCCGCGGGCTCCCGGGGCCGTGCGGCAGTCTCCGGCCCCTCCGGCACCCGTCGGCCGCCACTCCCCTCCCCCGCGTGCCGACGGCCGCCAAGGGCGCGGGCCGAGACCCTGACCTGGGTCTCGGCCCGCGCCCTTGGCGGCCGGTGCGCCGCCGTCCGTCAGGCGCGCGCGGCGGCCGGGTCCACCCGGCGCGGTCGGTAGAGCAGTGCCGCGCCCGCGAGTCCGGCGCTGATCACTGCCAGTCCCACGGCCAGCAGCTCGGGCCACATGCCCGCTTCTCCCAGGCCGCTGCCGAGCGGGGCGAGGACGCCGGCCCGGGACAGCGCGTGCAGGGCGATGATGATCATCGCGGCGGCGGCGCTCACCGTCCAGACCAGGGCCGTGTCGCGCATCGCCAGCCAGCCGGCCAGCAGCAGGTAGACCACGGCGATGGCCATCGAGAGGCCGGCGGCCGCCTGGGCGCCCTGCAGGTGCGAGGTGTGCACCGGCAGGTGGCTCAGGCCGCACAGGGCCAGGGCCGCGGCGGCGGGCCAGCGCAGTACGGACCGCAGCACGCCGGGGACCGCGTAGCCCGGCTGAGGGCTCGCCTCGGGCGACGAGGCCCACGGCGGGGCGCTGTGCGGCATGGTGCCGGCGGGCCGCTGGGACCAGGGCGGACGCTGGGGCGGCTGGCCCATCACGGACTCGCGCTGGGCGCTGGACATCGGCTGCCCGTTGCGGTCCAGGGGGCGTACATCGGGGTCGAGGACGTGCAGGGACGCGGTGGGTTCCGGCTCACCGAAGCCGCCGGAACCGCCGGAACCGCCAGGTCCGCTCGGTCCGCCCGGTCCGCCGAAGACGTCGGGGCCGGACGGGAAGGGATCGGCCATGCCCGGGAGACCGGAGCCGGCGCCCTGCGTACGGTCGAACAGCTCGATCAGCTGCGCCACCTCCTCGACGGGCCGGTCGACGGCCACCGCGCGCAGCGCCTCGTGGCTCGACTCGGCGGTGTGCGGGGTGGCCCGCAGCATGTCGAAGAGCGCGGCGACCTCGCTGACCGGCCGGGACACCACGGCCATGCGCAGCGCCTCATCGCCGGGGTTGGGAACGTCGCCGCTGCGCTTGAGCAGTTCCACCAGGGCGGCGACTTCCGCCAGGGGCCGGTGGGTGACTGCCTCCCACAGAAGGGTGTGGGCCGAATTCTTCTCGGTGGTCATGGGCGGAAAATGCTCGCCGGGTTCTGTCGATGACAGGTCGGCGTCGCCCCCACAAAGTGCTGGTTCGGATGTCATGGAGGACTCCACTGAACGAGGGGAGCGTCAAACACCAGAAGCGCTGACACTCGGCGGACGTTGAGAGTGCTGTGGTTCAGCCAACGTCCCTTTTGTGCGCTCCCGCCATTCAGGAGGGCCATACGGTGGAGACACGCCGGTACGCCCGGGCGCGCCGCCCGTCCGCTCCGCCGGTCACTGCCGGACATCCGCCCTCACCGGGGGTGACTCTTCGACATGCCAAGGTCCGGCGAGCCTGATTCGCTGGTATGTGCAGCTCTCCATACTCCGGTCAAGGACAGATCATGAGTGCAACAGGAGAATCACGCGGACGCATCCAGCAGATGCGCGACAAGGCCCAGGAACTGCAGGCGGCCGCGGAACGCGCGGGCGACCCGGAGGAGCGGAAGCGGCTGGAGGAGAAGGCCCTGAGGCTCCGGTCCCAGAGTGAGCAGGAAAGCGGTATGGCCAGCGGAGACATCTACCCCTCCGAGTGAGGGGCCGCGTTCCCGCCGACGGCGGAAGGATGTGAATACCCCTGGACGGGACGCGCGCCCGGCGCCGCGTCCCGTCCGTCGTGTCCGGCACTGCCGCGTCCCGTGCGGTCGTCCCTCCCCTGATGTGCCGCGCGGGCGGCCACCCGCCGGGCCGCCGGGCTGTTCGAGTGGCTTCGCCGCGGGCGCCGATCGGCGGTCCACGGCGCCGGGAAGCGGTGACGGCATGATCCCCTCAGATGCCCCACGGGCCGCCGGAGCCCTGGCCGGGACGGCGCCGGGGCCCGCCCTGGCCGGCCGTACGGGCTATGACCCGCAGTTCCTCGGAGTGCCGGTACCGCTGCCGATGCCCGTCGACCCCGCCGTGGAGACGGTGGTGCTCCCCTACACCCACTTCACCGTGGTGCTGCGGCCGGACCGGCGGATGGCCGCGGCCGCAGCGGTCTGTATCGACGGTGCCCGCCGGCCGGCGGACGGACCGGCGGCGGAGGTGCCGCCGGAGGGCGGCTGGCGGTGCGATCCGCGGCTGGCCGGGGACCGCCAGGCAGGCGACGCCGTGTACCGCGACAACTCCCTGGACAAGGGTCAGCTGGTGCACCCGCTCGCGCCCGGGTGGGGCGGGGCCGCGGAGGCGGACCGGGCCCGCGCCGACACCTTCCACTACCCGAACGCCGCCCCGCAGGCGGACGTCGTCAACCGGGCCAGACAGGTCTGGCAGGGACTGGAGAAGCACCTGCTCGACCACGCCGCCCGGCACGATCGCCGGCTGGCCGTCCTGACCGGGCCGGTGCTGCACGACTCGGACCCGCCCTACCGGGGCGTCCAAGTGCCCCTGCGCTTCTGGAAGGTGGCGGCGTTCCGGCGGCCGGACGGCGTGCCGGCGGCGACGGCCTACGTGCTCGACCAGAGCCCGGACCTCATCTGGGACGCCGAACGGGCGCTGGCCGGTGCGACCCCGGGGGCACCGCCGCCGCTGGGCGCCTTCCGGACGTTCCAGGTGCCGGTGACGGACGTCGCCGAGCTCACCTCGCTCGACCTGGGGCCGCTGCCCGCCGCCGATCTGCTGCCCGCCGCCCGCACCCCGCAGGAGCGCTGGCGGCGGCTCCGGTCGCTCGACGACATCGTGCTGCGGCACCGCTGAGCGGGGAGCGCGGGCACTGCGCCGGGGGCCTTCTCAGCTGGTGACGAGCCCTCGCGCAAGGCCCCCGGAAACGGCGCTACTTCGTGACGAACTCGGTGGTGTAGGTCTTCTTCAAGTCCACCGTGGCGTTCTTGAGATTGGGGTTGAAGGACTTCAGGACGCGTTCGACGGTGGCGGGGCCGTCGGCCGGCATCACCCCGTCCTTGGTGAACATCGGCAGGGTGTCCTTGATCGCCTGGGCGTAGAGCCGCTCGCCGCCCTGGGCGTAGTCGGACGGCATCTTCGCGGCGATCTGCTCGGCGGTGTGGGTGGACATCCACTTGAGGGTCTTCACGAAGGCGCGGGCCAGCTTCCGTACGGTGTCCTTGTGGCCGTTCACCCAGTCGGTGTTCATGTAGAGGCTGGACGAGGGGTAGGGGCCGCCGAGCGCCTTCTCGGAGCCCTCGGGGGTGCGCATGTCGATGAGGACCTTGCCGAGCTTCTTGTCCAGGATCTGGGCGACGGTCGGATCCGTCGTCATCCCGCCCTGGATCGAGCCCTGTTGGAGGGCGGAGAGGAAGGTCTGGCCGGCCCCGACCGCCACCGGCGTGAACTCGTTGGTCCGCACCCCGTTCTTCACCGCCAGGTACTTCGTCAGGAAGTCGGTGGAGGAGCCGAGTCCGGTGACGCCGAGCTTCTTGCCCTTGAAGTCCTTGGCCGAGGTGAGGTCGCCCGACGCCTTGTCCGAGACGACCTCGACCTCGCCGGGGGCGTGCGCGAGCTGGACCACCGACTCCACCTGCTTGCCCTTGACCTGCAGATCGAGGGTGTGGTCGTAGAAGCCGACGACGCCCTGGACGTCGCCGGAGACCAGCGAGGTGGTGGCCTGCACGCCGGCCGGTTCGGTCAGCAGCGTGACATGGACGCCCTCGTCCTCGAAGTAGCCGAGTTGCTGGGTGAGTCTCGCGGGCAGGTAGATGACCTTGTCGAGGCCGCCCACCATGATCTTGATCTTGCCGTTCCCGTCGCCGGAGCCGGCCGCCTGGGAGCCGCCGCAGGCGCTGAGGATGGTCAGGGCGAGAGCGGCGGCGACAGCGGCGGCCGCGGTTTTCCGTGAGGTGCGCATGATCACGTCCTTGTGAGCTGATGAGGAGGAAGGCGTACGGGGTCGGGGTCAGCGGCCGTCGCCGGCGTCGGCCGGCTTCCAGCGGAAGAGCCGCCGTTCGAGGAAGGCCAGCAGCCCCTCGGCGAGCAGGGCGACGACGGCGAGGATCACCATGGCGGCGTACACCCCGGCGGCGTTGAAGGTCCCCTGGGACGCCGAGACCAGCAGGCCGAGGCCCTTGGTCGCCCCGATGTACTCGCCGACGATCGCGCCGATCAGCGCGAAGCCGAAGCTGACGTGCAGGCTGGTGAAGATCCACGAGGTGGCGGAGGGGATCACCACCCGCAGGGTCACCTGGCGGTTGCTCGCCCCGAGGATGCGGGAGTTGGCGACCAGGTTGCGGTCGACCTCCCGTGCGCCCTGGAAGGCGTTGAAGAAGACCGGGAAGAAGACCAGGACCACGGCGGAGGCCACCTTCGAGGCCGGTCCGAGGCCGAACCAGATCAGGAAGATGGGGGCGAGGACGATACGGGGCAGCGCGTTGAGCACCTTGATGTACGGGCCGAGCACATCGGCGAGGAAGCGGATCCGGCCGAGCGCGATGCCCAGCACCACACCGCCGGCCACGCCGATGACCCAGCCCAGGAGCGCTTCGTAGAGCGTGTACCAGACCTGCTCCCACAGCGGGCCCTGCGGTGTTCCGCGCAGCGCCCACTCGCTCATCTGGTGCCAGATCCTGGAGGGCATGGAGAAATTGAAGGGATCGATGACGGCGGCGCGGGCCAGTCCCTCCCACAGCCCGATCAGGGCGACGAGCAGCAGCACCCGGGTGCCGTGGACCAGGAGCTGGTGACGGCGCGCGGCGCGGGCCCTGGCCCGCGCACGGTCCGTACGGTCCGCTCCGGCCGGGGAGCCGACCGGGGTCGCGGTCTCAGGCGGCATCGGTGGCACCCCTCTCTCGGGTGATCCGGACCTCTTCGCCGAGCGAGGACCAGATCTCGCGGTAGATCTCGATGAAGCGCGGCTCCAGCCGCACCGATTCGACCTTGCGCGGGCGCGGCAGGTCGATCGCGAAGACCTCCTTGACGGTGGCCGGTCCCGCGGTCATCACCACGACCTTGTCGGCGAGGGCGATGGACTCCTCCAGGTCGTGGGTGACGAAGACGACCGAGGCGCCGGTCCCCGACCACAGCTCCAGCAGTTCGTCCGACATCAGCGCCCGGGTCTGCACGTCGAGGGCGGAGAACGGCTCGTCCATGAGCAGGATTTCGGGGTCGTTGACGAAGGTCGCGGCCAGGGCGACCCGTTTGCGCTGCCCGCCGGAGAGCTGGTGCGGATAGCGGTCCTCGAAGGCAGCGAGCCCGACCCGGGCGAGCCATTCCCGGGCCCGCTGCCGGGCCTCGGCCTTCGCCGCGCCGCGGAACCGGGGACCGGCCATCACGTTCGACAGCACGGTGCGCCAGGGGAAGACCGCGTCCTGCTGGAAGACGAACCCGATCCGGTCCCCGATGCCGCGCACCGGCTCGCCGGCGACCAGCACCTCGCCCTCCGTGGGCTCTTCCAGGCCGCTGACCAGCGTCAGCGTGGTGGATTTCCCGCACCCGGTGGGGCCGACGACCGCGACGAACTCGCCGCGTCCGACGACCAGGTCCAGGTCCCGGACGGCCGTGTGCAGCGCCCCCGAGGGCGTACGGAAGGTCTTGCTCGTCCCCCGCAGTTCGATCGCGGGGCTCGTGTGGCTGTTCATGGCCGGGAGGCTAGGAGCGACCCGGGCCACGGCGGCAGCCTTGTGGGCGCAAGCCGCCTTTCTGCGCGCAAACCCTGTTGTGCTCGTTCTGCTCACGCTAGAACGGCTGGATCATGTCCGAGGGGTAGGCGCCCGCTCACCCTCGGCTTACGGTGCGATCACCGCGAGGTGACAAGGAAGATTCGGTTCCGATCCGGTGCGGAGGAGCCGGCGACAGGAGGAGAGCGCATGCGGATCCGCCGGCCCCGACGGGTCTTCGCGCAGGTGCTCACCGCGCAGGTCGCCCTGACCACCGGGGTCATGGTGCTCGCCACCGGCCTGTTCCTCGCCCCGCTCAGCTCCGAGCTGGACGACCAGGCGATGCGCCGGGCGCTGTCCATCGCCCAGACCACCGCCGCCGATCCGGACCTCGCCGAGGAACTCGTCGGCACCGAACCCACGGCGCACGGGCCGGTGCAGGCCGACGCGGAGCGGATCCGCGCCGCGACGGGGGCGCTGTACATCGTCGTGCTGGACACCCGCGGAGTGCGCTGGTCGCACACCCACCCCGACGAGATCGGCCGGCATGTCTCCACCGACCCGAGCCGTACCCTCGCCGGGCGGCAGGTGCGGCAGATCGACACCGGCACCCTGGGGCGGTCGGCCCGCGCCAAGGTGCCGCTGCGCGACCACCGCGGCCGGATCGTCGGCGCGGTGTCGGTCGGTATCGCCTACGACAGCGTCCGGGGGCGGCTGTTCGGCACCATCCCCGGGCTGCTGCGATACGCGGGTGCGGCACTGGCCGTCGGGGTGCTGGCCGCGGTGGCGCTCTCCCGGAGGCTGCGGCGCCGTACGCACGGGGTGGCGTTCGCCGACATCTCCGCGCTGCTCGACGAACGGGAGGCGATGCTGCACGGCATCCGGGAGGGCGTCGTCGCCTTCGACCGGCGCGGCCGTATCCGGCTGGTCAACGACGAGGCGGCGCGGCTGCTCGGCCTGGACGCGGGGGCCGCGGGCCGGGCGCTGGACGAGGTGCTGCCGCCGGGGCGGACGACGGACGTGCTGGCCGGGCGGGTGGCCGGCACGGATCTGCTGGCGGTCAGCGGCGGCCGGGTGCTGGTCGCCAACCGGATGCCGACACCGGACGGCGGGGCGGTGGTGACCCTGCGCGACCGCACCGAGCTGGAGCTGCTGGGCCGCGAGCTGGACGGCACCCAGGGGCTGTTGGACGCACTGCGGGCCCAGGACCACGAACACGCCAATCAGTTGCACACCCTGCGCGGGCTGCTGGAACTCGGCCGGCACGAGAAGGCGGTGGAGTTCGTCAGCGAGGTGGCCAGCGCGCAGCGGGCCTCGGCGGAGCAGATCGCGGAGCGGGTGCACGAACCACTGCTCTCCGCCCTGCTCGTCGGAAAGGCAGCCGTCGCGGCCGAACGCGGGGTATCGCTGCGGGTGTCCCCCCAGACCCTGCTGCCGGACGCCGTGGTCGACCCGCGCGACCTGGTGACCGTGCTGGGCAACCTCATCGACAACGCGCTGGACGCCACCGCCGGGCTCCGCCGCGACGCGCCGTTCGTGGAGGTGGAGCTGCGGGCCGAGCACACCACCGCCGTGCTGCGGGTCTCGGACACGGGGCCGGGGGTGCCGCCTCGGCTGCGGGAGCAGATCTTCGCCGAGGGCTTCTCCACCAAGGCCGCCCCGCCCACCGCCGGCGCCGGACCGTCCGCGTCCGTGGTGCCCTTCCCGCGCGGGCGGGGCATCGGCCTGGCGCTGGTGCGGCGGCTCGCCGAGCGCTACGGCGGGATGGCCCGGGTGACCGCCCGCGCGGGAGGCGGCGCGGTCTTCACCGTCGTCCTCCCCGAGGCCCTCGCCCGGCCCGGGGAGACGCCCGGCCGCCGGCTCAGCGCGGCGGGAGAGCCACGGTGAGGCGGGAGACCCACGACGGACGGAGGACGACGATGACCGGAGTGCCACGACGGCCGGAGCCCCGCGCGCACGCGGCGCCGCCGGAGCGAAGACCCCTGCCGAGCGGAGCCGCCCGATGATCGACGTCCTGGTCGTGGACGACGACTTCCACGTCGCCGAGATCAACGCCGCGTATGTGTCCCAGGTGGCCGGCTTCCGGGTCGCCGGGCGTGCCCACACCGCCGCGCAGGCGCTGGCCGCCCTGGAGCGCACCCCCGTCGACCTGGTGCTGCTCGATCACTATCTGCCCGACGAAACGGGCCTGGCGCTGGTGCGCCGGCTGCGGCAGCTCGGCCACCGCACCGACGTGATCATGGTGACGGCGGCCCGGGACGTCGCCACGGTCCAGGACGCGATGCGCAGCGGCGCGCTGCAGTACCTGGTCAAGCCGTTCGGCTTCGCCGGGCTGCGCGCCAAGCTCGACGGCTATGCGGCGCTGCGCCGGACCGTGGAGCGGGTGGGCGGCCGCGGCGAGGCCGGCCAGGAGCAGGTGGACCGGATCTTCGGCGCCTTCCGGACCACCGACGCCCCGCACACGGAGCTTCCCAAAGGCCACTCGGCGGCGACCGTCGATCTGGTCCGCCGCGTCCTGGACGCGGCCGCGCACCCGCTGTCCGCCCACGAGGTCGCCGAACGCGCCGGCGTCAGCCGCTCCACGGCCCAGCGCTACCTCAAACACCTCGAACGCGGCGGCCACCTCACCCTCACCCTCAAATACGGCGACACCGGCCGCCCTGAACACCGCTACCGCTGGGCGCGCACCCCCTGACCGGCCCCGTGCCCGCACGTCCCGTCCGTCCGGCCGGAGCCGTCCGCCCGCCGCCCCGCGAGCCGCGCGCCGGATGCGCCCACGAGCCGGACGGGGCGCACGGGGCGCACGGGGCGCACGGGCACGCCCTACCCTGCCGATCATGAATACTGCGACTCCCGGCGGGCCGGGCCCCGAACCGGGTCGCTGGGCTTTCGCGAGTACGGCCGCCTCCCCGACTTCGTGGCGATGGGCGGGCGCCGCTACGACAAGGTCTTCTCCATGCTGGACTTCCGCACGAACGGCGAGGACCCGCCCGGCGAGGCCGCGACGGCGCACGGTCCGTAGCCGAGGAGTGACGGAGTGGGGCGGGCGGAAATCCCCTCCGCCCCACCCCCTTGACAGCCCTCCCGTCGGAACCGACGATTCCGGGGTGAACCTGTCAGACAGCCAGACAGCTGGCGGCATGCCCCGGCGGATCAGCGCGATGGAAGCGGTCCTCCACCACCTGCGCGGCGCCATCGAACGCGGCGACTACGCGGTCGGGGACAAGCTCCCCTCGGAGGCGGAGCTCTGCCGCCGGCTGGAGGTGAGCAGACCCGTGCTCCGGGAGGCGCTGCGCGCCCTCCAGACCATGGGGCTGACCGTCTCGCGCACCGGCAAGGGCACCTTCGTCGTCTCCGACGGCGCGGTGGCGGACCCGACCTTCGGCGACTACGCCGCGAGCGACCTGCTGGAGGTGCGCCGGCACGTCGAGATCCCGGTGGCCGGTTACGCGGCGGTGCGCCGTACGCCGGAGGACCTCGACCAGCTGACCCACCTGCTGGAGCGGATGGAGCAGGAGACCGACACCACGGCATGGGTGGCGATGGACTCGCTGTTCCACCTCGCCGTCGCCCAGGCGGCCCGCAACCCGGTCTTCCGCCGGGTCATCGAGGAGATCCGCGACGCGCTGGCCCGCCAGTCGGCCTTCCTCAACGAGCTCGGCGGGCGGCGCGAGCAGTCGAACCGGGAGCACCGGGCGATCGTCGAGGCGCTCGTCGACAGTTCCGAGCACGACGCGGTGGAAGCCATGCGGCACCACCTCGCACGCGTCGAGTCGACGCTGACCACCATCGTGCGGCCACCGCACCGTACGCCCCCCTCCACGGAAGACGAGGACCACGCGTGAGCGAGCAACCCCTCCGGCAGGCGGAACGGCAGCACCACCGAGACGCGGGGCAGGACACCGCACAGGGGCCGGCGGGCGGGCATGTGGACGCCGGTGACGCCGGGTACCAGAAGTCCCTCACCTCCCGGCACATCAACATGATCGCGATCGGCGGGGCCATCGGCACCGGGCTCTTCCTCGGCGCGGGCGGCCGGCTCGCCGGCGCCGGACCGTCGCTGGCGGTGGCCTACGCGGTCTGCGGCCTGTTCGCTTTCCTGGTGGTGCGCGCGCTGGGCGAGCTGGTGCTGCACCGGCCGTCCTCGGGTGCGTTCGTGTCGTACGCGCGCGAATTCCTCGGCGAGAAGGGGGCGTTCGTCGCGGGCTGGATGTACTTCCTGAACTGGGCGACCACCGGGATCGCCGACATCACGGCGGTGGCGACGTACACGCACTACTGGGGCATGTTCTCCGACGTCCCGCAGTGGGTGATCGCCCTGATCGCCCTGGCGGTCGTGCTGACCGTGAACCTGATCTCGGTGAAGATCTTCGGCGAGCTGGAGTTCTGGTTCGCGATCGTCAAGGTCGGGGCGCTGGTCGTCTTCCTGCTGATCGGCATCTTCCTGCTGGTCACCCAGCACCCGGTCGGCGGCCACACCCCGGGTCCCGCGCTGATCACCGACCACGGCGGGGTCTTCCCGGCCGGCACCCTGGCGATGCTGCTGGTCATCCAGGGCGTGGTGTTCGCCTACGCCTCGGTCGAGCTGGTCGGCGTCACGGCGGGCGAGACCGCGGAGCCGGCGAAGGTCATGCCCAAGGCGATCAACTCCATCATGTGGCGGGTGGCACTGTTCTACGTCGGCTCGGTGGTGCTGCTGGCGATGCTGCTGCCCTGGACCTCGTACTCGGCCGCCGAGAGCCCCTTCGTCACCGTGCTGTCCCGCGTCGGGGTGCCGGCCGCGGGCGGCGTGATGAACCTCGTGGTGCTCACCGCCGCGATGTCCAGCCTCAACTCCGGCCTCTACTCCACCGGGCGCATCCTGCGCTCGATGGCGATGTCCGGCTCCGCGCCGCGGTTCACCGGCGTGATGAGCCGCAGCCAGGTCCCCTACGGCGGCATCCTGCTGACCTCGGGGGTCTGCGTCCTGGGCGTGGGGCTCAACTACGTCGTGCCGAGCGAGGCGTTCGAGATCGTGCTGAACTTCGCGGCGATCGGCATCCTCAGCACCTGGGCGATGATCATGATCTGTCATCTGCTGTTCTGGCGGAAGGCGCGGGCCGGGCTGCTCGTCCGCCCCGGCTACCGGCTCCCCGGCTCGCCCTGGACCGAGAGCGTGACGCTGGCCTTCCTGGCCCTCGTCCTGGTGCTGATGTGGGCCGACGGCGGCGCCGGCCGCACCACCGTGCTGGCCCTGCCCGCGATCGCGGCCGCGCTGGTCGCCGGCTGGTTCCTGGTACGGGGCCGGGTCCGCGCCCTCAGGGACGCGACGGCCCCCCGGAGCGAGGGGCAGCAGGCCGCCTCCGGGACCGTCCCCGCGGCACGCCCCGGCAGCACCTCACCCACCCCGCACACCGCGGACCCCCACGACACCGACACCGACCACAGCACCGACCCCACGGAAAGCACCGAGAACTGATCATGAGTCAGAGCAGCACCACCCTTCCGCCGCACCGCGCTCCGGGCGCCGCGCCCGTGGTCCGCGCACCGGCGCACGTCCCCGTCGCCCATGTGGTGCGCGGCGGACTCGTCGAAGGCGTCCACCACGGCTCGGTCGTGGTCCTGGCGGCCGACGGGAGCGTGGAGTTCCAGGCGGGCGACATCGAGGCCGCGTTCTACCCGCGCTCGGCGCTCAAGCCGGTCCAGGCGGTCGGCCTGCTGCGCGCGGGGCTGCCGCCGCTCGACGACGAGGCGCTGGCCCTCGTCGCGGCCAGCCACTCCGGCGAGGAACGGCATCTGGCCACCGCCCGGCGCATCCTGGACGCCGCCGGGCTGGACGAGGCCGCGCTGCGCAACGTCCCCGATCTGCCCTACGACCCCGCCGTCCGGGACGACTGGCTCCGCCGCGGCCTCGGGCCGAGCCGCCTCGCGCAGAACTGCTCGGGCAAGCACGCGGCCATGCTGCTGACCGCCCGCACCCGGGACTGGCCCCTGGACGACTACCTCGACCCCGGCCACCCCCTCCAGCGGGACCTCGCCGCGACGGTGGCGGACCTCACCGGCCAGGGCATCGCCCGGGTCACGGTCGACGGCTGCGGCGCCCCGCTGTTCGCGGTGTCCCTGCACGGCCTGACCCGGGCCGCCGCCCGGCTGGCGACGGCCGCCCCCGGCACCGACGAGGGCCGGGTCGCCCACGCCATGCGCACGTACCCGGAGCTGGTCTCCGGCAGCGGCCGGGACGTGGCCCGCCTGATCCGGGCGGTGCCGGGCCTGCTCGCCAAGGACGGCTTCGAGGGGGTGCAGATCGCGGCGCTGCCGGACGGGCGGGCGGTCGGCGTGAAGATAGCCGACGGCGCCGACCGCGCCCGGATGCCGGTGACGGCGGCGGCCCTGGCGCGCTGCGGCATCGACCCCGGCGTCCTCGCCCCCTTCGCCGCCGCCCCCGTCATCGGCGGCGGCGCCCCGGTCGGGACGCTGCGCGCGACGGCCGCGCTGACCCCGCACGGCACCTGACACCACGTCACTTCCCCTGCCCGCCCCCTCCCCCGCTCCCGCACCTCACGAAGGACCACCTGCACCATGACTGCCGCCGGCCACCGCCGCGAACACGATCTGCTCGGCGACCGCGAGATACCCGCCGACGCGTACTGGGGCGTGCACACCCTGCGCGCCGTGGAGAACTTCCCGATCACCGGTACGCCGATCTCCGCCTACCCGCACCTGATCAACGCGCTCGCCGCCGTCAAGGAGGCCGCCGCCCGGGCCAACGAGGACCTCGGGCTGCTCGACTCCGGGCGGGCCGACGCGATCGCCGCCGCCTGCCGGGAGATCCGGGCCGGCGGCCGGCTGCACGACCAGTTCGTCGTCGATGTCATCCAGGGCGGCGCCGGCACCTCGACGAACATGAACGCCAACGAGGTGATCGCCAACCGGGCGCTGGAGATCCTGGGCCACGCCAAGGGCGACTACCGCCATCTGCACCCCAACGAGCACGTCAACCTCGGCCAGTCGACGAACGACGTCTACCCGACGGCCGTCAAGGTCGCCACGGTCATCGCGGTGCACGAACTGCTCGACGCGATGACCGTGCTGCGCGAGGCGTTCGCGGCCAAGGCCGAGGAGTTCCGCGACGTCCTCAAGATGGGCCGCACCCAGCTCCAGGACGCGGTGCCGATGACCCTGGGCCAGGAGTTCTCGGCGTACGCGGTGATGCTGGAGGAGGACCAGAGCCGGCTGGCGGAAGCCGTGCCGCTGATCCACGAGATCAACCTCGGCGCCACGGCCATCGGCACCGGCCTCAACGCCCCCGAGGGCTACGCCGAGGCGGCCCGCGGGCACCTGGCCGCCCTCACCGGACTGCCCCTGGTCACCGCCGCGAACCTCGTCGAGGCCACCCAGGACTGCGGGGCGTTCGTGCACCTGTCGGGCGTCCTCAAGCGGGTCGCCGTCAAGCTCTCCAAGAGCTGCAACGATCTGCGGCTGCTCTCCTCAGGACCGCGGGCGGGCCTCGCGGAGATCAACCTGCCGCCGGTGCAGGCCGGTTCGAGCATCATGCCCGGCAAGGTCAACCCGGTGATCCCCGAGGTCGTCAACCAGGTCGCCTTCGAGGTCATCGGCAACGACGTCACCATCACCATGGCCGCGGAGGCCGGCCAGCTCCAGCTCAACGCCTTCGAGCCGGTGATCCTGCACTCCCTCTCGGAGAGCATCACCCACCTGGGAGCCGCCTGCCGCACCCTGGCCGAGCGCTGCGTGGCGGGCATCACCGCCAACACCGAGACGCTGCGCGCGAGCGTGGAGAACTCCATCGGGCTGGTCACCGCCCTCAACCCGCACATCGGCTACACCGCCGCCACCGCGATCGCCAAGGAAGCGCTCGCCACCGGGCGCGGCGTCGCCGAACTGGTCCTGGAACAGGGGCTGCTCCCGGCCGACCGGCTCGCCGCCCTGCTGCGCCCGGAGGAGATCGCCGGCACGGGCCGCGACACGGCCGCCGTCTGACCTCTCGCCGGACCGCGGCAGCCGCGGGATCCGGTTTTGTACGGGCCGGGCGGGCACCTCCCGGGGGCCCGCCCGGCCCGCCGTCTTCAGGGGCTGTGACGCGGCGGGCCGGGCGCTCGGGGCCGCCGGCCGGGTCAGCCGATCGGCTCCGGCATCGGGAGCACGTCGTAGGCGAGCGCGATGACGTTCCCGGTGGCCGGGTCGGCGAGTTCGACGCGCCAGCGGGCCGCGAACGGGTCGACGCCAGCCCGCATCGGGATGGTCCCCGATATCAGGACCGTGCCGGGCCGCAGCTCGCCGCGCTCGCGCAGCACCTCGGTCCAGTAGCCGGGCGTCAGCAGCTCGCCCGCCGTCCCGTCCTGGAGGAGGACCTCCGCGCCGCCGCCGACGGGGGTCACCCAGGCGCGCAGGGTCAGGGTGTCGAGGCGGTCGGCGACGTCGGCCAGGCGCCATGCCGTACGGGCGAGCACATCAGGTCCGGCGTTCTTGCTCCAGGCCACGCCGTGCGCCTCCAGAGCGCGGTCGGTGTGGTCGCAGGCCGCCGTGAGCAGCAGGTCCCCGGTCTCGTCCACGACGAGCGCCCACTCCGCCTCGCCCGAGGTGCGGGCGTGCTGCACCGGCACCTCGGCGGTCTGCTGGCCCAGGTAGGGCGCGACCGGGTAGAGGGCGGGGACGGTGGACGGCGCGGGTACGCCGAGTTCCGCCAGTTCCGCGACGTGGGCGGCCACATCGGCTTGGCTGCGGCCGGCGTACCCGGCGTTGAGCAGCCTCGACACCTCGACCCTGCGCTGTGTTCCGTCCGGGAGCTCGAAGGTCAGAGCGGCCATGGTTCCTCCAGGTCACAGTGGGTTGCGCGGAAGTGAATTCGCTCCCCGGAAGGGTTGCGCATACGCCTTGTATACAGCAAGTATGCCCTGCAGTGCAGCAACCGATCCCGAGGTGGCCCGACCATGGACAACGCAGAACACCGCGGGGCGCGGCTCCGCACGGCGTCCCGCCCCGACCGTGGCGCGCTGGTGCGCGCCTTCGTCGCCAGCCTGACCGGCACCTCGCTGGAGTGGTACGACTTCGCGGTCTACTCGGCCGCCTCGGCGCTGGTCTTCGGCAAACTCTTCTTCCCGTCGGCCGACCCGCTGACCGGCACCCTGCTGGCGTTCTCCACCTACGCGGTCGGCTATGTCTCACGGCCGCTCGGCGGGTTCCTCTTCGGCCGGCTCGGTGACGTCATCGGCCGCAAGAAGGTGCTGGTGGCGACGTTGGTGCTGATCGGCACCGCGACGCTGCTGATCGGCCTGCTGCCCACCCAGGCCGCCATCGGCCCGGCCGCACCGGCGGCGCTGGTGCTGCTGCGTTTCGCCCAGGGCGTCGGCGTCGGCGGCGAGTGGGGCGGCGCCGTCCTGCTGACCAGCGAGTACGCGGACAGCCACCGGCGCGGCTTCTGGGCCTCGGCGGCGCAGATCGGCCCGCCCGCCGGCAACCTGATGGCCAACGGCGTGCTGGCGGCCCTCGGCTCGCTCCTGACCGACCAGCAGTTCCTGGCGTGGGGCTGGCGGATCGCCTTCCTGCTCTCCGGCGTCCTGGTGGCTTTCGGGCTGTGGATCCGCGTGCGCCTGGAGGAGACGCCGGTGTTCCGGGCCATGGAGGCGAGCGGCGACCGGCCCGAGGCGCCGGTCCGCGAGGTGTTCACGGCCCAGCCGCGGGCCCTGGTGGCGGCGGTCCTCAGCCGGGTCGCGCCGGACGTGCTCTACGCGATGTTCACCGTCTTCGTCCTCACCTACGCCACCGAGCACCTGAGGCTGCCCCGCGAACAGGCGCTGGCGGCCGTACTGATCGGCTCGGCGCTGCAGATCGTGCTGATCCCGCTGGCCGGGGCGCTGTCGGACCGCTGGAACCGGCGCCGGATGTACCTCGGCGGCGCGGTCGCCGCGGGGGTGTGGCCGTTCGTGTTCTTCCCGATGGCGGACAGCGGTTCCTTCGGGCTGCTGGTGCTGGGCGTGGTGGTGGCCCTGGCGATCCACTCCCTGCTGTACGGGCCGCAGGCCGCGTTCGTCGCCGAACAGTTCACCCCCCGGCTGCGCTACACCGGGTCGTCGCTGGCGTACACGCTGGCCGGGGTGATCGGCGGGGCGGTCGCTCCGCTGCTGTTCACCGCGCTGCTGGGCTCCTTCGGCAGCTGGCTGCCGCTGGCCCTGTACCTGGCCGGGACCGCCGTGGTCACCCTCGTGGGCGTGCTGCTGGGGCGGGATCCGGCGCACGATGAGGACGAGCAGTACGCCCACCCGGCGAAGGGCGCCGGGCGGTCGCCGGGGAGGATGATCACAGAAGCACCCGGCCGCTGAGGCGGCCGCCCGGCACCCGTTCCGCAGAACCGACCGGCACGAGAGAAGAGAGATCCGTATGCGCATCGCGCTGTGCCAGATGACGGCATCGACCGATCCCAAGGAGAACCTCGTGGACGTCCAGGACCAGGTCCGCGGCGCCGCGCGCGCCGGGGCCCGGCTGGTGGTCCTTCCCGAGGCGGCCATGGTGCGGTTCGGGACCCCGCTCGCGGAGGTGGCCGAGCCGCTGGACGGGCCGTGGGCCGAGGGGGTACGGGCGGTCGCCAGGGAGACCGGGGTGACGGTCGTGGCGGGCATGTTCACCCCGGCGCCCGACGGACGGGTGGCCAACACCCTGCTCGCCACCGGCCCCGGCGTCGAGGAGTCCTACGACAAGATCCACCTGTACGACGCGTTCGGCTTCCGGGAGTCCGACACGGTCGCCCCGGGCCACCGCGTGGTCACCATCGACGTCGACGACGTCCGGGTGGGCCTGGCGACGTGCTACGACCTGCGGTTCCCCGAGCTGTTCCGGGCGCATGCGGACGCCGGGGCGACGCTGTCGCTGCTGCCCGCCTCCTGGGCCGCGGGGCCGGGCAAGCGTGCGCAGTGGGACCTGCTGGTGCGGGCCCGCGCCCTGGACGCGACCGTCTGGGTGGCGGCCGTGGACCAGGCCGCCCCGGATCCGGGGATCGACCCCGAGGAGCCCGCCCAGGCCCCGAACGGCGTCGGGCACACCGCGCTGATCGGCCCCGACGGGACCGTCCGCGGCCGGCTGGGCAGCACTCCCGACCTGCTGATCGGGGAAGTGGACCCCGAGGAGGCCCGGCGGGTCAGGCGGGCCGTGGCGGTGCTGGACAACCGGAAGCTGTAGGCCCGGCCCACCGGGGTCAGGCGGCCAGGAGGATGCGCTGGGTCGCCCTGATGTGGCCGTCGATGGCCGCACAGGCGGCCGCGGCGTCCCCGGCCGCCAGGGCGTCGAGGATCTGCCGGTGCTCGGCGAGCACCTCGTCCTGGCGGTTGCCCGAGCGGTAGAGGGCGAGGACCCCGGCCCGGATCTGGCGGCTGCGCAGCGCGTCGTACTGACGGCTCATCAGGGTGTTGCCGACGGCCGCGACGAGGGTGGCGTGGAAGCGGTGGTCGGCGGCGATGAACTCCTTGGTGGTCTCCTCGCCCCGCAGGGTGTCCTGGTGGGCGAGGATGTCCGCCATCTCGTCGACGGGCGCGGTCCCCTGATCCGTCGTACGCTCCGCGGCGAAGCGCTCGATCAGGCCGCGCATCTCCATCAGGTCCCTGATCTCGCGGCCGGACAGCGGCGCGATATGCGCCCCGCGCTTGGGGACCAGCCGCACCAGGTCCTCGGCGGCGAGCAGCAGCAGGGCCTCGCGGATCGGAGTGCGGGAGACGCCGATCCGGTCCGCGATCTCCTGCTCGGACAGGAACCGGTCCTGCATCTCCGGGTCGGTCAGCACACTGTCCTTGAGATACGCGTAGGCCTTCTCACGCCCCGACTGCATCGCCCGCTCTCCCCCACTCATGAACCGCCACCACTGCATACAACCTGTATGCGCAGGCTACACGGCCGGCCCCGGCAGCGGCCCGCGACGCGACACCGAGGCGCCGGGCACGGAGCGGTACACCCCGCGGCCCGGCGCCTCGGTGTCATCCCGTCGCGCCCTCCCGCTCCCCCAGCCGGTCCCTGACCCACCGGTGGAAGCCGCCGATGTGGTGCTCGCTGGGGACCAGCACCCCGCCCGTGCGGTAGGCGCGGGAGCTCATGGCGGGCTGGGTGCGTTCGCAGGCGTCGAAGTCCTGGGTGTTGACGCGGTGGAAGAGTTCGACGGACTTGGCGAGGTCGGCGCCGGAGGCGACAACCTCGGGGAGGTACAGCCAGTCGCATTCGACGAGGGTGCGGTCGGGGGCCGTCGGGAACATCCGGTGGACGATGACATGGTCGGGGACGAGGTTGACGAACACCTGCGGCCGGACGGTGATCGCGTAGTAGCGGCGGTCCTGGGTGTCCTCGATGCCGGGGAGCCGGCCGAAGCCCTCGCTGCCGTCCACGGTGAATCCGGTGGCCTCCTCGGCGAAGGCCGCGCCGTGGCCGACGTAGTACTGGGCGGCGAAACCGTCGGCGAACTCCGGAAGCACGTCGGTGAGTTCGGGGTGGATGGTGCCGCAGTGGTAGCACTCCATGAAGTTCTCGATGATGAGCTTCCAGTTGGCGCGCACGTCATAGGTCAGGCGCCGGCCGAGGGCGAGCCCCTCGGTGCGGTAGCGGTCGAGACAGGCGGCGTCGCCGAGCCGCTCGACGGCCGCGCCGATCACGGTGTCCTCGAAGGACGGCGGGTCGTCGGCCAGGCACACCCAGGCGTAGCCCAGCCATTCGCGGAGGGGGACGGTGACCAGGCCGCGTTCCGTACGGTCGATGTCCGGCATCTTCTGCAGGTTGGGGGCGGCCACCAGGCGGCCGTCGAGGTCGTAGGTCCAGGCGTGGTAGGGGCACTGGAGGGTGCGGCGGACCTCGCCGGACTCCTCGGCGCACAGCTGCGCGCCGCGGTGCCGGCAGACGTTGAGGAAGGCGCGCAGCTCTCCGGCCCGGTTCCGGGTGATCAGCACGCTCTCCCGGCCGATCCGGACCGTACGGAAGGCGCCCGGCTTTTCCAGGTCGGCGCTGCGGACAGCGCAGAACCACAGCCGCTCGAAGATCTTCTCCTGCTCCTGCCGGAAGATGCCGGGGTCGGTGTAGTAGTGGCCGGCGAGGGTGGCGATCAGGCTCGGGGAGGCACCGGCAACGGGCACAGTGGCCGCGGCCGGGGCGGACTCGGTGGGGGTGGTCGTCATGGTGGCCTCCTCAAGCGGCCGCGGCGGCGGCCCGGCGGGGGTCGAACAGCTCGATGGGGTGCGCGGTGGCCCCGGTCAGCGCGAGATCGGCGACGATCTCACCGACCACGGGGACGAACTTGAAGCCGTGCCCGGAGAACCCGCAGGCGACGGTCACGGTCTCCGGGTGCGCGGGGTGCCGGGTGATCACGAAGTGCTCGTCGGGAGTGTTGGAGTACATGCAGGTGGCGGCCTTGAGGAAGCGGCCGGGGAGGGCGGGGATGCGGGGGCGCATCTGGTCGGCCATGGCGCGCACCTCGTGGTCGTGCACGGTGCGTTCGATGGTCTCCGGGGTGCAGACGGTGCCCTTGCGGAAGAACGCGACCTTGGCACCGCCGTCCGGGCCGTCGATCGACGGGAAGCCGTAGACCTGGACGCCCCGGTCGTCCTCCCAGATGTAGATCGGGTGCCGCTCCGGGACGAAGGGCGCGGTGCCGCCGTCGGGGGCGAACCAGTACATGACCTGCCGTTCGATGGTGAACGGCACCCCCAGGTCGGTGAGCAGTTGGGGCGCCCAGGCTCCCGGGCAGATCACCAACTGGCCCGCGGTGTAGGTGTTCTCGGGGGTGTGCACGCGGACCCCGGAGCCGCCGGGCAGCTCCTCCCAGCGGGTGACCGGTTCCTCGAAGTGCAGCTCGGCGCCGTCCCGGCCGGCGAGCTGGACATGCGCGGCGACGGTGAACTCCGGCCGGACCAGGCCCGCCCGCGCCTCGTACAGCGCGACCTCGTCGTCGGCGGGTGTGAGGGTCGGGAAGCGGCGGCGGATCTCCTCGGGGCCGAGCATCTCGTGCGGGAGGTCCCACCGGCGGGCGGATTCCAGACTGCCGCGGACGGTGCGGCTGTCGGGGCGGCCGATCATCACCCCGCCGCAGAGGGTGGCGATCTGGCGGCCGGTGTCCCGCTCCAGCTTCTCGTACAGCTCGTAGGAGCGCAGCAGCAGCGGGACGTAGGCGGGGTCCTCGAAGTAGGACTGCCGGGTGATACGGGAACCGCCGTGGCTGGAGCCGCGGTGGTGCACCGGGCCGAACTTCTCCAGGCCCAGGACCCGGGCGCCGCGGGCGGCGAGGTGGTGGGCGGCGGCACTGCCCATGCCGCCGAGGCCGAGGACGATGACGTCGTAGGTGGGAGCCATGCGGTTGCTCCTTCTGCGTACGGAGGACGAGCGGATCACCGGTGGACCGACGGACGCGGGCTACCTGCGGATGCGTTCCATCCGGGGGTCGAAGAGGGGCTCCTGGGCGACGGTCGCGGGGATCTTCTCGCCGAAGTACTCGATGTGGACGGGGGTGCCGGGGGCCGCGGCGGCGGCCGGCAGCCAGGCGTAGGCGATGCCCCGGCCCAGGGTGTAGCCGTAGGCGGCGGAGGTGACGTAGCCGGCCGGGACGCCGTCGACTAGGACCGGTTCCTTGCCCAGGACGAGGGCGTCCGGGTCGTCGAGCGTGAGGCAGCTGAGCCTGCGGGCCGCGGTCTGATCGCTGCGGCCCTCCAGTGCGTCGCGGCCGAGGAAGTCGCCCTTGGCGGGGCGGACGGCGAAGCCGACGCCGGCCTCGTACGGGTCGTGCTCGGTGGTCATGTCATGGCCCCAGGCGCGGTACCCCTTCTCCAGCCGGAGGCTGTTGAAGGCGCTGCGTCCGGCGGCGATCACCCCGTGCTCACGGCCCGCCTCCCAGAGCGTGTCCCACAGCCGCAGCCCCAGGTCGGCGGTGGTGTACAGCTCCCAGCCCAGCTCGCCGACGTAGCTCAGGCGCAGGGCGGTGACCGGGACATGGCCGAGGTGGGTCTGCCGGGCCCGGAAGTAGCCGAAGGTCTCGTGGGAGAAGTCGTCGCGGGTGAGCGGCTGGACCAGGTCGCGGGCGAGCGGGCCCCAGACGCCGATGCAGCAGGTGCCGGAGGTGATGTCACGGACCTGTACTTCCCCGTCCGGGGCATGCCGCAGCAGCCAGTCGAGGTCGGCTGCGCTGTTGGCGCCGACCTGGAAGCGGTCGGGGGCCAGCCGGGCGACGGTGAGGTCGGAGCGGATGCCGCCGGTCTCGTCCAGGAGCAGGGTGTAGGTCACCGCGCCCGGCTTCTTGGCGAGGTTGTTGCTGGTCATCCGCTGGAGGAAGGCGAGGGCGCCGGGGCCGGTGACCTCCAGCCTGCGCAGCGGGGTCATGTCGTAGAGGGCGACCCGTTCGCGGGTGGCCCGGGCCTCGGCGGCGGCGATCGGCGACCAGTGGCGGGCGGACCAGGCGTCCCGCTCGGGGAGGTGCAGCCCTTCGGCGAGCGGGGCGTTGGCCTCGTACCAGTGCGGGCGTTCCCAGCCGCCGGCCTCCAGGAAGTACGCGCCGAGTTCCTGCTGCCGCGGGTAGAAGGGGCTGGTGCGCAGCGGCCGCGGCTGCTCCATGGGCTGCAGCGGGTGGATGACGTCGTAGACCTCGATGAAGCTCTGGGCGCCGCGGTCGGCGATGTAGGCGGGCGAGCGCTGGGCGTCCTCGAAGCGGTAGAGGTCGCATTCGTGGATGTCGACGGCGGGCCGGCCCTCCGTCATCCACTCGGCGACGGCCTTGGCGACGCCCGCGGAGTGGGTGACCCAGACCGCCTCGGCGAGCCAGAATCCGCGCAGTTCGCGGGACTCGCCGAGGACCGGCATCCCGTCGGGGGTGAAGGAGAAGACGCCGTTGAAACCCTCGGCCACCCGCGAGGCGCCGAGCGCGGGCAGCAGCCCGACGCTGTCCTGCCAGCTCGGGGCGAAGTCGTCCGCGGTGAAGGGCAGCGACGACGGCATCACGGGAGCTTCGTCGAAGGCGGGGACGGTGAAGGGGTCGACGGGCATCGGGCGGTGGGCGTAGGAGCCGATGCCGAGCCGGTCGTGGTGCTCGCGGAAGTAGAGGTCGCGGTCCTGGAAGCGCAGGATCGGCTTGCTCGCCTCGCGACGAGGGTCGTTGACGCCGGCGAGTTCGGGCAGCGGCTCGGTGGTGGCGTACTGGTGGGCCAGCGGCAGCAGCGGTACGTCCACCCCGGCCATCGCGCCGATCACCGGGCCCCAGAAGCCGGCGGCCGAGACGACGTGGTCGGCGGGGAAGGTGCCGCGGTCGGTGACGACGCCGGTGACGCGGCCGTCCGCCCGCTCGATGCCGGTGACGGTGTGCCGCTCCAGGAAGCGGGCGCCGCGGCTCTCGGCCCGGGCGATCTGGGCGCGGCAGGCGGGCACCGCGCGGGCCAGGCCGTCGTCGGGGGTGTGGAAACCGCCGTACAGCACGGTCTCGTCGAGCATCGGCCACAGCTCCTTGCACTGCCGCGGGGAGAGCAGCGCACCGCGTACGCCCCAGGAGGCGGCGAGCCCGGCCTTGCGGTGCAGGTCGGCCCAGCGGGCCTCGGTGGTGGCGATCTCCAGGCCGCCGACCGGGTGGAAGCAGGGCAGCCCGTCCGCCTCCAGGGCGCCGAACTTCTCGACGGTGTAGGCGGCGAACTCGGTCATGGTCTTGGACGGGCCGGTCCGGAAGACCAGGCCGGGGGCGTGCGAGGTGGAACCGCCGGGGGCCGGCAGCGGGCCCTGTTCGAGGACGGTGACCTCGCTCCAGCCACGGGCGGTCAGCTCGTCGGCGAGCGAGCAGCCGACGATGCCGGCACCGATGACCACTACACGGGAACGGTGTGCGGGCGTACGGGACATGACCCTCCTCCTGCTGGTCGGGGTGATCGGCGAGGGACGGGACGCCGTCAGATGACCACGACGGAGCGCAGTACCCGGCCGTCGCGCATCTTGTCGAAGGCGGACTCCACCTCGTCCAGGGCGATCGTCTCGGTGACGAATCCGTCGAGGTCGAGGCGTCCGCCGAGGTAGCGGTCGATGAGCACGGGGAAGTCGCGGCTGGGCAGGCAGTCGCCGTACCAGGAGGACTTCAGGGCGCCGCCGCGCGAGAACAGGTCGATCAGCGGCAGCTCGACGCGCATGTCCGGGTCGGGGACGCCGACCTGGACCAGCGTCCCGGCCAGGTCGCGCATGAAGAAGCCCTGGGTCCAGGTCTCGGGCCGGCCGACCGCATCGATCACCACGTCCGCGCCATGGCCGCCGGTGAGCCCGCGGACCGCCTCGACGGGGTCCGTGCCACGGGAGTTGACGGTGTGGGTGGCGCCGAAGCGGGTGGCGCCGTCGAGCTTGCGGTCGTCGATGTCGACCGCGATCACCCGGCGGGCCCCGGCGAGGGACGCACCGGCGATGGCCGCGCTGCCCACCCCGCCGCAGCCGATGACGGCGACGGTGTCCCCGCTGCCCACGGCGCCGGTGTGCACGGCCGCGCCATAGCCCGCCATGACGCCGCAGCCGATGAGGCCGGCGGCCTCGGGGCGGGCGTGCGGGTCGACCTTGACCGCCTGTCCGGCGGCGACCAGGGTCTTCTCGGCGAACGCGCCGATCCCGAGCGCGGGGGTGAGCGGAGTGCCTCCCCCGGACGCCGTACGGGAGGTGCCGTCCCGCAGGGTCATCGGCCGGCCGGCGTTGACGGAGTCGAAGCAGTACCAAGGCCGTCCGCGGCGGCAGGAGCGGCAGGCGCCGCAGGGGGCCCGCCAGGCGAGGACGACGAAGTCGCCGGGGGCGAGCCCGGTGACGCCGGGGCCGACCTCCTCGATCACGCCGGCCGCCTCGTGGCCGAGCAGGAAGGGGAACGCGTCGCCGATCGCTCCGTCCCGGTAGTGCAGATCGGTGTGGCAGACGCCGCAGGCCCGCACGGCGACGAGCACGTCTCCCGGGCCGGGATCCGGCACCACGATGGTCCGCAGCTCGACGGGTGCGCCGTGTTCCGCCGCGACGACGGCATGGACTTCGTGTGGCATGCCCTACCCCTCAAGTGTTGCGTACTGCACGACTGGTTGCGCGATGAGAGACATAGTGGGAACGCCGACTCGGCAGCGTCAAGAGGTACGGGCCGGCTCTCCGCAACGGACTCGCGACGCCCCTGCACACGGCCGGAAAGACCGAACTCCGGCGCCCCGGACCGCGTTCCGGCCCGCGCACCGGCCCGTGTTCCGGCAATTCCCCGAGGCGCTTGACGCATCCGCCCGCCATCGGGATTCTGTTGCGTATAGCGCTTCATCGTGCGCTCCACGAAACTCGATGCTTCCGAATGCACCAGGGGGGTCCCGTGATTCCTGTCTGCCCTCTCGCCGACCTGCCGCCAGGCGAGTCCGTACGCATCGACACCGCACCGCCGATCGCCGTCTTCCACACCGACGGGCAGCTCTACGCGATCGACGACACCTGCACCCACCAGGACGCCTCGCTGGCGGACGGCTGGCTGGAAGGGTGCCTGGTCGAATGCCCGCTGCACGCCGCCTCCTTCGACCTGCGCACCGGAGCGGCGACCTGCCTGCCGGCCCGCCGCGCCGTGCGCACCCACCCCGTGACCGTCCAGGACGGCATGATCTACGTCCACCGCGCCGCCGAGGAGGGCACCGCCGCATGAAGTCGGTCGCAGTCATCGGGGCCTCGCTGGCGGGCCTGTACACCGCGCGGGCCCTGCGCGCCCAGGGGTTCGACGGCCGGCTGGTGATCGTCGGGGACGAGTGCCACGGCCCCTACGACCGGCCCCCGCTGTCCAAGGACTTCCTCACCGGCGGCACCGGCCCGGGTCAACTGGCCCTGGCCGACGCCGAGGAGATCGCCGAACTCGATGCCGAATGGCTGCTGGGCACCCGGGCCACCGGTCTCGACACCGCGGGACGCACGGTGCTGCTCGACGGCGGCCGGTCGCTGACCGCCGACGGCGTCGTCCTGGCCACCGGGGCCGCCCCGCGCCGCCTCCCCGGCCCGGTGCCCGCCGGGACCCACACCCTGCGCACCCTCGACGACGCCCAGGCGCTCCGCGCGGATCTGGTGTCGGGGCCGGTCCGGGTCGTGGTGATCGGCGGCGGTTTCATCGGCGCCGAGGTCGCCTCGTCGTGCGCCGCCCTCGGCCATGACGTCACCGTCGTCGAGGCCGCCCCGCTCCCCCTCGTCCCGCAACTCGGCGGCGCCATGGCCGAGATCTGCGCCGCCCTGCACGCGGACCACGGCGTCACCCTGCTCACCGGGACCGGCGTCGCCCGGCTGCACGACGGCGGCACCGGCCGGCGCGTCACCGGGGTCGAGCTGGCCGACGGCCGGCTGCTCCCCGCCGACGTGGTCGTGACCGGCATCGGGGTGCGCCCCCGCACCGCCTGGCTCGCGGACTCCGGGCTGCCGCTCGACGACGGGGTGCGCTGCGACGCGGGCTGTGTGACGCCGCTGCCCGCCGTCGTGGCCGTCGGGGACGTCGCCCGGGTCGACGGCGCCCGCGCCGAGCACTGGACCAGCGCCACCGAACAGGCCGCCGTCGCGGCGCGGAACCTGCTGGCCGGCGCCACCGTGGCGACCCACCACGGCCTGCCGTACTTCTGGTCCGACCAGTACGGCGTCCGCATCCAGTTCGCGGGCCACCGGCTGCCCACCGACACCCCTCGCGTCCTGGAGGGCTCCCCCGACGACCGCAGCTTCCTCGCCTGCTACGAACGGGACGGGCGCACCACCGCGGTGCTCGCCCTCAACCGCCCACGCCCCTTCCAGCGGCTGCGCCGCGAACTCGCCCGCGCCGCCCAGCCGGCCACCACCTGACCTCCGGCCCGCGCCCCCGCGGCGTCACGGCCGAGGAGGCGCCGGCATCCGCTCGCGCAGGATGGCCTCCACGGCCGCGGCGTCGTCCGGCGTGACGAACGGGCGCACGAATCGGCCCAGATCGAGGACCAGCGCCTCCCGCTTCGAGAACCGCCCCGGGTCCAGGCTCGCCCAGTAGCGCGGGTGCGCGGTCCCCCAGATCCGGGCCCGGCCGCCGAAGGCACCGATCGCCACCCGCCGGACCGCGCGCACCGCGTCATAACGGACGGTCTTCGTCCCCCCACGGGAAGTAGTAGCCGCGAACCCGCAGGACCTCCGAGGTGCACTCGATCCAACGGTCCCGGTAAAGGATCTCCGTCATGTCCGCCTCAGCCGTTCGCACCGTCGCGGGCATTCGCACCGTCGCGGGCCTCGATACGGAAGGAGAACGCGGCGCCGCCGGGGTCGAGCGCCGTCGCCCCGCCGTCGACCGTGAGCACCGCGCCGTTGACGAACGACGCGGCCGGCGAGAGCAGCCAGTTGACCGCCTCCGCGACCTCCCGCGGCTCTGCGGGGCGGCCCGCGGGCAGCAGCCGGGTGGCCTCCTCGTACCCGGCGTCCGCCCCGCCGGCCGCCCGCCCGGTCTCCTCCGCGAAGCGCGCCATCCGCCGGTCGGCCAGCTCCGTACGCACCCAGCTGGGGCAGACGATGTTGGCGCGCAGCCCGGCCCGCCCGTAGTCGACGGCGAGCGACCGGCAGAGCTGGAGCAGGGCTGCCTTGGACGTCGCGTACGCGGCATTGCCGTGGCCGTTGCGCAGGGCGGCGACCGAGGCCACCGCGACGACCGCACCCCGGCTCGCCAGCAGATGCGGCAGCGCGGCGCGCTGGAGCAGGAACGGCCCGGTGACGTTGGTGGCCATCACGGCCTCCCAGTCCTCGACGGACAGATCACCCACGGCGCCGCCGCGCACGATCCCGGCGTTGAGCACCAGCCCGTCGAGCCGCCCGTACGCGGACACGGTGGCGTCGACGAGATCCTGCACCGCCGCGGGATCGGCGGCATCCGAGGGATGCGCCAGCGCTCCGGTCTCCTCGGCGAGCCGCCGCAGCGGTTCGACCCGCCGCCCCGAGATCACCACCCGGTGCCCGGCCGCCCGCAACAGCCGCGCGGTGGCCGCCCCGATACCCGTCCCGCCCCCCGTCACCAGGACAACACGCCGTTCCGCCATGCTCGTTCCCACCTCCGGAGCCGGTCACCTGCCACCCCCGCGATCATACGGACGAACACCACGAACCGGGCACGGGCATCGGGGGCCCGACGCGATCCTGACGGCGCCTCACCCGCCCCCTTGCCCCGGCGCGGAGAGGGGCGGGGTCGGGGACGTGGTGGCTTCCCATTGACTGAGAATGCCGTCCCAGTCGTGTTGGGCGGCGGTGATGGCGTTGGCGTCCCAGGTGGGGTGGGAGGGCTGGGGGTACTGCTGGTGGTGTGGGTGTTGCAGGTATTGCTGGTGCGGGAGTTGTTGCTGTGGGGTGTGCTGGTGCTGGGGAGGCTCTTCGTAGATCCGGTACTCCTGGTAGTCCTGCTGGTCGGGGTAGTTCTGGTACGGCTGTTGCTTCCAGGGGTCCTGGTCGTAGGGATCGCGCAGGTGCTGCGGTGGTCGTTCGCGCCAGGCCGGAGGGGAGTTCTCCGGCTGCGGGGTCGGTGGGAGATTGACCATCCTGCGGTGGCGGCCGGTGCGGTCCGGCGACGAGGCCGGGGAGGGCCGGCTCTCCGCGGAGAGCTGTTGGGCGCGTGCCACAAGGAGCCGGACGTCGAGTCCGAGTTCGGTGGCCAGGGCGGTGAGGTCGACTCCGTTGTGCCAGCCGCTCATCAGGACCGCGTCCAGGGCCGGCGCCCAGGCCGGCTCGTTGGAAAGGGGGCCGGCGGGGGCGGTGACCGGCGCCGACGCCGCCGGGCTCACGGGGTGCGCGGCCGCCGGCGGGGCCGGGTGCGAGGCGGGCGGCGGAGTGGGGTGCGCCGCGGGAGGGGGTGTGGGAGGGCTCGCGGGGGGCGTCGCGGCGGGGGCCGCGGGAGGTGTGGCGGCCTGCGCGGCGGGCGGCTGCTCGCGCGTGGTCTGGGCGAGCAGGCTCTTGGCGACCGCGCGGGCGTCGTCCTTGCCCACCGTGCGGCGGGCCAGGCGCACTTCGCGTTCGTCCAGGCCCAGCAGCTCGGCCACCACCGCGTCGCTGCCCACGGTCACGGCGAAGGCGGCCAGGGTCCGCGACCGGCGGGCCTCGGCCTCGTCGAGGAGTCCCTGTGTACGGCGGACCTCGTCATCGCTGCTGCAAAACGCCTGTGCGAGTACGGCATGGCGCTCCCACAACTCCCTCGGTTCCATGACTGCGACAACGTTCCTTCGTCCGGATTGGCCCGCTTCCCGGCTATAGATCACTGCATAAGGTGATATTCGAGAGAGATACGCCCAGGCCGCCGCGGTGGAAGTAGGGACCGCTGCAAAAATACGCAGTGACCCCAGGGCGGAAGAATCGTTTCTACGGCCATGAGCGACCCCTCTTCCGGCGCCGTCGCAGGCCACGGACAGACCCCGATCCCCCGCCCCGGGCGCATGCCGCGGTGGATCACCTCGGACATCCTCCGGCAGACCCCGGTCTACGCCGGGCTCGTGCGGCAGTGGACGGACCGCGCCGCCACCGTGCCCGGAGTCGCCGATCCGGAGTGGCAGCGACTGGTCTCCTACCGCGCGCTGATGGAGGAGACCGAGACCGCCCTCACGGCCCTGCGCCCCCATCGCGCGCCCGATGTGCTGCCGCCGCCGAGGAAGCAGGTCCCCGCGGCCCGTACGGCCCGCCTGGACGCCTGAACCGGCCGCACGCCGAGGCCCCGTGGTGCGGGCCCGATGGGGCGGCCGGGCCGGAGTACCGTTGAGTTGTCGAGGATGTCCCGCTGCCGGGGTCCCGCCCGGCAGCGGCTTTGACCAGCGACGGAGCCCGGGTGAGCGCGACGGATGACACGGACTTCAGCCCGATCGGGGTGATCGGGCGGGTCACCGTCTCGATCCCGACCGACGGGCCCGGCGAGGTGCTGCTGCCCGTACGCGGCGGGACCGAGGCCTTCGCCGCCTGGTCCCGCGAGCCCATCGCCCGCCATACCCAGGTCATCGTGGTGGAGCACACGTCGGCGCGGTCGGTGATCGTCGCGCCGCTGCCCGCCTGACCGGGCCGTCCCGAGGGCGGCGCCGGCCATCCGGGTCGCCGCCCTTCCGGCGGCCGTCCCCGCCCACCGGCCCGGGACCGGTCGCAACGGACCAGGAGCCTTCGATGTTGTTCTGGCATGTTCCCGCGCCGAACGAGGCGCTGTTGATCTCCGGTTCGAAGCGCCGGACCGGGGACGCCCAATTCCGTATCGTCACGGGCCATGGCTGCTGGGTCATGCCCGTCAAGCAGAAGGCGAGCGTGCTGGCGCTGTCGCTGCGGGAGGCGGAGATCTCCGAGGACTGCGTCACCCAGCAGGGCATCCGGATCGGCGTCCGGGCGGTCGCCGTCTTCAAGGTCGGCGACGACCAGACCTCGATCGCCAACGCCGCCCGCCGCTTCCTGGACGAGCAGGCCACCATGGAGGAACTGGTGGGCCGGATCTTCGCCGGTCACCTGCGCTCGATCGTCGGCGGGCTGACCGTCGAGCAGATCATCCGGGAGCGGGACCGGGTCGCCCAGGAGGTCAAGGACGGCAGCCACTCCGAGATGGAGAAGCTCGGCATCGTCGTCGACGCCCTGCAGATCCAGGAGATCGCCGACACCTCCGGCTACATCACCAACCTCGCCGCCCCGCACGCCGCCGCGGTCGCCAGCGCGGCCCGGATCGCGCAGGCCAAGGCCGACCAGGAGGCGACCGAGCGGGAACAGCAGGCGGCGGCGCTCAAGGCGGAGTACGAGCGGGACACCGCGATCAAGCGGGCGGGCTTCCTCGCCGAGACCGAGCAGTCCAACGCCCGCGCCGCGCAGGCCGGGCCGCTGTCGCAGGCCAGGGCCTCGCAGGAGGTCATCGAGGAACAGACCTCGCTGGCCCAGCGGCAGGCCGCGCTGGCCGCGCAGCGGCTGGAGGCCGAGGTGCGCCGGCCCGCGGACGCCGAGGCCTACCGGCTGCGCACGCTGGCCGAGGCCCAGCGCGACCAGGTCCGCTTCGAGGCGGACGCCCGCGCCTACAGCGAGCGGGCCGTCGCCCAGGCCCGGGCCGACGCCAACACGGCCCTCGCGGGCTCGCTGCGGGACGGCAACCAGGAGCTGATCGCCGCCAACCGCACCATCGAGAACCTCCCCGCCCTCACCAAGGCGGCGGCCGAGGGCCTCGCCCATGCCCGGCTGACCGTCCTCAACGGCACCGAAGGGATCAACGAGATCGCCTCCGGCATCGTCGGCGAGGGGCTGGCCATTCTCGACAGCCTCAAGAACGGGACCGGCACATCCGGTTCCGCTCCCCCGCTCGCCGACGGTACGGGGCCGCTGCCGCAGAAGGTGACGAACCTGAAGCGGGACGGCGCCGGGTCCGGCTCGTCCTGACCGGTCCCCGACCGCGCCCGTGGCACGGCCCGGGAGGCGCAGGGCCGCCGGACACGGCAGAGGTGTCCGGCGGCCCTGCGGGGCCCGGCCTGCCCTCCCGGAGCGGCGGGGCGGTCAGGCGGCGGGCTTCTCGGACGCGGCGCGCCGGCGGGTCAGGACGAGGTGGGCGATGACTCCGAAGAGCAGGCCCCAGAAGGCGGAGCCGATGCCGAAGAGGGTGACGCCGGAGGCGGTGGCGAGGAAGGCGATCAGGGCCGCCTCGCGGTCCTTCTCCTCCTTCACCGCACCGGTCAGGCCGCCGGCCAGGGCACCGAGCAGCGCGACGCCGGCCACCGCCGCCACCAGCTCCTTGGGCAGCCCCGCGAAGAGCACCACCAGCGTCGAGCCGAACGCCCCGATGAGGAGGTAGAACGCGCCGCAGGAGACCCCGGCCACGTACCGGCGCCGGGGGTCGCGGTGGGACTCGGGGCCGGTGCAGATCGCGGCCGTGATCGCCGCGAGGTTGATGGCGTGCGAGCCGAACGGGGCGAGGAGGGTGGAGACCAGGCCCGTCGAACCGATCAGCAGGCGGTCCTTGGGGCGGTAGCCCGACGCGGTGAGCACCGCCATGCCCGGTGCGTTCTGCGAGGCGAGGGTCGCCAGGATCATGGGCACCGCGATGCCGATGAGGGAGGCGAGCGAGAAGTCCGGGGTCGTCAGCACCGGCTTGGCCAGCTCGATCCGGTCCAGGTGGATGTCCAGCCGGGAGCTCGCCGCACTGGCCAGGACGCCGGCCGCCAGGGCGACGAGGACGGCGTAGCGGGGCAGCCAGCGCTTGGCCAGGAGGTAGGCGACCAGCACCGAACCGGCGATGAGCGGCGCGGTCTTGAGGGAGGTGAAGACTCCGGTGCCGAAGGAGAACAGGATGCCGGCGAGCATGGCGGAGACGACGGCGGTGGGCACCTGCCGCATCAGCCACCCGAACACCCCGGTCAGCCCGACCAGGGTGATCACCAGCCCGGTGATGAGGAAGGCCCCGATGGCCTCCGCGTAGGAGTACGCCCCCAGGCTCGTCACCAGCAGGGCGGCGCCCGGTGTCGACCATGCGGTGATCACCGGCATCTTGGTGCGCAGGCTCAGCCCGATGCAGGTCAGGCCGCTGCCGATGGAGATGGCCCAGACCCAGGAGCTGGTCTGGGCGGTGTCGAGGTGCCCGGCGGACGCCGCGGCGAGCACGATGACGAGCGGGCCCGAGTAGGACACGACGACGGCGACGAAGCCCGCGAGCACGGCGGACAGCGAGGCGTCGCGCACGAGGCCGGGCCGGCGCCCCGGCGCCGCCGCGGGGGGCGCGCCGGCGCCCTCCGGGGCCGCGGCGCCCGCCGGCGGGGCGGAGTCCGGCGGGGCGGCGTCGGGGTGGGGGGTGGGTGTCTGGGAACTCAACGGTTGTCCTTCGCGGCCTTTTCAAGGGCCTGTTCGAGGTCGGCGACGAGGTCTGCGGGGCTTTCCAGACCTATGGACAGGCGCAGCATGTCCTTCGGCGAGGTACTACCCGGCCCTTCGAAGGTGTAGCGGTGTTCGACGAGGCTCTCGACGCCGCCCAACGACGTGGCGCGGATGAAGAGTTCGCAGTGGTTGGCGGTGCGCAGGGACTGCTGCCAGGGGCCGTCGACGTGCAGGGAGAGCATGCCGCTGAACCCCCCGGTCATCTGGCGGGCGGAGATCTCGTGTCCGGGGTCGGTGGGCAGCCCGGGGTAGGCGACGCGGCGGATGAGGGGGTGGCCGGCGAAGTGCTCGGCCACGGTCTGCGCGGTGGCCGAGATCTGCCGCATCCGCGGGAAGAGCGTGCGGATGCCGCGCATGAGGAGGTAGGTCTCCAGCGGGCCGAGTATCGGGCCGGTCAGCCGGCGGTGCAGCTGGAGCCGCTCCCAGATCGCGTCCCTGGCCTCCGTGCTCTCCGGCGCCCTGACGAGCAGTCCGGCGACGACGTCCGTATGGCCGTTGAGGTACTTGGTGCCGGAGTGCATGATCAGGTCGGCGCCGAGGGCGAACGGCCGGGAGTGCACCGGGGTGGCGACGGTGTTGTCGACGCCGAAGAGGGCACCGGCCCGGTGGGCGATCTCGGCGCACCCGGCGAGGTCGGTCACCGTCCAGGTGGGGTTCGCCGGGGACTCCGCCCACACCAGCGCGGTCGGGGCCGCGTCCACGGCGGCCGCCACCGCGTCCAGGTCGTTCATGGGCGCCTGGACGACCTCCAGTCCCCGCGCGGGGCCGAACTCCCGCAGCCACTTGGTGAGTCCGAAGTACATAGTCTGCGGGACCACGACCCGTGCCCCGGCGGGCAGCACCTGGAAGACGGCGGTGGCGGCGGCCATCCCGGACGAGAGGACGAGCGCGTCCGAGCCGCCCTCCAGGCCCGCCACGACCTGCTCGACCTGCTCGTAGCCCGGCGTCCCCTGGTCGCGGAGGTAGGCCAGCCCGGCGGGCGAACGGTACTGGTCGTCGCGCGCGTAGGTGGCCCCCAGCCCGATCGGGGGCGGGAGGGCGCCGGTGGTCGGGCAGCGCCAGCCGTCGCCCTGTGCGGCGCGTGTCTCGGGCCGGTACTCCTGGGTCCACGGGGTGAAGGTCTCGCTGTGGGTCATCGCTTCCTCGTCATCAGGTCCGGCAGGGCAGTGCCCAGGGCGAGTTCCGCGTCGCGCAGCGCGCGGGAGGGCACGCCGGGCGAGGGCACGTAGTGGTTGTAGTAGCTCGATCCCTCGGTGTGCGGGCCGAGGAGGAACAGGCGCGGCTGCGCGGTACCCGTACGGTCGACGCCCTGGCCCTGCCGGGTGACGTCGAGTCCGTGCACCGTTCCGCCGCGGTGGGCGAGGGTGCGCAGGCGGCCCGCGGCGACGAGCGTGCCCAGCAGGGAGCCGGGCACCCGGTCGGCGGCGGGCTCGGCCAGATGCGCCTGCACCACGTGGTCGGCCTCCATCCGCGACGGCTCGGCCAGGCAGGTGGATTCCAGCCGCCACGGGCCCGCTCCGGCCGGTGCGACGAGCTTGGGGCGCGGGCCGGGGCCGAGCCGGACGATCCCCGCGTCGATCAGGGCGAGCAGTTCCGCCGACCGGTCCAGCTGCGGGCCGATCACCAGCCGGTTCACCGTCGGGGCGAACTCCCCGAAGAACGCGGCCGACGAGGCGTCGTCGACGCCGGGCGGGTCGATGACCGCGCGCAGCACGTCGCGGTGGTCGCGCAGGACCTCCAGGGCCTCCTTCAGCGGGCTCGCGCCGAGGCCCTCCTCCGCCTCGGCCAGGTCGGTGGCGACCTCGCCGAGGAACCAGTCGCGGTAGGCGTCGTACCCCGTCCACTGCCGGTCCGTGAGGTCCGCGGACAGGATGCCGGGCACCGGGCAGGGGCCGAACCGGGCGCGCAGCCCGGCCCGTACGCTCTCGTGGCCCGTCCGGGCGCAGCGCCTGGTGAGTTCCAGGCCCGCGTCCATGGCGTCGCCGGTCTCCCGGGCCAGCAGCGTGCGGTAGTAGGCGAGTTCCATCTCGGCCTCGACCAGCGGCAGGACGTCGTCGGCGAAGTGCAGCCGTCCCTGCGGGCGGTGGGCGCGCAGGGCGTCGAGACGTTCCGGGGTCAGCACCAGCGGCGCGAAGCGCACCCGTCCCGGATGCAGGCGGGGGCGGCTGCGCGAGGGCAGCCCGGAGCGGTTGGTGAGCACGATCGACGGCTCCCTCCCGCTGGGGAGATAGCGCATGCCGTCCGCGCCCGTCGTGTGCCGGCCGCCGCGTCCGAGCGTCAGCGTGGCGATGACGTCCATGGCGGTCAGGCCGGTGCCGAGGACGGCCACGCGGTCGCCGGGGCCGATGCCGTCGAGTGCCTCGGGCAGCGGGTAGGGACGGGTGACCAGCCGCGGGTCGGAGGCGGGCGTTGGGGGCTCGTAGAGCGTGTGGTGCCCGACGGTGACGAAGACGGCGTCGGCGTCGAGACGGCTGCCGTCGGCGAGGACCACCGTCTCGGTGTCCGCCGCGCCGGGGACGATGTCGACGGCGGTCGTACGGTGCCGGACCAGCGTGAAGGACGCGGGCGCGGCGGCGGTGATCTCCTCCGCCGCCCAGGCGAGGTAGGCGCTCAGGAGCCTGCGCGGCAGGAAGTCGTTCGGCCGGATCTCCCGGCCCTCGCCCTCGCGCACCGTGTAGCCGTCGTCCGCCAGCCGCAGGTCCCGCTGCCGGCACCAGGTGTGCAGCGAGGGGCCGGGCACCGGGACGGGGCCGTCGACCATCTCCGCGTCGGCGAAGGCTGTCAGCTGGGCGCAGACGGTGTTGAGCAGGAGGTGGTCGGGCTGCTCCGGGAGGTGGAATCCGGGGCCCAGGGGCTGCGGGTCGATGAGGTGGACGGTGAGCGGGGCGGGCCGGTCGAGGCAGTGCGCGACCAGCCGCTCGACGAGGCCGAGCCCGCGCGGTCCGGCGCCCACGATCGCGACGGAGCGGGGTATGTGGTTCACCACCGGCGGGTCTCCCCGAAGAAGTGGGGCACCTCGATCGCGGTGCCGTCCTTGCGGGCCTCGCCCAGGACGAACGCGCCGACCGCCAGGTCCAGTACGCCCAGTCCGAACGGCGAGAAGATCACCGGGCGGTCCGGGGAGAGCGTCACCTCGCCGTTCAGCACACCGGCGAGGGTGCCGTTGACGAAGTCGCGGGAGCCGGAGCGCTGCTCGGCGAGGTGGGGCGAGGTCCGGGCCTTGAGGCAGTGGTCGATGTCGTCGAGGACGTTGTCCGCCGCGAGGATCACCTCGGGGGCGAGGTCGCGCAGGGAGATGTGGAGCACGAGCTGTCCGGGCTTGAACGGCGTGCTGACGTAGGGCTCCAGCGCGGTCGTGGCGAAGACGACGGTGTCGGCCTGCAGCGCGGCACCGAGGTCGGCGGTGAAGTCGGCCGGACAGTGCTGGGTTCCGCGCACATGGGCGGCCAGGGCCTGTCCGGACGCCTCGTCGAGGTCGTGGACGAGGTAGGAGTCCGGTACGCAGCCCGCGACGGCCAGGTAGTCGCAGATGTTGCGGGCGATGACGCCGCCGCCCACGACGGCGATCCGGGTGCCGGCGAAGCCGTCCGGGCGCAGCGCGGTGGCGGCGACGGCCGCGGAGGCGGCGGTGCGCGCCGAGCTGATGCTCGCGGCTTCCAGGCAGGCGATCGGGTAGCCGGTCTCGTAGTCGTTCAGCAGGAGGACGGCCGAGGCGCGCGGGGCCCCGATACGGGTGTTGCCCGGGAAGCTCGCAATCCATTTGATGCCGGCGAGCTGGACATCGGCGCCCAGGAACGCGGGCAGCGCGATGATCCGGGAATCCGGCTTGTCCGGGAAGCGGAGGAAGTAGCTGTCGGGATTGACGGAATCCCCGGACTCGTGCGCCAGATAGGCGCTGCGGACAATACCGAGAACGTCTCCCCGTTTACCGTCGAGGGTATGACGGACCGTTTCCCCGGCCACGATCTCGAAGTCGAACATTCAGCTTCCCCCCTCTCAGGCCGGTGCCTGAGATATCTTGTGGCCGGTTATGCGGGGCCAGCGCTCGGCCACCCATGCGTCGTTGTAGATGGTCTCCAGATAGCGGTCGCCGAAGTCCGGCGAGATCGCCGCCACGACACTGCCGTCCGGGATGTCCTTGGCCGCGTCCTGCACGGCGCACAGCACCGTGCCGGTCGACCCGCCCAGGAGCAGTCCGCGTTCTTCGGCCAGCGTCCGGCACATGTCGACGGAATCCGCTTCGGGAATGAGCACAACCTCGTCGATGTTCCGCGTGTCGAGTATTTCCGGGCGCCTGCTGGTCCCGAGACCGGGAATGTGGCGCCGGGCGGGCGGCCCGCCGAAGGTCACGGAGCCCTCGGCGTCCACCGCGATGATCCGGGTGACGGGGCTGTGCCGGCGGAGGTACTCCGCGCAGCCCATCAGCGTCCCCGTCGTGCCGGCCCCGATGAAGGCGTAGTCGATGTGGCCGATCTCCCGCAGGAGCGCACGGCCTGTACGGTCCCGGTGCGCCCGCGGCCCGGCCGGGTTGGCGTACTGGTTCAGCCAGTGGAGTCCGGGATCGCGGCGCAGGCGCTCGCGGATGTAGTCGATACGTGACTGCAGATAGCCGCCCTGGGCGTCCCGGACGTCGATGACGGCCACCTCGGCGCCGAGCACCTCCATCAGGCGTCGCGACTGGAGGGTGGCGTTGGGGTCCGTGACACAGGTCAGGGCATAGCCCTTTGCCGCGCACACCATGGCCAGGGCGACGCCGAGATTTCCCGACGTCGACTCGATCAGCCGGGTCCGCGGAAAGCAGTACCCGGAATCCTCGGCCGCCTCCACGAGGGCGACGGCGGTCTTGAGCTTTACCGAACCAGCAGGATTGAGACCTTCCAGTTTCAGGAAAACGGAACTCCCCGGCACCAGTTGGTCGAGCCGGATGAAGAGATCATCCAGCACGAGATCATAAACTTCTTCCGCTATCACCAGAATCCAAACCGTCACATTGGGCAGCGCACAGCAAGCGCACTCGCAGAAGCGAGGTGCCCATGGGCTTGTTGGTCGGCGCACGGGTCAGGTGCGCTACGCAGAAGGGACCCTTCCCCCCGTCCCCGTTGGTCGCACATCCCCCATTCATGATGCGACAGGGCAATCCTGCCACTCCGCCAGCCCCTTGACAATGATTCACCGGAAAACAACAAACGTTGAAAGGTGAAATGCGGGGCCGTCATGGCGGAATGAATTCTTCCTTTTGAGCGGGCGGCCCGCCCCGGTGCGCGGCACCGCCGGCGGCACGTTCCCGTTCCCCTCGAAGGCCGGCGGAATCCGTACCCGTGGCAGGACATGCAGCGGGCCCGGGATCGTGATCCCGGGCCCACCGCGTGACGTGCCGTCGGGTCCTAGAGGAGGCCGAGCAGCCCCAGGCCGAGCAGCCCTTCCTTGCCCTGGGCACCGTCGCGGCCCATGCCGTCGCGGCCCATGCCGTCGCGCCCGAAGCCGTCGCGCTCGTAGCCGCTGTCCCGGCCGAAGCTGTCGTTGCCGTTGTCGCGGCCGATGCCGTCGTAGCCGTCGTGGCCACCGTGCCCGAAGCGGCCGTGGCGGCGGCCGTGGTGGCGGTGGTGTCTGTTGTGGTGCCGGTCGCCGTAGCGGCCGTGGTCGCAGTGGTGGTGCGAGAAGCACTTGGGGCTCTGCGCGGCTTGGGGGACCGGAGTTGCGGCGGTGGCGGCGCCTGCCGTCGGCACCACCAGGGCAGCCGCAGCCAGGCCGGCCACTGCAAGGCCGCGAGGGATCGAACGGAGCATGTTTCCACCTTCACTCGACTGTGCAGAAAAGGAATATTCTCTGCAAAAGTGACAATAAGCGGATTTCCCCCCATCGCCCCGCGCCCCGCCGCAGAGTCACTGGAACGCAGCACACACGGCGACAGGCCGTGCCGCGCCCCGCCCGCTCACCCCGGAGCCGGGCCGTCCCGCCCGTCGGCTCCCCCGGCCCCACCGGCCTCCCCGGTCTGCGGCAGCCCCTCCAACAGCCCTCCCAACGCGCCCACGACGAGCCGGCACACCGTGTCGGGGTCGGCGCTTACCAGGGGCTCCTTGCCGACCACCACACGCATCAGGCCAATTCCGAGCAGCCAGGACAGGGCCAGATCGCCCCGCAGCGTGCCGGTATCGGACTCGGAGAGCGTGGCCAGCACCGCCGCGTACTCCTCCCCCAGCCCCCGGAGCGCCCCCGCGATCTCGTCGCTGCCGCCGATGGAGCGCAGGCACACCTCCAGCGAGCGGTCGGTGCCCTCCCGGCCCCCGGCCAGCATGCCGCGCAGCGCGACCTCGAACAGCCGCTCGGCCGGAGTGGTGCGCAGCTGTTCATGGCCGCCACGTGCCATCACCTCCCCGAACAGCGCCTTCTTCGAGCCGAAGTAGCGGAACAGCAGGGCCTGGTTGACCCCGGCGCGGTCCGCGATGTCGCGCACCGTCGCCCGTTCGTAGCCACGCTCCGCGAACAGCCCCGACGCGGCGTCGAGCAACCGCAGCCGGGTGCCCTGCGCGTCCCGGCGGGTGGTGCTCTCCGCGCCGTGCTGCGGGGTCTTGGCCATCGCCACGCTCCTCTCCGTTGGCCCGTCAGGATGACGGCCACAATGCATCGTTGACCGCCCCGAGGGGAGCGGCCTACCTTTTGTAAGCAGGTGCTTACACAAGGGAGGTCACCATGACCACAGCCGACACAGCACCCCTCTCCTACCCCTTCAATGTCGCCGAGAGCCTTGAGCTTTCCGAAGAGTACGAACACGCCCGCAACCGCCCCGGGCTGCTGAAGGTGCGGATGACGTACGGCGAGCCGGCCTGGCTCGTGACCCGGTACGCCGAGGCCCGGTTCGTCCTGGGCGACCAGCGCTTCAGCCGCGCCGAGGGCGTCCGGCACGACGAGCCCCGGCAGTCCGAAGGGCGCCGCGACAGCGGCATCCTGGGCATGGACCCGCCCGACCACACCCGGCTGCGCACGCTGGTGGCGAAGGCCTTCACCGTCCGTCAGGTCGAGAAGCTCCGGCCCCAGGTCAAAGAGCTGGCGCACGAGATGCTCGACGAGCTGGAGGCGGCCGGACCGCCCGCCGACCTCGTGGACCGCTATGCGCTGCCGATCCCCGTCGCGGTGATCTGCCGGCTGCTCGGGGTGCCCACCGAGGACCGGCCGCGGTTCCGGGTGTGGAGCGACGCGGCGCTGTCGACGAGTTCCCTGACCTCGGCGGAGTTCGATGCCAATCAGGAGGAACTCCGCTCCTATATGCGGCAGTTGATCGAGGAGCACCGGCGCGCGCCGCAGGACGACCTGATGACGGCGCTCATCGACGCCCGGGATGTCAACGACCGGCTGACCGAACTCGAACTCGTCGACCTGTGCGTCGGGATCCTGGTCGCCGGACACGAGACCACCGCCACCCAGATCCCCAACTTCGTGCTCGCGCTGCTGGACCACCCCGGCCAGCTCGCCCTGCTGCGCGAACGTCCTGAGCTGATCGGCAAGGCCGTGGAGGAGCTGCTGCGGTTCGTGCCGCTCGGCAGCGGCGCGAGCCAGCCCCGCTACGCGACGGAGGACGTCGAGGTCGGCGGGACCCTGGTGCGGGCCGGCAGCCCCGTCCTGGTGGCGGTGGGCGCGGCCAACCGGGACGCGCTGCGCTTCGACTCGCCGGGGACGCTGGACATCTCCCGGAGCGGGAACCAGCACCTCGGGTTCGGCCACGGCGTGCACCACTGCCTGGGCGCGCCGCTGGCCCGGCTGGAGCTGCAGGAGGCGCTGCTCGCCCTGATCACCCGGTTCCCGGAACTGCGGCTGGCCGGCGATGTGGAGTGGAAGAGCCAGATGCTGGTGCGCGGGCCGCGGGTCATGCCGGTGGGGTGGTGAAGCGATGACCTGGCATGTGGAGATCGACCCCCTGCAGTGCATGGCGTCGGGATCCTGCGCGGCCGTCGCGCCGGACCTCTTCACCCTGGACGGCACGCACGCCCGCCCGTTGCGGGAGCTGATCGACGAGGACGAGCGGGCGTTGGACGCCGCCGACGTCTGCCCGGCCGTCGCCATCACCGTCCGGGACGGCGAGAAGGTCATCGGGCCCCGGCCGTAGCCGCGGCGGCAGCGGCACCACCGGGAGTACGGGACGCCACGGCGGTATCCGACGGGGCGCGGCATCGGGCCGCGCCCCGTCGTGGTGTCCGGTTCCCCGCCCGGCGCCCCGCCCGTGACGCGTCGGCACCGGCCCCTGCCCCGCAGGAAGGGCCCCTCTCGCTCCACTCAGGGGCCGGGGTGCGACGATGGGCCTGTCATGGTTGCGGGGCAGGTTCTCAGGGGGCTACGCGCCGCGGTGTTCGCGGCGGTGTGCGTGCTGCTCGCCGCGCTGGGGCACATGGCGATGTCGGATGCCGTGGTGCCGGCGTGGATGCTGCTCACCGCCTGGGCGGGGACCGCGGCCGTCGGCTGGTGCTGCGCGGGCCGGGAACGCGGGCCGCTGTGGGTGGGATTGCTGACCGTCGGCACCCAGGCCGCCCTGCACAGTGCCTTCTCGTTCGGCCAGGCCGTCGCCGGTGGCGGCGAGCGTTCGCTCGCGCGCCAGTGGGCGGACAGCTGGCTGTGCGGGGCCGAGGGCACGCGGCTCTCCGGTCCCGACGGCGCGCGGCTGCTGCGGCTGATGCACCAGCAGATGGCGGCCCTGTCCTCGACGGGCCGTGCGCACGGCATGCGGGACACGGGCGGCATGGAGTCCATGCGGCACATGGGGTCGATGGGCTCCATGGGCGGTATGGACCACGCCGCGCAGATGCCGGGGATGCACGGCAGCGCCGCCGGGATGCTGGCGGCCCACCTGCTGGTCGCGTTGCTCAGCGCGGTGTGGCTGTGGGGCGGTGAACGGGCCGCGTTCCGGCTCGTGCGGACCGTGTCGGCCCGGCTGTTCGCCCCGCTGGTGCTCGTGCTGCGGATCCTGCTGCCCGATCCGCGGCCCGCCGTCCGCGCCGCCCGCCAGGAGCCGCGGCGTGCGGTGCGGCAGTTGCTGCTGGCGTATACGAGGTCGTTGCGGGGTCCGCCGCATGAGCCGGCTGTCCGCTGACAGCAGGTCGTGATCCCGAGCCGGTGGACGGGCGGGTGCCGAGCGCACCCGCCGGCGTCCCGGCTCCGACTTCACCGGTCCCCGCCGTGCGCGGCGACCGGATCATGCGAAGGACTCCAGATGATGATCGATGTCCGGATGCCGGCGGCGCCGCTGCCCGCGTCCGTTCCCGGCGCACCGGCCGACGGCGGCGGGTGCCCGCCGGCCGCCGCGTCAACCGGCCCGTTTGCCGCCCGTGTCGGCGCCGCTCGCCCCCGGTCCCGCGGCGGCCGCCCGCAGCCGCGCGAGCAGCGCGTCGGCGGCGGCCGGGTCGTCCTCGGGGTGCGCGGCGGCGCGGCCGAGGCCGGCCGCGAGGGCTCGTGCCCGCGCGTCCCACCGTCGGCAGTCCCGGCAGCCGGCCAGGTGGTCGTCGAGCCGGCCGGGAGTGAGCCCGGGGGGCGGTTCCTCCCCGTCGAGGCGGGCGGAGAGTGCCGTACGGATGCGCGAGCAGTGCATGCGTCCATCCTCCCCGACGCACGGCTGCGCGGCGAGGGGCGGTCGCGGTATGCGGGATGACGAGGCGGTGACGGGCTGGGCGCTGGCCGCCCGTACCGGGGACGAGCGGGCCGTCGAGCAGTTCGTGCGGGCCACCCAGCTCGATGTGCGGCGCTATGTGGCGCATCTGAGCGGGGATCCGCAGGCGACCGACGACCTGGTGCAGGACACCTATGTGCGGGCGCTGCGCAGCCTGCCGCGGTTCGAGGGCCGGTCGTCGGCGCGTACCTGGCTGCTGACCATCGCCCGGCGGGTGGTGGCGGACCGCATCCGGTCCGTCGCGGCGCGGCCCCGGCTGGCGGCGACGGACGACTGGCAGACGGCCGCCGAGCGGGTGCAGCCGCGGGGTGTGCCGGGGTTCGACGAGGGTGTCGCGCTGGCCGAACTGCTGGCGGCGCTGGCGCCGCAGCGGCAGGAGGCGTTCGTGCTCACGCAGTTGCTGGGGCTGCCGTACGCGGCGGCGGCCGGGGTGATGGGCTGTCCCGTGGGGACCGTGCGGTCCCGGGTGGCGCGCGCCCGCGAGACGCTGGTCGCGCTGCTGGCGGAGGCGGAGTGCCCGGAGCCGGCGGAGGCGCCGCGGGTCTACGCGGACGCCGTGGCCTGACCTGCCGCGGCCCGCGGGAGTGACGACGGGGCTCATGGACGGGCGAGGGCCGGTCCATGAGCCCCGTGGCATGCCGGGCCAGGGGCCCCGCTGCCGGTCCAGGGCCTCGTGGCGTGCGGTGCGCGGCGGGCTCACCGGCCGGGCGGTACCGCGCGGGCCCGTACGGTCCGCGGCGGGCTGTCGCGGAAGTGCAGCGTGAAGGTGAGCCGGTCGCCGGGCGCGAGCCGCGGCGGTGGGCTGACCATGACGTCCAGGGTCGTCGGCGTCATGGTCAGGGTGCCGCCGGCCGGGACGGTGGCGGCGCGGACCATCGCCATGCTCCGGGCGTTGTGCCCGATGTCGACGGTGCGGCTGAGCATCGCGCGGTGGCCGGCGGGGCCGGTGACGCCCGTCAGGACGTCGTCGGCGCCGCCGGTGTTGCGCAGGGTGAAGAACGCGGCGGTGGCCTCGGCCCCCGAGGGGATCAGCACCCGGCCCTCGGGGATGCTCAGCCGCGCCGCCCGGCCGGCGTTCCCGGCGGCGGTCCACGCGGTGAGCGTGCCGAGGGTCACCAGCGCGGTGAGCAGCGGGACGAGGACGGACGGGACGGACGGCCGGGTCATGAGGTCTCCCCACGGGGTCGGGTGCGGCGGCCGTGGGGGCGGCGGTCCCGGCTGCCGGGTCCGCCCGGCCGCCAGGCGCGCAGCCGGAGGCTGTTGCCCACGACGAGCAGTGAGCTGGCGGACATGGCGGCGGCCGCCGGCATCGGGCTGAGCAGGCCGACGGCGGCGAGCGGCAGGGTGACGAGGTTGTAGCCGAAGGCCCAGACGAGGTTGCCGCGGATGGTGCCCAGGGTGCGCCGGGCCAGCCGGACCGCGTCGGGGATCGCCTGGAGGTCCTCGCGTACGAGGGTGACATCGGCGGCGCCGATCGCGGCGTCGGTGCCGCTGCCCATGGCGATCCCGAGGTCGGCGAGGGCGAGGGCCGCCGCGTCGTTGACGCCGTCGCCGACGACGGCGACCCGGGCGCCCTGCTCCTTGAGGGTGGTGACGAGCGCGGCCTTGTCCTCGGGGCTCGCCCCGGCGTGGACCTCGGTGATGGCGAGGTGGCCGGCGATCGCACGGGCGGTGGCCTCCCGGTCGCCGGTGGCCAGGACCGGGCGCAGCCCCAGGCGGCGCAGATGGTCGACGGCGCGGTAGCCGTCGGGGCGGAGGGTGTCGCCGACCGCGAGGACGGCCTCCGGGGTCCCGTCGACGGTGACGAGGACAGCGGTGTGACCGGCCGTCTCGGCGGTGTGCACCGCCTCCGGCAGCGGGGCGGGCAGGCCGGTGAGGTCGCCGGGCCGGGTGACCTCCACCCGGTACCCGTCGGCCGTGCCCCGGACGCCGTATCCGGGGGTGGCGGCGAAGTCCCGTACGGGCGGCAGCGGTCGGTCCGGCAGCCGCGCGGCGGCGTCCGCGCCGATCGCGCGGGCCAGCGGGTGCTCGGAGCCCTGCTCGACGACGGCGGCCAGTCGCAGCGCCTCCGTGGCGTCGAGTCCGCCGGTGCGCGCGGTGAGGGCGGTGACGCTCATCCGGCCCGTGGTGAGGGTGCCGGTCTTGTCGAGGACGACGGTGTCGATCCGGCGCAGCCGCTCCAGCGCCTCCGGCCCGCGCACCAGGATGCCGAGCTGGGCGCCGCGGCCGGTGGCGGCCAGCAGCGCGGTGGGGGTGGCCAGCCCCAGCGCACAAGGGCAGGCGACGACGAGGACGGCCACCGCCGCGGTGATCGCGGACTGCGGGTCGGCGCCTGCGCCGAGCCAGAAGCCCAGGACGGTGACGGAGACGGTGAGGACGCCGGGGACGAAGACGGCCGCGACGGCGTCGGCGAGCCGCTGGACGGTGGTCTTGCCGGTCTGGGCGTCCTCGACGAGCCGGGTGATGCGGGCGAGTTGGGTGTCGGCGCCCACCGCGTCGGCCCGTACCTCCAGCAGGCCACCTGAGTTGAGCGCGCCGCCGACGACCGCGTCCCCCGGGCCGACCTCCACGGGGCGGCTCTCCCCGCTGATCAGGGACAGGTCCAGGGCCGAGCCGCCCTCGACGACGGTGCCGTCGGTGGCGACGCGTTCGCCGGGCCGGACCAGGAAGCGGTCGCCGGCCCGCAGCCGGTCCACGGGGATGCGCCTGCCCCGCTCCCGGTCGCCGTCGGTGCGCACCTCGACGTCCTTGGCGGCGAGTTCGGCCAGGGCGCGGAGCGCGGCGCCGGTGCCGCGCCGGGCCCTGGCCTCCATCCGCCGCCCGGCCAGCACGAACAGCGGGACGCCGACGGCGGCTTCCAGGTAGAGGTGCGCGGTGCCGTCGCCGGCGGCGGGCAGCAGGCTGAACGGCATGGTCATGCCGGGCGCCCCGGCGCCGCCGAGGAAGAGCGCGTAGGCGGACCAGGTGAAGGAGGCGACGACGCCGAGGGAGACCAGGGTGTCCATGGTGGCCGCGCCGTGCCGCAGGCCGCGCAGCGCACGGGCGTGGAAGGGCGCGGAGCCCCATACGGCGACGGGCGCGGCGAGCACGAAGCACAGCCACTGCCAGTCGCGGAACTGCCAGCCGGGCACCATCGACAGGACCAGCACGGGCAGCGAGAGCGCCGCGGTCACCAGCAGCCGGTGCCGCTCCGCGCGGGCGGCGTCGCCGTCGTCCCCGTCGTCCGGGCGGCCGGCGGGCGACGGCCGGTCCTCCGCGTCCGGCGCCGGGGCGGGTTCGTGGGGCCGGGCGGTGAATCCGGCCGCCTCGACGGTGGTGACGAGGTCGGTGACGGACACCGCCGCGGGGTGGCGGACCGTCGCCCGGCCGGTGGCGAGGTTCACCGTGGCGGCGACGCCGTCCAGCCGGCCGAGCTTCCTCTCGACCCGGCCCACGCAGGCGGCACAGGTCATCCCGCCGACCGTGAGGGTGGTGGTGAGGGACGGGGCCGGTGCCTCGGAAGGGAGTGACGCCGGGGCGTCGGAGCGGGACGGAGACGTCATCGCGGCGCTCCCTCCCGCACCGGCCGGGGAGTTCCGGCGCCCATGCCGTGCATCCCGCCCATGTCCCCGTCGTGGGCGGGCGCGTCGTCTCCCGTACGGGTGCCGCCCGCCGGGTGCAGATCCGGGGCCACCGGGCCGACGGCGGCGCCGGCCGCGTACGCCAGGGTGCCGAGCAGCGCCAGCAGCACGAGGAAGCCGAACACCGACCGTGCGGGCAGCAGCCGTGGGACGGCCTGCCGGAGAGAGCGCCGACTGCGGTCGGCCGAAGAGCGGGACATCGCGTCATCGTGGCAGGCGGAGGCGGCGCCGGGCGGGCGATCCGGGGCCCGGCGGAGGGTGAGGTTCATCCCGTTCGCGCGCCGGAACCCGCCGGCCCGCGGGACCGACTAACTGGGTTTGGACACCGGCGCGTCCGCGGGAATCCGGGCCCGATTTCCCGATTCCGGCGGGAACTCGACGGGGCCCGCGCACGACCTCTTCAACGCCGCGCCGCCCGGGCGCGGTTCGCCGTCCACCGGCGCCCGTTGAGGAGGACACCGTGTCCACACCCCCCGATCCCATCGACCTGTTCGGGACGGAGTACACCCGCGATCCCTATCCCCTGTACGCCGAGCTGCGCGAGCGCGGCCCGGTCCACCGCGTGCGATTCCCCAGCGGGGTCCGCGCCTGGCTGGTGACCGGCTACGAGGCCGCGCACCAGGCGCTGACCGACACCCGGCTGGGCAAGGACCACGCACGGGGCAACGCGGCCTGGCGGGCCCGCGCCTCGATCATGCCCGAGCCCCAGCACTCCCAGCTCCAGGTGCATCTGCTCCACCAGGACCCGCCGCGGCACACCGCGCTGCGCCGGCTGATCACCGACGCCTTCGCGCCGCAGCGCGTCGAGGGGCTCCGCCCCCGGTTCCAGGCCATGGCCGACGCTCTGCTCGACGGGCTCCCGGACGCCGGCGAGGCCGATCTGGTCGAGGTCTTCGCCGGGCGCTTCCCGTTTCGGGTGCTGGCCCATGTCATCGGGCTGCCCGGGGAGTTCGAGGAGCGCTTCGACCGGGACTGGGGCAAGGTCGTCCAGCCCGTGGGCCCGTCGGACCCGGGCCGCCCGGCGTACGAGGCGCGGCTGCGCGGACTGCAGCGGTACATCGCCGATCTCGTCGTCCACAAGCGCGGTGAGCGGGGCGAGGATCTGCTCTCCCGGCTGGTGGCCGCCCGCGACGACGGCCGGATCGGGCAGGAGGAGCTGGATTCGATGATCTTCCAGCTGCTGGTCGCCGGGCAGGAGCCCGTGACGAACCAGATCAGCACCGCCCTGGTCACCCTGCTGCGCCACCCGGACCACCTGGCCGCGCTGGCCGGCCGTCCGGAGCTGCTGCCCCGTGCCGTCGAGGAACTCCTGCGATATGACAGCGCGTTCGAGCTGACGACCTGGCGGTTCTTCGCCGAGGACGCCGATCTGCACGGGACGCGCATCCCGGCGGGCGACTCCGTCATCGTGTCGCTGTGCGCGGCCAACCGCGATGCCCGGCAGTTCCCCGACGCCGACACCCTGCACTTCGACCGCACCCCCAACCCGCATCTCGCGTTCGGGCACGGCACCCACTTCTGCCCCGGCGCCGCCCTCGCCCGCATCGAGCTCCAGATCGCCCTGGGGACCCTGCTCAGACGGCTGCCGGGACTGCGGCCGGCCGTCCCGGACGACGAGCTGCGCTGGATCCCGGCGGTCCTGGCGCGCGGGGTGGACCGGCTGCCGGTGACGTACGGCGCGCCGGCCACGTGTCCGGTCGCGGACGGGCCGGATGCCGCGTGCTGACCAGCCCGCCCCGGCCGCGTCCCGCACCGCCCGCCGGCCACCGGGACGGTGGCGAGGCGGTACTCGCCGAGCTGCTGCCCCACCGCCGCACCCTGGACACCGGCCACGCCGACACCCCCGACGCCTTCCCCGCCCAACTGCGGCAGCTCGCCGCGCCGGTGGCCGCGGGCGAGCCGGTCGTCCTCACCCTCCCGGGCTTCCCCTGCAAGTCGCCGAACCCGGCCAAGGTGCTCGGTCGCCTGCCGGACGAGGGCGAGCGGCTGGCGCTGCGCTTCCTGGACGCCCTGTGCGCCCGGATCGAGGCCGTCCACCCGCCCGGGGCACGGGTGGTCATCTGCTCGGACGGACATGTCTTCAGCGATCTCATCCGGGTGCCCGACCGCGACATCGACGCCTACGCGGACGCCCTGCGCGCCATGGTCCACGACGAGGGCCTGACCCGGCTGGACGTCTTCGACCTGCGCGACGTCTACGGGCGACGGCTGTCGCACGAAGCCCGACGGGCCCTGGTCCTCGAGCAGTACGCCCCGGATCTGGAGACCCTGCGGTCCCTGACCCGCAGCGACGAGCCGACGCGCCGCCTCTACCAGGGCCTCACCCGCTTCCTCTTCGAGGACTCCGTCGCGTTCCCTGGCACCCGCTCGGCGCTGCAGCGCGACTGCCGCCGCCGCGCCTACGCGGTGATGCAGCGCAGCCGCGCCTGGGGCGACCTGGTCGGCGCACACCACCCGGGCGCCTTCCGGCTCTCCATCCATCCGCAGCCCAGGGACTCGGCCAAGTTCGGCATCCGGCTGCTCGACGCGCCCGACGTGTGGACGACGCCGTGGCACTCCTGCGTACTCGAACACCCCGACGGCCGAAGGGAGTTGCTGCACCGGTCGGAGGCCGAACGGCTCGGCCGGCTGGTGTACCGCCGGGGGCGGCCGAGCCACTTCGTCACCGGGTGAAGGCGGGGTAGCGGCTGCGCGAAGCTCCCCGGCCGGGGCGGGGCGGTGCCGGGCTCCCGTCGCCGGCGGGAGCCGCGGGCCGCCCCGCCCGGAGCGCGGCCGCGGCGGGCGGCGCCACCACCACGGCGACACCGAGCCCCGCGGCGAGCAGGCCGGCCGGTGGCGAGCTGCGCCCGGAAGTCTCCGCCCGCGCCTGATGTCCGGGGGAGCGGAGGCGCGGCCGATGCCTCACCGCGCGCCGCGAGCCGTCCGGGCCGGACGGCTGGTCGAAGGGGCCGGTCGGCCCGCTGGTGTCCGCAGTGGTCATGGCGGCGATTGTGGTGCGGGCCGCGGCGCTTGTTCATGGTGAGCGGACACAGCGTCGGCGGTCATCCGTCACAAGGGCGCGTCCGCGCGCCCGTCACGGGTCCAGCCCGCTGCCCTGGGGCCCGTAGAGCTCCAGCAGGCGGACGCGGGTGCCGTGCAGGCGGTCGGCGACGGTTTCGGCCACGTAGCGGTACATCGCGCGGCCGAGGATGGGGTCGGACTCGCACAGGGCGCGGACCACCTTGGCGTCGAACTCCACGGCCTCGACCGGGCCGACGGTCTCCGCGCCGAAGTGCCACAGGTAGGGCGGGAACAGCCAGGACCAGCCGAGCAGTTCGTCGCGGCCGAGCGTCTCGACGACGGCGGCGCGGCGCCCGGGGACCCGCTGGTCGAGGACGATCTGTCCGCTGCGGATGATCCAGAAGTGGTCCGCCCGGTGGCCTTCCTCGAAGAGGCGGGTGGCGCGCGGCAGCGACACCTCGACGGCGATGTCGGTCAGGCGCCGGCGCCGGTCGGGCGGCATCGCAAGGAACAGGTGTCTGCTGGTGGCCATCGCGTCCTCCGCTCGCTCCCTGCACGATATGCGGAGGTCCGCGGGGATTGCGGGAAGGCTCGGCCGGGCGGGCGGCTGACGGGGGCGGACCCCGGTGGAGTCCCGGTGGGGTCAGGTCATCTGGCGCCGCACCAGATCGTGCAGCCGGCCGCCGGTGTCGGCGAGCAGCTCGGCGGGGGCGCCCTGCTCGACGATCCGGCCGTCCGCCATGACGATGACCCGGTCCGCGTCCATGACCGTGGACAGCCGGTGGGCGATCACCAGGCGGCTGGCGCTGAGCTTGCGGGTGCTGTCGATGACGATGCGCTGGGTCTCGTTGTCCAGGGCGCTGGTGGCCTCGTCGAAGAAGAGGATCCGCGGGCGGCGGACCAGCGCCTGGGCGATCATCAGCCGCTGCCGCTGGCCGCCGGAGATGGCGCCACCGCCGGCGATCATGGTGTGCAGCCCCATCGGCATCCGCTTGATGTCCTCGGCCAGGCCCGCCATCTCGGCGGCCGCCCAGGCCTCCTCCTGGGTGAAGGACTCGGCACCGCAGATGCAGTCCAGGATCGAGCCGGTGAGCGGCTGGGCGTTCTGCAGCACGACCCCGCACTGGCGGCGCACCGCCGCCTGGTCCAGGGCGGTCAGGTCCTGCCCGTCGTAGAGCACATGGCCCGAGGTCGGCCTGTCGAAGCCGATGAGGAGCCGGAGCAGGGTCGACTTGCCGCAGCCGCTGGGGCCGACGACGGCGACGAACTCGCCGGGCCGGACCTGGAAGGACACGTCGTCGAGGACGAGCGGGCCGTCCTCGGTGTAGCGGAAGGACAGCTTCTTGGCCTCGATGCCGCCGGTCAGGGCGCCGGGCTGGGCGCTGGCGCCGCGCACCTCGGGCTTCTCGTCCAGCACCGGCTTGATCTGCTCGAACATCGGCATCGCGGCGGCCGCCGAGATGAAGGCGCCGGTGATCTGGGTGACCGAGGTCAGCAGCATCGTCACCGAGGTGTTGAAGGTGAGGAACGAGGCGGCCGACATGCTGCCGCGGGCCGGCCCGGCCAGCAGCATGAACATGGTGAGCGAACAGACCGGCAGGTAGACCGCGTTGAGGACGGTGGTCAGGTTCTTGATCCGGCCGGCCTTCTGCTGGAGTTCACGGGAGCGGGCGAACTCGCGGGCCCAGGCCGCGTACGCGAAGCTCTCGGCCGCGGCGACCCGCAGCTTGGGCAGTCCGCGCAGGGTCTGGAACGCCTGGTTGTTGAGCTTGTTGGTGAGCTTGATCAGCCGTCGCTGCCAGCGCAGCTCCCACAGGCCCATGGCGAGGAACACCACGCCGATGACGAGCAGCATGGCCAGGGCCGCCAGCGCCAGCGGCACGCTGTACAGCAGCAGCATCACGAGGTTCATCGCGCCGACCGTCGTGGCCTGCACGGCCACCGGGCCGAGGCCGGAGAGCACCCGCCGGATGCCGCTGATGCCCATCGCGGCACTGGCCAGCTCGCCGGTGGAGCGTTCGGTGAAGAACTTCGTCGGCAGCCGCAGCAGCCGGTCCCACACCGCCGGCTGCAGCGCGCTCTCGATCCGGCCCTCCATCCGCAGCACGGTGAGGTTCTGCAGCAGCATGAAGGCCGCGGAGACGACGCTGGTGATGACGACGGCCAGGGAGACCTGCACGATCAGGCTCTTGTCGGCGCTGGGCACGTACTCGCCGAGCACCTTGCCGGTCGCGATCGGGACGAGGGCACCGAGACCCACCGTCACCAGTCCGGCCAGGGCCAGGTTCCGCAGGTCCATCCGGGTGCCGCGCAGGCTGAAGAGCATCAGCCGCCACAGGCTCATGGGCCGCTCGGGCAGCGGGCGGTAGAACATCACGGCGCGCGGCTCGAAGGCGTCGGCGTTGTCCTTGCCGATGCGCATCCGCAGCCCGGAGGCCGGGTTGACCGCCTCGTAGCGGCCCCGGCGCCACAGCAGCGCCACCGGGGCGCCGGACTTGGCGCGGTGGCCGACCAGGGGCCCGGTGTTGGTCCGCCACCAGCTGCCCTGGAGCCGGACGGCGCGGGTGCGGATCCGGGAGCTGACCGCGATCCGTTCGACCGGGGTGATCCGGTCGTTGGCGGCGGCGCCCTTCGGGGGTTCGGTGAGGGTGATCCGGGCCGCCTCGGCGACCGTGCGGCAGACCGCGAAGGTGGCGTCGTCGCCGGCCCGGTCCGGCCCGGTGCCGCCGCGGCCGCGGTCCTGGCGGCCGATGGACGCGATCAGCGCCTGGTCGGCCCGCTCGCGGACGGCCTCGCCGGCCTTGATGCCGGCCGCCGTGCGGTCCTCGTGGGCGCGCTCCAGGTGCTCGATCCAGCGGTCGACGGCGGACAGCAGCCGGTATTGCTGGTTGACCATCTGCTGCCACAGCTCGGGGTCCACCAGCAGGTCGCCGGCCGCCTCCGCGCTGTAGGTGGCGCCGTACTGCACGCTGCCGGGCGGGACGGGCATCCACAGGATGTCGTCGTCGGCCACCGCCTCGTCGGCGGGCCGGCCGTCGAGCGGTGCCTCGAACAGCACGCCCAGGCTGCGGGCGGTGCCCAGCGCGAAGGCGTGCTCCAGCGCGGAGGGCGCCTCGCCCTGGCCGCCGTACGCGGCGTCGTGGCCGTAGCCGTCCTGCGTGCCGTACTGCGGGAACGAGCCGGTGTCGCCGTACTCGCCGTAGTCGTTGCGGGGCAGTTCGCGCAGCGGTATCCGGCGCAGCCGGCAGTCCTGGGTGGGGCGGCCGAGCAGGGTGTGGTGCGGGCCGGCGACCGGCCCCAGCAGGAGGGTGCCCGCTTCGAGGCGGCCGAGGAAGTGCCAGTGGCCCTCCTCGGCGGCGTCGACCGCGAAGAGGTCCAGCGATCCGCCGGTGACGAGCCACAGCACATGCGGGCCCTCCAGCGGGACATGGCGCAGCCCGGTGCAGTCGACGGGCGTGCCGAGGCCGCCCAGGGCGTGCGTCACCGCGTCGGTGTCGCCCGGTCCCACGACCGCGGGCGGGGGCATGGATGACACGTCAGTGCTCCTTGACCAGCTCGGCGTACGGGCCCCCGGCGGCGACCAGGTCCTCGTGCCGGCCGCGTTCGACGACCACGCCGTGGTCGAGGACCACGATCTCGTCGCTGTCGCGGACCGTGCTCAGCCGGTGGGCGATGACGACGCAGGCACAGCCGCGCCGCCGCAGGTTGTCCATGATGGTCTGCTCGGTCTGCGCGTCCAGGGCGCTGGTGACCTCGTCGAGGACCAGGATGCTCGGGCGCCGGACCAGCGCGCGGGCGATCTCCAGCCGCTGGCGCTGGCCGCCGGAGAAGTTGCGGCCGTCCTGTTCGACGCGGCTGTGGATGCCGTCGGGGCGACGGGCGATCACATCGTCGTAGAGCGCGGCGTCCTGGAGCGCGGTGATGACCGCGTCGTCCGGGATGGAGGGGTCCCACAGCGCCACGTTGTCCCTGACCGTGCCCTCGAAGAGGAAGATGTCCTGGTCGACGAAGGACACGGAGGCGGCCAGCGCGCTGCGGGAGAGGTCCTCCAGCCGCTGTCCGTCGATGCGGATGGTGCCTTCCCAGGGGCTGTAGAGGCCGGAGATCAGCCGGGAGACGGTGGACTTGCCGCTGCCGGAGCCGCCGACGAGGGCGACCTGCCGCCCGGGGCCGACGGCCAGCGAGAAGCCGGTGAGCAGCGGTTTGTCCAGCGGGCTGTAGCCGAAGGTGATGTCCTCCAGCGTCACATGGCCCTTCAGCCTGCGGGTGTCGGCGTCCGGCTCGGGGCGCGAGTAGAGGCTGTCGACGGGGAAGCTCTCGACGTCCTTGAGGCGGGCCACGTCGGCGGCGAAGTCCTGGATGCGGCCCGCCACTCCGTTGAGCCGGGTGATGGGCGCCGTGAAGCGGGTCACCAGCGCCTGGAAGGCGACCAGCAGACCGATGGAGATATGGCCCTCGACCGCCCGCAGACCGCCGATCCACAGGATCAGCGCGCTGTTGAGCGTGGCCAGGGTGGGGGCGACGACGGCCAGCCAGGCGCTCGGCACCCCGAGGCGCTGCTGCACCTCCAGCGTGGTGGCGTGCTGGCCGGCCCAGCGGCGGAAGTAGCCGTTCTCCCCGCCGGTGGCCTTCATCGTCTCGATGAGCTGCAGACCGGTGTAGGAGGTGTTGGTCAGCCGGGCGGTGTCGGCGCGCAGCTTCTGGGTGTGGGTGGCCCGCAGCCGGATCACGATCCGCATGGCGACGACGTTGAGCAGCGCGATGCCCACGCCGATGACCGTCAGCTGGGGGTCGTAGGTCCACAGCAGGACGGCGTAGAGGATCACCACGATCCCGTCCACGCCCGCGGCGGCGAGGTCGCGTGCCAGGGTCTCGGCGACCGCGTCGTTGGACTGCAGCCGCTGGACGAGGTCGGCCGGACTGCGCTGGGCGAAGAAGGTGACCGGGAGTCTGAGCAGGTGCCGCAGGAACCGGGCGCTGGTCAGGGTGGAGGAGATGATGCGGCCGCGCAGCAGGTTCGCCTGTTGCAGGCCGGTCAGGACGGCGGTCAGCGCGACCATCGCGGCCATCGACGCGAAGAGCGGCCCCAGCAGCGAGGTCTGGTTGCCGATCAGGAACATGTCGATGTAGGTACGGCTCAGCGCGGGCACCGCGGCGCCGACCGCGACCAGCAGCAGGCTGGCGAGCAGCGCGGCCAGCAGGGTGCCGGTGGTGCCGCGCATCCGGGCGGGCACGGCGCCGAGCACGCCGGGCTTGCGGCCGCCCTTGCGGAAGTCCTCGCCGGGCTCGAAGACCAGGGCGACACCGGTGAAGCTGGTGTCGAAGTCCTCGATGGGCACGAAGCGGCGGCCCTTGTCGGGGTCGTTGATGCGGACGCCGCGGCGGCCGAAGCGGCGGCTGGTGCCGTCGTAGACGACGTAGTGGTTGAACTCCCAGAAGAGGATGGCCGGCGCCTGCACCTCCGCGAGCGCGGACGGTTCCATCTGCATGCCCTTGGCCTGCAGGCCGTAGCTGCGGGCGGCCTTGAGCAGGTTGCTGGCGCGCGAGCCGTCGCGGGAGACGCCGCAGGCGATCCGCAGCTCCTCCAGCGGTACGTGCCGCCCGTAGTGGGCGAGCACCATGGCCAGCGAGGCGGCGCCGCACTCCACGGCCTCCATCTGGAGGACGGTGGGGGTGCGTACGGTCTTCGTCTTCTTGGGCTTCGGGGCGGGCGGCGCGGCCCGGCGGGTGCGGCGGGCGCCGGGCGCGGGCTCGGGGCGGTGCCGGCCGCGGCCCGGGGGCGGCAGCTGGGCCTGCGGGGCCGCGGAGTCGGGGGAGGCGGTCATGGCAGCAGCCAATCGATCGGGTGCTGCGCGGCCAGGTGCACGGCGCCGGTGGCCGGCGTCATGGAGTCGACGGCGTAGGGCGGGCCGCCGGCGGCCGACCAGGCGTAGCCGGAGGCGTTGTGCGGGTCGGCGTCGAGCGTCACCAGGACCGCGATGGGCTGGCCGTGCTGGGAGAACTGTTCGCCGAGCTGGCTGTTGCCCAGGTAGGCGCCGATCCGCTGGCGGGTCTGCGCGGTCCTGCCGACGGCCTTGACCCGGCCGCGCAGCACGCCGTACTTCTGGCTCGGCACGGACTGGACGGTGAGGTCGACGGCGGCGCCGACGGGGACGGTGGCGCCGCTCTGGGCGGGGACGTACAGCGTGGCCGTCAGGGGGTCGCCGGTGTGGGCGACGCGCTCCACGGAGGCGACGTCCGCCCCGGTGGTGACGACGGAGCCGATCGTGGCGACCATCGTGGTCAGCCGTCCCGCGGCGAGCGTGCGGACGACGGCGGTGCCCCGGGCGGTGCGGACCTTCAGCACCGGGGTGTTGGCGGCCACCCGCTTGCCCTCCTGGGCGAGCACGGCGGTGACCTGGCCGGAGACGGGGCTCTGGAGGATGTAACTGCCCTGGCCGTGGGTGAGGATTCCGGGCGCGCCGAGCGTGGACGACACGGTGCCGGTCACCGCCCACACGCATGCGGCGATCACGAAGAGGACCGTGACGGTCAGCACCAGCCAGCCCTGGGGGCGGGCGAAGCGCACCGGCAGGTCGATCTCCTCGGGCGACTGCAGCTTGGAAAGGGCCTGTTGGCGGAACTGCACGACACTCTTCCCTCAACTGCAATGGTCTGTCAGACGGGTGGCGGCCGGGCGCCCCGGTCCCGGGCGGAGCCTGGGGGTCCGGGGCACTCGGCCCGGCATGTCGGCAAGGAGGGGGCGCCGACCTGCCGTTGTCACCGTTCTCAGCCGGCTGTACCGCTCAGCGGTACAAAGGGCGACTCAGAGACCGTTGACCAGGCCCGAGGCGGTGCCGACGACGCCCGAGACGTTGGCGCCGGTGGCGCCGTCGACCAGGCCGGTGGCGGTGCCGACGACACCCGAGACCGGGGCGATGGAGTCAACGGTGTTGGTGGCGTTGCCCACGACACCGTTGAGGAGGCCACCGGACACGTTGTCCAGGTCGGCGTCGGAGATTTCCTGGGTCTGGACCTGGGGGGTGGAGTTCATGATGTTTCCCTTCGGATGAATATCTAGAAAAAAGCTGCGCCCGAACCGTCCGGTGGGTGGTCCGGCCGCGGCTGCGGCAGTCGGGTACCCGAAATCGGGAACCGATGGTGTGACTCCCGCGATGCGAAGGATCAAAGCATGCTGGCGCGTTGCGCTGCTAATCGGAGAACCGCAGATCCGGACCCCAACGGCCCACCGAATTACCGGAAGTGCACGCGCATCCATGACTTGGTGGCAGCTTCTTCACAGCTTCTCCAGTTTCAGTTCCAACCCCTCGGTAACCGCTCGTTCGACGAACTGGACATTCCTGCACCAACCTGCTGACCTGCAGGTCAGCGCGGGGATACCGCACGGGAGAGGCGGTGCCGACTGCGCATTCGTTGTGCAGATTCCTTGAAGGACGCCAATTTTTACGGCACCTGAGCACGGCATCGTCACCAAACCCCGGCGCGCACTCTCGCCGGGCCGCTCCGAATGTTGCAGGGGCATGAAATGTGCCCGATTCGCCCGGAGTTCAAGGGCGGCATCGCACGAGTTGAACGTATTGAACGGAATCATCGGAACTATACGTGCTCCATTCCCTGGAAACGGATCGAGTAGCCGGAGAACGGACATACCCGCATAACGCCGCGCCTTCCGAACCGTCGGTAATGGGCGGTTCCGCGGTGCGCCACCCACACCCCGGTGGCAGCCGCCCACCGGGTGCGGCACCGTGAAAGGACGCGGCGTTGGCCGGCGCCCCGGGAAGGAGTCGTGCGTGGACCCCGTCGAGGCGCTGGAGCGGATCGCCTTCCTGCTGGAGCGGCAGGGGGCGGTGACCTACCGCGTCCAGGCGTTCCGCACGGCCGCCACGGTCATCGCGGCGATGTCCCCCGACGAGGTGCGCCGCCGCACCCTGGACGGTTCGCTGGGGCGGGTCAGAGGGCTGGGCCCCAAGACCACCCTGGTGGTCGAGGAGGCGCTCGCGGGGGTGCGGCCCGCCTATCTGGCCCATCTGGCGGAGGAAGCGGGCGGACCGCTGGTCGAGGGGGAACGGGGACAGCGGCTGCGGCGGGCGCTGCGCGGCGACTGCCATCTGCACTCGGACTGGTCGGACGGCGGCAGCCCGGTCGAGGCCATGGCCCGGGCCGCCCGCGACCTCGGGCACGCCTGGTGCGTGCTGACCGACCACTCCCCCAGGCTCACGGTGGCCCGCGGGCTGACCGCCGAACGGCTGCGCCGGCAGCTGGCGCTGGTGGCGGAGGTCAACCGGACACTGGCGCCGTTCCGGCTGCTGACCGGGATCGAATGCGACATCCTCGACGACGGCACCCTCGACCAGGAGCCGGAGCTGCTGGACGAGTTGGACGTGGTGGTCGCCTCGGTGCACTCCAAGCTGCGGATGGACCGGGCCCCGATGACCCGGCGGCTGCTGGCCGCGGTCCGCAATCCGCTGGTCGACGTGCTCGGTCACTGCACCGGACGGCAGATCACCGGCAAGCTGCGGCCCGAGTCGCAGTTCGACGCCGCGGAGGTGTTCGCGGCCTGCGCCGAGCACGGTACGGCCGTCGAGATCAACTGCCGCCCGGACCGTTTCGATCCCCCGCGCCGGCTGCTGCGCCGGGCGCTGGAGGCCGGCACGCTCTTCGCCATCGACAGCGACGCCCATGCGCCGGGCCAGCTGGACTGGCAGATCTACGGCTGTGCCCGCGCCGAGGAGTGCGGCGTACCGGCCGGACGGATCGTCAACACCTGGACGGAGCGCCAGGTGGCCACCTGGACGCGGACGGGCCGGACGCCGCGGCGCGCCTTCGGGCCGTCCTGAACGGACCGTCCTGAGCAGGCCGTCCTGAACGGGCCGTCAGGCGGTGTGCGCCGCGGGAGTGCCATCGGCCGGAGCGCCGGTGGCGGACGTGAGCCGCAGCGCCACGACATAGGCGACGACCACGGCGACGATCACCAGCGGCATCACCGTCAGGCCGCTCTTCCCCAGCAGCAGGGTGGCCAGCAGCACCGACGTCATCGGCAGCCGGAGCATCGCCACGCACATGGCGCCCACGCCCATCGCGAAGGCCGGGGTGAGCGCGAGGCCGGGCAGGTGGGCCAGCACGACACCGCCGGCCGCGCCGAGGAACAGCGCGGGGAAGATGGGCCCGCCCCGGAAGGCGCTCAGCGACGCGCAGTACGCCAGGCCCTTGCACACGAGGAGCAGCAGCAGCGCCGCCACCGAGTAGCCCGCGCTGTCCTGGAACAGCGACCCCAGCGCCGACTGGCCCGAATAGAGCATCTCGGTGGCGGGCTTGCCGGTGGCCGCGGCGAACACCACCGCCAACGCGCCCACCACCAGGCCCATCACCATCGTGGCCGGGACCCGATGGCGCACCACCCGCCCCTTGAGGAACAGCGAGAGCCGCCGTACGCCGGTCGCGGCGAAGGCCGCGGCCACCCCGATGACCAGGGCCCAGCCGAACTCCGGCACCGTCGGCTGGGCGGCCTGGGGGACGTCGTGCAGCGCGAGGGAGTACGTGCCGAGTCCGGTCCAGTCCCCCAGCCCGGTGAAGACGAGCGCGCCGATCCCCGCCGCCAGCAGGCCGGGCACCAGCAGTATCACCGGCATCGGGCCGCCCAGCCCCGCCACCTCCATCAGGAGGAACGCGCCCAGCAGCGGGGAGCCGAGCAGCGCGCTCACCGCGGCGAAACTGCCCGCAGCGCCCACCGCGGCGACGCTCTGCGCGTTCATTCCCCGGCCCAGCAGCCGCGCGGCGCCCGCGGCCAGCCCGCCGCCGAGGGCGATGAGCGGCGCCTCGGGGCCGAGCACCGCACCGAAGCTGAGCGAGGCCAGCGCCGCGAACCCGATCCCGGGGAGCGCGGAGAGCGGGGGCGCGCCACTGAGCGCGAGCCCGTCGGCCGGCTCATGGCCACCGTTGCCCGGCAGGTGACGGATGGCCAGCCCGACCAGCAGACCGGCGACCACGAGCATCGGGACCGGCCACCACAGGGGTGTCCCGGCGAAGCCCAGCGCCCGCGGCAGGTCCGTGTAGATCAGCGGTTCCAGCTCGTGCACCAGCGCGAGGAAGCCGAACGCGACGGCACAGACCGGGAAGCCGACCACGGCCGCCACCAGCAGGAGCTTCAGATAGCCGCGGGTGCGCACCAATGCGTACGGGTCCTTGGGCACACCGGCGGGCGTCTCGCCCGCCGGGCCGGTGGAGCCGACCGACATCGCCTCGCCTCCCTCGCCGCATGCCGTGCCGAGCCTGTCACGCCCGGCCCGCCCCGGCATGCCGGGCGCGTCCCCGGGGGCATGGCCATCCGGGTGAACCGGGAGCGCGCGAGGGCCTCACCCCTGGGACGCCGCCGCCTCCCGGAGGGCGGCCAGCACCGGGTGCAGCAGGGGGTGTTCCTCGGCTCCGCGGCGTACGGCGGCGAAGACCCGGCGGGTGGGGGCGACATCGTCGACGGGGCGGACCGCCACGCCCGTGAGGTCCATGTCGCGCAGGGCGGAGCGGGGGACGAGGGCCACCCCGGCGGCGGCCGAGGCGAGGGCGACGACGGCTCGGAAGTCGTCGGAGGAGTGCTCCAGCCGGGGCTCGAAACCGGCGTACTCGCAGGCCAGGACGACCACGTCATGGCAGGGATTGCCGGGGTAGGGGCCGATCCAGGGGTCCTCGGCGAGGTCGGCCAGGGCCACCTGCGCCGCGTCGGCGAGGCGGTGGCCGGGCGGCAGCACCGCGTCGAACGGCTCGGCGTAGAGCGGGACCCGGGTCAGCCGCGGGTCGTCGGCGCGGGGCGCGCCGCGGTATTCGACGGCGACCGCCACATCGACCTGCCGGTCCAGGACCATCAGCAGGCTGGCGTCGCCCTCGGCGTCCTGGACGCGCACCCTGATGCCGGGCGCGGTGCGGGTGAGCGCGGTGAGCGCGGGCGCCACCACCAGGCCGATGCCGGTGGCGAACGCCGCGACGGTGACCGTGCCGGCCTCGCCCGAGCCGTACGCGGCGAGCTCGGACTCGGCGCGCTCCAGCTGGGCGAGGACGGCGTTGGCGTGGGCGAGCAGGATGTCGCCCGCGGCGGTCAGCCGCACGCCGCGGGCGCCGCGTTCCACCAGGCGGTGGCCGGTCTCCTGTTCCAGGGCGGCCAGCTGCTGGGAGACCGCCGAGGGCGTGAGGTAGAGCGCGGCGGCCGCGGCGGTGACCGTACGGTGGTCGGCCACCGCGCGGAGGATGTGCAGCCGTCGTGCTTCGATCATGCTTCCAGTTTCGCAGGGCCGGGCCCGCGGCCGGGTCAGCCGGCGAGCGCGGCCCTCGCGTCGAGGAAGGCGTCGACCGCGCGGTTGACGTCCTCGGTGGAGTGCGCGGCGGAGAGCTGTACCCGGATGCGCGCCTGGCCCTGCGGGACCACAGGGTAGGAGAAGCCGATGACGTAGACCCCGCGCTCCAGGAGCAGCTCCGCCATCCGGGCCGCCTCGGCCGCGTCGCCGATCATGACGGGGGCGATGGCGTGGTCGCCGGGGAGGACGTCGAAACCCTCCTCGGTCATCCGCGAGCGGAACAGCGCGGTGTTGGCGTGCAGCCGCTCGCGCAGGTCACCGGCCGACTCCAGCAGGTCGAGCACCTTCAGCGAGGCGGCGGCGATCACCGGGGCGAGCGAGTTGGAGAAGAGGTACGGGCGCGAGCGCTGGCGCAGCAGCGCGACGATCTCGGCGCGGGCCGCGACATAGCCGCCGGAGGCACCGCCGAGGGCCTTGCCGAGGGTGCCGGTGATGATGTCCACGCGGTCCATGACGCCGTGCAGCTCGGGGGTGCCGCGGCCGCCGGGGCCGACGAAGCCGACCGCGTGCGAGTCGTCGACCATCACCATGGCGCCGTAGCGGTCGGCGAGGTCGCAGATCTCGTCCAGCGGCGCCACATAGCCGTCCATGGAGAACACGCCGTCGGTGACGATCAGCGTACGGCCGGTGCCGCCCGCGGTCGCCTCCTTCAGCTGGCGCTCCAGGTCGGCCATGTCACGGTTGGCGTAGCGGAAGCGGCGGGCCTTGCACAGCCGGATGCCGTCGATGATGGAGGCGTGGTTGAGGGCGTCGGAGATGACCGCGTCGTCCGGGCCGAGCAGGGTCTCGAAGACGCCGCCGTTGGCGTCGAAGCAGGAGGAGTAGAGGATGGTGTCCTCCTGGCCGAGGAAGCCGGAGATCCGCTGCTCCAGCTCCTTGTGGACCTCCTGGGTGCCGCAGATGAAGCGGACCGAGGCGAGGCCGTAGCCCCAGCGGTCGAGCGCTTCGTGGGCGGCCGCGACGACCTCGGGGTGGTCGGCGAGGCCGAGGTAGTTGTTGGCGCAGAAGTTGAGGACCTCGCCGGGGTTGCCCCCCGCGGTGACCGCGACGGTGGCGGACTGCGGGGTGCCGATGACCCGCTCGGGCTTGTGCAGGCCGGCGGCGCGGATCTCGTCGAGGGTGCCGCGCAGTTCGTCGCGTACGGAGTCGAACATCGGGATTTTCTCCAGGAGTCGGGGTGAGGCGGACGGGTGGGCCGTGGGGGCGCGCCGCGCCGGGACGGGCGCGCCGGGGCCGGCCGGGCGGAGGAGTCAGGCGGTCCAGTCGAGGATGATCTTGCCGCTGCGGCCGCTGGCGGCGTCGTCGAAGGCGGCGTCGAAGTCCTGGTACGGGTAGCGGCCGGTGATCACGGGGCCGAGGTCCAGGCCGCCCTCCAGCAGCACCGACATCGCGTACCAGGTCTCGAACATCTCCCGGCCGTAGATGCCCTTGATGGTGATCATGGAGGTGACGATCCGGGCCCAGTCGACGGGGAACTGCTCGGACGGCAGGCCGAGCATCGCGATCCGGCCACCGTGCGTCATGTTGGTGATCATGTCGCGCATCGCCTCGGGCCGGCCGGACATCTCCAGTCCGATGTCGAAGCCCTCGCGCAGGCCCAGTTCGCGCTGGCCGGCGGCGATGTCCGCCTCGGCGACGTTGAGGGCGAGGCTGACGCCGACCTTGCGGGCCAGGGCGAGGCGCTCCTCGCTGACGTCCGTGATCATGACATTGCGGGCGCCGGCGTGCCGGGCGACGGCCGCGGCCATGATGCCGATCGGCCCCGCGCCGGTGATCAGCACGTCCTCGCCGACCAGCGGGAACGACAGCGCGGTGTGCACGGCGTTGCCGAACGGGTCGAAGACGGCGGCGATGTCGAGGTCCACGGGGACGCGGTGCACCCAGACGTTGCCGGCGGGCAGCGCGACGTACTCGGCGAACGCGCCGTCCCGGCCGACGCCGAGGCCGACGGTGGCACGGCACAGATGGCGGCGCCCGGCCAGACAGTTGCGGCACTTGCCGCAGACCAGGTGGCCCTCGCCGCTGACCAGGTCACCGGCCTTGATGTCGGCCACGTCGCGGCCGGTCTCCACCACCTCGCCGACGAATTCGTGGCCGATCGTCATCGGGGTGTCCACGGCCTGCTGGGCCCAGCCGTCCCAGGCCCGGATGTGCAGGTCCGTGCCGCAGATACCGGTGCGCAGCACCTTGATCAGGACATCGCCCGGACCGATGGCCGGCTCGGGTACGTCCATGAGCCACAGACCCGGCTCCGCCTTCTCCTTGACCAGTGCCTTCACCGCAACGGCTCCCGTACGTCAGTGTGCGCTGCCGGGGGCCCGTACCGGCCACCCGATCTTCGTCAGGAAATCTTCCCTACCCGGGCCGCCCGGTCCATCGAGGATTTCTTAAGCGCGGCCACAGCTGCCCTTTACACCCCGTGGGGAAGGGGGCGCGCGGCCCCGGTCACGGCCCCCCGCGTGAGGGCGATCACGCCCGCGCGCCGGGGCCGGCGGAGCGCCACGAGCGCGGCTCGGCGGCGGCGCCGGCGGCCGCGGGGAAACGGCCGGGGCCGGTCGCCCGAACGGGTGCCGGGCGGCGGCCGGCGGGCGCGGGAGTGTAAACGTTCGCCACCGCAAGCGTCGGAATTCATCACAGCTTGAGTGGCCGTGAGACCCGGACGCACGGGGCTACGTAGGACTGGGTGGCAGCAACACACGGGTGCCGACGCGACGCACCGCGGTCGCCCGTGTGCCCCGTTCCTGTGCGTCCCTGGAGGTCAGTGAATTGAGCCACCGACATGTGAACAAGCGGACCGGCGCCATCGCCGGCGCCGCGGCGGCCGCCATCGCGGCCGCAGCGATCCTGCTCCCCAACGCCAACGCGAGCACGGACCAGCCGGCGGCCCCGAAGACGCTCAGCGCCCACACGGCCACTCAGCTGGCGGCGTCCCTGAAGGCGGACCTGGGGGACAAGACGGCGGGCTGGTACCTGGACAGCGCGAACGGCCACCTGGTCATGAACGTGCTGTCGGCGGACGACGCCAAGAGCGTCGCGGCCCAGGGCGCCGTCGCCAAGGTCGTGCACAACAGCATGACCGCGCTGAAGGCCGGTGCGCAGACCCTGCGCGACTCCGCCTCGGTGCCCGGCACGGCGTGGTCGATCGACCCGAAGACCAACAAGATCGTGGTGCTCGCCGACAGAACCGTCACCGGCGCAAAGATGGCCCAGCTCAACAAGGCCACCAGTGGCATGGGCTCGGGCATGGTCACCGTCAAGCGGTCCCAGGGCGAGTTCAAGCGGTACGACGGCGAGAGCGCGAGCGGCGCGGCGGGGAGCGCGGCCGGCGGCGGCCAGGCGGCGGGCGGTGCCGGCGACGCCGGGGCGGCCGGTGGCGGCGACGCCGGGGCGGCCGGTGGCGGCGACGCCGGGGCGGCCGGTGGCGGCGACGCCGGGGCCGCGGGCGGCGGCGATGCCGGAGCGGCGGGCGGCGGCGACGGCGGCCAGGCCGCGGGCGGTGCCGGCGGCGACGGCGGAGCGGGTGGCGGCGGCGGTGGCCAGGCCGCCGGACCGGTCGGCGGCAGCGCCATCTTCGGTGGCAACGCCCGTTGTTCGCTGGGCTTCAACGTCACGGTCAAGGGCGCCCCGGCGTTCCTGACGGCGGGTCACTGCGGCAACGACTCCAAGACCTGGACGGCCGACCAGGGCGGCAGCCAGCCGCTGGGCACGGTGGCCGACTCCAAGTTCCCGAAGACCGACTTCGCGCTGGTCAAGTACGACGACGCCGGCGCGAAGCCGGAGAGCGCGGTCGATGTCGGCAACGGCAGCACCAAGCAGATCACCAAGGCCGCGGAGGCCGCCGTCGGGATGAAGGTGCAGCGCTCGGGCAGCACCACCGGCCTCCACGACGGCACCGTCACCGGCCTCGACGCGACGGTGAACTACGGCAACGGCGACATCGTCAACGGCCTCATACAGACGGATGTCTGCGCCGAGCCCGGCGACAGCGGCGGCGCGATGTTCTCCGGCGACTCGGCGGTCGGTCTGACCTCCGGCGGCAGCGGCGACTGCACCTCCGGCGGCGAGACCTTCTTCCAGCCGGTCACCGACGCGCTGAAGGCCACGGGCGCGGAGATCGGCGCCGGAGGCGGCGCGGGCGGCGGTGACGCCGGCGCGGGCGGTGCCGGCGACGCGGCCGCGGGCGGTGCCGGTGACGCCGGTGCAGGAGGCGCCGGAGCGGGCGACGCGGGCGCCGGGAGCGCCGGTGCCGGAGATGCCGGAGCGGGCGACTCCGGTGCCGGTGCCCAGGACCCCGGTACCGGTGCGCAGGACCCGGGTGCGGGCGCCCAGGACCCCGGTACGGGTGCCCAGGACCCGGGTGCCCAGGACCCGGGTGCCGGCGGCAGCAGCGACCCCGGAGCGGGCAGTGGTGATGGCCTGAACTGACCTCCCCGGCATCGCCGGATTCCCCAGATCCCCTGCGTCATCGGCCCCGCCCTCCTTCGCCCTCCCCTTGCGAAGGAGGGCGGGGTCGGTGCGTGCGGAATCGGGAAGCCCCGTACGGCCTCCGGCACTTCGGTGCGCGGAGCGCGGCCGGACGGCGGGGCGGCAGCGCCGGAGGGGACGGCATCAGGGCGAAGCCGGCCGGGTCCTCGACAGGACCGGGCCGGGCCGCCCCTCACCCCTCAGTAGGAAGTGACGGTGAAAAGGCCGCCATCGGGGTCACGGATGACCGCCTGGCGGCCCTCGCCGTCCGCCGTCGGTGTCACGGGAGTGACGGTGCCTCCGGCGGCCACCGTGGCGGCCGTGACCTTCTCGATCTCGTTGACCGGGAAGTGGACGTGCCAGCGCGGCCGCACCCGCGGGTCGGGGGCGGACTCCACCGCGCCGCCCCGGAGCGTGGCGACCGTGTGCGTCCCCTCCCGGACGAGGACCTGGTCGTGCTCGTAGGTCACATCGCAGCCGTCCGGATCCCCGGAGGCCCAGCCGAAGACCTCCGCGTAGAAGATGGCGGCGGCGAAGGCGTCCCGGGTGCGCAGTTCGAGCAGGGCGGGCGCGGCACCCCGGCCGACCGACCACGCCAGGGTCTGGCCCTCCCAGAAGCCGAACGTGGCGCCGTCGGGGTCGGCGGCGAGGGCGGCCCGCCCGGGACCGAGCTTGAGCGGGCCGACGGCGACGGTCCCCCCGCGCTCGCGAATCTTGTCCGCGGTCTCGTCGGCGTTCTCCACCGCGAAGTACGAGGTCCAGGCCACGGCCACCTGAAAGCTCTGGGCAAGGGCGCCGATGCCGGCCACCGGCTGTCCCTCGGCCACCGCGACGGAGAACTCCTCTCCGAGGCTGGCCGGGCGGAACCGCCAGCCCAGGACGGCGGAGTAGAACTCCTGCGCGGAATCCAGATCGCGGGCCATCAGACTGACCCAGCAGGGAGCGCCACGTACGGGAGTGGCCGGGCCGTGGGCCGACATGACATCTGCCTCCAGTTGCTCAGCGCCCCTTCCCACTCTGCCAGCGACGGGGCAGGGCCGCACCAAGGGCGCGTCCCTGTGGCAGCAGCGCGGTTGTGCCGCTCTTGATCAGGCTCGATGCTGTAATTACTGAACCGGGCTGGGTTGATGCCATGAACGCATGGAGCGCGGCGGAGAGCGCCGACTTCCGTGGTCCCCTCGACGTCACCAGGGCGGCCACAGCGGTCCTGGACGCCCAGGACCGGATCATCGGGTGGAGTCCGGCCGCCCAGCGGCTCTTCGGGTACCGCGCGGAAGAGATCATCGGGCATCCCGTGGCGACGCTCGTGCCGGCCGGTTCCGCGCAGGACCCGCACGTACCGGAGACCTCGCCGAGCGGCAGCCGGGCGTACACGCTGCGGCACCGTGACGGCCGGATGCTGCGGATGGCCGTGACCACCTGCCCGCTGATCGAGGTGTCCGAGGCCGCCGGTGTGCCGCCGGCCCGGGTCCTGGTGGCGGCCGAGCTGGCCGAGCACCGGATGTGGGAGTCCCGCCAGGCGATGTTGCGCGGTCTGGCCACCCAGTCTCCGGTGGGGCTGGGGATCTACGACACCGAGCTGCGGCTGACCTGGGCGAACAGCGCGTACACCCGGGAGATCGGGCTGCCGGTCGAGGAGTTCCTCGGCGCCCGGGCCGATGAGCTGTACCCGGACGGCGAGTTCATGACCGAGGGGTATCCGCGCACCCTCGAAGCGGTGATGCAGCAGGTCCTCGTCACCGGTGAACCGGTCCTCGATCTGCACTTCGTCGGCCAGAAGCCCGCCGAGCCGGGGGCCGATCATGTGTGGTCCTGCTCCTACTACCGGCTGCAGGACGCCCACGGCCAGGTGCTCGGGGTGTGCGAGGACGCCTTCGACATCAGCGGCCGCTACCAGGCGCAGCGGCGGCTGAACCTGCTGGTGGAGGCGGGCGCCCGGATCGGCACCACGCTCGACATGGCCGTCACCGCGCGGGAGGTCTCCGAGGTCGCGGTGCCGGACTTCGCTTCCATGGTCATCGTCGACCTGGTGCGCTCCGTCCTGGACGGCGGGGAGCCGGAGACCGTCGACGGCGCCCTGCCGCGCCTGGTGCGGGTGGCCACCCGCTCCGCCGATCACACGGCGGACGGCCCGGTGCGCGGCCCGCACCGCGTCGACTACCCGCCCGGCTCGCTGCAGTACCGCAGCCTGTCCTCCGGCGGCATGGTGCGCGAGGAGGGCACCATGGTCGTGCCGCTGCGGGCCGGCGGCGCCCTGCTGGGGCTGGTCACGTTCCTGCGGGCCGGCTCGGCGGTCTTCGACAAGGAAGAGATCGAACTCGCCGACGAGCTGGTCATCCGGACGGCGGTGTGCCTGGACAACGCCCGCCGCTACACCCGGGAGCACACCGCCGCACTGACCCTGCAGCGCCACCTGCTGCCGCAGCATCTGCCCGGCCAGTCCGCCGTCGACCTGGCCTACCGCTATCTGCCGAGCGACGACCGGGCCGGGGTCGGCGGCGACTGGTTCGACGTCATCGGCCTCTCCGGCACCCGGGTCGGCCTGGTCGTCGGGGACGTGGTCGGCCACGGCCTCCAGGCGGCGGCGACCATGGGGCGGCTGCGGACGACCGTCCGCGCCCTCGCCCGGCTGGACCTCTCCCCCGACGAGCTGCTGAGCCGGCTGGACGACCTGGTGGGCCAGACCGCCGAGGAACAGGCCGCCACGGTCGGCGGCCCGGACGCCGGCCCGGACGATGTGGCCACCGGTGTGACCTGCCTCTACGCGGTCTACGACCCGGTGTCGCGGCGGTGCACCATGGCGCGGGCCGGGCATCTGCCGCCGGCCGTCGTCGACACCGAGCGCGGCCTGTACTTCCCTGACCTGCCGGCCGGTCCGCCGCTGGGCCTGGGAGGCCTGCCCTTCGAGTCCCTGGAGATCGAGCTGCCGGTCGGCAGCCTGCTCGCGCTGTTCACGAACGGGCTGGTCGAGAGCCCTGACCGGGACGTGGACGACGGGCTGGCCATCCTGGGCCGGGTGCTGAGCGATCACCGCAGGCCGCTGGACGAGCTGTGCATCCACACCCTGGCGGAGCTGCTGCCGGACGGTCCGGCCGTCGACGACTCGGCCCTGCTGCTGGTGCGCACCCGTGAGCTGGACGCCCGGCAGGTGGCGGCCTGGGAGCTGCCCGCCGAGCCGGCCGCGGCGGGCCGGGCCCGTGAGCTGGCGACCGGCCAGCTGCGGGAGTGGGGCCTGGAGGAGCTGTCCTACGTGACGGAGCTCGTGGTCAGCGAGCTGGTCACCAACGCCGTACGGCATGCGGCGGGGCCACTGCACCTGCGGCTGCTGCGCGACCGGACCCTGCTGACCGAGGTGTCGGACACCGGGCACACCTCGCCCCATCTGCGGCACAGCGCCAGCGACGACGAGGGCGGGCGGGGTCTCTTCATCGTCGCGCAACTGGTGCAGCGGTGGGGCACCCGCTACACGCCGTACGGCAAGACGATCTGGACGGAACAGAGCTTCCCGCCGCACTATCCCGGCGCCCCGCGCCCGGCCGGCCGGCCCGGTGGGGAGGTCTGACACCCGTCGTTCCGGCGCATGGCGTGCGGCTGTTCACAGGCGGTCCCATCATGGATATCAAACGAGGTCCCGGCGACTCGGCGGGCGCGGACAGAGGAGGACCTGTGACGACCAATGGCAGCGACAAGTCGGCCGAGCAGCAGCCGTTCGAGCTGTACACCGGTAGCGAGCGGCCCTACGACCCGGAGGACCTGGTGAAGGCGTCCGGGCGCGAACCCACCCCCGCCACCCTGGAATGGGCCAGGCGCCTGATGGCCGAGGAGGGACCCGGCGCCATCGAGCGCTACCTGCCGTAACGGCCGACGGCCGACGGCCGCGCGCGGGCCGTCGCACGGAGCACGGCCCGCTCGCGCGGCACGGACGTGCCATCGGAGCCTCCACCGGCGCCCTCGCCCCCGCAGCAACCAGCCCTCGCCCCCAGAGGGTTGGGCCACGCCCCTGCCCTCGCCCGTCCGTGCCCCTCCCCCACCGCGCGTCCCGCCAAAACCGCTTGCGGCGGCCCGTCGTGCCCAGGAAGATCCCCTCGACAGCGGGCCCCGGACGCCGCCCTGCCGGCGCCCCGGCACGCACCGCGGCGTCCCGGGGCCCGCCCCTCGCCGCGGAAAGGAACCCACCGTGACCACCGAACGCCCCTCCCCGCCCGTACGCGCGGACGAGCGCGAGACCCTGCGGACCTTCCTGGACTTCCACCGGGCCACGCTCGCCATGAAGACCGAGGGCCTCTCCGACGAGGACCTCAGGCGCCCGGCGAGCCCGCCGTCCACGCTCTCCCTGCTCGGCCTGGTGCGGCACATGGCGGAGGTGGAGCGCACCTGGTTCCGCCGGGTGATCAACGGCGAGGACATCGGGCTCGTCTGGTCGGCCGACGGCGACTTCCAGGCGGCGTACGACGCGACCGCGGCCACCGGTGCGGAGGCGTTCGACGCCTGGCGGACCGAGGTGGCACACGCCCGCCGTATCGAACGCGAGGCGGCATCCCTGGAGGTCACGGGCTACCAGCCCCGTTGGGGCGAACATGTCTCGCTGCGCCTGGTGATGCTGCACCTGATGCATGAGTACGCCCGCCACAACGGCCATGCGGACTTGCTCCGGGAGGCCGTCGACGGCACGGTCGGCGCCTGAGGGGCGCCCTCGGCCGCCGATGACACTCCCTGGCGGGTGTCCCTAGCCGAGTTCCAGGCTGGTGACCGCGAAGGTCCGCTCCTGTTCCGCCGGCGGGACCGGGCCGGTGTACATCCGGATGGTGTGCGACCGCGCGGTCAGGCCGCGGTCCTCGGCCAGGGCGTGGGCGGAGTGCCGCGGCCCGGGGACGTCGAGGAAGACCTCGTCGTCCGGACCGGCGGACGCGGCGAGGGCGTCGAAGAGGGCCTCGGCCGCTTCGGTGGTGTCGGCGAAGAGCGGCCCGATGCGGTGGCCGGTGCTGGCCGGGCGGAGCACGCCGTACCCGGTGAGGGTGCCGTCGCGCACGAAGGCGAGCGCGGTGTGGCCGGGGGCCGTGAGCCAGCGGGTGACGAAGGCGCGGCGGTCGGCGGGGAAGCAGCGCCGGTCGTAGTCGGCGATCGCGTCGAGGTGGGCCGCGGTGACGGGGACGACCCCGGCCGGCGTCGGGGTGCTGGGGCGCGGGGGGCGGCCGCCGTAGCGGACGGTGTCGTGGGCGGGCGCGAACCCGGCGCGCCGGTAGGTCGCTTCCTGGGCGGGGACGGCGTCCAGGCCCACGGTCCGGACGCCGGCGTGCGGGAAGGCGGCGCGCCAGGTGGCGAGTCCGAGGCCCTGGCGGCGGTGGTCGGGGTGGACGAGGTAGTAGCCGAGGAACGCGTAGGCGTCCGAGTAGTTGACGATCGAGACCGCGGAGACCAGATGTCCGTCGCGGCGTCCGAGGAAGAAGCCTCCGGGGTCGGTGGGGTGGAAGCAGGCGGTGTCGCCGAGGCCGGGGTTCCACTCCTCGTCGGCGGCCCACTGGGCGACGTGCTGCCACTCCTCCGACGTGGCGGTGGTGACGGCGAGTTCGCCGGCGGCGGGCCGGTGGTCGGGGGCGTTGCCGATGGGAGGCATGCCGGATGTACGTCCCTTCTGGTGGGGGCAGGGGGCGGGCGTGCGCTAGATCAGGTCCATCGCGGCGACCTCATCGGGGCGGCCGTAGCTGACCGGTCCCTGGAAGCGCCGGCGGGCGGTGGCGAACCACCAGATGGTGGCGATGACCAGGACCACCGCCAGCGCGATGGGCGCGTAGTTGAACGAGGCGGGGGTGATGGGGGACGCCTGGGGCAGCATGAACAGCACGTTGCTGATCAGGATCCAGGCCACGGCGATCGCCGCGACGGGCTTGCCGTAGCGGCCGAGGTTCCACGGTCCGGCCTGGAAGTCGTCGAGCCGCAGTCGCAGGAAGATGGGCACGGCGTAGGCGAGGAACAGGCCGACGACGTTGACGCTCACCACGGCCGTGAAGGCGGTGTGGGACCACCAGCCGGGCAGCACCAGCACCAGGGGGCAGGCCGCGGCGAGCCAGACGGCCTTGACGGGGGTCCGGGTGCGTGCGGACACCGAATGCCACCATTGGGAACCGGGCATCGCACCGTCCCGGGAGAAGGCGAAGATCTGCCGGGTATTGCTGGTCATGTTGGCCAGACCGCAGAAGAGCATCGCGCCGATAACGATCAACAGCAGGAACTTCGCGGTGCTTTGGCCGAGTGCGTCGACGAGAATCTGCACCGGCGGTGCCTCGGCGCTCGCGGCGTGGCCGTAGTCGCGGATCGCGTACACCAGCGCCAGCATGAGGATCAGTCCGGTGATCGCGGAGTAAGTGATCGCCCGCATGATGCCGCGGGGGGCGTTGACGGTGGCCTTCACCGTTTCTTCAGACATGTGGAAACTGCCGTCGAAGCCCGTGAAGGTCCAACTGGTGACGAGGAGTCCCAGCATTCCGCCGTAAAGGGCGTGGGTGAAGCCGGTGTTGTTGACGAAGTGCATTGCGAACGACGGCGGTTGGTGATGAGCGGGGACCAGGGCCAGCGCGCCGACGATCACCACCATGCCGATCAGCAGCCACCACACGGAAATGCGGTTCACCACGGCGACCAGCCGCACCGTGTACGTGTTGGCCAGCGCCTGCACGAGGAGAATGGCCGCGGTGATCCCGACCGTCTGCTGCGCCGTCGGCTCGTAGGACGGCCACTGCATGGCGATGAACGCCTGGATGAAGGTGGCGGCGGCGAAGTTGGTGGCGGCGGTCCCGCCGACCTGGCCCACGAAGTTCAGCCAGCCCGTGTACCAGGACCAGGCGCCCTGGTGCCGCTTGGCCAGCTTGCCGGCCGAGAAGTAGAGCGCGCCGCTGGTCGGGTAGGCGGAGGCGATCTCGCCCATCGCGGCGCCGACGAAGAGCACCATGATCGACACGCCGACCCAGCCGAAGACCAGGATCCGCGGGCCGCCGGCGTTCATGCCGAAGCCGAAGGAGGAGAAGATCCCGGAGATGATGTTGATGATGGTGAAAGAAATGGCGAAATTGTCGAACGCGCGGAATCTGCGAGTGAGTTTCCGCGGGTAGCCCATGGCATGGAGCGTGGCGTCGTCGTCGAGTGTTCCGGGGTCTGCCGGGTGGGGGTTTTTCGAGCGAGCTGGAGACGTACGCTCGGACACAACCGCAACCTTTCTGGGGGGAAACCGGGGGAAGGACGGACCAGGTCGAATTGATCGAACGGGCGGAGAAGGACGGGCGGGTCTTTACGGTGGCGAATGCGGCGCGACGATACTTCCTGCGGAATCGGTCACCGTTGCGAAGTCAGCCGCCATAGGGCACGGGAAGTCCGCAGGAACGTCGCGCTCTGGTCAATTGCTCCTCGGGATCGCCGAATGCGCTCCAGGGCATGCGCGAGGCATACGGCCCCATGGCCGTGAAGACCTCCCGCGCCTCGAATTCACGTTTCGCCATGAACAGCGCATGGGCGAGATACGCCAGATCCAGCACCGGCGTGAACCGGTATCCGGCCACCCGCGGAAGCCAGTTCCGGTAAATGCCCATCGCGGTGGTGACCCACTGGGGCTGCTCCCAGGTGTGGTCGGCGAGCAGTTCGGCCGGGTTGTAGTCCTCGACGAGGGCCACCAGCGGCAGCAGCCGCAGCGGCGAGACGGCGGGGGCCCGCTGGCTCAGAAACGCGGCAACGTCCCAGCTCGCGCTGGACGAGCCGCCGTAGCGGGTGAAGAAGAAGGACAGGAAGCGGTGGTGCGCCTCGCGGTGCCAGGGGTCCAGCCGGAGGATGTGGGCGAAGAGGTACCAGGGCCCGGCCGGCGCGGTCAGCAACCCCTGCGGCGCCGGGTCCTGCGGGCGGTCCAGGCGCGTCAGCGCCAGTTGCGCCACCCAGGGCGTGGGGTCTCCGGGGAGCAGCTTCGCCGCCCGCTCGCACGCCGACTGCGCTATCCGCGCCAGGGCGCCCTGCCGCCGGTCACCGGCATCGGCCATGCGCAGGGCCCGGAGCATCGCCACCCGGGCCCACAGCAGCGCCGCCTCCGGCCCCGGCTCCTCGTCCAGCCAGCGCTCGGCCAGGTCCGAGTCGGCCGCCACGGAGGCCAGCACCAGCGACCGGTGGGCGCGCACCTCGAAATCCTCCCGGACCTCCCGCAGAACTTCGTGCGCGCCCAGATACCGTCCGGCCCGTACGTCCATACACGCGCGCGCCAGCGCCCGGTCATCGGCAGCCGGACTCCACACGTACTGCCCCTCGAATGAGCCGGCCGCCATGGTCCCCTCCCGGTCACGAAGGCATCATCCCCCACACCACATTCCAGCCGAGCCGAATTCAGCCGGGCCGCTGCCACCGGTCAAGTGACAGCGGGCACACCCTACTCACCCTCAACTCATTGCGAAAACAAGTCGCCTGGAATATCTGGTTCCGCACCTTTTAGTCTCGATGAAATTGAAAAAGAAACAACTTCTCGCACACCCCCTCCCACACCTCTCCACATTGCGATCCCGTTCCACTCCGCGCATTTATTTGGCATATTCACCCGTCCACGAGCCCTTCACAACCGGACATCATCCCCGATTACTCCTCCGTATCCATCGTTTCCATGGAGGGAGAGCGGCCCGGCCCCCGAGGTCGCCGCATCTCGCTCGCCCCGGCCCGGGAAAGACAGGAATCCCACGTCACCCCACCTGCCGAACCGGACCCGCTCACCACCGCTCACCACTTTCGGCCAGTTCAGGGCGCTTTCCGGCCAAGCCCTCCAGGGGCGACTTCGAGGGGTGCGCGACGGGCCGGACGGACACGCGGCGCCGGCCCGCGGAGCCCCGAAGAGGCGTGACCCGCCCCGCGGCGCCGACGCCGTCACCACCGCCGTCCCCGCCGGGCCCTTACCGGGCACCGCCCACGCCCCGAACCGTCAACTTTCAAGGAATTCCTGACGCGCGTGCGAAACGGAACAGCGGGCAGCCGGAGGCAACGGGCCGGTGCGCCGCCCGAGTAGGGACCGCACAATCACGAAGTCGGCTCAAGAGCAACCGAATTAGCGGACGCTACTTTCCGGAACCACGCGATCACATGTAGCGTTCGACTGGACCGGAGGCCGTGACTTCACACCACGTCATGGCTGGGTACAGGCACGGGAGCGCGCGTTCCTGCGGTACGAGCGGAGCGATCGCCCCCGATGGGCGCACCTGCACCACAAGTGCCGGGCCGCCGCCCCGCCTCACCACCGGCCCGCCCACGATCGCTGCACAGCACCACCGCGCATGTGAACGTCGAGCACCGCCATGTCTGTCCGTACACGCCTGCTTTGCAAGAGGAATGGGCCCAGATCATGTTTATGAACCCCTCGACGACCCCGCTTGCGTTGCGTCCGGACGCCGACTTCGTCCGGACGCCGACAGCCGGGTCCGACGAAGGGCCACCCCTGGCGGTCGACCGGCTACCCGACGGAAAGTGGCAATTGACCCTGCACGACCTGGAACCCGTGTCGGTGCACCGGCTGCCGTCCGACGAGGTCCACATCATCCTGGCGCCGCCGGGCGAGGAGCCGCCCCCTCACGGCGAGCCACCGGCGGGCCAGGCCCGGCCGGAGCCGATCCGTATCGACACCGCGGCCCGGACGGTCTTCATCGCGGGACGCCAACGCGACCTGCCACGACTGGAATTCGATCTCCTCGCCCATCTCGTGCTGCATCCCCGGCGCGCCTTCACCCGTGAGCAGCTGATGGCCGCGGTCTGGCCCAACTGCCAGTCGAGCACCCGCACGGTCGACGTCCACATCGCCCGGCTGCGGCGGCGTCTGGGGCCCGGCCTGCGCGACACCATCAGCACGGTCTTCGGCATCGGCTACAAGTACCTGCCGGCCGCACCGGGCGACGGCCGAGGCTGAGGCACCGCCGGCGGCACCGCTCGGCCGCGGGGGGGGGCGCCTGTCGGTGGCCGGGCCCCGGCCGTGCTCCTGCGGACCGCGCCCCCCGCCGTCCATCCGCCGGTCCGGCGGGCACGCACCCGGCCGGGTCCGGTCACCTCAGGCCCCGGCGGCCGGGGTGTTCAGGTGCGCGGGGGTGCCGGGCCCGGGTTCCTTGCGCACGAAGGCGCGGCGCAGGGCGTGGTAGGGCTCGTCCGGGTCGAAGAAGGTGCGGTGCATCCGGGCCAGTTCCTCCTCCCGGTAGGCGGCGAGCGGCCGCTGTGCCTCGTCGCGCTCCCGGGCGGCCTTCTTCGTGGCGATACGGGCCTGGGTCGCGGCCGCCGACGCCAGCCTCCGGGCGAGGTGGGCGGTCCGTGCGGTGAAGTCCTGCGCGGTGCTGTCGATGATGCGGTCGACCAGGCCGAGCCGCGCTCCGGCCGCCGCGGTCATCGGCAGGGCGCGGGCCATCAGCCGCCCGGCCGCCTCGTGGCCCGCCCGGCGGGGCAGCGTATAGGTCCAGTACTCCGAGCCGTAGAGCCCCATCAGCCGGTAGTGGGGGTTGAGCACCACGGCCGAGCGGCACCACACCTCGTCGGCGGCGAGGGCCAGCATCGCCCCGCCCGCCGCCGCGTTGCCGCCGAGCGCGGCGACCACCAGCCGGTCGGTGGTGGTCAGGACGGCGTGCACCAGGTCGTCCATGGCCTGGATGTTGGCCCAGGACTCCTCGGCGGGGTCGGCGGCGGCCTCGATGACGTGGAGATGGATGCCGTTGGAGAAGAAGTCCCGGCGGCCGCCGAGCACCAGCACGGAGGTCGGGCGGGAGCAGGCGTGGCGGTAGGCGGCGAGCAGGCGTCGGCAGTGGTCGGTGCTCATCGCGCCGCCGGGGAAGGAGAATTCCAGGAAGCCGGCCGGGCCGTCCTCGCGGTAGCGGATGTCGCTCCAGGTACGGGGGCCGCCGCCGGGGTCCAGCGGGGCGGGCACCTCCGGGAGCCGCGGCAGACGCGCGCCGAGCGCCAGCGTGGCGGGCAGTTTGGGGGAAGCGGGCTCCCCGGGGGCACGGGGCGCCCGTAGTTCCGGAATCCATACCGCCCCGTCGGCCGTCGCCCGGCAGATCGCGCCGCACCGGGTGGCGAGCAGCTCGCCCGGCCTGCCGGTCAGGGTGTCCTCGGGGTGGCCGCCGTGCAAGTACCAGGTGACGCCGAGGAGTTCATCGCGTACGCCGGGCCGGGAGTCGGCGGCGCGCAGCTTGCGCACGACGGTGTCGGTGGGGTCGGCGTGCCAGTCGATCCGGCGCAGGTCCTGGCGGAAGGGCGGCCGGGGGCGGCCGGGCCGTGCGGCGGCGGGCAGGGTGGCCTGCGGCCGCGGCCGGTGGGTGCCGGACGCGACGCGGGCCACGGCCGTCAGCACCGCCTCGATCGCGCCGTCGGCGATCTCGTTGCGGTACAGGTCGCTCTTGCCCACGGCGGGGACGGGGAAGTCGGCGGCGGCCCAGATGTCGCCGGCGTCCATCTCGTCGTTGGCCTGCAGGACCGTGACGCCCCACCGGTCGGCGCCCAGGTGCACCGCCCAGTCCACCGAGGAGGGGCCCCGGTCGCCGACGGGGCCGGGGTGCACGATCAGGCAGGGGCAGGCCGACCACACCTCGCGGGGCACGGCCGTCGTGAGCATCGGCGCCACGATCAGGTCGGGGGCGTGGCGGCGCACCACGTCGAGGAGGGGCGTGTCGCGCGTCACCAGCTCCACGCCCAGGTGGTGCCCCCGCTCGCCGAGTTCCGCGTAGACGCGCTGCGTCAGGCTGTTGAACGCGCCGGCGATGAGCAGAATGCGCACTGCGGACTCCCCTGGGGCCGGAACCGGTCGGCGGATGATCGGTCGTGATCGTTCCCCACGGGCGGCGGTCCGGCGCCGGAGCCGCGCCCGGGGTCACCCGATCGACGGCCGCCGGGCGGCCCAACGTCCGCCCCACAGGTCGTCTGACTGGCCGTCAATTGGTTCCGGCGGTAGATCATCTTGACGAAATCCCGCCAAAGTTGGCGCGCCCCGCACGCATCCGCCGTCGATGACATTGCCTTTAATTGACATTCACTTGGTCATACTTTTACCTTCGGTGCAGCGGCATCAGCGCAGGTCAGCGCCGTATGCCCGGTTCGTCTTCCGCATTCACACCGGAGGTTCCCATGGAGCAGCTCATCAAGAAGATGGCCCAGGACCAGGTCTGGCAGAACTGGCTGGCCGCCAACTCCGCACAGCAGGCGGCGAAGAACGGCTGCATCAGCGCGGCACCGAAGGCGGGCTGCATCAGCGCCGCGCCGAAGGCCGGCTGTATCTCCTGACCCTCACGCCCTCAGGGGCCCTCGGCGGGCCGGCGATCACCGGGAACGGGCCACCACCCTCCGTTCCCGGGCCGCCGGCCCGCCGCGGTCACCGGCCGCTCCGGGCACCGCACCCCGAATTCCCGTGCGGGGCACCTCCTTCGACCAAGGACGAGGAATCCATGGATGGTCAGCCGACCGCCGAGGTCATCGAGCAGATACGCGACATTCCGATCTACCGTGAGTCGCTCGCGAAGGGCCATTTCCCCCTGCTCGACAAGCCGGAGATCGCGCGCGGCTTCCCGGACAACTGGATGACGCCCCGGCTGGCCGCGGCGCTGGAGGCCGGCGAGGCGGAATTCGTCCTCTCCACCGGCACCCACCACGCCCGGATGCAGATCATCCGGCCCCCGTACTTCCTGCTGCACTCGTACTACCGGCTGTGGAGCGAGCACCCCGACATCGCCGACACCTGGGAATCGGGCTGCCGCCGGGTCTCGCTGACCACGGTCCTGGCGACGGAACACGTGGCGCGGGTCAACGCCGCACGGCGCGGCACCCCGCCGGAGCCGGTGCCCTCCCCCGCCGACCGGCGGCTCGACGACCGCACCCGCTATCTCAATCTGCGGCTCGACCCGGCGCGGTGGGAACGCGACGAGGTGGTGCGGATGCTCCAGGAGATCCGGGACGCCGCGCGAGCGCATCCGCGCGGCTGGTACCACCTCGACTGCTCCGGCTACCACCTGGCACATCTGCTGCGGAAGGTCGCCGAATTCGGGCTGTGGGACGACTTCCCGCCGCCCGCCAGCATCATCCACGCCTACGAGTACACCCCGGTGAACGTCCGGCGCTTCCTGCACCAGCACTTCGCCTGCCCGGTCATCGACCTGTTCGGCAGCACCGAGCTGGGCTACCTCTACTTCAGCGACCGCCGCGGCACCTACCGGCCGCACCTGGACAAGATGAGCGTCGAGCTCCACCCGGTGGCCGACGGCAGCACGATCTACCAGCTCATCGTCACCAGCGTGCGCAATCCCTTCATGCCGCTGGTCCGCTACCGCTCGGGCGACTGCGTACGCACCCTGGACGGCACGCCGGACCCGGGGAAGATCTCCCAGTTCTGCGGGCGGGAAAAGGAGTTGCTCGGCACGCCGCACGGCCCCGTCGCACAGGGCGACCTCGACCGGTGCATCGGCGAGGCGTCCCCGCACGTCTTCGTGTACCAGCTGCGGCTGACCGGCGAGGAGACGGCACGGCTGGAGTACACGACGTTCGGCGGCACACCCGTCGAGCCCGAGCAGGCCGAGGTGCTGGCCGACAGCGTCAGCGCCCTGACCGGGCGGCGCTGCCGGCTCGACCACCGTGCCCACCTCCCCATCGGGAGGTCGGGAAAGTACGCCTGGCTCACGACCGGCCGCTGAACCGGCCGGACGCCCGCCCCGACCACCTCCCCACCCGGACAGGAGAAGCATGACCACCGCAGCGCGGATATCTCCCGAAGACCTCGAAGACCTGCTCGGTGCGGCGCTGTACACCGAGGTGGTCACGCACTTCGACGGCAAGAGCGCCGCGCCGCGGGAGTTCGTGGCGCGCCAGGTCACCGAGTGCCTGCGCTACCTCTACCTCGTCTCCCGGTACCGCGACCGGCTCAGCGGCCTCTTCCTGCCCGTCGAGCAGGACATCGACGAAATCTGGCACTACCTCATCCTGCAGACCCGCGAATACCGTGCGCTGTGCGAGGAACGGCTGCCCGGACACTTCTTCATCGAGCACCGCAGCATCGCCTACGAGGACTACCAGCAGGAACCGGGCCGCGAGCAGGCGCTCGAAGAGGCGCTGCGCTGGATCCCGTTGTACTGCCGGGAGTTCGGCCCGTACGACGAGGGCGCGCTGCCGCACTGGACCATGGTGCGTTTCCTCCATGAGCAGATGGGACTGTCGCTCGCGGCCATCGCGGCGCTGGAACCCATGCCGACGTAGCACAGGTCCGAACGGAGAATGATGAGCGCACCCCACGCCGCCCCCGCCGACCGCGCGATACCCGAACAGCGGCGGATCCTGGCCGTCCTGGTCTTCGCCCAGATCCTCAGCGGAGCGGGCCTCGCCGCGGGAATCACCGTCGGCGCGCTGCTCGCCGAGGAGATGCTCGGCTCGACCGGCCTGGCGGGCGTGCCCAGCGCGCTGTTCACCGCCGGGGCCGCGCTCGGCGCCGTCGGCATCGGCCAGCTCTGCCGGCGCCACGGCCGGCGTCCCGGCCTGGCGCTCGGGTACGCCGTCGGGGCGCTCGGCAGCCTGGGGGTCGTGGTGGCGGCCGCCCTGGGCAGTGCGCTGCTGCTGTTCACGTCCCTGGTGGTCTACGGAGCCGGGACCGCGACGAACCTGATGGCACGGTACGCGGGTGCGGACCTGGCCTCGCCGGCGCGGCGCGGACGGGCCGTGAGCACCGTGCTGTTCGCCACCACCCTCGGCGCGGTGATCGGCCCCAACCTGGTGACGCTGACCGGGCAGGTCGCACACTCCTGGGGCATCCCCCGTCTGGCCGGTCCTTTCCTGCTCGCGGTCGCCGCGTTCGGGGCGGCCGCGGTGGCCCTGGCCTGCCTGCTGCGGCCCGATCCGCTGCGGCTGGCCGAGAAACTGGCCGCCGCGCGGGCCGACACGGCGGCCGGGCGCCCCGCGGACGGGGCCGAAGTCCTGCCGGCCGACCGGGCGGACCGGCGCGGGGTGGCCACCGGCACCCTGGTCATGGTCCTCACCCAGTTCGTGATGATCGCGGTCATGACGATGACGCCGGTGCACATGCGGGCGCACGGCCACGGCACGCAGGCGGCCGGACTCGTCATCGCCCTCCACGTCGGGGCGATGTTCCTGCCCTCCCCGCTCACCGGTCTGCTGGTCGACCGGATCGGCCGGCGGTGGATCGCCGGCGCGTCCGGTCCGTTGCTGCTGGCCGCCGGGGTGGTCGCCGCCACGTCGCCGGACTCCGTTCCCGCGCTCGCCGCGGCCCTGGTCCTGCTCGGCCTCGGCTGGAACTTCGGCCTGGTCAGCGGCACCGCGCTGGTCACCGACGCGCTGCCGCCCGCCGGCCGGGCCTCGGCGCAGGGGCTGGTGGACGTCGGCATCGCCCTCGCGGGTGCCGCGGGCGGCATGTCCTCGGGACTCGTCGTCGTCCTCGGCGGCTACCCGACGCTGGCGCTGGCCGGCGGCATCCTCGCGCTGGCGGTCGTCCCCGTCGTCCTGTGGGCGGCCCGCCGGCCGTCGCACCCCGTCCCGGCGCCCGCGGTCGCCGCCACGACACCGGAACAGACATGAACACGCCTTCGCCGGAAGCATGTTCCCGGCGCCGTTTCCAGGAATTGCTGAAACTTGGCGTCATTTCTCGTTATCCCGCCCGAAACCTGGATGCTGCACTGTGAGGGCAGGGTGGAACCGTGTGGACGAGCCACGGGGGGCGATGATGCGGAGGGACACCTCGGCCACGGGAATATCCGTGCCGCGCCTGTGCCGCATGTCGGCGACCGCCCTGCTGGTGGTCCTCGCCTTCCTGCTGAGCGGGGCGGCGTCGGCGCCCGGTGCGGCGAGGGCCGCGTTCACCGCCCCGTCCGCCGCGAAGTCCGCGAGCGCCGCGCCGTCCGCCAAGTGCGGCGGTGACGGCAACGAGGAGAAGACCAAGCGCGAGGCCGAGCGCGGCCAGCCGCGGCGCACCGCCCGGACCTCCGTCGGCGTTCCCCAGCACACCGGCCGGCCGCTGCCGCCGTTCAGCGCCGGCGCCGTGTCGCCCGCCGCCGCCCCGGCCGCCGGGAAGCCGGCGGCCGGCAGCTCCACCAAGGCCGCGTCGAGACCGGCCGCCCTCTCCGTCCTGCACTGCGTCTTCCGCTGCTGAGAGCGGTGTGGTGGCTCGCACCACCCCCGCACGACGCACGTTTCCGCCACCACCCCCACAGTGGCACCACTCGACAACGGGAGACCTCCTCGTGGAGACCTTCATTCAGCATGCCCGGGGCCTGATGGCCCGTATCGCCGACCGCGGGGACGAGCAGGAGACCTACGGCCGGCTCGCGGCCGGCCAGTCCCCCCTCGCCCTGTTCATCACCTGCTCCGACTCGCGGGTCGTCCCCTCCCTGATCACCGGTGCCCGGCCCGGCGAACTCTTCGAACTCCGCACCGCCGGCAACGCCGTGCCCGTCTACCGCGAGGACATGACGGCCTGCGCGGAGGCGGCCACCATCGAGTACGCGATGCGCGTCCTGGGCGTGGCCGACATCGTGGTGTGCGGTCATTCGCACTGCGGCGCGGTCGGTGCCAAGGCGCGTGGCGAGGACCTGACCGGCGCCCCCGCCGTGCGCGACTGGCTTGCGCAGCAGCTCTCCGACCAGCTGCCCAAGGACGAGGAGCCGACGGTCGCCGCCGCGGTCCAGCACCATGTCCGCGAACAGCTCGACCGGCTGCGGGGCTACCCCTGCGTCCAGGAGCGGCTGGACGCCGGCGAGGTGAACCTGCACGGCTGGTTCTACGAGGTGCACACCGGCCTGGTGGCCGCGCACCACCCGGCCACCGACCTGTTCCTCCCGCTGTGAAGGCGGGTGGGGACCTCATGAAGCGTTTCACCTCCTTCCGGGCGGACTTCACCGCCTCTCTCGTCGTGTTCCTCGTGGCCGTCCCGCTGTGTGTCGGGGTGGCCGTCGCTTCCGGGGTCCCGGCCGAACTGGGGCTCGTCACGGGTGTGGTGGGCGGGCTGCTCACCGGTCTGCTGCCGGGCAGCAGCCTCCAGGTCAGCGGCCCGGCCGCCGGTCTGACGGTGCTGGTCTTCGAGGCTGTCAAGGAGTACGGCCTCGGGACGCTCGGCGCGCTGGTACTGGCCGCCGGTGTGCTGCAACTGGCCATGGGCGCGCTGAAGCTGGGCCGCTGGTTCCGGGCGATCTCGGTCGCCGTGGTCCAGGGCATGCTGGCCGGCATCGGCCTGGTCCTGATCGCCGGACAGCTCTACGCCCTCGCGGACGCCAAGGCGCCGGGCAGCGGACTCGCCAACGTCGGCGGGCTGCCCGGCCTGGTCTCCGCCACGGCGGGATCGGCCACGGCGCTGTCCGCGCTCGCGGTCGGCGCCGGCACCATCGCCGTCCTGGTGCTGTGGCCGCGCTGGCGGCGCGCCGCGCGGGTGCTGCCCGCACCGCTGGCCGCGGTGGCGCTCGCCACCACCGCCGTGTGGGCGCTGGATCTGCCCGTCGCGCGCGTCGAGGTCAGCGGGCTGCTGGACGCGATCCAGCCGCCCGGCCTCGGCGACCTCGGCCGGCTCACCGAGATCGGGGTGCTCGGCACGGTCCTGGCCTTCGCGCTGATCGCGTCCGCCGAGTCGCTCTTCAGCGCCGCCGCGGTCGACCGGCTGCACGACGGGCCGCGCACCGAGTACGACAAGGAGCTGATGGCGCAGGGCGCGGGCAACACCGTCTGCGGGCTGCTCGGCGCCCTGCCGATGACCGCCGTCATCGTCCGCAGCGCGGCCAATGTCCAGGCGGGCGCGAAGACCAGGGCCGCGCGGGTGCTGCACGGTGTCTGGCTGCTGGTGTTCGCCGCGGCCTTCCCGGCCGCGCTGGGTGTGGTGCCGGTGGCCGCGCTGGCCGGTGTGCTGGTCCACGCGGGCTGCAAGCTCATCCCGCTGCGCGAGCTGCCGCCGCTGTGGCGCGAGCACCGGGGCGAGGCGGTGGTTCTGCTGGTCACGGCCCTCGCGATCGTGACGGTCAACATGTTCGAGGGCGTCCTGATCGGTCTGCTGCTGGCGGTCGCGAAGACGGCGTGGGAGACCTCCCATGTGCACCTCGAAGTCGACACCCCGGAGGACGAGGACGAGCCGGTGCGCGTGCGTGCCGTCGGCAACGCCACGTTCCTGCGGCTGCCCAAGATCCTCGACCAGCTGGAGGCACTGCCCGCCGACCGGGGGGTGGAGCTCGACCTGACCGGGCTGCGCCACCTCGACCACGCGTGCGGCGCCGCGCTGACGAACTGGGCCGAGCAGCACCGCCGTACCCGGCGGGCCGTGGAGCTGGTGTCCTGATCCGTTCCTGATCCCCCGGCCGCCCGGCGGTACGGTCACCGCACCGTACGGCCGGGCCGCGGGACCGGGAAGATTCCCCTCGTCACCGGTGTTGTGCGAAAGCCAGGCCGGCCGTGCCAGGCGCGCGGCCGGCGCCACGCTTGACGTCGTCGAGGGGACGGACGGTATGCCTCTTCAGGGTGAGTACGAGCCGAGCCCGGAGCAGTGGGTCCGCGATCAGGTCGAGGAGTACGAGAGCTCCGGCGGCACCGAAGGCACCACGATCCGGGGCCTGCCCGTCGTGGTGCTGACCACCCGGGGTGCGAAGAGCGGGAAGATCCGCAAGAGCCCGCTGATGCGGGTGGAGCACGACGGGGCGTACGCGGTGGTGGCCTCCATGGGCGGCGCGCCCCGGCACCCGGTCTGGTACCACAACGTCGTGGCGGACCCCCGGGTGGAGCTGCAGGACGGTCCGGTGCGCCGGGACATGACGGCGCGTGAGGTCACCGGCCAGGAGAAGGCCCTGTGGTGGGGCCGGGCCGTCGAGGCGTACCCCGATTACGCGGCCTACCAGGAGAAGACGGACCGGCAGATTCCGGTGTTCGTCCTGGAGCCGGCGGCCACGGCGCACTGAACCCGCCTCCCTCGTGGCGCTCAGAGCGTCACGAGGGAGACCTCCGTGGCCTTGACGCTGGTCCACACGGACACGCCGTCCGCGAGGCCGAGTTCGAGGGCCGCCGAGGGGGTGATTTCGGCCACCAGGTCGGGGGCCTCGGGCGAGGTGACGAGGACCCGCAGCCGGCTGCCCGCCGAGGTGATCTCCCGGACGGTGCCCGGCCAGACGTTGCGGGGGCTGCCGGTGGGCCGGTCGAGGTGCAGGGACACAGCCTCCGGGGCGATGATCGCCAGCGCCCTGGCCCCGCCGGGGAGCCGGTCGGCGGCGACGAGACGGCCGCCGCCGGTGAGCGCGAGACCGTCCTCGGTTGCGGTGCCCGGCCAGGCGTTGCGGCCGAGCATCCGGGCCACCCAGGGCGAGCGCGGGTGCCGGGTGACCTCGGCGGGCGGGGCGTCCTGGAGGGCGCGGCCGTCCTCCAGGACCAGGACGCGGTCGGCGAGCGAGACCGCCTCGACGGGGTCATGGGTGACGATCAGACAGACGCCGCCGAAGCCCGCGAGATGGCGGCGCAGGGTGTGCCGGACGTGGGCGCGGGTGGTCTGGTCGAGGGCGGCGAGCGGTTCGTCGAGCAGCAGCAGCCGGGGCCGGGCGGCCAACGCCCTGGCGAGGGCGACCCGTTGTGCCTGGCCGCCGGAGAGCTGGGCGGGCTTGCGGTGCGCGAAGGGGCCGACGCCGAGCCGGTCGAGCCAGAGCTGTGCCGTGCGGCGGGCCTCGGCGCGCGGGGTGCCGTGGGCGCGCAGCCCGTAGGCGGTGTTGGCCAGGGCCGTCAGGTGGGGGAAGAGCGCGCCGTCCTGGGGGACCCAGGCGACGCCGCGGCGGTGCGGGGGCAGGGCGGTGACGTCGGTGCCGCCGAGGCGGAGCGTGGCGCGGGCGCGCGGGGTGAGCCCGAGCAGGGCGCGCAACAGGGTGGTCTTCCCGGCGCCATTGGGGCCGACGACGGCGAGGGTGGTGCCGGGGTCGGCGTCCAGGGTCAGCTGGTTGAAGCCGGTGACGTCGGCGTGCAGCGGCCAGCGGTCCCCGGGGCCGGCCTGTGGGGTGCCGGGCTCCTCGGTGCGCGGCGCGGGGGGCGGCGCGAGGTCGGTGTCGTCGCCGGTGCGGACCGTACGGGCGGTGCGGGCGGCGGTGGCGCCGGTCCAGCGGCCGCGCAGGCAGACCAGCACGCCCATGGCGATGACGAGCAGCAGCAGCGAGACCGAGGTGGCGGCCTCCGGGGCTCCCTGGAGCAGCAGGTAGACCTGGAGCGGCAGGGTCTGGGTGGTGCCGGGCAGGTTGCCGGCGAAGGTGATCGTCGCGCCGAACTCACCGAGCGCGCGGGCCCAGGTCAGTGCGGCGCCGGCGGCGAGGCCGGGGGCGACCATGGGGAGGGTGACGGTCCGGAAGACCCGTACGGGTGAGGCACCGAGGGACGCCGCGGTCTCCTCGTAGCTGGTGCGCAGTCCGGCGAGCGTGCCCTCCAGGCTGATGACGAGGAACGGCATCGCGACGAAGGTGGCGGCGACCACCGCGCCGGAGGTGTGGAACGGCAGCACGATGCCGAAGGTGCCCTCCAGCCAGGGGCCGAGGAGTCCGCGGCGGCCGAAGCCCATGAGGAGGGCGACACCGCCGACGGTCGGCGGCAGCACCATCGGCAGCAGCACCAGCGAACGGACCAGCGCCTTGCCGGGGAAGTCGACCCGGGCCAGCAGCCAGGCCAGCGGTACCCCCAGCAGCAGCGAGAGCCCCAGTGCCGAGAAGGACACCAGCAGCGACAGCCGGAGCGCTTCGAGGACGCCGGGGCTGGTCAGATGGGTGCCGAGGTCGCTCCAGGCGGTGCGGGCGAGGATGCCGAGCAGCGGCATCAGCAGGAACGCGACGGCCACCAGCGCGGGCACGGCCAGCGCGACCGGGGCACGGCCGCCGGGCGCGCGGCTCCGGCCCGCGCGGGGCAGGGCGGGGGTGCGGGGGCGGGTCATCGGCGTTCCTGGGGTCGGGGCAGCGGGCCGGGCCGGTGTACGGCGGCGCGTACGGACCGGCCGGCCCGCTGCCCGGGGCCGGCCGGTCCGTACGCGCCGCACCGGGTCACGGCTTCTGGAAGCCGGCCTGCCGCAGGATCTTCTGCGCCTCGGGGGTGCTCAGCCACTTCACGAACGCGGCTGCGGCGGCCTGGTGCTGAGAGGCCTTCAGGGTCGCGGCCGGGTAGGAGGCGACGGCGTTCTGCGCGTCGGGGATGTCGACGGCGTCGACCTTCTTCGGCGCGGTGGCGGCGTCCGTCTTGTAGACGAGGCCGGCGTCGGCCTCGCCGAGTTCGACCTTGCTGAGCACCGCGCGGACGTTGGGCTCCTGCGAGACCGGCTTGACCTTCAGCTTCTGGGCGTCCAGGACCTGCTGGCCGTAACGGCCGACGGGCACCTCGGAGGCGGCGAGGACGACCTTCAGCTTGCTGTCGGTGAGCGCCTTGAGGTTCTCGATCTTCTTGGGGTTGCCCTCGCCGGTGGCGATGACCAGACGGTTCTTGGCGATGACGGTGGGCGCGGCGACGTCGGCCTTGAGCCCGTCCATGGTCTTGGTGTCGGCGGTGACCACGGCGTCGGCGGGGGCGCCCTCCCTGACCTGGGCGGCCAGTTCCTGGGAGCCGGCGAAGGAGAAGTTCACCTTCGTGCCGGGGTGCTCCTTCTCGTACACCGCGCCGGCCTTCTTGAAGACGTCGGTCAGCGACGAGGCGGCGAGCACCGTGAGGTCCGCCTTGGGGGCCGCGCTGCCGCCGGACTTCTCGGCGCCCTGGTCCTTCGTGCTGTCGTCGTTGCCGCCGCAGGCGCTGAGCGGCAGCAGGAGGGCGGCGGTGACGAGCGCGGCGGCGGCGCGGCGTCCGGTGAAGTGCTGGGACATGGGGCGGGACTCCTTGGAACGCGGGACGACGGGCGTCGCCCGAGCGGATGGGAAAAGCCGCGCCGTGGACGGGGCGACGCCGCTGGTATGGGGCAGCCGGCCGGTGGGGGACGGTGGTCGCGAAATCGGCTGGGGGTGCTGCCGCGGTGGGTCAGGTGCGGTCGATGTGCACGCTGGTGGACTTCACGCGGGCGGTGGCCTGCATGCCGACCTCCAGGCCCAGTTCCTCCACCGCTTCCCGGGTCAGCAGGGACACCAGGCGGTGCGGACCGGCCTGGATCTCGACCTGGGCGGCGACATCGCCGAGTTTGACGGCGGTGACGATGCCCGGGAAGGCATTGCGGGCGGAGGTGTACGAGGCGTCGTCCTCACCGGTGCCGTTCTGCGCCACCTCGATGGAGAAGGCGGCCAGGTCACGGCCGTCGATGAGGCGGCGGCCGCCGTCGTCGCGATGGGTCGCGACCTTCCCGGCGTCCGCCCAGCGGCGGGCGGTGTCCGGGCTGACGCCCAGCAGCCGCGCCGCCTGGCCGATCGTGTAGGACTGCATGTGCGACAAGATATGCCGCATCGGCTCGCATTTGCAATTCATCGGGCGAAGCTATATGGCAGATGCCAGGCCGCCTGGAGGAAGGAACGAAAGGCGGCCCGCCGAGCGGTGCGCGGACCGAATGCCCAGGGGAATTCTCCACGCTCCGCTGTTGTGCCAGGAGCATTCGGATATCCGCCCGGCATCTGCCATGCGTGCCCGGAGCGCGGCGCGTTGTGTGGTTAGGGTGCAGATATCAGAGCAGGGAAAACGCGACATTCCACCCTTCGCTTTCCACTCCCCCGGTGAGGCATTTCCATGAGCCTGAGCATCCGTAACCAGATTTCCGGCACCGTTCTCTCCGTGACCCCCGGCGAGGTCATGGCGACCGTCAGGGTCCGGCTGGACGGCGGCCAGGAGATCACCGCCGCGATCACCCTGGAGGCGGTGAAGGAACTGGGCTTCGCCGAGGGCGCCGCGGTGCGCACCCTGGTCAAGTCCACCGAGGTCGCGCTCGCGACCGGCGCGGTGGACGGGCTGAGCATCCGCAACCGGCTCCCCGGCACCGTCACCGACGTCACCACCGGCGGCGCGATGGCGGGCGTCAAGGTCGCCGTCGCCGGCGGGGAGCTGACCGCCGCGATCACCAGGGACGCGGCCGAGGACCTGGGCCTGGCGCCCGGCGCCGAGGTCACCGCGCTGGTCAAGTCGACCGAGATCGCGCTCGCCGCGGTCTGAGCGCGGTGCCTGCCGAAGTCCCCCGCGCAGCAGGGGACTTCGGTGCTTCCGAGAGCCGTCAGGACGCGTCCGGCCCCGGCCCGCCGGCGCGGAACCCGTCGGCCTCGGGCGGGGCGCAGGTCCCGAACCAGATGCCGGTGACGGCGCTGATGTAGCGGGCCCCGCAGCGGTCGGACGGGACCACGAGCTGGCTGCCCGACGCGTCGAGCGGCCGGCCGTCCATGGCCGTGGCCAGCAGGACCGGTGCGTCGCCGAAGTCCGCGTCGAGTTCCGCCCAGGACAGTGCGGCGTGGTGGCCGTCCCGGCCGGTGATCGCCAGGACGTAGCGGGAGCGGTCCTTGCGCCGGCGGACGTCGAAGGCCGGTTCCGCCGCGTCGATGACCTCCCGGAGCAGGGGTCCCTCGAAGGTGTGGTGCTGCGGCCCGTTCGTGGCGCAGTCGAAGACCACCGCGGCGCGCCGCTGCGGCCACCGCTCCCGCAGTTGGGCGACGGTCAGCGCGAGCGGGCGCCGCAGCTGACCGCGGATCAGGAAGCACCGGGGGTCGGGAGGTACGGCGCCCTCGGGCGCCGGGCGTGCGGCGGTGGTGCGGGACGGCGGGCCGGGTCGGCTCATTCGAGACCCCCTTGGGTGATCCGCGCGGCGGCTGCCTCCCTGTGATGCCCGACCGGCCCGCCGCTGAACCACGGATGCCAGCTGGTTTCCCATCGTCACCTCGCTGATGTGAGGCACATAGGGCCTTACGGGCGGCAGGTCCGAAGCCCGGGATCCGCCGGGGCGGGCCGTTCACACCGAGCCCTCGCGGGAGGGGTGCCGCCCGGTCGGCCGGCCCGGCACCCCGCCGGCCGCCCGGTGCTCCTCCAGGGCCAGCCACACCCGGTCGCGCAGGGCGCGGCGGGTCAGGAAGGGGACCTGCGTGCTGGAGCGGACCACGATCCGTTCCCCGCCGTCCCCGTTCTCCTCGAACCAGGCGAGGGCACCGTGGGTTTCCAGGCTGGCGTGCTGCACCCGCTGGGTGCGGAAGGTGTCCTCGTGGACGAGGTCGGCGTCCGCGAAGCCCTCCTCGACGCTGCCGATCTCGCCGTGCACCTCGCCCGGGGGCGCCGGGCCGCATCGCCTCCTCCGGGTCGAGGACGTACGGCAGGTGCTCGTACGCCACGACGATCCGGCGGCAGCCCTCCTCCGCCGCCGCCTCGCTGTCGGCGACCACGGCGGCCACCCGCTGCCCCACGAACCGGACCACGTCGTCCAGCACCCGGGTGTCGTCGGGGTCCTCGGTGGGGTGCTCGTGGCGGGCCGTGGAGAACAGCCGCCCGGGGGCGTCCTCGTGGGTGAGCACCGCGTGCACGCCGGGCACCCGCAGGGCGTCGGCGGTGTCGAGGGAGACGATCCGGGCTTGCGGGTGCGGGGAGCGCAGCAGCTTCATGTGCAGCAGCCCCTCGACCTCGATGTCGAAGGTGTAGCGGGCGGTGCCGGTGACCACCCGCGGCCCGGCCGGGGCGCCCAGGTTGCGACCGACGGACTGCCCCGGGCAGGGCTCCTCGACGTGCCGGACCCCGCGGACGGCGTCCTCGATCGCCCGGTAGCCGGTGCAGCGGCAGAGGTTGCCCTTCAGCGCGCGGGGGAGGTCGGTGAGCTGGTCGGCGTCGAGATTCGCGGTGGTCATCAGGAATCCGGCCGTGTTGACGCGGACGCGGAAGGTCATCGCCCGGCCTCCTGGGTCAGTTCGCGGCGGATCTCCTCGGCCAGCCGCAGCGCCATGTGCCGTCGCCAGGCGGGCAGTCCGTGCAGGTCGTCGAACCAGTCGTGCGCGGCGACGGCGTTGTCGACGGTGTCGCGCAGGGCGCCGGCGTCCGGGGGCAGCGGGAACCAGAGGCGGAACGGCCGTACGGTCGCGGCGGTGAGGGTGAGGGCCAGCGATCCGTCGACCGGGTCGAGGGTGCCGATGACGAGTGCGCCGGAGCGGCCGAGGCCGTAGAGGGAGACCTGCCGGAAGGCCGTACGGCACACCAGCGACCGGGCGGGCAGGGTGACCGAGCGCAGCAGTTCCCCCTCGGCGAGGTCCTTGCGTCCCGCGCCGGTGACGAAGTCCGCGACCCGGGTGCGGCGCAGCGAGCCGTCCTGCGCCCGGAGCAGCACCCGACCGTCGAGCGCGGCGGTCAGCGAGATCATCGGGCCTGCCGGCAGGCCGTTGCAGAGGTTGCCGCCGACGGTCGCCATGTTCCAGATCTTGAACGAGGCCAGGAAGGCGCGGCAGCACTGCTCGAACAGCGGCGCCGCGGGGGCCTCGTAGGACGCCGCGAAGCGGGAGAGCCGGGCGATGGTGCAGGTCGCCGCGATCTCCAGCGAGCCGTCGGGATGCCGGGTCGGCGGCTCCCATCCCATCCGGCTCAGGTCCACCAACCGCCGGATGTGCGGCTGGGGTTCGGAGAAGAGGTAGGTGCCGCCGCCCAGCCTGGGGGCACCGCCCAGCGTTAGCTGGGGGAGCGTCGCCGCTGCGCCACGGGGTGCGCCGGCGGGCGTCACGTACGTCCCGCACCATGTTCAGATCCATACGCCGAGTGAAGCAACGCCGCGCCCCGCGGCACGACTGGTGCACAGCACGGAAAAACACCGGCGGCGCGCCCCGTAACTGGAGGATCGACCAAGAGGGCTATGGGCTTGATCGGCTGGCATTTACGATGCCGGTACTCGCTTTCGCCTCGTGAATGTGAGATGCCGGGGTGCGCTCCCGGCAGCCGCCCAAGGAGCACGCCCATGCACGTTCAAGACCTCCTCCAGCTCGCTTCGCTCGACCTGACCCTGCTGTGGGGCGACGGTCCCCTCCTCACCCGGCAAGTCAGTGGTGTCACCGCCACCGACCTGGAGGACCCGGCCCGGTTCCTGCAGCCGGGCGAGCTGGTGCTGAGCGGACTGGTGTGGTGGACGCCCGACGACGGCCGCAGCAAGGCCGACCGGTTCGTCTCGGCGCTGCGCTCCGCCGGGGCCACCGCGCTGCTGGCCGGCGAGGAGACCCATGGCACGGTCCCGGACGCGCTGGTCGACGCCTGCCGCGAGCGGGGCGTCGTGCTGCTGGCGGTGCCCGCGCACACCACCTTCCGCGCGATCACGGAGGCGGTGTACCTGCGCCAGTGGGGCGACCTGAGCCGGCGCCCCACCGAGCACCACGCGCTGCCGGAGAACGTCCGCACCGAGCTGGCCGGTCTGCTCGCCGAGGACGCGGCGCCGGACACGCTGCTGGACCGGGCCTTCGCCCACCTGGGCGGGCCGCCCTGCTACCTGGTGACGGCGACCGGCCGGGTCATCGCCCGGACGACGGCCGCCCCGCATCTGCCGGCCGGTCAGGCCGCCCGGGAGCTGACGGCGGCGGCCGGCACCGCCCTGCGGATCGACGGGGAGGCCGGACCGTACGACGGCTGGCAGTTGTATCTGCGGGGTGCGGCCGACGCCCCGCCCCGGGTGCTGCACGAGATCGCCGAGGTCATGGCGCAGTACCGCCATCGCGTCGAGCGGCGGCAGGCTGCCGGACGGCGGGCGGCGGACGCGCTGCTGGCGCTCGTCGGATCCGGCCCGGCCGACGGTGCGGCGCTGGAGGCGGCGCTGCACGCCGCGGGTCTGCCGGCCACCGGCCCGTACCAGGTGGTGGTGGCCACCGCGGGCGACGACGAGGGTGACCAGGCGGTGCGGGCGCTGGCCGAGGCGCTGCGGCACTCCCCCGGCGAGCCGTTCGCGGCGGGCCGGCTGCCGGGCGGCGAGGCGGCGGCCGTCGTCCGCGTGCACCCCACGGCGGAGGAGCGTCTTCCGCTCGGCGAGCCGTGGCCGGGCGTGCACGCCTGCCGGCCGCGGACGCCGCTGCACGCCGGGGTCAGCGGACCGGTCCACACCGCCGGAGACCTCGACTCGGCGCTGCACCAGGCGCGTTACGCACGGGCGGCGGCCCGCGCCGGGGATCCGGACGGCGCCCGGGTGACCTCCGTCGAGGACCTCAGCACCCTGGGCGCCCTGCTGGCCGGGATCCCGGCCGATGTGCGCACGGCCTTCAGCAGCCGGGTGCTGGGCCCGCTGGCGCGCGCCGGGAGCGCCTCGCACCGGATGCTCCTGGAGACGCTGGAGGTCTTCCTCGCCCACCACGGGTCATGGGCGCGGACCGCGGAAACGCTGCATCTGCACGTGAACACGGTGCACTACCGCATCCAGCGCATCGAGACGCTCACCGGCCGCGAGCTGTCCCGGCTCGATCACAAACTGGATCTGCAGGCGGCGCTGCTCTGCCGCTGAACGACGGCGGGGCGGGTGGGACGACGGGGCCCCGGCTGCCGGGCGGGCGGCGGCCCACCGCGGGCCGGCGGGTTCAACTCCGCCCGGCCGCCCGGTCGATGTGCACATTGGTGGACTTCACCCGGGCGGTGGCCCGCACCCCGACCTCGATCCCGAGTTCCTCGACGGCCTCCCGGCTGATCACCGACACCAGCCGGTGCGGCCCGGACTGGATCTCGACCTGGGCGATCACATCGTCGAGGGTCACCTTGGTGACGATCCCGGCGAAGGAGTTCCGCACCGAGGTGAGCACCTCGTCCGGCACCGGATGCAGGCCCTCGGCCCGCTCCTTCGCGAACGCCGCCAGGCCCACCCCGTCGATCACCCGGTTCCCCGCGCCGTCCCGGTCCATCCGCAGCTGCCCGCCATCGGCCCAGCGGCGGACGGTCTCCGAACTCACGCCCAGCAGCCCGGCTGCCTGGCCAATGCTGTATGTCGGCACCCCCGCACTCTAGGGCCTGTCGTCGAAGTCGCCTCGTTCGCCCGTAGGGCGGGCCTCGCGGGCGCCCCCGCGCCCTCAAGGCGCGGGGAGTGCGTGCCAGGCGCCGCGAGGCAGGCGGGACCTTGACGACAGGCGCTGGCTACCGGTTCACAGTGCGATCACGATCTTGCCGTGCACGTGCCTCTCGGCCTGCGTCGTCACGGCTTCGCGAATCCGCTCGACGGGGAAGGTCGCCGCGATCGGCACCGTGATCTGGCCGGAACGGATCGCGTCGGCGATCCGTTCCAGGGTGCCTGGACCCGCGTCGAGGGCGCCCGCCGTGCGGACCCCGGGCGGCAGGGCGGGGCCGTCGGCCACGACGGAGATCCGCTCGGGCGCCGCGCCGAGTTCGAGCGCGGTCTCGGCCGCCTCCCTTCCGAACAGGTCGGTCGCGGCGGTGATCCCCTCGGGCGCCAGGGCCCGCACCCGGTCCGCCAGGCCAGGGCCGTACGCCACGGGTTCGGCGCCGAGCCCGCGCAGGAATCCGAAGGTGCGCTCGGAGGCGGTGCCGAGCACCCGGGCACCCGCGAGCTTCGCCAGCTGCACGGCGAAGACGCCCACGCCGCCCGCCGCCCCGCCGATCAGGACGGTGTCCCCGGTGCGGAGCCCGATCGCGGCGAGTGCGGCGGAGGCCGTCAGACCGGCCACCGGAAGCGTGGCCGCCACCTCGTCGCCGATGCCGTCCGGGGTGGGCCACAGATGTGCCGCGGGTGTCCTGACCAGCACGAAATCGGCGACGGACCGGCCGATCGCCGCCCCGTACACCCGGTCGCCGGCCGCGAATCCGGTGGCTTCGGCGCCCACCTCGTCCACCACTCCGGCGAAGTCACTGCCGAACCCGGCCGGCAAGGTGAGGCCGAACCGCGCCGCCACGTCGGGCTGCGCGGCGATCTGCCAGTCCATCGGATTCAGCCCGGCGGCCGTGACCCGGACGCGGACCTCGTCCGGTGCGGCGTGCGGCTCGGGCATCTCCTGCAGTTCGAGCACTTCGGGACCTCCGAAGCGCCGGTAACGGACAGCTCTGCTCATCGGTGACCTCTCCTGGCAAGTGATGGGACTTGGTCTCATGGACCGTACACCAATGACGGGACCAAGTCCCGTACACTGCTCTCATGGCTCGCTGGCAACCCGACGCACCCGGACGACTCGCCGCCGCCGCCCTCGACCTCTTCGAGGAGCGCGGCTACGAGAACACGACCGTGATCGAGATCGCGGAGCGCGCGGGGCTCACCAAGAGCACCTTCTTCCGGCACTTCCCGGACAAGCGCGAGGTGCTCTTCGACAGGGGCACGGTGACCGGTCTGCTCGTCGAAGCGATCGCCTCGGCGCCGTCGGCGGCCGGGCCGCTCGACGCGGTGGCGGACGCCCTCGACGCGCTAGGCCGGACGTTCTTCTCCGCCGACCGCCGCGAGTTCAGCGCCCGGCGCCAGGCCGTGCTGAACGCCCATACGGAACTGCGGGAACGCGAGGCCCTGAAAAGGATCGGCCTCACCGCCTCGATGATCGAGGCCCTCGAACGCCGCGGAGCCCCGGGCCTGACCGCGCGCGTGGCCGCGGGACTGGGCACGCTCGTCTGGGAGATCGCCTACGACCGGTGGATCGACACCGACAACAGCGAGGGCTTCGGCCCGCTGGCACGGCAAGCGCTCGCCGAGGTACGCGCGGCCGGAGCGATGCGCTAGCCACCGGAGCCCGGAGCGATGCGCTAGCTAGAGGGTGCCGTCACCGCCCCGAGCCCCTCCCGCACCCCGGGGCCGGTCCGGGCGCGACGGCTCCCCCCGGGGCGGCGGCTGCTCCCCCTCGACCAGTTCCTCCAGCGCGGGGAGCGCCTCGTGCAGCAGCCGCTGCCGGTCGGGGGGCAGCAGGGCGATGCGTTCGCGGAGCACGCCGGTGGTCTCCCGGCGTACGGCGCGCAGCAGCGCCAGCCCGTCGGCGCTGAGGCTGATCAGGCTGGCGCGCTGGTCGGCGGGGTCGGGGCGGCGGGCGATCCAGCCGCAGGTGTCCAGCAGGTCCACCATGCGGGAGGTGGTGGACAGGGCGATGTTCATCCGCGCGGCGAGTTCGCTGATGCGCAGCGGGCCGTGGGCGGCGAGGGCCGCGAGGGCGGCCGTACGGCTCGGGGTGAGGTTCCGGTGCCGTTGCCGGCCGCGGAGCAGCGGCAGCAGTTGCTGGATCACCGCGCGCAGCCGCCCGGCCAGTTCCGCCGGTTCGGCCCCAGGCGGCGACGGGCGCCCGGCCGGGGCGTCGGACTGCTCCATCACGGGCTCCTGGAGGGTGGCGAGGGCGGCGGAGGCGAGGGTGGGGGTGAGGGTGGGGGCGGATCGATGCGGGTGGCCGCGCCCGGGCCGGTGGCCGCGGTGGCATCCCCGGCGGCCGGGGCCGGGCCCTCCGCCGCCCCGCACCCAGGCGTCCCGGCCACGGCGGCCGGCGCCGGCACCGCCGCCGTCGCGGTCGTCGTGCTCGTCGCGGTCGTCGCGTCCGCCGGGTGCCGGACCCGGCCGTCGTCGTGGACGTACCGCCCGCCGCGCAGCAGCGAGGCGACGGCGGCGATCAGGCAGGCGGCGATGGCGAAGCCGAAGGCCACGGCCAGCCCGTCGGAGAACGGCTGGGAGATCAGCCGGGGGAAGAACTCCCGGCCGGTCAGATACGCCGCGTGCCCGGGCGGAAGGTGGTCGAGCACCTGCGGGCCGAGCAGGGTCCGGACCGGGTTGTAGCCCAGCAGGGAGGCGAACAGCACGCCCACCGGCGGCAGCGCCGCGACCCTGGCGGCGTCGGCCGCCGGGACGCCCTGGGCGGTCAGTCCGCTGGTGAGGGCGCGGGGCAGGGCCCCGGCCAGGCCCGTGATCATCAGCGAGAAGAAGATGCCGATGGACAGCACCATGGCCGAGTTCTGGAAGGTGGTGCTGATGCCGGCGCCCACCCCGCGCTGGTCGGGCGGCAGGCTGTTCATGATGGCGGCCCGGTTGGGCGCCGCGAACAGGCCCATGCCGATGCCGTTGAGCAGCAGGATCAGCGCGAAGCCGGGGTAGCCGAAGTCGACCGGCAGGGCCTGCAGCGCGCCGAACGAGGCGGCCGCGAGCAGCATCCCGCCGGTGGCGAAGGTCCGCGCCCCGAACCGGTCGGAGGCCCATCCGGAGACCGGCCCGGCCACCAGGAACCCCAGCGTCAGCGGCAGCATGTAGATGCCGGCCCACAGCGGCGTCTCGGTGAAGCCGTAGCCGTGCCGGGGCAGCCAGATCCCCTGCAGCCAGATGATGAGGAGGAACATCAGCCCGCCGCGGCCGAGCGAGGCCAGCAGACTGGCGAGGTTGCCCGCGGTGAAGGCGCGGATGCGGAACAGCCCGAGCCGGAACATCGGCGCCGCCACCCTGGTCTCGACGACGCAGAAGACGGCCAGCAGCAGCACCCCGCCCGCCATCGCGGCGAGCACGGCGGGGTTGCCCCAGCCCATGGTGTGCCCGCCGTACGGCTGGATGCCGTAGGTGATCCCGGCCAGCAGGGCGATCAGTCCGGCCGCGAAGGTGAGATTGCCCCACCAGTCGGGGCGGGCCGGGGTGCGCAGGCCGGTGTCCCGCAGCTTCAGATAGGCCCACGCGGTGCCGAACACCCCGAACGGCACCGACACCAGGAAGACCAGCCGCCAGTTGACCGGCCCGAGCAGACCGCCGAGCACCAGCCCGACGAAGGAGCCGGTGATGCCCGCGACCTGGTTCAGGCCGAGGGCGAGGCCGCGCTGCCGGGCGGGGAAGGCGTCGGTGAGGATCGCGTTGGAGTTGGCCATCAGCATGGCGCCGCCGACGCCCTGCAGCACCCGCATGGCGATCAGCCACAGGGCGCCGGCCGTGCCGTGCTGCCAGGTCACCGACAGCAGGACGGAGAAGACGGTGAAGACGGCGAAGCCCAGGTTGTACATCCGGGTCCGGCCGTACATGTCGCCGAGCCTGCCGAAGCTGACCACCAGGACGGCGGTGACCACCAGGTAGCTCATGATCAGCCACAGCAGCAGGCTGGTGTTCCCCGGCTGCAGGGGGTCCACGCCGATGCCCCGGAAGATGTCGGGCAGCGCGATCAGCATGATCGACATGTTGATGGACGCGATCAGCACGCCCAGGGTCGTGTTCGACAGGGCGACCCACTTGTAGCCCGGCCCCGGCGCACGGCGCGCCCGCGGGCCCGCGGCGGCCCGGCCACCAAGATCAGCAGTACGTCCCACGGGGCACCAGCTCCCACCGGGATATTTACTTGCTTGACGTCAACCAATCTAACTCCGGGGAGCGGGGACCGGCCAGCGCGGGACGGACCCCGGCCGCCCGCTCCGCACCTTCGGCCCCGGCACCCCGCGGCACCGCCCCCCGCGGAACCGCTCCCCCGGCCGCCCCTCGCGAGGTCCCGGCACTCCCTCCCCCGTACGGGCGCCCCTGCCGGGCCGGTGCATCCGAACAGAGCAGCCGGCTCCCCCATCGGTGCGGCGCCGCCGGCCCCGGAGCAATCGCCCCGTACACCTGGCCGCCACATCGGACACCATGCCATCAGCCCTGCGGAGAACGGCAGTTGAGGGTGGCGGGGGTGACTGAGGAACCCTCACCACCACCCGAAAGATTGCCGTTTGTCGCACTTTTCACCTTGCGTGCTAAATACCCCGATGTGAATCTGAAGATCCCATTCGTCGAAGGAGTTGATCGCATGGTTACGGATCGCACAGCGCCGGTCGGGACGGCCGCCCTGGCCGCCGAGGTCGAGGGACTGCTCGAACCCGCCGAGGCCGACGGTGTCTTCCGCGATACCCGCGAGTGCGGAGGTGCGCTGCTGCTGGCCGCGCTGCTCCTGATCTCGCCGCCCACCCCCCGGCCCAAGACCGACGTTCGCTGAGCTGAGGGGAAAGCGTTGGCTGAACAGACGCAGGGAGCAGTCCCGCTGAGCGCTGTGATCGCCGATGCCGCAACCGGGGTCGCCCTCGCCCTGCGGGGTGAGGGCGACCCTTATGCGTTGTCGGCCGTACTGCGGCAGAGCGAGGTGCTGGCCCCCGCCGCCATCCGGGTGCTCGGCGCCGATGTCCTCGCGCCGTACGCGATGGACGTTCCCGGGGCACCCGCCGGCGGCGACGATGCCGAGGTCGTCCACCAGGCACTCACCAGCTATCCGCCGGGAGCGGACGCCTCGGAGGTGTCGGTATGGACCTACCGGGGCCTGGTCGAGGCCTCGCACACGCTGCTGCCCGGGAGCGCGCGGGAGTGGCCGCCGCCGCCCGATGCCGCGACCGGCTGGATCGATGCCGACCCCTGGCCGAAGCTCTCCCACCGCGTGTCACAGCTCGCGGCGCTCGCGCTGCCCGGACTGGCGCCCGGTCTCGCCGAGCAGTTGACGGCGCGCACCGACGATCTGGCCCGCGGCTTCGTCCGGGCGGTGCGCCGCAGGGACTGGCTCCAGGCGGCCGGCCTGGGCCGCTGGCTGGCCCGGCTGCCCGACGTCCCGCAGAGCCTGGGCCTCGACAGCGGGCTGGCGTTCGTCCGCCACATGGGCGGCGGCGACCCCCGGGTGACGCTGCACGTGGTGGCGGCCCGGCGATTCTACGGACGGGGCTGGTGACCGGGGGCCGGGGCGACCCCGGGCTGCTGGACTCGTTGGTCCACGGCAGCCTGGGGTGGCTGGAGGAGGCGCGCGACTTCTTCCGGCTGCCCCCGGACGTCACCACCGACGCCGACCCCAACCTGACCCTCAAACCGCTGGGCGAACTCGCCGAACTGACCCAGCTCATCGGGGTACTGCACCCGCGGGAGGAGTTCCGGCGGACCGCCCGCGGGCTGTTCGCGTTCGCCTGGAACGAGACCCGCGACGGCGAGCTGTTCGCCGAGCTGATCCGCGGCGAGCCGTTCGCCACCTACCCGGTCGAGCTCTACGGGGTGTTCGCCCAGGCGGGGCTGCGCCATGCCGAGGCCGACGCGCTGGTGGACACCACGACCCGGCTGCGCGGCTGGCGGGTGGCCCGCGAGGATCACACCCGTACGCTCGGCGTGCTCAACGCGGAGCGGCGGATCGGGCTGCGCCAGCACGCCGACTTCGGGGCCGTGCTGGCCCTGACCGGACTCGGCGGGCTGCCGGAGCCGTGGGCACTGGACCGCAAGGCGGCGTACGGCGTGACCCACGACGTCTTCCACCTCACGGACTGGGGCCGCAACCGGCAGCGGCTCTCCCCCGAACTCGCCGGCTATCTGCGGCTGTGGCTCCCCTCCTGGCTGGAGAACTGGCTGGAGGAGCAGCTGTGGGACCTGGCCGGCGAGTTGCTGGCCGTGACGGCCTGTCTGCCGCAGGCGCCGTACCCCGCACGGGCCTGGCAGCGGCTGGCCGGGGCCCGGGCGGCCGACGGCAGCGTGCCCGAGATCGGCGCCGCGCCCTCGTCCGGCGACCGGGCCGAGGCGTTCACGGCCTGCTACCACTCCACCCTGGTGACCGCGTTCGCCGCCACCCTCGCCCGTATCGCCTCCGACGAGGCCGAGGCCGGGCGCCCGGCCGGGGATACGGCGATGGCGGGCGGGCGGACCCCCTGCGAAAGCGAGACTGCCCCGTGACCGTGACGGCCGCATCCCCCGCCCTGCTGCACGGTGTCGGCGACCGGGCCCTGACCTGGCTCGACGACCACCGCGAGCACTTCCGGCTGACCCCCGACGACTTCGCCACCAACGGCGCGGTCGTCGAACGGCTCAAGCCCATCGGGGAGCTGGCGCTCAACATGCGGGTGCTGTTCCGGGAGGGCGTGGCCGGCTCCCGGCAGAAGGAGCGGGCCGGGAAGCTGCTGGACTTCGCCTGGCGGGAGCTGCTGGACGGCGGCAACGTGCTGGCCCGGCTGCAGCACGACGAGCCGCTCTCCCCCGTGCCGCTGGAGGTCTACGCGACCTTCCACGAACTCGGCCACCGCCACCCGGGGCTGGAGGCCGCGCTGGAGATCTGCCGGCACACCGCCACCTGGACGGCGCTGGAGATGATGCCCAACCGGCGGCTCGGCGTGCTCAACGCGGAACGCAAGCTCGGCCTGCCGCCCAGCGGCGACTTCGACCGGGCCGTGGCGCGCACCTGGCTGGGGCAGCTGCCCGAACCGTGGACGGTGCAGCTGCACATCGCCTACGACCTCACCCACACCGTCTTCCACCTCACCAACTGGGGCGAGGCCCCCGAGCGCATCCCGCCGGCCATCACCGACTACCTCACGCGCTACCTGCCCGCCTGGACGGAGGACTGGGCGGACCTCGAACACTGGGACCTGCTCGGCGAACTCCTCGTCGTCGACGCCTGCCTGCCGCGGCCCACGCTGGACGCGGACCTGTGGGAGCGGTACGCGGCGGCCCAGTCGCCCACCGGCGCGATGCCCATCCAGCGCCGGATGCCGCAGGGCGACCCGGCGCGGGTCTTCGACCTGGTCCACCACCCCACCCTGGTCGCCGCGTTCGCCTCCGCGATGGCCACCTCCCGGGCCCTGTCCGCCGTCGGATGACCGCCGAAGGCCCCGGACCGGCGCTCGGTGACCGCCTCGCGGACGCGGTCACCCTGATCGACGCGCCGGACGTCGTGCTGGCGGTCACCCGGTGCGGACGGCGGACCGTGATGACCGGTGGCACGGCGCTGGCTCCGCCCACCCCCCGCCATGCGCTGCGCTACGAACTGGGGTCGCTCTCCAAGACCTTCACCGTGCTGCTGCTCGCCGAACTGGCCGGCGCCGGGGTGCTGTCCCTGGACGACCGCCTCGCGGACCGGCTGCCGCGGCTGCCGCTGCCGCACCCGCACTCGCGCCGGATCACCCTGCGGCACCTGGCCACCCACACCTCCGGCCTGCCGCGGATCCCCGCCGACCTGATCGCCGGCGCGCTGGTGCACCCGTACGCCAACGGCTACGCCCGCTACGACACCGAGCGGCTGCTGCGCACCTTCGCCCGCACCCGGCCGCGGCACCGTCCCGGCACCCGCTGGCGGTACTCCAACTTCGGGCTGGCGCTGCTCGGCCCGGCCCTGTCCGGTGCAGCGGGTGCCGGTTACCCCGCCCTGCTCACCGACCGGGTGCTGCGCCCGCTCGGGCTGACGGACACCACGCTGGGCCCGGGCACCACCGGTACCGACGCCATCGGCCACCGTACGAACGGGGTGACGCCGGTGGACAGTGCGGACATGGGCGCCTTCACCGCCGCCGGGTCGGTCCGCGCCACCCCCGGCGACCTGCTCACGTACCTCGAAGCGCACCTCTCCCCCGGCGGCACCCCGCTGGCCGGGCCGCTGCGCGAGGTCCAGGTGCCGCTGCTGCGCCGCGGCTGGCGCAAGCGCCACACCCACACCCTGACCTGGTATCAGCATCCGGCCCCGCGAGGCCCGTTGCTCTTCCATGTCGGGGCGACCTTCGGCCAGCAGGCGTTCCTCGGCTTCCACCCGGCGACGCGGACCGGGCTGGCCGCCCTGGCCACCCGCCGCGGCCGCTCCTGCCGGATGGTCACCACCGCCTACGAGCTGCTGTACGCGCTGGCCGGCGACCGCGCCGCCTGAACGGGACGGGATGGCCGCCGATCACAGGTCGCCCGCCAGGATCCGGGCCAGCGAGGCCCCCGGCCGCTCCTCGCTGGCCCGGTGGAAGTGGTCCGCGTACGCCTCGTCGCCGATCGCCGCGCGGGCCCGCCGCTCGCACTCCTCGCGCACCGCCCGCAGCTCCGGGGTGCCGCGCTGCGGATGCCCGACGGTCCGCCAGAGTGCCTGGCCGCTGCCGTAGACGCGGGCGGCGGCCGCGCCGTGGCCCTGGGCCGCCACCGCGGCCGCGAGCAGGTCCAGGCCGAGCGCGATCCCGAACTTGTCGCCGATGCCCGCTTTGGCCGCGAGCATCGCGCGGGCGTGGCCCGCCGACTCCTCCGGCCGGCCCTGGAGCAGCGAGATCAGCGAGAGCTGGTAGTCGACATAGGAGCGGGCCCAGTGCTCGCCGCGCTGCACACACCCCCGGCGCAGCGCGCTCGCCTCGGCGCGGGCCTCGGCGAGCCTGCCCAGGCCGGTGAGCGCGAAGAGCTGGACGAGGTGGCAGCGCAGCCGGGCGGGAGAGCCGAAGGGGGCGGGCGGCGGGGGGCCGAGCGCCTCCTCGGCGACGGTGTGCGCGGACAGCGGGCGGCCGGCCATCAGGTGGGTGAGGCCGAGGAGGTAGCCCGCCTGGAGCACGGCCTCCCCGTCGTCCAGCGCGCGGGCGGCGCGTGCGCACTCCAGGCCCAGGGAGTCGGCCAGGGCCAGGTCGCCCTGGAGGAGCACGGCGACGCCGAGGGCCCACAGCGCGCCGGTGCGTGCCGGGCCCGGTGCCTGATGGGCGGCCAGGGCGCGGGCGAGGTACTCCCTGGCCTCGTGGAGGTGTCCGCAGCAGCTCCAGAAGAAGCCGACGGCGGCGCCGAGTTCCTGGGCCCGTTCCGGGTCGGTGGCCAGGAGGTGGTCCAGCGCGGTGCACAGGTCGACGTGGGCCTCGGCGACCCTGCCGTACCAGCCGACCTGTTCGGGGCCCAGCCAGCCCCGTTCGGCGCGGCGGCCGAAGGCGGCGAAGTGCGCGGCGTGCCGGTCCGCGAGCGTCCTGGTCTCGCCGAGTTCGGCCAGCCACATCCGGCCGTACTCGCGCAGGGTGTCGAGCATGCGGTAGCGGGGGCCCTCGCGGGTGAGCACCGACTTGGCGGCCAGGGCGTCCAGGGTGCGGCGCACGCCCTGCGCGGTGAGCGGGCCGCCCGCGCACACGGCGCCGGCGGACTCCTCGTCGAAGGTGCCGCGGAAGACGGACAGCCGGGCCCACAGCAGCCGTTCCAGCGGGGCGCACAGCTCATGGCTCCAGCCGATGGCGCAGCGCAGCGTCCGGTGCCGCGGCGGGTGTCCCGGGCCGTCGCCGTCGAGGACGTCGAAGCGGGAGGAGAGCCGTTCGGCGATCCGCTCGACGGAGGTGTGCGCCAGCTGCGCGCCGGCCAGCTCCAGCGCCAGGGGGATGCCTTCGAGGCGGCGGCAGATGGCGGCGGCCGCCGCCGCGTGCGGTGCGGCGGTGAGGGGGAGGCCGGGGGCCGCGGTCCTGGCCCGTTCGGTGAACAGGGCCAGCGCGTCGTTGCCGCCGGTGCACGGCAGCGGGCCGATCTCGGTGGTCCACTCGCCGACGAGGCCCAGCGGCTGTCTGCTGGTGACCAGCACGGTCACGCCGGGGGCGGCGGTCAGCAGGTCCCCCAGCAGGTCGCGGCAGGCGTCGACGAGGTGTTCGCAGGAGTCCAGGACCAGCAGCAGCCGTTTGCCGGCGAGCCCTTCGCACAGCACCGCCACCGGCGTCCGCGCCGTGTGGTCGGCCAGCCCGACGGCGTCGCAGACACTGGCCACCAGCCGTCCCGCGCCGTGCAGGGGCCACAGGTCGGCCCAGCAGACCCCGTCGGGGAACCGTGCCGCCGCCGCGCGTGCGGCCCGCATCGCGATCCGGGTCTTGCCCACACCGCCGGGGCCGGTCAGCGTGATCAGCCGATGCACCGTCAACTCCTCGTCGATCCGGCGCAGTTCGGTTCGCCGGCCGATGAAGCTGGTCGACTCCTCGGGAATGTTGCTCAACACCGGGCCAGTGTGCCCCAGTCGCGGCCCCGGCAGGAGCCCGCTGCGGCGGGCCGGGGCGCGAGGTTGACGGCCGGCCCCGTCAGGGGGTGACGACGGGGAAGGTGGGGTCCGGCGTGCGGACGAGGCCCAGCAGCCGGTTCAGCGCCCCGGTCTCGCCGTGCTGTACCGCGTCGCCGGGACCGTGGCCGGCGAGCACGCCGAGCAGCTGGGGCTTGGTGAGGGTGAGCGTGAGGTCCGCGGCACGGGAGCCGGAGGACGGGGGAGCGCCGGGCGAGCTGAGGTGGGTGAGGGCCCCGTGGGAGAGCGTCAGGTGCCAGGTCCGGTCCTCGTCGGGGAGGTGGAGGTCGAGGGTGAGCGCGGTGGACCAGGCGCGGGGGCCGTCGACGCGGATGGCGAGCGAGTCGAGGAGCTGGTCGACGGTCGGGGCCAGGGCGAGGTCGGGGTCGGCGGTGGGGGTGCGGGCCTCGGCGAGGGTGCCGCGCAGCTCCATGGCGCCGGTGAGGTAGAAGTTCCGCCAGGTGCCGTTCTCGCAGCCGTGGCCCAGCCGTTCGTAGACGAGGGCGAGTTCACGCCGGGCGCGGAGGTTGTGGGGGTCGGCGAAGACGGCGTGGTTGAGCAGGGTGGCCGCGAACCGCAGGTCGCCGTCGGCCGCGTACCGCTTGCCCGCGTCGACCGTGGCCTCCAGGCCGCCCATGGTGTCGACATAGCGGCGGGACTGCTCGGCCGGCGGGTGTTCCCACAGGTGGGCGGGGTTGCCGTCGAACCAGCCCAGGTAGCGCTGGCAGATCGCCCTGACGTTGTGGCCGAGCGAGCCGTAGTAGCCGTGGAGGGCGGGGTCCTGCTCCAGGGCGGGCGGCAGCCGGAGTTCCTCGGCGATCTCGGTGGCGGTGTGCCCCTCGTTGAGCAGCCGCAGCGTCTGGTCGTGCAGGTACGCGTACAGGTCGCGCCGGCGGGCGAGGAGGGTCCGGACGCGGTCCTTGCCCCAGGTGGGCCAGTGGTGGGAGGCGAAGGCGACCTCCGCCTCGTCGCCGAAGAGGGCGAGCGCCTCGCCGAGGTGGCGTGACCAGGCACGGGCGTCGCGGACGGGGGCGCCGTGCAGCGGCAGCACGGCGTGCAGGGTGTGGGTGGCGTTATCGGGCAGGCAGAGGGCCTCGTGCGCCGGGAGGCAGAAGTTCATCCCGGCGGGCTCCTCGGTGCCCGGGGTGAGCTGGAAGACCATGCGTACGCCGTCGACGATCTCCTCCTGGCCGGTGCGGGTGATGTCCACGGTCGGCGGGATGAGGGTCATGGTGCCGGTGGAGCGGGTGGTGCCCAGGCCGCAGCCGATCTGGCCGTCGGGGCCCTTGGGGAGCTGCGTGCCGTACAGGTAGACGGCGCGGCGGGTCATGGCGGTCCCCGCGTAGGCCCCCTCGCGGACGGCGTGGCGCAGGAAGCCGGCCGGCGCGAGCACCGGCACGGGGTGGTGGTCGTGCGGCAGGACGCCCCGTCCGCCGCCGAAGTGCTCGCCGTGCGAGTGGGTGTAGATCAAGCCGGTGACCGGCCGGTCGCCGCGGTACTTGCGGTAGAGCTCCAGCGCCGCGGCGGCGGTCTCGGCGCAGGCGAGCGGATCGATGACGACGACGCCGTGGTCGCCCTCGACCAGCGTCATGTTGGTGAGGTCCAGGCCGCGTGCCTGGTAGATGCCGTCGGTGACCTCGTACAGGCCCTGCCGGCTCACCAGCCCGCAGTGCCGCCACAGGCCCTCGTGCGCGGTGTCGGGGCAGTTCCCGGCAAGGAAGCGGTACGCCTCGGCGTCCCAGATGATCCGGCCGTCGTCCGCGGTGACCTGGGGCGGGTCGAGCGCGGCGATGAATCCGCGGTCGGCGTCGGCGAAGTCCTGATGGTCATCCACGGGTGCAGCGGTCACGGGACGCTCCCTCTCCGGGGCGGGCCACAGTCGACGGACCCATGCCACCGATTTAACCGAAGATGGGCGGTTATCGCATGCCTGCGGGCACCCGCCGCGGAGGGGCGCACCGGGCGGTGCTCCGGCCCGGTGCGTCGTGGTGCCGAAGTCGGCCGGGCGGTGCGGCCGTTCGGCGCCCGCGGCCGGCGAAGTCCGTGCCGGGGACCGCGCCGCAGGAGTCCTCGCCGCGGCACGGCACCACTCCCTTCGGCGGCGTTACGGGCGGGGCCGGGCCGGGCACAACATCCGATGACGCTGCCGCCCCGCGCCTCCGGTCCGGCGACCCGGGCCCGGGGCGGTCACCGCGACACCGCTGTGCCCGCCCTCGCCCTGCCGCTCCGGCGCGGCCGTCGGCACGACCCGGAGGAGGGACGACGCTGACCCCGTATGACGAGCACCCGTTCGGCGAGCCGGCCGCGCGCTGCCGGCTCCGTACCGGACCGGACGCCCGCGTCCGCGCCGCGTCAGCCGGCCACCCGGTCCGCCTACGCCCGTACCTCCGCGGTCTCGCCTGGCTGGCGCCGGTCGCGGCGGTGGGCAGCCTGACCGCCGGCATCGTCCTGGCCCACGGGCTCCTGCTCGCGGGCGGACTGGTGCTGGCCGGGCTGTGGGGCCACCTGGCCGCGGACGGCCGCGGCCCGCGCGGCCAACGGGTGACGTTCGCACAGCCGCCAACCGGCTTGCCTCCTGAGAAAGGCAAGCGGCCGGCGGCTGCCGCCCGCTTCACGGGAGGGCGCGTCAGGTGCCGCGGCGGCTCTTCGAGGCCGCGGCGACGCACATGGCACCCAGCAGGAACGTCAGGGCGCCGATGACGACGTTGTTCCAGATGACGCCGGCGTCCGGGCTGCTGCCGACGATCCACGGCGAGATGATCATCCATACGCCGATCGCGCACATCGCACCGCTCAGGCCGTACATCCGCTCGGGGGTCACGGTGAACCCGACCGCCAGGAGGGCGATCGCGATACCGAGGATGAGGTTGTGCGTCACGAGCGCCGGCTGTGCGGCGGTGAAGTGGAGGATCCACGGCGAGACGGCGCAGTACAGACCGACCAGCAACACCGGCCCGTCGACGAGTACCACGTCACGCCCGCCGAGCACCCGCTCGTACCGCGCCTGCATCTCAGAAGCATCGGGGTGACCTGCGAGATCTCCCCTGTGGTGTGAGACGTCGGCCATGCGACTCGCCTCCTTGACTCGCGCTCCGGCCGTTCCGCGGGGCATGGAGCCTCGCACTTTTATTCTGCGCTTATGTCGCCTTTATGTGTAGATGAAGTGCCAAGCGAATTTTGCCGGATATCTGGCGTACCGCCGTCACTGCGGCCCGGTGCCCGCCCCAGGCCCAGATTCCAGCGCCCGCCGCGGCCGCTCAGCTCGGTCACGGTCAGCGGCGGCACATCCAGCCGCCAGAACGCCTCCACGGGAACCCCCAGCGCGCAGACCGCCGCCGCCCGTACGACATCCGGTTCGACGACGGCCACCACCCGGCCCGCGTCCCGGGCCATCTCCGTCAGCCAGCCCTCGACCCGGTCGCACAGCTGCCGCAGCGACTCCCCGCCGTGCCCGGTGAAGTCCGGGTCCGAGAGCCAGGCGGACACCGCGAGCGGCTCGGCGTCGGCGACCTCCGCCAGGGTCCGGCCGCGCCAGCCGCCCATCGCGCAGCCCGCCACCTCCTGCGCGGCGCGCGCCGGCAGCCCCAGCTCCGCGGCCGTGGTCCGGCACCGCACGGAGGGCGAGGCGAAGATCCGGCCGGCGGCCGGGAGCGCGCCGGCCGCGTCCCGGACACGGCGCAGCCCCGCCTCGCCGAGCGGTCCGTCGTCGTCGAAGCGCACCTCGCGCTGGGCCTCGCCCGCGGCCGGTGAGACCAACATCACCCGAGTCGTCACTGTCTCTTCCTCCACCGTTCACCGGCACCGGCAACCCCGAACCCGAGCAAGGGAGTTGCCCGGCCCACGCGCCCTGTCCCGCGCCTCTCCGCCCCCTGCACGGTCTTGGCCCGGGGGTCGGTTCGCGGTACCTTCCCGATGATATTGACGATGACATGACGGAAGCCGGTGGGATCCCGGCGCGGTCGCGCCACTGTATGTCCGGTCGACACCAGCCCAGCAGGGCCGGAACCGGGCGAGCCAGACCCGACATGTCGTTACGCACTCCAACGACCAGGGACGCGAGTTCCCCGCACAGGAGGTTCCGCCATGGCCCAGACCATCGCACCCCCGGCCACCGGCGCCGTCACCCCGGCCCCGCTCCCCCTCAAGACCCTTGCCCCGTGGGCGCTCTTCGTCGGCGTCCTGATGCTCGTTCTGCTGTACTTCATCGGCGCGGAGCAGGGCGCCACCTCCGTCCTCTCCGGCACGGACGTCCACGAGTGGGTCCACGACGGGCGCCACCTCCTCGGCTTCCCCTGCCACTGATCGGACGGCACACCCATGAACTCCGTCACCATCAGAAACCTCCTGGTGCGCGGGATGCTCGCCGGTCTGGCCGCCGGTGTCCTGGCCCTCGTGGTCGCCTATCTGCTGGGTGAGCCGCAGGTGAACGCCGCCATCGCGTTCGAGGAAGCACACAGCCATGAGCACGAGATGGAGGTCGTCAGCCGCGGTGTGCAGTCCACGGCGGGCCTGGCCACCGGCGTGCTCGTGTACGGCGTGGCGCTGGGCGGCATCGCCGCCCTGGCCTTCTGCTTCGCCCTCGGGCGGATCGGCGGGTTCGGCGCCCGCGCCACGGCCGCGCTGCTCTCCGGCGCGGCGCTGCTGGCCGTCTACCTCGTACCGTTCCTGAAGTACCCGGCCAACCCGCCGTCCGTCGGTGACCCCGACACCATCGGCAAACGCACCGCCCTGTACTTCCTGATGATGCTGCTCGGCATCCTGCTGGCCGTCGCCGCCACGATCCTCGGCCGGCGGCTGGCTCCGAAGCTGGGCAACTGGTACGCCACGGTCGCGGCCGGCGCCGCGTTCGTGGTCGCCATCGGCCTCGCCTACGCGTTCCTGCCGGCGATCAACGAGGTGCCGCACGGCTTCTCGCCGACGCTGCTCTGGCAGTTCCGGCTCTCGGCGATCGCCATCCAACTGGTGCTGTGGACCTCCTTCGGGCTGCTCTTCGGTCACCTCGCGGAGCGGGTCGTCCCGACCCGGTCCCCGGCCACCGCGGCCGAGGCGGCGCCCGCCGCCTCCTGACCCCGGCACTCACGAAGGAGGGCTCGCGACGTCCGTCGTCGCGAGCCCTCCTCGTGTTTCCGGGACGGCCGCCCTCGCGGTGCGTCCCGCCGCGTCAGGACAGACCGTGGATGCCGTCCAGGTGCGGCAGGTCGTGGTCGAGGCGCTCGCGCTTGGCGCGGAGGTAGCGGATGTTCTCCGCACGGGGTGTCATCAGCAGCGGGACCTGTTCGGCGACGGCGATGCCGTGCCGCAGCAGGGCCTCGCGCTTGCGCGGGTTGTTCGAGAGCAGCCGCACGGACCGGACGCCGAGGTCCAGCAGCATCTCCGCGGCGACGGCGTAGTCACGCGCGTCGACGGGCAGCCCGAGCGCGATGTTCGCCTCGACCGTGTCCAGCCCGCCCTCCTGCAGCTTCATCGCCCGGAGCTTGGCCAGCAGTCCGATCCCCCGGCCCTCGTGGCCCTGGAGATAGACGAGAATGCCGCGCCCTTCCGCCACGATCGCGCGCAGCGCGGCGGACAATTGATCACCGCATTCACAGTGGGTGGAGGAGAAGACATCGCCGGTGAGACATTCCGAATGCACCCGGGTCAGCACCCGCTCTCCCGCGACATCGCCATGGACCAGAGCCACTTGCTCGATGCCGGTACGGCGGTCCAGATAGCCGACGGCGAGAAATTCACCATATGTGGTGGGCAGCCTGGCCGTCACCACCTGTTCCACGCCCGGTTTGTGGCCGAGGGCATCATCGATTGCGACACGGAGGTCGGTGCGCACGTCGTCGTCGGGGTCCATCATGGCGCGATCGTACCCGCGGGAGGAATGGATCGGCGGGACTCGCTCAGAACACAACAAGTATGCTGCGAGAACCATGACTCGGTGAGTCAGCGACGAAAGGCCGCAGCACACGATGACCCCTTCGGGACACCCGACTCCGGCGCCCGGCCTGTTGCCGGCGGACACCACCGAGGACGTCCGGGCACGCCGGCCGACGATGGCCGTACTGCCGATCGGCAGCTTCGAACAACACGGCGCTTTCCTGCCGTTGACCACCGATACCGTCATCGCCTGCACCATCGCCAGGGAGGTGGCGGCCGGCCGCCCCGTCCAGGTGCTGCCGCCGCTGACCGTGTCCTGTTCGCACGAACACGCCGACTGGCCGGGGACCGTCAGCATTTCGGCGCGCACCCTGCACGCGGTGGTCAGGGACATCGCCGATTCGCTCCGCAGGTCCGGTATCGGCACCCTGATTCTGGTGAACGGACACGGCGGAAATTACGTGCTGCGCAATGTCGTTCAGGAATCCGCGGGGAGCGGCGTGCGGATGGCGCTCTTCCCCGGATCGGCCGACTGGGACGCGGCGCGCAGCCGGGCCGGGGTGGAGACGTCCGGGCACACCGATATGCATGCCGGAGAGGCCGAGACGTCCATTCTGCTGTACGCCCATCCCGAATTGGTCAAGGAAGGCTACGAATCGTCGGATTGGGTCGCCGATGACCGGAAGCACCTGCTGACGCTCGGCATGTCGGCGTATACCGAATCCGGGATCATCGGGCGTCCTTCGCTGGCGTCCGCCCGGAAGGGGAAGGAATTGCTGGCCGGCCTGGCCGAGGCATTCGACGAGTATGCCGCGCTGTCCGGCGCGGGAACGGAAGCCCATGACTGAGGTACTCGACGCGGCGGCCGCCTGGGAGCGGCTGCGGACGATCCGTACCGCCGACCAGGCGCGGGCCGCCGGGATGGTGGCCGACGAGGACGGCGGACTGCGGTGGGCCGGGCCCGCCACGCCGGAGGCGGTGGAGCTCGCGGCCCGCTATCTGCCGCTGTGCCTGGCCGGGCCCCGGGCCGCGTTCGCGCAGCTCGGGCAGAGCCTGGACGGCTTCATCGCGACCCGTACCGGCGACGCCGACTATGTCACCGGGGCGGAGGACCGCTGCCATCTGCACCGCCTGCGAGCACTGGCCGATGCGGTGGTCGTCGGGGCCGGCACCGCCGTGGCGGACGATCCCCGGCTGACCGTACGGGCCTGCACGGGCGACAGTCCGGTGCGGGTGGTGCTCGACCCGCGGGGCCGGGTGCCGCTGCACAGCGGGGTGTTCACCGACGGTGCCGCGCCGACGCTGTGGGTGGTGGGACCGGACGTCACCGCCGCGCCCCGCGGCAGCCACGTTGACGTGCTGGTGCTGCCGGACGCGGACGCCGCCGCTCCCCCGCGCCTGCTGGCGGCGCTGGCGCGGCGCGGGCTGGGCCGGGTGCTGGTCGAGGGGGGCGGGGTCACCGTGTCGCGCTTCCTGCGGGAGGGGGCGCTGCACCGGCTCTATGTCACCGTCGCCCCGGTGCTGCTCGGCGACGGCGTGCCCGGCCTGCGCTTCCCCGGTACCCCGGTGATGCGGGAGGCGCTACGCCCGCCGCTGCGACGCGCCCTGCTCGGCGAGGACACGCTCTTCGAACTCGAACTGCGGGCGTTCGGTGCGCCGTTCGGCGGACCGGCGGACGAGCAGCACCCCGGCGCCCGGGAGGCTCGCGACGAAGGCGAGGACACCGTAGACCACGGCGGTGGTGAGCCCCTGCGCCGCGCCTAGCCCGGCGGCGCCGAACGCCCAGGCGGCGGCGCCCTCCCGGGGGCCCCAGCCGCCGACGTTCAGCGGCAGTGCCATCGCGAGCAGCGCCAGCACCACGAGCGGCACCAGTTCGGCGGTCGGCGCGTCGGCGCCCGCGACCCGGGCGGCCAGCACGAACATCCCGAGGTAGCCCGCCAGGACCACCACGGAGGAGAGCGCGACGCCGGGCCAGACGCCGCGGGCCAGCAGGCCCTGGCGGGCCTCGGTCAGCACGGTGCGCAGGGCGCGTTCGGCGCGCGAGGCGCCCCGCCTCCGGCGCAGCAGGACCGCGCCCGCCACCAGCAGCACGCCCGCCGCGGCCGCGGTCAGGGCGACCGCGGGCGAGGTCAGGAAGCGGGTGACCGGCGCCAGCACGGGCGAGGGCCGGACGAGCAGCACCACCGTCCCTGCGACGAGCAGCACGAGTTGGCCCGCGGTGCGCTCCAGGACCACCGCCCGTACGCCCCGGCCGAGGTCACCGGAGTGCCGGCCGTGGTGGACGGCGCGGTGCACATCGCCCAGGACGCCGCCGGGCAGCGCCGCGTTCAGGAACAGCGCCCGGTAGTAGTCCGCGACGGCCCCGCCCAGCGGCAGCCGCAGCCCGAGGCCACGGGCCACCAGGCACCACCGCCAGGCGCTGAACACCGTGGTGAGCGCGCCGATGGCGAGGGCGGCCAGCAGCGTGCCGGCGTCGATCCTGCGCAGGCCGTCCAGGAAGGCGGCGGAGCCCAGGTGCCACACCAGCGCCACCAGGATGGCCAGTCCCGCGAGCAGCCTGAGCCACGCCGCCCAGCGGGACCGGTTCATCCCGCGCTCCCGGACGCGGGCCCGGGCAGCGCCAGCAGATCCGTGTGGTGCACCGCGACCGACAGCTCCCCGGCCGCGCACTCCTCCAGCCGCCGGCGCAGGTAGGCCACCGCCTCCGGGGCCAGCTCCGGCCGCTGGGCGTGCGCCGCGCCGACCCAGCCGCGCAGCCATTCGGCGGTCAGCGCGGATTCCGCGCAGTCGAGCCGCCAGGCGCTGGGCCGCACCACCACGGTCGCGCCGCGCCGCTCGAACGCCGCGACGGCCGCCGCGATGGCGTCCGGTCCGAGCAGCGCGCGGCCCTGGTCCGTGCGCCGCTGGTGGTCGTTGAAGGCGTCGGCGATCTCGGTGTCGAGCGGGTCGGGCGGTGTCAGTTCGACGCGTCCGGCGACGGAGAGGGCCAGCAGCACGGGGCAGCCGGCGTCCACACAGGCGTCGGCGAGCGCCTCGACCTCGTCGCGGGTGAGCAGATCGAGCAGCGCGGAGGCGGTCACCAGCGAGGTGCCGGCGAGGTCGGCGGCGGTGAGGGCGGCCAGGTCGCCGCGCCGGGTGGTGGCGTCGACGGGCGTGCCGTCGGCGGCGGTCACCGGCATCCGGGCGCCGGCGTGCGCGAGCAGCAGGGGGTCGAGGTCGTGGAGGACCCAGTGCTGGGGTCCGGGCAGCCGGACGGCGAGCCAGCGCCCCATCGAGCCCGTGCCGCACCCGAGGTCGCGGATCACCAGGCCGCCCTTGCCCCCGGGCGGTCCTTCGGGCGCCCGCGCGGACATCCACTCCAGGAGTGGATGCAGCAGCTCGGGGGCGCGGGCGGCGGCATCGGCGCGCTCGCGCAACTCCAGCCACCGCGGGGCGAATCGGGGCCTGTCGGTCGCGTTCACCGTGCGCTCCGGTTCTCGTTCCGGAGCCGTTCCAGCGCTCCGACCAGACTGTGCGACGTCATCTCCCACCCCTCCAGCATGGCACGCCGTGCGCGTGCGGCATTCTTCAACCCGTCCCGCAGTCGCGGGTCTTCCAGCCAGTCGCGCAGCGCCCCGGCGACGGCCGACGGCCGGCCGGGCGGGACGAGCACGCCCGGCACCGTGCCGTCGGGGGCCCGCCCGACCGCCTCCGGCAGCCCGTCGACCTCCGTCGCCAGCACCGGGATGCCGCGGGCCAGCGCCTCGGTGACCACCATGCCGTAGGTCTCCGCGTACGAGGTGAGGACCAGCAGGTCGGCGGCGGCGTAGCGGGCTGCCAGGTCCGCGCCGGCCTGTGGTCCGGTGAGGTCGACCCGGTCGTCGAGCCCGGACCGTGCGATGCCGCGCCGCAGTTGGGCGACGTACTCCGGGTCGCGGTCGAGCCCGCCGACGCAGGCGCAGCTCCAGGGCAGCTCGGTGACGGTGGCGAGGGCGTCCACCAGGAGGTGCTGGCCCTTGCGCGGGGTGACCGCGGCGACGCACAGCAGCCCGGAGGCGCCGTCCGTGCCCGGCGCGAGGGGCGCCGCGTCGGCTCCCGGCCGGGCGACATGGACCCGGTCCGCGTCCAGTCGGTGGTGGTCGACGAGTCTGCGGGCGGCCCATGCGCTGGTGGCCACGACGGCCCCCGCGGCGTGCAGGGTGCGGCGTTCGCGGGCGTCCAGCTCCGCCGCCAGGGCGGGGTCGAGTCCGGTCTCGTCGGCCAGCGGCAGGTGGACGAGGACGGCGAGCCGCAGCCGCGCCGCCTCGGGGACCAGGACCTCGGGGACGCCGCAGGCGACCAGGCCGTCGAGGAGGACCACGGCGCCGTCCGGCAGCGCCGCGAGGTACCGCCCCAGCTCGGTCTGGGCGGCGGCGTCCGGCCGCGGCCAGCCGCCGGCCGCGGCATGCGGGCGCACCTGCCAGCCGGCGGCCGGGAGGTCGCGGCACACCCGGCGGTCGTAGGTGTTGCCGCCGCTGGGGACCGCCGGATCGTCGACGTCACCGGGGAGGACGAAGTGCACCACCCGCTCCGCCTCCGCGGTGGCGCCGGTCGAGGTCACAGGGTGCGCTCGTACGTCGCCCAGGCGATGTGCGACTCGTGCAGGGTGACCGAGATCCCCGCCAGCTCGCGGGCGCCCGCGCCGAAGTTGCCCGCCTCGATGCGGGCGGCGAGCCGGTCGGCGATGACCTTGGCGAGCGCCTCCGTCGAGGTGTTGATGCCGGCGAAGTCGGGCTCGTCGTCGAGGTTGCGGTAGTTCAGCTCCCCGATCACGGCGCCGAGTTCCTGGGTGGCCAGGCCGATGTCGACGACGATGTTGTCGGCGTCGAGCTCGGCGCGGCGGAAGGTGGCGTCCACGATGAAGGTCGCGCCGTGCAGACGCTGCGCGGGTCCGAAGACCGCGCCCCGGAAGCTGTGGGCGACCATCAGGTGATCGCGGACGGTGATGCTGAACAAGGCCGTTCCTCCGGTGTGATGTCGGTCTCATGCGGGGTGTCGTCGGGGGGCGGATTCCGGTCGGTCCGCCGGGGGTCGTCAGCCGCCGTCGGGCCCGTAGCGGATGCGGTGGCACAGCGCCGGGAGATCACCGGAGGCGAGGCGGGGCATCACCCGCGGCAGGTCCTCGAAGTCCGACTCGCCGGTGATCAGCGCGTCGAAGGCGGGGTCGGCGAGCAGGTCGAGGGCGACGGCGAGCCGGTCGGCGAAGGTGCGGCGGGGCCGGGCCGGGGAGACCGTGCCCACCTGGCTGCTGCGCACGACCAGTCTGCGGGAGTGGAACGCCTCCCCCAGCGGCAGGCTGACCTGCCGGTCTCCGTACCAGCTCAGCTCGATCACGGTGCCTTCCGGGGCGAGCAGTTCGAGCGAGCGGGTCAGGCCCCGCTCGGTGGCGCTGGCGTGCACGACCAGGTCGCAGTCGCCCAGGGCGTCCGCGGGCAGCGCGAAGTCCACCCCCAGCGCCCGTGCGGTGGCGGCGCGCGCGGGGTCGGCGTCGACCAACTGCACCCGGACGCCGGGGAAGCGGGCCAGGACCGCGGCGACACTGCAGCCGACCATCCCCGCACCGACCACCGCGATCCGGTCGCCGACCAGCGGCGCGGCGTCCCACAGGGCGTTCACCGCGGTCTCGACCGTGCCGGCCAGCACGGCACGCGCGGCGGGCACGGTGTCCGGCACCGGGGTGACGGCGCTCGCCGGGACGACGTAGCGGGTCTGGTGCGGGTACAGGCAGAAGACCGTACGGCCCAGCAGCTCGTGCGGCCCCTCCTCGACGACGCCAACATTGAGGTAGCCGTACTTGACCGGCGCGGGGAAGGCGCCTTCCTGGAACGGCGCCCGCATCACGGTGTGCTGGCTCTCGGGGACGCCGCCGCGGAAGACCAGGGTCTCCGTTCCGCGGCTCACCCCGGAGCAGACGGTGCGCACCAGAACCTCGTCGGCGGCGGGCTCCGGCAGGGGCACCGTACGGAGTTCGCCCTGACCTGGAGCGCTTAGCCAAAAAGCACAAGCGACGCGCGGCATCGGGATCCTCCTGGACGCTACGGCGATGGTTCATCGATGCTGGAGATCATCAGGACGCCGTCACCCTACGCGGCGCCCTTCGACTCCGCTACACATCCCGGGAGGCAGGGTGGCCGTACAAGAGCGCTACGACACAAGGCCGTTCGGACCGGACATCACGGCCGGCATGGGCGTCCAGCTGCTGCTGCTCGAAGTGCTGTGCCGGGTGGGCGGTCTGGGCACCGTGGGCTGGTTCACGGGGTGCCTGTTCGCCGTGGCCACCTGGGCGCTGCTCACCGTCGCGCTGCGCCGGACGTGGACCACGTCGTTCGGTCCGGCCAACCGCGTCACGCTGGCCCGCACCATCCTCGTCGGCGGGGTGACCGCGCTGGTCGCGGACTCCTTCGACCGGCGGACACCGGTTGTGGTGCTGGTCACGTTCGCCGCCGTGGCACTGGCCCTGGACGCGGTCGACGGTCAGGTGGCCCGGCGCACCGGAACGTCGACGTCACTGGGGGCGCGCTTCGACATGGAGGTGGACGCCTTCTTGATCCTGGTGCTCTGCGTCCATGTCGCGATCCCGCTGGGCGCCTGGGTGCTGGCCATCGGCCTCATGCGGTACCTCTTCGTCGCGGCGTCCTGGGTGCTGCCGTGGCTGCGCGGCGCCCTGCCGCACAGCATGGCCCGCAAGACCGTGGCGGCGCTGCAGGGCGTCGTGCTGGTCGCGGCCGGCACGGGAGTCCTGCCGCGGGCCTCGGCGATCGCCGCGGTGGCCGTGGCGCTGGGGCTCCTGGTGTGGTCCTTCGGACGTGATGTCGCGTGGCTGTGGCGGGCCGGGGTCGCGGCGGGTGTCCCGCCGGTGGCCGCGATCGGCGGCCCGCCCCTCGCCGGGGTCACGTCCCGGCGTGCCGGCCCAGATAGATGACCAGCACCAGGAAGACCAGCAGCAGTTGGGCCACGAGGACGGAGAGCAGCACCTGCCGCCACGGGCTGCGCCGCGGGGCGCGGCGGGTGAGCCGGACCGACCCGGGCAGCTGTGCCAGCCGGGTCCCGGGGCGCACCGCGGTGGTACGGGCCCGCCGGACGCCGCAGCGCGGCGAGGTGCGGGGGCGGGCGGTGCTCTCCGGGCAGGCCCGGCCGTGCCCGGGGGCGGTGCGCAGCGGGCCCCGACCTGGGGGGCGCCCCCGGCAGGGGCGTACGGTGCCCCGCCCGGAGGCCATGGGTATGCAGGTGCGGGAGCGGACCGCCCGCCAGGGCGGCGGTCCCTTGCGCCGCGGTGTGCCGGACATCCGCGTCACCCTTTTCCGGTGGTGAGGGGGCGGGCCTGTCCCGGGCGGCTTGCGGGCGCGCGGTGCGGCGGGCGGATCACGTGACCGCCCCCACCCCGTCGGCCGCCGGCACCGCGCCGGTCTCGGCCTGCCGCAGCTCGGCGAGGAGCGCGTGCTGCCCGTCGAGCACCTCGGCCAGGACCCGGCGGGCGGCGCGCAGCAGCTCCGCGACCTCGCCGCCGGCCAGTTCGTAGACGACGGTGGAGCCGCTGCGGGTGGCCGTCACGATGCCGGAGCGGCGCAGCACCGCGAGCTGCTGGGAGAGCGCGGACGGCTCCACCTCGATCGCGGAGAGCAGTTGCCGTACGGGCATCGGGCCGCTCTGGAGCAGCTCCAGCACCCTGAGGCGGACCGGGTGGCCCAGCATCCGGAAGAATTCGGCCTTGGCCTGACAGAGCGGAACCCAGGCGCCGTTCACCTCCCCGCCTCGCTTCCGGGACCGGGCGCGGACCGCGCCGCGCGCACCCGTTTCCGTACCGATCCGGCGAAACCGCCCACGCATGTCCTCCGCGTTCAGGCCGAACGGCCATCGCGTCATCTGTTGAATTGCGGAATTCTGCAACTGTAGACGAGGGGGCGGGCGACTTGAACGGGTGGGCCGGACAAACCGGGGAGCGGTTCGGGCACGGACCGCCCGGCACCGCGCGCCCGGCCGCCCGCCGGCCCGCCGGATCCCGCCGCCCGGCCGGGCCCGCAGTACGGCTGTCCCGCGAACTCCCTTCAGGGAGGCTTGAGTTGCCGCACCGTCACCCGTACCGAGAGGCCCGGCCCCGCACCGCTCACGGCCCCGCGGAAGCCGGCCCGCCCCGCGGGTATCCGCTGGCACTCTCCCACCCCCCAACCGCATAGTGACGCCCATGACTTCGCTGATACGTCACCTCACGATCGACTGCACCGACGCCTACCGCCTGGCCTGTTTCTGGGCCGAGGCGCTGGACGGCACCTTGGCCGAGGACGACCTGCCGGGCGACCCGGAGGCCACGGTCACCTCCGCGGGCGGGACCCTGCTGTTCGTCACGGTGCCCGACGCCAAGGCCGGGAAGAACCGGGTGCACCTCGATCTGCGGCCGCAGGACCGCGGCCGGGACGAGGAGGTGGAGCGGCTGCTGGCGCTCGGCGCGACCCTGGTGGCCGACCACCGGCGGGCCGACGGGACCGGGTGGGCGACGCTGGCCGACATCGAGGGCAACGAGTTCTGCGTGGAGCGCAGCGCGGCCGAGCGGGCGGGCTGACCCCTCGGGCGTCAGCCCTGTCCGGAACCGGCCGCCTCGACGCGCTCCCGTGCCTCGGCGAGGTCCTCGTCCGTGGGGGCGTCGTCCTGGCTGAGCCGGCGGCGCCAGTACCCGCTGAAGTCGATCTGCTCCTTGCCGACACCGCGCTCCTCGACGAGATGGCGCCGCAGCGCCCGCACCGTGCCCGCCTCGCCGGCCAGCCAGGCGAAGACCCGGCCCGCCGGGAAGGCGAGGGCGCGCACGGCCGCCGGCAGGGCGTCAGGGTTCCCGGCGCCGGGGCCCGTTCGGTGGACCCACCGCACGGTGAGGTCCGCCCGGGTCGCGAGGCGCTGTTCCTCGGCGGCGTCCGCCACCTCGACGCAGGCCAGGGCGCGGGCGCCGGCGGGCAGCGCTTCGAGGAGGGAGCCGATGGCCGGCAGCGCGGTCTCGTCGCCGGCCAGCAGCAGCCAGTCGGCGGTGTCGAGGGGCAGCGGCCTGGCGTACTCGGGCGACGGGCCGTACCGGGCGAGGGTGTCGCCGACGGCGGCGGAGGCGGCCCACCGGGTGGCCGGCCCGGCCGTCGCCGGATCCGTGCCGTGCAGCACGAAGTCGACGCTGATCCGCTGTCGCACGGGGTCGTAGGAGCGCACGGTGTAGCTGCGCATCCACGGCCGTTCGTCCTCGGGAAGGGCGAGGAACGCCTGGTACCAGCCCATCGCATCGCCGTCGGGGACCCCCTCGGGCAGCCGGGGCGCCGCCTGGCCGGGCCGGGGGAAGCACAGCTTGAGCTGCTGGTCGGGCCAGGTGGGGAGGTCGTCGAGGCCCTCCCCGGCGAAGGTGACGCGGACCATGCGGGGGGTGAGGCGCCGGACCTCGGTGACCTGGACGAGCGCGACGGGAACGGCCGTCATCGGATCCTCCGTGAGGCAGAAGGGGGTTCGGGCGGATGCTGACGTGATGACACCTGGGGCGGAGCGGGTGGCCGACGCGCCGTCGGCGCATCGACGGCGTCGCGGGAGCTTGCTATCTTTACACCGTAAAGAGTTCGCTCGGCGACGTTACTTTATGCCGTAAGGAGTGGCAAGTGGTCGTATTCGCGGGCCAGGGCGACGCCCGCCGTTCGATGGCCCTGCTGTGGCGCGCGGAAGGCGCCGCGCCCCCGCGCGCCGCACGGGGGTCGGGGCCCAGACCGGCGCTGAGCGTGGCGGCGATCATCGAGGCAGGGGTGGCGATCGCGGACGCCGACGGCATGGCGGCGCTGTCCATGCGCGCGGTCGGCGAGCGCCTGGGGCGTACGGCGATGGCGCTCTACACCTACGTCCCCGGCAAGAGCGAGCTGGTGGACCTGATGCACGACCACGTGCTGGCCGAGCTGCCCGCCGAGTACGACCTGGCACCGGGCTGGCGGGCCGCGCTGACGTCCTGGGCCGAGGACACCTGGGACTTCTCGCTCCGTCACCCCTGGGTCCTCCAGATCTCCCAGGCGCGGCCGGTGCTCGGCCCGCACGAATACCGCTCCCTGGAGACGCTGCTGCGCGTGCTGTACGCGACCGGGCTGGACTCCGCGGCGCTGCGGCGGATCGTCGGGACCCTGTTCCACTGCGTCCGGGGCGCCGCGCGGACGGTCGCCGAGTCGCGGCTGGCCACGGCGTCGACGGGGGTGTCCGACGAGGAGTGGTGGCAGGCCCGCTCCGGCGTGCTGACCGAGGTGGTCCCCGACTTCGCGGAACGCTTCCCGCTGCTGGTCCGGCTCGACACCGAGGGCGCCGTACCGGAGCCGGACGACTCGGTGCCCTACCTGGAGCGCGAGGCGCGGGCCACCTTCGAGGCCGGCCTCACGGTGATCCTCGACGGCATCGAGGCGGCGGTCCGCCGCGGCCGCTGAACGGGCGGCCGACGCCCGTTCGGCGGCCGTCCCCCGGGGCCGTTGGGGTGATCTGGCGCGCTCAGCGCCCCGGACGGGTGTCGTCGGCCGGTCCTGGCGCGTTGGTCTTCCGTGACCGTTTCCCGCGTCCGTCCGTGGTTCCTGCCGACCAGCCTCTCGGCGTTCCTGACCGAGGTGTGGCCGGAGGAAACGGCTGACGCCCCGTCGGAAGCCGGGCCCGATGCTCCGTCCGGCACCCCCTCCGATACCCGGTCAGGTGATACCCCTCCGGGTGCCCGCCGGCCGAGCGCCGAGGCGCCCCGCACCACCGGCGAGGACCCCGCTGACCGGCCCTGATCGGCAGTCCGGTGCCGGGCGGGCCAGCGGACTTGACGGCGTGTCGGCAGCGGGCCGGCGCACACAGCGTCATCGTCGGGTCACCACATGTGGCGAGCGGCAGTGATCGCCCATAGCTTCGCCTCATGGCGCTTCGACAGATGACATACATGGGCTGTGTCGCAGGGATGCTGGTCGGCGGACTGGGCGCGGCATCACCGAGCGACGCAGCGGAACGACACGTCGTCCACCCCGGACAATCGATCCAGCGAGCGGTGGACAGAGCGAAGCCGGGCGACACCGTCTTCATCCGGCCCGGCCTCTACCGGGAGAGCGTGGTCATCCGCAAGTCGCGGATCCGCCTCGTCGGCGCGGGCCACAAGACCGTGATCGAACCGGGCGGCAAGCGGGCCGGGAACATGTGCGCGAGGGCCGGCAACGGCATCTGCGTCATCGGCCCGGCGGGCCGGCCGCTGCGGGACGTCAGCATCCGTTCGCTGACCGTCAAGGGCTTCAAGAAGAACGGCATCTGGGCGTCCCGCACCGACCGGCTGCTCGTCCACGACGTGGCCGCGCGGCACAACGGGGTGTGGGGCATCGCCCAGGAGAGGTCCGTCCGCGGGCTGATCCGCGACAACGTCGTCACCGGCAACGGCGACTCCGGCATCTTCCTGGCGAACACGGTCAAGGAGGAGGCCGGGGCCACCGACACCCGCGGGGCCACGGTCACCGAGAACTACCTCGCGGAGAACCGCATCGGCATCACCGTGCGCCGCGTCAGGAACCTGACGGTCGCCCACAACACCGTCACCAAGAACTGCGGCGGCATCTTCGTCGTCGGCGACGAGTCCCGTCCCCGGGCGGGCGCGCTGTCCGTCCGCAACAACACCGTCGTCAAGAACAACAAGTACTGCCCCCGCACCCCGCGCCTGCCGTTCCTCCAGGGGTCCGGCATCGTCCTCACCGGCGCCGAGAAGACGCTGGTACGGCGCAACCTGATCCGCGACAACGTCGGCAAGTCCCCGCTCTCCGGCGGCATCGTGCTCTTCCACAGCTTCGTGAAGGCGACCAACGAGCACAACCTCGTCATCGACAACCTCGTGCTCGGCAACAAGCCGGTGGACCTCGCCAACCGCGACCCCAAGGGCAAGGGCAACCGGTTCGTCCACAACATCTGCCGGACCTCGCAGCCGCCGGGTCTGTGCCGGCGCCAGGAGGAGCACGGCGCACAGACCTCTTCAACCGGAGAATAGAGGCGGAATGACCACCGTGAGTCCCACCCCCCAGCCGGCCATGCGGCTCAGGGAGCTCGTCTTCGGCGCCGCCTGTGCGGCGGCCGTACGGGCGGCGGCGCAACTCCGCGTCGCCGACGCACTGGGCGACCGGCCCACCACCGCGGAGGAACTGGCCGCCGCGGTCAAGACCGAGGCGCGGCCGCTGGACCGGCTGCTGCGCACCCTGTCGTGCTACGGGATCTTCGAGGAGACCGACGACGGGACGTACGTCCACACGGAGATGTCCCGGCTGCTGCGGGAGGACACCCCCAACAGCCTGCGGTACATCTCGCTGTGGTGCACCGAGCCGTGGACCTGGGCGGCCTGGCCCCGGCTCGACGACGCGGTGCGCACCGGCCGCAACGTCTTCGACGACCTGTACGGCAAGAGCTTCTTCGAGTACCTGCACCAGGACGCCGGGGACTCGGCCGAGGTCTTCAACCGCGCGATGACCACGTCCAGCAAGCAGTCGGCACAGGACATCGCGGACCTGCTCGATCTGAGCGGCGCGTCGTCGGTGGCGGACATCGGCGGCGGCCAGGGGCATGTGCTGGCCAGTCTGCTGGAGAAGTACCCCGCTCTGGAGGGCACGCTGCTCGATCTGCCCACCGTCGTGGCGAACCCGGACCCCCGGCTGCGCGAGGGCGGTCCGCTCGCCTCGCGGGTGCGGGTGGTGCCCGGCGACTGCCGCGAGGACATCCCGGTCCGGGCCGATGTCTACATCATCAAGAACATCCTGGAGTGGGACGACGAGAGCACCCGCAGGACACTGCGCAACGTCGTCGCGGCCGCCCGTCCCGGAGCCCGCGTCGTGATCATCGAGAACCTCGTCGACGACAGCCCGTCGATGAAGTTCACCACCGCCATGGATCTGCTGCTGCTGTTGAACGTGGGTGGCGCCAAGCACACCAAGGCGAGCCTGGTCAGCCGGATGGCGGAGGCCGGCCTGAAGGTCGGCGAGATCCGGGAGGTCAATCCGTACCTACACGCCTTCGAGTGCACCGTCCCCGAGTGAGATGACCCGGCACGGCAGGTCGCCCGGTGTGGAGGCTTCTCCTCACCGGGCGACCTTGCCCTTTTCCGGGACGGCGCGGGAGCCGGGGGATCGCCCCGGTTCCCCGTACGCGTCAGCCGCTGCCGTCGCGCTGCCAGCTGTAGAACTGCTGGGCCATCGCGTCCTTGGGGCTCCGCCAGGTCTCGGGGTCGTACGCGCTGACGAAGGCGGACAGCTTGTCGCTGACGGCGCGGAACTCCGGGTGCTCCGTCACCTTGGCGATCTCCGGGCCGGGCGGCCGGTCGGATTCGATGAGGTGCAGATACACGTCACCGAACTGGAAGAGGGTCCGTCGCGAGACGCCGACCAGGTGCGGCAGTTCCGTACGGTCCGAGGCCTTGAAGACCTCGGCGATGTCCGGAGCCGAACCGGGCGCCATACGAGCGACGATCAGAGCGTGGTGCATCGGGGAGATCCCTTCGTTGCCACCGGGTGGCGGTCCGCACCCGGCCTGGCGGGCCGTCAGCCGACGGTGGTGGACCGCAGCTCGCGGTCGCGCTGTTCGATGCGGTCCCGGATGAGCTCCATCTGGATCCGGGAGTTGCGGTTGATGAGCTCGGTCATGCCCTTGTCGTCGACCGGGGCGTCCGGCTTCATCGCGAAGTCCTGGGTCCAGTGCATGGAGGTGCCGCCCGGGATCTCGCTGTACTGCCAGTGGATGTCCATGTGCTGGAACGGGCCGGTCTCGACCCGGCGGGCGCGGACGGTGCGGTTGCGGCGGTCGACGGTCCGCTCGGAGACCCAGCTCCACACGGTGCCGTTGTCGTCCGGGTGCATCGTCAGCCGGAAGGTGGTCGTGTCGCCCTCCCTGGACAGCACCTCGACCGAGGCGTACTCGCTGAACAGCTGCGGCCAGTTCTCGATGTCGTTGGTGATGTCCCAGACGAGGTCGAGCGGTGCCGCGATGGTGATGTCGTTCTCGGTGTGGCCGGACATGTCAGGCTCCTGTCGTAGACACATTCTCTTGGGCGGATTGGGGGACGGTTCGACCGGTGTTGACCAGATCGAGGAAGTCGCGCGGCGTCCGGCAGCGTTCCGCGTCGGTCGGCATCGGCCGGCCCTGCCGGTTCTCCAGCTCGCCGACGATGCCGAGCAGGCCCAGCGAGTCCAGGCCGAACTCGGTGAACGTCGCGTCGGGCCGGTTCGCCAGCTCCTTCGGGTCGACGGTGAGCCCGGCGGCGGACTTCATCAGCGCGGCCAGCTCATTGAGCGTCAGTTGAGCGTTCATGTGCAGTTCTCCTTCTCACGAGGGGGACGGGGAGCCCTTGCGCAGCACCATCGCCGCGTTCGAGCCCATCAGTCCCCGGCTCAGCACCAGCGCCGTCCGCAACTCGGCGGGGCGGGCCCGCCCGGTCACCACGTCAAGGTCGTGGCAGACGTCGACGACGTTGGGGGTGGGCGGCACGACGCCCTGCTCCATCGAGAGCACCGCGGCAGCGGTGTCCAGGACGGGGGCGCCGCAGTACGCCCGCCCGGTGCCGGTCTTGGGTGCGGTCACCGGGACCTGCGAGGCGTGCCGGCCCAGGGCGTCCGCGATCGCCAGCGCCTCGGCCCGGTCGGCCGCGGGGACGCCGAGCGCGTCCGCGAACACCACATCGATCTCCTCCGGGGCGCACCGCGCGTCGGCCAGCGCGCCGCGGATGGCGTGGGCGAGCCCCTCCCGGGACGCCTCCCACAGGGAGGCACCGGTGAAGGTGGCGGCGTGCCCGGCCAGTACGGCCCGGACGCTCGCCCCGCGGCTCACGGCCGCCGCCTCCTCCTCGACGATCAGCATCGCGCCGCCCTCGGCGGGCACGAACCCGCAGGCGCCGTCGGTGAACGGCCGGTAGGCGCGGGCCGGATCGTCGAGCTTGCTCAGATCGTCGTAGCCGAGCTGGCAGACGACCGAGTAGGGGGCCAGGGGCGCCTCGGCGGCGCCCACGACGACGGCGTCGGTGCCGCGCCGAATGGTGCGGGCGGCGTGCGCCAGGGCGTCCAGACCGCCCGCCTCGTCGCTGGCCACGACTCCGCACGGCCCCTTGAAGCCGCCGCGGATGGAGATCTGTCCGGTGCTCGCCGCGTAGAACCAGGCGATCGACTGGTACGGGCCGACGTGGCGGGAGCCCTGGCCCCAGAGCCGTTGCAGCTCCCGCTGGCCGAACTCACCGCCACCCGATCCGGCGGCCGTGACGACGCCCACCGCGAACGGCGAGTCGTTGTAGTCGGCACGGCCGAGCCGGGCGTCGTCCAGCGCGAGGTTGGCCGCCGCCATGGCGAAGTGGGTGAACCGGTCGGTCTGGACGAGGTAGCGCTCCTCGATCAGATCCGCCGGATCGAACCCGCGGACCTCGCCGGCGACCTTGAGCGGAAGGTGCTCGCACCCCTCACGGGTGACGCGGTCGAGGACGCTGATGCCCTCGACCGTCGCCTTCCAGAAGGTCTCGGTGCTCACCCCGTTGGGGGCGATGACACCCATGCCGGTGACGACGGAACGACGTGTTTCCGGGGAGCTCATGATGCCCTCCCACCCTGTCGGGTCAGTACCACCGCTGACTGGAATCCACCGAAGCCGCTGCCGACCGAGAGCACCGAACGCAGCGGCAGCTCCCGGGCCGTCTTGGGCACGTAGTCGAGGTCGCACTCCGGGTCCGGAGTCTCGTAATTGGCCGTGGGCGGCACCACTTGGTGGGTGAGTGCCAGCACACAGGCCACGATCTCGATCGCGCCGATCGCCCCGAGCGAATGGCCCACCATGGATTTGATGGAACTCATCGGGATCTTGCGGGCGTGTGCGCCGAGCGACCGCTTGACCGCGGCCGTCTCGTGCCGGTCGTTCTGCTGGGTGCCCGAGCCGTGCGCGTTGACGTAGTCCACCTGGGTGGCGTCGATCCTGGCGTGGCCGAGGGCGCGGTTGATCGCCTCGGCCATCTCCAGGCCCTCCTGGGTGAGACCGGTCATGTGGTACGCGTTGCCGAAGGTGGCGTAGCCGCGTATCTCGCAGTGGATCGTCGCGCCGCGGGCGCGGGCGTGTTCCAGCTCCTCCAGGACGAGGACGGCGCCGCCCTCCCCCATCACGAATCCGTCGCGGTGGGCGTCGAAGGGACGGGAGGCGTGTGCCGGATCGTCGTTGTTCGCCGAGGTCGCCTTGATCGCGTCGAAGCAGGCCACGGTGATCGGGGAGATCGGTGAGTCGGAGGCGCCGGCCACGCAGACATCGACCCGGCCCTCCTCGATGGACTGGAAGGCGTAGCCGATGGCGTCGAGGCCGGAGGTGCAGCCCGTCGAGACGGTCTGCACCGGGCCGTGGGCGCCGATCTGCTCCGCCACCGCGGAGGCGAGCGAACTCGGGGAGAACGCCCGCTCCAGGTACCGGCCGGCGGGCCGGTGGTCGACGTCCCACCGGGCACCGTGGTCGCTGACCGCGACGTAGTCGTGCTCCAGGCGCGTGGTGCCGCCGACCGCGGTGCCCAGGGACACCCCGACCCTCCAGGGGTCCTCGGACTCCGTGTCGAGACCGGCGTCGCGCAGCGCCTCCTCGGCGGCGACCATCGCGAACTGGATGTACCGGTCCGAGCGGGCCACCTGCTCCTCGCTCAGCCCGTGTGCCGCCGGGTCGAAGTCGCACTCGGCGGCGATGCGCGAGCGGAACCCCTCCGGGTCGAAGAGGGTGATGCCGCGGGTCGCCGTGCGGCCTGCGGACAGCAGGTCCCAGAAGGCGGGCACACCCACACCGCCCGGAGCGACGATCCCGACGCCGGTGACCGCCACACGGCGGGTCATGACACCGGCTCCGTGCGTTCCGGTGGTGCGGCCGGTGTGCTCTCCTCCGTGCCCTCGGTGTCGACGTGTCCGAGCTCCGGACGCGGGGCGAGCGGACCGAGGTGGAAGACCATCCGGGCCTCCACGTCGCCGACATTGCGGAAGCGGTGCCGCATGTACGGGGGGATCAGCAGCCCCTGGTCCGGGCGCAGCGGGTGCGGTTCCCCGTCGAGGTCCACTTCGAGCGCGCCTTGGACGACGTACACGAACTCCTCGGAGTAGGGGTGGTAGTGCTCGCCGATGCGCTCGCCGGGCTGCACGAGTGCCATGCCCATGAAGCCGCTCGTGGCGCCCACCGCGCTGGGTGTCAGCATGGCGCGCAGATCACCTCCGCGCCGGCGGTTGGGCTGGGTCTCGCTGAGGTCCACGATGCGTGGGCGGTGCGTGGTCATGGCTGCTTCCTCCAGGGGCATGGGGCCGGGGGTGGATGAGAGGGAGGGCCTGCCGCGGCCTGGCGCGGTCAGGCGCCCGGGGCCCGGCGGTCCGTGACGAGGGCCATGTCGGCGCGCTCCAGGAAGCGCGCGAGCTCGCGGTCGTTGGACAGACCGCCGGCCACATCGGTGTCGAGCAGACGCCGCAGCACGGCCGTCTTGCGGGGCCCGCGCACGCCCAGCGCCAGCACGGGGTCGCTCTCGATCGGGATCCGCAGATCGATGAGCCGGACGACCACGTCGTCGCGCTGGAAGATGGTGCTGCCGGCGATGGGGCACGCCGGGTCGTCCGCGGCCAGCTCGTCCTGGCGGGCGAGCATCTGGGCCAGCGTCATGCCGCACCCTTCCTTGGCGGGGTAGAACAGCGCGTGCCGCTTGATGCCGTCGGGCTGCTGTCCGCCCGAGGCGACGTGGTGCACGGCGGGCAGCGCGGCCCGGGTGAAGAACACCCGCGCGGAGTTCGGGTCGCTCAGGTCGCGGTCCTGCTCCAGGTACGGGTTGATGGCCTCCTCGACGGCCCGGACCTCGGGCTGCTGGGAGATGTGCCGCAGCGCCGCGACCAGGTCGCCCTGCACCTCGACGGCGCGCACGACGCGGTTGCCGTGCATGAACAGAGAGGTGCGGCGCAGCCGGGTGGTGTCGTCGACCCGGGCCTCCGGGGAGGTGTACCCGGCGAGGATGTCCGCGACCATCGATTCGCTGCCCGGCTTCACGGTGAAGGTCAGCGCGTGCCGGACCACCCCGTCGCCGACGCGGGGGTTGGCCTGCAGGCGGCCCTTGGGAGGCTCGGGCGCGAGGCGGGCGACGTTCGAGGTCTCGCGCAGGACGCTGAAGCGCAGCGACCGGGTGTCACGGACACAGCCGTGCAGCGGCTGGACCATCTTGACGTGTTCCTCGCTGTTGACCCAGGCCAGGAAGGGCGGTGCGCTCTCCCATTCGCTGGTGATGAGCCACTGGGAGGGGTTCTCGATGGACTGGCACAGCTGGTCGGTGATGTGTCCGGGGACGGACGCGACCTGGTTGCGCAGGTGCTCGTAGGCTTCGAGGAAGTCCTGCTGGGCTCCTTCGTGGAGGTCCAGGAGCAGGACGACCCGCAGCCGGGAGCCGTCGAAGGCCGACTGGGATATTCGTTCCGACAGCGTTGTCATCGTCTACGCATCTCCTTCGGGGCCCGATGGCCCCAGTGGTGCGTCGTCAGTTCCGGTGCGATCCGGGGGACTGAGCCGGATGGTGGGGACGGCCCTTTTCCGGGTGATCCGGGGGCGTCCCGGATTCGATCGTGGCCGGGACCCACGGGTGGCGCGAGATGTGTGAGCCATGCAGGTGAAACGTGATCGAACAGGTCCTCAGCCGGGCATTCGTGCTCCATCTGCCGTAAGCGTCCCTGGAGCTGGAGCACGCAATGAATCCCACCGCCGAAGACCGGGTGCCGGTACTCGTCGTGGGCGGGTCCCTGGTCGGCCTGTCCGCGTCGCTGTTCCTGGGACGCCTGGGTGTCAGACATCTGCTGGTCGAGAAGCACGCGGACACCTCCCGCCACCCGCGCGGGCGGGGCAACAACGTCCGCACGATGGAGCTGTTCCGGGTGGCCGGAGCGGAGGCGCGGATCCGCGAGGCCGCGTCGGTCCTCGCCGACAACCACGGGATCCTGCAGGCCCGTTCACTCACCGGCGACGACCAGGAGTGGCTGTTCAAGGAGATCGACCCGGGCGGCGGACTCGCCCGCATCAGCCCCTCCGCCTGGTGCCTGTGCAGCCAGAACGACCTGGAGCCCGTCCTGGTGCGCTGTGCCCGCGAGCACGGCGGTGACCTGCGGTTCTCCACCGAGCTGAGCTCCTTCGAGCAGGACGCGCACGGGGTGCGCGCGACGCTGAGGAACCGGGAGACCGGCGAGGTCACCACCGTGCACGCGGACTACCTGATCGCGGCCGACGGCCCCCGCAGCCCGGTCCGCGAGCGGCTGGGCATCGGCCAGACGGGGCCCGGCGACCTGTTCCACAACGTGAGCATCACCTTCCGCGCGCCGCAGCTCGCCGACGTCGTGGGCGACCGCCGCTTCATCGCCTGCTACTTGACCGACCCGGAGGCCGACGGCGCGCTGCTGCCGGTCGACAACAAGGCGGACTGGGTCTTCCACGCCCCCTGGCACCCCGAGTCGGGCGAGACCCTGGAGGACTTCACCGACGAGCGGTGCATCGAGCACATCCGCCGGGCAACGGGCGTACCAGGCATGGCAGTTGAGATCACCGGCAAGGCCCCGTGGCACGCCGCCGAGCGGGTCGCCGAGCGGTACGCGGCCGGCCGGGTCTTCCTCGCCGGCGACTCGGCCCACGAGATGTCCCCCACCGGGGCGTTCGGCTCCAACACCGGCATCCAGGACGCCCATAACATCGCCTGGAAGCTCGCCGCCGTGCTCAACGGCTCGGCGGGCCCGGAGCTGCTGGCGACCTACGAGGCGGAGCGGCAGCCGGTGGCGCGGGAGACCAGCGCCCGCGCCTCGGCGCGCTCGGCCGAGCACAGCCACCCGGGCTACTCCCCCGCTCCCGGCGCGGGCGGTGGCCGGCAGCGCGGGGTGCTCACCGTCGCCCTGGGCTACTGCTACCCGCAGGGCGCGGTCGTCGGCGCCGACCCCGGGCTGCCGGTGGTGCCCGACCAGCTGCGGCTGACGGGCGAGCCGGGCACCCGCGCCCCGCACATGTGGGTACGGGCCGGCGGCGAGCGGCGCTCGACCCTCGATCTGTACGAGACCTCGTTCGTCCTGCTGACCGGCTCCGAGGGCGAGATGTGGCGGACCGCCGCCAAGGGCGCCATCCAGCAGTTCTCCCTCGCACTGGACTGCTACCAGGTCGGCACCGGGCCGAACGACGACCTGGTGCCCGAGGACGGCGTCGACTGGGCCGAGAAGCACGGGACGACGTCCGAGGGCGCGGTGCTGGTGCGCCCCGACGGCTTCGTGGCGTGGCGGGCCGAGGGCCGGGTGGCCGACCCCGAGGCGGCGCTCCGGCAGGTCCTCACCGCGCTGCTGTGCCGGAGCTGATCCGCCCGCCGCGCCCGGTACCGTGCGCACAGCCGGGGGCCGGGGCGCGGTGACGCAGGACTGCCGTCGACGAAGGGACCGGTGGGACATCCGCCGGTCCCTTCGTCACGCGCGAACGTATCTTCTGCCCGTCACCACCGCAGGGGCATCTCGGGGCCGCCCCGGCCGCGTCCCGCAACTCGGGGGCCGATTTCCGGTTGAGTCCGGGCATGGACGCCAAGCAGCCCGCCTCCCACCCTTTTCGCCGCATCGCCCTCCCCCACCAGCCGCCGGCCCTGCCGCCCCCCGCCCGGCAGGCGCGCCGCCGGGCCCAGGAGGAAACGCCGATCTTCGACCAGCTGCTCAAGGAGTGGCGCTCGGGCGAGATCCGGCCGGTCGTGTCCTGGCCGGCCGACGATCCGGGGAAGACCGGGACGGGCGGCGCGGTTGGCACGGATGATGGCCGTCCGTATCCGCGGACCCGTGACGAGGAGCATGCCCGTGAGCCTGTACGACATCCCCCTGCGCACCCTGACCGGTGAGCCCGCTTCGCTCGCCGACTACCGGGGCAGGGCCCTGCTGGTGGTGAACGTGGCGTCCCGATGCGGGCTGACCCCGCAGTACTCCGGCCTGGAGCGGCTGCAGCAGCGCTACGGGGACCGTGGCTTCAGTGTGCTGGGCTTCCCCAGCAACCAGTTCGCGGGCCAGGAGCCCGGCACCGCCGAGGAGATCGCCGCCTTCTGCTCGGCGTCGTACGGCGTGAGCTTCCCGCTGTTCGAGAAGACCGACGTCAACGGCGAGGACCGGCACCCGCTGTACGCGGCACTGACCGGCACCGAGGACGCCGAAGGGGCGGCCGGCGACGTCCAGTGGAACTTCGAGAAGTTCCTGATCGATGCCCAGGGGCAGGTCGCGGGCCGCTTCCGGCCGCGCACCGAGCCGGAGGCCACGGAACTGATCACCGCGATCGAAGCGGCCCTGCCGGCCTGAGACCCGGCGGAACGGCGGGCGGCGGCGCAGCGCGGGCGGGCGGATCAGGCGACGGCGGTGCCCGCGGGGTCCGTGGCCCCGGCCGGTCCGGACGGTCCGGCGGCCGCGTCCGTGTCGTCGCCACCGCCGGTGTCGTCGGACATGATCTCGAAGCTGCCGGCCAGGCCGGTCATCCGCAGCAGCCGCGCGACGCTGCCGCCGCCGAAGACGCCGGCCAGCCGCATCCGGCCGCCCCGCTGCCGGGTCCGGAAGCGGGCGCGGCTGAGCAGGGACAGCCCGGCGCAGTCGATGAACGTGACCGCGCGTACGTCGACCACGAGGTCGGCGCCCTGCGTGCCGGTGATCTCGTCCAGCCGGTCGGACAGCACCGACACGGCGAGAATGTCCAGCTCACCGCGGAGTTCCAGCACGGTCGTGCCGCCCGTGGCGCGGCTGGGTCCCACGAGTCTCGGGTAGTACTGACCTTCATCCATCGGCCCGGCCCACTTTCGTGCCGAGGCGCGGGATATGGCCACGCGTCTGCGGCGGAGACGTTCGGAAGGTGTGGGGGGCGCCCGGCGCGATCCGGGCGGTTCGGCCCGTTTCCGGGTCGTCGGGTAGTGCGGTGGCGTGCGGTTCGTGTCCGTGTGTTTCTGCTGCTGTGCCCGTAGTTGACTACGGCTTACCCGCCGACCGCGCCCTCGAAGTCCCGGCGCACGCCCCAGCTTCAGGTTGTCTCAAAGTCGCCCCTCGCGAGTGTGGCCGAGATAAGTGGTCGCGGCCCGGCCCGGGGCGGGTCACCGACGGCGGCCTGCCCGGTGATCGCCCGCGGGGCGCCTCCCCCGGATCCGCACCCCGAGGGCCCCTAATGCCACTCTTTCGGGCGAATTAGACTGTCCGGACCGCCCGGAAAGTGAGAGGTGTGCCCTGAAGCCGTCGGATCCCGCGGGAGAGCTGCCCGAACGCACCGCGCAGAGCCTGCGCGAGCTGGCCGGTGGGCCGATCTCCCGGCTTCCGCAGCTGCTGGAGGCGATGGTGGCGGTGGGCTCCGACCATGATCCGCGCCGCGCGCTGGGCCGTATCGCCGAGACCGCCGCCTCCCTGACCGGCGCCCGCCATGCCGCTGTCGGCCTCCGCGACGAGGACGGCGACGGTCCCGGCGGGCCGGTCACCCACGGCCCCTCCCCCGAGGGTGAGCCGGCGGCCGGGGACTGCCTGGAGGTGCCGATCCAGGTGCGGGGAGAGCTGTTCGGCACGCTGTACGTCGCGGGGAAGGACGGCCCCGAGGGGTTCGGCGACACGGATCTGCACCTGGTGCGGGTGCTGGCCACCGAGGCCGGGATCGCGCTGAGCAATGCCCGGATGCACGGCGCCGCCCGGCAGCGCCGGCGCTGGATCGACGGCGCGGCGTCCGTCACCACGGCCCTGCTGGCCGGGCCCGAGGCCGGCTCGTCGGCCAGGGACGCCCTGACCGTCGTCGCGGAGAAGGGCCGGGAGCTGGCCGAGGCGGCGACCGGAGCGGTCCTGCTGCCGCACGCCGGGGGCGGTATGGAGGTGGTGGCGATCTCCACCGTGCTGCCCGAGACCGTACGGGCCGAGGCGCACCGCGGCCGGATACCGCCGCAGAGTCCGGTCGTCCACCAGATACACGCCGGCCTCGCGGTCTTCTCCGACGACTTCGCCGGAGACCCCCGCTCGATCTCCCCGATGTCGCGCCACTACGGCCCGACGATGCTGCTGCCGCTGCGCAGCAACGGGCGGGTGCTGGGCGCCCTCGCGCTGTGCCGGATATCCGGCGACCGCCGCTTCAGCCACACCGAGCGGACGCTGGGGACCCAGTTCGCCGCCCAGGCCGCGGTGGCGCTCGTGCTGGCCGACCGGCACCGTGACCGCGAGCGGCTGGCCGTCTTCGAGGACCGCGACCGGATCGCCCGCGACCTGCACGATCTGGTCATCCAGCGGCTGTTCGCCACCGGGATGCTGCTGGAGACCGCGCGGCGCAAGGCCGTACTGCCGGAGGTACGGGACGGGGTGGGCCGGGCGGTCGACGAGCTGGACGCCACGATCCAGGAGATCCGAACGGCGATCATCGCGCTGCAGCAGGGGCCGTCCGAGGCGCCGCCGGGGCTGCGCACCCGCGTCCTGCGGGAGGCCGCCGCGGCCACCGCGTCGCTCGGGACCCGGCCGTCGGTGCGGTTCACCGGACCGGTCGACACCCGGGTCGACGACATGGGCGCCCGTGAGCTGCTGGCCGCGCTCAGGAAGGCGCTGGCGACGGTGACCGCCGCGGCGGCGGCGCGGCCGGAGCCGACCCGGGTGGAGATCGCCGTGGACCTCACCGTCCCGCCCCCCGGCGGCCGGCCGGGCATCCGGCTGACGGTGGCGCGCCCGGACGACGACGCCCCGCCGGTGGTCTGGGAGCGTCCGCTCCGGGGCGGGCCCGGCGCCTGAGCCACCGCCGCCCGGCCGGGTCCGGGACGCCCTGTCGGGTGATGCCGCGGGATTCACTTGACCTCAACATTGGTTGAGGTCCTACGTTCCTGCTATGTCGCCGGGCACGCACGGCGATCCCGCGAGGACCCGGCACCTGGAGGCCACGATGGACATGGAAGTCACCGCCTGGCACGCGCTGCACAGCACGATGACCGCGCAGCAGGGCAAGCGCCGCTTCTCCCGCGGCACCCTGCGCCGCATCACGGCGTTCGCCCGCCCGCACCGCCGTCGCCTGGTGTGGTTCCTCGTGCTGAGCACGGCCACCGCGATGCTCGCGGTGGCCACCCCGCTGCTGGCGGGCCGGGTGGTGGACGCGATCGTGGGCGGCGGCTCGTCGTCCCTCGTCCTCCGGCTGTCCGGCCTGATCGCGGTGATCGCGGTCGCCGAGGCGGCGCTGGGGCTGGCGACCCGCTGGCTGTCGGCGAGCATCGGCGAGGGGCTGATCCTGGACCTGCGGACGACGGTGTACGACCACGTCCAGCGGATGCCCGTCGCCTTCTTCACCCGCACCCGCACCGGAGCGCTGGTCAGCCGCCTGAACAACGATGTGATCGGCGCCCAGCGGGCCTTCAGCGACACCCTGTCCGGGGTCGTCAGCAATATCGTGACGCTGCTGCTGACCCTCGTGGTGATGCTCGGCCTGTCCTGGCAGATCACCCTGATCGCGCTGGTGCTGCTGCCGGTCTTCGTGCTGCCCGCGCGCCGGGTCGGCCGGCGGCTGGCCGCGCTGCGCCGGGAGGGCGCCGACCACAACGCGGCGATGGGCACCCAGATGACCGAGCGGTTCTCCGCGCCCGGCGCCACCCTCGTCAAGCTGATGGGCCGCCCGGCCCACGAGTCCGCCGAGTTCGCCGTCCGGGCCCGCCGGGTGCGCGACATCGGGGTCCGCTCGGCCATGGTCCAGACGTACTTCGTCACCGCCCTCACCCTCGTATCCGCCCTGGCGCTGGCCGTCGTCTACGGGCTGGGCGGCTTCCTCGCGCTGCGCGGGCAGCTGGAGGCCGGCGCGATCGTCTCGCTGGCCCTGCTGCTCACCCGGCTCTACGCCCCGCTGACGGCGCTGTCCGGCGCCCATATCGAGGTGATGAGCGCCCTGGTCAGCTTCGAGCGGGTCTTCGAGGTGCTCGACCTCGAACCGCTGATCACCGAGAAGCCGGACGCCCGCGCGGTCCCCGAGGGCCCGGTGTCCGTGGAGTTCGACGCGGTCCGCTTCGCCTACCCGTCCGCCGACAAGGTCTCGCTGGCCTCCCTGGAGGAGGTCGCCACCCTCGACACCCGGGGCGGCGAGGAGGTCCTGCACGGCATCTCCTTCCGCGCCGAACCCGGCCAGATGGTCGCCCTGGTCGGCTCCTCGGGCGCCGGCAAGTCGACCGTGGCCCAGCTGCTGCCGCGGCTGTACGACACCGACTCCGGCGCGGTCCGGCTCTCCGGCGTGGACGTCCGCGAGCTGACCGCCGCCTCGCTGCGCGACGTCCTGGGGATGGTCACCCAGGACGGGCACCTCTTCCACGACACGATCCGCGCGAACCTGCTGCTGGCCGGGCCGGAGGCGACCGAGCCGGAGCTGTGGGACGCGCTGCGCCGGGCGCGCCTGGAGGACCTGATCGCCGCGCTCCCCGACGGGCTGGACACCGTCGTCGGCGAGCGGGGCTACCGGCTCTCCGGCGGCGAACGGCAGCGGCTGACCATCGCCCGGCTGCTGCTCGCCCACCCCCGGGTGGTGATCCTCGACGAGGCCACCGCCCACCTGGACAACACCTCCGAGGCGGCGGTGCAGGAGGCGCTGACCGAGGCGCTGGAGGGCCGTACCGCGCTGGTCATCGCCCACCGGCTGTCGACCGTACGGGCCGCGGACCTGATCCTGGTCGTCGAGGACGGGCACATCGCCGAGCGCGGGACGCACGAGACACTGCTGGCCGCCGACGGGCGCTACGCGGAGCTGTACCGGACCCAGTTCACCGACGCGGAGGAGCGGCGGGAGACCGCGGTGGCGGCCCGGCGCGCGGAGGCCGGCCCGGACGCCGTGCCGGACTCGGCGCTGGTGAACTGACGCGCCGGAAGGCCCCCGCCTCTTGGCGGGGGCCTTCCCCATGCCGAAAACTGAGATGATGACGCAGCGCGCGGAACACTCCACTGTCATGGACCGCCTCGCCCTCGACGATCTGGTCACCGGGTACGCGATCGCCGTGGACGACGGGGACTGGCCCGGCTACCAGGCCCTGTTCACCCCGGACGGCCGGGCCGACTACCGCTCCGCGGGCGGCATCGAGGGCGGCGTGGCGGAGATCGCCGCCTGGCTCGGCGAGATGCTGCGGAACTTCGCCATGCGCCAGCACCTGATCGTCAACCGCCGCATCACCCTCGCCCGCCCGGACGGCGCCCCGGGGGACACGGCCACGGTCCGGGCCGACTACCTCAACCCGATGCGGCTCGCCGGCCCCGCGACGGAGGACGAGGGCGGCCCGACCGCTCCCAACTACACCTGCGGCGGCCGCTACGACTTCACCGCCCGGCGCACCGCCGACGGCTGGCGGCTGACCGGCGTCGTCGTCCACGAGAAGTGGCGCGAGGTGTGGTGCGGCGGTGAGTGACCGACTCCGCCGGCCGCCGGCGCCCGGTTCGGCCGTCGCGCCGACCCCTGTTCCGCCGCCCGCCCCGGCCGCGCACACCGGCCCTCCGACCGGCCGGGACCACCAGCAGGGAGGCCGCATGGACAGACCGTCCGTCCGCCGGACGCGGTGGCTCGGCTCCCCCTGGGGCCGGGGGGCGGCCGCCCTGCTCGCCGGCGCGGTGCCGGCGCTCACCTTCCCCGCGCCCTCGTGGTGGTGGCTGGCGTATGTGGCGCTGGTGCCCTGGCTGCTGCTGGTGCGGTCGGCGCCGACCGCCCGGCGGGCGGCGCTGGACGGCTGGCTGGGCGGCACCGGCTTCATCCTGGCCGTCCACCAGTGGCTGCTGCCGAGCCTGCACGTCTTCATCCTCGTGCTCGCCCTGCTGCTCGGTGCGCTGTGGGCGCCCTGGGGAGTGCTGGTGCGGGCTCTGCTGGGGGACGCGCCCCCGGCGAGCGGGACGGTACGCGAGGGGCCAGGACGGGCGGCGCACGGCGAGGCCCCGGCCGGCCGACGGCGGCGGGCAACGGGCCGCCGCCGCGCCGCCGCGCTGGTGCTGGTGCCGTCGGGCTGGCTGATGGTCGAACTGGTCCGGTCGTGGGAGAACCTGGGCGGCCCCTGGGGACTGCTCGGCGCCAGTCAGTGGCAGGTGCCGCCCGCGCTGCGGCTGGCGTCGCTCGGCGGGGTGTGGCTGCTGAGCCTGCTGATCGTGGCGGTGAACACCGCCGTGGCCGAGCTGATCGCCCGCCCGGCGGCCCGGCTGCCCGCCGTCGCCGGGCTGCTGGTGTGCGCGCTGGCCGTCACCGCGGCGTGGCTGTGGGCACCGGTCCCCCGCACCACGGGCACAGTGCGGGTCGCGGTCGTCCAGCCCGGCCCGACCGGCACCCCCTCGGCGCGCCTGGCCCGCGGCGAGGCCCTCACCCGGTCGCTGGCGGGCCGCGGGGTACGGCTGGTCGTCTGGGGCGAGAGCAGCCTCTACCAGGATCCGGCGGACCACCCGGCGCTGGCCGCCCGCCTCGCCGCCCTCTCCCGGCGGACCGGCGCGGAGCTGCTGGTCAACGCCGACTCCCCGCACGCCGGGCGGCCGGGCATCTCCAAGAGCGCGGTGCTGATCGGACCGGACGGGCCGACCGGGGACCGCTACGCCAAGATGCGGCTGGTGCCCTTCGGCGAGTACATACCGCTGCGTTCGGTGCTGGGCTGGGCCACGCGGGTCGGAAAGGCGGCCACCAGCGACCGGGTGCGCGGCACCCACCCGGTGGTGATGCCGGTGGCCACTGCGGGCGGCCTGCGCATCGGGCCGCTGGTGTGCTTCGAGACCGCCTTCCCGGACATGAGCCGCCACCTGACACGCGACGGCGCGCGAGTGCTGGTCGCCCAGTCCTCGACCTCGACCTTCCAGGACAGCTGGGCGCCGGCCCAGCACGCGTCCCTGGCCGCGCTGCGCGCCGCGGAGACCTGGCGGCCGATGGTGCACGCCACGCTCACCGGCATCAGCGCGGTGTACGGCCCCCGGGGCGAACCGGTCGGCGAGCGGCTGGGCACCGACCGCAGCGCGGCGGCCGTCTACGACCTGCCGCTGGCCGGCGGCACCAGCCCGTACACCGCCTTCGGGGACTGGGCGGTCTACGGGGCGATCGGTGCGCTGGTGCTCGCCGGGGCGGGTACGGGACTGCGGGCGCTCAGCAGGCGGCCTGCGCGAGGGCGTCGGTGACCACCCGTTCGCACAGCTCGTGGGTGCGCAGCGCGTCCTCGGCGGACGGCTGACGGCCGGCCCGCACGTCGTCCAGAAACGCCAGGACGATCTGCTCGATGCCGCGCTGCCGGGCGACCGGCACCCAGTCGCCGCGGCGCCGGATGCTCGGCTGCCCCTTGTGGTCGATGACCTCGGCGAGATTGACGACCTGGCGCCTGGTGTCCTGCCCGGAGACATCGAGGGTCTCCTCCGCGGAGCCGCTGAGGCGGTTCATGGTGCCGACGGCGGTGAAGCCGTCGCCGGAGAGCTGGAGCACCACGTGCTGCATCAGCCCGTTGCGGATCCGGGCGCGCACATCGATGTGGTCGACCTCGCCGGGGACCAGGAACCGCAGGGTGTCGACGACGTGGATGAAGTCGTCCAGGACGAGGGTGCGCGGGTCCTCGGGCAGGCCGATGCGGTTCTTCTGCATCAGGATCAGGTCGCGGGCGTGCTCGCGGCACTGCGCGTAGGCGGGCGCGAAGCGGCGGTTGAAGCCGACGGCGAGGCCCACCCCGCGGTCCGCGGCGAGGGCGACGAGGCGCTGGGACGTGGCGAGTTCGTAGGAGAGCGGCTTGTCGACGTAGGTCGGCACCCCGGCTTCGAGCAGCCGGGTCACGATCTCGGGGTGGGCGGTGGTGGCGGCGTGCACGAACGCCGCGTCCAGGCCGGTGGCGAGCAGCGAGTCGAGGTCCTGGTGGAGCTGCTGTGCGCTCAGCCGGTGGGCGGCGCCGACGCGTTGCAGGGTGGCCGGGGTGCGGGTGTGCAGATGCAGTTCGAGGCCGGGCTGGGTGCCCAGTACGGGGAGGTACGCCTTCTGGGCGATGTCGCCGAGTCCGATGCAGCCGACCTTCACTCGTGCTCCTTGGGTTGCGCCGCGGCCCTGGTGCCTCGCGTGCCGGAAGCATACGTGCCGGCCGGCGGCCGCCGGCCGGCGATCCCGTCCTGCGGCGCCGTACGGTGTGCGGGCGGCGTCGTCGGGCCGCCGGGTTACCGGGCGCCCGCGATGCCGTCGAGTCGCAGCTGCAGCCGGTCGATGGCGTCCCGGAGTCCCTGGCGGTACTCGCCGTCGGCGAGGGCGTTGACCGAGGCCCGGGCGCGGCGGAGCTGGGCGCGGGCGTCGGCCGGCCGGTCCAGGGCGGCGTAGTCGGCGGCGATGTTGAGATGCAGCGAGGGGAAGAACGCCCGGAGCGCGACGAGGGGGTGGCGGGGGCCCGGGCCGTCGGCGACCCTGGGCTCCTGGGGCGCGGCGGCCGGGGGCCGCTCGGTGACGAAGCCCTCGGCGGCCTCCAGGGCCCTGAGGTCCCAGTCGAGTTCATCCCTGGGATCGTCCTGGGTGTCGGCCATGTAGTGGGCGAGGGTGCAGCGGTGGAAGGCGTCTCCCTGCGGCCCGATCTCGTGCCACAGCGCCGAGAGACGGTTGCGTGCCTCCTCCCGGTCGCCCGCGCGATGCAACATGATCGCCTGGCCGATCCGGGTCAGCACCCCGTCCTCGGGCGTCGCCTCCCGCCGCTCGTCCACCACCGTGCTCTCCGTATCCGTTCACCATGGCCGCTGCCGTTTCCCCGACGCTAACCGCCGGAGGGAACCTGCGCGCGGTGTGCGCGACGCACCGGGTGGTGGGGCCCGCCGCCCGGCGGTCCTGCGGGCTCAGCCCAGGTCAGGAATGCGCCAGTCGATCGGGGCATGGCCCTGGGCGGCGACCGCCGCGTTGATCTGGGTGAAGGGGCGGGAGCCGAAGAACTTCTTCGCCGACAGCGGGGAGGGGTGCGCGCCCTGCACCACCGCGTGACGCTCCTCGTCGATCAGCGGCAGCTTCTTCTTGGCGTAGTTCCCCCAGAGCACGAAGACCGCCGGGTCGGGCCGGGAGGCCACGGCGCGGATCACCGCGTCGGTGACCTTCTCCCAGCCCTTGCCCTTGTGCGAATTGGGCTCGGCCTCGCGGACCGTGAGGACGGCGTTCAGCAGCAGCACGCCCTGCCGGGCCCAGGGCATGAGGTAGCCGTTGTCGGGGACCGGGTGGCCCAGCTCCTCCTTCATCTCCTTGTAGATGTTCCGCAGCGACGGCGGCGTCTTGACGCCGGGCTGCACGGAGAAGCACAGGCCGTGGCCCTGCCCGGCGCCGTGGTACGGGTCCTGGCCCAGGATGAGCACCTTCACCTGGTCGTACGGCGTCGCCTCCAGCGCCGCGAAGACCTCCTCACGGGGCGGGTAGACCGGCCCGTTCGCCCGCTCCTTCTCGACGAAGTCGGTGAGCTCCCGGAAATAGGGCTTCTCCAACTCCTCGCCGAGGACCCCGCGCCAGGACTCGGGCAGCATCTCGGTCACCACGTCAACAACCTCCGGTGTGCGTTGCGTTCTCCGTCGAAGAACCTACCGGCGACCACTGACAACGCGGTCCGCGGGCCGGAGCGCCGGCCCGGCGGGCGGCCGGTCTCAGGCGGTGTCGAGCCGGGCGCGCTGGACGGGGTCCAGCCGCAGGTCGAGCGCCGCCAGGGCCTCGTCCAGCTGCGCCGGGGAACTCACGCCGAGCACCGGCACCACCGGCACCGGCCCACCCATCAGCCAGGCCAGCACCACCTGGTTCACGGTGGCCCCGCACTCCGCCGCGACCTCCGCCAGCACCCGCAGCCGCGCCACCGAGCCGGGATGGTCGTAGCGCTCCGGCAGCGGCCGGCCGGCACCGGAGTAGGCCCCTCCCATCAGCGTCCCATAGCCGAGCAGCGTCAGGTCGGGGTGCGCGGCCGCGTAGTCGAGGAGCTCCTCGTCGGCCTCCACCCCGCGGTCCCGGGCCGGGCCGCCCCGCCGCGGCCGCAGGTAGGTGTGCCGCCGTTGTACGGCGCGGAAGCCGGGCAGGCCGCGCCCCGCGGCGGTGCGCCGGGCCTCGGCGAGCCGCCAGGTCCGGAAGTCACCGGCGCCCAGGCTGCCCACGGTGCCGTCCCGGACGAGGCCGGCCAGCGCCTCGACGGTGTCCTCCAGGCGGACGCCGCGGTCGTCGCCGTGCGCGTGGAGGAGATCCACCCGGTCGGTGCCCAGGCGGCGCAGGCTCCCCTCGATCCCGGCGCGCACGGCCGGGCCGCCCAGCCCCTCGGCGTTCGCGGGCCACTCCCCGCCCCGGGCCGGGTCGGGGCGGGCGCCCACCGCGGTGGCCACGACCGTGCGCCCGGCCGCGTCCCTGCTGCGCAGCCAGCGGCCGAGCAGCAGCTCGCTCTCGTCGCCGCGCGCGCCCGGAACCCAGCAGGCGTAGTGGTTCGCCGTGTCGACGAAGGTGCCGCCGGCCTCGGCGAACCGGTCCAGGATCGCGAACGCGGTCGGTGCGTCGACGGTGGTGCCGAAGGGCAGCGTCCCGAGGCAGACGGCGCTGATACGGGGCCCTTGATCACCGCCGAGCGTGCGGTAGTGCATGGCATGCCTCCCTGGCAGGTCGCCCACGCGCGTGATGCCGGCCCCGAGAGGGACCGGCACCACGGACTCTGCCTCTTGGAGTGCGCACCAGGGCAAGGCCGCGCGGCCCGCCCGGTGCCGTCAGACCCCGGCGTTGAGGAACAGGCCGCCGTCGACGACCAGCGACTGGCCGGTGATCCAGCCCGAGGCGTCGGACAGCAGGAAGGCCGCGGCCCCGCCGATGTCCTCCGGGACGCCGAGCCGCGCCAGCGGGTAGCCGGCCGCCGCCTCCTCCTCGCGGTTCTCGTAGAGCGCGGCCGCGAACTTGGTCTTCACCACCGCGGGCGCGATGGAGTTGACCCGCACGCCCGGCGCGAACTCGTGGGCGAGCTGCAGCGTCAGGTTCACCATCGCGGCCTTGCTCATGCCGTACGCGCCGATGAACGGCGAGGGCGCGAGGCCGGCGATCGAGGCGATGTTGACGATGGCGCCGCCGTTGTCCTTCTGCCATGCGTGCCAGGTGCGCTGGGCGAAGCCGAGCGCCGAGACGACGTTGGTCTCGAACACCTTGCGCGCCACGCCCAGGTCGAGGTCGGCGATGGGGCCGAACACCGGGTTCGTCCCGGCGTTGTTGACGAGGTAGTCGACCCGGCCGAAGGTCTCCATCGCGCGCTCGACGGCGACGGCCTGGTGAGCCTCGTCGTGCGCCTTGCCGGCGACGCCGAGCACCCGGTCGGCGCCCAGCTTCTCGGCGGCCTCCTTGAGGGCGTCCTCGTTGCGGCCGGTGATCACGACCCGGTCGCCGCGGGCCACCAGGGCCTCGGCGATGCCGTAGCCGATGCCGCGGCTGGCGCCGGTGACCAGCGCCACCTTGCCGGAGAGCGCGGGGAGCCCGCTGTCCTGCTCGGTCATGTTGTGTGCTCCTGGAGTCGGTGGGGCGGTCAGTTGAGCGGGCCGCCGGCGACGTACATGACCTCGCCGGAGACGAAGCCGGCGGCCTCACCGGTGAAGAACGCGATGGCGTTGGCGATATCCTCGGGGCGGCCGACGCGCTGCACCGGGATCTGGGTGGCGGCCGCGGCCTGGAACTCCTCGAAGCCCATGCCGACGCGCTCGGCGGTGGCGGCGGTCATGTCGGTGACGATGAAGCCCGGGGCGACGGCGTTGGCGGTGACGCCGAACTTGCCGAGCTCGATGGCGAGGGTCTTGGTGAAGCCCTGCAGACCGGCCTTGGCCGCCGAGTAGTTGACCTGCCCGCGGTTGCCGAGCGCCGAGCTGGAGGAGAGGTTCACGATCCGGCCGAACTTGGCGTCCACCATGTGCTTCTGGCAGGCGCGGGACATCAGGAACGCACCGCGCAGATGCACGTTCATGACCGTGTCCCAGTCGGTCTCGCTCATCTTGAACAGCAGGTTGTCGCGGAGCACACCGGCGTTGTTGACGAGGACGGTCGGCGCACCGAGCTCCGAGGCGACCCGGGCGACGGCCGCGTCGACCTGCTCGGCGTCGGAGACGTCACAGCCGACCGCGATGGCCTTGCCGCCGGCCTTGGTGATCTTCTCGACGGTGTCCTTGCAGGCCGCCTCGTCGAGGTCCAGTACGGCCACGGCGCGGCCCTCGGCGGCCAGCCGGACGGCGGTGGCCGCGCCGATACCGCGGGCCGCGCCCGTCACGATGGCAACGCGCTGCTCGGTGGTGGACATGCGGGTTCTCCTCACCCTCGAAACCTCGACAAGCGGTCCGCCGCACCGATCCCGTGGGTGAGCAACCGCTTAGTACCCTGAGCAGGGCTGACGCTAGAAGCCCGGCAACGCGCTGTCAACGTCCCACCACTGCGCCGTTGCCCACCTCACCTGCGGAACGGGGTGGCCCCTGGCGCGATCCCGTCGCACGACGAAGCGCCCGGAGCCGCTCCTCGGCGGTTCCGGGCGCTTCGAACGGGGCTCCCGCGCGCTCAGCGCACCAGCAGCTCCAGCAGCCGCTCGGCCTCGGCGGCGGGATCGGCGGTCAGTCCGGTGTGCACCGGGCCCGGCTGGACGATGGTGCTGCGCGGCGCCATCAGCCAGCGAAAACGGCGTCCCGCGTCGTCCCCCGCCGCCTGTCCGGCCCGCTCGCCGCCCTGGCAGACGCCCTCGACGGCACCGAGCGCGGCCCGCACCCCCTCCACGTCGGTGGTGGGGTCCAGGGCCAGCAGCCGGGCCTCGTCCAGATGGGTCCTGGCCTCGACGAACCGCCGGGCACGGCAGTACACGACCACCCCCGCATTGATCATCTCGCCGCGCTCGACCCGGGGGACGACCCTCAGCAGGGCGTACTCGAAGACATCGCGCCCGTTGTGCAGACCGCTCACTTCACTGCCCTCCGTACCAGCCGGGCGGCCAGCCATTCCGGCGCCTGCGAGGGCTTGTCCTCGGTGGGCTCCCCGAGGATGATCCGGTCGCTGATCGTCCGGGCGCGGGCCAGCAGCGTGTCCACATACGCCCGGCGCAGCGCGTCCGGGGAGTCGAAGCCCGGCTCGTCGGCCAGCCATTCGTCCGGCACCTCGGCCGCGATCGCGGTCAGCAGCTCCTCGGTGACCTGCGGCGCGAACTCCTCGGCCGCCGCCGCGACATCCGGCCCGAAGGTGGCCAGCACATGGTCGGAGGCGTTGTACGGCCGGGCCGAAGCCTGTGGCGCGCTCGGCCAGTTGTGGTGCCAGATCATCGCCGCGCCATGGTCGATCAGCCACAGTTCGCCGTGCCAGACCAGCAGGTTGGGATTGCGCCAGGACCGGTCGACGTTGTTGATCAGCGCGTCGAACCACACCACCCGGCCCGCCTCGCGGGCGCTCACCTCGAAGGCGAGCGGATCGAAGCCCAGCGATCCGGGGAGGTAGTCCATCCCCAGATTCAGCCCCCCGCTGGCCTTCAGCAGTTCCTGGACCTCCTGGTCCGGCTCGCCCAGCCCGATGACGGGGTCGAGCTGCATCCGCACCAGCTCCGGCACCCGCAGCCCCAGCCGCCGCCCCAGCTCCCCGCAGATGACCTCGGCGACGAGCGTCTTCCGCCCCTGCCCGGCACCGGTGAACTTGATGATGTAGGTACCGAGGTCGTCGGCCTCGACGATCCCCGGCAGCGACCCGCCCTCACGCAAGGGCGTGACATAGCGGGTCGCCATGACTTCATTCAGCATGATCCAAGGCTCCATCGCCCGTCGTACATTTCATGGTCAACTCCAAGGTGGTGCGCTCGGGGAATCGTCCAGGTTCAGCCCTGGGAAGAATCCGGGGAGTCCGGCCGGCACACTCACCCCACTGCCTCCCCCGGCAGTCCGTCGGGGACGACTCGTCCCTGACGTCCGGCCACCGGCGTGAAGCGAGCATAGTGACCAAGCGTGACAGCCGGGGCGGAGTTTCCGGGCCATGACGCCGGCGTCACGACGGACTCCCCCGCCTCCGGGCACCTCTCAAAGACTGTCCCGTTGGAGGCTGTCCCGGATTTCCGTGAGGTTCAGGGCCGGCAGCCGGGAGAGTTCGGCGCCGGCGGCGCGCAGGGCGGCACCGTAGCGCGGGGCGGCCAGGAGCTCCGTCAGGGCGTCGGCGATCTCGTCGCGTCCCGCCGTGACGTCCAGCGCCCGGCCCAGACCAAGGCGGGAGAACGCGGCGGTGTTGTCGGGCTGATCGGCGAGAACACCCAGGCCCAGGAAGGGCGTTGCCCCCTGCACCGCGTCGAGCAGGGACGCCCGGCCGCCGTGCGTCACGAACAGGTCGGCCCGGTGCAGGAGGGCGGGCTGTGGGGCGTGCTCGACGACCGCGATGCGGGGGCTCGCGCTCGGCAGGTGCCGCGCGAGGGCTCCCGCGGACACGATCGCGTCGCAGTCGATGGTGCGCAGCGCGGCCATGATCTCCCGGTAGACGTTCTCGACGGCGGTGCGCAGGCCGGACATCGCGGTGGTCAGGGTGCCGAGGCTGACGTAGACGAGCGGACGCGACGGGCGGGAGGAGTGGGCCGGGCCCCCGGGGAGGACGGCGCGGAAGTCCGCGACGGTGCGTCGGACCGCGCGCGCCGCGGGCGGGGACGTCTCGTGGAACCAGTGGACCGGCGCGGGGGTGAGCATCGGGGGGAGCGTGGGTGTGTCCTGCTCGTGCTGCTTGTGGAGGGGACGCAGCGCGGGCGCGATGTGGGTGTCCCAGAGGTTCAGGAGCACCGGCCCGAGGCCGTTGTCCGCCGCGAGCAGGGGCAGTCGCAGGGCCCTGGCCGCGAGGTGCGCGCCGAGGTCGCTGCACTCGGCGATCACCAGATCGGGCCGTTCCCGCGTCCACGCGGCGAGCAGGTCATGAGCCTTGGCCTCGGCCTGTGCGGGCCAGAGGCAGCCGAAGACATACCGGTTGAAGAGTTCGTTGCCGTGCCGCAGCCAGACCTCGCTCGCCGCCTGCTGGACGCCGGGACCGCACGTCCAGTTCGTGCCGGCGACGGAGAACTCCACCCCACGCCGCCGGGCCTCGCGGCGGAACATGAGGGGGGCGTGCAGCGTGACCCGGTGGCCCTGTTCCCGAGCCGGGCAGATGACGTAGTCCAGGGCAGAGACGTGTGAAGGTATCGGTTCAGCGGTGATCGCTATCCGTAAGGCCACCAGGGCACTCCAGCTCTTTCATCGGGCCGACGCCCGGCGGGGCAGCAGCCTTCGGCCGCTCGGGCCGTGCTGCGCTGTGATGTGCCTCGGCGGTCCGGCTGTTCCGTTGCCGAGGCGGCTCGCCGAGCCTGCGGCACGACCCGTCCCAGCCGCCACCGGCGACGGGCAGTCCGGGATACGGGAACGTCCGGACCGCCCGTGACCAGCAGGCATACGCCCCGCCTGGAATGCCGCGAAGGAGCACCGGGCAGCGGTTTCGGCACCTGTGGCGCCTCACGCACAACGCGCGGCCGGGACACGGCCAGGCGGGATGCCGTAGCCGTCGGCCGGGCCCGGCCCCAGGTTTCCACCGCTCGTCCTTCACCGCCGCGTTCAATGTCGCGGGCACCCCCGCCGTGTGGGCGGGCGGTCATCACCACGCCTGAACGTGCGAACTCCCTCCGGTACCGCGTGCCCGAAGGGAGAGCGTCGCGCCCGAAGGGAGATCCATCGCGCCTGACGGGAGATCCGTCGCGCCGGCGTGACGTCGACGGCGCCCGTGCGGGTGGTCTCAGCCCACCCGTACGTCCTTGCCGGTCAGCTCGGCACGGATGCCGTTCTTCGTCACGGAGATGCCACGCAGCCGGATGTCGCCCGGCAGGTTGTCCGGCAGCTTTCCGGAGAACTCCATCTGCTGCGCGACCTTCGGCTCCCGGAGCTTCCGCAGACCCTGGATGAGCGAGGGATCGATGCCGGTGGGCTTCAGCAGCGCGGGATGGTCCACGAGCGTGTCCAGCACATGGCCCTTCATCATCTGCCGCGGAGAGACGGGCTTCCCGGCCGCCTGGCGCAGCTCGCCCTCGTCCAGCTTGTCGGCGACGGGTGCGGTCAGCTGCACGCCGCCGCCCTTGCCCGGTACGTACGTGAGCAGACCGGGCACCACCACGCGGGTGTCCCGCACGGTCATGCGCAGGCCGCGGTCCCCGGTGCGCTGCAACTGCGCACGCCCCCGGACCTGGGCGTGCTTGCCGCCCACCGGCAGGTCGCCGCCGGCCACCACCGTGTTCTTCCCGGGGCCGGGCCTCAAGTGGATCTGCGAGGCGCCGACTTCGCGGTTCAGGTCCTTGAAGTCCAGCAGGATGTCACCGTGCACCCGGCTCAGCACCGCGCCCTTGACCGAGGACGGCAGGCTGCCGACGATCCGGATGTCGTCCGCCGTCCCCTTCACCTGCGCGACGGAGACCGGTCCGGCGTCGACATCGGGGACGTCGACCTCGACGTGGTCGATGTCGCCGGCGAGCACCTGCCCGACGAAGGGGACGCTGTCGATGTGCACCTCGGGCTCGGCACGCAGCTTCAGCGCCTTCTGCACCTGCTGCGCCGCCAGGTTCTCCGCGTAGAGCACGGCCCACCGGTCCCCGAGCGCGAGAAACGCGAGCACGACGGCCAGCGCGGCGAGCGCCTTCGCGGTCCTCCGCACGATCCGCCGCGACGGGCGCCCGGCCCAAGGTTGCTCCTTCTCACCCCCGGTGCTCATGTTGTCGGTGCCTGCGTCGGCTGCGGTGCCTGCGTCGGCGGTTGTGGCACGGCCCGCCGGTATCCGAGCCTTGGAATCTGCGGAAGGTTCGTTGGAGAGCATCGCCACCATGCGACCACAGCCGGGGCACTCGAACCAAGTCGTGCGCGGTTGCCGAGACCACGGCTCCGAGGTCGTCGTACTGATCGCCGCACTCCTCCTGGCGGCTGTCGGCAGCGGTCTTCCGGATGCGTTCGCTACGGCGGAAGCCCCGCCCCTTGAACAGGAAGGGGTGGGGCTTCCTCGTGTCCGGACCGCGCCCCTGGCGTGCTCCGGCTGCGACATGACGGAGGTGTGCGTGCCGTCGGGGGCCTGGGTCAGTGGGTCATGGTGACCGCGGGCGGGGACCAGGTGCCGTCGAGGACGCCGGACTTGGGCTGGTACATGCGCAGGATCATGGAGAACCGGCCGCTCGGGGCGGGCAGCCAGTTGGACTTCTTGCCTGCCGGGGCATCGTGCTGGAGGTAGATGTCCATGGAACCGTCGGGATTGCGGGTCGGCTTGACGCCGTGTCCGATCTCGTAGCGGTGGATCGGGTTGCGCACCAGGAAGCCGTCCGGGTCGTACATCGTGAGGGACCAGAAGGCCTTCACCGGCGGGGTCTGCCCGGGGGCGAAGTGGAGGACGTACCGCCTGGCTCCGGTCAGCGGCTTGCCGCGGCTGTCGGTGCGGACGATCGGGTAGACGGCGTCACCGGGGCGGTTGGCGCCGAGCCCTTGCCAGGCGGTGGTCGCGCGCAGCATGTAGTCGGTGCCGTAGTCGCCCAGGTCGAGCGAGACGCGCCAGCCGTTCACGTTCTTTCCGGACGTGGCGAGCGCGGCCTTGATCTGCTTCTGGGCCGCGGGGACGGCCTGGCGCAGGGCCTGTGCCGTGGCAGGGCCCTTGGCGTTGATGTCGAACGGCCGCCCGGGGACGATGCCCAGGCGGGCCAGGGTGGCCACCATGGGGGCGTCCTTCTTCGGGGGAGGGTTGGTGGCCATGGACGAGGCGAGCCGGGAGAAGAAGGTCTGCGCGTCCATGCCGGCGACACGGGCGGCCGGCGACATGGCCGGGACGTTCGGATCGACGTGACCCGGCCGCGGGGTGTGGTGGTGGCCGTGGTCGCGGAGCGGCTTGAGGGTGTAGTGGCGCGCCAGGGCCTTCACCGCGGGCAGGTCGGAGGGGCCGTCGAACTGGGTCCGGCCGAGGATCCACGCCGTCCGGGTGGGCGACTTGATCTGCTTGACCCCGGCGGGCAGCCGGCCGTGCCAGCCGGGGCCGGTGATGGCGAAGTCGCGCGCCGAGCTGCCGGTGGTGCGGGTTCCCGGGGAGGCGAAGACGTCGGTATAGGCGTTGAGCATGGGCATCATGAAGTACCGGCCCTTGGTGTCCGGCACATGGAGCACGATCGGCCCCTTCTTCAGGTCCAGCCACGCCGAGGTGTACAGGGTGTCGACGTTGGGGGCCACCACGGTGTGGAACTCGGGGCCGGGGGTCCGGTCCGCCTTGGCGAACTGGTTGACCGGTGCCCGCAGGGTCGCCGGATCGGGCTTGCGGACGTTGGTGGACGCCTGCTCGGTGGCCCGCGCCAGGACCAGCGGGTAGCCGTAGACGTAGGCCTTGACCGCGTCGGCGGTGGTGGCGGGAGCGGGCGCGGGGGCCGGGTGTGCCGTGCGCGCCCGGGCCGCTGTCGCCGGCGGGGCGGACAGGGCGAGCATGGCCGCCCCCGCACCGGCGGCGGCACCCCAGCGGCGGAGTCGTCGCGTTGCGTTCATGAAGGGCTTTTCCTCACAGGGCTGTTGTCGGAGTGGACGGCCTGATGCGGGTGGGCCGGCGGGCCGGCACCGTGCAGCACGAAGGCCGGGTCGTCATCGCCTCACTGTCGTCCCACCGACGGCCCGGGACAATCGGCCCGGACGACACGTCAGAGGACCTATCGTTGTGACGTGTCACAACGCAGCGCGTCGCCGCCCGAGACCCCGGAACCCGGCGCGGACCTCCGCGAACAGGTGGTCCGGATGGCCGCCCGTCTCGAACCCCGGATCAACCAACTGGCCAGGCTGGTCGTCGAGCGCCAGCGGGCCGAGGTCCCCGGCTTTGACCGCCTCCCGCACGACATGCAGGATCTGGAGATCGCCTCGGCCGCCCGTCACACCTTCCGCGGCTTCCTCCGCGGTGTGCGGGGCCACGCGGACCCCGACGCCGAGGTGCTCCGCGAACGCGCCACCCAGCGTGCCGCGGAAGGCGTCCACCTGACCGGGCTGCTCAGGGCGTACCACGTCGGCGCCGAGGTGGTGGCGGACGCGCTGTCGGCCGCCGCCCGCCCCGGGGAGGAGGCCGCCCTGCTGTGGCTCACCCGCCGGCTGTTCACCACGGTCAACTCCCTGGCCGAGCAGGCCACCGAGGCGTACCTGCTGGGGCTGGCCGACCAGCAGGCGGCGGGACGGGAACTGGCCGCGGCGCTGCTCCGCGGTGACGCGCCGCAGGAGGTGGCCGCCCGGTACGGGCTGCCGCTCGAACCCGGCTATCTCGTGCTCAGCGTCCGTGCCCCGGTGCCCCAGGAGCCGGTGGCCGCGCGACGCCTCCTCCACCAGGTCCTGGTCCGCCTCACGCCGGCCGCGGACGGCCGGGCGCTCAGTCTGCCGAACGCCCAGGGCGGCCACATCCTGCTCCCCCTGGGCACACCCCACGCCGACCTCGTCCGGCACCTGTCCGGCGGTCTGCCCCGCCCGGTGGTCGCGGGAGTCGCCCGCGCGGCCACACCGGCAGACGTCCCCGCGGCCGCCGGGCAGGCGCACCGGATCGCCGCCATCGCCCGCACCCCCGGCGTGCACCGGCTCCAGGACGTGCTGCTCGACTACCATCTGGCCGGATCCGAGGACAGCGCAGCCGAACTGGCCGCGCTCCTCGCCCCGTTGGACGGCCACGCCGGTCTGGTCGAGGCCGTCGCCGCCTTCCTCGACTGCGACCTCGACCGGCGCCGCACGGCACAGGCGCTCAGCGTCCACCCCAACACCGTCGACAACCGCCTCGCCCGAGCCGCCCAGCTCACCGGCCTGGACCCGCACACCACACACGGCGTACAGCTCTTCGGGGCCGCCCTCACCCTCCGTCGGCTCGCCGAGGGCCGGGCGACCGGCTTCTCGCCCGGCTGATGGCTCGCGCCGATCGAGAACTCCCCGGGTCACGGCCCCAGCACGCCGGTCCGCGCAACGGCTGCAGGAAAGCAATGACTGCGGGAAGGCGACGGCTGCGGGAATCCGCTCACGAGCGACGTCGCGCAGACGACAACTCGCAGGGGACGATTCACAGGCAAACAGCTCAGACGACGATGACCCGGCGCCCGCGCGTGTGACCTGCCTGGCTGTCGATGTGCGCCGCCGCGGCCTGGGCGAGCGGGTAGGACTTCTCGACCGGGATGTGGAGCTTTCCCCGTGAGATGAGGTCGACGGCCTCGGCGAGCGCCTCCGGCACGCTCCCGGCCACGCCGGAGAACCGGACACCGAACTCCGGCGCGGCGAGATCGGCGATGGAGACCACCTTCCGCGGATCCCCGGTCAGTTCGACGAGTTCGCGGAGCACGCCCGAGCCGGCCAGATCGAGCGCCGCGTCGACATCGCCGAGCCGCCGCACCCGCTCGACCCAGCCCTCGCCGTACGTCGTGGCGCGGGCACCCAGGCCGCGCAGGTAGTCCTGGTTCGCGGCTCCGGCCGTGCCGATCACCGTGACGCCGCGCTCGCGGGCGATCTGCAGCACCGCCGATCCGACTCCCCCGGACGCGCCACTGACCAGCAGCGTCTGCCCGGGCCGCACACCGACCTCGCGGAGGATGCGCAGCGCGGTCTCCACCACGGAGGGGTACCCGGCCGCCTCTTCGAACGTCAGCCCCTCGGGCATGCGGGCCCAGGCCGACAGCACGGCGAACTCGGCGTAGGTATGCGCCCCTTCGCCGAACACGCGGTCGCCGACCTCGACCCCGTCGACGCCCTCACCGACCTCGTCCACCACCCCGGCGGCGTCCAGCCCGACCCCGGCAGGCAACGCGACCGGATGGGCCGCCAGGATCTGGCCTTCGCGGACCCGCCAGTCGACGGGGTTCACGCCCGCCGCCCGGACGGCGACGCGTATGTGTCCGGGGCCCGCGTGGGGCTCCTCGGCATCTTCGAGTCGGAGAACGTCCGGACCGCCGAACTCGGCGAAGCTCACTCTCTTCATGCCGTGAACGTAACACTAACGGTTAGCGTTTTGGAACTGTTCTGTTTTTGTTCCTGATAGCGTCAGGGCATGACCGTGCAGTCCGGACGTCGCGAGCGCAAGAAGGCCGCGACCCGCCAGAAGATCGCCGACACCGCGCTGCGGCTGTTCCTGGAACGCGGCTACGACGCGGTGGGCATCCGCGACGTGGCCGCCGAGGCCGACGTGGCCGTCACCACCGTCTTCTCCCACTTCGCCTCGAAAGAGGCTCTGGTCTTCGAGCAGGACGCGGACTTCGAGCATCGCCTCGCACGGGCGGTCACCGAGCGGGCGCCGCACGAGCCGCTCATCCCGGCCCTGCGCCGCGAGATCCAGGCCCTGGTGCGCCATTGCACGGCGGACGGCGCCGCCCCGATCTGGCACATGATCGACGCATCACCTGCCCTGCGGGAGTACGAGGAGTCGATGAGGCTGCGTCATGCGGAGTCGCTGGCAACGGCTCTCGACGCCGATCCCGACCTGCCGCAGACCACAACGGCCTGCCGGACGATCGCGCGGTTCGTGATCGACGCCTATGCGCTGGCCCGCGAGGCGGCCGATCCGGAGGCCGCGGTGGACGAGATCTTCCAGATGATCGAGGCGGCATGGGAGGCCGCCGGCCCTTCGCAACGACCGTGAGGTGCGGCGCACGTCCGAGGGGACGGGGCGCGGAGCGGCGGCGCGGTTCCCGTTCATGACGTTCCGCACGCGCTCCGGCACCTGAGGTCAGACCGGGGACACCTGACGCGTGCGGCTGCCCGCCAGGAGGGCCGCTCGGCGGACCGGACCGGCGGCGGCGGCCAGCAGCGGCATCCGGACGGCCGGGCTGGGGATGCGGTCCTGCGCGTGCAGCACTCCCTTGATCACGGTCGGGTTCGGTTCGGCGAAGAGGGCGGCGGACAGCCGGGCCAGCTCGGCGCCGAGCCGACGGGCGGGTGCGGCGGAGCCGCGATGCCACAGCGAGATCAGTTCGGCGTAGTCGGCGGTGCGCAGGTTGGCCGAGGCGACGATGCCGCCGTGGGCGCCCGCCGCGACGAGCGGCGAGAGGACGACGTCGTCGCCGCCGAGTACGGCGAAGCCGGGCTCGGGGGCGCCGAGCACCTCCACCGTCGTCGCGTCGATCGCGCCGGTCGCGTGCTTGATCCCGACGACGCCCGGCAAGCGGCTGAGCGCGGCGATCGTACCGGCGCTGAGGGCCTGGCCCGTGCGGTAGGGGATGTCGTACACGATCAACGGCAGGCCGCCGTGTTCGGCCAGGGCGGTGAAATGCGCGAGTGTCGCCGCTTCGCCGGGCCGGATGTAGGGCGGCGCGGGAACCAGCGCCGCGGCCACGTCGCCGCCGGCCGCCAGCGCGCGCAGCGACGTGATGGCGGCGGCGGTGTCATTGGTGCCGACCCCGACGATCAGCGGGGCGCCGTGTGCGCGGCAGGCGGCGGAGCAGACGCGCACCACCGTCTGCTGCTCCTCCGCGGTCAGGGTGGCCGCTTCCGCGGTGGTGCCGAGGGCGACGAGTCCGGAGGCGCCGGCCGACAGCGCGTCGTCGGCGAGTCGGGCCAGCGCGTCGGGGGCCAGCCGCAGGTCGGTGGTGAACGGGGTCACCAAGGGGACGTAGAGGCCGCTGAAGAACGGATCGGGGTTCATGGTTCAAGCCTGGCGCACCAGACCCGGTAGATCCATTTCTGATTTCTACCTCTATGCCTAAGCTGAGCTTATGCTCGATCTCCGTCGTCTTCACCTGCTGCGCGAACTGGACCGGCGGGGCACCATCGCCGCCGTGGCCGAAGCGCTGACCTTCACCGCCTCCGCCGTCTCCCAGCAGCTGGGCGTGCTGGAGCGCGAGGCAGGCGTGCCCCTGCTGGAACGCAGTGGCAGGCGCGTCGTCCTCACGCCCGCGGGCCGGTCCCTCGTCGCGCACGCCGACGCCGTGCTGGAACGCCTGGAGCTGGCGGTCGCCGAGCTGGCCAGCGCCCGGGACGGCATCGGCGGGCCGCTGCGCATCGGGACCTTCCCCTCCGGCGGCCACACCATCGTGCCCGCCACGCTGGCCGAGCTGGCCCGACGGCATCCCGCGCTGGAGCCGATGGTGCAGGAGATCGACTCCGCCCGGGTGTCCGACGGCCTGCGAGCCGGCGAGCTCGACGCCGCCCTGGTCCACGACTACGACTTCGTACCCGCCTCACCGGACACCACCGTGGACGAGGTGCCCCTGCTGGAAGAGCCGATGTACCTCGTCACCGGTACCGCGCCCGGGAAGTCCAGCCGCAGCGACACCCTGGCCGGGCTGCTCGGGCCCTACGCCGAGGCCCCGTGGATCACCGCACGCGACGGCACGACCGGTCACGCGATGGCCGTACGCGCCTGCCAGGCAGCCGGGTTCCAGCCGAGAATCCGCCATCAGGTCAACGATTTCCGCACCGTGCTGGCCCTGGCCGCCACCGGACAAGGGGCGGGGTTCGTACCGGAGATGGCCACCGCGCAAAGCCCCGACGGCGTGGTGCTGACCAAGCTGCCGTTGTTCCGCCGGTCGAAGGTCGCCTTCCGCGCGGGCGGCGGCACGCACCCGGCGATCGCCGCCTTCGTGGCGGCGGCCGGCGCGGCAGTGCGCTCGATGAGGGGCTGAGGGCGGTTCGACGGCCCGACCCCGGTGCGCCGGTGTACCCGTCGGACGGCCGGGCCGTGACCGCCACGCAGGAACCCCCGCCGGAGCGAGCCGGCGGGGGTTCGTCGCCCGTATGACGCCCCGGCATCGTGGCCCGCACAGGGGGCGTTGGTGTGGCGGCCGGGTCAGGGGCGTCGGTGGTGCCGCACGAGGTACGTGCTCAGCACCTGGGGAGCTGCCGGTTCAGTGGGCGAAGCCCCAGTCGAGCATCTTGGCGGCGTCGTCGAAGCGGCTCTGGTCGTCCTTGAGGATCGCGCCGACCAGGGTGCGGTTGTCCCGCTTGGCGGCGAAGACGAGGGCGTAGCCGGCCTCCGGGCCGCTGCCCGTCTTGATGCCCAGGGCACCGTCGTAGCTGCTCAGCAGCTTGTTGGTGTTGTCCCAGGTGTAGTACCGGATGTGGCCGTTGGCCGCCGGGGCCTCGGCCTTGAACTGCTTGTTCTTCACGATGTCGGCGAACACCGGCTGCAGCATGGCGCGCTGGCCGAGCTTGGCCAGGTCGCGGGCGGTGCTGAAGTTGCTGCCGTGCGAGATGCCGTCGAAGCCGTCGAAGTGCGTTTCGGTCAGGCCCAGTTGTTGCGCCTCGATGTTCATCTGGTTCACGAAGTCGGCGATCCGCGCGTCCGTGGTGCTGCCCGAGCCGAGGTTGTCGGCCAGGGCCATCGCGGCGTCGTCGCCGGACGGGATCAGCATGGCGTGCAGCAACTGCGCGACGGTCAGCGTGTCGCCGGTCTGGAGGTCGGCCGTGCTGCCGCCGACCTTCTGGACGTAGTCCCGGTACTCCTGCTTCACCGTGATCTGCCGGTTCAGCCACTCCGGGTGCTTGAGCACCACCATGGCCGTCATGATCTTGGTGGTGCTGGCCATCGACACGCTCTCGTCCGCCTTGGCCCCGCCCCACAGTTCCCGCTCCTGGCTGCCGTCGCGGGCGTCCAGCAGGAAGGCGTGATCGGCGTTGATCTGGGGAGCGTCCTGGTGCTTCGCGTCCTGCGCGTCGGCTGCCTTGCCCTGGACGGCGTGCTGGTCGTTCTCGTCGGCGGAGTGCGTGGCGCCGGGAGTGGCGGCCTGGGCGAGACCACCGGCCGTCATCGGCAGGGCGGCACCGACGAGTGCGACCATCGCGATCCGGACTCCGGTGCGGTGTATTCGGTTGGGGCGGGCGTGGGAACCCATGGGGGGCGTCCATCTCTTCCGGCGAACGGACGCCGGTAGGTAGGAGAACTCGGTTCATGGCGAACCTACTTGTGTGATCACAGTGACTCAAGTCGGCTATGTCATGGCCGTGTAACGGGGTTCGCCTTTGGGGTGTGTTGCGCAGATGGCTGGTGGGGCGGCCGGTGAGGTCGCTCGCGCGCGCCCCTCGGCGGATGCCCCTGGGCTGTGGTGCGCTGCCGGTGCCCGCCCGTCCGGCGGCGCTCGGTCAGGGCGCGACCGTGGCGATCAGCCCGTAGTCCAGTTCCGTGCCGTCGACGAGCACGGCCTCGACCGTGCGGGTGCGGGGGTCGATGTCGGCCACGATTCCGTGTCCGACGTAGCGCGGGTAGCCCGAGGCGCCGGTCTCGCCCGTCGCCTCGACGACCGCCGAGCGGACGGCCGAGTCCTCCACGGAGGCACCGCCCCGGTCCTCGACGTGTTCGGGGACCAACAAGATCGTGAAGCGCCGCGGCTCTCTAGTCACGCTCCGATATTTAAGTGCCTGTGGCGCCGGTTGCGGGACAGGCGCGCGGCAGCGGAATCGCGCATGCGGGCGTTTCCCGACCCTCTGCCGCCGCCCCGGTGCGCCAAGCGGTGAGGCGCGGGAGAACCCGCAGGGGCCGGCGGCGTGGCAGGGTGGACGGTATGTGCGGTCGATATGCCTCCACCCGCCGTCCGCAGGACCTGGTCGACCTGTTCGACGTCACACACTGGGACCCCGACCAGGCGCTCGGACCGAGCTGGAACGTGGCCCCCACCGATGCGGTGTGGTCGGTGCTGGAGCGCGTGGCACGCGACACCGGTGAGGTCACCCGGCAGCTGCGAACGCTGCGCTGGGGACTGGTGCCGTCGTGGGCGAAGAGCCCGGAGATCGGCGCGAAGATGATCAACGCGAGGGTGGAGACGGTCGCGGAGAAGCCCGCCTACCGCCGGGCCTTCGCCAAGCGCAGGTGCCTGCTGCCGGCGGACGGCTTCTACGAGTGGCAGACGGTCCCGGCGACCGGGTCGGCCAAGGCCCGCAAGCAGCCGTACTTCATCAGCCCGGAGGACGGCCGGGCCATGGCGCTCGCCGGCCTGTACGAGTTCTGGCGCGCCCCGGACATCGCCGACGACGACGCGCCCGGGGCGTGGTGGACCACCTGCACCATCATCACCACCAAGGCCACCGACGCCGCGGGCCGCGTCCACCCCCGTATGCCGCTGGCCATCGCCCCCGACGACTGGAGCGCCTGGCTCGACCCCGCCCACCAGGACCCCGGCGAACTCCGCGCACTGCTCACCGCCCCGGCCGCGGGCCACCTGGACACCCGCGCCGTCTCCACCGCGGTCAACAGCGTCCGCAACAACGGGCCGCATCTCCTGGACGAGATCGACGGGACCGACGAGGCTCCCGGGAGCGCGGAGCCCTCGTCGGACGGCTGACGGCCGAGGGGCAACACGGCTGACGGCCGATACGGCTGGGCGGCCGGCGGGCCGGTGCCCCTCCCCGACCTCCACGGCGAACCACACCGATCGCCCATAAAATGGTCAGTGCCCGCGCACCGGCGTGCCGGACAGGCGCGCGAGGCGGTGCGGACGGGCGATCGGCTCGGGGACGGTTGCCTCAGGATCATCAGGCGGGATGCCTATGGGTCAGGCCGATCAGGCCACCGGTCCGGCGCGGACCGTCATCCTGACCGTGGACGATGACCCGGGCGTGTCGCGTGCCGTCGCCCGTGATCTGCGGCGACGCTACGGCGCGTCGTACCGGGTGGTGCGCGCCGAGTCCGGCGAGTCCGCGCTTGCCGCTCTGCGCGAGCTGAAGCTGCGCGGCGGGCCCGTCGCGGTGATCGTGGCGGACTACCGGATGCCGCAGATGAACGGCATCGAGTTCCTGGAGCAGGCCCTCGACATCTACCCCGACGCCCGGCGGGTGCTGCTGACGGCGTACGCGGACACCGACGCGGCCATCGACGCGATCAACGTCGTCGACCTGGACCACTATCTCCTCAAGCCCTGGGAGCCGCCCGAGGAGAAGCTCTACCCCGTGCTCGACGATCTCCTGTCGGCCTGGCGGGACGCCGACCACCGGCCGGTGGCGGTCACCAAGGTCGTCGGACACCGCTGGTCGGGGCGGTCGTCGGCCGTGCGGGAGTTCCTGGCGCGCAACCAGGTGCCGTACCGCTGGTACTCCTCCGACGAGCCGGAGGGCAAGCGGCTGCTGTGCGCCGCGGGCGAGGAGGGGCTGCGGCTCCCGCTGGTGATCACTCCGGACGGCACGGCCCTCGTCGAGCCCGAGGACCGGGAGCTGGCCACCCGGGTCGGCCTGGCGACGACCCCGGCGACCGACTTCTACGACCTCGTCGTGATCGGCGGCGGACCGGCGGGTCTGGGGGCGGCGGTGTACGGGGCGTCCGAGGGCCTGCGGACCGTCCTGGTGGAGCGCTCCGCGACCGGGGGCCAGGCGGGTCAGAGCTCGCGCATCGAGAACTACCTCGGCTTTCCGGACGGCGTGTCCGGGGCGCAGCTCACCGACCGGGCCCGGCGCCAGGCGGCGAAGTTCGGTGCCGAGATCCTGACCGCGCGGGAGGTCACCGGGTTGGAGGTCAACGGCGCGTCGCGCGTCGTGCGGTTCTCGGACGGCTCGGCCGTAGCCGCGCACTCCGTGATCCTCGCGACCGGCGTGTCCTACCGGCAACTGGACGCGCCCCAGGTGACCGAACTGACCGGCTGCGGCGTGTTCTACGGCTCCGCCCTGACCGAAGCGGCCGCGTGCCAGGGCCATGATGTGTACATCGTCGGCGGCGCGAACTCCGCGGGCCAGGCCGCGATCTACCTGGCCCGGAGCGCCAAGTCGGTCACCGTGCTGGTGCGGCGGCCGTCCCTGTCCACGTCGATGTCGCACTACCTCATCCAGCAGGTCGACGAGACGCCCACGATCTCCGTCCGCACCCACACGGTCGTCGCCGCCGCCCACGGCTCGCGCCAACTGGAACAGCTCACCCTGCGCGACACGACGACCGGCGAGACCGAACTCGTCGACGCCCAGTGGATGTTCGTCTTCATCGGCGCGGCCCCGCTGACCGACTGGCTGGAGGGCACGGTGCTCCGGGACTCCCGCGGGTTCATCCTGACCGGGCCCGACCTGACCGCGGACGGACGCCCGCCGGCCGGCTGGGAGCTGGACCGGCCGCCGTACCACTTGGAGACCAACGTCCCGGGCGTGTTCGTGGCCGGGGACGCCCGCGCCGAGTCCGCGAAGCGGGTCGCCTCCGCCGTGGGCGAGGGAGCCATGGCGGTCATGCTCGCCCACCGGTATCTGGAGCAGTCGTGAACGGCCGTCCGCTGCCGTGCAGCCGGGAGGAACTCGGCTCGCTGTTCCTGTTCGAGAAGCTGGCCCCCGACCAGATCGCCCGGCTCTGCCGCGAGGGCCGGGTGGAGGAGTTCGCGCCCGGTCCGGTGTACGGGGAGGGCGACGAGGCCACGTGCTTCTACGTGCTGCTCGAAGGGACCATCGTGCTCTCGCGCCGGATCGGGGACTACGACGTGGAAATCACCCGGAGTTCCGACCGCGGGGTGTACGCGGGCGCCTTCCAGGCGTACCTGGGCGACCGGCTGCGGCAGGTGTACAACAGCTCCCTGCGTGTCATCGAGCCCGCGCGCTTCTTCGTGCTGCCCGCGGAGACCTTCGCCGCCATCATGCGCGAGTGGTTCCCCATGGCCGTGCACCTGCTCGAAGGGCTCTTCTTCGGCGTGAAGAGCACCCAGGAGGCCGTCGGCCAGCGCGAACGGCTGCTGGCTCTCGGCTCGCTGTCCGCCGGGCTGACCCATGAACTGAACAACCCCGCCACCGCGGCGGTGCGGGCCACGTCCGCGCTGCGCGAGCGCGTCGCCGGGATGCGCCACAAGCTCGGCATCATCGCGGCACGCCCGTACCGGCGCGACAGTCTGGAGACGCTCATAGAGGTCCAGGAACGCACCGCCGAGCGCGTCGCCAAGGCCACCGCGCTGAGCCCGCTGGAAGCCGCGGACCGGGAGGACGCCCTCGCCGACTGGCTGGACGACCACGGCATCGACGACGGATGGCAGCTCGCGCCGACCTTCGTCCAGGCCGGCCTGGACACCGACTGGCTGGACCAGATCGCCGCGGCGGTGGACGAGGACACCCTCGAAGGGGCCGTACGGTGGCTCAACTACACCGTCGAGACCGAGCTGTTGATGAACGAGATCGAGGAGTCGACCAACCGCGTCTCCTCCCTGGTCTCCGCGGCCAAGCAGTACTCGCAGCTCGACCGGGCGCCCCACCAGGTCTCGGACGTGCATGAACTGCTCGACAGCACCCTGCTGATGGTCTCCACGAAGATCGGCCCCCGCGTCACCGTCGTCAAGGACTACGACCGCGGCCTGCCGAAGATCCCGGCCTACCCCAGCGAACTCAACCAGGTATGGACGAATCTGATCGACAACGCGGTCTCGGCGATGAACAGCACGGACACCGACGGCACACTGACCGTACGCACGGCCCGCGACGGAGACCATCTGCTCGTCGAGTTCCGCGACACCGGCCCGGGAATCCCCGAGGAGATCCGCGACCGCGTCTTCGACCCGTTCTTCACCACCAAACCGGTGGGCGAGGGGACGGGCCTGGGCCTGGACATCTCCTGGCGCATCATCGTCAACAAACACCGCGGAGACCTGCGGTTCGACTCCGTGCCCGGCGACACCCGCTTCCAGGTACGCCTGCCCCTGGCCTCGGCCGGTACCGGCACTGATGAGACCGGTACCGATTCCGCGCCGGAGCCGTCCTGAGTTCCCCGAGCGGCGTCGTCCCCTGGCCCCGCGCCCGTGCCTCCTTCTCCCGGGGAGGGCCGGGAGAAGGAGGCGCACCTGGACGTCGGCGGCCCACTGGCCCGCGAGTGTGCTCAGGCCACGGCAGGGGTGTAGTGGCTGGTGTCGTCGCCGCCTTCGAGGGCGCGGCTGGAGGTGCCGTCGATGCCCACCGGGACGTCCCCCGCGACGGTCACCCGGTGCAGCAGGCGGGGCAGGTCGCCGTAGTCGTCGGGGGCGTAGTGCTGGGTGCTGCGGTTGTCGAACAGGACGAGGTCACCCGGTGTCCAGGCCACCCGGACGATGTTCTCCGGGCGCGTCACATACGACTGGAAGATGCGCAGCAGGTCCCGGGACTCGGAGGGGCCGAGGCCCTCGACGGTCTGCGCGAAGCCGCCGATGAACAGGCCGCGCTCCCCCGTCTCGGGGTGCACGCGCACCAGCGGGTGGGCGGTGCGGTACGTGCGCGAGACGAACTGCTTGCGGTGCTGGGCCGCCTTCTCGGTCCTGGGGGCGGCGTAGTCGTAGGCGTTGGTGTGGACCGCCCAGAGGCTGTCCGCGAGTTCGCGCAGCGGGCCGGGCAGGTCACGGTAGGCCGCGGCCGAGTTGGCGATCAGCGTGTTGCCGCCGTAGGGCGGGACGACGATGGCGCGCAGGGTCGATGCCTTCGGGGGCGTGCGGACGAAGGTGACGTCGGTGTGCCAGCGGTTGGCGCGGATGCCCTCGTCCCCGTCGACGGGCAGGACGTTGGGCTGTCCGTCCACGGACGGGACGGTGGGGTGGGCGGCGGTGAGTTCGCCGAAGAGGGCGGCGAAGCGCAGCTGTCCGGCGTCGTCCAGCCGCTGGCCGCGGAAGACCAGCGCCTTGTGTTCCAGCAGAGCCGCGTTGATCTCGGCGACGATCGCCGGGTCGAGGTCGGCGGAGAGGTCGGCGCCGACGATCTCGGCGCCGATGCGTCCGCCGATCCGGCGGATGTCGAAGCCTGTACTGGTGCTCATGGAGGTGTTCCTTTCCGGGGTTGCGGCAATTTGGGGGTGAGAAGGAGGGGATGAGGAGCAGGAGGTCGGTGGGAGCCGGTGGGTCGCGCGAGGAGCGTCAGCGAGCAGGGCGTCAGCGCGTCGCGGGGACGCGCCAGGAGCTGAGCCGCTTCTCCACGGCCACCAGCAGTTGGTTGAAGGCCACGCCGACGACGGAGATCGTGACGATGCCCGCGTACATCTGCGGAATGGCGAAGTTGTACTGGGACGCGTTGATGAGATAGCCGAGGCCGGCCTTGGCGCCGATCATCTCGGCGGCGACCAGGACGACGATGGACACCGCCCCCGCCAGCCGGATTCCGGTGAAGATCGTCGGCACCGAGGCCGGCAGGATCACCTTCTGGAACAGCCGCGGGGCGGACAGGTCCATGGACTTCGCCAGCCTCAGCAGGGTGGGATCGACGGTGCGCACCGCGCTGATGGTGTTGAAGAGGATCGGCCAGGCGCAGGCGTACACCACGATGGAGATCTTCGACGTCTCACCGATGCCGAGGAGCAGGACGAACACGGGCAGCAGGGCCAGGGCCGCGGTGTTGAGGAAGACCTGCAGCAACGGGTTGAGGAGATCGGCGACCGGCCGGTACCAGCCGATGAGCAGGCCCAGCGGTACGGACACGGCGACGGCGATGCCGAAGCCGCTGAACGAACGCACCAGACTGGCCTGCGCGTTGTCGGCGAGCTGGCCGTTCGCCACCAGTCCCCACCACGCCTGGGCGACCTCGCTGAACGGCGGCAGGAAGGTCCGGTTCACCAGGCCGAAGCGGGGCGCCAGCTCCCACGCGAGCAGCAGGGCGACGATCGCCGCCGACCTGGTGACGCCGGTCAGCGCCGCGCGCAGGATGCGGGGCAGTACGGAAGGGCGGTGGGGGCGCGGCCCACCCGACGCGGTCGGCGGGCCGGACACGGGCTCGCCGGGGAGGGCTGTGGACGGTGTGCCGTTCGCCTGCGGCGGTGTGGCGGCGGACGGCGCGGGGCGTTCCTCCGGGGCCGGGCGCTGCCGAGTGCGGGAATCGCCGGCGATGCTCATACGGGGACCTCCTCCTTCTCCAGCAGGTGGGTCCTGGTCACCTCGTCGTGCAGGAGCGTCCAGATCTCGTGCCGGTACCGTGCGAACTCGGGGCTGGACCGCAGGTCGTCGGTCTCCGTACGGGAGTCGAAGCCGATCGGCACGACCTGCTTGATGCGACCGGGCCTGGACGTCATGACGGCCACCCGTCCCCCCAGGTAGACGGCCTCCTCGATGCCGTGCGTGATGAAGACGACGGTCTTCCGGGTGCGCTGCCAGATGCGCAGCAGCTCGTCCTGGAGCAGCTCCCTGGTCTGGGCGTCCAGTGCGGCGAACGGCTCGTCCATCAGCAGGACGTCCGGATCGTAGGCGAGTGAGCGCGCGATGGCCACGCGCTGGCGCATACCGCCGGACAGCTCGTGCGGGTGCCGGTTCTCGAACCCGGAGAGCCCGACCAGGTCCAGGTACTCGCGGGCACGGGCGGCGCGCTCACGCCGTGGCACGCCGGTCGCCTCCAGGCCGAACTCGACGTTGCCCAGGGCGGTGCGCCAGGGCAGCAGCGCGTACTGCTGGAAGACGATGCCGCGGTCCAGGCCGGGTCCGGTCACCGGCTCCCCGTCCAGGAGGATCCGTCCGGCGGTCGGCCGGGCGAGCCCTCCCAGCAGGTCCAGCAGCGTGGATTTGCCGCATCCGCTGGGGCCGACCACAACGACGAACTCCCCCGCGTCGATGCGCAGGTCGACACCGTCCAGCGCGGTGAACCCGTCCTCGCCGTGTGCCGGACCGCGGCCCTGGGCGCTCCCCTTTCTGACGGGGAAGGTCTTGCGCACCCGCTCGAACTCGATCTTGGGTGTGGTGGTTCGGGACATGGGATCAGCTCCCGCTCTCGGTGGCCGTCGCCCCGGCCGCGGACGGTTTCGTCTTCCGGCGGTACGCGTTGAACTCGTTGCTGTAGAGATCCGACGCCTTGACCTGCCCCTTCCCGATGTCACCGCGCTCGGCGAGCCAGTCGATCCACAACTGGAACTCCTTGTCGGTGACGCGCCCGGCCCGCTCGGCGACGCCGAAGGACTTCCAGTACTTCAGCGGAGCGGTGCCCTCGTTCCGGCCCCGCTTCCTGACGATCTCGATCTGCCGGGCGATGACCTCTTGGCGCGGGGTCGCGCGGGCCCACTCGATGGCGCGCGCGACGCCGGTGACGAAGGTGCGCGCGGTGCCGGGGTTCTCCTTCAGGAACCGGTCGTTCAGCACATAGGTGCCGGCGGAGAAGTCGCCGAGCAGCTGGTAGTCGGTGAACAGTGGTCGGATGCCGCCGGTCTGCAGAGCCTTGTCACGCAGGATGTCGCCGAGGACACCCACCTGGATCTGCTTCTGCCGCAGCGACTGCTCGGTGTTGACCGGGGGCACCACCAACGGCTCGACCTTCTGGATCTCCGCCTGCGACAGGCCGTGGCGCTGCAGGTAGATGTCGAGCATCGCCTCGGAGTGCGCGCCGAGCGTGTTCATCCCGACCTTCTTGCCGATCAGGTCACGAGCGGAGCGGATCGGGCTGTCCTCAAGGACGTAGAAGCCGTTGTACGCGGCCTTGTCGACGCCGTAGTAGCTGATCACCGCCGTGATGGGGGCCTTCCGCGCGGCGAGTTTGACGACGGCTCCGTTGAACGCGCCCCCGAAGTCGACCTGTCCGGTGGCCGCCGACTGGATGTCCTGCGGCCCGCTGATCGTGTTGCCGACCCACTTCAGCTTCACGTCCTCCAGAAAGCCGAGGTCCGCGGCCAGTTCGGGCAGGATGACGGACCCCGCCCACCCCTGGTACCGCAGCGTCCTGGTCTGGTCCTTGGCTGCCACAGCGCCCCCGCCGCCACAACTGACCGCGACCGCCGAGAGGCCCAGCAGCGTGAGGAACTGGCGTCGGTTCGATGGGGCGATCAGCCTGCTCATTACGGGGTCCTGTTCGAGGTGGTGGGCGGGGCAGGGCGATGGGGAGAAAGGGAACATGGAGACGCAGAGCCTTCTCGATTCCCGGCAACCACGACGGCGGTTAAGGAAATCGAATGGGAATGGGAATGGGAGAGGGAACGACGAACATGAACGGCCGAGCAAAACGGCTCAGTTCACGCGCTCATTCCGGCAGATTCCAGCTGCGCACGCGGCGAAATCACCAGGCGGCCATGCATTCCCGGGCCAGTACGCGCAACGGGATCACGGGGCGCCCAGAAGCCGATGCCGGCCGACGGCTCTAGCAGTCAGCGGCGCTGGTGGCACAGATCGCACTGGCCTGACGTCGCAGATCGACGTGCAGGCGTGCGGTGAAGTTCTCCGAGTGACTCACACTCCGGAGGCTGGCAGCGAAAATCAGCCACGTCAACAACGCGACAGCCCTCGTCCCGCTTTCTGATTCTCCCGCCATACGGGCGCAGTACGCCGTTCACAATCGGCGCCGCGGAAAGGACGGGTTCGGCGGCCCGGAAGGCTCAGCGCCTCACCGAAGTGCGGACTTCGCGTCGCGGTTGTGGCTACCCCCGCCCCGCTTTGTCGGCGCGGCCGCCGGCGCCCAGGAGGCCGGTCGGTTCGAAGGGGGTGCGGGCGGCCAGTCGGGGCAGTTCGCGCCGGGAGAGCTGGGTGACGACGGCCGGCAGGGCGGCGCGTACCGCCTGGGCGGCGCGGAGCCAGCCCGGTACGTAGACGGCGGCCGATCGGTGTTCGGCGGCGGTGACCAGGCGGGCGGCGACCCACCCGGCGGAGTGGACCTTTCTCGCGGGCGGGGGCATGTGGGCGCGGAGTTCACGGAGCACGGGGTGCTGGTCCGCGTCCCTGATCATGTCGGTGTCGGTCCAGTTCAGATAGGCGATGCCGACTCCCACGCGCTCGGGGGCGAGTTCGGCGCGCAGTGAGTGCGCGAACGACTCCACTCCGGCCTTGGAGGCGCAGTACGCGCTCATCAGGGGCGCGGCCCCGATGGACGCCAGCGAGGCGACCTGCAGGAAGTAGCCGTGCGTGGCGAGCAGGTCCGGCAGGAACGAGCGGGCGGTGATCGCGCTGCCGATCAGATTCACCTCGATCACCCGGCGCCAGGTGTGCGGATCGGACCCGCCGAAGGGCCCGCCCTCGGCGATTCCCGCGTTCGCCACGACGATGGACGCCGGCCCCAGGCGGTCGCGTACCTCCTGGGCCACCTGCCCCATGGCGTCGTCGTCGGTGACGTCGACGCCCCAGCAGCACGACTCCGACGGAAGGGCGGACGCCACTTCCCACAGCGCCGTCTCCTCCCGCCCCAGCAGGGCCACCCGCGCTCCTCGCCGGGCCAGCTCTCGGGCGGTCGCCTTGCCCAGACCGCGCGCCGCACCGGTCACCACGGCGGTGCGGCCGTGCAGAGAGCCAGGCCGTCCCGGGCGGGCCGGCGGACGCGGTCGCGGCGGTGGCGTGGTGTGGGGCATCGCGCGCTCCTGAGATTCCTGACGACGAGCGGCTGGCGAGCGGGCAGGCGGGCTCCGGCGCCTCTCTCACTTTCACCGTAGGCGCGTCGGGGCACCGCCGCGCGCGGTGGGCGCGAGGCGGCGAGCACCCGCGAGAGTCCGGACGGCCCGTCGGACCGCCCGCCCGCCGGGAAACAGCAGGGTCCCGGCTCCCGGCCCGAGCCGCGCCCCGGACCGCCGTCCCCGTCCGCACCTCCTGCGAACCGCTTGCGCGAACCGGTGGCACGTTGTGCGCACGCGTGCCAACCTTCTGTAATCAGCCGGCGCGTGCCGTCGCTGACATCACAGGTGCCGACATCAGTTGCTGTCGTGACAGCCGCTGTCTTCACGGGGGGCCGAGCAGCGTGACGGAACGTCCGTTGGGAATACGGGGGATCGAGACCCTGTACGAGGAGTGCCGCTCGCGTCTGCAGGACGGCAGGGGCGGCGACGCCGGACACGGCCTTCCCACGGTCGTGCTCGTAGGGCCGCGGGGCAGCGGGAAGACCACCACGCTGAACTGGCTCGGCTATCTCGGGTCGCGGCGTCCGCACGCGTACTTCGACTTCGGGTCCGCCGCGCCCCGCAGGCCGCATGAGGTCGCCGGCCGGCTGGCGTACGGGCTGTCGCACCGTTTTCCCCGGCAGACCCCGCTGGTCTTCCCTCGTCTGACGCTGGGGCTGGCCGTGGTGGCCCCCGAGCTGTCGTTGGACGCGACGGATCCCGAGCGGGCCAAGAAGCAGTTGCGGCAGGCGCTGCGCGGGCCCCAGGAGCCGCATGCCGCGGGCGACCGGGTCGCCGCCGTAGCCGGACTGCTGCAGGACCTCAACCTGGTGCGGATCCCGGGCGTCGGCCTGCTGGCCAGCCTCATCCGGCAGCCGCCCAGCATGCCGCTGCGGGTGACCCGGCACACCGGATTCGCCTGGTACGCCGGTCCGTTGGCGGCCCTGGACGCCCTGGTCGAGCTCAACCAGCTCAGCAAGAGCGAGGAGCCGTCGGACCGGGCCGCGGTGGACCGGCGGCTGTGCGAGGCGTTCCTCGCCGATCTGCGCGGCGAGTACGCGCGCCGCCAGCGCGACCGCAACTGTGTGGTGCTGCTGGACAACATCGACGCCCCCGGGGGCCGCGAGTTCCTGGACCTGCTGATGGAACTGCGGGACGCCGACGGGGCGCCGGATCCGCTGCTGGCCGTGGCCGCGGCGTCGAACGTCGGCCGGGTGCCGGCGATGTTCGCGAACGGGCCGGCGGGCGTCCGGGTCAGCGCCCCCGAGCAGGCCAGTTTCGCCGACTGGGAACAGGCCATCCCCGACCCGCCGCCGAACCGCTCCTGGCGCTGGTACTGCGTCCGGCTGCGCGGCCTGACCGCGGGCGAGACCGCCCAGCTCGGTACGAACATCGCCGCGCGGCTGCCGGAAGCGCCCCTGCTCGCACACCAGTTGACCGACGGGCACCCGTGGAGCACCCGGCAACTGCTCACCGCCTCGGCCCGTCTCGTGGGCCGCGAGTACCCGGAGACGCTGTTGCGCGCGGTGCTCTCCAGCACCTCGCCGTCCGCGGAGAGCGCCGACGAGGGGCCGATGCTGGAGGAGGCGGCGCGGCAGTACCTGCTGCGCGATCTGACCGACGACCAGCACCGTGCGCTGGTCGAGTGCTGTGCCGCCCGCGAGTTCGACGCCGCCTGCGACGCGGGGCTCCTCGACCGCTTCCAGCTGCACACCCGCGATTCGCTGGCGCGGGTGGTCGCGACCCGCTTATGGCTGACCGATCCGGTCCCCCAGGACGCCGAGGCCCGCGGCGGCCGGGGCTCCGGGTATCTGGAAGGCGTCCATCCACACCCGCTGCGCGGCAGCTCCGTACTGCATCCGTGGCTGCGCCTGCTGCTGTTGCAGGAGCTGGCCGCCCGCCCGGACCGCTGGACGGCCGTCCACGAACAACTGCGGGCCTGGCACGCCCACCACGGCCACCCGCTGGAGGTGCTGTACCACTCGCTGGCACTGCACCGCGTGGACGACGTCGTCGAGCATCTCGCCCGGCGCCTGGTCGAACTCACCGACACCGACATCTGGCTGTACGAGCTGTACACGATCACCGCCGCGCCCCTGCGGGATCCGGTGGTGCCGGAGCAGTCGGCCACGCTGCGTCTGGAGCAGTTGGCGGCCGACCTCGCGCCCCGCTCGTTCGCCGAGCACACGCCCCTGACCCTGCTGGTGACCGGGCTGTGGCTGGCGTCCGACCCGCGCAACCGGCTGCCCGGTACGAATCCCGAACTCAACCGGACCATCAACGCGATGCTCCAGGACCTTGCCATGCGCTCCGTCCCTCGCCGGATCGGGCTCATGCACGAGGCCGCGAAGTACGTGTGAGCGCACCGCAGCACCCCGTCCTCTAGGAGCTGGCCCATGCATCTGCCCCCGCAACCCGCCGATGAACTCCCTCCGTGGTGGAAGGGGTGGCGAGGAGCCGCCGCCCTCGCCCTCGTGCTGGCGCTGATAGCCGGCGGCATCTGGTTCTTCCGGTGGGCCGAGGAGGACAACAGCTGCGCGGCGGACCAGCCCGGTCTGTACTGGGACGGCACCGGCGCGGAGCGGGAGTGCGTCGGCCTGACGAACGAGAAGGCGTTCGCCTTCGACCCGCGCCTCAAGGGCATCACCGACCGGATCGCGCAGGAGAACAGACGCGTCCGCGACCAGTGGGAGAAGCCGGCGTCCGGGAAGAGCCGGCTGCCGTACGTCAAGGTCGGTGTGCTGATGCCGATGACGGAGAGCGACACCAGCGCGCTGCCCCTGGAGGAGATCCGCACCAGCCTTGAGGGTGCCTTCGTCGCGCAGTGCCGGGCGAACGCCTGCCCCGAACTGTCCACGACCAGTTCCACCGGCGTCCAGGGAAGGACCCCGCTGATCCAGCTCGTCCTGGCCAACGAGGGCCGCAGCGAGACGCATTGGAAGCCGGTGGTGGCGCAGCTGGCCGACATGGTCGGCGGCGAGCATCCCCTGGTCGCGGTCACCGGCCTGGGGGTCAGCATCCCGGAGACCCAGGCGGCGGCCACCGAACTCGGCCGGCGGAAGATCCCCGCGATCGGCGCGGTCCTGACCGCCACCGACCTCAACGCGTCACGGCTGTTCAAGGTGTCGCCGTCCAACGCCGACTACGCCAAGGCGCTCCGCCGGTACCTCGACCACTCCCCGCTGGCCGGGCGCCGCGGCTACCTGGTCTTCGACAGCCGGGAAGACAACTACGTCAAGACCTTGCGCACGGCGTTCGACGACGAGTTCGGCGACTACATCGGCCGACGGCGCGCCTCGTTCGTCGGCGCGACCGGCCACAAGCCCGCGGGCGTTCCCCGGCTCTTCTTCAACGCCGTCAACAACATCTGCCTGACCAAGGCTCAAGTGATCTTCTACGCCGGGCGCGACCGCGATCTCGCCGATCTCATCCGTGCCCTGTCGGCCCGCAGCCAGTGCGGCCACGACACACCGATCACGGTGATGACCGGGGCCACCGGGGCGTTCGCGCAGGGGAAGCAGGTTCAGACGCTGCTCAAGGACAGCAAGATCACCATTCTGGACGCCTCCGCGACCAGCCCCGATCAGTGGGTCCGCGGCGTCCATGCCCCGTCCGGCTTCAAGCCCTTCCACCAGGCCCTGCGGGACCTGCGCTTCCCCGACTCCGTGTTGGACGACGGATACGCGATCATGCACCACGACGCCGTGCTGACCGCCATCTGGGCGACCCGCAACGTCACCGGCCAGACCGGCAAGGAAGCACCCGACGTCCAGGACGTCTACAACGAGATCACCAACCTGCACGACGCCAGCACCGTTCCGGCCGCCGGCGGAGAACTCAGCTTCGACGACGCCTCCCAAGGCTGGCCGCACAACAAACCGGTTCCGGTGATCCGGCTGCCCGAGCCCCTCAAGGACCCGGGCGCGCCGTATCTGGTGCCCTGACCCGGGAGTTGGCCGGGAGCGATGCAGAAGGGAGGGGTTCACGGGGTGGCACCACGTTTTCGTGAGAGCGCACGCAACCGGAACCGCTCCCTTCTCGTCCTGGAAGCCGAGCTGTTGAACTGACGCGGGCCTCTCCGGATGCGTGCAGAGGTGCGTTACCGGCGCCTTTGCAGGTGTCTGTCCTTTGGGTGCTCTGCAGGGGCCTGTCCGGGGCTCCGCGCCGGAGGCCCTGTCGGGGCTCCGGCGGGGTCTCTGACGGGGTCTCTTGCTGGGCTCCACAGGTACCTCGCCGCTCGGGGCACCCGACACGGGCCCAGCTCCCTCGCCGCGCCGCGTGAGGGAGCAGGCCCGTACGCCGAGGCATCTTGAGGTGGCGTCAACTTTGATGGTTAAACTTTTCGGTATCGACGTGGCGGCGGCGACGTCCAGGACAAGGGGAACTCGATGGGGGACGGACTCAAGGCCGACATCGGGTCGTTGCGTACGGGCGGCACCGATTTCGACCGAATCGGCAAGGACTACCAGTCCCTCGTCGACACGCTGCAGAGCGCGTTGACCTCCCTCGAAGGCCAGGACACGCCGCCTTGGGGCGACGACGACCTGGGGGAGAAATTCGGCGTCGTCTACGAGGGCCTGCGGGACGGCATGTACGAGTCGATGGGCCACCTCGCGTCGAAACTCAAGGAGATCGGCGGCGGGTTGAACAACATGGCCAAGAACCATGAGGCCGACGAGAACTTCAACGAGTCGATGATGAAACAGCATGTGGCGAACGAAGAGGCGGAGAGCCAGCGGATCGCCCAGCTCAAACGACCCGGCGTCTAGACCAGCACGCCCCTCCGCGGCCAGGCCCTCAGACCCCAGACCCCAGGCCGCACCGGCCTCGTAGCCGCCCCTGCTCCCCTTGATGCGCCCTTCTCGCCGGGCTCGATGAGGCGACCGACCCGGTGAACGAGAAGAACGAGCAGTCCTTGATCCGTACGCACCCGAACCCCAGCCAGCCGAAGGAATCCCAGCCGTGTCGTTGATGCTTCCGGACGCACTTGAGTGGGTTCTTGAAATGCTGGGGTTCAACTGGCCCACGGCGGACGAGGACAAGTTGATGGATTCCGCCCAGAAGTGGCGGGATTTCGCGGCCGGGGTGGAGAATCTCCAGCACGAGGGCGTCAAGGCGGCCGGCAATGTGCTGTCGCAGAACTCCGGCGACTCCATCGACGGTTTCCACACCACGTGGGAGAAGTTCGCGGGCGGCTCGGGCTACTTCTCCGACGCCCGGAGCGCCGCCACCGCCATCGCCGACGCACTGGACGCCGCGGCCGGACTCGTCATCGGGATGAAAGTCGCGGTGATCGCCCAGTTGGCGATTCTTGCCGCGGAAATCATCGCGGCTCAAGCGGCGGCACCGTTCACCTTCGGCTTGTCCGAGGTGGCGGCGGCAGCAGCGACCGCGGCGACCCGCGCGATCGTACGGAAGATCATCAAGGAGGTAGCCAAGCAGCTGCTCGACGCGGCCCTGGAGACGGCGAAGGAGCCTGCCGTCTCGGCGCTGCAGGCCATGATCTCGGACGTCATCGCGCAGTCCGTGAACATGAGCTTCGACGCGCAGGACGGCTTCGACGCCGGCCGTACGGTCAAGAAGGGCGCCGAGGAAGGCGTCAACGCGCTCAAGAACTCCGGCCAGACGTTCGCGGAGTCCCTGCGTGACGGTGCGGGCGCCAAGGCGGGACACCACGTCCGCAACGGGATGGAGTCCGCCGCCGGACACGGCTCCGATTCGGACTCGGGCTCGGACTCGAAATCGGACTCCGGCCATGATTCCGCCGCGGACTCGTCCAGCGGGAAGCATGGGAAGGGGCTCGGCGGTGGTGACGGCGCCGGCGAGGGGAAGAGCAACGGCGTTCCGGAGAGCGGGAGTTCGGACACTGGGGCAGGGGCAGGGGCAGGGGCGGGAGCTTCCGGGTCCGGGGAATCGTCGTCGGGTGGTTCTTCCTCCTCGGGCGGTCATTCTTCGGCCGGTGGCTCGTCGTCCTCGGGGGCTTCGGACACCTCGGGCGCTTCCGGTTCTTCCGGTGACGCTTCGGGCGGTGAGGGCTCGTCCGGTGGTGGCGCTTCGCACAGCGGCGGTACTGGCGGCAGCAGTGGCCACAACGGCGCCGGAGTCACGGCGAACTCCGCTCCCGGCGGCTCGGGGGCACCGGCCGGCGCTCACGACAACTCCGTATCCGGTGGCGGGCACTCCCCGGACGGTGGGGCGCACTCCGGGCCTTCGCACGCGGACTCCCCGTCTCCGGACCGGCTGACTCCGTTCGATGCGGGGTACCGCGAATCGCAGAGCGGCGGCGACGCGCCGTCGGACTCCTCTGCCGACTCCTCGCACGGCTCCGCCTCCTCTTCCTCCACCCCGCAGACGCACTCGCCCTCGGCATCCCCGGACTCGCCTCCTTCCTCCGACTCGCACCACTCTTCCGACCCGAACTCCTCCCCCGACGCGCGCCCCTCCTCCGACGGCGGGACGTCCCGGCCCGACACATCGCCGTCCTCCGACTCCGGGGGCCGGCCGGACGGGGCTCCCGCCGCCGACACCAGGGCGGATTCGGGGCCGGACTCCGGTGCGCGACCGGACTCCGGCGGGAGGCCGGATTCCGGCGCGGGATCGGATCCCGGCGTCAGGTCCGACTCCAGCACCGGGCCGTCCCCGGACTCGGGTGGCCGGCCCGACGCAGGCGCTACGCACTCGCCGGAGTCGTCCCACGGCGACGCTTCGCCCGCCCCGGACGCAGGTCCGCGACCGGATCACGGGACGTCGTCCCCCGATCCCGTGCACACGGACAGCTCGCCCTCGCCCGACGCGGGAGCACGGCACGACGGCGGGCCTTCGCAGACGCCCGACCACTCCGACGGCCCGACCGCCCAGACCGGCAGCACGCCCAGTCACGCCGATGGTGCATCTCCCGCGCCCGCCCCTGCAGACGGCACCGCCTCCGGGCCGATCCAGCACGGCGCGCCCGGCCCCGGCGACTCGGGCCCGGACGGCCACCAGTCGGCTCAGCACTCTCCGTCGTCCTCGCCGTCCTCGTCGCCCGATCCCTCGCCGTCTCCCGATCGTTCCCCGTCCTCCGATCCGTCCCCGGCGTCGGGCCCGTCCCCGGACCCGTCTTCCTCGCCCTCACCGGATTCGGGAAACCGGCCGGAGACGCACGTCCCCTCCCCCTCGCCCGCACCCGACAACACGCCCGCCGGCCCGGACTCCTCCCCCTCACCGTCGAGCAGCGACAGCGACCACAGCGCCAACGGGAGCGGCGGCCGGGTCGGTATGCCCTCCGGCGCCATGCCCCATGCGGCGTCGTCGCATGCCTCGTCCGGCTCCTCGTACGGCGGGTCTCAGCAGCACAACCCCCACCAGGCGCACGACGACAACGACGTCACCATGCACACGGACAGCGCGACCACCTTCGCGCCGCCCCCCACCGGAATACCGAACACGACCGGGAGCGACCCCTCCCCTTCCCAGCCGGCGACGGCTCCCGGCGCTGCCACGGCCGCGCCCGGCGTCGCCATGGGCGGCGGCCCGGTGCCCACCCCGAGTGCCCCCGCCGGAGCGCACGCTTCAGCGGGTGCTCCGCCCGCCTCCGCACCCCCGCGTTCCACACCGGCAGGCAACGGGACACCGCCCCGCAGCACCCCCGCCCGGGACCCTCGCACCGCGCCTTACGGCGATCCCCGCGCCACTCCCCCGCGCCAGCGCCCCGGCACGCCCGACCAGACCTCGCGTCCCCGGCCCACGCCTGCGCGCGCGGACACGCCTCGTACCGAGCAGCCGCGTGGCAACGAGCCGACCCCGCACCAGTCCCAGAACCAGTCGCCTACTCCGCCCCCGGACAAGGGACCGGAGAACCACGGTCCCGAGCAGAAGCCCGACACCGGCCCCGACTCCGCGAAGACCCCGGAAAACGGCAAGCCCGGCACGGACCAGCCGGCCCCCGACTCCCCCCACCAGGACGCCCCTCAGGCAGACGGCAACAAGCCGGACAGCCACCAGCCCAACGACGTCAAGAACGACGACTCCAAGAACAACGAGGGCGCCGACAAGGGCGACGACGGCAAGAGCGAGCACCCTCAGGCCGACCATGCCGACACCGACGGCAAGGACTCGCCCGAGTCGGACCCGAGCACGGACGCCACGTCTGACGCCGACCCGAAGTCGGACACCGACACCGACACGGACTCGGACTCGAAGCCGGATCCAGACGCACACGATGCGCACGACGCGCACTCGGACTCGGACGCCAACTCAGACTCTGAGGCCCACTCGGACTCCGACCCGGACTCCGACTCCCATCCGGACCCGGCCCCCGATACGGACTCGGCCCCGGACTCCGACCCCGATACGGACTCCGACTCGCCCCCTGATTCCGACCCGGACCCGGACCCGGACCCGGACTCTGACTCCGACTCGGACACCGATTCCGACGCGCATGACGACCGGCCCGGCCTCGATGACATCCGCGCCGGTATCCAGGAGGCCCCGGGCGGCCTGCTGCCCCCGGACCCCTCGGATCAGCAGGCCCTTGCCGATGCCGTTCCCCGTAACGACGACGGCACCCCTCAGCGCTTTCCCGACCCGTCGGGGAACTGGGCCCAGTTGCAGAACGACGGTGGTCCGGGCGTTCCCGGCCGGTCCAACAACTGTGCCGACTGCAGCCGTTCGTTCCTCGAGACCTGGTACGGAAACCCGCAGGTCTCGGCGCCCCGTACGCCGGACCTCAACGCGGACGGCACCCCTGACCACTGGTCGCCGGAGACGGACGCCAACGAGAACATCATCAACTGGACCGGCGCGCCGCACTCGTATGCGGGCACCAGCCCGGACGGTCATGACGCGATCGCCAAGGACCTCCTGAAAGCCGGTCCGGGCTCGTCGGCGATCGTGCAGGTCAACTGGGCCGACGGCGGAGGCCACGCGTTCAACGCCGTCAACCACGACGGCCGCATCGTGTGGGTCGACACCCAGAGCGGCGAGGTGAGCGAGAAGCCGATCAACACCGAGGGCGCCACGGATGTCTTCTACATCCCGCTGGACGCCGATCGGAATCCGCTCCATCCCGCGCAGGATCCGACGGCCGACAGCGGCTCGTCGGATGACGGTCATTCCACGTCGGATCAGTCCGATACCCAGCACGCCGACCAGCAGCACGACACCGCACAACAGGGCGACGCGCAGCAGGGCGACGCGCAGCAGGGCGACGCGCAACAGGGCGACGTTCAGCAGGACAACGCGCCGCAGTCCAACTCACCGCACTCCGACGCCCCGTCGCAGACCGGCCACAACACCCCGGACGCGGACACGAGCGACCCCGCCCAGCAGCCGGCCGGTGACACCCCACAGGCGTCGCCCGCGAACGACACCAACCCGGGTGACGGCAAGCAGTCCACCTCGCTTTCTTCCGGGCCGTCTGCCGACGGCTCGGCCGGTGGACAGCCTCGTCCGCATGGTCACGACGACAGCCGGCCTGATGCGGGCGACGCCCCCGGCCGGAACCCCGGTGACACCCCGTCGCGTGAGGCCGGCCCCCAGAGCAACGACCCGAACCGGCCCGCCCCGCCACGGCCCGATTCCACTCCCCCGGGCACGCCCGGCAACCGCCCGGACCAGACTCCCGCCGGCGGCCGTCCGCAGCAGTCCTCGTCCACCGGCAACCCCAAGTCGCCGACGTCCAACGGGGAAACGAAGCGGCCGGCCCCCGACAGCCGCCCCAAGCAGCCGACCCCCGATGCCCCCGGTGGGAAGCGGAAGGCCAGTCTGCCGCCGCCCACGGACGGCCAGCCGTCGGGCTCCGGCACCGGCTCCTCGTCGGGGTCGGGAAACGGCCACAAGAGGCCGCGGACCGACCCCGACCACGAGGGCCTCGCCGCGCTGAAACTGGACGATTCGCCGTCGCCGTCGCACCACAGCGACGACGACGCGATGGACGTCGACAAGAAGCCGCCCTACTCCGACCCGCACGACCGTGGTGAGAGCGACACCTCCGAGCAGGAGCAGAAGGGGGACCGGACCCTCGACGCGGAGGCCGAGGGGGCCAAGGAGTACGGGATTCCGCCGGACAAGCTGCAGAACGAGCTCCGGCGGGACCGCGACGTCCACCGCGTCCCGCTCGACAACGTCCATGCCCACCTGGACAGTTGGGCGAAGGACGGGCACCTCGCGGATGCCCTGCGGGCCTCGACCGGTGATGCCACGCCCTCCTCCGCCGATGCCGGAAAGGGTCCGCGCGCCTTCACCCAGAGCGATCTGGAGCAGCGGCTGCCCGGGTTCAAGGGCCTGGAGCGCGGTGAGCAGCTCGCGGTCGTGTCGTCCCTGGCCCGGCTGAGCGTCGGATTCCACGAACAGCACGGTGTGGGCAAGAATCCGGAGAACGTCGACAAGCCGTACCGCAAGAAGGGCGAGGCCGACCCCAAACCGGATACGACGGACAGCGCGGCCAAGAATTCGGATGAGTCGCTCGGCGTCCGGGGGCACCGCAAGAGCAGTGACAAGCTCCTGAACACCCTCAAACTCGACCCCATTCCGTCCAGCCTGAAGAACAACAGCCCCGACCTCACGGACCGCAATTACGCGGTGCTGGAGGTCGAGGGTCCGACACCCGGAGGCGGGACGCACTATGTCACCGACTCCTCGGTGCCGGTGGGCGAGAAGCACGTGTCGGGCCGGCACTCGGAAAAGCACCTCGCCGAATGGCTGAAGCGGGTCAATCAGGGCGACAACACCTATACGCCCAAGTCCGTCTACACGGAGCGTGAGCCCTGCGGTATGGGGCAGGGCCATGCGAAGTGCTCAACGGTGCTGCGGGAAAAGGCCCTCGACGGCACGAAGGTGTACTACAGCACGACCTATCGCACCGACCCGGCCGATGTCGCTGCGAAGAAGAAGCTCGACACGGAGAAGACCGTGGAGAAGAAGAAGGTCGACAAGATGGCGGCGGCCGAAGTGCAGCAGAACATCGCCGACCGCATCAACGCACGCACCGACAAGTCCGCGGAACGTGCCGCCAAGGAGATCGCGGCGGCGCAGAATCTCGGCGACGCGGACGCGCGCAAGGAACTCAAGAAGATCATCGACCGCGAGTACACCAAGCGGAAGGAAGCCTCGACGACGGAGGAGAAGCAGGCCATGGTCCGGGAGATGGACCGGCACATCGAGCACCTCGACAAGACCTGGCGGAAGATCCAGCCGAGTCTGATGTGACCGGCCCGGGACGGCCCCGGACCCCGCTTCCACCGCCCGCCCAGGGCGGTGGCACCGTGCCGCTCCCGGCTCTCAGATGTCCAGCGCGCCCCTGAAGCGGCCGTGCCCGACCTCCGGGCTGGTCACCGCGAGCCAGCCATGGCCCACCCGGTCGAGCACCTCCACGGTCGACGGCTGGATGGAGATCCAGGACGCCGCCTCCTCCGGGTCGCGGACCCCCTCGGCGTACCCCCCGGTTTCGTCCGAGCCATAGAGTTCGCCGCCCTCTCCCGCGTCCTCTCCCTCGCCTTCCTCCTCGGCCGCTTCCTGCATCAGGTCGCGTTCGAACTCCAGGGGTTCGCCGACCCATTCGGGATCGCCGTAGGTGCGATGGCCACGCTTGTCCTGCCCGTTCTCCATCACCCACCACACCTGCGCGCCGTGGTATTCGTCCACCTCGTAGAAGTGGGCTTCCCGGCAATGGGTGCTGAGTTTTTCGATGACCTGCGCCCAGTTGTCATTGAGATAGTCGGCACCGTAGACGAGCCGCCAGCCGTCGAATTCGGGCGTGATGAACACGCGGTATTCCGTGCTGGTGGTGCCGTCGGCCGACCGGTGGTCGAGTGCATTCTCGTGGTGCAGGGCCGCCGAAACGCCCATGGCCGTGGTGACGGGGCGTGCGTCATGGAGCTCCAGGGCCCGGACGATGTCCTTCACCTCCGCCCCTGGCACCGCCACCCAGCGGTCGGACGGAAGGTCTCCGGGCGTTTCGTCGAGCAGCTTGATCTGTACGAGCCGCTCGACGGCCGCCTTGTCGGCGGGGCTCAGGGCATCGCCGCCGCCGACGCTCGCGAGCATGCGGAGCGCGGCCGGCCGCAGGCGTCCCGGCCCCTCGGCGCGTACCTTGCGCAGCGGCTCGATCGCCGCGGTCCCGAGGCGCTGCACGCACGCCTCCGCCGCCGACCGGCCCGGCCCGTCCTCCCCGGTGAGCAGCGGCAGCAGGTGCTCCACGGCCGGGGCGCCGAGCGCGACCAGCCGGTCCGTCGCGGCCCTGCGCTCGTCCCGGTCCTCGGCTGCCAGTTGACGTACCAGCGCGGCGATGTCCTCACTCATGCAACGACCCTAGCCGAGCAGTTGCCGGGACTCTGCCGGGATACGGCCCCCTGTGCGCTATCATCCCGTGGATCGCTCTGCGGCTCTCCTGACCTGCCGCGCCGATGGCCCGCATCATGATCATCAGGATGCGCCGGCGGCAGGGTGCAGAGGCAGACTCCCGAATTCCCTTGTGCACCCGGTCCGGTACCGGACACACCGTGCTGGCCAGAAATCGTCGCGGCCGCCCTTTTCCGTGAATCCCGGATCTGCCTATGTTTCCCCGGGACCGCCGCACCCGGAACCACCTGCTTTCCAGCTCCCTGCTCTCTACCTCTCCTGCTCTCTCGTTCCCTACCCCTCTGGAGGACGGCACCTTGCCCAGCGCAAACCTGAACGCCACGCGCCATGTGAACTCCCCGGATTCCCAGCACACCGCGAACTCCCCTGATTCCACCGGATTTCCGCGCCAGTTCGCCCGCACCCGCCGCTTCTCCCTCGGCGTTCCCCGGCATTTCACCGTCTCCCCCGACGGCAGCCGGGTGCTCTTCGTCCGTACGGCCTCCGGCACCGATCCCATCGGCCGGCTGTGGCAGTACGAGGCGGGGACGGAGAGGCTTCTGGTCGATCCGGCACTCCTGGTGGGGACCGCCCCGGGCGCGATCCCCGAGGAGGAGCGGCTGCGCCGGGAGCGCGCCCGTGAACGGTCCGAGGGCGTGGTGTCCTACGCGACCGACGCCGCCGCCCGTCTCGTGGCGTTCGCCCTGTCCGGAGCCCTGTGGGCGGTGCGCACCGAGGGCGGGACACCGTTCTCCGTCCCGGCGGCGGGTCCGGTGGTCGACCCCCGCCCCTCCCCCGACGGCCGGCACATCGCCTATGTGAGCCGCCGGTCGTTCCACGTCGTCGGGCTGAGCGGCACCGATCCGACCCGCGCCGATCCGACCTGCGCCGATCCGACCTGCGCCGATCCGGGTGACACCGATCCGGGTCACGCTGATCCGGGTCACGCTGATCCGAGCGGCGCCACCGACCGCCAACTGGCCCGCGCGGAGGGCCCGGACATCTCCTACGGCCTCGCCGAGTACGTCGCCGCCGAGTCCATGCACCGCACGCGCGGCTACTGGTGGGCGCCGGACAGCCGCCACGTCCTGCTGGCCAGGGTCGACACCGGCCCCGTGGAACGCCGTTACCTCGGCGATCCGGCCGACCCGACCAAGCCACCGCGGGCCGTTGCCTACCCCGCGGCCGGTACCCCCAACGCCGAGGTGACCCTGCAGATCGTCTCGCTGGAGGGCGAACGGGTCGACGTCGCATGGGACCGCACGGCGTACGAGTACCTCGTGGACGCCGGCTGGGACGCGCACGGCCCGTACCTCGCCGTGCAGAGCCGCGACCAGCGCACCGTGCGCACCCTCGCGGTCGATCCGGCGACCGGTGCCACCGCGGTGCTGCACGAGCGGACCGACCCCGCGTGGGTGGAACTCGTCGGCGGCACCCCGGCGCGTACGGCGTCCGGCGCCCTGGTGCTCCCCGAGGACGACGGCGACACCCGGTATCTGACCGTCGGCGGCCGGCGGGTCACCCCGGAAGGGCTGCAACTGTGCGCGGTCCTCGGGGTCGAGGGCGAGCGGGTCCTGTTCACCGCGAGCGACGACCCACTGGAGACCCATGTGTGGCGCCATGAGCCCGGCCACGGCTGCCGCCGGCTGAGCCGGAACCCCGGCCGGTACACCGCCGTGGGGCGGGGCGGCACGGTCGTCCTGGCGGGCGCGACGCCGCGGGGCGATGAAGTCGGAGTGCTGCGGGCGACCGGACCGGACGCGGCCGGCGGCGACGAGGACGCGCGCTATCAGGTCATACCCTCGCTCGCCGAGGAGCCGTTGGTCACCCCGCGACCGCGCCATCTCCGCCTCAGCGAGCGGCAGTTGCACGGCGCGCTCTTCCTTCCGTCGTGGCACGAGGAGGGTGCGGGGAAGCTGCCGGTGCTCCTCGACCCGTACGGGGGTCCGGCCCTGCAGGTCGTGGGACGGCGCCGCGGATGGACCGGCTGTGTGTCGCAGTGGTTCGCCGAGCAGGGGTTCGCGGTGCTGGTGGTCGACGGGCGCGGGACGCCGAACCGCGGCCCGGCCTGGGAAAAGGCCATCCACGGCGACCAGCTCACGCCCGCGCTGGAGGACCAGATCGACGCGCTGCGGGCGGCCGGGGCGCGCTGCGCGGACCTGGATCTGACGCGGGTGGCGATCCGCGGGTGGTCGTTCGGCGGGTTCCTCGCCGCGGCCGCCGTGCTGCACCACCCCGACGTCTTCCACGCGGCGGTCGCCGGCGCCCCGCCCACCGACCAGCGCCTCTACGACACCCACTGGAAGGAGCGGTACCTGGGACACCCGGAGGAGCACCCGGAGAACTATGCGCGCTCCTCCCTGATCGGCCACGGCCACCTGCTGCGCCGCCCGCTGCTGCTGGTCCACGGGCTGGCGGACGACAACGTGGCCGCCGCGCACACCCTGCGCTTCTCCGCGGAGCTGCTCGCGGCGGGCAAACCGCACAGCGTGCTCCCGCTCCCCGGGGCCACGCACCTGCCGGCCGACGACGCGGTGAACGAGCAGCTGCTGCACTTCCAGCGGGACTTCCTGCTGGACGCACTGGCGCGACGCACCGACGGGGAGTGAGGGGCGGGTCGTCCCCGTCCGACCTGGCGGTTCACCGCCGTCGGTGCGCTTCTGCAAAGGAACGGGTCGCGCATTGAACACGCCGGACCGTCCCTGCGTATGGAGCTTGTACAACGTCCGTGGAGCACAACGCGCACCGAAGGCACCACCATGAACCGGAGGCACACCATGGCTCGACAGGCAGCATCGCAGCAGGCGGAGACCGACGCGATGACGGCTACGGAGGAGACCGGCCGGGCTCCGGCAGAGCGCGGGACGGCGCGGCGGACCGTCGTGGCGGCGGTCGGCGCGGCCGGCCTGACGGCGGCGCTCGCGGCCTGCGGAGGCGACATGGCGGACGCGGGGAGCGGCGATTCCAAGGCCGCCGGTGGTGGCGATCAGGCCGGCAGCTCGGGGGCAAGCGGTGGGGGCGACGGCTCGGCCGGTGGCGGCGCCGCCGGCGGGGGAACCATCCTCGCCAAGACCTCGGAGATCCCCAAGGGCGGCGGCAAGATCTTCAAGGCCGACAAGGTCGTCGTCACCCAGCCGCAGGACGGCGACATCAAGGCGTTCTCCGCCATCTGCACCCACGCGGGCTGCGTCGTCGGCGAGGTCTCCGGCGGCACCATCAATTGCATGTGCCACGGCAGCAAGTTCGACATCACCGACGGCAGCGTGAAGAAGGGCCCCGCCACCAAGGGGCTGGCACCCGCCAAGGTGAACGTCAAGGGCGGTTCGGTCTCTCTCGGCTGACGACGCGACCCCAGCGCCCGCCGGGACCGCGACCCCGGCGGGCGGGCGCCACCGGCACACCTCGGGACCGCCGCCGAGGAACCACCGGCCCCAGTCGGCGCGGCCGACCGCCAGCCGGGCTGGTTCACTGAGCTGAAGGTTCCGACGAAGGGCGAGCACCCGTGAAGATCGTGGTCGATGACCTCTCCGGCCCGCGGATCGCCGAGTTCCTCGACGAGCATGTGCGCGAGATGCGGTCCATCACCCCGCTGGAGAGCAAACACGCCCTCGATCTCGACGCGCTTCGCGGACCTGGGGTCACGTTCTGGTCGGTCATGGACGACGACACCGTGGTGGGCTGCGGCGCGGTCAAGAGGCTGGACACCGTCCACGCCGAGCTGAAGTCGATGCGCGCGGCACCGGCACGCACGCGGAGCGGCATCGCGTCCCTCCTGCTGCACCACATCCTCGCCGAGACCCGGCGCATGGGCTTCACCCGCCTCAGTCTCGAAACCGGCGCGGACGAGTTCTTCCTGCCCGCCAGGAAGCTCTATGAGAAGTTCGGCTTCGCGTACTGCGCCCCCTTCGCGACCTACCGCCCCGACCCGAACAGCGCGTTCATGACGAGAAAGCTCTAGGCCCCGACGGGCACACCGGGGTGCCCCGTGGGGCCCGCCCCAGGGGTCAGCGGCCCCGCCTCGGCAGCCTCCAGGTCGCCAGGACGTCGTCCGCGGTGGTGACGGTGGCGACCAGGGCAAGGGTGTTGCGGACCATCGCGGGAACGTAGTCGGCAGGCACCCCGGCGATGGCGTCCGCGGGCACCACGGCCGCGTAACCGAGATTGACCGCGTCGAACACGGCATTGGGGACGGCCACATTCGCCGACACCCCGGTGACGACGAGCGTGCGGCACCCGAAATTGCGCAGCAGCGCGTCCACGTCGGTGCCGGCGAGGGGCGAGAGGCCGTGCAGCCTGCGCACCACCAGGTCGTCGCCCCAGACGGGTATCGGGTCGGCGATGCGTACCGCCGTGGACCCGGTGAGCTGCTGGACGGGCAGCCGTTCGGCGGCCCGGAAGAGGCGGGCGTTACGGCTGGCTCCGCGGCCGTCGGGCCGCCGTTCGGCCACGGCGTGCAGCACCTGGACGCCGGCGTCGTGGGCGGCCGCCACCAGCCGGGCAACATTCGCCAGCGCCCCCGACGTACGGGCCGCGTCCGCCAGTTCGGGCAGCGCGCTGTCCGGACCGACCACGCCGCGCTGGCACTCGACGGTGAGCAACACCGTCGAGGCCGGATCCAGTTGCTCGACGAGCCGTGCGGCACCCGAAGACATCGCGATCCCCTCCGTCGGATGTGACTCGGTCGGACGTGACTCGGTCGGATGTGACTCGTCGGACATGGCGCCTCGGACGTGAAGCATCAGACCTGACACATCGGATGTGAAGCGTCCGATGTGATGCGCCGATCGTGATGCGTCGGTCGTGACGTGCCGCCGGACCGGTCCGTCGGCCGGCCCGAGCCGGGTGAGGCTACCGGGCATTGCGCATGACAGGAAGAGCCCTCATGCTTCCTGACACTCAGTCAGGTCGGATCTGGTGACGACAGGGGCCGGTGTCAGGCGGGCGGATCAGTGCCCCATGAGCGGGGCACACGGCGGAGGGCGAGGAACGATGGCCGACACACAGCGGCGCGGGCGCCGGATCATGATGACGCGGGGCGAGCTCGACGCGTTCCTCGCGGGGCAGCGCACCTGCCGGGTCGCGACGGTCGGCGCCGACGGGGCACCGCACGTCGGGGCGCTCTGGTTCGTCTGGGACGGCGCGGCGCTGTGGCTGTACTCGATCACCCGCAGCAAGCGGTGGGCACAACTGCGCAAGGATCCGCGGATCGCGGTGGTCGTCGACGACGGGCACGAGTACGGCGAGCTGCGCGGCGCGGAGCTCACGGGCCGCGCGGACTTCGTCGGCGAGGCGCCGCGCACCGGCGAACCGTGCCCCGGGCTCGACGCCCCGGAGCGGCTCTTCGCGGAGAAGTACTTCGGCATCTCCGAAATGCCGCACGACGGCCGCCATGCGTGGCTGCGCCTGACGCCGGAATCGGTCGCCTCCTGGGACTTCCGCAAGATCCCGGGGTGAGGGCGGGAGCCGGGCGGGGTATGCGCGGGCGGGGCGGTGGCCGGGCGGGGTGCCGTCCGTGATCTGCTCACGTGTCCCCGGATGTGATCGCGTTGTCAGTGGTCTCTGCGAGAGTGGTACGGGTCAGCCCGTTTCGGTACCGGCAGGGTGCGGGAGCGGGACGGCCCGGCCGCGACGGGCCGGGCGCCGAGGACGAAGGAGATCCGGTGAACGTGCTCTTCCCCGCGCTGCGCGACGCCTCGCCCGCACCCGCGCTGCGCTTCGGTGACCGCACCCTCAGCTATCGCCAATTGGCGTCGGTGGCGGGCGCGCTCGCCGAGCGGATCGCCGGTGAGACCCGTGTCGCGCTGTGGGCGACGCCGACGCTGGAGACCTCGGTCGGTGTGGTGGCCGCGCTGCTCGCCGGAGTGGCCGTGGTGCCGGTGAATCCGAGGATCGGGGAGAGCGAGCTGACGCACATCGTGACGGACAGCACGCCGTCGCTCGTCCTGGCGGAACCGGACGCCGACCTGCCGGAGCCACTGGCCGCGCTGCGCCGCGTCGACATCGAGGCGGCGCAGCCACCGGAGGACGCCGTACCGGCCCCGCCGGCGTACGAAGCGGGCGACGAGGCGCCGGCCCTGATCGTCTACACCTCCGGCACGACGGGGCCGCCCAAGGGCGTCGTCCTCCCCCGGCGCGCCCTCGCGCACACCCTTGACGCCCTGGAGGACGCCTGGCAGTGGACCGCCGACGACGTCCTCGTCCACGCCCTGCCGCTCTTCCACGTCCACGGCCTGATCCTCGGCATCCTCGGACCGCTGCGCCGCGGCGGCAGCGTGCACCACCTGGGCCGCTTCAGCACCGACGCGGTGGCCCGCGCGCTCACTGGGGACGGCACGATGCTGTTCGGGGTGCCCACGATGTACCACCGCCTGGCCGTCGAGGCGGGCCGGGACCCCGCGCTCGCCAAGGCGCTCTCCCGCGCCCGTCTGCTGGTCTCCGGCTCGGCCGCGCTACCGCTGACGGATCACGAGAAGATCGCGGCGGCCTCCGGCCGACGGGTGATCGAGCGCTACGGCATGACGGAAACCCTCATGAACACCAGCGTGCGGGCGGACGGCCCCGACGCCACGGGCACGGTCGGGGTGCCGCTGCCAGGGGTGTACGTCCGGCTCGTCGACGACGCGGGCCGGGCCATCGAGGAGAACGACGGCGAGACGGTCGGCGAGATCCAGGTCCGCGGCCCGAACCTCTTCGTCGAGTACCTCAATCGCCCAGACGCCACCGCCGCCGCCTTCGACGGGGGGTGGTTCCGCACCGGCGACATGGCTGTCCGGGACGCCGCCGGCAACTACCGCATCGTGGGCCGCAAGGCCACCGACCTGATCAAGAGCGGCGGCTACAAGATCGGCGCCGGCGAGATCGAGAATGCGCTGCTGGCCCACCCCGGGGTCGCCGAGGCGGCCGTCACCGGCGCTCCCGACGAGGATCTCGGCGAGCGGATCGTCGCCTGGATCGTCCTGGAGACCGGTCCGGACGCGGGCCCGGCCCCCTCCGCCCAGGAACTCGCCGATCACGTCGCCGGCCAGCTCGCCCCGCACAAGCGCCCCCGCACGGTCCATTTCCTGGACGCCCTGCCGCGCAATGACATGGGCAAGATCCTGAAGCGTGAGCTCCATGCGTAACGGCGACAAGGACCCGGCCGGGGGCGGAGGCGGGGACGGGAACACCGCCAGGGGCGCGAACGGTTCCGGGGACGGGAACACCGCCGCACGCGGAAACGCGAACGGGGACGGGGACGGGAACGCTGCCGCCACACTCCCGTGCGCTCGCCTGACAGCACGTCAAGCCATCGCGGCGGTCGCGGATGCGTACACCGAGACCACCGTCCCCACCGGCCGTACGGCGACGGCGGAGACGCCCACGCCCACGCCCACGCCCACGCCCACGCCCACGCCCACGCCCACGCCCACGCCCACGCCCACGCCCACGCCCACAACAGCGTCCCCACCGGACGGCCCCCTCGGCTGGCACGGTTACGACGACGCGCGGGCCCGTGCCCGCGCACGGACCGGCGAGGACGAGTCGGTGGTCACCGCCCTCGCGACGATAGGCGGCAGGGAAGCGGTCGTGCTCTCCTTCGAGTTCCGCTATCTGGGCGGCTCACTCGGCGAGCGCACCGGCGACCGCCTGGAGGCCGCCTACACCCTCGCCCGCGAGCGCGGCCTGCCGGTCGTTTCACTGATCGCCACGGGCGGCAGCCGCATGCAGGAGGGAATGCGCGCGCTCACCCAACTCCAGCGGGTGGCACGGCAGTCGGCGCTGAACCGCGCCGCGGGCCTGCCGCAGATCGCCGTGCTGCGCGATCCGACCACCGGCGGCGGCTGGGCCACTCTCGGCGCCGCCGCCGATGTGATCCTCGCGCTTCCCGGGGCACAGATCGGTTTCGCGGGCTCACGCGTGCGCCCCCCGGACGCCGATCCCTTCGCCTACTCCGCCGAGGGCCAACTCGCCACCGGCCACATCGACGCCGTCGTCCCGCCCGACCGACTGCGGGGCACGCTCCAGCGGTGGCTGCGACTGCTGTGCCCGCCCGAGGAAGCCCGCACCCGTACCGTGGAGCCGGCACCCCCGCCGTCCGCACTCGGCGTGCCCGGACTGCCCGAGACCGGCTGGGATGCGGTGGTCCGGGCCCGCGAGTCCGGGCGGCCGCGCGCCGAGGCGTATCTGCGGGCGTACTTCGACGACCGGGAGGAGATCAGCGGCGACCGCTGCGGCGGCGTCGACCCCGGGATACGCTGCGGTTTCGGCCACCGCGAGGGGCGCACGATCGCCTTCGCCGCCCAGTGCGGCACGGCCACCCGCCCGGCCGGCTTCCGTACCGCCGCGCGACTGGTCCGGCTCGCCGACCGGCTGCGGATACCGGTGCTCACCCTCGTGGACACCCCGGGCGCCGCCAACGACGCCGCGGCCGAACGCGCCGGCGCGGGGGCGGCCATCGCCGATGCCTTCGCGGCGCTCGCCACCGCCGAGGTGCCGGTCACCTCCCTGCTCATCGGCGAGGGCGGTTCGGGCGGTGCCCTGGCCCTGGCCGCACCGGACCGGCTGTGGGCGACCCCGGACAGCTACTTCTCCGTGATCGCCCCGGAGCTGGCCGCGGCCATCCTCAAACGCGACGAGGCGCAGGTCCACGACACCGCCGACCAACTCCGCATCCGCCCGCAGGACTTGCTGGAGCTGGGCGTCATCCAGGGCATCGTCCCACCGCCCTGACGGGGGCGGGCGCGGGCGGCGCTCCCGCCGGTCTCAGGAGCCCTCCACGAGCTTCCCGGCCGCGCGGAGCGCCCCCACCGCGGCACGGATCGAGGGCCTGCGGTCGGCGTCGGCGCGCCAGATGGCGTAGACGTGGCGGCGCATCGTGTGCCGGACGGGCACCACGCTCACTCCGTCCGGCACCGGCCCACGGCCGAGGCGCGGAGCCACCGCCACGCCCAATCCGGCCGCGATCAGGGCCAGCTGGGTGTGGTGCTCCTCCGCCATATGCGCGATGCGCGGCTCCACGCCCTTGCCGCGCAGGGTGAACATCAGCCAGTCCTGGCAGAACTCCCCCTGCGGCCAGGAGATCCACTCATCGTCCGCGAATTCGTCCAGCTCCACGGAGCGTCGCCCGGCGAGCGGATGTGTGGACGGCATCGCCACATCGGCCGGATCATCCAGGAGCGGGGCCTTCGCCAGCCCTTCGGGGAGGGACAACGGCCGGTTGTACCAGTCCAGGACGACGGCCAGATCGAAATCGCCGCGCACCACGCCGCGTACCGAATCGTCCGGTTCCCTCTCCGTCAGCCGCGCCCGCAGCTGGGGGTGCTCGGCACGGAGCGTGACCAGCGCGGCCGGGAAGAGTCCCCGTGCCGCGGTGGGAAACGCGCTCATCCGCAGCTCGCCCACCGCCTGCCCGCGATGCGCTTCCAGTTCGGCCTGTGCCAGCTCGACCTGGGAGAGGATGCGCGCCGCGTGGTCGGCGAGCAGCCGTCCGGCGTCGGTGAGCCGGACCCCGCGCCCGTTCTTCGCCAGCAGTTGCTGTCCGGTCTCCCGCTCCAGCTTGGCGATCTGCTGCGAGACGGCGGAAGTCGTCACATGCAGTCCGTCGGCGGCGGCGCCTACCGATCCGTGCCGGGCAATCGCACTCAGCGTCCGCAGGCGATCAAGGTTCAACATATAAGCAATGCTAAGCGATACCCCACACGAAATATCGCTTGTGCTACGAAGTTGCCCGCCGCATCGTAGTCGTCATGAGCACCACCACCGGCACCCCCACCGCCTCTGCCGCCTCTGCCGCCACCGCGAACTCTCCGGCCACAACCGTGCGCACGATCACGAACGAGCACGGCTCGACGGCCGCGCGCACCTCGCCCCGTAGCGAGGTCGCGCCCGCATCGTCCCGTCCGGGCGACGCCTCCGCCTCGTGCGGCACAGCTGTCGCTTCCGCGCCCTCCCCTCCCGGCACGGCGTCCGGCTCGTCCCGCTCGGACGCCCCGCTCGCCACCTCCGCCCCCGGCACCGGGACCGCCAAGGCCACCGGACGGACCATCGGCTGGCGACTCCGCTTCGCCGCCCTTTCCCTCGTCTGGGGTTTCAGCTTCCTCTTCATCAAGGTGGGCACCGAGGGATTCGCCCCACTGCAGGTGACGCTCGGCCGGGTGGCGTTCGGCGCACTGGTGCTGCTGGCCATAGTCGTGATCAAGCGAGAGCGGCTACCCCGTGCTCCCCGCACCTGGGCTCATCTCACCGTTGCCGCGTTCTTCCTCAATGCGCTGCCGTTCTCGCTCTTCGCCTACGCCGAACTGACCATCCCCTCCACACTGGCCGGCATCTGCAACGCCACCTCCCCGCTGTGGGGCATGGCTCTCTCGGTCGTCGCGCTCTCCGAGGACCGTCCCACCCGGCGCAGGGTCGCGGGGCTGGGCCTCGGATTCCTGGGCGTGCTCACGGTGCTCGGCGCCTGGCAGGGTTTCGCCGGCACGGATCTGACGGGCACCGCGATGGCGCTGGGCGCCTCGCTCAGCTACGCCGTCGGCTGGATCTACGTCCGCCGCACCCTGGCGGGCGTCCCGCACTCCCACCTGTCGATGTCCAGCGCCCAGCTGCTCCTGGCCACCGCCCAACTGGCCGTGGTGACACCCCTGTTCACCACCGCACCGACCCACTACCCGGTCATCCCGCTGCTCGCCGTCTTCGCCCTCGGCGCCCTGGGCACCGGCTTCGCCTTCCTCATCCAGTACGGGCTGGTCGCCGAGATCGGCCCCACCACCGCCCAGATGGTCACGTACTTCATTCCCGTGATCGCCACCGCGGCCGGAGTGGCCCTTCTCCACGAACAGCTCAGCTGGAACACCCCCGTCGGCGCCCTCATCGTCCTGGCCGGCGCCGCCCTCACCCAGAGCAGGCCCCGCCCGAGCACCCCGCCACTCCCCCAGCCCGGCCCGACCACCGACTGACGCCCCCAGAGCCCCGCCCCCGCCCCCACCCCACCCTCTCCACGCCCCTCACTCATACCGCCGCGTCTCCCCCACCCCCGTGGCCGCGGCAACGGCGCCCGCCACCGGGGCGATGTCGTCGTCGGAGAGGGCGGAGACGGTGATGCGGATGCCGGGCGGGGAGGCCATCCGGAAGCGGGCGCCGGGGGCCACCGCCCAGCCGGAGTGCAGGAGTCGGGCCACCGCGCCGGTCTCGTCCGGGACCGGCACCCAGACATTCATGCCGCTGCGGCCCCGGGCACGGACCCCGCGCTCCGCCAGTGCCCGTATCAGCCCGTCCCGCCGACGCCCGTACGCCCCGGCCACCGCTTCCGGGTCCACCGCGGACGTCCGCCAGAGGTGGACGACCGCGTCCTGGAGGAGATGACTGACCCAGCCCGGCCCCAGACCCTGACGGCCCCGCACCCGGTCGATGGTCAGCGCGTCTCCGGTGAGCACCGCCAGGCGCAGATCCGGGCCGTACGCCTTGGCCGTCGAGCGGACCAGGACCCAGTGGTCGGTGACGCCGGAGAGCGGATGGAGCGGAAGGTCGACGATGCCGTGGCCGTGGTCGTCCTCGATCAGGAGGGCGCCGGGGTGCGCGGCCAGGAGGGTGCGGAGTTCGGTGGCGCGGGTGCGGCTGACGGCGGCCCCGGTGGGGTTCTGGGCCCGGTCGGTGACGACGACGGCGCGGGCGCCGTCCTGGAGCGCGCGCGCCAGCGACTCCGGCAGCGGGCCTTCGTCGTCGACCCCGACCGGGGCGGGGCGCAGGCCGAGTGCCGGGATGAGGTCGAGCAGGCTGCCCCACCCCGGGTCCTCCACCGCCACGGTGTCGCCGGGCCGCAGATGGGCGGCCAGCACCCGCTCGATGGCGTCCAGCGCGCCGCTGGTGACGGCGACCGGTCCGGCCGGCACGCCGTCGTCGTCGAACGCCGCGCGAGCGAGGGCTGCGAGGTCGTCGTCCACGGCGGGCGTGCCGTAGAGCACGGGGCGCTGCGCGCTGCGCGCCGCGGCGTGTGCCAGCGCCCGTTCGAGCGGGGGCAGCAGGGACGGGTCGGGGTTTCCGCCCGAGGCGTCGCGGACGCCCGGCGGGACCTCCACTCGCAGCGCCTCGCGCGGGGTACTGGCCGGGCGGGGACGCACCCGGCTGCCGCGCCGGCCCGCCGTTTCGATCACCCCGCGATCGCGGAGCGTGCGGTAGGCGGCCGCGACCGTATTCGGATTGACTTCGAGATAGACCGCCAACTCCCTCAGCGGGGGCAGGACTTCGCCCGGTTGGAGCTCACCCGCACCGACGGCTCGCTCGACACTGGCGGCAATCTCCGATGCGCGCCGCCCTTCGATCCGATACTCTCCTAGCACAAACACGATTATGCACTAGTGCAATGGAGTTGGCAATGGCCCGAGCCGAGGCGTACGAACCGACCGCGCGCACGATCCCCACGCGCGCCCGTGACCGCGCGGCCTACGACCAGGAGACCGTGCACGCCATCCTCGACACGGGATACGTCTGCCATCTGGGCTTCGTCCGCGACGGCTCCCCCGTCGTCCTGCCGACGCTCTACGGCCGCGTCGGGGACCGCCTCTACCTGCACGGATCGACCGGATCGCGTCCGCTGAGGATGGCCGGCGAGACACCGGACGCCGGGCTGGAGGTGTGTGTCACGGTCACCCACGTCGACGGGCTGGTGCTGGCCAGGTCCGCGTTCCACCACTCCATCAACTACCGCTGCGTCGTGGTGCACGGCACCGCGCACCAGGTGACCGACCCCGAGGAGAAGAAGGCCGCGCTCGACGCGCTCGTCGACCATGTGCTGCCCGGGCGTGCCGCGGACTCCCGGCCGGGGAACGCCAAGGAGCTGGCCGCGACCGCGGTGATCCGGCTCGACCTGCGCGAGGTCTCCGCCAAGATCCGCAGCGGCGGCCCCAGCGACGAGCCGGAGGATCTCGCGCTGCCGTACTGGAGCGGCGTCCTCCCCGTGGCGCCGGTGCACGGCGCTCCCATAGCCGCCGACGACCTGGCACCCGGCATCCCCGAGCCGGCGTACCTCTCCGCCCGCTGAGGAGCACCCGTGCTGATCCATCCCTGGGACGCCCCGACCGACGACGCCGAGTGGCAACAGTGGCTCGCGGCGCACGACTTCGGCCAGCTGGCCGTCAACGGACGGCCCGGCGAGCCTCCGCTGCTGCAACCACTGCACTTCTCCTACGACCCGTCCCGCCGCGAGGCGGTCACCCACCTGGCCCGCCCCAATCCCCTGTGGGCCGCGCTGGAGGACCGGCCGACGGTACTGCTGAGCGTGGTGGACGACTACACCTTCATCCCCGGCCCCTGGCAGGCGGCCGAGGACCAGCCGTCCGAGCACGGCGTGCCCACCAGCTTCTACGCCGCGGTCCAACTGACCTGTACCGCCCATGTGGTGGACGATCCGGAGGAGAAGGCGGCGCTGCTGCAGCACCAGATGGACCACTTCCAGCCGGGCGGCGGATCGGCCCCGGTGGCCGCGGGTGCGGCTCCGTACGGGCGACAGCTGTCCGGCATCCGTGGCCTGCGCCTCGAAGTGCACGAGGTCCGCGCCAAGTTCAAGTACGGGGGCAAGCGGAGCGAGGCCGTCCAGCAGCGGATCTCGGAACGCCTCGCCGAACGCGACGGCCCGGGGGACGCCGCGGCCCGTACCCACCAGCAGCGCCGGCTGGCAGCCACCACCACGGCCACCGTCCGGCCCCGCTCCTGAACTCCACGGACTGCACCAACCGAACGACCCGCTCGCTCCGGCCGCCCCGGCCGGTTCCGCGACGGGTGCCCGGTGCCCCCGGCCACAACCGGCCGGGGGCACCCGGGCTCAGCCGCCCGCCGGCGCCGCGGGCCGCGCGGCAGTCACCGCCCCGCGCGCCTCCGTCACCGCCAGCGCGGCCACGGCCGCCAGCAGCACACCGGTGCCGAGCAGCGTCGCCGCCGTGAGCCGCTCCCCGAGGAACAGCACCGCGATCACCGCGGCCGACACCGGCTCGATCAGCGAGATCACCGATGCGGTCGCGGCGCGGACAGCGGCCAGCCCCGCGAAGTACAGGCCGTAGGCCAGCGCCGTCGGCACCGCCGCGATGTACCCGAGCAGCACCAGGCTGCGGCCCAGATCCTGCCCCTGGGGCCACAGCCCCTCCACCGCGGCGAGCGGCAGCAGACACAGCGCGGCCACGGCGAACGCGCCGATCGTCGAGGCGTACGGATCGCTGCCGCCACCCTTGCCCAGCCGCCTGCTGACCAGCGTCATCGCGGCGCATCCCGCCGCGGACAGCAGGGCGTACCCGAGGCCGGCCAGCCGGACGGCGGCGCCCTGGCCGCCCCCGAGGACCAGCACCGCCAGCCCGGCCAGCGCCCCGGCGACGGCCAGCACACCGCCACCGCCGAGCCGTTCGCCCATGGTCACGCGCGCCCCGATGGCGATGAGGACGGGGCCGGCTCCCATGGTGACGACGGTGCCCACGGCCAGTCCGGTGGCTTCGACGGCCGCGAAGTAGGCCGCCTGGAAGACGGCGAGGGCGACGCCGGTCACCACGGTCCGGGTCACCCGCCGGCGCAGCGGCTCGTGCGGGGCGGGGACGGTGGCGGCGCCGGACCGGCGGCGCAGCAGCGCCCGTACGGCGAGCAGCAGGAGCAGGCCGCCGAAGGTGCGCCAGAAGGTCAGGGCGAGCGGGCCGAGTCCGCTGCCGCGGTAGAGGAGGGCGGCGGCCGCGCCCGCCGTGCCCCAGGCGGTGGCTGCGAACGTCACGTACAGCAGCCCCCGGCCCACGGGCAGGGCGGAGGAAGGAGTGGCATGCATGAAGAGGTGCTCCGGGAAATCCAGGACGGCGCGGTGCGCCGTGGAGTGGTCGCGTGGTCCCGTGTACAGGCAGCGACAAAACGGCTCGGGAACCTTCCCGGGCCGGGTTTTCCTCGGAGGCCGCCGCCCGCCTTACGCGGCGGGAGGGGGCAGCACGGTCGAATGCATGATCGTCACCCTACGTCGCCCGCGAACCGGCCGACAAGTCACCTTCGGACCCGCCCCCAGGTAGTCCGGGAGCCGGGAGACAGGTCTCATGGGGTCCGCTACGGCCCGGACGGCGCCGACGGGGCGGTGGGAGCCGGCGGGGCCGAGGACGCCGGGATGTCTCCCGTACCGCCGGCGCCCGCGCCGTCCCCCGAACCGCCGCCCTGCGCCACCCGCACCGTCTCCGTCGTCTTCGGCTTGGCCGACTGCGCGATGAAGGCACCGGTCAGCACCACCAGGCCGCCGACGATCTGCGGCACGGAGAGGTGTTCGCCGAGCAGGACCCAGGCCAGGACGGTCGCGATGACCGCCTCCAGGCAGGCGACCACCCCGGCCACCTGCGGTGAGAGCCGGCGGATCGAAACCACTCCGGTGAGGTACGCGGCCACCGTCGCGATCAGCACGATCCAGGCGAGCAGCAGGGCGGCGGGCACCTGGAAGCCGTTCAGCTCCGCGCCGCCGCCGAGCACCGACCAGTCCATGTCCCAGGGGCGGGCGATCGCGGTGAGGACGACCGCGCCGACCAGCAGGCCGTAGGCGATCACGCCGAGCGGGTCCACGGTGTCGTCGCCGTCGCCGCCGTGGTCGGACAGCACGAAGTAGCCGACCTGGCAGCAGGCCGCACCGAGAGCGAGGGCGAGGCCGACGGCGTCGAGGCTCAGCCCGGACCAGACCTCGACGACGCAGGCCAGTCCGCCGACGGCCAGCACCACGCCGATCGCGGCGGCACGGGTGACCGGCCGCTTCTGTACGAAACGGACCCAGCCCAGCACGAGGGCGGGCGCCAGGTATTCGACGAGCAGCGCGACACCGACCGGGATACGGGAGAGCGCGGCGAAGTAGCAGGCCTGCACACCCGCGACGGCGAGCAGGCCGTAGCCCGCGAGCAGCGCGGGCCGGCGGCGCGGCAGTTCCCGGTGCCGCCAGGCGAGCGGCAGCATGACCAGCGCCGCACCGGCGACCCGCAGCCAGGTGACGTGCAGCGGTTCGAGGCCGGCGGATATCAGGGGCTTGGCGGCGACGCCGGAACCGCCGAAGGCCAGGGCCGACAGCAGGGCGATGCCGAGGCCGGCGCCGCGTCCCCGGGACGCCTCGCTGCGGCTCGCCCCGAGGGCGGGGTGTGGTGGCTGGGGCCCCCGGGACCCCGGAGTTCCCTGGGCCGGGCCGGTCGATGGACCGGCCGGGCTCCCCGAAGACGCGTGCATCGGGTCATCATGGCAGCCGCCGTCAGCAGTGTGACCCCCCAGACCCCTGTCCGTTCCGGCCGGGGCGTCACCCGTCCAGGCGGGCGGCGAGCCGGCCGGTGTCGACGGCGGCCCGGCGCAGGACCTCGACGGCGCGGGACTCGGGGTCGTCCACCAACGCGGCGAGCAGGTCGAGGCAGCCCGCGCGGGTGGCGTAGCGGGCGTGGGCACGGTCCAGGGCGCCGTCCATGGCGGCGGCCGCGGCCGGCGACCATCCGGGGACCTGCCCCTCGGTGACCACGGGGACCGCGCCGGAGTCCTCGACGGTGCCGTGCCACCGCAGGCCGTAGCCGATGCTGCGCTGGACGAGGTAGCCCAGGAGCCGCGCGACCTGCGGTGGGCCCTCGAAGGCGGCGCGTACGGCGGGGTCGGATTCCAGGAGGCCGTGCAGCAGATGCGCGGTGTCGACCTGCCGGTCTCCGTCGCGGGTGGCCCGCCTGCGGGCGGCGGACACGACCGTCGCGAGCTCGACGGTGAGCTGACTGGCGGACTCCTCCTGAGCGGGACCTTCGCCGCCACTGTACGCAGTACGGTTTTGCACAGCCTCCACCCCACCAGCCTCCGGACGCCGGATCATCCCCGGCGGGGAGCATTTGCGTCTCCCACGATGGTTGGGCACGGCCGCACGCGATCTCATCCCTGGGGAGGAGATGCGGGGGAATCGTGGAGGCCGGACATACGACCCCGGGGCGGGCCGCCGAGGAGGCCGGACACGGACCGGGGGCGGCCGTCGTGGCCGCCCCCGCGCACCTCACCCGGCGACCCACCGGCCCCCTCACCAGGAACCTGACGCATCATCAGAATGAGTCGGTCATCGGTATTGAACCTTCACCCCCGCGGGGCTACGTTCCGCGGCACCAGCCAGGGACCGCCACCGAAGGGGTGATCGCATGGCCGAAGTCACCGCGCAGGCCCGCGTCGACGCACCGGCCGAGAAGCTCTGGGACCGGCTCACCGACTTCGACTCCTACGGGGAGTGGAACGCCACCCACACCGCCTTCCCCAAAGGCGGCCCCGAATCGCTCGAGGTCGGCGCGGCCTACGAGGAGAACATGAAGCTGATGGGCTTTCCCGCGGAGGTCGTCTGGACCGTGCGGGAGCTGGAGCCGGGCCGGCTGCTCGACATCCAGGGCAAGGGCCCGATGGGCGTCAGCCTGGGGATGCGCTACGCGCTCACACCGGACGGCGGGGCGACGGACGTACGGATCGACGGGACGTTCACCGGCGCCGCGGTCTCCCTGATGGCCGGCAAGCTCAAGGACTCGGCGGGCGCCGCGCTGAACGAGTCGCTGCGCAAACTCGCCGCCCTGGCCACCTGACCCTCCGGCCGCTCGGCAGCCGCCCCCGAACCCGCGGCTCCCGATCCCGGCGCGCCCCCGGCCTTCACCGCCGGGACCCCGGGGCTCCGGGAGAAGCACCCCCGAAGCCCCCGCTCGCCCCCCGAAGCCTCTGCTCAGTCCTCCTCGGCAAGGATCAGATACAGCTCCTTGCGCGCCTTGTTGACCACCGCCATGGCCTTCTCCCGCTGTTCGGGAGTACCCGTGGCCCACACCTGACGGAACGCCTCGACCAGGCCGCCGCCCGCCTTGCGGATCTCGTTCATCGCCTCCCAGTCGACGCCGCGGCCGGCCTCCTCCCAGGGAGCGTCCGAACCGCTCTCGGCCTCGGCGCGGCCGGCGTCGGTCAGCGAGAACAGCTTCTTGCCGCCCTCACTGGCGCTGGCGATCAGCCCCTCATCCTCCAGGAGCTGCAGGGTCGGATAGACCGAACCGGGGCTGGGCTTCCACGCCCCGCCGCTGCGCTCGGCGATCTCCTGGATCATCTCGTAGCCGTGCATCGGCCGGTCCTTGAGCAGCGCCAGGATCGAGGCGCGCACATCGCCGCGCCGCGCCCGGCCGCGCGGTCCGCCGCGCCCCCGGCCGCCGCCGAACGGCGGGCCCCCGAAGGGCGGGCCGAACGGGCCGAAGGCCGCGCGCAGCCGCTCCCGGCCGCCCGGGAAGTCGCCCCGTCCGCCGTATCCGCCGGGTCCGCAGTGCTCGTGCCGGCGCTCATGTCCGTGATCGTGTCCGTGGGAACGCATCAGTGCGCCCTCGCTTTCTATCGTTGATCTATTGCGATACCTCAACGATATATCGGGACTGTTCGCCGAGCAAGACCGGCGGCATGATCGGCGCCCTCTCCCAACAGATCCGCGGAGCCGCGATCGACGCTCTCTTCAACGGCACCGAGAAGATCACCAAAGCCGGGCTGAAGGCCGTCCCGCTGGACGTCGCCGCCGGATCGCCTCACTTCCGCGGGCCCAGGTCCCCGATGACCCACGAGAACGTCCGCGTCCTGCCCTTCCAGGTCCGGCCCCGGCCCGGCGAAGGCATCCGGTCCTTCATCGGGCGCCTGGCCCACGCCAACCATCTTCCGCCCCGCTACCTGCGGACCTACCTCTGCGAACCGCCCGAACATCTCGGTCTTCCCAGCTGGACACGGCTGGCCGCCGCGGCCGGCCGCGCCCGGAGACGCTGGTGGCCACCCGGGAAACGAGGCGCTGCCCGGAGTGCGACGCAGAGATACCGCCCTCCGACGTCATCGGCCGCCAGGCCCTGCGCCGTTCCCAGGCGTGCCGCGAGAAGGCATACCGGAAACGGCATCCGCGGGCTCCAGTTCAGAAGGCCCCCTGCAGAGAGTGCGGGAAGAGCCTGAAGATCCAGCCCGGACGGCGCTATCGCCTGTGTTCATCCGCCTTCCGACGCGCCGACTACCGCAAGCACGAAGAAAAGTGGTGAGCCGAGGCAGCCCCGGCTGATCCATCCGGACCACGAGTCTGCGCGGTCTGCGACGGCCCGATGTTCTCAGCAGCACGCCGGACATGCTCACAGCGCTGCCGTGAGAAGGCATACCGGCAGCGGAAGGCGCAGCCGGCCTCCGCCTAGGCTGGCACGGTGACTGATGAGCAGGAGCGGGTGCAGCCGTCGGGAGTGTGGGCCACGGCGGTGGGGGTGGCCCGGGTTCGGGCGCTGGAGACCGAGCGGGAGAACGCGCTGTTCCGCGACCCACTGGCACAGGCCTTCGCCACCGCCGGCGGCCTATGGCCCTCCTCGCCGCCGCTGCCCGATGACGAGGCCGCGCGCCGCCGCCGACTGGCCGTGTCGTTCTCCATCGTCATCAGGACGAAGTTCCTCGATGACCTGTTGCAGCAGGCCTCCGCGTCCGGGGTCCGGCAGGTCGTGCTGCTCGGCGCCGGCATGGACAGCCGGGCCTTCCGGATCGACTGGCCGGAGGGCACCCGACTGTTCGAGGTCGACACCGCCGCGCCACTGGACTTCAAGGCTTCGGTGCTGCGCCAGGAGCGGGCCTTCGCACGCTGCGAGCGGATCACCGTCGCGGTGGATCTGCGTGAGGACTGGCCGGGCGCGCTGGCCGCCGCAGGGCACGACCCGGCGGTGCCGACCGTGTGGATCGCCGAGGGACTGCTGATCTATCTGCCCGAGGACGCGGTGGAGCTGCTGCTGGCCCGGATCAGCGCGCAGTCGGCGGCAGGCAGTCGGATGGGGCTGACGTTGGGCTCGCGCGGCGTGATCGAGCGCTTCGGCGCGGATGCCGAGCCGGGATCGGCGGCGTCCATGTGGGTCTCGGAGATGCCCGACGACCCGGTGGGCTGGCTGGCCGGGCACGGCTGGGAGGCCGACAGTCACACCCTGCGCGAGCGCGCTGCCGCCTACGGCCGCCCGATCAGCACCCCGCCGCAGCGCGAGGAGCGGCCCGGCGGACTGATCTCGGCGGTCCGCCGGTAGAGCGCCTCCAGGCGGTCAAACTTCAGCGGCAGTCGGTCAAGGTCCAGTGTCACAGGACACTCCCGGAACGTCCCGCGCACGACCCCTCCGCACCGCCCTTGGCCCCGCTGCGCCCGCGCTCCGTGGCCAATTCCCTCGGATTGGCCTTGGCCTGCGGCTTTGTGGCACCTCTACGCTCGCGGCCATGAGGATTCGTATCGTCGACGCCTTCAGCGAGCGTCCGTTCACCGGCAACCCGGCGGGAGTCGTGCTCCTCGACTCCGGCGCCTTTCCCGATACGGCCTGGCTGCAGCAGGTCGCCACCGAGGTCAACCTCTCCGAGACCGCCTTCGCGCACCCGCTGCCCGGGGGCGGTGACGCCGACTGGGCGCTGCGCTGGCTCACGCCGGCCGCCGAGGTGAACATGTGCGGGCACGCCACTTTGGCCACCGCGCACGTCCTGCACGCCACCGGGACGGCCACCGGTACGGTCCGCTTCCGCACGCGCAGCGGGGTGCTGACCACGACCGCCGACACCGACGGCGCGATCACCATGGACTTCCCGACCGCCCCGCTCACGCCCGTCGAGGTCCCGCCGGCCGTCGCGGACGCACTGGGCACCGAGATCCGCTCCGCGCACGACACCGGCCCAGACGTCGGGGACCTCCTGGTCGAGCTGGCCGACGAGAAGTCCGTACGGGAGCTGTCCCCGGACCTCCGGGCGCTGGCCGGGCACGGCGGCCGGGGCGTGATCGCCACCGCGCGCGCCGACCGCCCCGAGGACGGCTACGACTTCGTCTCGCGCTGCTTCTTCCCCGCGGTGGGCATCGACGAGGACCCGGTGACGGGCAGCGCGCACACCGCGCTCGCCCCCTTCTGGTCGGCCCGCCTGGGCCGTGCCGCGCTCGTCGGCCTGCAGGGCGCCGCCCGCACCGGCTTCGTCCGCACCGAACTGCGCGGCGACCGGACGCTGCTGACCGGCTCGGCGGTCACGGTCATCGACGGCGAGCTGCTGGTCACCGGCTGAACCGGTCCCGGCAACAGCCGTCTTCGGGAGGCGCGGCAGGCACCGGCGGGTGCCCCGCGCCCCACCCGTCTCACGCCGTCGGCAGCCACCCCACGTGCCCCGCGAGCACCGCGTAGCCGACGAACGCCACAGTGTCGATCAGGGCGTGCGCGGCGACCAGCGGCCCGACCCGCCCCCACCGCCGGTACAGCAGCACGAAGACCACGCCCATCACCATGTTGCCGACGAAGCCGCCGACGCCCTGGTAGAGGTGGTAGGAACCGCGCAACAGCGCGCTCGCGGCCAGCGCCGCCATCGGGGACCAGCCCAACTGACCCAGCCTGCGCAGCAGATACCCGACGACGACGACCTCTTCCAGGACAGCGTTCTGCACCGCGGAGGCGATCAGCACCGGGATCTTCCACCACACCGCGGGCAGCGCCTCGGGAACCACCGTCAGATTGAATCCGGCCGCCCGCGCGCCCAGATAGAGCAGCAGACCGCTGCCCCCGATGACGGCCGCCAGCCCGGCGCCCCGGCTCAGGTCGAAGCCGGGCCGCCGCCGGTCGAAGCCGATCGCGCGCAGCCCGCCGGCCCGTTCACGCAGCAGGAAATGCGCCACCAGCACCACGGGGACCAGGGCGGTCGCGATTCCGAAGAGCTGCCAGGCGAGATCGAGCCAGGGCCGGCCCGGCGCGTGCGAGCCGTTGAGCGTCGCCGCCTGGTGCTTGAGGCCGCCGGGCTTGGTGAGCGACCCGACGAAGCTGATCAGCGCCGACACCGCGCTGGCGCCCAGCGACAGGGCCAGGACGATCAGCGTCTCGCTCCGCAGGATGCTGCGGGACGGCTCCCCGGCCGCTCCCGTCCCCGGTCCGGGCCCGCCCCCCGGAACGTCCGCATCGGCCACGGGACTTGTATCCGACTGCACGCTTCCTCCACTTCCGCATTACCGCCTCGTCGCCACCACCGCCCCGCTAGGGTCTCGGCAGCAGGTACGAAGATCGCGCGCGACAGGCCGGGGACGGGCGCCATCCACATGGCGCGCGTCCCTCTCCCCATCGAATCCCGATCGAGCTCCGAGAAGGAGAGGCGCTACCGCAATGGGACGACACAGCTTGCCCGACGGCTCCGCACCGGAGCGCACGGGGGCCCGTTCCGGTGCCCGCCGCCGCACCCTCGTCCTCGCCACCGGTCTCGTCCTGGCCGTCGCCGCGGGTTCGGTGGTGGCGCTGCGCAGCGGCATGCTCCCATTCGGCGGGCCGTGCGACGGCCCGTCGGCGCGGCTCGATGTCGCCGCCTCGCCCGATATCGCCCCGGCGCTCGAAGCGGTGGCCGGACAGGCGCGCCGGGACGCGACGCGCACCGACGGCAGATGTCTGGACGTCAGGGTCACCGCGCGCGCCGCCCACGACCTCGCCGACGCGTTCGGGCAGCGGCCGGTCGACCCCGAGTTCCAGGTATGGATACCGGATTCGAGCCTGTGGGTGGACCGGGTCGAGGCGGAGCGCGGCACCCCGCTGACCGCCGCGGGCGCCGTCGCCTCGTCCCCGATCGTGCTGGGCGCCGTCCCCACGGCCGCCACCGCGCTGGGCTGGCCCGGCACGACCTACACCTGGACGAGGCTGATCCGGCGGGCGACCTCCGGCGACGCTCCGCGCCTGGGCGTCGCCGACCCGGCCCGCAGCGCCACCGGTCTGCTCGCACTAGCCCGGATCAGCGCCGGCGACGCCAAGGACACCGGCAACGCCGACGAGGCCCGCACCCGCACCGCCGCGACCGCCAAGCTGCTCCACCAGCGGATCGCGGACGGCGACGGACCCGCCCTGGCCACCCTGCCGCGCAACGGCTCCCGTGCGGAGCGGGACAATCCGCGCCGCAACCAGGCGCTGCTGCTGTCGGAACAGGCCGCGTACGCCCACAACACCGCGGCGGGCGGCGGCCCCGGTCTCGACCTGTTCTACCCCCGGGACGGCCCGGCCCGGCTCGACTACCCGTACACCCTGGTCGACGAGGCCGAGATGAGCCCCGAGCAGGCCCGCGCCGCCAGCCGTTTCATGACACTGCTCGGCGAGCGCGAGGGCCGGCGCACGCTGCGCGGGCACGGCTTCCGGACCGAGAACGACGCGGCGGACCCGAAGGTGACCGACGCCGCCGGCGGCCGCGCCCCGCAGCCGTACTCCGCGTCCCCCGCCGATCCGCCGAACGGCAAGGAACTCCAGGCGCTGATGGGGAGGTGGACGGTCACGGTCCAGAACATCCGGCTCACCTCGGTCGTGGACGCCTCGCCGTCGATGGCCGGCCCGGTCCCGGGCGACGGCCGGTCGCGGATGGACCTCACCAGGAACTCCCTGCTCCAGGCACTGGCCACCTTCACACCCGAGGACGAGATCGGGCTGTGGAGGTTCGCCACCCTCCTGGACGGCACCAAGGACTACGCGGAGCTGTCCCCCACCGGCCGCCTCGGCGACCGGGTCCCGGGCGGCGGCACCCACCGTGACGCGCTCACCGCCGCGTTCGGCTCACTGGCACCGGTGCCGCGCGGCGCCACCGGCCTGTACGACACCACCCTCGCCGCGTACCGCCAAGCCCGCGCCACCTACGCGAGCGGGAAACTCAACGCCCTGGTCATCGTCACCGACGGCGTCGACGACGACGCCGTGGGCCTCGGCCTCGACGCCCTGGTCGACGAGCTCAAGGGACTGTCCGACCCCGGAAAGCCGGTCCCGCTGATCGCCCTCGCGATCGGCCCGGCGGCCGACACCGCGGCCCTGCGGCGCATGGTGGCGCCGACCGGCGGCTCGGCCCACCGGGTCGCCGACCCCTCGCAGCTCCACCAGGCGCTCATCAAGGCCCTCATGACGGCGGGCGGCACGCGTCCGCGCTGAGCGCGCCGGCCGGCCGCTTCGCCTCCCGGCCCACCGGACGTACTCCGCCGTCCGCTCCGCTCCGCCCGTCGGTCGCCGCCCGCTACGCCCCGTCGGTCGCCGCCCGCTGCGGCTCCCGTACGGCGGCGCGGCCGCCGACCGGCCAGGCCACCGGCCAGGTGTGCACCGGCTCCCCGGAGTGCATCAGCTCGCCGTAGCGCCGGGTCATCGCGGCGAGCGCGGCATCCCGGTCCAGGCCCTGGCGCCGGGCGTGCCGGCACGCCGCGGCCTGCCAGGACGCGCCGTTGACCCGGCGCCGGCAGCGCTCCTCGATGATGCCGAGGTAGTGGTCGCGGTCGGCCGGTTCCACCCCCCAGGCGTCCAGTCCGCGAGCCGCCAGCGGCAGCAGTTCGCCGCGGATCAGCCGTACGGCCGGGATGCCGGCGATCCCGCCGGACCGTCCGGGGCGGGGCCAGTCCAGGGTGGCGTCGATGCCGTACCGGCAGGCGGCGTCGAAGTTGCGGGCCGCGGCGGCGAACGGGAGACGCGACCAGATGGGGCGCGGCTCCTCGGCCAGCGCGCGCACCAGTCCGTAGTAGAACGCCGTGTTGGCGATGACGTCGGCGACGGTGGGTCCGGCCGGCAGCACGCGGTTCTCGACCCTGAGGTGTGCGACGCCGTCGGCGACCGCGTACACGGGGCGGTTCCAGCGGTAGATCGTGCCGTTGTGCAGCACGAGTTCGGCGAGGTCGGGCGCCCCGCCCTCGTCGAGGACCCGCAGCGGCTCCTGCGGTCCGCAGACCGGCAGCAGCGGCGGGAAGTAGCGCAGGTTCTCCTCGAACAGGTCGTAGGCGGAGTCGATCCAGCGCTCCCCGAACCAGGTACGGGGCCGCACCCCCTGGGCCTGCAGCTCGGGCGCGCGGGTGTCGGTGGCCTGCTGGAAGACCGGTGGCCGGGACTCGCGCCACAGTTCACGGCCGAAGAGGAACGGCGAGTTGGCGCCGACCGCCACCTGCACCGCGGCGATGGCCTGTGCCGCGTTCCAGACGGCGGCGAAGCGGCCCGGTGTCACCTGCAGGTGCAGCTGGACCGAGGTGCACGCGGCCTCCGGCGCGATGGAGGGCGAGCGGGAGACCAGGTGCTCGACGCCGCGGATGTCGAGGGCGAAGTCCTCGCCGCGGGCCGCCCGCATCTGGTCGTTGAGCAGGACGTAGCGGTCGTTCTCGGAGAGACTGGCGGCCGTGAGGTCGGTGGCGTGCAGGGTGGGCAGAATGCCGATCATCACGATCCGGGCGGCGACCTCGCGGGCCTTTCGCTCGGCGTAGGCGAGTCCCGTACGGAGTTCCTCGGCGAGCTGGTCCAGGACGCTGCCGCTCAATCGGTGCGGCAGGATGTTCACCTCTAGATTGCACTGGGCGAGTTCGGTCTGGAAATCGCAGCTGGCGATGCGTTCGAGAACTTGCGAGTTCATCATGCGGGGCAGCCCGTCGGCACCCGCCAGATTGAGTTCGATCTCCAGGCCCATGAGGTTTTTGGGCCGGTCGAACCGCTCCTCCGCCAGGAGCCTGCGCAATCCCGCGAGACACTCGTGGAGCTTTCTTCGATAACGCTCCCGGTCCGCCAGGTCGATCCCGTCCGCGGCGACCTTCTCCCCCATCGACGGGTCCCTCCTCGAGTGAACGACCCGCGGCCACGGGCCGCTTGGGGCCTTCCCCGACTCCACCGGGGCTCACGCTACGGTCGATGATGCCCCGGCAATCTGATCGATAACGCCGCGCGGGCACTCCGGTACCGATAGGCTCGAAGTGGTCCGGCCTCCGGCACTCGCCATCGGCATATCTCCATGGCGCCGGCCTTCCGCATTTCCGTCGCGGGAATCACCGGCGAGATCCGGCCTACCGCGCCACGGCGGCAATGCGAGGTGGCGGCGTAAAGACATTGCACAAAGCGTCATAAAGCACCTCGCGCAAGGGTCTGGTTTTCCTCTTGCCGGAAATCCGCAAGGCCGGTAGCCGAAACACTTTCGGAACATACGTCGTATAAACTCCGCTTACGAGGCAGAGACTTGGCGCCCCGCGTCCCGGTGCGCTCACCGGCACGGGGGCACAGCGACTGACCTCGCCGGGCCGCAGCCCCGGCCGGCCACGCTCTGACCCCGCACGCAGACAGCGTCGTTTGCACCTGCCACGCTCCACCGTGTCTCCGAAGTGAGAGGCGACCCACCATGCCGCTGCACCTTCCCCCTGCCCCCGCGCCTGCCCTGCGCAGCGTGCTCGCCGCTCTCGGCTCGCCCACCGCGGTCCGCGAGGCCCCGGTCCCCGCGCTGCGCGCCCATCAGGGTCCGCTCAGCCCCGACCACGCGCTGCCCGTGCACGTCTGGGACGACGTCAGCGGGGGCATGCCGCAGACCCGGCTGACCGGCTGGCGTTTCCTGGTCCGCGGCGGGGAGCGTGCCGTGGCGACCGCCGAGGCGATGCTCACCGCGGACGGCTGGGCCTTCGCCCGGTTCTGCGGCGGCCCCTACGTCGCCGCGACCGAGCAGGCCCTGGCGCAGGCCGAGGCACTCGCCACGCCCTGCCAGCCGCGGCTGCTGTCCGTGCCCGAGCTGTACATGCTCACCCTGTGGCTGCACCACGACACCGCCTCCGACGGCGCCGAAGGGCTGCCCGCGCCCGGTGACCTGCTGATACCGCTGGCGCCCGCCCCGCCGGGGATCGCCGCGCACCGTCCGCAGCGCATCGCCGACCTGCTCCCCCGGCTCACCCTCCGCCTCACCCCGGCGACCCCGCTCCTCGCCGAACCCGCCTGAACCGGCGCACCGCTCCGTTTCCCGCACGAGCATGCCCCGCGGCCCCGTCCGGCCACGGGGCGCTCTGTCGCGCTCACCCACGCGGGCTAGTCCGTGGTTACCACTCCCAACCCTCTTGGGGAGGAGTGCAATTGGGAGCAACCGCCCGCATGGGTGACGCGTCCGTATCGAGTGAGTACCGCTGCTGCGAAATCCCTGCGGAATCCTCTCCGTGGGGCAACACTGGGACCCACCGACCGAAACGGGGGAGCGGCCATGAACACCTCATCGAGCCGCACGACGACGTTCACCACACCGCAGCGAAAGACAACTTCCATGTGCCAGCACCAACCGCCATGCCCGTCAGCTGACTCCTCCGACCGGGAGGCCGCCCACCTGGTGGCGCACCACCCGGAACAGGGCTGGAGCCTGCTCTGCAACGGCGTCCTGCTCTTCGAGGACACCGGCGAGCTGCTGCCGGACGGGCAGGTCATCGCCCCGCACCGCGCTCGCGCCACCGCCGCCGCCTGACCCCGAGCGCGGCACGCACCACAGGGCCCCCGGCAGATCTGCCGAGGGCCCTTGACTGTTGCGGTGGGTCCGCTGCCGTGACTCAGTTGTCGTAGGCGTCCAGCGGCGGGCAGGAGCAGACGAGGTTACGGTCGCCGAAGGCACCGTCGATCCGGCGCACCGGCGGCCAGTACTTCTCCGCGGCCTCGACGCCGGACGGGAAGACCGCCTCCTCGCGGGTGTACGGGTGCGACCAGTCGCCACCGAGCGCGGCCGCGGTGTGCGGGGCGTTGCGCAGCGGGTTGTCGTCCTTGTCCCACTCCCCCGTGCCGACCTTCTCGATTTCCGCACGGATGGCGATCATCGCGTCGCAGAACCGGTCCAGCTCGCCGAGGTCCTCGCTCTCGGTCGGCTCGATCATCAGCGTGCCGGCCACCGGGAACGACATCGTCGGCGCGTGGAAGCCGTAGTCGATGAGCCGCTTGGCGACGTCGTCGATGCTCACGCCGGTCGCCTTGGTCAGCGGCCGGACGTCGATGATGCACTCGTGGGCGACCAGGCCGCCGGGGCCGGTGTAGAGCACCGGGTAGTGCGGCTCCAGGCGCTTGGCGATGTAGTTGGCGCTCAGCACCGCCACCTGGGTGGCGCGCTTGAGGCCCTCGCCGCCCATCAGGCGGACGTACGCCCAGGAGATCGGCAGGATGCCGGCCGAGCCCCAGGGGGCGGCGGAGATCGGGCCCACGCCCGTCTCGGGGCCCGCGCCCGGCTGCAGCGGGTGGTTGGGCAGGTACGGCGCCAGGTGGGCGCGCACGCCGACCGGGCCGACACCCGGGCCACCGCCGCCGTGCGGGATGCAGAACGTCTTGTGCAGGTTGAGGTGCGAGACGTCGCCACCGAACTTGCCGGGCTCGGCGAGGCCGACCAGGGCGTTGAGGTTGGCGCCGTCGACATAGACCTGGCCGCCGGCGTCGTGCACCGCCGCGCAGATCTCGGTGATGTGCTCCTCGAACACGCCGTGCGTCGAGGGGTAGGTGACCATCAGGACCGCGAGCTCGTCACGGTGCTTCTCGATCTTGGCGTGCAGGTCGTCGGCGTCGACCTCGCCGTCCTCGCCGGTCTTGACGACGACGACCTTCATCCCGGCCATCACCGCGCTGGCGGCGTTGGTGCCGTGCGCGGAGGACGGGATCAGGCAGACCGTGCGCTGCTCGTCGCCGTTGGCACGGTGGTAGGCACGCACCGCCAGCAGACCGGCCAGCTCGCCCTGCGATCCGGCGTTGGGCTGGATGGAGACCTTGTCGTAGCCGGTGACGGTGGCCAGCCGCTCCTCCAGCTCCTGGATCAGCGTGAGGTAGCCCTGGGCCTGGGCGGCCGGCGCGAAGGGGTGCAGCTGGCCGAACGCGGGCCAGGTGACCGGCTCCATCTCGGTGGTCGCGTTCAGCTTCATGGTGCAGGAGCCGAGCGGGATCATGCCGCGGTCCAGCGCGTAGTCCTTGTCCGCGAGGGTGCGCAGGTAGCGCAGCATCGCGGTCTCGGAGCGGTACTGGTGGAAGACCGGGTGGGCGAGGTAGTCGTCGCTGCGCCGCAGGGCCTCGGGCAGCGCCTCGGCGGCGGCCGCGTCCAGCTGCTCGACGTCGCCGTGCACCCCGAAGGCGCCCCAGACGCCGGCCAGCTGCGCCCGTCCGGTGGTCTCGTCGCACGCGATGCCGACGAGGTCGGCGTCGACCTGCCGGAGGTTGACCCCGGCCTCGCGGGCGGCGGCGACGACCTCGGCGGCCCGGCCGGGCACCCGCGCGGTCAGCGTGTCGAAGTACGCGTCGTGCACGATCTCGACCCCGCCGGCCCGCAGGCCCTCGGCGAGGACCGCGGCGTAGCGGTGGGTGCGCCGGGCGATGGTCCGCAGACCCTCGGGGCCGTGGTAGACCGCGTACATGCCGGCCATGACGGCGAGCAGCACCTGCGCGGTGCAGATGTTGCTGGTGGCCTTCTCCCGGCGGATGTGCTGCTCGCGGGTCTGCAGCGCGAGGCGGTAGGCCTTGTTGCCGTCGGCGTCGACGGAGACGCCGACCAGGCGTCCCGGCAGGCTGCGGGCGAACTGGTCGCGGACGGCCATGAAGCCGGCGTGCGGCCCGCCGAAGCCCATCGGGACGCCGAAGCGCTGGGTGGTGCCTACGGCGATGTCCGCGCCGAGCTCGCCGGGCGAGGTCAGCAGCGTCAGGGCGAGCAGGTCGGCGGCGACGGTGACGACCGCGCCCAGCTCGTGGGCCTGCTCGATGAGCGCGCGCGGGTCGCGGACCGCACCGGAGGCGCCCGGGTACTGCAGCAGCACACCGAAGATCCCGCGCTCGGCGACCTCGGCCGGGATGCCGTCCGACAGGTCGGCGACCACGACCTCGACGCCGGTGGGCTCCGCACGGGTCTCGATCACGGCGATGGTCTGCGGCAGACAGTCGGCGTCGACCAGGAAGACGCCCTGCTTGACCTTGCCGACCCGCCGGGAAAGCGCCATCGCCTCGGCGGCCGCGGTGCCCTCGTCCAGCAGGGAGGAGCCGGAGGTGGGCAGGCCGGTCAGGTCGGCGACCATCGTCTGGAAGTTCAGCAGCGCCTCCAGGCGGCCCTGCGAGATCTCCGGCTGGTAGGGCGTGTACGCCGTGTACCAGGCCGGGTTCTCCATGACGTTGCGCAGGATCACCGGCGGGGTGAACGTGCCGTAGTAGCCGAGTCCGATCATGGACGCGAGCACCTGGTTGCGGTCCGCGAGACCGTGCAGCTCCTGGAGCACCTCGGCCTCGGTACGGGCCTGCGGCAGGCCGAGCGCCTCGGCGCTCTTGATCACATCGGGCACGGCGGTGGCGGTGAGCTCGTCCAGCGAACCGAACCCGATGTGCGCGAGCATCTTGGCCTGCGCCTCGTGGTCGGGACCGATGTGCCGGTGCTCGAAGGGAGTGCCGCTTTCCAGCTCGGTCAAGGAGATGCGATTGGTGGTCATCTGCGGGGGCCTCCTGGTCACGCGACCTACGAGGGGCACCACGGCGCGGGTGCCCGGACGGCCTCCCCCTCTGTCATCTCAACCTGAGAGCTTCACCGGCCCGCACGAGGCGGCCCGGCTTTCACCGTCGGTGAGGAGGGGTCCCGGAGCTGTGCCTTCCGCGGCCCGCCCTGCTTTCCAGAGTGACCTCGCCCACGCGGTACGTGTGCCTGAGAGATTCCGGGGAGGATTTGCTCCTTCGGCGCCCTGAACGCGAACGATCAGGGACTCTCCCGCACGGGGTCTGCGGCCATTGGCCAGCCTACCAGCGCGGCACTCGAAGGATCCTTCGAGTGGCCAGGGCATGAAATGTGCCGTTTGGTAGTTGTCAGAGGGCAGTTGCGACCAATTGGAGGGGCCGTGCAAACCGATATCGATCCCCGGAGCCTGATCGGCCGCAAAGCGTTCGACCGTAATGGCGCCAAAATAGGCACGATCGACGAGGTCTACCTCGACGACGCGACGGGGGAACCGGAGTGGGCGGCCGTGCGTACCGGACTCTTCAGCCGGGACGCGTTCGTCCCCCTCGAACCCAGCAAGATGGTCGGCGAGGGGCTGCACATCCCCTACGACCGCAAGCTGATCAAGGATGCGCCGGACTTCGGCGTCGGCCGCCATCTCTCCCCCGAGCAGGAACTCCAGCTCTACCACCACTACCGACTGGATATCTCCTCGCCGACCGACCCGGTGTCCTCCCCCGGCTCCGGTGACCAGGACTTCGGCAAGATCGCCGGCTCGGACGACTGACCGTCCGCCGGCCCCCCGCCCACCAGCGGCAGGGGCTCCCCCGGCCGCAGTGCCGGATCCTCGACAGCAAAGGTCCGCACCCTCCCCGGTGCGGACCACGGCGTTTCGAAGCGTACGGTCACCCTGCCCACCCCGCTCCCCTGCACCCAGCCCGCGCCGTACTCGTCGTGCAGCACATCCCGTCCCGGATCCCAGCGCCGCGGCCGCTCCTCGGCCTCCGGCGCCGCCGCCCCGCCACCGGACAGCTCCGCCGCCGCCTTCGCGGCCCTCTCGGCCTCCTCCGCCTCGCGCTCCGTCGCCGCCTGGGCGAACAGGTCCTCCTGCGTGAAGTCGGCCAGCCCGCTGACCCCCACGCCCAGCAGCCGCACCCCGCCGGTGGTGTCCACCGTCTCCAGCAGCCGCACAGCGGCCTCCCGTATCACCGCGGGGTCGTCGGTCGGCCCGCGCAGCGTCTCGGAGCGGGTCAGCGTCGAGAAGTCGTAGTTGCGCACCTTGATGACCACCGTCCGCCCCGAGCGCCCGGCGGCCCGCAGCCGCTGTACGCAGCGGTCGGCCAGCCGCAGCACCTCGCCGCGCACCCGCGTCCGGTCGGTCAGATCCACCTCGAAGGTGTCCTCGACCGAGATGGACTTCGCATCCCGCTCGGCCACCACCGGCCGGTCGTCGCGGCCCAGCGCCATCGTGTACAGCCCGGCGCCGTGCGCCCTGCCCAGCAGCCGCACCAGCTCGGCCTCACCGGCCTCCGCGGTCTCCGCGACGGTGTGGATCCCGGCCCGGCGCAGCGTCTCGGCCGTCGCGGGCCCCACCCCCGGCAGCGTCCGCACCGTCATCGGCCCCAGCAGCTCGCGCTCGGTACCGGGCTCGATCACCACCAGACCGTTCGGCTTGGCCGCCTCGGACGCGATCTTCGCCAGCATCTTGGCGCCGGCCAGCCCCACCGAGCCGGTCAGACCCGTGGCGGACCGGATGTCACGGCGCAGCTGCTCGCCCACCGCCCGCGCCGCGGCCGTTCGCGGCGGCACCCCGCCCGCCTCCAGGTCGACGAACGCCTCGTCCAGACTCAGCGGCTCCACCAGCGGCGACAGCGCGTGCAGCAGCTCCATCACCACCTCACTCACCTGGCGGTACAAGGAGAAGCGCGGGGCGAGATAAGCGGCGTTGGGGCACAGCCGACGCGCCTGGGCCGTCGGCATCGCGGAGCGGACACCGAACACCCGGGCTTCGTACGACGCCGTGGAGACCACCCCGCGCACGCCGATCCCGCCGACCACCACGGGCTTGCCGCGGAGGCTCGGCTTGGCCGCCTGCTCGGCGGCCGCGAAGAACGCATCCATGTCGAGATGCAGGATCGTCGGCGCGGGTCTCACATCTCCGATGCTGCCCCATGCCACTGACAATCGGCCCCGTGCCGGTCCGGTGCGGCCGCCGGGACTCAGCCCGCCCGGTTGCGCCGCCGCGCCAGTTCGTCGTGCGGGTTCTTCCCGATGAGGGTCTCGCCGGTGTCCACACGCTCCCCGTGGAGCTGTGACAGCGCGCCCTCCACGTCCCGCCACACCACGCCCACAGCGATGCCGAAGACGCCCTGGCCGCCCTGGAGCAGGTCCACGACCTGGTCGGGCGAGGTGCACTCGTAGACCGTCGCGCCGTCGCTCATGAGCGTCATCCGGGTCAGATCCGCCAGCCCGCGCGCCCGGAGGTGCTGGACCGCGGTGCGGATGTTCTGCAGCGACACCCCGGTGTCCAGCAGCCTCTTGACGATCTTCAGGACCACGACGTCCCGGAAGCTGTAGAGCCGCTGGGTGCCGGAGCCGTACGCAGGCCGGATACTCGGCTCCACCAGGCCCGTACGCGCCCAGTAGTCGAGCTGCCGGTAGGTGATGCCCGCTGCCGCACAGGCGGTCGGGCCGCGATAGCCGATGTTCTGCGCCTCGCAGTCCCCCGACACCGCCGCGGCCGGTGCCGGGGCAGGGTTCGCTGCTGCGCCCGAGTGGAGCGGCAACGCCCCTTCCGCCGCCATACCGTCGCCGGTGATTGCCACGCCGCCCTCCGTCCTCCACGTCCCGGACGGGACCTGCCACATCGACGGTATGCAGTCACTCGGGGTGCGTCAACGATCGCCGCGCTCGCCACGCCGAGTGATAATCACCCTACGAGTGGTTTCTCGTGACCTCGCACGGGGAACGGCTAAGTGTTTGACCGGAAACAGGCGGTTCGTCTGGCCGGTATTACTGGCTGTTGGTACCGAAGTCCTCGGGCGAGATCTGGTCGAGGAACTCGCGGAACTTCTCCACCTCGTCCTCCTGCTCGTCCGGGATGGCGATCCCCGCGTCGTCCAGCACACCGTCGGTACCGAAGATCGGCGTTCCGGTGCGCAGCGCCAGCGCTATGGCGTCGGACGGACGCGCACTGACCTCGACTCCGCTCGCGAAGACGAGTTCGGCATAGAAAACCCCCTCGCGCAGATCCGTGATGCGGACCTGCGTCAGTTCCTGGCCCACCGCTTCCAGCACATCCTTGAAAAGGTCGTGCGTCAGCGGCCTGGCAGGGACCATGCCCTGCTGGGCGAAGGCGATGGCAGTGGCCTCCCCTGGCCCGATCCAAATGGGCAAGTAGCGGTCGCCTCCCACCTCCCGCAGGAGCACGATCGGTTGGCTGGAAGGCATTTCCACCCGGACACCCACGACGTCGAGCTCGTTCACACAGCAACCCTAGGACGTGCCCGGCCGGTTTGGGTAGTCGGGCACTCGTTTGCTCGCTAAAGGCGGACCCGCAAAGCACTCTGCACCAGCGCCGCGTGCAGCCGTACGGACAGCGTTGCCAGCTCCCTGGCGGTGGCTTCGGCATGGGCCCTGGTCTGCGGGTTACGGTGCCGCCGAAGGGGTGCAACGACCTGCTCGACCAGGCCCGCCTCGCGCTCGGCGGCCGCCTTCACGGCACGCAGGTGCCGTGGCTCCAGACCGAAGCGGCCCAGGTCCGCGACGAGCTTGGCGATCGTGACGGCCTCGATGTCGTATCCGCCCTCCGCGTGAGGGACGATGAGCCCGTAGGACTCCCAGTCGGCGAGCGCCGCCTCGTCCACCTCCGCGGCGGCCAGCAGCTCGGCCCGGCCGATGCGGGCAGCCGTAGGACGCTCCTCACCGGGGTCGTGCACGCCTTCGACGAGATCACGGGAGGGCGTGGCCGGAGCCGGCAGCGGCACCCGCTCACCGCGCTCCAGGGCGTCCAGATGCTCCCTGATGACCTTGAGCGGCAGATAGTGGTCCCGCTGCATCCGCAGGACGGCCGCCAGGCGCTCGACGTCCTGCGGCGTGAATTTGCGGTATCCGGAAGGCGTGCGCTTCGGCTCGACCAGCCCCTCGGCCTCCAGGAAGCGAATCTTGGAGATGGTGACCTCGGGGAACTCCTCGCGCAGCTGGGTGAGCACCGTGCCGATGCTCACCGGCTTGCCGTCCGAGGAGGCGGCGCCGGGGAACCCGGCGCCGCCTTTCGGTGTATCGCGCATATGCCTTCCCCGGCCGGTCAGATACCGGCGCCTCGCTGGCTCGCGTAGAAGACCAGGCGGAACTTGCCGATCTGGACCTCGTCGCCGGTGGCGAGGGTGACGGAGTCGATCCGCTCACGGTTGACGTAGGTGCCGTTGAGGCTGCCGACGTCGGAGACCGTGAAGAGACCGTCGGAGCCCCGGCGGAACTCCACGTGACGGCGCGAGACCGTCACGTCGTCGAGGAAGATGTCGCCCTGCGGGTGCCGGCCGGCCGTCGTCAGCTCGCTGTCCAGGAGGAAGCGGCTGCCCGAGTTCGGACCCCGCCGGACGACCAGCAGAGCCGATCCCAACGGAAGGGCGTCGACGGCCGCCTGGGCCTCCGGGGACAGCGACGGCGCCAGGTTCTGGCCGGTCGCCTCCGAGTCGTAGGCCTCCAGCCCCGAAATGGAGATCGTGGAGGTCGTCTCGGACGCCCGCTCGGGCTGGGCGCCCGCGCGAAGGGGCGCTCCGCAGTTGGAACAGAACCGGCTCGCCTCGGCATTCCGGTTCCCACACCTCGTACAAACCGGCAAGGCCGACCCTCCACCCGTGCTTGCGGCTGATGGTTCCTGGGAACCTATGCGGCCGGCACCGGAGGGGTCAACAGAACCCGCGCCGTACCCCCCGGACGGACCGCTGACCTCGTCACGGAAGAGCGGACGGTCCTCGGCGGAACCGCTCTCGTCGGGCCTTCCCGACGCACGGTGCCGCGCGGAGCCGCTGTCGCCATCCTGGCGGGCGCTCTTGCCGAACAGCTTTCCAAACAACTTCACGGGCGATTCCCCTTGAACGACATAGACCCGCCCGTGGGGCAGGACGAACCCTCGATGCACACACCGGCCGATCCGGACATCCTGTGAACGTCCGTGGCCTTCAGACAGTTTCCACCACACACCACACGCACGATGCGTCGACCCCCCGCTACCTCATGCCCTCGTCGGGCACTCGACATACCTGTACGCCTCACTGCGATGACGACCGAGCGTAGTCAGGCCGCTTCGCCTCTCGCAAGGCGTCCACAATGATCTTCTTCTCACGGGTCACAGACACCTTGGCCTGCTCCTTTTCCAGAGTCTGGACCACTCCGCCGGGGATGTTCAGCGCCGGTTCCAGATCCTCCGGCTTACCGATGACCTTGAAACGGTACGGCTGCACGACCCGCTTCCCGTCGATCCCCACGCCGCCCCTGACATCCGACAGAGAGGTGTTCGCGACGACCCGGACGTCATTGACCTGGATGGCCTCGGCGCCGGCCGCCCGCAGCTCCTGGATGGTGTCCAGCAGCTTGTCCGCCTCGACGGAGTGCGCCGGGTCGTCGATGGTCAGGGTGATGCCGGGCCCTTGCGCCGCGACGGTCCCGGCCAGCACGCCCAGCTGCTGTTCCTTCTCCACGGTCTGCTTACGGGCCTCCTCGGCCTGGTCCGAGCTGTTCGCCAACTCGGTCTTCTGCCCTTCCAGGCGCCGCTGTTCGTCGGTCAACCGCTGGGAGCGGTTGTCCAGCTCGTCCAGAATGCGCACCAAGTCCTCCTGACGCGCACCCCGCAGAGCACTGCTGTCACTTGTGGAACGTACCTGAATCGCCAGGCCGAGGCCGAGAATGAACAGGAGCAACGCAACGATCAGTTGAGCCCGGGTCAGCCGCGGCGGCCACAGGCTCGCCACCAGCCGCTCCCGGCCGCTCTTCGGGCCCTGTGCGCTCCCGTCGGCAACCGCCTCCGGAGTCGAGGAGTCTGCCCCTTTGTCGGCCTTGTGTCCAGCACTGTCCGGTTCGTGGGGCTCGGTCTCTTCCTCGGCCTCGGCCCACTCCTGGGTACTCGCGCTCTCGGGCGGCATCGGCCGCCGGCTCGCCGGGCCGCTGTCCGACTCGGCTTCCGGCTCCCGCTCCCGAGCCGGTGCCGACTTCGACGCCGGTTCCGACTCCGGTCTCGGCACCGGCTCCAGTTCGGGCTTTCCTTCCGGCTCCTGCTCGGGCCGGGGGCGCTCCGGCTGCGTGGCGGACTCCGGCCGATCCGCCGGCTGCGGCCACGTCGGCCGCTCCGGCCGCCCTGTCTGCTCCGCCTGTACCTGCTTCTTCCCGGGCTCCGGGGTCTCCTCCGTCGGCATCGGCCTCACGCCCGGAAGACGTGCCGACGGATGGCGGCGGCGTTGGAGAAGATCCGGATGCCCAGCACCACGACGACACCCGTGGAGAGTTGGGCGCCGACGCCCAACTTGTCGCCGAGGAAGACGATCAGCGCGGCGACGACGACATTCGAGAGGAAGGAGACCACGAAGACCTTGTCGTCGAAGATGCCGTCCAGCATCGCGCGCAGACCACCGAACACGGCGTCCAGCGCCGCGACGACAGCGATCGGCAAGTAGGGCTCGACCACCGTCGGCACCACGGGTCGGACGACAAGCCCGACCACGACTCCCACGATGAGGCCCAATACGGCGATCACGATGTGCCCTTCCCTATGTCGGTGCCGTCCGCCTTGGCGGCACCGGCCTGCGGCTTTGCGGTACGTACGATCAAACTGGGCGCGGGCGTCAGCGTGACCTCGTGCTCCACGGAAATCCGGGTGCGCACGCCGTAGTTCTCCTGCAGCACATGCAGGTACTGGCCGTCGGCGCTGTCCTGGAAAGCGGTGCTCAGCCTCTGCCCGTCCCCCACCGCCAGCACCGTATAAGGCGGCACCAGTGGCTTGTTGTCGACCAGTATGGCGTCTCCTGCGGCTCTGATCGCCGAGAGTGACGTAAGCCGCTGTCCATTGACGGAGATGGCCTCCGCACCCGACGCCCACAGCCCGTTGACGACGCGCTGCATGTCTCTGTCGCGCACCCGCCCCGTGTCCGAAAACCCACTGCTCTCGCGCGGTCCGCCGCCGCTGGACTCCGCGTCCTTGGCATCGTCCACGACGAGTTTCACGCCGGGCCCGGAGACCTGGGTCGAACCGGACAGCAGCCCCAGCAGCTCGGCCTTGTCGCTGCCGTGCTGCTTCAGCGCCTCGCGCTGCATCCTGCTGACGTCGTCCCGGAGCGCGTCGACCCGCTGCTGCTGCCGGTCCGCCTCACCGGTGCCCTTCTGGATGCGGTTGATCAGCTCCTCGCGCTCCTTGGCGAGCGTCGGTGCCGCAATCCGCGCCTGCGCCGCCCCCACCGTCACCACGAGAGCGGCGAGCACCAGACCGGCGGCGAGGCCCAACTTGGCCCGCAGGGTACGCGGCAGACCGCGCACACCGGTTTCCGACTTCCGGGCGGCGGCCTCGGCGTATCCGTCGTCGAGGCTGTGATCCATCACATTGGTCAGCAGCGACATGGACGCGTCGGGGCGCGCGGCCGAGGTCTTCGTGTTGCTCCGATCGGGGCGCTGCTGCGACATGCCGCACATCGTCGCACGTCGGCCGCGCGGTCTCCCAATGGCCCCACCGGCGCGCCGATCCACGGCCCGCCGGTGGGGTCCCGGTCAGCGTCCCGCGCTGTCCACCACCGCGGACCACTCGTCCAGCAGCTGCAGGGCGGAGGCGTCGTCGGGCCCTTCCGCCCACAGGTGGGTGACCGCCTCGGCGGGGTCGGGGAGCACCAGCACCCAGCGGCCGTCGGGCTCCACGACCCGTACGCCGTCGGTGGTGTCCACGTCCCGGTCACCGGCCGCCTCGACGACATGCCGCATGACCAGCCCCTTCACCGCCCAGGGGGTGGCCAGGTCACGGCGCTGGACGTGCGCCCGCGGGATGCGCGCGTCGATCTGGCTCAGCGTGAGCTGGGTGCGGGCCACCAGCCCGATCAGCCGGACGAAGGCGGCGGCACCGTCGAAGACGCTGCTGAACTCGGGGATGAGGAAGCCGCCCCTGCCGTCCCCGCCGAAGATGGTGGCGTCCTCGCGTCCCACCCGGGTCAGGTCGTCGGGCGAGGTCGTCGTCCACTCCACCTGCGTCCCGTGGTACGCCGCCACCTGCTCGGCGATCCGGGTCGTGGTGACCGGAAGGGCCACCCGCCCGGTGCGCCGCTCCGCCGCCACCAGGTCCAGCATGACCAGCAGCGCACGGTCGTCCTCGATGATCCGGCCGCGCTCGTCCACCAGGGAGAGGCGTTCGCCCACGGGGTCGAAGCGCACGCCGAAGGCGGCCCGCGCCGAGGCCACGATCTCGCCGAGCCGCACGAGTCCGGAGCGCCGCGCGTCGGCCGTCTCGGTCGGCCGGGACTCGTCGAGCCCGGGATTGATGGTCAGGGAGTCCACCCCGAGCCGCCCGAGCAGGCTGGGCAGGACCAGGCCCGCGCTGCCGTTCGAGGCGTCCACGACGACCTTCAGTCCGGACTCGCTGATGCCTGTGATGTCCACGGCCCGCAGCAGCGACCCCGTATAGGAGTCGAAGACACTGGCCGGGAAGATCAGATCACCGATCTCGCCGGGGAAGGCGCGACGGTACTCCTGGCGGGCGAAGACCCGGTCGAGCTTGCGCTGGCCGGCCTGCGAGAGGTCGGCGCCCCGCTCGTCGAAGAACATGATGTCGACGGAGTCCGGCACGCCCGGCGTCGTCCGGATCATGATGCCGCCGGCGCTTCCGCGCGCGGTCTGCTGGCGGGCAACGGGCAGTGGGACGTTCTCCAGGTCGCGGACGTCGATGGCGCTGGCCTGCAGCGCGGAGATCACGGCGCGTTTGAGCGCCCGGGCGCCGCGGGAGTGGTCTCGCGCGGTGGTGACCGTGGAGCCCTTCTTGAGCGTGGTGGCATACGCGCCCGCGAGCCTTACGGCGAGTTCCGGGGTGATCTCGACGTTGAGGATCCCGGAGACGCCGCGGGCGCCGAACAGATGGGCCTGGCCCCGGGACTCCCAGATCACCGACGTGTTGACGAAGGCGCCGGCCTCGATGGTCTTGAACGGGTAGACCCGCACATTGCCCTGCACGATCGATTCTTCACCGATGAGGCACTCGTCGCCGATGACCGCGCCGTCCTCGATCCGGGCGGCCCGCATGATGTCGGTGTTCTTGCCGATCACGCAGCCGCGCAGATTGCTCTGCTGCCCGATGTAGACGTTGTCGTGCACCACCGCCCGGTGCAGGAACGCCCCGCTCTTGACGACGACATTGGAGCCGACGACGGTGTGCTCCCGAATCTCGGCATCCGCTTCGATCTTGGCGTAGTCACCGATGTACAACGGCCCGCGGAGCTCGGCATCGGGGTGGACGTCGGCGCCCTCTGCGACCCATACGCCCGGCGAGATCTCGAAGCCGTCGATTTCCACATCGACCTTGCCCTCGAGGACATCGGCCTGGGCCTTCACATAGCTCTCGTGCGTGCCGACGTCCTCCCAGTAGCCCTCGGCGATATAGCCGTAGATCGGCTTGCCTTCCTTCATGAGCTGCGGGAAGACATCGCCCGACCAGTCGACGGGCACATCGGGCTCGAAGTAGTCGAAGACCTCCGGCTCCATGACGTAGATGCCGGTGTTGACGGTGTCCGAGAAGACCTGGCCCCAGGTGGGCTTTTCCAGGAAACGTTCGACCTTGCCGGCCTCGTCGACGATGGTGATGCCGAACTCGAGCGGGTTGGGGACCCGCGTCAGGCAGACGGTGACCAGGGCACCCTTCTCCTTGTGGAACCTGATCAGATCGGTGAGGTCGAAATCGGTGAGGGCGTCACCGGAGATGACGAGGAAGGCGTCGTCCTTGAGGGCTTCCTCGGCGTTCTTCACGCTGCCCGCGGTACCGAGTGGCTTTTCCTCATTGGCGTAGGTGAGCTCCATCCCGAGCTCTTCGCCGTCGCCGAAATAGTTCTTCACGAGCGAGGCAAGGAATTGCACGGTCACGACGGTCTCATTGAGACCATGCCGTTTCAGCAGCCTGAGTACATGCTCCATGATCGGCCTGTTGGCGACCGGAAGCAGAGGCTTGGGCATACTGGACGTCATGGGGCGAAGGCGTGTTCCTTCGCCGCCGGCCATCACAACGGCCTTCATGTCGGAAGCGTCCTCCTCTAAGAGACGACGGTCTTGCCGACTTCACTTGTCCAAAGCGCCCGCTGTTCCTGTTCTCATGTACGTACGGGCGCCGGGCCCTGGCACAACCTGCCGGTTCGGAGAGCTCAGTCGGCCGTGGCGTCCGCCCTGATGATTCGACGGACCTGGACCACGTAGAGGATCCCTGCCCACCAGTAGAGGGCCGTACCCCATCCTGCGAACGCCCATCCGAAAACCGTGGCGAGTTCGTGAAGCCAGCCCCTCCTGTCGCTCAGGAGGAGCAACGGGAAGGCATACATCAAGTTGAACGTAGCCGCTTTGCCCAGGAAGTTCACCTGGGGAGGCCCGTAGCCGTGGCGTCCGAGGAATCCGACGGCGATGAGCAGCATCAGCTCCCGCGCCAGCAGGGCTCCGGTGAGCCAGAGCGGCAGGATCTCGCGCCAGGTCAGGCCGACCAGCGTCGACAGGATGTAGAGGCGGTCGGCAGCCGGGTCGAGGATACGGCCCAGGCTGCTGATCTGGTTCCAGCGCCGGGCGAGCTTGCCGTCCAGATAGTCACTGACGCCGCTCAGCGCCAGGATCAGGAGTGCCCAGAGGTCAGCGTTCGGGCCACCGAATTCCGGCCACAGGATCAGCCACAGGAACACCGGCACGCCGACGAGGCGCGCCATGCTCAGGATATTCGGGATGGTGAGGACGCGATCCGTCTGGACCCGCGTCTCCTGGACCTCCACGCGGGGGCCTCCTGTGGGGGAAATGTGCCAACGATGCACCCTGACCTTACCCGCCCCGCCGGCCGGGCCGTGCCGCGGGGCCCCGATCCACGACAACGCAGAAAGGCCCCGCACCATACGGTGCGGGGCCTCCCCACAATGATTGTTCGGCGGCGTCCTACTCTCCCACAGGGTCCCCCCTGCAGTACCATCGGCGCTGAAAGGCTTAGCTTCCGGGTTCGGAATGTAACCGGGCGTTTCCCTAACGCAATGACCACCGAAACACTATGAAGATATCAACCCGGACATGACACAGGTCGTTACTTCAGAACCTACACAGTGGACGCGAGCAACTGAGGACAAGCCCTCGGCCTATTAGTACCAGTCAACTCCACCCGTTACCGGGCTTCCATATCTGGCCTATCAACCCAGTCGTCTACTGGGAGCCTTAACCCCTCAAGGGGGTGGGAGCCCTCATCTCGAAGCAGGCTTCCCGCTTAGATGCTTTCAGCGGTTATCCTTTCCGAACGTAGCCAACCAGCCATGCCCTTGGCAGGACAACTGGCACACCAGAGGTTCGTCCGTCCCGGTCCTCTCGTACTAGGGACAGCCCTTCTCAAGACTCCTACGCGCACAGCGGATAGGGACCGAACTGTCTCACGACGTTCTAAACCCAGCTCGCGTACCGCTTTAATGGGCGAACAGCCCAACCCTTGGGACCGACTCCAGCCCCAGGATGCGACGAGCCGACATCGAGGTGCCAAACCATCCCGTCGATATGGACTCTTGGGGAAGATCAGCCTGTTATCCCCGGGGTACCTTTTATCCGTTGAGCGACGGCGCTTCCACAAGCCACCGCCGGATCACTAGTCCCTACTTTCGTACCTGCTCGACCCGTCAGTCTCACAGTCAAGCTCCCTTGTGCACTTACACTCAACACCTGATTGCCAACCAGGCTGAGGGAACCTTTGGGCGCCTCCGTTACCCTTTAGGAGGCAACCGCCCCAGTTAAACTACCCACCAGACACTGTCCCTGATCCGGATCACGGACCCAGGTTAGACATCCAGCACGACCAGAGTGGTATTTCAACAATGACTCCACAACCACTGGCGTGATTGCTTCAAAGTCTCCCACCTATCCTACACAAGCCGAACCGAACACCAATATCAAGCTATAGTAAAGGTCCCGGGGTCTTTCCGTCCTGCTGCGCGAAACGAGCATCTTTACTCGTAATGCAATTTCACCGGGCCTATGGTTGAGACAGTCGAGAAGTCGTTACGCCATTCGTGCAGGTCGGAACTTACCCGACAAGGAATTTCGCTACCTTAGGATGGTTATAGTTACCACCGCCGTTTACTGGCGCTTAAGTTCTCAGCTTCGCCGACCCGAAGGTCGACTAACCGGTCCCCTTAACGTTCCAGCACCGGGCAGGCGTCAGTCCGTATACATCGCCTTACGGCTTCGCACGGACCTGTGTTTTTAGTAAACAGTCGCTTCTCGCTGGTCTCTGCGGCCACCACCAGCTCAGAGTGCAAGACTCATCACCAGCAATGGCCCCCCTTCTCCCGAAGTTACGGGGGCATTTTGCCGAGTTCCTTAACCATAGTTCACCCGAACGCCTCGGTATTCTCTACCTGACCACCTGAGTCGGTTTAGGGTACGGGCCGCCATGAAACTCGCTAGAGGCTTTTCTCGACAGCATAGGATCATCCACTTCACCACAATCGGCTCGGCATCAGGTCTCAGGCTTCAAGCTGTCCGGATTTGCCTAGACAGCGCCCTACACCCTTACCCCGGGACAACCACCGCCCGGGCTGGACTACCTTCCTGCGTCACCCCATCGCTTACCTACTACCACCTTGGATCGGCGGCTCCACCACGTCCCTTCGTCCGAAGACTCCAGGCCGGCTTCACGGCCTTAGCATTAATGGATTCGATATTGGGCGTTTCAAAGCGGGTACCGGAATATCAACCGGTTGTCCATCGACTACGCCTGTCGGCCTCGCCTTAGGTCCCGACTTACCCTGGGCAGATCAGCTTGACCCAGGAACCCTTAGTCAATCGGCGCACACGTTTCCCACGTGTGTATCGCTACTCATGCCTGCATTCTCACTCGTGAACCGTCCACAACTCGTTTCCACGGCTGCTTCACCCGGCACACGACGCTCCCCTACCCAACACAGCCTCCGTTAGGAGTATTACTGCATTGACACGACTTCGGCGGTGTGCTTGAGCCCCGCTACATTGTCGGCGCGGAATCACTTGACCAGTGAGCTATTACGCACTCTTTCAAGGGTGGCTGCTTCTAAGCCAACCTCCTGGTTGTCTCTGCGACTCCACATCCTTTCCCACTTAGCACACGCTTAGGGGCCTTAGTCGATGCTCTGGGCTGTTTCCCTCTCGACCATGGAGCTTATCCCCCACAGTCTCACTGCCGCGCTCTCACTTACCGGCATTCGGAGTTTGGCTAAGGTCAGTAACCCGGTAGGGCCCATCGCCTATCCAGTGCTCTACCTCCGGCAAGAAACACACGACGCTGCACCTAAATGCATTTCGGGGAGAACCAGCTATCACGGAGTTTGATTGGCCTTTCACCCCTAACCACAGGTCATCCCCCAGGTTTTCAACCCTGGTGGGTTCGGTCCTCCACGAAGTCTTACCTCCGCTTCAACCTGCCCATGGCTAGATCACTCCGCTTCGGGTCTTGGGCACGCTACTCAACGCCCTCTTCGGACTCGCTTTCGCTACGGCTTCCCCACACGGGTTAACCTCGCAACATACCGCAAACTCGCAGGCTCATTCTTCAAAAGGCACGCAGTCACGACACAAGGACAAGTCCTTGTGCGACGCTCCCACGGCTTGTAGGCACACGGTTTCAGGTACTATTTCACTCCGCTCCCGCGGTACTTTTCACCATTCCCTCACGGTACTATCCGCTATCGGTCACCAGGGAATATTTAGGCTTAACGGGTGGTCCCGCCAGATTCACACGGGATTTCTCGGGCCCCGTGCTACTTGGGTGTCTCTTAAACGAGCCGTTGATGTTTCAGCTACGGGGGTCTTACCCTCTACGCCGGACCTTTCGCATGTCCTTCGCCTACACCAACGGTTTCTGACTCGTCCCACAGCCGGCAGACTGCAGAAAAGAGATCCCACAACCCCAGCCACGCAACCCCTGCCGGGTATCACACGTAACTGGTTTGGCCTCATCCGGTTTCGCTCGCCACTACTCCCGGAATCACGGTTGTTTTCTCTTCCTGCGGGTACTGAGATGTTTCACTTCCCCGCGTTCCCTCCACACTGCCTATGTGTTCAGCAGCGGGTGACAGCCCATGACGACTGCCGGGTTTCCCCATTCGGACACCCCCGGATCAAAGCTCGGTTGACAGCTCCCCGGGGCCTATCGCGGCCTCCCACGTCCTTCATCGGTTCCTGGTGCCAAGGCATCCACCGTGCGCCCTTAAAAACTTGGCCACAGATGCTCGCGTCCACTGTGCAGTTCTCAAGCAACGACCAGCCACCCACCACCCCAACCCGAAGGCTGAGTTCACTGGGGCCGGCATCGCGAAGGTCCAGACTCAACAGTCCGTACCCTCAGATACCCAACAACGTGCCCGGCCCACTCGACCTCCCGGATGCGTTCCACGCCGAAGCAGTACTAACTTCCAGAGAATCAAGTGTGCCGAATAGTCAACGTTCCACCCATGAGCTATCCACCGTCGGACGTTTGCCGACGTAGTGGCTCTGGACAACCTTGCGGCCGTCTAGATGCTCCTTAGAAAGGAGGTGATCCAGCCGCACCTTCCGGTACGGCTACCTTGTTACGACTTCGTCCCAATCGCCAGTCCCACCTTCGACGATTCCCTCCCACAAGGGGTTGGGCCACCGGCTTCGGGTGTTACCGACTTTCGTGACGTGACGGGCGGTGTGTACAAGGCCCGGGAACGTATTCACCGCAGCAATGCTGATCTGCGATTACTAGCAACTCCGACTTCATGGGGTCGAGTTGCAGACCCCAATCCGAACTGAGACCGGCTTTTTGAGATTCGCTCCACCTCGCGGTATCGCAGCTCATTGTACCGGCCATTGTAGCACGTGTGCAGCCCAAGACATAAGGGGCATGATGACTTGACGTCGTCCCCACCTTCCTCCGAGTTGACCCCGGCAGTCTCCTGTGAGTCCCCATCACCCCGAAGGGCATGCTGGCAACACAGAACAAGGGTTGCGCTCGTTGCGGGACTTAACCCAACATCTCACGACACGAGCTGACGACAGCCATGCACCACCTGTACACCGACCACAAGGGGGACCCTGTCTCCAGGGTTTTCCGGTGTATGTCAAGCCTTGGTAAGGTTCTTCGCGTTGCGTCGAATTAAGCCACATGCTCCGCTGCTTGTGCGGGCCCCCGTCAATTCCTTTGAGTTTTAGCCTTGCGGCCGTACTCCCCAGGCGGGGAACTTAATGCGTTAGCTGCGGCACGGACGACGTGGAATGTCGCCCACACCTAGTTCCCAACGTTTACGGCGTGGACTACCAGGGTATCTAATCCTGTTCGCTCCCCACGCTTTCGCTCCTCAGCGTCAGTATCGGCCCAGAGATCCGCCTTCGCCACCGGTGTTCCTCCTGATATCTGCGCATTTCACCGCTACACCAGGAATTCCGATCTCCCCTACCGAACTCTAGCCTGCCCGTATCGAATGCAGACCCGGGGTTAAGCCCCGGGCTTTCACATCCGACGTGACAAGCCGCCTACGAGCTCTTTACGCCCAATAATTCCGGACAACGCTTGCGCCCTACGTATTACCGCGGCTGCTGGCACGTAGTTAGCCGGCGCTTCTTCTGCAGGTACCGTCACTCTCGCTTCTTCCCTGCTGAAAGAGGTTTACAACCCGAAGGCCGTCATCCCTCACGCGGCGTCGCTGCATCAGGCTTTCGCCCATTGTGCAATATTCCCCACTGCTGCCTCCCGTAGGAGTCTGGGCCGTGTCTCAGTCCCAGTGTGGCCGGTCGCCCTCTCAGGCCGGCTACCCGTCGTCGCCTTGGTAGGCCATCACCCCACCAACAAGCTGATAGGCCGCGGGCTCATCCTTCACCGCCGGAGCTTTCCACCACCAGACCATGCGGTCGGAGGTCGTATCCGGTATTAGACCCCGTTTCCAGGGCTTGTCCCAGAGTGAAGGGCAGATTGCCCACGTGTTACTCACCCGTTCGCCACTAATCCCCTCCCGAAGGAGGTTCATCGTTCGACTTGCATGTGTTAAGCACGCCGCCAGCGTTCGTCCTGAGCCAGGATCAAACTCTCCGTGAATGTTTACCCGTAATCGGGTCAACACACACGAGAGCGGAACAACCAGACGGAATAGGTCCGGTCGTTCACAGCGTCCTCGCTGTGTGTGCCACCCCGACCCATGGGGCCGTGGTGGGCTTTTCAAAGGAACCTCATCCACCGGAATGTTCCGGCGGACGGGGTATCAACATATCTGGCGTTGACTTTTGGCACGCTGTTGAGTTCTCAAGGAACGGACGCTTCCTTTGGATTCCCTCTCGGGTTTCCTCCGGGCGCTTCCCTTCGGTGTTTCACACTCTATCAGGCCCTTTTCGGCTTTCGAACCGCTGCTTTTCTGCAGACAAGCAGAAGCGCGCAATTCTTGAGTCGCGATCAAGACGCTGGGAGTGCCGCCCACCTCAACCGGACGCAGTTGATTGCGTCCTGGCTGTCTGGGGCAGGTCTCAGACAGTACAGCCCTGCTGTGGGCGAGGCAAATCGATTCGGCATGACGCGCGGTGGGCAACCGGCGTCTCTCATGCGGAACCGTCAGTTCTTATGACTTACGCTTCTGAACGGTGCGCCGTCCAGGACAGGTAGTGACGGCGGCCTGATGAATCTCCACCCCTGGGAGGCTTCCCATGACCACCGTGACGTCCCCTCTTTCAGGACGCGCCATCGGACTCGCGGCTGTGCCCGACCCGGTGTTCTCCGGAGCGATGGTGGGTCCCGGTACCGCCATCGACCCCGTTCGTGAACCGTCCACCGCTGTTTCGCCCGTCGACGGGGTTCTCGTATCACTGCACCCGCACGCGTTCGTCGTCGTCGACTCCGAGGGGCACGGTGTGCTCACCCACCTCGGGATCGACACCGTTCAGCTCAACGGAGAGGGCTTCGAGCTGCTTGTGAACAAGGGTGACACCGTCGCTCGTGGGCAGGAGATCGTGCGCTGGAACCCGGCCGCGGTCGAGGCGGCCGGCAAGTCGCCGGTGTGCCCGGTCGTCGCGCTGGAGGCCACTGCCGATTCGCTCGGCGAGGTGAGCGAGGCCGGCGACATCAAGGCGGGCGACCAGCTCTTCTCCTGGCAGTAGCCGGGCGCCGTCCCGTACGGCAGGTACGACATCCAACGCGGCGGCCCGGTCCGCCGCATCAACCGGAGACGGGTGCAATGGAGACAACGCTGCGAGGCGTCGGCGTCAGCCACGGTGTGGCGATCGGCGAGGTGCGGCACATGGGCACGGCGGTCCTGGAGCCGCCGGCCAAGCAGATTCCGGCGGACGAGGCGGAGCGCGAACAGGGGCGTGCCCGCCAGGCCGTGGAAGCTGTTGCCGCCGACCTGATAGCGCGGGGGAACCTGGCGGGCGGTGAGGCGCAGGCCGTACTGGAGGCGCAGGCCCTGATGGCTCAGGACCCCGAGCTGATGGCTGATGTCGAGCGGCGGATCGCCGTCGGCTCCACGGCCGAGCGCGGGGTGTACGACGCGTTCGCCGCCTACCGGGCGCTGCTCGCCGGTGCCGGTGAGTACCTCGCGGGCCGGGTGGCCGACCTCGATGATGTGCGCAACCGGATCGTCGCCCGGCTCCTGGGTGTGCCGATGCCGGGTGTGCCGGACAGCGATGAGCCGTATGTGCTGATCGCGCGGGATCTGGCGCCGGCCGACACCGCGCTGCTGGACCCGACGCTGGTGCTCGGGTTCGTGACCGAGGAGGGCGGGCCGACCAGCCACAGCGCGATTCTGGCGCGGGCGCTGGGGGTGCCGGCGATCGTCGCGCTGCCGGGTGCGGGTGAGCTGGTCGAGGGCACGGTCATCGCCGTCGACGGCAGCACCGGTGAGGTCTTCGTCGAGCCGGACGCCGAGCGGCGGGCGACGCTGGAGCAGGCCGCGGCGGAGCGGCGGGCGGCGCTGGCGGCGTCGTCCGGGCCGGGTGCCACCTCCGACGGGCACAAGGTGCCGCTGCTGGCGAATGTCGGTGGTCCCGGTGATGTGCCCGCGGCGGTCGAGGCCGGGGCGGAGGGTGTCGGGCTCTTCCGTACGGAGTTCCTCTTCCTGGACGACAGCAAGAACGCGCCGTCCGAGGAGAAGCAGGTCGATGCGTACCGCAAGGTGTTGGAGGCCTTCCCCGAGGGGCGGGTCGTGGTGCGGGTGCTGGACGCCGGTGCCGACAAGCCGCTGGAGTTCCTGACGCCGGCCGACGAGCCGAACCCGGCGCTGGGCGTGCGGGGTCTGCGGACCCTGCTCGACCATCCGGAGGTGCTGCGGACGCAGCTGACGGCGCTGGCCAGGGCGGCCGAAGGGCTGCCGGTCTACCTCGAGGTCATGGCGCCGATGGTGGCGGACCGGGCCGACGCCAAGGCGTTCGCCGATGCCTGCCGGGAGGCCGGGCTGCGGGCGAAGTTCGGGGCGATGGTGGAGATTCCGTCCGCGGCGCTTCGGGCGCGGTCGATTCTGCAGGAGGTCGAGTTCCTTTCGCTGGGGACCAACGATCTGGCGCAGTACACCTTCGCGGCGGACCGTCAGGTGGGTGCGGTTTCGCGGCTGCAGGATCCCTGGCAGCCTGCGCTGCTGGATCTGGTGGCGGCTTCGGCCGAGGCGGCGAAGGCCGAGGGCAAGAGCTGTGGTGTCTGCGGTGAGGCGGCATCGGATCCGCTGTTGGCGTGCGTGCTGACGGGGCTCGGTGTCACCAGCCTTTCGATGGGTGCGGCGTCGATTCCGTATGTGCGGGCGACGCTGTCCAAGCACACGCTGGCGCAGTGCGAGCGGGCGGCGGCCGCGGCCCGTGCCGCGGACAGCGCCGAGGACGCGCGGGCCGCCGCGCAGGCGGTGCTCTCCGGGGAGTGATCCGGCGCGGTGCCGTGCGGCGCCGGAGTGGTGACGGCCGTCCCGCCCTTTGTGACGGGGCGGCCCTTGTCTTTGGTGCGCCGGGTGGGTGGTGTGGTCAGTGGTGGTGGGGGTCGGGTGGGGTGGTGAGCGGGAGGCCGGGGGCGTAGTCGACGCCGTGCTCGGGTGGGATGGGCTCGCCGGTTTCGGCGTCGGTGCAGTAGGCGGTGAAGACCTCGGCGGCGCCGAGGGGGCGCAGCCAGGAGTCGCCGAGGGCCCAGCCGCGGACCGTTTCGCGGGGCCCGTCGCTGGTGGCGGTGCGGGCGGCGGGAGGAGTGGTGGTGCGGGAGACGAGGCCGCCGGGGGCGCGCAGGGCGAAGCCGGCGGCGAGGACCGTGCAGAAGACGAGGGTCTCGGATTCGGCGAGCTGCGGCCGGGCGCCGTCGTCGCCGGTGGCGTGCAGGACCGCGAGGAGGGGCGGTTCGGCGGCCGCGACGGAGCAGACGAGGTGGTGGGTGCCGTCGCCGAGGGAGGTCAGGAGTTCCTGGAGGGCCTGGGTGGCGCGGGCGAAGGCGGCGTGGGCGAGGTCGTCGCCGCACGCGTCGCAGCGGCCGGCGCGGGCCAGGACGCCGGAGGCGTGGTCCCAGGTGGCCTGGCGGTCGGCTTCCTCGACGAGTAACGGGAGCAGTTGGCTCAGGGGTTCGCCCTGGTAGGTCAGGGTGGCGCCGGTGCGGGCGGCTTCGGCGGTGTAGCGGCTGCGGCTGTCGGGACGGTCGGGGTCCAGGGCGAGGTCGGCGCAGTACTTCTCGTAGGCGGCCGGGTCGAAGAGGCTGACGGTGGTGAGCACGCCCTGGGCGGCGAGGCGGCGCAGCAGGGTCTCCAGCTGTCGGAGGTAGCTGCGGTGGTCGTCGAACGGGAAGGTGCGGTAGCGGCGCATGGCCGTGAAGTCGCGTTCGTCGGCCAGGACGGCGGCGCTGCTGGGGATTTCGCGGCGTAGTGCGCGGCGGGCGGTGGACGGGTCGGTGTGCCGGGATGCGGATGTCATGACTCCCCCTGGGTGCGTTGCGCCGGCGTGGTGTGCGCGCCGGCGGCCGGAACCTCACTTGTCACCGAGAGTAATCGGGGGGTCTGACAATGCGGCCGGGCGCCGGACCGGAGGGCGTGGGTGGCCCGGCGGTCCGGCGCGGCGGGGGCCTACTGCGCGTGGTCGGCGGCGCGGTCGCGGGCCACGTTCTCGTAGAACCGGAGCAGTTCGAGGTTGTCGACGGAGCCGGGGTTGACGGCCTTGTCGAGCGGGGTGCCCTGGAGGAGGCGCTTGACGGGGACCTCGATGCGCTTGCCGGTGAGGGTGTGCGGGACGCCGGGGGCCTCGATGATGTCGTCGGGGACGTGGCGGGGCGAGAGCTCTTCGCGGATGGTGCGCTTGATGCGGTCGCGCAGGGCGTCGTCGAGGGTGGCGCCGGGGGCGAGGTGGACGAAGAGCGGCATCCAGTAGCCGCCGTCGGGCAGTTCCAGGCCGATGACGAGGGATTCGCGGACCTCGGGGAGGCGTTCGACGGCCTCGTAGATGTCGGCGGAGCCCATGCGGACGCCCTGGCGGTTGAGGGTGGAGTCGGAGCGGCCGTGGATGACGACGCTGCCGCGGGAGGTGACGGTGATCCAGTCGCCGTGCCGCCAGACGCCGGGGTACATGTCGAAGTAGCTGTCGTGGTAGCGGGTGCCGTCGGGGTCGTTCCAGAAGCGGGTGGGCATGGACGGCATGGGGTTGGTGACGACGAGTTCGCCGACCTCGTCGGTGACCGGCTTGCCCTGGGGATCCCATGCCTGCAGGTCGGTGCCGAGGCAGGCGGCCTGGAGTTCGCCGATGTGGACCGGGAGGGTCGGGACGGCGCCGGCGAAGCAGCTGCAGACGTCGGTGCCGCCGCTGACCGAGGCCGTCCAGAGGTCGGCGCCGCTTTCCGCGAAGGAGTCGTGCAGCCAGCGGAAGCCGTCGGGCGGGAGCGGGGAGCCGGTGGTGGCGACGCAGGTGATCGCGGAGAGGTCGAGGTCGCGGGCCGGGTGGATGCCGGCCTTGCGGCAGGCCATGACGTACGCTGCGGAGGTGCCGTAGACGGTGGCGCGGGTGGCTTCGGCGACCCGCCACTGGGCGGAGATGTCGGGGTGGCCGGGGCTGCCGTCGTAGAGCACGATCGTGGCGCCCACCAGGAGGCCGGCGACGAGGAAGTTCCACATCATCCAGCCGGTGGAGGTGTACCAGAAGAACCGGTCGTCGGGGCCGAGGTCGCAGTGCAGGCCGGTCTGCTTGAGGTGTTCGAGGAGGATGCCGCCCTGGGACTGGACGATGGCCTTGGGCAGGCCGGTGGTGCCGGAGGAGTACAGGACCCACAGCGGGTGGTCGAAGGGGACCTGTTCGAAGACCGGTTCGGTGTCGTTCGAGGTCAGGTCCGACCAGTTCAGGGCGCCTTCGGGGGCGGGGGTGCCGAGCAGCGGGATGTGGACGACGGCGCGCAGGGTGGGGAGTTCGGCGCGGAGTTCGGCGACGGTGTCGCGGCGGTCGTGTTCCTTGCCGCCGTAGCGGTAGCCGTCGACGGTGAACAGGACGACGGGTTCGGTCTGCTGGAAGCGGTCGAGCACGCTGCGGGCGCCGAAGTCGGGGGCGCAGGAGGTCCATACGGCACCGACCGCAGCGGTGGCGAGGAGGGCGACGACGGCCTGCGGGATGTTGGGGACGTAGGCGCTGACGCGGTCGCCGGGGCGGACGCCGAGGCGGCGCAGTTCCGCGGCCAGCGAGCCGACCTGGGCGCGCAGGTCGGCCCAGGTGACGGGGGTGGGCTCGTGGGTCTCGTCGACGTACAGCAGCGCGGGGTCGCCGGCGCGGGCCGGGTCCTGGGCGGCGCGCAGGGCGTGCTCGGCGTAGTTGAGGGTGGCGCCGGGGAACCAGCGGGCGCCGGGCATCGCACGGTCGGCGAGGACGGTGTCGTACGGGGTGGCGAAGCGGACGTCGAACCACTCGGCGGTGGCCTGCCAGAAGGCCGGGAGGTCGTCGACGGACCAGCGGTGCAGGGCGGCGTAGCTCGTGGCGGGGTCGCCGGGGGTGGGTGCGGGCGCGCCGTGGTGCGCGGCCGCCCAGGTGTGGAAGCGGGTGACCTGCGCGCCGGCGATCCGGTCCGGGCCTGGTTGCCAGAGGGGTTCCGGCTGCGGGGCGGACTGCGGTGCGGTGGTCATGATGCGGCTCCCGGGCGGTACGCGTCGTGGGCGTCGGGCGCGCACAGCGGTGGGGGTCCCCCGGCCCAGTCGCTGGGCGTGTGCGCGTGACACGGCTTGCCTGGACGATGCCACGTGATCGACTCGGGCACCAGGGTGGGCCGCCCACATTCGGGGGGTGGCGGGTGTGGTGGCGGCACGTCGGAGGAACTGGTTCCGCGGTGCGCGGCGGGACATTCGGCGGGATTCGGCCATCGGGTGACGATCCGCGGGCCCGAGGGTGGCCGAGCGTGACCCTGTGCAGGTGAACGGCAGTTGAACGGTGCCCGCGCACCCGGCCGTCAATGGCAGGCTGACCGGCATGGACGGGCGGGATCTGGTGCGGTCGGTACGGATGATCAAGGCGATCGGGCCGGCGCAGGGGCTACGGTCCGTGCGTGCGGCGTGGCGGGCGCGGCGGGCGGACGCGCTGGCGCTGCCGCGGCGCGGCGCGGAGCGGGCGCGGGTACCGGGGGCGGCGCGCGGCGCGGAGCCCCAGCCGGGCGGCGGGGTGATCCACTTCGCCCGGTCGTCGCTGCGGGTGCGGGTGGCCTCGGGCGGTGCGGTGTTCTGCGGCTGGGAGGGCGCCGGGCCGGAACCGTCGTACGCGCTGGCCGGGGCGTGTCCGGACGTGGACGCGCGGGCGGTGCTGGAGCCCGATACCGAGGGCGGCTGGCGGGTGGTCTCCGAGCGGGTGCTGGTGGTGGTGTCCCGGCACGGGGCGGTGGAGGTGCGGACGCCGGGCGGGGCGGTGCTGCGGCGGGAGTTGCCGCCGCGCTGGTGGGACCGCGTCACCGGGGAGGGCGCGGACGGCCGGGCCGAGGGGGACGGCGCCTCGCGCTGGGTGCAGCGGGCGGAGGTCGCCGCCGACGCCCGGTTCTTCGGGCTCGGCGGGCGGGCGCACGGGCCGCGGCTGCGGGAGGGGGTGTACCGGCTGTGGAACACCGATCCGGGCGGCGCCTTCGGGCCGGGGGACGATCCGCTGTCGCTGACGATGCCGGTGCAGCTGGTGGTGGCGGACGCCGGTACGCATCTGGTCTTCCACGACAACTCCTGGGACGGCCGGGTGTCGCTGCGCGAGGGCGCGGAGGGCGCGGGCTCGGGGCACGACCGGCCGGGCACCTGTGAACTGCGGATGGACGGCGGGCCGCTGCGCTACTGGGTGCTGGTGGGCACGCCCGCCCGGGTGCTGCAGGGCTGGACGGCGCTGACCGGGGCGCCCGCGCTGCCGCCCCGGTGGGCGCTGGGGTACCAGCACGCCCGTTGGGGCTTCGGCGGCCAGGAGGAGGTGCGCCGGGTGGTGGCCGGCTACCGGGAGCGCGGGCTTCCGCTGTCCGCGGTCCATCTGGACATCGACCATTTCGACCGGCACCGGGTCTTCACCGTCGACCGGCAGCGCTATCCGGATCTGCCGGGTCTGGCGCGGGAGTTGCGGACGGACGGGGTGCGGCTGGTGTCGATCGTGGATCCGGCGGTGAAGGCGGAGCCGGGGGACGCGGTGTACGAGAGCGGGGCGGCGGCGGACGCCTTCGTACGGGACGCGCGGGGGCGCGAGGTGCGCGGGGTGGTGTGGCCGGGCGAGTCGGTGTACCCGGACTTCACCGATGCGCGGGTGCGCAAGTGGTGGGGTGCGCTGTATGGAGAGCGGCTGGCGCAGGGTTTCTCGGGCGTCTGGCACGACATGAACGAGCCGGTCTCGTTCACCGCGTTCGGGGAGCGGACGCTGCCGCGTTCGGCACGGCACGCCCTGGAGGGCCGGGGCGGCGACCACCGCGAGGCGCACAACGTCTACGGGCTGGCCATGGCACGGGCCGGTTTCGAGGGGCTGTGCGAACTGCGTCCGGCCGAGCGGCCGTTCCTCTTCTCCCGCTCGGGCTGGGCCGGGATGCAGCGCTACGGCGGCTCCTGGTCGGGCGATGTGGCGACGGGCTGGGCGGGGTTGCGGGCCTCGCTGTCACTGGTGCTGGGGCTGGGGCTGTGCGGGGTGCCGTACAGCGGTCCCGATATCGGCGGGTTCTCCGGGGTGCCGTCCCCCGAGCTGTATCTGCGGTGGTTCCAACTGGGGGCCTTCCTGCCGCTGTTCCGTACGCATTCGGCGATCGGGGCCGGGCGACGGGAACCGTGGGAGTACGGGGACGAGGTGCTGGAGCACACCCGTGGGGCACTGCGCGAACGGCAGCGGCTGCTGCCGTACTTCGGGACGCTGGGCCAGCTGGCGCGGCTGACCGGCGCGCCCTACGTCCGGCCGGTGTGGTGGAGCGCGCCGCGGGACCGGGCGCTGCGGGACTGCGAGGACGCCTTCCTGCTCGGGGACGCGCTGCTGGTGGCGCCGGCGCTGGCGGCGGGGGTGACCCGGCGGCCGGTGCGGCTGCCGCGCGGACGGTGGTACGACACGGCGACCGGGCGGGCGTACGACGGCCCGGGGCAGGTGTGGGTGGAGGCGCCGCTGTCGCGGATTCCGGTGCTGGCACGGGCCGGTGCGGTGCTGCCCGTGACGGGCGCGGACGGCGGGACGGAGCTGGAGGTGTGGGCGCCGGCGGCCGGGCGCGGGGGCAGCGGGCTGGTGGTGCCGGACGCCGGGGACGGCTGGCAGCGGCCGACGGTGGAACGCTTCACCTCGCGGCGGGAGGACGACCGGGTGGTCGTGGAGCGGCGGGACGGGGGCGCGGTGGGGTATCCGGTGCGGGTGCGGGGGGTGGACGGCGGGGCGGAGGGGTAGCGGGGCGGGGGCGGCGCTGCGGGGCGGGCACGGAGGGCCGTTGGCGCCGTGGGTGGTCGCTCCGCGGGGCGGCTCTGCGGACGGTGGCGCGGCGAGCGGTTGGGGGGAGGGGCGGTTGCGGCGCCCCTTTGGGCCGCGGACGGTTGCCCGGTGGGGCTTCCCCTCCGGCTGCGGCGCTGGTAGACGGTGTCCATGCCCAGACTTGCTGCCGCGCTGCGCGGCCTCGCCGCCGCTGCCGCCGCGCTGATCGCCGTCGCCGCCGTGCCTTCGGGCGCGGCGGCGGGCACCGTCCCGCACCGCCCGTCGCCGTCATCGCCCGCGTCCAACGACCCCAAGGCGCCACGGGAGTTCGTCGCGTTGCGGGACGTGGACCCCACGATCATTCAGGAGATGCGCTACGCCACCCCGCACGACTTCATGGGGGTGCCGGTGACCGGCTACCGGGCGCCGATGTGCCTGTTGACCCGGGACGCGGCCCGCGCGTTGCACCGGGCACAGCGCTCGTTCCTGCGCCGGGGGTACTCCCTCAAGGTCTACGACTGCTACCGGCCGCAGCGTGCGGTGGACCACTTCGTGCGCTGGGCCAAGGACCTCGGCGACCAGCGGATGAAGGCCGAGTTCTATCCGCGGGTCGACAAGTCGGTGCTGTTCCGGGACGGCTATATCGCGGAGAAGTCCGGGCACAGCAGGGGCAGCACCCTCGATCTGACGCTGGTGCGGCTGCCGGCCCTGCCCACCCGGCCGTACGTCCCCGGGGAGCCGCTGTCGTCGTGCTACGGCCCGAAGGCGGCCCGTTTCCCGGACAACGGGCTGGACATGGGCACCGGCTTCGACTGTTTCGACACGCTGGCGCACACCCTCGACCCGCGGATCAAGGGCCCGCAGCGGGCACACCGGCTGCTGCTCAAGGAGGGCATGGAGCGCGCCGGGTTCGTCAATTACCCGTACGAGTGGTGGCACTACACCTTCACCCCGGAGACGTTCCCGGACACCTACTTCGACTTCCCGGTGGCACGGCGGTCGCTCGTACGGCACTGACCGGGCGCGCACGCCGCCGACGGGCCGGGGCACCGAATCACCCCCGTCGATCCCGTGCCCCGGACCCTGCTGTGAGGGACGCGGCCGGACCGCGTCCGGTTCGACGGAAGTCCGCGGAGTCACCCTTTCGGGGAACCAGCGTCCTCGTGCGCGCGCCGGCCGGGAGCCGGACGCCGGTCCGTACGCTCAGAGCCGACCGCCCGCGGTGTCCGACGAGAGCCGCTGGGCGGCGTACACCGGGATGACCGACAGGGCGATCAGCAGCGCGGCGAGCACATCGACGACCGGCGCCTGGTGGGGGCGGGCCAGGTTCTCGTAGATCCAGATCGGCAGCGTCTTGGTGCCCGCGCCCGCCGTGAAGGTGGTCACCACGACCTCGTCGAAGGAGAGCGCGAAGGCCAGCAGCGCGCCGGCGAACAGCGCCGGGCGCAGCACCGGGAAGGTGACGTACCGCAGGGTCTGCCAGGGGCGGGCGCCCAGGTCGGCGGAGGCCTCGGCCAGGGACGGAGCGGTGCGGCGGAGCCGGGCGGCGACGTTGTTGAAGACAATGACGACGCAGAAGGTGGCATGGCCGACCACGACCGTGAAGAGTCCGAAGCCGATGCCCAGCGGCGCGAGGACGGTGCGGAAAGCGGCGTTGAGGGCGATGCCGGTGACGATGCCGGGCAGGGCGATCGGCAGCACGATCAGGAACGAGACGGTCTGCCGTCCGAAGAAGCGGTGGCGGTGCACGGCGAAGGCCGCGAGCGAGCCGAGGAGCAGGGCGACGGCGGTGGCGCCCAGGCCCGCCCGCAGCGAGGTCCACAGGGCGTCGCGGGCGCCCGCGCTGTGCAGGGCGCGGCTCCACCACTCGCCGGTCAGCGCGCGGGGCGGCCAGGCGAACGAGGGGTCGGCGTTGACGGAGTTGAGCAGGACCAGGAGCAGGGGGAGGTAGATCAGGGCCAGACCGGCAGCCGTGAGGCAGCCGAGGACGATCCGGGCGGTGCGGGTGAGGTGCATCCGGCTGCCTCCTTCGGTTCCGGTCAGAGCGAGTCGAGCGCGCCGGCCCGGCGGACGGCGGCGAGGTAGCAGACGACGAGGGCGACCGGAACCGCGGAGAGCGCCGCGGCGAGCGGCAGATCGAGAGTGACCTGAGACCCGATGACATTGCCCAGCAGCTGGGTGCGGCCGCCGACGATCTGCACGGTGAGGTAGTCGCCGAGGGAGAGCGAGAAGGTGAAGACGGAACCCGCCAGGAGCGCGGGACGGACGGCGGGGGCCACTACGGAGCGCAGGGTCCGCACGGTGCCCGCGCCGAGGTCGGCGGAGGCCTCCAGCTGGTGGGCGGGCAGCCGTTCCAGGGCGGCCTGGACCGGCAGGATCATGTACGGCAGCCAGAGGTAGGCGAGCACGAGCACGACGGCGGCCGTGCCGTATCCGGGGCCGTGCAGGCCGAGCGGGGCGAGTGCCGCGTTGACGATGCCGTGCTCGCCGAGCATCACCCGCCAGGCGTACGCCTTGACCAGATAGCCGGCCCACAGCGGGGTCAGCACGGCCACCAGCAGGGCGCGGCGCAGCCGGCCGGCCGCCACCCGCGCCATGAAGAAGGCCATCGGCAGCGCGAGCAGGGCGTCGAGGAGCGTGACGGCGACGGCGATACCGAGGGTGCGCAGGGCGACGGTGCGGTAGACGGGGGTGGTGAGGATGTCGCGGAAGTTGTCGGTGGTCCACGTGTGGACGACATCCGAGGTGAAGGGGTCGGTGGTCCAGAAGGCGGAGAGCAGGAGGACGGCGAGGGAGCCGAGGTAGGCGAGGACCAGCCACAGGAGCGGCGGGGCGAGGAGCGCGGCGAGCCGGCCGCGGGTGCGGGGCTCATGGTTCGTGGCGGACACCCGGTGCCCGCGCTCAGCCCTTGATCTCCGTCCAGGCGCGGGTCCATTCCGCGTAGTCGGTGCACTTGACGTTCTTGCGGCCGTCGAGGCATTGCGGGACGGGGGTGGTCCAGAAGTGGACGCGGCGGTAGTAGGACTCGTCATCAGCGTGGTAGACGTCGCAGTGCCGGGGGTCGGCGGTCTCCTTGCAGGCCTTGCGGTTGGCGGGTGCCTCGCCGAAGTACTCGGCGACCTGGGCGTTCACCTTCGGGGAGACGATCCAGTTGAGCCACTTATAGGCGCAGTTGGGGTGGGCGGCCTTGGCGGACACCATCCAGGTGTCGGACCAGCCGGTGGCCCCCTCCTTGGGGAGGACCGCCTTGACGGGGGCCTTTTCCGCGGCGGCGGTGTTGGCGATGACCTGCCAGGTGGTGCCGAGGACACTGTCGCCGCCCTTGAAGGCGGTGACTTCCTTCTGGTATTCGCTCCAGTATTCGCCGATCTGCTGTCGCTGCTTCTTCAACAGGGCCACGGAGGCGTTGAGTTGGGTGCGGTCCAGGGCGTACGGATCCTTGATGCCGAGTGCGGGACGGGTCTTCATCAGGTAGAGGGCGGCGTCGGCGATGTAGATGGGCGAGTCGTAGGCGGTGACCTTGCCCGCGTACTTCGCGGCGCCGTCGAAGACAGCCTTCCAGGAGTCGGGGGCCGGGGAGACCTTGTCGGTGCGGTACATCAGCAGATTGGCGCCGCGGCCGTGCGGGATGCCGTACATCTTCCCGTCCTTGGAGTTGAACGGGCGCATCTTCAGGCCGCTGAAGATGTCGCGGTAGTTCGGTACCAGCCGGGTGTTGACGGGCGCCACGTCCCCGGCGGCGATCAGGCGCAGGGTGGCGTCGCCGGAGGCGGACACGGTGTCGTACTGGCCGGTCTTCATCAGCGAGACCATCTCGTCGGAGGTCCCGGCGGTCTTGGTGTTGACCTTGCAGCCGGTCTGCTTCTCGAAGGGGTGCACCCAATCGGCCTTGGGGTCGTTGGAGCCGTCCTCGGCGTATCCGGCCCAGGCGATGATGTCGACGCGGCCCTCGCCCTTGCCGACGCTCCGCTGTTCGGCGACTCCCCCGTCGTGCGTTCCGCCGCCGGAGCCGCAGGCGGCGACCAGCGCCAGGACCCCGGCCGCCACTGCGGCCTTCCACGGATTCGCATTGCGCATGGTGAACTCCCGCTGTCGCACACGGCTGTCGAGCCCCGCCAGTATCCGGAAGCTGACCGTCTGCCACCAGAGCGCGTCGGGAACCGGGATGCGCCCCGGTGCGTTGTACGACGATCCCCCAGGCGGCACCGGCCTCGGCGGAAAAAGTGCCTGAGCCGGGGAATCGGCCTCTCCTGGCAGCGAGCCCCGCCGGACACCGGCCTCAGCCCGGCAGCGGCCTCAGTCCGGCAGCGGTAGGGCGTCGGCGGCGTTCCACAGCAGATGGACGGCGGCGCCCGGACGGGCGGCGTCCGGCAGGTCCGTGGAGTTCAGCCGCACGGCGGTGAGCTGGTCGTCGCCTGCGTCGAGGCGGACCACCACGCGCGTGTGGGCACCGACGTGCGCGATCTCGGTGATCCTGCCGGGCACACACCGCTCCCCCGGCCCCGGGGCGACGGCCGGGCCGCCGTTCGGGCCATCTTTCGGGTCGTCGTCCGGAGCGACGACCCGGATGCGCTCGGGGCGGAGGCTGTACGTGCCCGGGGCGCCGATCACACGGACCGCGGCCTGGTCCCGCAGCAGGTTGGTGGTACCGATGAAACTCGCGACGAACGCGGTGGCCGGACGGTCGTAGATCTCCAGCGGCGAGCCGGTCTGCACGATACGGCCGCGGTCGAGCACGGCGAGGCGGTCGCTGAGCGTCAGCGCCTCCTCCTGGTCGTGGGTGACGAGGAGGAAGGTGACCCCGGTGGCGCGCTGGATGCGCTGGAGTTCCCGCTGCATTTCCTGCCGCAGCTGGAGGTCGAGAGCGCCGAGGGGTTCGTCGAGCAACAGCAGCCCGGGGGCGTCGACCAGAGCACGGGCCAGGGCGACGCGCTGGCGCTGGCCGCCGGAGAGCTGGTCGGGCCGGCGCGGGCCGTGGTCGTCGAGGCGTACGGTACGCAGGGCCGCACGGGCACGGGCGAGGCGTTCGGGTTTGCGCACCCCGGCGACAGTGAGCGCGTAGGCGACGTTCTGCTCGACGGTCATATGGGGGAAGAGCGCGTAGTCCTGGAAGACGGTGTGGACGTCGCGGCGGCTGGGCGGAAGTGCGGTGACCTCGCGGCCGGCGAGTTCGATACGGCCCGAGGCGGGCCGTTCGAAGCCGGCGATCAAGCGCAGCAGAGTGGTCTTGCCCGAGCCGGAGGGGCCGAGGAGGGAGAAGAACTCACCTTCCCCGATGGTGAGCTCGGCGCCGTCGACGGCACGCAGCGCACCGAATTCCTTGGTGACGGCGGTGAGCCGTACGGCGGGCGGCGCGGCTGCCGTGGGGGCGGGACGGGCGTCGGTACGGGCGGCTTCGGTCACGGGCGCTCCCCCTCGTGAACGGCTTGATCGCCCGGCGACTGTACCGGGGTTCCGTGCGGGGCGGCAGCGTGTCACACTCCTGACGGTTCGTCAGTTTCGCCAATGCCGTCAGTTCGGTCAGTTCGGTCAAGTTCCGGGGAGGGTCTGTGGCACAGACACGGAAGCCGGTGGTGCCGGGGTGGTTCGATCAGGACGCGGCGGGTTTCTGGCTGCTGGGGACGCGCTGCCGAGCCTGTGGTGCGGTGTTCTTTCCCCGCGAGGACGCCTTCTGCCGCAACCCCGCGTGTGGGGGTGACGAGCTGGCGGACGTGCAGCTGTCCCGGCGCGGCACGGTCTGGTCCTACACCGACGCGCGCTACCGTCCGCCCTCCCCCTACGTCTCCGATCCGGAGGCCGAGTGGCGGCCGTACGCCCTGGTCGCCGTGGAGCTGACGGAGGAACGGATGGTGGTCCTCGGGCAGGCTGCGCCGGGCGTCCGCGCCGCGGATCTGTGCGTGGGCATGGAGGTCGAGCTGGTTCCCGGGACCGTCGACGGGGGCGAGGGGGACGGCGGCGACGTGCGGACGACGTGGCATTGGCGGCCGTGCGGGCGGGGTTCGGGGGGTGTGGCGGAGGGCGCGAGCGACGGGCCGCGGGCGGAGACCGCATCTCTACGCCCGCCCACCCCCCGAAGGGGCGTGGGCGGTGGGGAAAAGACCAAGGGCGCGGGTGGGCGGCGGGTAGGGGGAGGCCCAGAGCACCCTGACACCGCCTCCTCCGGCCACATGGGCATGGCCCAAGACCTGGCCATGGCCGGAGACGTGGCCGTACTGGGCGCCGGGATGCATCCCTGGGGGAAGTGGGGGCGCAGCTTCGTCGAGTACGGGACGAAGGCGGCCAGGGCGGCGCTGGCGGACGCCGGGCTCGACTGGTGCGCCGTGCAGAGCATCGTCGGCGCGGACACCGTGCGCGGCGGCTACCCCGGCTATGTGGCGGGCGCGACCTTCGCCAAGGCACTGGGCTGGCAGGGCGCGCGGGTGACCAGCGTCTACGCGGCCTGTGCGTCCGGCGCGCAGGCCATCGGCACCGCGCGGGCGCAGATCCTTTCGGGGATGGCGGACGTGGCCCTGGTGGTGGGCGCCGACGCGGCGCCCAAGGGCTTCTTCGCCCCGGCGGGCGGCGACCGGCCCGACGATCCCGACTGGCTGCGGTTCCGGGTGCTGGGCGCCACCAACCCGGCGTACTTCGGGCTGTACGCGCGCCGCCGGATGGAGCTGTACGGCGACACGACCGACGACTTCGCCCGGGTCAAGGTGAAGAACTCGGCGGCGGGCGCGGCCAATCCGTACGCCCGCTACCGCAAGCAGGTCACCGCGCGGGAGGTCGCCGCGTCGGCCGTGGTGTGCGATCCGCTGCGGCTGCTGGACATCTGCGCCACCTCCGACGGTGCCGCGGCACTGGTCCTGACCAGCATGGACTTCGCCCGCCGGCACGGCGTCACGGATCCGGTGCGGATCCGCGCGGTCTCCACCGCCACCCCGCGGTATCCGCGGACGGTGCTGGACCTTCCGGACATCGCCACCGACTCCGCGGCCGCCGTACCGGAGCCGGAGACCGGCTTCCGGGCGTCGATCGCGCAGACCGCCTACGAGGAGGCCGGGATCGGCCCCGAGGACCTGTCCCTGGCCGAGGTCTACGACCTGTCCACCGCGCTGGAGTTGGAGTGGTACGAGGATCTGGGGCTGTGCGGCGCGGGCGAGGGCGCGAAGCTGCTGCGGGACGGGGCGACGGCGCTGGGCGGGCGGCTGCCGGTGAACGCCAGCGGGGGTCTGGCCTCCTTCGGCGAGGCGGTGCCGGCCCAGGCCATCGCCCAGGTCTGCGAGCTGACCTGGCAGTTGCGGGGGCGGGCGGGCGCGCGGCAGGTGGCGGGCGCCCGGGTGGGGGTGACCGCCAACCAGGGGCTGTTCGGGCACGGGTCGGCGGTGGTCGCGGTGCGGTGAGCGGCGGCGGGCGGCGGGCCTGACGGCGCGGTGCACGGTCCCGCTCCCCCGGTCGCCGGCCGTCGGCATCCCGCGCTGTCCGCGACCTTGACGCCCCCTCATCACCGGTGAACACTTCCGGATGCCAGTCGGCATCGCCGCACTCAGGCACCCCGGCCGGGTGGCAGCGGCACTCCGCTGCCCGCCGGTGGCACGCACCCTGCACGGAGGACCGGGGGACGTCCCCGGGCGAGGGCCAAGGAGCCGCCATGTATTCCAATGGGGACATCGTCGTCGGTGAAGTGATCGGGACCGCCGTACTCATACTCTTCGGGGCCGGTGTGTGCGCCGCCGTCACCCTGCACTACTCCAAGGCGCGGGCCGCCGGCTGGGTCGTGATCGCCTTCGGCTGGGGCATGGGCGTGCTCGCCGGCGCCTACACCGCCGCCCCGCTGTCCGGCGGGCATCTCAACCCCGCGGTGACGCTCGGCTCGGCGGTGGCGGGCGGCACCGAGTGGTCGAAGGTGCCGCTGTACATCCTGGCGCAGATGGTGGGTGCGGCGATCGGGGCCGTGCTGGCCTGGGCGCTGTACTACGCGCAGTTCGCCGCCAACGCGGAGGCGGACAAGGCCCAGCCGACGCTGGGGATCTTCTCCACCGGCCCGGAGATCCGCAATCCGGCCGCCAACCTCGTCACCGAGATCATCGCCACCGTCGGGCTGGTGCTGCCGCTGCTGTTCTTCGGCCAGAACAAAGGAATCGGCATCGGCCAGGTCCCCGGCGAGCACGTGGGGGTCTACGGTTCCGGGATCAATGTGCTCCTGGTCGCCCTGCTGGTCGTCGGGATCGGGCTGTCGCTGGGCGGGCCCACGGGCTACGCCATCAACCCGGCGCGCGACCTCGGGCCGCGCCTGGTGCACGCCCTGCTGCCGATCCCCAACAAGGGTTCCTCGGACTGGGGTTACTCCTGGATACCGGTGGCCGGGCCGCTGATCGGCGCGGTGCTGTCCGGTCTGGTCTACAACGCGGCGTTCTGACCTCCCCGGGGGACGCCCGCCCCCGGAGGCACCCGCGGGACCGGACCCCGCTGTACCCACTCACCAGGACGTCAGGAGGCGTGACGGCATGACGGAGCACAGCGAGAAGTACGTCGCCGCGATCGACCAGGGCACCACGTCGAGCCGCTGCATCATCTTCGACCACGGCGGCGCGATCGTCGCCGTCGACCAGCGCGAGCACCGTCAGATCTTCCCCAAGCCGGGCTGGGTGGAGCACGACGCCACCGAGATCTGGTCGACGGTGCAGGCCGTGGTGGCGGGGGCGCTCACCAGGGCGGGGCTGCGGGCGGACCAGCTCAGCGCGCTGGGCATCACCAACCAGCGGGAGACCACGGTGCTGTGGGACCGGGCCACCGGCAGGCCGGTCCACCACGCGATCGTCTGGCAGGACACCCGGACCGCGCAGCTGTGTGCCGAACTCGGCGGCGCCGACGGCCAGGACCGCTTCCGGGAGGCCACCGGACTGCCGCTGGCGAGCTACTTCTCCGGGCCGAAGGCGGCCTGGCTCCTGGACGAGGTGCCGGGGCTGCGGGCCCGTGCCGAGCGCGGCGAGATCGCCTTCGGCACCATCGACTCCTGGCTGATCTGGAACCTGACCGGCGGCATCGACGGCGGGGTGCATGTCACGGACGTGACCAACGCGGGCCGCACGATGCTGATGAACCTCTCCACCCTCCAGTGGGATCCGGCGATCCTGTCGGCGATGAACATCCCGGCCGCGATCCTGCCGGAGATCAGGTCGTCGGCCGAGGTGTACGGCACGGCCGTGGGGCAGCTGCACGGCGTGCCCGTGGCGTCCGCCCTCGGCGACCAGCAGGCGGCCGTGTTCGGCCAGACCTGCTACGGCGTCGGCGAGGCCAAGAACACCTACGGCACCGGCTCGTTCCTGCTGCTGAACACCGGCAACCGTCCGGTCCCGTCCAAGAACGGGCTGCTGACGACGATGGGCTACCAGCTCGGCGGCGAGGCGCCGGTCTACTGCCTGGAGGGGTCGATCGCCATCACCGGCGCGCTGGTGCAGTGGTTCCGCGACCAGCTGGGCATCATCGCGTCGGCGGAGGAGATCGAGCCGCTGGCGGCGAGCGTCCCGGACAACGGCGGCGCCTATGTCGTCCCGGCGTTCTCCGGCCTGTTCGCGCCCTATTGGCGCTCCGACGCGCGCGGCGTGATCAGCGGTCTGACGGGGTTCGTCACCAAGGCGCATCTGGCGCGCGCCGTACTGGAGGCGACCAGCTGGCAGACCCGCGAGGTGGTGGACGCCATGTTCCAGGACTCGGGTGTGCGGATCACCCGGCTCAAGGCCGACGGGGGCATGACCGCCAACAGCCTGCTGATGCAGCACCAGGCGGATGTGCTGGACGTGCCGGTGATCCGCCCGGTGATCTCGGAGACCACCTGTCTGGGCGCGGCGTACGCGGCCGGGCTGGCGACCGGCGTCTGGCAGGACCTGGACGAGCTGCGGACCCACTGGAAGCAGGACGCGCAGTGGACACCGCGGATGGACGCGCGGACCCGCGACCGCGAGTTCGCCCACTGGCGCAAGGCCGTGGAGCGGAGCTTCGGCTGGCTGGCCGAGGACGGCTCGGCGACCTAGGGGACAGACGTACGGCCCGTACCCCGGACGGCGGGGTACGGGCCGTACCGCCCGCGCCCCGTCAGGGAAGCGCGGGCTCCCGGCGCCGGGCGCCGGTCTCCATCGCGTGCTCGACGACGGAGATCAGCACGTCGCGCGCGGAGTCCTTCTGGCGGGCGTCGCAGAGCACCACCGGGACCTGGGGGTCCAGGTCCAGGGCGTCGCGGACGGACTCCGGCGGGTAGCGGTCGGCGCCGTCGAAGCAGTTGACGGCGACCGTGAAGGGCAGGCCGCGCCGTTCGAAGTAGTCGATGGCGGAGAAACTGTCCGCCAGCCGGCGGGTGTCGGCCAGCACCACGGCGCCGAGCGCGCCCCGGGCCAGTTCGTCCCACAGGAACCAGAAGCGGTCCTGGCCCGGGGTGCCGAAGAGGTAGAGCACCAGTTCGTCGTTGACGGTGATCCGCCCGAAGTCCATGGCGACGGTGGTGGTGGTCTTGGTCTCCACCCCGTCGAGGTCGTCGATCGGCCGGCCCGCCTCGGTCAGGCGCTCCTCGGTACGCAGGGGTTTGATCTCGCTGACGGCACCGACCAGAGTGGTCTTGCCGACCCCGAAGCCGCCCGCGACCAGGATCTTGAGCGTCACCGGCTCGACGGCGGCGGACCGTCGGCGGCGATCGGATCGCCCGAAGGCCATGGGATTCTTCTCCTGAATTGCCGTGTATACGGGTGGAGCTCACGCTTGGTACCCGCGCGTCGGCGCACGGGCCAACAGGTGCAAGGGAACGGTACAACGTGCTCGGCACGGCGCCCACTTGAGATGGGTCACGCCCGGGGCGACGTGCCGGGGCAGAGGCGGCCAAGCCGCCCCAAAGGGCGCCGCGCGGGGCCGGGGCGCTCCCGGCCCCGCGCGGCGCCGGCGGCGTCAGACGTGGTGCCGTCCGAGGTGGTCGAGGATCGGGGGCGTGACCACGTCCGGGACCTCTTCGGGCAGCCAGTGGCTGGCGCCCTCCAGGGCCTCGAAGCGGTACGGGCCGTCCACCCACTCCCCCGTGGACTCGGCCGCGAGGCGGCCCAGAGCGGTGTCCTCGCTGCCCCACAGGAACAGGGTGGGGACGGTGATCCGGCCGGCGGGCACCGAGATGACCGACTCGGGGGCGCGGTACCAGTTGAGGGTGGCGGTGAGCGCGCCCGGGGCGGAGAGCCGGCGGACATTGCGCTCGACGAGGGCGGCGGGCACCTTGCCGGCGTAGGCGGCGCGCAGCCGGGCGGCGTCGTCGGCGAGCAGCGCGGTCTCCGCCGCGCCGTCGTCGCGGCGGAAGAAGCGGACGTAGTCGAGGCGGTGGTGCTGGTCGGGGTCCTCGGCGGCGGCCCGGTTGAGCGCGTCGGGATGCGGGGTGGCCAGCACGGTCAGGGACTTCAGCCGCTCGGGGTGGGCGCCGGCCAGCGCCCAGGCGACCATGCCGCCCCAGTCGTGCGAGACGAGGTGGAAGCGGCCGGCGCCCTGGGAGTCCGCGAAGGCGAGGGCGTCGGCGACGAGTTCGGGGACGGCGTAGTCGGCGGTCCGGGGCGGGCGGGCGCGCGGGGAGTAGCCGCGCTGGTCGACGGCGACGGCGCGGTAGCCGGCCGCGCCCAGGGCGGGCAGCACGGCGCTCCAGGAGTCGGCGAACTCGGGCCAGCCGTGCAGCAGCAGGACGAACTCCCCGTCGGCGGGGCCGCAGGCCAGGGCGTCGTAGGTGTGCGGTCCGGCCTGGATCTCCAGGTGTTCGACGGGTGCCGGGGTGTCGTCCGTGGCCATGGCGGCGCATCTCCTCGTGTTGACGGTTGCTCAACAGGCACCGTAGCCGGGGCGTTCGGGGCGGCGCCCACCCCGGGGAGCGGGCGCGGCCGAAGTAGCCCCCTGGGCCGACGCGTGGTGGCCGCCGCCCCGGAAGCGCGTTCCGTACGACGGCGGCCACCGGGCCCCGCGGGTCACAGCGCGCGCAGGCCGTCGATCACCTCGCGCAGCACCTTCTCGTCCGGCAGCTCGGCCGGCGGCACCGGCCTGCTGACATGGACCAGCTCGGCATCGAGGAGGTCCCCGATGAGGACCCGTACGACGCCGACAGGCAGGTCGAGTTCGGCCGCCAGCTCGGCGACCGACAGCGGCTCCTGCCGGCACAGCTCGACGATCTCGACATGCTCGGGCGACAGGGTCTGGTCCTCGACCGTCTCCTGCGCGCGGCTCTCGGCGATCACCAGCGCGATCAGGTCGAGGCGCCCCTCGGCGGCCGTGCTGGTGCGCCCGCGCGTCATGGCGTACGGCCGGACGACGGGGCCCGCGTCGTCGTCGAACCAGCGGGCCGTCTCCCGGTCCCGCGCCGTCCGGCCGTCCTGCTCGCTCATGACGTCGCCTTCGTCGTGCTCAGGTGGTCAGGCCGGACCTGGGCGCGGTGCCCAGGTGCGTGCCCACGCGCTTGACCAGCAGCGTCATCTCGTAGGCGATCAGGCCGACATCGGAGTCCGCGTCGGCCAGCACGGCCAGGCAGCTGCCGTCGCCGGCCGCGCTGACGAACAGGAACGCCTCGTCCAGCTCGACCATGGTCTGCCGGACGTGTCCCGCGTCGAAGTGCCGGCCGACGCCCTTGGCCAGGCTGTGGAAGCCGGAGGCGACCGCGGCCAGGTGCTCGCCGTCCTCGCGGGTGAGGTCCTTCGAGGCCCCGGTCGCCAGGCCGTCGCTGGAGAGGACCAGCGCCTTGCGGATGGAGCCGACCCGCTCGACCAGTTCGTCCAGGAGCCAGTTCAGCTCACCGGATCCCCTCCCCGAGACCGGTGCGGTGGAAGCTGCTGCCTTCGGTGCGGTCATGGACCGTCCCCTCCCGATGTGGTTCCTGGTGGTGCTGTGGCGCCCGTGTCGGTGCCGTGGTGCGTGGCCGTGTCACGGGCACCCGGGTCTGTGCTGTCCCGGTCTGTGGTGTCCGGGCCCGTGCCGGGGCCCGGGACGGTACTGCCGGCCGTCGTGCCGCCGGCGGCCGGGTCGTCGCCCGGCGGTGTTCCGGTGCCGCGCGGGTCGTCGCCGTTGTCGCGGCGGCCGCGCTGCCAGCCGCGCTGGAGCGAGGCCATCCGGGCGCGGACCTGCTCCGCGTCGCGGTCGTCGGCGGGCGGCGCGTCCGGCCGGTCCGGTTCGGCCTGCCCCGCGGGGTCGGTCCTGAGCTGGGGCGCGAGGCTCGCCTGCCGCACCCGGCGGGGCAGGCCCTTGGGCGTGGTCGGCGCGGGCGCCTCCCCGTCCCCGGCGGTCCCGGCGCCGTCAGCGGCCGGGTCCTGGGACGCGGCGGACGACGACGGCCGGGACGCGGCACGCCCGGCGGGGCGTTCACCGGAACCGGAGGGCTCGGCGGCGTCGGTCCGGTCGGCGGCGTCGGCACGTTCGGTGGCGCCCGCCCGCTCGGCGGTGTCGCCGCGCTCGGCCGCCCGCTCGCCGGAGCCGGAGCCGGGGCGCCCGGCCGCCCGCTTGCCGTGCGGTTCGCGGTCGTCGACCGTCCGGCCGTGGTCGGAGACCAGCACCGGCGGGCGGTGGCGGCGCGGCAGGGGCGCCAGTCCGCCGGGCGCCTGGTCCCGGGTCTGCTGGTGCTGCTCGCCGTCGGGCACGGACGGCACCGGTGCGATGCCGCGCGGTGCGGCGGCCGGGCCGTCGGGGGCGGCCGGCGACTGTCGGCCGCGGTCCCGCCGGCGGACGAGGCGGTCCTCGTCGTCGGCCGGGCCCCGCTCGTCCGGGCCGAGCGGCGCCTCCAGTTCGACCGGTCCGTCGACGACGGCCGGGACACGCCGCTCCCGCTGGGGCGGCTCCTGGGCGAGCGCGGCCAGCTTGCCCGCCGCGTGCTCCAGTTCGTTGCCGACGGGGCCGCCGGGCAGGCCGTCCCGCGCCGGGCCGTCGTCCTCGCGGCCGCCGGCGGCGGTCTCGGTGAGGAGCGTGGCCGGGATGAAGACCACGGCGGTGGTGCCGCCGTACGGCGAGGGCTGCAGGGAGACGCGTACGTCCTGCCGCTGGGCGAGCCGGCTGACCACGAACAGGCCGAGCCGGTCGGTGTCGGACAGCTCGAACTCGGGGGTCTCGGCCAGCCGGAGATTGGCCTCCAGCAGCAGGTCGGGGGCCATGCCCAGGCCGCGGTCGTGGATCTCCAGGGTGTAGCCGTTGGCGACCCGCTCGCCCAGGACCTGGACGGCGGTGTGCGGCGGGGAGAAGACGGTGGCGTTCTCCAGGAGTTCGGCGATCAGGTGGGTGAGGTCCGACACCGCGGGGCCCTCCACCGCGAGCCGGGGCAGGCGGCGCACCTCGATCCGCTCGTAGTCCTCGACCTCGGCGACCGCCGCGCGCACCACGTCCATCAGCTGGATCGGTTTGCGCCACTGCCGCGAGGGCGCCGCGCCGGAGAGGATGACCAGGCCCTCCGCGTGCCGGCGCATACGGGTGGTCAGGTGGTCGATCCGGAAGAGGTCGGCGAGTTCGCCGGTGTCCTCGGTGCGCCGCTCCATGGCGTCGAGCAGGGTCAGCTGGCGGTGCAGCAGGACCTGGCTGCGCCGGGCGAGGTTGACGAACACCTCGGAGACGCCGCGGCGCATTTCGGCCTGTTTGACGGCGGCCTCGATCGCGGCCCGCTGGAGGGTGTGGAGCGCCTGCCCGACCTGGCCGGTTTCGTCCGGTCCGAAGGCGAGCCGGGGGGCCTCGGTCTCCACGTCGACCTGTTCGCCGGCCGCCAGCCGGCGCATGACGCTCGGCAGCCGCACCCCGGCGACGTCGTGGGCGGCCTTGCGCAGCCGGATGAGGTCGCGGACGTGCCGGCGGCCGATACGGAACGACACGACGACCGAGACCAGCAGCGCGACGAAGCCGAGGATGCCGGCGATGGCCGCCTTCAGCAGGACGTTCATGGCGATGGGGGCGACGCGCTCCTGGTAGCGGTCCGCGGCGTCCTTGCCCATCCGCTGGAGGTCGCCGAGCACCTTGCGCGCCGCGCTGTTCCAGCGTTCGGCGTTGACCGCGTGCGGTCCGTCCTGTGCGCCGGCCGCGATCACCCGGTCCTCGTACGAGGCCAGTTCGCGGGCCTTCGCGGAACGCCAGTAGTCCTCGTAGAGGCCGCGGTCCTTGGCGGGCAGGGCGGGCAGGCTGGTGCTGTAGAGGACGCGGCGCTCGGCGACGCGGTCGGACAGCGTGCGCACATCGCGCCTGCTCATGCTGCCGGACAGCAGCACCGCGGACATCAGGGCGTCCTCGCGGGAGACCGCCTCGCGGGCCCGGGTGATGTTGACCAGTGCCCTGGCCTGCTTGTCCATCTCCACATTCTCCAGGGCGTGGAGCGCGGCGAGGAAGTCGTAGCCGGGGTCGACGAGGGAGTTGTAGCTCTCCATCGCCTCGTCGCGGGAGACGGTGTTGTGCTCGATCTGGGAGCGCAGCGAGCCGAGGGTGCCCAGGCCCTTGAGGACGCCGTTCATCCGGGCGCGGTTGGAGTCGCTGAGGTCCTCGCGCAGGTCGCCCGGGTCGATGTCGGCGTGCAGCTGGGTGACGGCGTCGTCGGTGGCCCTGGTCCGCCGGTGGAGCTCGTCGAGGGCGTTGGCGCCGCGACGGTCGGCGAGGTAGAGCAGGCTCTGCCGGCGCTCCTGCTGGAGGGTCTGGATGACGTCCTCGACCGGGTAGCCCAGATTCTTCACGACGTTGCCGACGTCCAGCAGCTGGTTCGCCTCACGACCGGTGAGATAGGTCGTGAACGCCCACAGGGCCGTCAGGGACACCAGTGGTACGAGCAGCAACGCCACGATCTTCCGGCGGACCGACTTCCCGCGAAAGCGCATGGCCTCCCCTACGACAACCCCGGCGCACGGGGGTGGTGTTCCGTCAACAAACGGCGCGAGCCTACTACTCTCGGGTGACCAAGCCGAAGACCTCTCCTGACGCCGGGGAAGCGGCCGGAGCGGGATCGTCCCGAGTTGTCCACCGATTCCCGGACAACCCGCCCGCGCCGGCGCCCCGGGCCGCCTCCCACCGCGCGGCGGAATGCCGGACGGTTGGCCGGTTTTGGTCTGCATCCAGGGCACTTCATGCGGCCCGGGTACGTGACCATGAGGAGGGACGGGGTGCGACGCCAGGGGCATGTACCCGGCGAAATCCGGGCAGCTACCGAGGAGTCGGACACACGGGGAGAATACGGGGAGTGTGACGCGTTCATGGACACCGGCAGAGAGCCGTTGTGGCAGGAGGAACCGGCGGTCCGGCGCCGGATGGCGGATCCGGTGCGGACCGCCGCGGTGCGTGCCGTCATCATCGTGGCGGTGACCCTGGTCCAGGCGATGGTGGCGTTCCTGTGCACCCTGGCGGGCTCCTGGTTCGCGTTCCCCGCGGTGCTCGGCACGGTCGCCGGCACCGTGGTCGCCACCTGGGCGGTCCTGGACGTCTGGGTGACCCGTCAGGTGTGGGTGCAGCGCTACGGGGTTCAGTCTCAGCCGAGCAGTACGGCCCGGGAGCTGCGCCGCGAGCGCCGCAGGGCGCGCCGGCAGCGGCGCAGGGAAGCGCGGAAGGGCCCGTCGAGGATCGACCGGGCGGCCGCCTGAAGGGCCGGACGGAAAGCGGCCGGACGGAAAGCGGCCGGGCGGGAGGAACGGTTGCCCGGCGGCCTCCCGCCGCACCCGAGATCTACGCCACCGCCTCTTCCCTCACGGCGGGCCGGACATGGATCATGCCGTCCAGGACGCTGACCTCGTGCGTGCGCACGGGGCGGCGGGCCGGCAGACAGGCCGGGGCTCCGGTGCGCAGGTCGAACAGGGCCGCGTGCAGGGGGCATTCGACGAAGCAGCCCTCCACCCAGCCGTCGGAGAGCGCGGCGTCCTGATGGCTGCAGGTGTCGTCGAGGGCGTAGTAGCCGCCCTCGGCATGAAAGACCGCGATGACCGGCGTGACGCCGTCGATCTCGATCCGTACGGACTCGCCCTCGGGCAGGTCCTCGACGCGGCAGACGGGAATCATCTGGCCCCCCTCTCGCTGATCGGTATCATGTGTTCTGAATAACGCATCGCAGAGCGCGATGCGCAACAGAATCCAAGCCGGGGAGCGGGCCGTCAAGGGCTTCCCGGCAGATGCCCTCAGACGTGCCCCGCGGGGCCACCGGGTGGTGACGCAAAGACCCATGTCGAACACTTCCGATACGACCGGCGACCGGTCCGAGGAGCGGCGCGGCGGGGCGGGATCCGTCCAGTCCGTGGACCGTGCGGTGAGCGTGCTGGAGATCCTGGCCAAGCTGGGCGAGGCCGGGGTGACCGAGATCTCCGAGGAGCTGGGCGTCCACAAGTCGACCGCGTTCCGGATCCTCGGGGTGCTGGAGAACCGCGGGCTGGTGGAGCAGGAGCGGGACCGCGGGAAGTACTACCTGGGCGCCGGGGTGCTGCGGCTGGCCGGCGCCGCCGCGATCCGGCTGGACATCTCGCAGGAGGGCCAGCCGGTGTGCCGCGCGCTCGCCGCGGACACCGGGGAGACCGCCAACATCGCGGTGCTCGACGGTGATGCGGCGGTCAACATCATGCAGGCCAGGGGCTCCGCCGCGGTCACCGCGTACAACTGGCTGGGCCGCCGCACCCCGCTGCACGCCACCGCCAGCGGGAAGGTGCTGCTGGCGCATCTGCCGCCGCAGCGCCGGGAGACCCTGGTGACCCGCAAGCTGCCGCGGTTCACCGAGCACACCCTGACCACGGCGGCCGGTCTGCGCGAGCAGCTGACGGCCGTGCTGGAGGACGGATTCGCCTGCACCAGCGAGGAGTTGGAGATCGGGCTGAACGCGGTGGCGGCGCCGGTACGGGCCCATGACGGCGCGGTGATCGGCGCGATCGGCCTCTCCGGCCCGGCGTACCGGATGGAGCGTCAGCTGCTGCCGGAGCTCGCGGAGCGGGCGGCGAAGGCGGCCGCGGAACTCTCCCGCCTGATGGGCTACGCGGGTTGAGGCGGCCAGCGGAAAATCCCCCTTGACGGATCCCTGACCCGACTTCCAGCATGTCTCCTATAGCGCAACCCGGCGCACTATGGGCAACACGGTGGCAGGGGTGGACCGTCCTCCACTGCTGTCCCCCTGCCCCGGTTTGCCCGGTTCTCCCACGTCTTCAGGCTCCCAGGTCCGCAGGTCCCCGCTCTTCCCGGCTCCCAGCACCGCGCACCACTCCAACCCCCCTCAGGCATCCGTGCCACCTCACGCGTGCTACCCGCCCCTGCCGCCCCGCAGGCGCTGTTTTAGGAGTGAGACATGCCGCACGAAGCCCGCGCCGTCGTCGCCCTCAAGAAGGGCGCCCCCGTCGAGGTGCTGCCGATCCTCGTCCCCGACCCCGGCCCGGGCGAAGTGCTCGTGACCGTGCAGGCCTGCGGGGTGTGCCACACCGATCTGCACTACCGCGACGGCGCGATCGGCGACGACTTCCCGTACCTCCTCGGCCATGAGGCGGCCGGGGTCGTCGAGGAGGTCGGGCCCGGCGTCACGGACCTGGCACCGGGCGACTACGTGGTGCTGGCCTGGCGGGCGCCCTGCGGACAGTGCCGGGCCTGCCGTCGCGCCCGCCCCTGGTACTGCTTCGACTCCCGCAACGCCGCCCGGCCGATGACCCTGTTGGACGGAACGGAGTTGAGCGCGGCCCTGGGCATCGGGGCCTTCGCCGAGAAGACCCTGGTCGCCTCCGGGCAGGCGGTGAAGGTCGATCCCTCGGCGCGCCCGGAGGCCGCGGGACTGATCGGCTGCGGGGTGATGGCCGGGTACGGCGCCGCGGTGCACACCGGCGGTGTGGGCAGCGGGGACACCGTCGCCGTGATCGGCTGCGGCGGGGTCGGCAACGCCGCCATCGCGGGCGCCTCCCGGGCCGGTGCGCGGCGCGTGATCGCCGTCGATCTCGACGACGCCAAGCTGGACGCCGCCGAGCGGTTCGGCGCCACCGACACCGTCAACTCCCGCGGTACGGACCCGGTCGAGGCGGTCCGCGCGCTCACCGGCGGACACGGCGCCGATGTGGTGATCGACGCGGTGGGCCGCCCCGAGACCTACCGGCAGGCGTTCTACATGCGCGATCTGGCCGGCACCCTGGTCCAGGTCGGCGTGCCCGCCCCAGACATGCGCATCGAGCTGCCGCTCCTCGACCTCTTCTCGCGCGGCGGCGCGCTGAAGTCGTCGTGGTACGGCGACTGTCTGCCCAGCCGCGACTTCCCCGTGCTGATCGACCTGTTCCTGAGCGGCAAGCTCGATCTGGAACGGTTCATCAGCGAGACCATCGCGCTCGACGACATCGAGTCGGCCTTCGCGAAGATGCGGCGCGGCGAGGTCCTGCGGTCGGTCGTCGTGGTGTGACCGCCCGCAGGACCCCCGCGCCGCGGCTCATCCGCCGGCCGGGTCCGGCTCCTCGGCGGCCTGCTCCTCCGGACGGCGGTACATCCGCGTCGCCGTGATCTGGCCGTGCACCGCCTCGCCGGAGGGGTCCGGCTGCGGCAGCCCCGGGCGCAGGTGCTCCTCGACGCTGATGTACTTCAGCCCGGCCCGCAGGTCCGCGTCGTTGCGCAGCCGGATCACCAGCGGGAACTCCGCGAGCGCCGTGGTGTCGAAGAGGCCGGTGGTGTACAGCAGCTGGACGCCCAGGGCGTCGGCGACGGCGCGCTGGAGTTCCAGCAGATAGGTCGCGTTGGCGCGGCCGATGGGGTTGTCCAGGAACAGCGTGCCGGCGTGCCGCTGCTTGTCGCGGCCCCGGTCGTTGCTCCGCAGCGCCGCCATCGTGCAGTACAGGGCGATGGCGGCGGTCAGCAGCTGGCCGCCGGAGAAGACATCGCCCATCTGCCCGACCGGCACCCGCTCGGCGCGCAGCACCGCGTCCGGCTTGAGGATCTCCACGGCCACCCCGCGCGGCTGCAGCGCCGCGCTGACCCCGCGCAGCAGCAGGGACATCCCGTCCCGCCGCAGATCGCTGTTCTTCTTGACGGCCGCACTCGTCGCCTGGTCGATCACCTCGCCGAGGCGCTCGGTGAGCGTGGCCTGGTCGGGGTCCTCGAAGCGGATCCGCAGGAACTCCTGCCCGGACCACTCCCCCAGCCCCTCGGGCAGCCGGGACAGCCGCTGGGCGGAGCGCAGCGTCGTCAGCGACGACTCGACCAGCCCGCGCAGCCGGTCGACGATGGAGTCGCGGTTGCGCTCCAGCTGCTCCAGCTCGTCGGTGAGCACCCGCAGCCGGGGCGCGAAGGCCTCCGCCCACTTCGCGGCGTGGTCCGGCAGCGCCGCGGCGGGCAGTTCGCGGATCTGCTGCCGGGCGGGGGTGCGGACCTGTTCGTAGCGGGTGGAGTTGGCGTGCCGGACGAGGATGTCGCTCGCCTCGCGCACCGCGGACTCGGCGGTGGAGAGGTCGGCGGCGCAGCCGCGCAGCGAGCGGCGGGACTCCGCGGCGGCCTGCCGGGCCTCGGCCAGCCGGCCGGCGTACGGCTCGGTCCGCCCGTCGCCGGTGTCCTCGGTGTCCTGGTGGTCGCGGAGCAGGTCGCGCAGCAGGGCGGCGGTCTCGTCGAAGCCGCTCGCGGCGTCCTCGGCTGCGCGGTGGCCGCGCAGCAGCTCCTCGTGGCGGCCGCGGGCGGCCTCCAGCGCCTCGCTGGCGGTGGCCAGTTCGGCCGAGGCGGTGCGCAGCAGCTCCTTGGCGCGGTCGGCGTCCTTGGGCACCAGATCGTCGGGCAGCTCGGTGTGCGCCTCGCCGTCGGTGGGGGCGAGGCGCTCGGCCTCGCCGCGCAGCCGGCCGAGCTGCTCACTGGCGGCGGAGGCGCGGGTCTCCAGCATGTGCACCAGCGACTCGGCGCGGGCCGCGGCGGCCTGGCGGGACGGGCCGTCGGCGGCGTCCGGGCTCTCCAGCAGGGCCTCCGCACGGGTGCGGACCTTGTTGGTGAGGCGGTTGAGTTCGGCCAGGGCGGCGCTCTCGTCGCCCTCGGCGCGGGCCTGTTCGGCGCGCAGGTCGGCGCCGACGCCGACCTTCTCGTAGAGCTGGGAGGCGGCGCGGTAGGCCTCGCGGAGCGCGGGCAGCGAGGTGCCGGCGCCCTCCGGGGCCTCCCCCACCTCGTCCGGCACACCGGCGATCTCGGCGCGCTCGGCGCGCAGCGCGCGGGCGGTGCGCCGGGCGTCGTCGGCGGCGCGCTGGGCGGCCCTGCGGTCCTCGTCGGCGGCCCGCGCGCGGTCCACGCACTCCTCGGCGCGGGCCTCCAACTCGGCCGCCTCATCGACGAGTTCGCGCATCCGGGACTGCCAGGAGGCCCGCTCCCGCAGCCGGTGGGCGAGCCCGGCCAGCAGGTCCGCGGCACGGCGGGCGCGCTGCGCGCTCTCCTGCCGCTCGTCCCGCACCCGGGTGGCCTCGGCCGCGATCTCCTCGGTCTCGGCGCGGGCGGCACGGGCCTCGGCCAGCTCGGCGGCGGCCTCGTCCGCAGCCGTACGGGTCTCCTGCGCCGCGGCGGCCAGTTCACCGAGCCGTCCGGCCGGGCAGCCCGCGCGCCAGGAGCCGAGCCGGGCGGCCAGCGCGCGGTCCCCGGAGAGCCGCGCGGCCAGCGCCCGGATCTCCTCGTCCCGCTCTATGGCGCGCGCCCGCAGCGCCTGCCGCTCCTCGTCGGCGGCGGACTCGTCGTGCATCGCCGGGTTCGGCGTTACGAGGAAAACGCCGTAGACGCCGGAGTCCTGCTCCTCGGGCGCGGGCGTGGGGGCGAGCAGCGCGGCGGCGGTGCCCACCGCGACGGCGGAGCGCGGCAGCAGCGCGGCCTGGGCGAGCACCTCGCGGGCCCGCGCATGGGTGTCCGGGTCGGTGATGATCACGCCGTCGACGAGTTCGGGCCGCGCGGCGAGCACCCGGGTGTGGTCGGCCGGGTCGACGGACTGGGCGAGATAGCGCCAGCCGGGCAGCGCGGGGACGCCGTGCTCACCGAGGTACTCCACGGCGGCCAGCACATCGGGCCCCGGGGGCAGCAGCCCGCCGTCGCCCAGCGCGCCGAGGATCCGCGCGTCGTCGGCGGCGGCCGTGCGCAGGTCGAACAGCTGCCGTTCGGCGGCGGTGACGCCCTCCTCCAGCAGCTCGTGCAGCTCGTCGGCGTTACGGTCCAGTTCCTCGGCGGTGAGCGGTCCCGCGGTGGGGCGGCGGGGCGCGGTCCGGTCGGCGTCCGGGGTCGCCGTACGGGGTCCTGGCACGCCCAGGGCCTTGGTCTCGGACTGCGGGAGCCCGAGGAGGTCGGCGAGCCGCTGCTCGGCGCCGATCGACTCGGCGGCGCGGCGCTCGGCGTCGTGGGCGCGCTCGGCGGCCTCGGCTGCGTCCTCGGCGCGGGCCGCCGTGAGTTCGGCGGCGGAGTGCCGCGCCGTGGCCTCCCGGGCGCGGTCGGTGGCCTGCCGGGCGGTCTCGCGGGCCGAGTCCCACGCCTCGACGGCGGTCTTCTCGGCGTCCGACGCGGCGAGCGCGGCCCGGGCCGGGTCGGCGTCGGGAGCGCTGTCGTCCAGCCAGCCGGCCCGGACGGCCTCGGCGGTCTCCTCCGCGACCTCCGTCAGCCGCTGCTTGAGGTGGTCGGCCTCGCTGCGGGCGCGCTGGGCGTGGGTGGCGGCCGTGGTGGCGTCGCGGTGCGCGGACTCCCCGGCCTCCTGGAGGCCGGCGGAGCGTTCCTCCTCCTCGTTGGCGACCCGCTCGCCGGCCTCGGCCGCGGCGTGCAGGGCACGCACCAGGTCGGCGGCGGCGGTGGCCCGGGCGGCGAGCGCGGGGGCGGCGTCGCGTTCGGCCTCGCGGATGGCTGCGGCGACCCGCGCGGAGCGGTCGGCGGCGGCGCGGTGGCGCAGCGCGGTCTCGGCGGCCTGCCAGGCGCTGGCCAGCGTCCGGGCGTCGTTGAGTTCGCGGCGCTGGGCCGCGGCGCCCTTCTCCGCGGCGGCCAGCGCCAGCGAGGCGTGCCGGTAGGCGAGTTCGGCGGAGACCAGGGAGCGGCGCTCCTGGACGCGCTCGGCGTCGGTGACGCGATGGGCCGCGGCGGCGACCTGTTCGGCCAGCTCGGCGGCGCGGCCGCGCTCCTCGGTGCCCCGGGCGTGCAGCCGCTGGGCGAGGGCGCGGGTACGGCGCTCGGCCCCGGCGTGCACCTCGCGGGCGCGTTCGCGCTGCTCGGCGGCGTCGGCGATCCGGGAGAGGAGGTCGAGGGAGCCGGCGGTGAAGTCCCGCTCGGCGGTGAGTTCGGCGCGCCTGCCGAGCTTGTGGGCGAAGCCGTGCACGAGGTCGGCGAGGCCGTCGGTGTCACGGGTGTCCGTGACGGCACGCAGCAGCAGGTCGGTGAAGTCCGAGTCGTTCTTGACCGCGAACAGGCCGGCCGCCTCGCCCTCGTCGGCGTTCATCTCCCGCTGGTAGCGGAAGAGTTCCGGGTCCAGGCCCAGCTCGCCGAGGTGGACGTTCCAGCGCTCGTGGCCCTCCTCCCAGACCACGTCCAGGTTGGGGTAGTTCTTCCCGGCCTCGGTGAGGACGTCCCGGAAGCCCTTCATGGTGCGCCGTCGGCCCTGGGCTCCGGAGCTGCCCTCGCCGCTCTCCTGGCGGGGGCGGACGACGGTGGCCTCGGCGACGGGGAGGGAGTCCAGGCTCATCCCCGGGCCCGGCCGGAAGCTGTACCAGGCCTCGGCGAACTTCCGGGGGTCGTTGGAGACCTGCCGGCCGCGCCATTCGCTGACCTTGCCGACGACCACGGACTCGCCGGTGAGGACGTGCTGCCACTCCAGGGCGACATGACCGCAGTCGTCGGCGAGCAGGAACTTGCGCAGGACGCCGGAGCTGGCGCCGCCGAGGGTGTTGCGGTGGCCGGGCAGCATCACCGAGAAGATCAGCTTGAGCAGGACGGACTTGCCGCCGCCGTTCTCCAGGAAGAGCACGCCGGCGGGCGCCGGGCGGCGCGGCGGGCCGACCGGTTCGTCCTCGAAGAAGTCCGCCTGGGCCGGGGCCGGTCGGGGCACGGGCGCGCCGACTCCGCGCAGGTCCAGCACGGTGTCGGCGTAGCGCGCACCGGCGGGCCCGATGGAGTAGAGGCGGACCCGGGACAGCTCGTACATGGCGGACTCTCGTTGTCGTGTGGGGAGGTCGGGCAAGTCAGTGGCCGTGGGGGCGGGGTGTCATCCGGAGTGGAAGGGGAGGCCGGCGTCGGAGACCAGGTCGAGGTCGTCGGTGTCCTCGCCCGGCAGCAGCGCGGCGCCGCCGTCGGCGACCGGGACGATGCCCAGCTCCAGCAGCTCGGCCATGGCGGCGCTGCCGGCCATGTCCCGCACCTGGAGCTGGTAGCGGGCGGTGGTGCGGTAGGCGCCGCCGGAGTCGTCGCCGGTGCGCTGCAGGAAGCCGGAGTCGACGAGGAAGGTGACGGCCTTGGCGATGATGCCGGTGGTCGAACCGGCGAGCCGGCGGGCGTCCTTGGTGGCGCCGGTGGCGCTGCGCCGGGCGTAGATCCGCCAGGCGGACTCCAGGCCGGGGGCGTCGGTGGCCGGGTCGGTGTTCTCGCCCTCCTGCTCGGCGCGTTCCTCCAGGCGGCGGCAGGCCTGCCGGACGAAGGCGTCGACGCCGTTGACGGTGATCCGGCCGATGTAGCCGTCGTCGGCGAGGTCCTCGGGGCGCGGGAAGGCCAGTGCGGCGACGGCGAGATGGGCCAGGCCGTGCAGGAAGCGGTCGGCGGAGTCGGCGGAGGCGCGACGCGCGTAGTCGCCCATGCGTACGGCGAAGACGGAGTCCTCGTCGGCGGTGACGGCCATCCCGGCGCGGGTGGAGACTTCCAGGACGACCAGGCCGAGGCCGGTGGCGACGGCGTCGGCGAGGCGGGCGAAGGCCGGCTCGTCGCGGTAGCGGCGCAGCAGGTCGCCGTACTCGGCGTCGCGGGCGGGCAGCAGCTTGGGCTGGAGGCCGAAGGAGACCAGGCGTGCGGCGTCGGCGGCGTCGGCCGGGCTGAGGGGCGGGGGCGCCCCCTGCTCGAACGGGGCCGAGAGGTGGGGGGAGGGCCCGGCCGCGGCCGGGCCGGCGTCGGCGGTGGGTGCGCCCCAGCCCGGTTCACCGGCCCCGGACGCCGGGTCGGGCTGCGGCGCCTCGTCGTACTGGGTCACGGAACAAGCTCCTTGCGGGGGACGGTCTCGGTCATCTCTGCGCGGCACCGCGGCGGGCCGCCGCCCGGCGCGCCGGGGCTCTGCCGGGCCGGGCGCGCCGCACCGCTCGCGGGCCGCCCGGCGGGGTGGCAAGGCGCCATCACGCCACCTCCGAACGGTCCGCCGCCATGCCGGCGGAGTCCAGCAGGGCCGTGCCGACGATGAGGTCGGCGCCGCCGAACTCGGGGTCGGTCAGCTCCGTGCCGTCGTCGACGGCGAACAGCAGCTGCTGTTCGCCCTGGCGGTAGGCGGTGCCGACCGGCGGGCTGGCGGCGTGCACCGCCAGCAGGGCGACGAGGTAGGGGAGTTCGGGGTCGCCGCGGCGCGCCTCGGCGAGGAGCCCGGAGAGCCTGCGGGGCGCGTCGGCGGGCAGGTCGAGCAGCGCCATCGCGGCGTCGAGCTGGGCCTCGCTGAAGCGGCTGTCGTCGGGCGTCGTCACCAGATCGGGTTCGGGCATCTCGGCGCCGAGGTGCTCGCGCTCCACGGGCGGGGTGAGCAGCACCTCGACGAGGTCGCCGACCCGGACGGCGGAGGGCGTGCGCAGGCCCGTGCCGTGGGTGAAGAAGGCGTCGGTGACGCGGATGGCCTGCTCTGCGGGGAGCGGCAGCAGGGGCGCGACGAGCTGGCCGTAGAGGTCGAGTCCGGAGCGGGCGACGGGGGTGGCGAAGGCCTGCCGGTCCTGTTCGGCCCGGAAGAGCGGTCCGGCCTCCAGCAGCCGGGACTGGAGCTGGGTGTGGCGGCGGATGCAGTCCTTGACGATGTCGACGAGTTCGGCGGCGCGGCGCTTGTGCTCGGGCTCCTCGGTCTCGTCGCGGGCCTTGCGGATGTTGGTGAGGATGGCGTTCTCGTGGCGGTAGCGGTCCGCGACGTGGTCCAGCGCCTCGTTGATCATGTCGGGGACGGTCTCCAGCCAGTCCACGGCGCGGACGTTGCGGCGGGTGGCGTCCAGGGTCCTGCGCAGCGTCTCGGCGTACTGCACGGTGCGGTAGCGGGCCTGCTCGGCGGCGAGCTGGGCGTCGGCCAGCCGGCCGCGGCTGATCAGCACCTCCAGCTTGACCTCGGCGGCGATCTGGGCGCTGGTGACGTCCGTGTCGAGCGCGCCGACCAGGACGTTGACCGCTTCGTCGGTGGCCCGCAGGAAGACGGTGCCGCCGGCGCCGGGGACCTCCTCGATCAGCTTGAAGTCGTAGTCGCGGCGGACGTACTGGCCCTCGGTGGTGAAGGTGCCGTAGACGGCCCGGAAGCCGCGGTCCACGCTGCCGACGTTGATGAGGTTCTCCAGCACCCAGCGGGCCACCCGCTCGTGCTCGCCCGTGGGGCGGCGGGGCGCCTGGGCGGCGACCCGCGGGAGCACCTTCGCCACTATCTCCTCATGGTCGGCTCCGGTGTCGAAGTCCATGTTGAGGGTGACGAGGTCGATGACGGCGAGCGCCACCTCCGCCATGGCGTAGCCGCCGTACTCGCCCGCGAGGTTGGCCTTGCGCACGTCGAGGTCGTGCAGCGGCGCGGTGCACGCGAGGGCACGCAGCCGGCGGGCCAGGCCCTCGTCGGCGGCCGGGCCCGGCGCGGGCCGGTTCGGCCCGTTGAGCTGGGGCGCAGCGGCCCCCGGGGCGGAAAAAGTCACGTCGCACAGAGTAGGCGCTCGCACTGACAACGGACGAAACGGCGCGGATCCGCTCATGGGTGGAACCGCCGGTGGATCCGTTGACGGACCGCTCGCCGGGCCGGCGCGTCAGTCTACGGCGTGGCCCGCGGCGGCCGGCGGCCAGGTCCCGGGTCCCCGTGCCGGAGCCCCGGCCGGCGCTCAGTGGGTGGCTCCGCCGGCAATGCGCAGGTCGGTGCGGGTGTGCGCGGCGGTGACCGCGATCTCCCGCAGGGCCCGGGCGACCGCGTCGGCCGGCAGCGAGGGCTGGGCGCGGTCGACGACCTGCTCCGGCGCGTAGGGCACGTGGACGAACCCGCCGCGCAGGTCGGGCAGTTCGGTGGCGATGAGGTGGGCGAGGCCGTAGAAGACGTGGTTGCAGACGAAGGTGCCGGCGGTGTTGGAGACGGAGGCGGGCAGTCCGGCGGCGCGGACGGCGGCCACGCACGCCTTGACCGGCAGGGTGGAGAAGTACGCGGCGGGGCCGCCGGGCACGATCGCCTCGTCGACGGGTTCGGCTCCGGCGGTGTCGGGGATCCGGGCGTCGTCGACGTTGAGGGCGACGCGTTCCACGGTGATGTCGGGGCGGCCGCCGGCCTGGCCGACGCACACCACGATCTCGGGGCGGGTCTCCTCGATCGCGGCGCGCAGCACCGCCACCGAGGCTCCGTAGACGCAGGGCAGCTCGGCGGCGAAGACCTCGATGCCGCTGGGCGGTTCGTCGGCGACGGCGCGGACCGCCTGCCAGGAGGGGTTGGTGGATTCCCCGTCGAAGGGTGCGAATCCGGTCAGCAGTACCCGGGTCATACGGTCATCCTCGGTGCGGTGCGGTGGGTGCGTCCGGCGTCGGAGGCGGGGGCGGGATGCGGCGGGCCCACGGTGCCGCGGGGTGCGGCGCCGTGGGCCCGGGGGTCAGAAGGCGAAGAGCGCCATGATCAGGATGTTGCAGCCGAGCAGGATTCCCGCGGTGGGCAACTGCGCCTTGATGGGCCCGTACTGGTCCTTCAACTCCAGCAGGGCCGCCGGAACGATGTTGAAGTTGGCGGCCATGGGCGTCACGAGGGTGCCGCAGAACCCGGCGAGCATGCCGATGGCCAGGACGGCGGCGGGGTTGCCGTCGAAGTGGCCTATCAGGACCGGCCAGCCGACAGCGGCGGTCATCACGGGGAAGGCCGCGAAGGCGTTGCCCATGATCATGGTGAAGGCGAACATGCCCACGCAGTAGACGACGATCGCGATGTAGAGGGAGTCCTCGGGCAGGACGGCGGTGGTGAGCTTGCCGACCTGGTCGCCGACGCCGGAGACCTGGAAGATGGCGCCCAGCGTGGCCAGCATCTGCGGCAGCAGCATCGCCCAGCCCATCGCTTCGAGCATCGAGCGGCCGGACTGCACGGGCACGGATATCCGCTTCTCGCGGAGCATGATCATGCCGACGACGAGGGCGACGACGGCGCCGATGCCCAGGCCCAGGATGGTCTCGCTGCCCTCCTGGAGGACCGGTTCGCCCCCGAAGGTCAGGTGCTTGACGCCGATGGCGCAGGCCATGGCGACGGCCGGGATGGTGAGCGCGGGGACGAACAGCCGGTTGCCGAACCTGACGGCGCTGGCCGTGCGCTGCTCGGGGGTGGTGGTGCGCGGGGTGCCGCGCCCGGTGAAGCCGAAGCCGGCCAGGCAGGCCATGACGAGCACCGCGGCGCCCAGGGGTTCGGCCGGGGCCTGCTTGGTGACGACCCAGCTGCTGTAGATGAATCCGGCGCCGATCAGGCCCCAGAAGGCGCCGGTGCCGAAGCGCTTGGGGTTGCTGCGGTCGGTGACCATCTGGGAGGCCATCACCAGGAAGCTGAGGCCGACCAGCCAGTAGAACCACTCTGCTTTGATCACTGGGCGGCCTCCACTGCGGCGGTGTCGTGGACGTGGGCGGTGAGCAGTTCGCGTTCCAACTGGCGGTCCAGGCGCAGCAGGCGCCAGCCGTGGACCACGAAGGCGCACACGGCGGTGGGGATCGCCCACAGCGCGAGCTGCAGCGGTTCGAGGTGGGTCCCGTAGGTGGTGTTGACGAAGCCGGTGATCAGCAGGATCGAGCCGACGGCGAGGAAGACGTCCTCCCCGAAGAAGAGGCCGACGTTGTCCGCGCTGGCGGAGAACGACCGGACCTTCTCCCGGGTCCGCTCGGGGAGTTGGCCGTACTTGCGCTCGGCGGCGCCCTCGGCCATCGGGACGGCCAGCGGGCGCACGGTCTGGGCGTGGCCGAAGACATTGGTCAGTCCGACCGCGGCGCCGATCTGCCGCAGGCCGAGGTAGAGCGCCAGGAAGCGTCCGGTGGTGAGCTTGGCGAACCGGGCGATGAGGCGGCGGGCCTGCTCCTGGAGGCCGTAGCGCTCCAGGAGGCCGATGACCGGGAGGGTGATCGCGAAGATCGTCACCGCCCGGCTGCCGGCGAAGCCGTCGCCGAACGCGGCGAGCACCTTGCCCGGGGACAGCCCGCCGAGGAGGCCGGTCGCGATGCCGGCCACCCCCACGACCAGCAGGGGATTGCGCTTCGTGGCGAAGCCGATCACGACCACGAGCACACCGAGGAGCACGATCATGGATCCGCCTTCCGCGTACGGGGAACCCCACAGGTCCGTGGGGAGAGGAAGAGATTGCAGCGGAGGCTAGGCGATTGTTCAACGATTCGACAAGGGGTCTGCGGGAGCGGATCTCGGGCCGACCCCGCGGGACGCCACCGGGGCGGCACGGCGGCCCCGGGGCCCTCACCCCTCCGCGATGCGCTGCGCGTACGCCCCCGAGAGCTGGCTGCGCGAGTCCTCCAGGTACGACAGCAACAGCAGCTCCGCCTCGGCCGTGTCGCCCGCCTGCAGCGCCTCCACAATCTGCCGATTACGGGTCAAATAGGGCGCATGGAAGCGCCGGGGGTCGGCCATGACGTGGAAGACCAGCCGGAGTTCGGCGAGCACACCCCGCATCAGCTCATCGGTGCGCGGACTGCCCGCCAGGGCGACGATGCCCTGGTGGAAGCGGATGTTGGCGGTCGAGAGCGCCTGCCACTCCCGGCTGTCGGAAGCGGCCTCACCGGCCCGCACGGCGGCCTCGATCGCCGCGACGGCATCGGTCACGGCGGCACCGTGGGGCCCCGGCCCCAGCCCCCGCACCGCGGCGCACTCCACGAGCATGCGCACCCGGTAGATGTCCTCCAGGTCCTCGACCGTCACCACCCGGACGAACACCCCGCGGTTGAGCTGGTGCACCAGCAGCCGCTCGTGGGTCAGCAGCCGGAACGCCTCGCGCAGCGTGTTGCGCGAGACGCCCAGCGCGCCACCGATGCTCTCCTCCGAGAGGCGGGCGCCGGGCGGGAAGTAGCCCTCGGTGATCCGGTCGCGCAGGATGTCGGCGACCCGCTCGGCCGTGCTGGAGCGCCCCAGCAGGGCGCGGTCGCCTTCCAGGCTCGCGACCTCGGTGAGCCGCCCCTGGTCGTTCTTCGCCGCTCCGCCCGCCATACCGCTCCCCGTTCTCGCGCCGTACCGGGCGGCAGTCGGGGCCGTCCGGAGTCGTATGAGCGAAAGTCAATCCCAGATGGGAGAACGAAACAACGCATCCGTGATCGCGCCCCGAACACCTCTTGTCGGATCGTTGAACAATCCTCTACGTTGTCCCCGACGCCGGTCGGCCCGAGTGCCCTCGGGGGAGAGCCACTACGGATACGGGCCGGCCGGCACGTCCCCGCCCGCCCCCTGCCCGCGCACGGGCCGTCGCACCGGTGCCTCCCCCACGCCGGCCAGGCCCCGAGCCCCATGGAACGGACCCACATGAGCGACCCGGCGGCCCCTCCCGTCATCGACCTCAACGCCGACCTCGGGGAAGGCTTCGGCCGCTGGCAGCTGACCGACGACGAGGCCCTGCTCTCCGTCGTCACCAGCGCCAACGTCGCCTGCGGCTTCCACGCCGGCGACCCGGCCACCATGCGCCGGGTGTGCGAACTGGCCGCCGGGCGCGGCGTGGTCATCGGCGCCCAGGTCTCCTACCGCGACCTGGCCGGCTTCGGCCGCCGCGCGATGGAGGTGCCGCCGCACGAGCTGTCCGCCGAGATCACCTACCAGGTCGGCGCGCTGGAGGTCTTCGCGCGCGCCGCCGGTGCCCGCGTCGGCTACGTCAAACCGCACGGCGCGCTCTACAACCGCTGCGTCCACGACGAGGAGCAGGCCGGAGCCGTCGTCGACGGCATCCTCGCCGCGGGCGGCGGCCTGCCGGTCCTCGGGCTGCCCGGCTCACAGTTGCACGAGGCCGCCCGGCGGGCCGGGCTGCCCGTCGTCGGCGAGGCGTTCGCCGACCGCGCCTACACCGACGAGGGCACCCTCGTCCCCCGCCGGGAACCGGGCGCGGTCGTCCCCGACCCCGACGAGGTCGTCAAGCGGGCCCTGGGCATGGCCCGCGACCACACCGTCACCTCCCGCCACGGCCACCGCGTCGGCATCACCGCCCGCTCGCTGTGCCTGCACGGCGACACCCCCGGCGCGGCCGGCCTCGCCCGGCGGGTACGGTCCGAGCTGGCCGCGGCCGGCGTGCACATCCGGAGCTTCGTATGAGGCCGCTGCCGGTCGGCGAACACGGCCTGCTGATCGAGCTGGACAGCGCCGAGGAGGTCGAGGCGCTGCACGCCGAACTGCTGCGCCGGGCCGCCGACGGCGCCCTGCCGCCGCTGCGCGAGATCGTGCCGGCCGCCCGTACGGTGCTCCTCGACGGTCTCGCCGACCCCCGCGGGCTCCTCGCCGAGCTCGCCGCCTGGGACATTCCGCCGATCGGCGCCGGCGACCGGCCCGCCGTGGAGATCCCGGTCCGCTACGACGGTCCCGACCTCGCCGATGTCGCCGCCCTGTGGGACTGCACCGCCGACGAGGTCGTCCGGCGGCACTCCGCCACCGAGTTCCGCGTCGCCTTCTGCGGCTTCGCCCCCGGCTTCGGCTATCTGACCGGGCTGCCCGAGCCGCTGCACGTACCGCGCCGGGACACCCCCCGTACGAAGGTCCCGGTCGGCTCGGTCGCCCTGGCCGGCCCGTACACCGGTGTCTATCCGCGCTCCTCCCCCGGGGGCTGGCAGTTGATCGGCACCACCGACACCGTCCTGTGGGACCCGCGCCGCGAACCGGCCGCGCTGCTCGCCCCCGGCACCCGTGTCCGCTTCGTCCCGCGGGAGACCACCTGATGACCGACCGCGCCTTCTCGGTCGTCCGGGCCGGTGCGCTCACCACCGTCCAGGACCTCGGCAGGCCCGGCCACGCCCACCTCGGCGTGCCACGGGCCGGCGCACTCGACGAGCCCGCGCACCGGCTCGCCAACCGCCTGGTCGGCAACCCCGCCTCCGCCGCCGCTCTGGAGACCACCCTCACGGGCTGCGCCCTGCGACTCCGCACGGCCACCACCGTCGCCGTCACGGGCGCGCCCTGCCCGGTGACGGTCGACGGCCGCCCCGCCCCCTGGGGCGCGCCGCTGCGCGTCCCGGCCGGCGCCGTCCTGGACGTCGGTCCCGCCACCCACGGCCTGCGCTCCCACCTGGCCTTCGCCGGGGGCATCGACACCGAACCGGTCCTGGGCAGCCGCTCCGCCGATCTGCTCTCCGGCCTGGGCCCCGACCCGCTCACCGAGGGCGCGGTGCTCCCGCTGGGCGCCCCGTACGGCCCGGCCGCGGGCGCCGACGCGGTGCCGCACCCCGGCCCGGTGACGGAGCTCGTCCTGCCGTTCCTGCCCGGCCCGCGCGACGCGTGGTTCACGGCCGCCGGTCTGCACACCCTCGCCACCGGCCGCTTCCGCGTCTCGCCGGCCAGCAACCGCATCGGCCTGCGCACCGAGGGCCCGCCCCTGGAGCGCTCCCGCGGCGGCGAACTCCCCAGCGAGGGCATGCCCCTGGGCGCCCTCCAGGTCCCGCCCGACGGCCTGCCGGTCCTCTTCCTCCACGACCACCCCACGACCGGCGGCTACCCGGTCGTCGGCGTCGTCCCCGAGCGCCATCTGGCCCCCGCGGCCCAGGCGGTACCGGGGACCCCGGTCCGCTTCGTCCGGATGCGCTAGCGGAGGCGGGCGAGCGGCCGTCAGTCCTCGTCCGCCGCCCCGTATCCGCCGCCGCCCGGCGTGCGCAGCACCAGCACGTCGTCCACGCCGACGTCCGCCACGTCACAGCCCGCCAGCTCCACCCGCGAACCGTCCGCCCGCTCCACGCGGTTGGCGCCCAGCGCACCGGGGGCGCCGCCCGCCATGCCGTACGGCGCGATTCTGCGGTGGTTGGTCAGCAGGGCCACGGTCATCGGCTCCAGGAAGCGCAGCCGGCGCTCGACGCCGCAGCCGCCGTGCCAGCGGCCGGTGCCGCCGCTGCCGGCGCGGATGGCGAAGCCGTCGACGCGGACGGGGTAGCGCCACTCCAGCACTTCGGGGTCGGTGAGCCGGGAGTTGGTCATATGGGTCTGCACGGCGTCCGCGCCGTCGAAGCCGTCGCCCGCGCCCGAGCCGCTGGCGACGGTCTCGTAGTACTGCACCCGGTCGTTGCCGAAGGTGACGTTGTTCATGGTGCCCGAGCCCTCGGCCTGGACACCGAGCGCGGCGTAGAGCGCGCCCGTGACCGCCTGGGAGGTCTCCACGTTGCCCGCGACGGTGGCCGCCGGGAAGACGGGCGCGAGCATCGAGCCCTCCGGGATGCGGACCTCCACGGGCTTGAGGCAGCCGCTGTTGAGCGGGATGTCGTCGGCCACCAGGGTGCGGAAGACGTACAGCACCGCCGCCATCACCACCGAGCTGGGCGCATTGGCGTTGCCGGGCTGCTGGGGCGAGGTGCCGGCGAAGTCCAGTACGGCGCCGCGGGCCGCGCGGTCGACGGTCAGCGCGACCCGGATCTCGGCGCCGCTGTCGGTCTCGTAACGGCAGCTGCCGTCCGACAGCCGCGCGATGATCCGCCGCACCGACTCCTCGGCGTTGTCCTGGACGTGCCCCATGTACGCCCGGACGACGTCCAGCCCGAACTGGTCGGTCATCCGCCGCAGTTCCCGGATGCCCTTCTCGTTGGCGGCGATCTGGGCGCGCAGATCGGCGAGGTTGGCGTCGGGCGCGCGGGAGGGGTGGGGGCCGGCGGCGAGCAGTTCGCGGGTGGCGCGCTCGCGCAGCTCGCCGTCGCGCACCAGGAGCCAGTTGTCGAAGAGGATGCCCTCCTCCTGGACCGTGCGGCTGAAGGCGGGCATCGAGCCCGGGGTGATGCCGCCGATCTCGGCGTGGTGGCCGCGCGAGGCCACCAGGAAGAGCAGCTCGCTCCCCTCGGTGTCGAAGACGGGGGTGACGACGGTGACGTCGGGGAGGTGGGTGCCACCGTGGTACGGGTCGTTGATCGCGTACACGTCGCCCGGCCGCATCTCGCCGCCCCGGCGCCGCAGCACCTCCTTGATGGACTCCCCCATCGAGCCCAGGTGCACGGGGATGTGCGGTGCGTTGGCGATGAGGTTGCCGTCGGCGTCGAAGAGGGCGCAGGAGAAGTCGAGGCGCTCCTTGATGTTGACGGAGTGCGCGGTGTGCTCCAGCCGGACGCCCATCTGCTCGGCGATGGCCATGAAGAGGCTGTTGAAGACCTCCAGCATCACGGGGTCGGCGCCGGTGCCGACCGCGGTCCGGCCGGTGCGCGGCCGGACGCGGGTCAGCGCGAGGTGCCCGCCCTCGCCCATGGCCGCCTGCCAGTCCGGTTCGAGGACCGTGGTCGCGTCCTCCTCGGCGATGACGGCCGGGCCGGTGAGGGTGTCGCCGGGGCGCAGGTCCGTGCGGCGGTGGAGGGGGGTGTCCCGCCACCGGCCGGCCGTGTACATCCGTACCGTGGCGGCCGGCGCCGGCTCCCCTTCCCGGCTGCCCGCCGGCGTCTCGTGGCCGCCCGCGCCGCCGGCCGCGCCCCGCGCCTCGACCGACACCGCCTCGGCCACCAGCGGCTTGTCCATGGTGAAGGCGTACCGCTCGCGGTGGGCCCGGACGAAGTCGTCGGTCATGGTGGCGGCGTCGGCGAGCGGGACGCCGATGGTGGAGTCGGTCCCGGCGTAGCGGATCAGCACCCGGGCGCGGGTGGTGACCGAGGCGTCCGGCACGCCGTCGTCGAGGAGTTCTCGCCGGGTCTGTCCGGCGAGCGCCTCGCACGCCTCGTGCACCCGCGCGACGGCCGCCGGGTCGGTGAACTCCGCCTCGACGGCCTGCTCGCGCATCGCGGTGGCGTCGGCGACCCCGATGCCGTACGCGGAGAGCACCCCGGCCAGCGGCGGGACCAGCACCGTGCCGATGCCCAGCGCGTCCGCGACCGCGCAGGCGTGCTGGCCGCCGGCGCCGCCGAAGCTGACGAGGGCGTAACGGGTGATGTCGTGGCCGCGCTGGACGGAGATCTTCTTGACGGCGTTGGCCATGTTGAGCACCGCGATGTCCAGGAACCCGGCCGCGACCTCCTCGGGGCCGCGGTCGTCCCCGGTCTCGGCGGCGGCCCGCCGGGCCAGCTCGGCGAAGCGGGCGCGGACCACCTCGGCGTCCAGCGGCCGGTCGCCGTCCGGCCCGAACACGGCGGGGAAGTGGCCGGGCTGGATACGGCCGAGCATCACCTGGGCGTCGGTGACGGTGAGCGGGCCGCCGCGCCGGTAGCAGGCCGGTCCCGGGTCCGCGCCGGCCGAATCGGGGCCGACCCGGTAGCGGCGGCCGTCGAAGTGCAGGACGGATCCGCCGCCGGCCGCGACGGTGTGGATGTCCATCATCGGGGCGCGCATCCGTACGCCCGCGACCTCGTTGCCGAAGACCCGCTCGAACTCCCCGGCGTAGTGGGACACGTCGGTGGAGGTGCCGCCCATGTCGAAGCCGATCACCCGGTCGTGGCCGCCCGCCTCGGCCGCGGCCCGCACCATGCCGACGACGCCGCCCGCGGGCCCGGACAGCACCGCGTCCTTGCCGCGGAAGTGCGCGGCCTGCCGCAGCCCGCCGTTGGACTGCATGAACATCAGCCGGATGCCGGGGAGTTGCTCGGCGATCTCGTCGACGTAGCGGCGCAGGATCGGCGAGAGGTAGGCGTCGACCACGGTGGTGTCGCCGCGCGGCACCAGCTTCATCAGCGGGCTGACCTCGTGCGAGCAGCTGACCTGGGAGAACCCGGCCCGCCTGGCCAGCTCGGCGACGGCCCGCTCGTGGTCGGCGTGGCGGTAGCCGTGCAGCAGGACGACGGCGGCGCTGCGCAGGCCGTCCGCGCGGGCCCGGATCAGCGCCCGGCGGACCGCGTCGGCGTCCAGCGGCCGGACCGGCTCACCGCGGGCGCCGATCCGCTCCGGCACCTCGATCACCCGGTCGTAGAGCGCCTCCGGCAGCACGATGTGCCGGTCGAAGATCCGCGGCCGGTTCTGGTAGGCGATCCGCAGCGCGTCCCGGAACCCTTCGGTGATCAGCAGCACGGTCGGCTCGCCCGTGCGCTCCAGCAGGGCGTTGGTGGCGACGGTGGTGCCCATCTTGACGACGGAGACCCGTTCGGCGGGCACCGGTTCGTCCGGGCCGAGCCCCAGCATCATCCGGATGCCGGCCACCGCGGCGTCGCGGTAGCGCTCCGGGTGGTGCGAGAGGAGCTTTCCGGTGACCAGCCGTCCGTCCGGCCTGCGGCCGACGACGTCCGTGAACGTGCCACCCCGGTCGATCCAGAACTCCCAGCGTCCCGTCATCCCGCCATTGTCGCAGCGCCCCCCGCCGTGGCGGCGGCTTTCCCGGCCGGGCCGGCGTCCGCGTCCGGCCCGGCCAGGGCGGCGAGCGCGGCCTGCGCGGCACGGTCGGCCGCGGCGTCCAGCAGCCGGCCGGACCCCGCCAGTTGGTGCCGGCACTCCTGGAGCGCCAGCCCGAGCAGGCCGGGCAGCAGGTCCGTGCACCGGTCGGCGACCCAGCGGGTGCCGCGGGTCGCCATCCACCGGGCGGATCCGGCGCGGGTCGGCGGCGGGCCGTCGAGGGTGAGCGCGGGCGGCGGCCCGACGGGCAGGCCGGCGGCGGCCAGCACACCGTGGAAGCCGCGGGCCAGCAGCCGGTGGCCGCGCTCGCTGGGGTGCAGCCGGTCCACGCTCCAGCAGGCGCGCTCGGCGACCCACGGGTGTTCCGCGAGGTGCAGATGCACGCCCCGGTGGCGCGCGGACACCACGTGGACGACGGTGTTCACGGCGCGCATCCGGCGGGCCAGCGGGCGCGCCAGCGGCGCGGGCAGCCCCAGCATCCGGCCCGGATCGGGCAGACAGGCCGTCAGCACCACGGCCCCGTCGGCGCTCAGCGCGCCGTGCGCCCGGTCCAGCGCGGCCGCGACCCGCTCGATGCTGAAGGCCGCGCGCAGGGTGTCGTTCGCGCCGACGACCAGCGAGGCGAAGCGCGGCGCGAGCGCACGCGCCAGGGGCAGCTGCCGCTCGGCCAGCTCCGCCGCCAGCGCCCCGCTGCGCGCCAGGTTCACCAGCTCCACGCCGCCCGGCCGCTCGCCAATCGCCCCGGCGAGCAGGGGCGCCCAGCCACGCCAGCCGCCGCCCGGCACGGGATCGCCGAGCCCCTCGGTCAGCGAATCACCCAGCGCCACGAAGCGGACCGGGAACCGGCCACCGTCCGGCGCCCGCATTCCTTCCGCCTCCCCCTCGGTACGCACCGTCACCACCCGCCCAGCGGGCCGGCCGGGGACGGCGCCGAGCGGGCGGCGACCGGCCTGCCGAGCGGCGACGGCGCGTCGTGCGCCGCCAGGAAGGCCGCGACGGCGGGCTGCCAGCCGTAGCCCTCGGCGTGCCGCCGGGCGGCGGCGCGGCGGGCGGCCTCCGGCCGGGCCAGGACCCGCTGGACCGCGTCGGCGAACGAGGGCCCGTCGTCGAGCGCCGTGTCGCCACCGCCGCCGACCAGCCCCGCCAGCGCCGACCCCGCATTCGCGACCACCGGGGTGCCGCAGGCGAGCGCCTCCAGCGCGGCCAGCCCGAACGTCTCCGCCGGGCCCGGCGCCAGGGCCACATCGGCACCGGCCTGCAGCGCGGCGAGCCGGGACCGGTCGGCGAGATGCCCGGCGAACGCCACGGGCAGCCGCTCGGTCCGCGCCCGGGTCTCCAGGCGGGCCCGCAGCGGCCCGTCACCGGCCACCACCAGCGTCGCGTCCACCCCGCGCCGCCGCAGCTCCGCCAGCGCGTCCAGGGCCCGCCCCGGCCGCTTCTCCTGCGACAGCCGGGAGCAGAGCAGCAGCAGGACCTCCGACCGGCCCGCCCAGCGCCGCCGCAGCTCAGCGCTGCGGCAGTCCGGGTGCCAGGCGGCGAGATCGACGCCGAGTGGCGCGCGCACCACATTGCGCACCCCGGCCCGGGTGAACTCCGCCGCGGCCCAGTCGGTGGTGCACACGACCCGGCTGTAGGCGTGCGCCGTACGGCGGTTGAGCCGGTCCGCGGCGGCACGGGCCACCGGCCGCGGTACGCCCCAGGTATGCAGCACCCCGTCGACGCTCTCGTGCGAGACCATCACCGCGGGGACCCGCGCCCGGCGGGCCCACTCCCCCGTCCAGCGCAGCGTCGTCCGGTCGGAGACCTCCAGCCGGTCGGGGGCCAGCGCGTGCAGCAGCCGCTGGAGCCGCGGGCGGTCGGTCAGCAGGCGGTAGCCGCCGCTGCCCGGCAGCCTCGGCCCCGGCAGGGTGATCACCCGTCCCTGCGCGGTGACTTCGTCGCGTGGGCCGGCCGAACCGTCCGCCACGGGCGGGCCCGGCACGATCAGCACCGGCTCGTGCCCGGCGGCCCGGTAGCCCGCGCCGAGTTCGTGCAGCGCGGTGCGCAGCCCGCCGGAGGCCGGGGTGACGAAGTTGGCGATCCGGACGATCCGCAGACCCGCCCCGGGGCCGCGCCGGGCGCTCATGCCGCCACCGCCGTCCGGTCGCTGAGCACGGCCTCGTAGTGGCCCAGGAGCTGGTCGCCGACGGCCTCCCAGGTGCGGTCCTCGACCGCCCGGCGGGCCGCGGCACCGTAGCGGACCCGCAGCTCGGCGCTGCGCGCCAGCACCCGCACCGCGTCCCGGAACGCCCCGCCGTCACCCGGTGTCACCAGCAGCCCCGTACGGCCGTGGTCCACCAGGTCCAGCGGACCGCCCGCCCGCGGCGCCACCACCGGCACCCCGGAGGCCATCGCCTCCTGCACGGTCTGGCAGAAGGTCTCGTACGGGCCGGTGTGGACGAAGACATCCAACGAGGCGTAGAGCCGGGCGAGTTCGTCGCCGGTCCGGCGGCCGAGGAAGCGGACCCCGGGCAGCGTGGTCCGCAGCCCGGCGGCGCTGGGGCCCTCACCGATGACGACGGTGCGCACCCCCGGCAGCCGCGAGGTCTCGGCCAGCAGCCCGACGTCCTTCTCCGGCGCGAGCCGCCCCACGTACCCCACCAGCAGCTCCCGCCCCGCGGTGAGCGAGCTGCGCAGCACCGCGTCGCGCCGCCCCGGGTGGAACCGCTCGGAGTCGACGCCGCGCGGCCACAGGTGGACCCGCGGCACGCCGTGCTCGGTCAGGTCCAGCAGCGCCGCGCTGGAGGGCGCCAGGGTGCGGTCGGCGGCCCCGTGCACCGCACGGATGCGCCGCCAGGCGGTGGCCGCGCCGCCGCCGAGGTAGGTGCGGGCATAGCGGCCCAGGTCGGTCTGGTAGACGGCGATCGCCGGCACCCGGCGGCGGGCGGCGGCCGCCATCCCCCGGGCACCGAGCACGAACGGACTCGCGAGGTGCACGAGATCGGGCCGGTGCCCGTCGAGCGCCGCGGACAGCCGGCGCCCGGGAAGCGCGATCCGCACCTGCGGATAGCCGGGCAGCGGCATCGACGGCACCCGGACCACCGGGCAGGGACTCTCGTACGTACCGGTGGCCGGCGACGCACCACCGAACGGGGCGATCACGAGCGGATCGTGCCCCCGCCGGACGAGGTGCCGGACGGTTTCCAGGGCGCAGTGGGAGACGCCGTTGACATCGGGCGGAAAGGATTCGGTGACCAGGGCGACACGCATACCGCTGTTGTCGACGCGCCGTGCGTGGAGGGGGTCACGGTGAGCTTTCCTCCGGGGGAACGTCTTCCCACGTTTTTGGCTTTCCCGCCGTGGTTGTTGCTCGCCGATCTTCGCCCGCTACCGCGGTGCGCTCGCCGTTGCTCCCCCACTGCCTAAAGGGCGTGGGAGGTACCCCCAGCGGCGGGCGGGGTCCGCTGCGCGGGGCGTTTCGGGTGCCGGCGACGGGCCTGCGCGGGTGGGGGTGTCCGGACTGCTTCGCTTTACGTCCCACACCCCTGCCCCTCCGGCCCGTCACCGCACCCACAGCCCCGCGCAGCGGACCCCGCCCGCCGCAGGCGAACAAAGAGAAACCCTCACGGCGGGAAAGCCAAAAACGGGGCAAGGCAAAGCGCAGCGGAACCCGCGGCGGGTCAGACAAAGACGTGGGAGAAACCTAGGCCTCAGGGCCGATCCGGCTACGCACAGCCGTTTGTACCTCGGCTTCCTCCGCCGGATCAGCCGCCAGCCGGCGAAGTTGTTCGACGACCCGGTCGTCGCCCGTGGCGGCGTGCCGGGCGGCCAGTTCGCGGGTGGTCTCCTCGCAGTCCCAGAGGCACTCGACGGCGAAGCCGGCCGCGAAGCCGGGGTCGGTGGCGGCGAGCGCGGCGGCGGCCCGGCCGCGGAGGTGGGAGGAGGACGTCTCGCGGTAGAGGTGGCGCAGGACGGGGGCGGCGCAGGCGACGCCGAGGCGTCCGGCGCCGTCGACCAGGTCCCACAGCCCGTCCGCGTCGGGGCCCTCCTCGCGGACGGTCCGGCGCAGCGCGGCGAGCACCGCTTCGGCGTCGCGCCGGCCGCCGCGGCGGGCGAGCAGGGCGGCGGCGGCCGAGCCCAGCAGGTCGGCGCGCGGTGCCCAGACCCGGGCCCGGACGACGGCGGCCACGCTGCGCATCCGCGCGAAGGCGGCGAGCGCGGCGGAGACCAGCCGCTCGGAGGAGAAGGGGTCGACGACCGCGTCCTCGATCAGGTCGAGGGCGTCCGGGTCGCCGCGTTCGGCGAGGTGATGGAGCACGGCGGCGCGGGCCCCGTCGGGCGCGCTGCGCGCGGCGCGCAGCAGCTCGGGGCGGTCCTCGGGGGCGGCGACGGCGGCCAGGCAGCGGGCGGCGGCGGCGTGCCGGTGCTCCTCGGGGGCCTCCTCCGGGCCCGGCTCGGCCCATTGGAGGATCTCGGTCACGCTCCAGCCGGGGCGCGGCCCGCGGGGGCGCAGCTGCCGCTGCCAGCGGTCGAAGGAGCCCTGTTCCCCGGCGGCGGCCAGCCGCGTGCCGTATCGGGGGTCCTCGGCCCACAGGCGCCAGGGCCGGGGCTCGAAGGCGTCGCGGACGGCGGTGGCCAGCGCACCGTCGCCCTCCTCGGTCTCCGGGAAGCGGGCGAGGACGGCGGGGGCGAGCGTCATCAGCCCGGCGTCGTCGTCACGCAGCGCGAGCTCGTCCAGGGCCCAGCGCCAGTTGCTGCCGGCCGCGGCGTAGCTGCGCAGCAGCAGCCGGGCGGCGTCCCTGCCGTAGGCGGCGAGGTGGCCGAGGACCGCGAGGGCGAGGCCGGTGCGCTCCTCGCCGGTGTCGACGAGGTCGTCGGGGTGGAAGAGGTGGCGTTCGATCTCTTCGAGGCCGCCGTCGAGCTGCATGTAGAGGCGCGCGTAGTAGAGCGAGCGGTTCTCGACCTGCCAGTCGCGGCGGGGATCGCGCAGCACGCTGTCGTTGAGTGCCGCGAGCGCCTCGGCCCGCGGCGCCGCGAGGGCATGCAGGGTCCCGTCGCCGCGGCCTCGCTGCAGGAGGCCGAGCAGGGTGCCACTGGGCGCTATGTCTGGATCGAACATGAGGTCAGCATCCGGTGCGGGGGGCAGGCTGGCAACGGGATTTCCGCTGACCGGCATTCTTGCCGGTGACCGCGGGCCGTAAGCCTCGTTCCCACCATGGATCGGCGGAAGCGCCTGCTGACGGCGGCCGAAGCCTAGCTTGGAAGCTGTCATTCCGCCGATTCGCCCCGGGATTGCCCCGGAACGCCGGGGGCATATGCCAGGTGCACCACCGTATCGGGTAGTGCCAAATCCCTTACGGACGGTCGCCGCCTGTGCAACAGTCGTTACCGGCCCTTCAGCCCGGCGCCGCCTGATCACGGAGTACGTCATGCCGTCCCCTCTCTTCGCGGATCACCCAGCCGACCGGCCCCCCGAGCGCGACACGGTCGAGTCACTCATCACGCAGGCCCGCCGCCTGCGCGGCGACCTCGACGCGGTGCGCAGGGAGTCCGCGGCGGACCCGGGACTCGCCGCCGACCCGCAGCTGCGCTGGCAGCGGGCGCTGTGCGATCTCGCCGTGCATCACCTCGACGATCTGGGGGGCCACCTCGACCAGCTGAGAGAGGGCCTGCCCGCCGAGAGCGCCGACGAGGCCGGACCGGAGGCCGGATCCGCGCCGGCCGCCGAGGAGAGCGCGCCACCCGAGCGCGGCTCACTGCTGCGCCGGGTCGGCAGCGCCGAGTGGAACCTCCTCACCGACGAGGTCAGCTGGTCCAACGAGCTGTTCGCGATGTTCGGCAGGGCGCCGTCCGACGGCCCGCTCACCCTCGACGAGCTGCCGTCCCTGGTCCACGCCGACGACCAGGAGGGGCTGGCCACGATGGTCACCGACTGCCTGGTGGACGGCCGCCCGATCGACGGCGAGTTCCGCATCGTGCGCCCGGACGCGAGTCTGCGCACGGTGCACATGGTGGGCGAGCCGGTGCTCGACGCCGACGGCAGCACCGCCTGCATGTGGGCCGTGCTGCGGGACGTCAGCGAGCTGCGCCGCAGCCAGCAGGCGGTACGCGAGACCCGTGACTCGCTGCACCGCGAGCGGCACATCGCGCAGACCGAGCACCGGCTTGCGGTCGAACTGCAGGAGGCCGTGCTCCCCCCGTGGCGCGGCTCCCTGCGGTTCCCGCAGGGCGGCCCGGTCGCCCTCGACCTCGCCGGGCGCTACCTTCCCTCCGGCACCCGTGCCCTGGTCGGCGGCGGCTGGTACGACGCACTGCAACTGCCGGACGGCACGACCCTGTTGAGCGTCGGCGACCTCACCGGCCATGGCGCCACCGCCACGTCCGGGATGGCGATGGTGCTGGGCGCGCTGCGCGGGATGGCGGTCGCCGGACACCATCCGGGACCCCTGATGTGCTTCCTCAACCAACTGCTGGACACCGCCGCGCAGCCGGCGCTGGGCAGCGCGCTGTGCGGCCGCTTCGACCCCGCCGCACGGACCCTGGAGTGGTCCCAGGCCGGGCACCCCGCACCGCTGCTGTTCCGCGGCGGCACGGGGCGCGCGCTGGACCCGCCCGAGGGTGTCCTGCTCGGGGCGACGTCGGGTGCGGTCTACACCCAGCACACCGAGCAGCTGGAGCCCGGTGACCTGCTCGTTCTGCACACCGACGGCCTGGTCCCGCGGCGTACGCACGGCGCGGACGCCCTGCACGAGGGCACCGAGCGGCTCCTCTCCCTGGCGCCGCGGTTCGCCACGGCCCGCAGTGCGCAGGACAGCGTCCGCATCGTCGTCGAGGAGTTCGGCGGCACCGAGCGCGAGGACGACGCGTGCGTGCTGGTCGCCAGGGTCGGCGACTGACGCACACCGCGGTGGCGGCGGGCGGACCGGCGGATCCGGAGCCGGCCGCCCCGGAGGCATCGGCGGGCGTACCGGCGTTCGACGGGTGAGGCGGCGAGACGGAGGAGGACGCCGCACTCAGAGGTGACGTACCGTCACACCCGCCCCGTCCGCACCCCTCAGGCCGAGAAGTTCGCTCCCAGGCCCGTGCCGATTCCGGGTCCGAGGCCCGACTCCTTGGTCTTCGGCTTCGCCTTCGGCAGGACATGCTGGATCTCCTCGCGCAGGTCCTGGATCTTTCCGTAGCCGGCGTACTGCCCCGTGAGCCGGAACATCTCGCGGAGCCGGTCCCAGGTGCGGTGCGAGGAGTTCTCCCCGATGGACACCAGCGCCAACCGGGCGTAGCGGTCGGCCTGTTCGGGGTCGTTGCCGATGAAGCAGGCCGAGGCCATCGAGATGTAGTCGAAGATCTGCGACCGCTGGCGGCCGTTCTCCCGCAGCCGCAGCGCCCGCTTGGCGTGGTCCTGGGCGATCCCGGCGGCCGCCGGATCGTGATCGGCGAGCGTACGGAACGCCAGGGCCTGCATGCCGTGCAGATCCGCCTCGTCGAACATCTGCATCCAGCTCGGCGGCGGCACATCGCCCTTGTCCGAGACGAAGAGGTCCTCCGCCTCGCCCAGGGTGCGGCGCATCGCCTGGCCGTTGCCCTTGGACGCCTGCGCCCATGCCTCGATGGTGTGCAGCATGGCGCGGGTGCGCGGCAGGGTCTCCTCGCCGGAGCCGGACTTGGCCAGCTTCATCAGGTCCAGCGCGTCGTCGGGGCGGCCCAGATGCACCATCTGGCGGGCGGCACGCGAGAGGGCCTCGCCGGCGCGCGGACGGTCGCCGCCCTCGCGCGCCGCATGGGCGGCGATGATGAAGTACTTCTGGGCGGTGGGCTCCAGGCCCACGTCATGGGACATCCAGCCGGCCAGCACCGCCAGGTTGGCGGCCACCCCCCACAGCCTGCGCTGCAGGTGGTCGGGGTGGCGGTAGGCGAGCATGCCGCCCACCTCGTTGAGCTGGCCCACCACGGCCTTGCGCTGCAGCCCGCCCCCGCGGGCGGCGTCCCAGGCGCGGAACACCTCGACCGAGCGCTCCAGCGCGTCGATCTCCTGGGACCCCACCGGGGCCGCCTCGTAGCGGTCGAGGCCGATCTGGTCGAGTGCGTCGAGGGAATCGGAGGAGTACGGGTCGGGGTGGCCTGCGGCGCCGGCCGGGGCCGGGGCGGTGTGCAGCCAGTCGTACATGGCGCCGGTGAGTGCGGAGCCCGCGGCGAGTGCGGCGCCCGCACCCACCAAGCCGCGTCGGTTGAGCATGAGGTCCATTCCCGTGAATTCCGTGAGGACCGCGGCGGTCCGTTCGGGAGCCCACGGCAGACCGTCCATGGCCTGCCGCTTCCCCGAGCGACCCGTTCTGGCGAACCCGAGGTCCTCGATGGTTACGACACGGCCGAGGCGCTCGGTGAACAGGGAAGCCAGCACCTTGGGCACCGGGTCGCGCGGGGTCTCCCCCATGTCGATCCAGCGCCGTACCCGCGAGGTGTCGGTCGCCAGCTGCGGATGGCCCATGGCCGCCGCCTGCCGGTTGACCATTCTCGCCAGCTCTCCTTTGGACCAGCCGGCCAGGCCGAAAAGGTCCGCGAGACGGGTGTTCGGCTGCCTGTCCACGTCAAGCCCCCAGGTTCCTCGACTGAGTTGACAGTAACGGCCGCTGACATGGGCTGTGGTCATTCGCCAGGGTTCGCCAGGGTGCGCCAGATGGTCTGCCACCCGCAGGCACGTGTTCTGTAGATATGCCGCCCCCGGCCTGGTGGCGGGACCGCATTCCCCAGGGTGCGCGCCCCTCACGGGGACCCTGGATCGGCCTCCTGCACGGGGCCCGTTCACGGGTTCCCACCACCGGGCCGGGGAGCGCACGCAACTCGCCGGCGCACGAAGGGATCTGTTTCACCCATGTATGCAGCATCGTCCGCCGTGACCGCCCCCACCCGGCCGTACCGCCCGCACCCCACGGGAAGCGGGCCGTATCTCGACCCCACGCCTTCCGCGGGGGCGGTCACCGGTCTCCCCGGCGGCCGGACCCGGCGGATGCAGGGGACGACGGGCTCCCAGCCGCTCAGCGGGAGACTCGACCTGTCCGGCCCCCAGGGCGCCCAGTTGCGCGCCGCCGTCGCCTCGGTGCACCGCATCTGCCCCGAGTTCAACCCGGTGCAGGTGCTGCGCCGCAGCAGCAGGTCCGTCCTCCTCGTCGGCACGACGGGCCGGATGACCGCGGTCGCCAAGTGTTTACTGGACCAGTCCCCCGCCTGGGCGGAGAGGTTCCGGCAGGAAATAAGCGCATACCGCGCATTCGTCCGGCACCGTCCGCCGGTACGGGTGCCGCGGCTGGTGGCGGCCGATCCCGACAACTGCACGCTGATCGTCGAGCGGATGCCCGGCCGGGTCGCGGCGCTGACCCGGCACCCGTCCGAGGCGCCGCCCCGTGCGGACGTACGGGCGGCGCTCAGCGCGATCTGCCGGATCAACCTCTGGCGCCCGCCGGCCGGGCTGTTCGACACCCCGCTCGACTACGCGGGCCGGATCGGCCGGTACCACGACCTGGGGCTGCTCACCGACCGGGACCTGGGTGACCTGCAGAAGCTGATGCACGGTCTGTCGCACACCCAGGGCCAGTTCTGCCACGGCGACGCGCTGCTGAACAACGTGCTGCTCTCCCCCGCGGGCCCGGTCCTGCTGGACTGGGACAGCGCGGGCTGGTACCTGCCGGGCTACGACCTGGCGACCCTGTGGTCCGTCCTCGGCGACGCCCCGGTGGCCCGACGGCAGATCAGCCAGCTCGCCCAGAACGCGGGACCGGCCTCGCGGGACGCCTTCCTGGTGAATCTGATGCTGGTGCTCACCCGCGAGATCCGGCGGTACGAGACCGCGGTCCAGCGCACCATGCGCGAACCCACGCCGACGGGCACACCCGGTCCGGGACTACCCGGTGTGCCCGCGGCGGGCGAGGAGCAGCGGCTGCTCCTGCGCCGGCTGCACGACGACTGCCAGATGGCGCGCCGTGCGGTGCGGGCGGCGGTCGGCACCCGCTGACCGCCGACAGGTGCCGGATACCACCGGCACCGCAAGGGGGGATTGTGAGCGGCGCGCCCGGGTACGGGGTGCGCCGCTCACCCATGTACGCCTCCGGGCCCGGTCCTCTTCTCCCGGCCGGGCCTCCACGCCGAACCCGCCGCCCGGGTCCGGTGACTGGTCCATTCCACTGACGCCCCGCAGGCCGGGCAGCTGTCCGGGAAGGCTCCTCTGGAGATGCCCTGACATGCGGAATCCCAAGACGGCACGGTGATTGACGGACCCTCGGCAAACGTATAGCTCTAAGCCGACGGGGGCTCTAGTCTCGGGTCCCGCCCGTGCGGCCGTTTGCGCACCCACCGTCACACCGCCCCGGCTCGGGCCGGCTCGAGGAGGTTGCTTTGCGAGGATCCGCCCCGGAAGACGAGAAGAGATTCCACCGCCCCGCCCTGCGCAGATCCGTCACCGCCGTCGCGGCGGCGGCCCTGCTGCTGCCGCTGTCGGGAGCGCCGTCCGCGCACGCAGGCCAGCCCCGGTCGGACGCACTGCAGCGGGCCTTCACCGATGCCGCCGCCCGCTTCCATGTGCCGCGCGGTGTACTGCTCGGCGTCTCGTATCTGGAGTCCCGCTGGGACGCCCACGGCGGCGCACCCAGCGTCGCCGGGGGCTACGGTCCGATGCACCTCACCGATGCCCGCACCGCGCTGACGCGAACGCCGGAGTTCAGCCAGGGCTCCGAGGACGCCCGCGGCGACGGCGCGCGGCCCCGCAAGAAGGTGCCGTCCGCGGCGGCGAAGCGGGCCGCGCTGCCCGCCCGACTCCCGGCCCGGCTGCGGACGTTGACGACGGCCGCCACGCTGGCGGGGCTCCCGGCCGAGCGGCTGCGGAGGGACCCGGCGGCGAACGTGCTCGGCGGGGCGGCGCTGCTCGCCGCGGAGCAGCGCAAGCTGGGGCACGCCACCGGCGGCGACCCCGCGCGGTGGTACGAGGCGGTGGCGCGCTACGGCGGCCAGGACAGTACGCGCGGCGGCCGGGCCTTCGCGGACGAGGTCTACGACGTGATGCGCCGGGGCCAGACGCGGACCACCGACGCGGGACAGCGGGTCACGCTCCCCGCCACGCCGGGCCTGGCCCCCGACGCCCAGCAGCAGAAACGTCTCGGCACGCCGGCCGCGAAGGCGGCGCCGGGGCGGGCCGGCCACGCGCCGCAGTGCCCGGACAGCGTCGCCTGCGAGTCGGTCCCGGCGCCGTACGAGGAGTTCGGGGACGGCGACTACGGCAACCACGACAAGGCGGACCGGCCCGAGGACCTGCGGATCAGCAGCATCGTCATCCATGACACCGAGGGGTCCTGGGAGACCACACTCAAGCTGATCAAGGACCCCACCTATGTGTCCTGGAACTACACGATCCGCTCCTCGGACGGCCTGATCGCCCAGCATATGCGGGCCAAGAACGTCGCCTGGCACGCGGGCAACTGGTACATCAACTCGCACTCCCTCGGCATCGAGCACGAGGGCTTCCTCGCCGCGCCGGACGCCTGGTACACGGAGGCGATGTACCGCGCCTCGGCCCGGCTGGTGAAGTACCTGAGCGGCAAGTACGACGTGCCGCTCGACCGGCAGCACATCCTGGGCCACGACAACGTGCCCGGCACGACCACGGCCACCGTGGCCGGGATGCACACCGACCCCGGCCCGTACTGGGACTGGGCGCACTACTTCTCGCTGCTGGGCAAGCCCTTCAAGGCCACCTCGGGCGCGCACGGCGGGCTGGTCACCATCCGCCCGGACTACGCCGGGAACAAGCCGGTCTACACGGGCTGCGAGAAGGCCGGCGACCCCTGCGCGCCGCACGGCTCCGCGGCGGTGCGGCTGCACACCGCGCCGGACGCCGACGCACCGCTGGTCAAGGACATCGGGCTGCACCCGAACGGCAGTGACTCGACCACGGGCGTGAACGACACCGGTGCCCGTGCCTCGACCGGGCAGCGGTTCGCGGTGGCGGGCCGGTCCGGCGACTGGACGGCCATCTGGTACCTCGGGCAGAAAGCGTGGTTCCGCAACCCGCACCACGCGCCGACGGCGGTGAACGCCGAGGGCATGATCGCCACGCCCAAGGCCGGCCGGGAGGACATCCCGGTCTACGGCCGCGCGTACCCGGAGAAGGAGGCGTACCCGGCCGGGGTGCCGTACCAGGCGGTCTCCCCCCTGCCGTACAAGCTCGCCGCCGGCCAGAAGTACGTCGTCGGGGACCGGATGAAGGGCGACTACTTCTACGCGCCGACCTTCGACCTCTCCCAGCACGCGATCGTGCACGGCGAGGACGTCTACTACGAGATCCAGCTCGGGCACCGGGTCGGCTATGTGCGGGCGGCCGACGTCGACGTGCGCCGCTCGGATTCCTGAGCCCGTCCGGGCACACCGACCGGGTGAGCGCGTCGCGCCCGGTGGACGGTCTCCCGTCCACCGGGCGCGACGGTGTCCGCTCCGGTTCCGCGCCGGGGCTCAGCCCTGCTGGAAGAGCTCCGCGGGCAGCGGCTTGAGCAGCGCGTAGAGGTCGTCGGTGATCGGCCGGTCCCAGCTGGCGATGGTGACCAGGACGCCGTCGCTGCGGTCGAACTGGGCGCAGGAGATCCGGCTCTCCGAGCACTTGATGCGCTTGACGATCAGCAGGTTGTCCTCGTGCATCACGGGGGTGTCCTCGCTCTCGACGACCGTCACCGGCTCGTCGTTGCCGAGCGCCGCGAGCAGCTGGGCCACCTCGAAGGGCACCTGGTCGTCCTCCAGCTCGCGGGCGGGGGACCCCTCCGGCAGATTGCCGATGATCATCGCGGGGCCGCGGCCGCCGAACAGGTCGTAGCGGAGGAAGACGCCCTGGCAGCTCCCGTCGGGCGCGGGCAGCAGCCCGGCTCCGAGATTGCCCGGCCAGTCCCCGGGGTCCATGGCGAGGACGTCGAAGTCAGGCCCGGCGGGCGTGGCTGCGCTGCGGCGGCGGAGGAAGGACATGCCGCCATCGTACGTGGCCCGGCCGGGCACACGGCGCGGGCGTCGGGGTGAACGACGCCCCGTGCGCGCGGCCGCCCCCGCCTCCGCCGCCGGTCGTCATGCCTGGTCGGCCAGTGCCCGCAGCCGGCGCAGCGCCTCGTCGGTCGCGGCGTGCGGCACGAAGAGGTGATCGTGGTGGAAACCGGCGACGACATTGCAGCTGAGGCCGGCCTGGGCGAGGGCGGTGGCGACGGCGGCGGTCAGTCCGACGGCGTCCAGCGCGGAGTGCACCCGCAGGATGATCCAGCCGGCGACGTAGTCGTACGCCAGGCCCGCGCGGTCGGCCTCCTCCTGGTGGACGACGAGGGTGCGGCCCTCGGGCTCGGTGACGGTGACCACCGGCGTCAGTCCGTCGGGGACCGCGCCGGGCACGCTCACGAAGACGAAGCGGCCCTCGTTGCGCTCGGGACGCATCCCGCTCAGCAGGGCCCGGAGATCACGTTCGCCCGTCATGCCACCACCCTACGGGGCGCCGGTCCGTCCTTCCCTGCGCCGCTCGTGGTGGCGGGCGACCCGGGCGCGGTTGCCGCACGAGGGGGTGCACCACTCCTGGCGGGCGTGGTCCTTGACGAAGTAGCGCACACAGCGCGGGGCGGGGCAGGCCCGCAGCAGCGCCAGGTCGGGGCCGGTGAGGAAGTCGAGGGCGGCGCGGGCCAGGGCCGCGACGATCCGGTCGGCGGGCGGCGCGGAGCCCGCCGGGTGGTGCCGCACGGCGGGCTGTGCGCCGGGCTCCCAGGCGAGCCGGGGCACCGTGGGGACGAGCGCGGCGGCGGCGTTGAGCCGGCGCAGCGCCTCCTCCTCGGGGAGCAGCCGGTGGGCGTCGGCGGAGCTGGGCGGGCCCGGCCGGACGGCGCGGGCGAACAGTGACCGGACCGCGGCCCGCAGCTCCCGCACGGCGGTGTGCAGCGCCTCGTCCGGGAGGGCGGGGCCGGGCGCGCGGTCCAGCGGTGCGGCCCGCTCGCGCAGCCAGACCGCGAGACCCTCCGGCCCGGCCAGGTCGTCGGCGACGCCGCCGTGGCCGTCATGGCGGAGGGTGACGGCGAGTTCGAGGGCGAGCCGTGCTGCGGTCATGGCGCTAATGGTAGCGTCGCGATCAACCATTAGGCGGCTGAGGGGGCGGTATGGCCGACGTGCGTCAACTCCTGCGTGATCTCCCGGTGTTCGCGGGCGACCTGCCCGCGTTCGATCCGCTGGAGACGCCCGACGGTCCGGTGGACCTGTTCACCGCCTGGCTGCTCGGCGCGGTACGTGCGCAGGTCCCCGAGCCGCACGCGATGACGGTCGCCACCGCCGGCGCCGACGGCAATCCCTCGGCCCGGACACTGATCCTCAAGGACATCGACGCGGACGGCTGGCGGTTCGCCGCGCAGCGCGCCAGCACCAAGGGGCGCGGCGGTGGCGGAGTCGGCGGCCCGTCTCGCCCGCGAACCCGGCCTGGTGGCGCCCGGATGGACGCTGCACACGGTGCACGCCGAGTCGGTGGAGTTCTGGCAGGGCGACAAGCACCGCAAGCACACCCGGCTGGCCTACCACCGGACCGACGACGACGGCTGGCGCAAGGAACTCCTGTGGCCGTGACGGGCACGCACACGCCACCGGCCGAGGCCGTACGCCTTCGCCCGGCGGTACGGTGACGCGGGCGCGCCGGCGGTCACCGTCAGCGAGCCCTCGCCGCCTGGCTTGCCGGCCGCACACAGCGCCGCCCGAACTGCTCGCCTGGCCCTAGCCGGCGCTCCCGCACCGTATTCCCGAGGAGACCGCTCCATGCCCCGTCCCGGTTCCACCGCACCGCCCGTTCTCAACCTCTGGAAGGCGGGCCTGCGTGTGGTGCCCGCCGAGGTCTGGCGGCGTGCGGACTGGGAGGTGCTGATCCTGGCCGACAACGCGCTGACCGAGGTCCCGGAGGCGCTCGGCCGGCTGCGCGCGCTGCACACCCTCGATCTCGGTCACAACGCGCTGACGGCGGTTCCCGACGAGATCGGTGCGCTCACCGGACTGACCCGCTTCCTCTACCTGCACGACAACCGGCTCACCGCCCTGCCGGACACCCTGGGCGATCTGGACCGGCTCGGCTATCTCAACGTCGGTGAGAATCCGCTGGGCGTGCTGCCGGCGACGCTCGGAGGGATGGCCGGGCTGGTCGAACTCCGCGCGCAGCAGGCAGAGTTGGCCGCACTGCCCGACACGCTGGGACGGCTCGGGCGGCTGCGGGAGCTGTGGCTGGGCGGCAACGCGCTGACCGGGCTGCCCGCGGGCGTCGCGGAGCTGCGCGAGCTGAGGGTGCTGGAGCTCCGGGACAACGCGCTCCCCCACGTGCCCGACGCGCTGCGCGCGCTGCCGCTGCTGCGCCGGCTGGACCTGCGCGGGAACCGGATCGAGGCGCTGCCGCCGTGGCTGGCACGGCTGCCGTCGCTGGAGAAGCTGGATCTGCGCTGGAACCGCGTGGATGACGCGGCCGACGCGGTGTCGGCGCTGCGGCGGCGCGGGTGTGTGGTGCTCACCTGACGCGCGCGCCGGAGTGGTCGGGTGAGTGGCAGGCGCGCCCTCCTCGCGGGCCCGGCCGCGAGGAGGCTCCCATCCGGCGCCGTCGTCTTCCCGACGAGGCGCCGGAACGTTCTAGGTCAGATCGAATTCGCCCTCGCGGGCGTCGAGGACGAAGGCCCGCCACTCGGCGGGGGTGAAGATCAGCGCCGGGATCTCCGGGCTTCGGCGGTTGCGCATCGCGATATAGCCCTCGACGAAGGCGATCTCGACGCCGCCCACGCCCTGGGTGCTCGACTGCCACTCGGCCTGCGTCAGGTCGAGATCGGGCCTGGGCCCGCCCACGAGCCGCTGCTCGGTGATGCTGTCGGTCACGTGTCCCGCTCCTCCCGGTTCGTCGTCCGCGGTCAGCCTAACCACAGTGTCCGGGGACGGACAGGGGACGTGGCGAGGCGGTGGAGTGGTGGTGGAGTGGTGGTCGGGGAAGGGGCGCGCCGACGCGGCGCGCCCGCTCCCGCCGGGTGTCAGGTGGCCGGCGCGTCGGCGCCCACCAGCCACATCGAGAAGAACTGGGAGCCGCCGCCGTACGCGTGCCCCAACGCCCGCCGGGCGCCCTCGACTTGGTGGTCGCCGGCCCGGCCGCGCACCTGGAGGGCGGCCTCCGCGAAGCGGATCATCCCGGAGGCGCCGATGGGGTTGGTGGACAGCACTCCGCCGGAGGGGTTGACCGGGAGGTCGCCGTCGAGTTCGGTGACGCCCGACTCGGTGAGCTTCCAGCCCTCGCCCTCCTCGGCGAAGCCCAGGTTCTCCAGCCACATCGGCTCGTACCAGCTGAAGGGCACGTACATCTCCACCGCGTCGATCTGCCGGCGCGGGGAGGTGATGCCGGCCTGCCGGTAGACGTCGGCGGCGCAGTCCTTGCCGGCCTGCGGGGAGACGAAGTCCTTGCCGGCGAAGAGGGTGGGTTCGCTGCGCATGGCACCGCCGTGCACCCAGGCCGGCGGGTGCGGTGCGCGGGCGGCTCCGGTGCGGTCGGTGAGGATCATCGCGCAGGCGCCGTCGGAGGACGGGCAGGTCTCGGAGTAGCGGATCGGGTCCCAGAGCATCGGCGAGGACTGGACCTTTTCGAGGGTGATGTCGTGTTCGTGGAGGTGGGCGAAGGGGTTCTTGAGGGCGTTGCGGCGGTCCTTGTAGGCGACCAGGGAGCCGACGGTGTCCGGGGCGCCGGTGCGCCGCATGTAGGCGCGGACGTGCGGGGCGAAGAAGCCGCCGGCGCCCGCGAGCAGGGGCTGCTGGAAGGGGATCGGCAGGGACAGGCCCCACATGGCGTTGGACTCGGACTGCTTCTCGAAGGCGAGGGTCAGGACGGTGCGGTGAACGCGGGCGGCGACGAGGTTCGCGGCGACCAGGGCGGTGGAGCCGCCGACGGAACCGGCGGTGTGCACCCGCAGCATCGGTTTGCCGACGGCGCCCAGGGCGTCGGCGAGATACAGCTCGGGCATCATCACGCCCTCGAAGAAGTCGGGGGCCTTGCCGATCACCACGGCGTCGATGTCCGCCCAGGTCAACTCGGCGTCGTCCAGGGCGTGTCGGGCCGCCTCGCGGACGAGTCCGGCGAGCGAGACGTCGCGGCGCGCGGCGACGTGTTTGGTCTGGCCGACACCGACGACGGCCACGGGTTCCTTGCTCATCACTCACCTTCCAGGACGGCGACGAGGTTGTGCTGCAGGCACGGCCCCGAGGTGGCGTGGGCGAGGGCGCGGTCGGAGGCGCCCCGCTGGATGCGGGCGGCGGCCTCGCCGAGGCGGATCAGGCCCGTGGCCATGACGGGGTTGGCGGCCAGCGCGCCGCCGGAGGGGTTGACGCACACCGTGCTGTCCGGCGCGTCGAGGCGCAGGGCGCGGCGCAGCACGACCTCCTGGGAGGTGAAGGGGGCGTGCAGTTCGGCGGTGTCCAACGGCCGTTCGAAGGCGCCGGCGCGCTCGGCGGCGAGCCGGGTGGAGGGCGAGTCGGTGAGGTCGCGGACGCCCAGGGCGTGGGCCTCGATGCGGTGGTCGAGGCCGCGGATCCAGGCGGGGCGGTCGGTCAGCCGGCGGGCGGTGTCGCCGGCGGCGAGGACGACGGCGGCCGCGCCGTCGCCGATGGGCGGGCAGTCGCCGGTGCGCAGCGGGGCGACGAGCGTCTCGCCCATGGGGACCTCGCCGCGCAGTTGGGCGTGCGGGTGGGTGGCGGCGGCCGCGCGGCTGCGGGCCGCGATACCGGCCAGCTCCTGCGGGTCGGTGAGTCCCGCGTCGATCAGGGCCTGGGCCTGGAGGGCGGCGAGCGCGACGGCGTCGGGCCACAGCGGGGCGGCGTAGTAGGGGTCGAGCTGGCGGGTGAGGACGTCGCGGACGCTGCCCGGCGAGGACTTGCCGTAGGAGTAGACGAGTGCGGTCTCCGCCTCGCCGGTGAGGAGCTTCACCCAGGCCTCGTACAGCGCCCAGGCGCCGTCCATCTCGACATGGGACTCGGAGATCGGCGGCCAGGCGCCGACCCCGTCCAGGGCCATCGTGAAGGAGAAGGCCCGGCCGGCGAGGTAGTCGGAGGAGCCGGAGCAGGTGAAGCCGATGTCCCGGGCGGCCAGGCCGGTCTGCTCCAGCACGTCGTGCAGCACCGGCATCAGCATCTCGACCTCGGAGGTCTCCGCGCTGTCGCGGGCGTGATCGCTCTGCCCGAAGGCGACGACGGCGACGTCGCGCATCAGATCAGCTCCTTGTAGCTGTCGTAGCCGGCATCGGGCTCGCCGGTGGGGCGGTAGTGGTCGGGGAAGCGGCTGTCCTCGGTCCAGACGGGTTCGACGCGCAGGCCCATGCGGACCCGGTCGTAGGGGATGCCGCCGATGCGGGCGTGCAGGGCCAGGTCGGCGCCGTCCAGGGCGATGTGGGCGTAGACGTAGGGGACCTCGATGTCGAGGTTCTTGGCCTTGATGTTGACGATGCAGAAGGTGGTGACGGTGCCGCGGGGGCCGACCTCCACCTGGGTGCCGGTGGCGACGCCGCAGGTCGGGCAGGCGCCGCGGGGCGGGACGTAGACCTTGTCGCAGGAGGGGCAGCGCTCGCCCACGATCCGGTGCTCGGCGAGCGCCTGGAGGTAGCGGGACTGGGCGCGGCCGGGCGCGTAGGTGTAGTCGAGCCGGGCGGGGAGGGTGATCTGGGTGACGGGGTCGTCGAACGCGCCGCTGTGCGGTACCGGGCGGCCGTCGCCCGCGGGGCCGTCGTCCGGCTCGAAGCAGGCGATGTCGGTGATCGCGCCGGTGCGCTCCGGGGCCCAGCGGACCCGGACCCGCATGCCGGTGCGTACGGCGTCGGGGCCGGGCGCGTCCAGTGCGTGCAGCAGGGCGGTGCCGGCGCCGTCGAGCCGGACCAGGACCCAGGCGAAGGGGGTGGCGAGCGGCTGGCCGCGGCGGGGGGACGGGTTCCAGGCCCAGGTGGTGACGGTGCCGCTGGTGCCGACCTCGACCAGGTCGCGGATCTCCTCGGCGGTGACCGGGTCGTATTCGGTGGGCGGGACGACCACCCGGCCGTCGCTCGCCGTGACGCCGAGGACGGTGCGCTCGCGCAGCCCGGTGAGGAAGGCGCTCTGGACGGGTCCGAGCGAGCGGGTGAAGGGGAATTCCACGACGAGGGGTGCCGTGAGGACCTCTGGCATGCGGGGCTCCTTGGGTCAGGCGCGCCGGTAGACGGGTGGGCGCTTCTCGGCGAAGGCCCGGGAGCCCTCTTTGGCGTCGGCGGTGTCGAAGACCGGCCAGCCGCGGGCGAGTTCGGCCGCGAGCCCGTCGGTCTCGGTCATCTCGGCGGTCTCGTAGACGGATGCCTTGACGGCTTCGACGGCGAGCGGGCCGCAGCCGTTGATCAGTTCCGCGATCTCCAGGGCCTTGTCCAGCGCGGTCCCCTCGGGGACGACATGGCCGATAAGACCGATGCGCTCGGCCTCGCGCGCGGGGTAGGGCCGGCCGGTGAGCAGCATCTCCAGGGCGTGGGTGCGGGGGATCTGGCGGGCGAGGCGGACGGTGGAACCTCCGATCGGGAACAGGCCGCGCCGGACCTCGTAGAGCCCGAAGGTGGCGCTCTCGCCGGCGACGCGGATGTCGGTGCCCTGGAGGATCTCGGTGCCGCCCGCGACGCAGTGGCCCTCGACGGCGGCGATCACGGGTTTGCGGGGGCGGTGGTGCCGCAGCATCGCCTTCCAGTGCAGGTCGGGGTCGGCGCGCAGCCGCTCGCGGTAGTGCTCGCCGGTCAGGCCGTCGCCCGCGAGGGCCTTGAGGTCCATGCCGGCGCAGAAGGTGCCGCCGGCGCCGGTGAGGACGACGGAGCGGATCGTGTCGTCCTCGTCGGCGGTGATCCAGCCGTCGTACAGGCCCACCAGCATCGGCAGCGAGAGCGCGTTCTTCGCCTCCGGCCGGTTGAGGGTGAGCACCAGTGTCGCGCCGGCGCGCTCCGCCGACAGATGTTCCGTGCTGCCCATTCCGTCCTCCCGTCTCACGACGGAGAACAGGTTGCAGGAGCCGCACACCGACTTCAAGACCTTTCTGACAGGTAGTCAGATTTCTTCGCCACGGCCCTTCCCTGCTCCTTCCGGCGGCGCTCTAATGACCGCCAAGCCGACGCCGCCCGGTCTGGAGGAGACGTGGAGTACAACCTTGCCGACCTCTTCGAGTCGATCGTCGACACGGTCCCCGACCGCGAGGCACTGGTGTACGTCGACCATCCGGGGACCGGCGGCGAACGGCGGCTGACCTACGCCGAACTCGACCGCGCCGCCAACCGCCTGGCCCACCACCTCGAAGAGCGCGGCATCGGCCCGGGGACGCACGTCGGGCTGCACCTCTACAACGGCGTCGAGTACCTCCAGGCCGTCTACGCCTGCCTGAAGATCCGGGCCGTCCCGGTGAACGTCAACTACCGGTACGTCGAAGAGGAGTTGGTCTACCTCTACCGGGACGCCGACCTGGTGGCGCTGGTCTTCGACGCGGAGTTCACCGCGCGGGTGGCCGCCGCGCTTCCCCAGGCACCCCGGCTACGGCACCTCGTACGGGTCGGCACCCCGCCCGCCGGCGCCCCCGAGCCGCCGATCGCGCCCGTCGCGCTCGCGGACGCCGAGGCCGCCGCCTCCCCCGCGCGCGGCTTCGGGCCGCGCTCGGCCGACGACCAGATCGTGATCTACACCGGCGGCACCACCGGTATGCCCAAGGGCGTGATGTGGCGCCACGAGGACCTCTTCTTCGCCGGGATGGGCGGCGGGGCGCCGACCGGCGAGCCGGTGCGGCGACCGCGGGAGCTGGCCGAGCGGGTCGCGGCCGGCGGCGACGGCATCGTCTTCTTCCCCGCTCCCCCGCTGATGCACGGCACCTCCACCCTCACCGCGTTCATCGCCTTCCACTTCGGCCAGAAGGTCGTCATCCACCGCAAGTTCGTGCCCGAGGAGGTGCTGCGGACCATCGAGCGGGAGCGGGTCACCAGCGTCTCGCTGGTGGGTGACGCGATGCTGCGTCCGCTCGTGGACGCGCTCGCCGGGCCGCTCAAGGGCACCGACTGCTCCTCGCTGTTCAGCGTCAGCAGCTCCGGCGCGATCCTCTCCGAGACCGTCCGCGCACAGTTCGCCGCGCTGCTCCCGCAGGTCATGCTGCTCAACAACTTCGGCTCGTCGGAGTCCGGGTTCAACGGCACCGCCACCGACGACTCCGGCCCCGCCAAGGGCTTCCGGCTGCACGTCAACGCCCGTACGGCGGTGGTGGACCCGGCGACCCACGAGCCGGCCCCGCCCGGCGAGGTGGGCCGGATCGCGCTGCGCGGACACGTCCCGCTGGGCTATTACAACGACCCGAAGAAGACCGCCGAGACGTTCTTCGAGGCGCGCGGGGACCGGTGGGTGCTGCTGGGCGACATGGCGACCGTGGACGAGGCGGGCATCGTCACCGTCCTCGGCCGGGGCTCGCAGTGCATCAACTCCGGCGGGGAAAAGGTCTACCCGGAGGAGGTCGAGCAGGCCCTGAAGGCGCATCCGGACGTCTATGACGCGCTGGTGGCGGGCGTGCCGGACGCGCGGTGGGGCAACCGGGTGGCGGCCGTGGTGCAACTGCGTCCCGGCGCGGGACCGCTGGACCTGGCGGGCGTGCAGCTGCACTGCCGGAACCGGCTGGCCGGGTACAAGATCCCGCGTGCCGTCGTCTTCACCGACCACATCCGCCGTTCGCCCAGCGGCAAGGCGGACTACCGCTGGGCGAGAGCGGTGGCGGCGGGCGGGCTGACGGGCTGAGTCGGGCGGCTTGGCGGGCGGGGCGCCCCGGGCCCTGCCCGGCCGGGCCGCCGCTGACGACGGGCGGGCGCCTACGGGCAGACGGACGGGGCACGACGCCCGGCCCTGCGGCGGGCCGGGCCGGGCGAGCCGGTCCTGGCGGGCCGCCGCCGGTCAGGTTCCGGCGCAGACCGAGCGCAGCGAGCGGGCCAGGGCCGCCGTGTGCAGTCCGTCCAGGTGCCGTTCCTGGCGTACGCGCACGGCGGCCGCGGCCAGCCGCGGGGCGCAGGACGGCGCCGAGCGGGCGCGGGCGGAGCCGGCCAGCGCCCGCACCAGCGCGCCGTTGACGCGGTTGATCTCCTTGCGGACCTCCTGGAGGTCGGGCCGCTCGGTGGGCGCCTGCCCCGGGTTCGCGTCCCACCGGCGGTACAGCCCGCGCTGCACGGCCTTGTTGGCCTCGATCTGGTCCCGGAAGACCCGCACCGTGACGGCAGGGTCGCCGCCCAGCTGCCGGGCCTGGTCCGCCACCGTGCTCAGCACCTCCCGCTCGCGCGCCGGATCGTCGATCGGGCTGTCGGTGCCCCACTTCGCCGCGGCCACCAGATCGCCGGTGGCCAGCCGCCCGGCCGACAGCGCGGCGAGCGGCCGGAGCGGGCCGTTCGGGGAGTGCGCGGTGGCGGGGGCCGGTGCGGCCGGGTGGCCGGGCGCCGCGGCGACCGGGTGCACCGGCGCCGCCGCGGTGGCCGCGCCGGTTCCGGTGCACAGGACGGCCGCGGCCGCGCCGACGGCCAGGGCGCTGCGCATCGAGCGGGTCAGCTGCACGGTTCGGCCTCTCTCGAACCCCGGAACCTCCGGGGAATCCAGCGGACGGCATTCGGCTTCGACCCTAGAAGAGCCGGGCGAGGGCGGCACCCCCGGCCGCGCGGCGGGCTACGACTGCGGTGCGAGGAACGAGGTGACCGCGGCGAGGAACTCCCCGGGACGCTCCTCGTGGACGAGATGACCGGCGCCCTCCACCGTCACCAGGCGGGCGTCGGGGATCCGCTCGACCAGCTCGGCGCGCTGCTCCGCCGGGGCGAGCACGGAGTCGCCGCCGGCGATGACCAGGGTCGGGGCGGTGATCTTCGCGAGCGCCTCCCACCACCGCGGATCGGGCGCGTTGCGCTCGGCCACCACCGCGGTCTTGACCGGCCAGTCGAACGACGGCGGGCCGGCCGGCTGCTCCGGCACCTCCTGCGGCGGGTCGGCGGGCAGCGGCGGAGGCACCTCCTCCAGGACCAGGCGGTCCACCAGCTCGGGCCGTTCCGCCGCCAGCAGGAGCGCGGCCACCGCGCCCATCGAGTGCCCGATCAGGGTCACCCGCGCCAGGCCGAGCGCCTCCAGGAAACCGGCCGCATCGTCGCGCCAGCGGGCGAAACCGTACTCGCCGGGCCAGTCGCTGAGCCCGTGACCGCGCTGATCGAGGGCGTAGACCCGATGGGTGCCGGCGAGCCGGCCGACGACACCGCGCCAGTCCTCGCCGTCCTCCCCGAGGCAGTGCAGCAGCACGGCCGGGGGCGCGTCCTCCTCTCCCCACACTCGGTATGCCAGCTGGACCTCACCGACCTGCACTTTCCGGACGTCACTCATGCGCTGGACGCTACCCGGGAGGTACCGGCGCCACGCCCCTTGACGTGTTCGCCGCGCGCTGATTACTTGGATCAGCATGCGGCTACCGAATGATCGGTAGGGACACGAGGCGGTGAACTCCATGCCGGAAGCGGCTACGGGCAGTGAGACGTTCGACGAAGCGGAGCGGCTCTCCGCGGACGCGTTGCACGCCCTGCAACTGACACGGCTGCGCGCCTCGTTGCAGCACGCCTACGACCACGTCCCGTTCTACCGGGAGTCCTTCGACCGGGCCGGGGTGCATCCGCGGGACTGCCGCTCGCTCGCCGATCTGGCCCGCTTCCCGTTCACCGTCAAGGACGATCTGCGCGCCCAGTACCCCTTCGGGATGTTCGCCGTCCCGAAGGACACGGTGCGCCGCATCCACGCCTCCAGCGGCACCACGGGCCGGCCGACGATCGTCGGCTACACCGACCGCGACCTGTCGCACTGGTCGGACGTCGTCGCGCGCTCCCTCCGCGCGGCCGGCGCCCGCCCCGGACACACCGTCCATGTCGCCTACGGATACGGCCTGTTCACCGGCGGGCTGGGCGCCCACTACGGCGCCGAACGGCTCGGCTGCACGGTCGTCCCCGCGTCCGGCGGGATGACCAGCCGGCAGGTGCAGCTCATCCAGGACCTCCGGCCGGAGATCATCATGGTCACGCCGTCCTACATGCTCACCCTGCTGGACGAGTTCGAGCGCCAGGGCATCGATCCCCGTACGACCTCGCTCCGGGTGGGTGTCTTCGGCGCCGAGCCCTGGACGCAGGAGATGCGCCGGGAGATCGAGGAGCGGTTCGCCATCGACGCCGTGGACATCTACGGCCTGTCGGAGGTGATGGGTCCGGGCGTCGCCCAGGAGTGCCTGGAGACCAAGGACGGGCTCCACATCTGGGAGGACCACTTCTACCCGGAGGTGGTCGACCCGATCACCGGCGAGGTGCTGCCGGACGGGGCGCACGGCGAGCTGGTGTTCACCTCCCTCACCAAGGAGGCCATGCCGGTCGTCCGCTACCGCACCCGTGACCTGACCCGGCTGCTGCCCGGCACCGCGCGGGCCGCCTTCCGCCGGATGGAGAAGATCACCGGCCGCAGCGACGACATGATCATTCTGCGCGGGGTCAATCTCTTCCCCGCACAGGTCGAGGAGATCGTGCTGCGGACGCCCGGGGTCGCCCCGCACTTCCAGCTGAGACTGACCCGGGAGGGCCGGATGGACCACCTGACCGTACGCGCCGAGGCCCGCCCGGACACCACTCCCGAGACCCGCACGGTCGCCGCCGGGCTCATCGCACGCGGGGTCAAGGACGGCATCGGCGTCTCGGTCGAGGTCGAGATCGTCGACCAGGAAACCCTGGAACGCTCGGTCGGCAAGATCAAGCGCATCGTGGACGCCCGGCCGCGGGACTAGAGGGCGGAGACGGCCTGGCGCGGGCTTCGTTGACTGGTGGCTGGCTCCTGCCGCCGTACGGGCAGGCGGGCCGTTGACGCACCGGTCGTCGAGACGACCCTCACGGGTTCCGACGCGTTTCAGTCGCGGGTTCCGAGGTGCTTGCTCGTGCGCCTGCATGCCTCAGGGCCACCCGGATCAGGACGGCGAACGCCGCAGTGGCGGTGCAGGTACGAACGTCGTTCCACAGGTCCCAGCGGCGCAGGATCTCCGCATGGCCGGCGGGCGGCGAGGTGGCGGCCCACTGCTTGATACGGCCGTTGATCGGGACGTTTCCGAACCGGGTGACCAGGAAGGACGTGACAGTCAGGAGCCCTGCCGCCGCGGCGAGGACCCGGGCCCGGCCGCGTGTCAGGGCGGCCAGGGCGAGGGCGCCGAGAGCCGAGACCGCCATCGCTGCCTGCATGGTGATCCCGTTGCGTTCCATCAGCTCGGTATGGAAGTCGAGCCGCATGCCGATCGGCACGGCGTGGAACGTCGGGACGAGGTTGGCGGCGCCGTAGCCGAAGGCGCCGGCGAGCAGACCGGTGGACAGCAGGGAGACGGCCAGGAGGAGCCGGGTGCGCACGGTTCAGGCTCCCTTGGCCGGACCGGTGAAGCGGCCGCTCGGTTCTCCTCGGAGCCGGCCGCCCGGGATTCTGCGGCCATAGGCCAGCAGCAGGAGGTCCTGGGCGAGGCCGTACACCGGCGAGCCGGAGCCGTACGACCAGTCGAGGTCCTCGGCGCACAGCCGCACGCCGTCGAGGTCCGCGCCGAAGAACCTCAGGCCGCTGGGCCGGATCTCGTCGAGCAGGATGCGCAGCCGGTCCTCGGGGACGCGCCGGTCGAGGCCGAGGGCGACGGTGATGTCCAGCCCGTGCACCACGTCGTGGCCGAGCGCCGCCGGGAGCCCGCCGACCGGTGGCGTCCAGGAGTGGTCGGCGTTGTCCCGCAGGAAGGCGGCGAGCGCGGTGGGCGAATGGGCGGCCGCGTCCCGGCGCGCGACCCGGTCGGTCATGCGGTGGAGGTTTCCGCGCGCCTTGGCCAACTCGCCCAGCGTCGCGGGCAGGGAGAGCCGGAACCCCATCGACATATGTGCCGCGACCTCCCGAACCCGCCATCCCCCGCACAGGCTCCGCCCGTCCCACTGGTCGGCCCGCAGCGTGTCCAACAGGTCGGCCAGTTCTCGCCGTTCCGCCGCTATCGCGGCCCTGACCTCGGCCTTCTTCGCTTTGCCAGCTGTCGCTTTCGCCATGCGCTCCAGCCTGCCGCCGACTCGGACATCACTCCAATAGAGGGTTCTGCTGGCGCCTAGAAGCACGGGTGATGACGCGTCGCCGGCAATTTCACGAGGGACTCCAGCTGTGGAAGGTGGTGGTCGCCTCCAAGGCCGCCCGGTCGGTCGCGACCTGGTTCACCGGCGCGTTCTCGTCCGCGTAGCCGAAGGAAACCTTGTGGTTGCTCAGGTCGTCCGGGGCAGGCGGGCGGCGAGGTCGGCGAAGGCCGTGCGGACGGAGCCGGGGTTCTCGATCCAGGGGAAGTGGCCGGCGCCGCCGATTCGGTGGTGGGCGATGTGCGGGCCGTGGAAGCCGGGCTCGTCCCGCCAGAGGCGCTGGTCGACGATGCGGTCCTGGTCGCCGCTGACGATCAGGGTGGGCAGGGCGTGTGGTGTCCAGCGGGCGCGGTAGTCGTCGTCGAAGTGGGCGTCGGCCCAGGCCACCGCGCCATGGCAGTAGGGAAGGCCGGTCAGGAGGGCCCGGCCCTCGGCGGACGCGGACGGGGTGAAGTTCCAGGGCGCGGCGGCCAGGGTCAGGTCACGCAGGGTCCGGTCATCGGGCTGTCGGGCGTAGCGCTCGGCCGCGGCGTCGACGTCCGGGAGCGGGTGGTCCTGGGCGTAGCGGGCGAAGGCGGGGCGCCATCCGGCGTGCGGGGCGCTGCTGATCAGCGCCAGGCCCGCGAGGTGGTCCGCGAGTTCCGGGACGGACAGCAGGAACATGCCTCCGGTGGAGTGTCCGACCATCACCACCTCGTCCAGCGCCCGTGCGGCCTCGGTGAGGGCGCACGGCCAGTGGGCGTAGGGGTCGGCCGGGACCGCTGGGACGTCACGGTTGGAGCCGTCGCCGGGCAGATCGACCAGCCAGGCGGTTCCGGGGACCCGGGCCGCCGCCACCAGGCCGTGCAGGGACTCGGAGCCGAGTCCTGGTCCGCCGGGCACGAAGAGCCAGTTTCCGCGCCCGGCGCCGGAGGAGACCCGGCGCAGCCTGACTCCCGAGGCCGTCCACCACTCCTGCCGTCCTGCTTCCACCGCGCCTGCCTCTTCCGTCCTGCGGCGTGGCCGTGCCGCCGTCTCGCTCGTCGTGCGGCGTGCTCTGCTCGCCGCGCGCTCTCCGCCCGGCGGCGGCATGCGCTTCCTTCCGCCAAGCGGAACGCGTGCCACCGCCCCGGGGGACGATAGGCGTTGCGGCCGTCGCGGGCCCGGCATTTTCGGGGCGGGGAAGGTGCGGACCGGCGGCGGGGCGGCTCAGGCCAGGGTCGGGTCCCCCTTGATCAGGGCGAACGGGGCTCCCGCCGGGTCCTTGACCATCGCCAGCCGGCCGACGCCCGGCGCGTCCACGGGCGGGATCAGGACCGTGGCGCCCTGGCCGGTGGCCGCGGCGAAGGTGGCGTCGCAGTCGGTCACGCCGAAGTACGGGTGCCACTCCGAGGACGAGCCGGCCTGCAGGTGTTCCTTCTGCAGCTGCATGATGCCGCCGTGCCCGGTGTCGTCGCCCTTGCCGCCGCCCGGCGCGGAGACGACGGAATAGATCATGTCCCCGCCCATCGGCATGTCCTGGTGGCTCCAGGAGAAGACCGAGCGGTAGAAGTCCTTCGCGGCGGCCGCGTCCGTGGTGTACAGCTCCGTCCAGCACAGGGAGTTCGGTTCCATGACGGTGTCCAGGCCCTGGACGTCGCCCGGCTGCCACACGGCGAACTCGGCGCCCGTCGGGTCGGTGAACGCGGCCAGCCGGCCCGCGGTGAAGACGTCCATCGGGGGGACGCGCACCGTGCCGCCGGCCTGCTCCACCAACGTGAGCGTGGCGTCCGCGTCGGGGGTGTGGAAGTACACCGTCCAGGCGGACCGCGCACCCTCGTCCATCAGCGGGCCGACGGCTGCCACCGTCCGGCCGTCGAGCTGGAAGAAGCCGTACCCGCCGGAGTCCGGGCCGGCCGACTGGAAGGTCCAGCCGAACACGGCGCCGTAGAAGGAGACGGCGGCGTCGATGTCGGGGGCCCCGAGGTCCAGCCAGTTCGGTGTGCCCGGGACGTAGTGGGTCGTCAGCATGGGTGCTCCTCCGTCGCACGGATGGTGACGTGCACGGCTGGTGCCCGCCGTTTCTCAGGATGGCAGGGGGCACTGACAACCGCCCTTCCGCGCGCGGGGCCCCGCCCGGCTCAGGGCGCGCCGAACCGTTCCCGCAGCTCCCGCTTGAGGACCTTGCCACTGGCGTTGCGCGGCAGCGCGTCCACGAACATCACCCGTTTGGGCGCCTTGAACGGCGCGAGGCGGGCGCGGGCCGCCTCGATCAGCTCCTGCTCCCCCACGCCCTGCCCGCCACCCGCGTCCCCGGCACCGCCCGTGCCGTCCGTGCGCCGTACGACCACCGCGGTCACGGCCTCGATCCAGCGCTCGTCCGGCAGCCCGATGACCGCGACCTCGGCCACCTGCGGATGCTCGTAGAGCACGTCCTCCACCTGGCGCGAGGCGACCAGGACGCCACCGGAGTTGATGACGTCCTTGACCCGGTCGACCACCGTGAAATAGCCCTCGGCGTCGCGGACGGCGAGGTCGCCGGAGTGGAACCAGCCGTCGCGGAACGCCTCGGCGGTCTCCTCGGGCTTGTCCCAGTAGCCGGTGCACAGTTGCGGGGAGCGGTAGACGATCTCGCCCCGGGTGCCGTCGGGCACCTCCCGGCCCTCCTCGTCCACCACCCGCGCCTCGACGAACAGCACCGGGCGCCCGCAGGAGTCCATCCGGCCCTCGTGTTCCCCGGGGCCGAGCACGGTGGCCAGCGGCCCGATCTCGCTCTGCCCGAAGCAGTTGTAGAAGGCGAGCCCGGGCAGCCGGGCGCGGAGCCGCTCCAGGACCGGTACCGGCATGATCGAGGCACCGTAGTAGGCCTTGCGCAGCCCGCTCAGCTCCCGGGTGGCGAAGCCGGGGTGGCGGGACAGCGCGATCCAGACGGTCGGCGGCGCGAACAGGCTGTCGGCCAGGCCCTTTTCCACCAGGTCGAAGATCCGGTCGGGGTCGGGCCCGTCCAGGATGGTGTTCTCCGCGCCCACCGCCAGGTAGGGCAGCAGGAAGACGTGCATCTGCGCGGAGTGGTAGAGCGGCAGCGAGTGCAGCGGCCGGTCGGTCTCCTTGAGGTCGAGGGCGACGACGGCGCTGGTGTACTCGTGCACCAGGGCGCGGTGCGTCATCATCGCGCCCTTGGGCAGGGCGGTGGTTCCCGAGGTGTAGAGGAGCTGGACGAGGGCCTCGTCGGACACCTCGGCCGCCGGCCCGGCGGCGTCGGGTCCGGCGGCACCGGACCCGTCGGCGCCCGTCCCGCCGGCACCCGGCCCCTCGCCGGCCGGCCCCTCGTCGGCGCCCGCCCCGGCGCCGGCCGCCAGCCGCTCCAGCAGTCCGTCCGGCGCCCCGTACAGCGGCATGGTGCGGACGGTGTCCGGCAGCCGGTGGGCGAGGGCGGTGTCGGTGAGGACGAGGGCGCTGCCCGACTGGTCCAGCAGATAGCGCAGGTCCTCGCCGGTGAGGCCGTGGTTGACCGGAACGTGCACCAGTCCGGCGCGGGCGCAGGCCAGGAACCCGATCAGGTACGCGTCCGAGTTGTGGCCGTAGGAGGCGACCCGGTCGCCGGGCCGTAGGCCGTCGGCGCGCAGCACCCGGGCCGCGGCGCTCACCGCGTCGTCCAGCTCGCGGTAGGTCCAGGCCCGTTCGGCGTACCGCACCGCGGTCCGCCCCGGCACCCGCCGGGCGCTGCGCCGCAGGACTCCGTCGACCGTGTTGCTCCGCGCTGGCGTCATGGCGCGATCCTCGGCCGCCCCGCACCGCCGGTCAAGCCACCCGACCGGAGCCCGGGGCGGCGGCCTCCCGCCCGTCCGGGGCTCCGGGTCCCGGACCGCCCGTTACACCGCGCGCTCGCGGCCCTCCCAGTACGGTTCGCGCAGCCGGCGCTTGTACAGCTTGCCGTTGGGGTCGCGTGGCATGGCGGCGAGGAAGTCGACGGACTTGGGCCGTTTGTAGCCGGCCAGCTGCCGCGCGCAGTGGGCCATGATCTCCGCGGCCAGTTCGGGTCCCGGCAGGTGGCCCTCGGAGGGTTCCACGACGGCCTTGACCTCCTCGCCCCAGTCGTCGTGCGGGATGCCGAAGGCGGCCGCGTCGGCGACCGCGGGGTGGGCGAGCAGGACGGACTCGATCTCGGCGGGGTAGATGTTCACCCCGCCCGAGATGATCATGTCGATTTTGCGGTCGCGGAGGAAGAGGTAGCCGTCCGCGTCCAGGTACCCGAGGTCGCCGACGGTGAAGAAGTCGCCGATCCGGTTCTTCTCCGTCTTGCCCTCGTCCTTGTGGTAGCGGAAGCCGCCGGTGCTCATCTTCATGTAGACGGTGCCGAGTTCGCCCGGGGGCAGCCGGTTCCCGTCGTCGTCGAAGACGGCCAGTTCGCTGATCGGCCAGGCTTTGCCGACCGTCCCGGGCTTCTTGAGCCAGTCCTCGGCGGTCGCGAAGGCGCCGCCGCCCTCGCTGGCCGCGTAGTACTCCTCGACGCAGTCGCCCCACCACTCGATCATCGCGCGTTTGACGTGGTCGGGGCAGGGCGCGGCACCGTGCAGGGCGTGCCGCATCGAGCGCACGTCGTACGCGGCGCGGGTCTCCTCCGGCAGGGCCAGCAGCCGGTGGAACTGGGTGGGCACCATATGGGTGTGGGTGCAGCGGTGTTCCTCGATCAGGGCCAGCATGCTCTGCGGCGTCCACTTGTCCATCAGGACGAGGCGGTGGCCGATGTGCAGCGAGGCGCCGGCGAACTGCAGGACGGCGGTGTGGTAGAGCGGCGAGCACACCAGATGGACGTTGTCGTCGAACGGCCGGATGCCGAAGATGGCGAGGAATCCGCCGAGGTGAGCGGCCTCGGGCTCGGTGCCGGGCAGCGGCCGGCGGATGCCGCGCGGGCGTCCGGTGGTGCCCGAGGTGTAGTTCATGACCCAGCCCAGCGTGCGGTCGCCGGGCGCGGACTCCGGCTGTCCGTCGAGGAGTTGGGCGTAGGGCCGGAAGCCGTCGGCCGCCCCGACGGCGTAGCGGTGGGAGGCGGGCAGGTGCGCCTCGTCCGCCGCCTGCCGGGCCGCCTCGGCGAACCGCTCGTGCGCGATCAGCACCTTCGCCCCGGAGTCGGCGACGATCCAGGCGATCTCCGGGCCGACCAGGTGGTGGTTGACGGGAACGAGGTAGAAACCGGCCTGGGAGGCGGCGAGGTAGGCGGTGAAGAACTCGACGCCGTTGGGGAGGACCACGGCGAAGGCGTCACCCCGCCGCAGCCCCGCCGCGCGCAGGCCGTGGACCAGCCGGTTGCACGCGGCGTGCAGCCGCCCGGCGGTCCACTGCTCGCCGTCCGGGGCGATCAGGACCCTGCGGTCCGGGTCGGCGGTGGCCTGCGCCCAGAAGCCGTTGGGCGGTGGGGAGTCGTGGGTCATTCCGCTGTCCTCCTCGGGATCAGGCACGTCCGGCGATGCGGTTGATGCGGTCGACGGCCCGCTCGAAGCCGCGGGTGAGGTCGTCGAAGACGGCCGCTACGCTGCGTTCGCTGTTCATCCGGCCGACGATCTGGCCGACCGGGGTGCCGAGCAGGGGCTCGACCTCGTACCGCTGGATACGGGAGTTGGCCTCGGCGACCAGCAGTCCCTGCAGCGGCATCGGGAGGGGGCCGGGGCCGTCCGGCCCGTCCCAGGCGTCGGTCCATGCGGTGCGCAGTTGGCGGGCGGGTTTGCCGGTCAGGGCGCGGGAGCGGACGGTGTCGCCCGGCCCCGCGGCGAGCAGCTTCGCGGTCAGCCGCCGGGAGTGCAGATCGGCCTCCTCGCAGGTCAGCCAGAGCGAGCCCAGCCAGACGCCCTGGGCGCCGAGGGCGAGGCCGGCGGCGATCTGCTCGCCGGTGCCGATGCCGCCCGCGGCGAGGACCGGCAGCGGATCGACGGCGGCCACCACTTCCGGGGTGAGGACCATGGTGGCGATCTCGCCCGTGTGGCCGCCGGCCTCGTACCCCTGGGCGACGACGATGTCGATGCCGGCGGCCTTGTGGTGGCGGGCGTGGCGCGGGCTGCCGGCGAGCGCGGCGACGAGGACGCCGTGGTCGTGGGCGCGCCGGACGATGTCGGGCGGGGGCGAGCCGAGGGCGTTGGCCAGGAGCTTGATCGGATAGTCGAAGGCCACGTCGAGCTGGGTGCGGGCGACCTGCTCCATCCATCCGGTGATCCGCCAGCCGGATGTTTCGCCCTCCGCGAGCCGCGGCACCTGGTGCTTGTCGAGGAGGTCGGTGACGAAGCGGCGGTGCTCCTGCGGGATCATCGCCTCGATCTCGGCCTCGGTGACGCCGTCGACCTTCTTGGCGGGCATCACCACGTCGAGCCCGTAGGGCAGCCCGTCGGTGTGCTCCTGCATCCAGTCCAGGTCGCGGGCGAGTTCGTCCGGCGCGGTGTAGCGGACCGCGCCGAGCACCCCGAAGCCGCCGGCCCGGGTGATCGCCGCGGCGACCGCGGGGAAGGGTGTGAACCCGAAGACGGCGTGCTCGACTCCCAGGGCGTTGCTCAGCTCCGTCTGCATGGGCGCAGGATGCCGCAGCGGGCCGTACGAGGGAAGAGAGTTTCTGATGCAGCGTCAGAAACATGCCGGGCCGGGGAGAGCGGCCGGCGCCCGCCCCTCACCCCTCCTCCAGCACCGCCATCGCCGCGTTGTGCCCGGGGATGCCGCTCACTCCCCCGCCCCGCACCGCGCCCGCACCGCACAGGAGCACGTTCGGGTGGGTGGTCGCCACACCCCAGCGGGCCGCCGCGGACCGGGTGCCGTCGCGGTCCTCGTCCGAGGGGTCCGCGTACGGGAAGGCCAGGTCGCGGTGGAAGATGTTGCCGCCCGGCAGGCCGAGTTCGCGGTCCAGGTCGAGGGGCGAGCGGGCCTCGATGCAGGGGCGGCCGTCGGCGTCGTGGGCCAGGCAGTCGGCGAGCGGCTCGGCGAGGTGACGGTCCAGTTCGGCGAGGGTGGCCGCCAGGAGGCGGTCGCGGGTGGCTGCGTGGTCGGCGGTATCGGCGGTGAACAGGCTCGCGGGGGCGTGCAGGCCGAACAGGGTGAGCGTCTGGTAGCCCTGCCGGACCAGGTCGGCGCCGAGGATCGAGGGGTCGGTGAGCGAGTGGCAGTAGATCTCGGAGGGCGGGGAGGCGGGCAGGGCGCCGGACGCGGCCTGCTGGTAGGCGCTCTCCAGCTGATCGTAGCCCTCGGCGATGTGGAAGGTGCCGGAGAAGGCCTCCCGCGGGTCCACTCCGGTGTCCCGCAGCCGCGGCAGCCGGGTGAGCAGCATGTTGACCTTGAGCTGGGCGCCCTCGGCGGGTGGCGGCGGGGCCTCGCCCAGCAGGCGGGCCAGCTCGCGCGGAGCGGCGTTGACGAGGACCCGGCGGGCGCCGACGGTGCCGCGTTCGCAGGTCACCTCCGCGCCGCGGCCGTCCGTCGCGATGCCGGTCACCGCGCACTCGGTGACGATCTCCGCGCCGGCCCGGCGGGCGGCGTCGGCGAGGGCGTCGGTGAGGGCGCCCATCCCGCCGAGGGGGACGTCCCAGTCGCCGGTGCCGCCGCCGATGACGTGGTACAGGAAGCAGCGGTTCTGACGCAGCGACGGGTCGTGGGCGGTGGCGAAGGTGCCGATGAGGGCGTCGGTGAGGACCACCCCGCGGACCAGGTCGTCGGCGAAGGTCTCCTCGACCGCCTCCCCCAGGGGGCGTTCGAACAGGGCGTGCCAGGTCGCGTCGTCGTCCACCACGGCGCGGAGCGCGGCGCGGGTCGGCAGCGGCTCGGTCAGGGTGGGGAAGACGCGCTCGGCGAGCCGCGCCGTGGTGCCGTAGAAGCGCTGCCAGGCGGCGAACTCCCGCTCAGATCCGGTGAGTTCGGCGAAGGCGGCGCGGGTCCGGTCCTCGCCGCCGCCGACCAGGAGACCGGTGGGGCGGCCGTCGCGGACGGTGGGCGTGTAGGAGGAGACGGTGCGCTTGCGGACCGCGAAGCGCAGCCCGAGATCCCGCACGATCTTCGGCGGCAGCAGGCTGACGAGGTAGGAGTAGCGCGACAGCCGGGCGTCGACCCCGGCGAACGCCCGGGTCGACACGGCGGCACCACCGGTGTGGTCCAGCCGCTCCAGCACCAGCACGCTGTGCCCGGCGCGTGCGAGATAGGCGGCGGCCACCAGTCCGTTGTGCCCGCCGCCGACGATGACCGCGTCATACGAAGTCCGTTCCGGCATGCCCCTTGGTAGCACGCGGTGATCCCGGTCGCCAGAGTGCAGGCGGCTGAAACCTTCACCCGGGCCGGTGCGGCTTCTTGACCGGGCATGGGGCTGCTCCTAGCGTCCGGCCGTGCTCCGCCCCGGCACCACCGTCGCCGCCCTCTTCGCAGGCCGTCCCGCCCACCCGTGAGGTGACCCGTGTCCCACTCGTCGGTACCCCGCATCGGCCGCACCCTCGCCGGACTCACCGCCGTCGCCGCCTGCTCCGCCGGGCTGCTCGCGGCCCCCGCGCCCGCCTCCGCCGCCCCCGGTACGGGCCGTGCGCCCGGCGCCCGGACGGCCGCCGGGGCCTATCCGAACCTGGCCCCGACGCCCCCGATGGGCTGGAACAACTGGTCGTACTACATGTGCGACATCAACGAGAAGGTCGTCCTCGACAATGCGCGGGCGCTGGTCCGTTCGGGTCTGGCGCGGCGCGGCTACCGCACCGTCACCGTCGACGACTGCTGGATGAGCAGGCAGCGCGGCCCCCGGGGGGAGCTGACGGCGGACCCGGCGAAGTTCCCGCACGGCATGGCCCACCTCGGGCGGGAGCTGCACCGGCTGGGGCTGAAGTTCGGGATCTACGAGGACGTCGGCACCCTCACCTGTGAGAAATATCCGGGCAGTCTCGGCCATTTCCGGGAAGACGCGGAGCTGTTCGCCCGCTGGAAGGTCGACTACGTCAAGGCGGACGGCTGCAATGTGCCCGTCGCCCCGGGGCACACCAAGGAGGAGACCTACCGGGACCTGTACGGGCAGATGAGCCGTGCGCTGCGGGACTCCGGCCGCCCGATCACCTTCTCGGTGTCGGCGCCGGCCTACTTCCAGTTCGCCGGCGACAGCGTCTGGCACCGGGTCATCGGCTGGTCGGCCGAGCTCGGCAACCTGTGGCGGGGCGGGCGGGACGTGGCGCTCCAGAAGAGCACCCCGGCCGCGAAGTGGTCGTCCATCGTCTACAACTTCCGCTACAACGCCCGGCTGGCGAACCTGCAGAGCCCCGGCCGCTGGAACGACCCGGACTTCCTGCTGGCCGGCGACACGGGCCTGACCCGGCAGGAGATCCAGAGCCAGATGTCGCTGTGGGCGATGATGGCGGCGCCGCTGATCTCCAGCACGGATGTCGGCGGCCTGTCCGCGGCGGCCCGCAAGGTGCTGGGCAACAAGAAGGTCATCGCCGTCGACCAGGACGCGCTGGGCATCCAGGGGACCGTCGTGCAGCAGGACGACGGCTCCGCGGTGCTGGCCAAGCCGCTGAAGAACGGCGACCGGGCGATCGCCCTGTTCAACTCGGGCGACACGCCGCGCACGCTGTCGGTCACGGCGGACACGGCCGGGTTGCCGGACGCCGACTCCTACCGGCTGCACGATCTGGTCACCGGCCGCCGGACGGACAGCGACGGCACGATCGTGGCGCGTGAGGTGCCCGCGCACAGCACGGTGCTCTACCGCGTCACCCCGGACTGACCGGCGCCCCGGCGGGCGGCGCGCTCCCGGCGCAGGGCCGCGACCCGGCGGTGGAGGGCCGCCGCCTCGTCCGCGCGGCCCAGTTGCTCCAGGCACTGGGCCAGGTCGCCGTAGCTGGCCAGGGCGTCGAGATGAGCGGCGCCCAGGACCCGTTCGCGGGCGTCGGCGACCTCGCGGTAGCGGTCCAGTGCCTCGTCCCAGCGGCCGAGCCAGCCGAGCGCCACGGCCGTCTCCCGGCGGCTGACCAGGGTGTCGGGATGGTCGGGGCCGAGGACCCTGGCACGTGCCGCGGCGACCTCACGGGCCTCGGCGAGCGCCTCCTGCCAGCGGTTCTGCCGTCCGAGGTTGACGCCCAGGCCGTGCCGGGCCCGCAGCGTCTCCGGATCGTCGGCGCCCTGGGCGCGGGTACGGGCGGCGGCCAGGTCGCGGTAGAGCGCCAGGGCCTCGCCGCTGCGGCCGAGCCGGCCGAGGCCGATGCCGACCTCGTAGCGGGCGGAGAGGGTATCGGGGTGCTCGGGGCCGAGCGCGGCGGTGCGCGCGGCCGCGATGTCCCGGTAGGTGTGCAGCGCCTCCGTCCACAGGCCCAGCCGTCCCAGGACGTGGGCGAGTTCGCAGCGGGTGGCGAGGGTGTCGGCGTGGTGCGCGCCGAGCACCCGGGCGCGGGCCCCGGCCACCTCGTGGGCCATGGCCCGGCAGTCCTCCAGCCGGCCCAGCCGGCCGAGGTTCAGCGCGACGTGGTGCCGGCAGCTCAGCGTGTCGGGGTGGTCGGGGCCCAGCGCGCGCTCGCGGCCCGCCAGCACCTCGGCGTAGATCTGGTGCGCCTCGAAGCTCCGGCCGAGACGGCCCAGGGCGTGGCCGGCCTCCAGGCGGCTGGTGAGGGTGTCGGGGTGGTCGGGGCCGAGGAGCCGCTCGCGTTCCGCGGCGAGCGCGCGGTGCGCCGCGCCCGCTTCCTCCCAGCGGCCCAGCCGGCCGAGGTCCAGTGCGGCGGTGTGCCGGCCGGCCAGCGCGGCGAGGGTGGCGCGGCGGTCGTCCGGCGGTGCCGGGCTGGCGATGCCGGCGGGCGGCGACTCCTCGCCGCTCCGCGCCTCGCACCCGCCGGTCCAGGTGTCGGTGAGGACCGTGGTGGCCCGGTCCACCGGGTGTCCGTACGGCCGCCGGGCGGGGCCCGCCGGCGAGCCGAGGGTCATCCCGCGGGTCCAGGAGGGCAGCCGCGGGGCGGGGACCGTCAGGTCGTCCGGGCCGGCCGCGGCGTCCCGCGCGGGCTGCGGCCGGCGGGCGTCGGCGAGGCGTTTGCCCAGTTCGCCGGCGTCCCTGGGACGGTCGTCGGGGTCCTTGGCGAGCAGGTCGAGGATGATGCGCTCGTAGACCTCGGGTAGGTCGGGGCGGAGCGTGCGGGGCGGCTCGGGGGCCAGGTCGCGGTGGCCGACGAGCACCGCCCAGGCGTCGCCCAGGTCGAAGGGGGGCACGCCGGTGGCGATCTCGTAGAGCACACAGCCGAGGGAGTAGAGGTCGCTGCGGTGGTCGACGCCGTGGGCGCCGATCTGTTCCGGCGACATGTAGTGCGGGCTGCCCATGGCGACGCCGGTGCCGGTGAGGCGGGCGGTGAAGCCGATGTCGTGGCCGAGGCGGGCGATGCCGAAGTCGCAGATCTTGACCGTGCCGTCGGCGGTCCGGACGATGTTCGCCGGTTTGAGGTCGCGGTGCACGACGGCCTGCTCGTGGGTGTAGGCGAGCGCGGCGGTGACCTGCTCGGCGATCTCGACGAGGTCGGGCACGGGCAGCGGCTGGCGACGGCTGTCGTCCAGCAGCTGGCTGAGGTTACGGCCGCTGAGCAGCTCCATGACGATGAAGAGGGTGCCGTCGTCCTCGCCGAAGTCATGGACGACGGTGATGCCGCGGTGCTGGAGCGCGGCGGCGACCCGGGCCTCGCGGCGGAAACGTTCGCGCAGCACCTGCAGGAACGACGGTTCGTGCCGCGGCCCCGTGGGCTTGAGGCACTTGACCGCGACCTGCCGCCCCAGCGACTCGTCGCGGGCCCGCCACACCTCCCCCATGCCGCCGCGCCCGATGGTGCCGAGCAGCCGGTACCGCCGTTGGATCAGTCTGTTTTCCACCACCATGGATCGCCGCCCCCGTCCCCCGTGGTCAGCCGCGCAGTTCCCCCTGCGCGTCCTTCGGCCCGTCCAGTATGGCGGCGGACGGGCGGAGCTTGTAGGGCGCTGGGCGGGTGCCGGGACCCAGGCGCGCGACGGCGCGCAGGATGTGCCGGGGCGGGAGCTGCCAGCGGATCGTGGGCGGGATGGCGCGAAGGAGGCGGCCGGTGGCCCGGAGCCGCCGGGTGACGGTGGCGGGCGGGGGCGCGGGACGTCCGTAGAGCTCGTGGGCGTACGCCGGGAGTGTGCCGTAGGCGAGTTGTGCCACCCGCTGCCAGAGGAGGGCGCGGGCCGGTACGAGGGCGGCCGGGGTCGGGGGCCTGCGCAGAAAGTCGTCCACCTCGCGGGCCTCGGGGGTCGGCGCCAACTCGGGCCGTACGCGGGCGAAGTAGGCGGCGAGCGCGGCCCGGCTGCCGGGCACGGCGGCCGGATCGAGGCCGACGAGCCGGGCGCTCTCGCGCTGCTCGTCGAGGTAGGCGTCGGCGTGGGCGTCGCCGAGAGGGTAGCCGGAGCGGCGCAGGACCTGCAGGTAGGAGTCCACTTCCGCGCAGTGCACCCACAGCAGCAGGTCCGGCTCGTCGACGCCGTAGCGCTCGCCGGTGGCGGGATCGGTGGCGGACAGCAGGCGGTGGATGCGGCGGACCCGGGCACCGGCCCGTTCGGCGGCGTCGGTGGTGTCGTAGGTGAGGGTGCCGACGAAACGGGCGGTCCGCATCAGCCGGCCCCAGGCGTCCCGCCGGAAGTCGGAGTTCTGCAGGACACCGCGCACCGCGCGCGGGTGCAGCGCCTGGAGGTACAGCGCACGGATGCCCGCGATCCACATCATCGGGTCACTGTGCATCTGCCAGGTCACGGAGCGGGGGCCGAAGAGCCCCGGGTCGCCTGCCACGCACCACACCTCCCTCCGCTGCCCCGTCGGCGTGTACCCATTGTCGGCCCCGCGACGGCTCACCCGCATCATCGCCCGGCGGGCCGCCGTACGACAGACGCGGTCCGGCCACCGGGTGCGCGGGGGTGCCCCTTCCCGGCCGTGCGCGCCGGGAAGGGAGCCCCGTCCCGTCAGCCGGTCCGCTCGACGCCGGACCGGCTCGCCGCACCGTCCCCCGTACGCGCGAGGACCGCACCTGCCACCCTCCGGGCGGCCTCTTCCGGCCGGAACCCGTGGTCCACGAAGAAGTCGCTCCGGAACGCCCGGTTCCACACCACCGCGAACATCTGCAGGAACTCGGTGCGCTCAGCGGGCCTGCACACCTCCGCCCCGGCCCCGGTCGGCGGTTCGCGTGCGGCACTGGGCCGGACCACGTGCCACCAGTAGGTCCGCACATGGTCGAAGAGCAGCAGGTCGGGGTCGTCGGACACGGCCAGACGGCCGGCCCTGTCCCGCAGCGCGCCCGCGGTGAGGGTGTCATCGCTGTCGAGGAACAGCAGGCAGTCCCCACTCGCCCGGTCCACCCCGGTGTTACGGGCCGCGCCGATGCCACGGTTCTCCTCATGCCGCACGGTGATCACCCACGGTCCCTGGCGGCGTACTCCGCCAGGATCTCCCCGCTCAGATCCGGCGAGCGGTCGTCGACCGCGATGACCTCGAAGTCGGTGAAGTCCTGCGCCAGCAACGAGTCCAGGCACGCGCGCAGATATCCCTGCACGTTGAACACGGGAACGATGACACTGAAACACGGGGCGGATCCGGGGCCCGTCTCGGGCATGGCGGTGGTGCTCCTCGAAGGTGTCGGCCTCCAGACGAAGACCTGAAATATCAACGCACGTGAGTGGGAACCCCGGTGACCGGCAAAGGTTGTGTGGGACGTGCGGGAGAGGGCGTGCCGCTCGCACGCTGGCAATTCACCACGGCGGTGTCTACCTACCACTGCTATCTCGCCCGAGGCCGGCTTCCGCGCCACAGACCGCAGATTGATCTCGGCAGAGGTTGAGGGCGGCGCTTCTTGTTCTCGCCGTGTGCGGTGTATGAGACCGCGCTTGTCCCATGGCCGGTGCAGGAACGGTCTCCGTCAGTCTTGGAGCTGAGCGAGTGCCTCCCACAGCTCCATGCGATGGCAGGGTTGCGTAGTTTCTTGCTGTGCAAGGCGAGTGAGGATTCGACAGGCGTATTCAACATGCGGACGTCCCAGGTCAGCGAGACATTCGGCAGCAGCCAGGCGACTCTGAATGGCGTGGTGCTGGTCCTCAGCGATGGAGGTGAGCGCGACCATAGCGTTCGTGAGGTAGGTTTCGCCGAACTCGGTCAGCGCTTCAGCTGCGTCGATGCGTAGCCAGGGGGCCACTTGAGTGCTGGCAGCGATGTCTTGCAGGCGCTCCGCTGTCCACTTCGCCTCCTCGGGGGCTGCCTCGCACAGCCGATAGATCACTGCGCTGCGTTCAGCACTCTCCAGACTCCCTTCGCAGACAAGTTCGCTGAACAGCATTGCCCCGTCACGAACGTCCTCTGAGCTGAGTTGTTCGAGCACGTCGATCAAGGCAGAGGGCTCCCAGCACCCATCGGCGTCCGGAGGCAGCAACCACCCTTCCTCGGAAGGCTTCTGCACGCCAATCAGGCCGTGCTCGTCCAATGGTGCTGTGAAGCAAGCCCTGACCTTCTCTGCCTCGCCGGGATGTCGGATGGCCAGGGCGGCCAATGCCTGCTGGCGCAGCGCTCTCGGGTGGCTGGCACTGCTGGCGTACGAGCACAGCATCTCGTGCGCTGAGGGATCTGTGAGGTGCCCCGCCATACGCCAGCAGTCAGGTGGCAGGGAAGGGAGCTTCTCCAGAAAGGAGGCAACGTGCGCCGGCGCCGCAGGGCTTCCCTCGGCAAGCAGGAATCCCGCTATCTGCTGGTGCCGTTCCGTGCCCTGCTGGAGCCAGGTAAGCATGCGCGCAGACTCGAGGGGGTGCCGGTGAGAGAAGTGAAGAAGAGCGGTTCGTGCGGTCCGCGCTCGCCCCTCCTTGCCGAGGACAGCTTGCTCCAGGACTGCTGCCCATTCCCGGGACATTGGGTCGAAGTGGGCAGGCAGGCACAAGGATTCCGCTTCGGCGGCCAGGTGTTCGGCGAAGCTGACGTGCAGAAAGCGAAGACCGTCTTCGCTGGGGAGAATGAGGCCGCTCGTGGTGAGCAGAGCGGCGATCTTCTCGCTCCACCCCGGAATACTTGTGCGGGTACGCGGCCCCAACTGTTCGGTGAGCCATAACAATGCGGTGTGGAGCAAATCGGGAGACGTCTCCGTGACCGTCGTCAGTGCAAGGTGACGCAGCAGGTCGTCAAACCGTTCCCGGAGGAATCGGAGACAGTCCAGGGCGGCAGGGTCACGCATCGTACTGGGAACCAGGCAGCTGAGGTACGTGTCGCGCTGCAGGCTCTTGGCGCTTATGAGGTAGGCACGGTACTGCTCGTAAAGCGCGTACTGATTAGCGGGGAGCATCCGGTCCGGCCACGCCTCAAACACTGCCGCGGCAACGGCCGCCAAGAGCGGATTCGCCATCAGCTCCTGCATGCCTGCGAGGTTCGCCTGACGGACAAACTCCTGCGCCTGTCTGGGCCCGGGCTCCTCCGCACCAAACCAGCGGGCAGCGAACTGCTGCACCTGCCCGTCGTCGAAGGGCGCCACCGCCCATCGGGTGAAGCCCGCCCGATCGAACACGGCCCTTTCCAGTCGGTGCAGTGGGCGGCTTGCCACAACGAAGCGCGCACGTGCTTCGTCCGCACGAGTCTGTCCCGCCAGCGTAGTCAGGCGTCGTGCCAGATGGGCGCGTTCCCCGACGGCGGAGACTTCATCCAGGCCGTCCACCATGATCAGCCACGTTGAGCCCTCAGGCATCAGCTCCTTCACAACCTTGGTGAACTGTCGGTCCCCGTCATAAGCCCGGCCATAGACCAGCCGAGACAGAGCGAGGTCAACACCGTCGTGAGAGGTAGCGAGATACGACGCTGTGGTCCAAACCGGGATCAGGCTTGCCTCGCCGCCTCCCCGCTGCAGCAGCAACTGAGAAAGCCTTCCTGCCAGCCGGGCCATCAGGGTCGACTTACCCCCTCCAGGGCCAGCCTCCACGAGTAGGTTCCCCTGCCCCGGCAACGAAAGAATCTCTTCGACGAGGATGCCTGGGGCCACATGGGATGGCGCTCCTGTGACCGAGGACGCAACAAGGGGCTGAGGGACGTGCACTTCCGACAACGGCAGCCGTGCACCAGATCCATCGTGAATGACATAGGGCCACAGCTCTCCCTGGTCCCGCTGCCGTTCCAAGAGATTTTCAAGTACAACGGGCAGCCCGATGGCAGAGCTGGCTCGCCGCCGACGATCGGGCTGCGCCTCCTCAATCAAGCTTTGGAAGTACCGTCGGCTCCGAATCTCGAGCACTGGTTCCCCAGCCCACACATGCCAAAGCTGAACCAGAGCCCAGACCTTGTCGCCGCTCGCAGGACTGGGCACTACGGCCTTGGCCGGATCGTCGGGAATCCAGGAGCTGAGACGCTGGGCATCCAGAAGCACGTTGAAGGGCTGAGCGCGAAGGGCTTGCGCTGTCTCGCGACGCGAACAAGGCAGGCCCTGCGCCCGTCTCCGCGCATAGGCCCGGCGTTCAAGGCTGCGTAACTCTTCCCACAGACTGCTCGCCCGCCCCGCCATCGCTCACCCCTTGACCACCGCCCGCCCCGCGTCCGTGCCCGTGACGGGCACGGACGGGCAGCTTGTGACCAGCAGGGTAACGGCCATATGCCCGCTCTGCCCGCCCTTTCCCCGCCTCGACAACCTGAGCGTCATCGTCTCTCACATTCGGCGAACCGAGGAGGTCAAGATGTGTGTCAGCACACGTTCACGAACCCGCAAGCGCCTGCTGCGCACTGCCATGTTTGCCGCTGTACGCGGTGCTGCGGCAGCAGGCGGATCGATGATCGTCGCAATGACCGCATGGTGGTTGCGGCAAGGCTGAGCTTCCCAGCACACCCGCGCAGCCGTGTCGGAGCACGGTGACAACTATCGGCCGTAGCCGCGCCGTTTCAGCGTCGTACGCGGGGCATTCCCAGGCCGATCCAGGAGATGATTTCGCGTTGGATCTCGTTGTTGCCGCCGCCGAAGGTGAAGATGACGGCGGAGCGGTAGCCGCGTTCCAGTTCGCCGTGGAGGACGGCGCCGGCGGAGCCCTCCTTGAGGGGGCCGGCGGCGCCGACGATCTCCATGAGCCAGGCATAGGCGTCCCGGCGGGCCTCGGAGCCGTACACCTTGACGGCGGAGGCGTCCTGCGGGGTGAGGGTGTCGTGCTGGAGGGCGTCGACCATCTGCCAGTTGAGCAGCTTCATGGCGTCGAGCCGGGCGTGGGTGCGGGCGAGCCGGCCGCGTACCCAGCCCAGGTCGATGACGCGGCGGCCGTCGGCGAGTGTGGTGGTGGCGGCCCAGTGCTGGACGTCGTGCAGGGCGCGGATGGCCATGGTGCCGTGGGCGGCGAGGGTGACCCGCTCGTGGTTGAGCTGGTTGGTGATGATCCGCCAGCCCTTGTTCTCGTCACCGACGCGGTGGGAGGCGGGGACGGTGATGTTCTCGTAGTAGCTGGCGGTGGTGTCGTGCGAGGCGAGGGTGTTGATCAGGGTGCAGGAGTAGCCGGGGTCGCTGGTGGGGACGAGGAGCATGGTGATGCCCTTGTGGGGCGGGGCCTCCGGGTCGGTGCGCACGGCGAGCCACACCCAGTCCGCGGTGTCGCCGTTGGTCGTCCAGATCTTCTGCCCGTTGACGACGTAGTGGCCGCTCTCCTCGTCGCCCACCCGGACGGCGCGGGTCTTGAGGGCGGCCAGGTCGGTGCCGGCGTCCGGTTCGCTGTAGCCGATGGCGAAGTCGATCTCGCCGGAGAGGATGCGGGGCAGGAAGGAGGACTTCTGCTCGTCGGTGCCGAACTGCATGATCGTCGGGCCGACGGTGTTCAGCGCCATCAGCGGCAGCGGCACGCCCGCCTGGGCCGCCTCGTCGAAGAAGATGAACTGCTCCGTCGGGGACAGGCCGCGTCCGCCGAACTCCTTGGGCCAGCCGACGCCGAGCCAGCCGTCGGCGCCCAGCCGGCGCACGGTCTCGCGGTAGAACCGCTTCTGGGCGGCGGGGTCGGCGTGGGGGGCGCGGCCGGGGACGGTGGAGCCGTCGGGGCCCTCGGGGGCACGGTCCGGCACCAGCGCGGCGAAGTACGTGCGCAGTTCGGCGCGCAACTGCTGCTGCTCGGGGGTGTATTCGAGGTGCACGGCCCCTCCAGTTCGTCCGGTCCGGTCGTCCGGTCCGAGGGGCACGGAGAGCTGACGGCCCGTCGGCTGCCGGATCGAGGGGCACAGTAGAACTTGTTCCAGTAATACGGAAGAGGGTGGGGACCGGGCCGGGTGAGGGGCGGTCGGCCCACCGCCGCCCCACCACCAGCCCCCGCCGCCCCTCAGGGGACGATCGAGTCGACGTATCCGCCGTCGACGCGGATGGCCGCGCCGGTCGTCGCGGAGGCGAGGGGGGAGCTGAGGTAGACGACCATGGCGGCGATCTCCTCCGGTTCGATCAGGCGCTGGATCAGCGACTGCGGCCGGTACTCGCGCATGAACGCCCGCTGTGCCTCGTCCCACGGCAGGTCGCGGCCGACGAGGTCGCGGACGAAGTCCTCGACGCCGCCGGTGTGGGTCGGTCCGGCGATGACGGAGTTCACGCACACGCCGCTGCCGGCCGCCTCCTTGGCGAAGCCGCGGGAGACCGCGAGCAGCGCCGTCTTGGACATCCCGTAATGGATCATCTCGGCCGGAATGACCACGGCGGAGTCGCTGGCGATGTTCTGGACGCGGCCCCAGCCCCGCTCGGTCATGCCGGGCAGATAGCGGCGGATCATCCTGACCGCCGTGAGCACATTGGTGTCGAAGTACCGCCGCCACTCGGCGTCGTCGATCTCCAGGGCGGGCCGGGAGCCGAAGACGCCGAGGTTGTTGATGAGGATGTCCGCCCGCGGCACGGCCTCGGTCACCCAGTCGAGGCCCTCGTCGGACGCGATGTCACCGGGCGCCGCGAGGAAGTCGCCCCCGGGCTCCCGGGTGCGCATCCGCTCCAGCGCCGCGTCCACGGACCCGGCGCTGCGGCCGTTCACGGCGACCCGGGCTCCGGCGCGGGCCAGCCCCAGGGCGATGGCCGCCCCGATGCCCTGCGTCGAGCCGGTCACCACCGCGGTCCGGCCGGTGAGATCGATCTGCACGGCTCCGCTCCGTTCCCCTTCTTCCGCCCCGCGCTTCGCGGGCGGGTCCCGCACACCACACGCACGAGGGCCCGGCCCGGCGCCTTCGCGGCACCGGGCCGGGCCCTGAGCCGGCGTCCTCAGCCCACGGGGTGCGGCTTGACGACGTGATTCGGCTTGACGACGTGGTTCGGCCTGACGATGTGGTTCGGCTGGATCCGGAGGCGCTGGACGTCCTTGCAGTACCGGACGGCGCCGCTGCTGGTCACGTACCTCGCCGAGACCCAGGACGCCCGCTCCTCGCGCGTCAGGTACCAGACGGTGTTGCCGCCGACGCTCTGGGTGCGGACCTTGCACACCAGGCCGACCTGCGTGCGGTGACGGAGGTGGCCCCGCACGGAGGAGTCGGTGCTGGGGTACTGACGCTGGCTCAGCCCCGACTTGGCCGTGACCACACCGAAGGGCTTCGTGGGCCCGGGGGTCGTCGCGTGCGCCGGGGCCGCGGCCAGCAGCGTCGCGCCGAGGGCGACAGCCGTGGCGAGTGCGCCCGCGCCGGCTGCGAGCTGCTTGCCTCGGGCCACGAGGAGGTCGGTCGTGGGCATAGGGGTCTCCTGTTCTCGACGCGCAATGCCACCCATTGCCGCGAGGTGGACATTACGCGCAATTCACCCTGCGAATGCGGGGAAACGACGAACAGGCCGCCGATCGTGTGACGGCACGCACCGGCACGTCCGCGGCACGGGAATTCGCCGCCTCGCGGGGGCGGCGGCACCGGCGCGGGTCAGCCCTCGGTTCCGGCGCCGTGGATGCCGAAGTGCCCGCCCTGCGGGTCGCGGATCACCGCGACCCGCGGCCCCGCGGGCACATCCGTCGGGGGCACCAGCAGCATGCCTCCCGACTCGGCGGCCCTGGCGGCGGCCGAGTCGACGTCGGCGACCGCGAAGTAGGGGAGCCAGTGGGCCCGGACGTCGTCCGGGTAGAACTCGTCCAGCGCGCTCATCCCGCCGAAGTCGGCGCCGTCGAGCCCCCATTGCGGGTAGTCCCGGTGCGTGCCCACGGTCCAGCCGAAGACCCGCGTGTAGAAGGTCTTGGCGGCCTCCTCGTCCCGGGTCGCGAGTTCGACCCAGCCGAGCGAGCCCGGTGCGTTGAACACCGCGGCGCCGGCGAAGGACCGGCCCTGCCACAGCGAGAAGACCGCGCCCTCCGGATCGGCCATCACGGCGAAACGGCCCAGGTCGAAGACGTCCATGGGACCCATCAGCAGGCGCCCGCCGGCCTCGGTGACCGCGGCCGCCTGCGCGTCGGCGTCCCGCGTCGCGAACGACACGGTCCAGGCGGTCGGCTGGCCGGGGGCGTAGAGCGGGGTCAGCGCGGCGACCGGGGCGTCCCCGAGGTGGAGCATGGTGTAGCCGCCCGCCTCCTCCCGCGGGTCGGTCTCGGCGCGCCAGCCGAAGACCTGGTGGTAGTACACCTTGGCGGCCGCCACGTCCGACGTCCCCAGTTCGACCCAGCAGGGCGCGCCGGGCGTGGGCTCAGTGATCTTCACGGTGTGTTCCGTTCCTCCGCGCCGGGCCGCGGCCGGGCGGTGCCGCGCTCGCGTCCGCACGCCGCCGGCCGGCAGGCGTACGGTGCCGATCGTCCGACGGGGGCGGCGGGGCCGCAACCGGAGGCGGGCGGCCGTGGTGTGGGGGCGGCCGGTTCCGCGGTGTCGGCGGCGGGCCGGTTACGGCTGCGGGGCGCCGAAGGCGGCGCGCAGTTGGTGCAGTGAGGCGCGTGGGGCGTCGGGGGCGAGGGCGTCGGCCGACGCGCGGGCGGCGGCCTCGGCGGCCGCGGCGGCGCGGGACAGCATGGCCGCTTCGTAGGCGCGTACCGCCTCGTCGGGGTCGTCGTGTGCGGCGAGGGCGCGGGCGAGGTCGGCGCCGTCGAGCAGGGCGAGGTCGGCGCCGCGTCCGGTGAAGGGCGGCATCAGGTGCGCGGCGTCACCGAGCAGGGTCAGGCCCGGGGTGTGGGTCCAGGTGTGCGGCACCGGGAGGGCGAACAGCGGCCGGTTGGCGAATCCGCCGTCGTTCGCGCGCAGCAGCGCCAGCAGCCGTTCGTCCCAGCCCGCGAACCGGTCGAGCAGCGCGGCGCGGACGGCGTCGGTGTCCGCCATCCGCACCCCGGCGTCCAGCGCCCAGTCCTGGGAGCCGCGGAAGGCGGCGTAGACACGGATCCGGCCGCCGCCCTCGCGCCGGGCGAACAGCGCCCGGCCTGCGGACTCGGCCCACATGCCGCCGCCGCCGACCAGCCGGGCGATGTCCGGGTGGCGGGTGCCGGCGTCCTCGCAGCCGGACTCGACGAAGGTGACTCCGGTGTAGTGGGGGTCCGCGTCGGAGAGCATCGGGCGGACCCTGGACCAGGTCCCGTCGGCGCCGACGACCAGGTCGAAGGTCTCGGAGTGGCCGTCGTCGAACTCGGCCCGGTGGCGGCCGTCGCCGAGCGGGTGCAGGGTGCGCAGGTAGCTGTTCCAGCGGACGGTTCCGGGGGCGAGGGAGTCCAGGAGGAGCCGGCGCAGGTCGCTCCGGTCGATCTCGGAGCGGGCGGCTCCGGGCCCGTCGGCCCCGGGCTCATGGACCCCGGGCTCATCGGCCCAGGAGCGGTCGGTCGCGCCGGGGTGGTCGCTCTCGGGGCCGGTGCCCGCCGGGCGGTCGCTCGCGCCGGGGCCGGGGGTGTGGCGGAAGAGCACCGTCGCGGTGTGGTCGAGCAGCCGCAGCTCGCGTCCCTCGGGGCGGGCGAGGGCGGCGAACCGCTCGTGCAGGCCGGCCGCGCGCAGGGCCTCCTGAGCGGTCGTCACCGGCAGTCCGAGCATGCCGCCCCGGGGGCGGACGCCGGCGTCGTGGTCGAAGACGGTGACCGGTACGCCGTGGCGCTGCAGGACGCGGGCGCAGGCCAGCCCGCCGGGGCCGGCGCCGATGATCGCGATACGCACAGTCGTGGGGGTCATGGCGCTCCTTGGCCGGGCAGGACGGCGATGCCTCCCCTCAGAAAAGCACATCGGGGGAAAAGCCCTCTTGATGTGCTTTCCGGGCAACTCGTGCCGCTCGCCCTCCGCGTCGGGAATCCGCCGCCACCACACCGGCGGCAAATTCGCCGGAGTGGGCGGGCCTGCGGACGGGTAGATCTCCCCAGGTCGGGGCCCCGTGGAAGCCGGCGGCAAGATCCGTCCGACAAAAAGGACAGTTGACTGTTTAACGCCGGACGGGTTTGTGGATTTAGGTATGCCTAACCTAATGTAACGACGCGTGCCGACCATCAAACCACCTGCCACCGCACCCCCTGTGCCCGATGCGCTGCCCGCCGCGAAGGTCCTGCGGCGCGTCCCGTTGTTCGTGACCGGGCTCTGTGCCCTGGCGGTCTGTGCCGCTCTGAGCCTCGCCCTCGGCGCCCGTTCCGTACCGCTGTCCACCGTGTGGGACGCGCTGTCCGGGACCGTCCACGGGCGGGACGCCCTGGTGGTGACGGGCCTTCGGCTGCCGCGCACGCTGATCGCCCTCGCGGTCGGCGCGGCGCTCGGCGTCGGCGGAGCGGTCGTCCAGGGCGTCACCCGCAACCCGCTCGCGTCCCCGACGACCCTCGGCATCAACGCGGGTGCGGGCTTCGCGGTGGTGGTCGCGATCTACGCACTGCACCTGACCCGCCCCGGCCAGTACGTCTGGTTCGCGTTCGCGGGGGCCGCGGTCGCCGCGGTGTTCGCCCAGGCCCTGGCCCGGCGGGCGGGCGACCTCGACCCCGCGCGGCTCGCGCTGGGCGGCACCGTCCTCCAACTCGTCCTGCTCTCCTGGACGTCGACGGTCATGCTGGCCAGCAAGCGGTCGCTGGACGAGGCCCGCTTCTGGATGGCGGGATCGCTGGCCGAGCGCCCGCTGTCGGTGCTCTACCCGGTGCTGCCGACCTTGGCGCTCGGACTCGTCCTCGCGCTCGCCCTCGCCCCCGCGCTCAACGCGCTGGCGCTGGGCGACGACGCGGCGCAGGCGCTGGGCGTGCGGGTGTCTCGGATCCGGGTGGCCGGCGGGCTGGCCGTCGTCCTGCTCGCCGCGTCGGCGGTGGCCGTGGCCGGTCCGCTCGCCTTCATCGGGCTGGCCGCGCCGCACCTGGTCCGCCAGCTGCTGCGCACCTCCGACCACCGGATCGTGGTACCCGGCTGCCTGATCGCCGGTCCGCTGCTGCTGCTCGCCGCCGACATCCTCGGACGGGTCGTCATCCGGCCCTCCGAGCTGCAGGTCGGCATCATCAGCGCGTTCCTCGGCGCGCCGCTGCTGGCGCTGCTGGCCCGGAAGGTGGCCCGATGACCGACCTCGTGGAGAACAAGAAGACGCCCGGTACGGCGTCCGCCGCCGCTCCCGCGGCACCGGGACGACGGCGCACGCTCCGCCGGACCCCGCTGCTCGCCCTGGTCGGCGTGGTGCTGCTCGGGGCCCTGGTGACGGTGTCCGTGGCCAACGGCGACATGCCGCTGCCGCCCGCCGACGCGGTCAAGGGGCTGTTCGGGATCGGCGATTCCGCCACGGTGCTGGTGGTCCAGGAGTTCCGGGCCCCGCGGATGGTCGCGGCGCTCGTCGCGGGGGCGGGCCTGGCGGTGGCCGGTGCCCTGCTCCAGCGGCTGTTCCGCAATCCGCTCGCCTCCCCCGATGTGATGGGTGTGACCGGCGGTGCCTCGTTCGGCGCGGTGGCGATGCTGGCGGCCGGTGCCTCGCAGGCCCTGATGCCGCTGGCCGCGCTGGGCGGCGGGCTGCTCGCCGCGGCGCTGCTGGGGGTGTTCGGCTGGCGCTCGGGGGTCAGTGTGACCCGCCTGGTGCTGGTCGGTCTGGCCGTACAGGCGGGCCTGTCCGCGGCCGTGACCTTCATGGTCGTCCGGTTCCCCACCGAACTCGCCGGATCTGCACTGCAGTGGACGACGGGCTCGGTGTACGGGCGGACCTGGACCGAGGTGTGGTCCGCGGGCGGGGCGATGGCCGTGGCGCTGCTCGCCGCCTTCGCCCTGCACCGCCGGCTGGCCGTCCTCGACCTGGGCGACGACTCGGCCGGGGCGCTCGGCCTGCACACCCACACCGCCCGGCTGCAGGTGCTGGTCTGCGCCATCGTGCTGGCCTCGCTGGCCGCCGCGCTGACCGGCCCGGTCGCGTTCGTCGCGCTCGCGGTGCCGCACATCGTGCGGTTCCTCGCCGGGCCGCCGACCGCCGGGACGCTGGCGCTGTCCGGCCTCGCCGGTGCCGTCCTGCTGCTGGCCTCCGACCTCGTGGCGCAGTACCTGCTGCCGGTCAGCGGGCTGCCGGTCGGTGTGGTCACCGCCACGCTGGGTGCGCCGTGGCTGCTGGTGTTGATGATCCGTCAGAGCAGTTCCGTCAACAGGAGTGTCCGATGACCGCCAACCAGCTCTCCACCCAGGGCCTCGATCTGCGCTACGGCGACCGGCTGATCGTCGGCGGCCTCGACCTGGTGCTGCCCGGCGGCGCCGTCACCGCCGTCGTCGGCCCCAACGCCTGCGGCAAGTCGACGCTGCTGCGCGGCCTGACCCGGCTGCTGACGCCGTCCGCCGGCACCGTCGCGCTGGACGGCTCCGACATCCACCGGATGCCGGCCAAGGCGCTGGCGCTGCGCATGGGGCTGCTCCCCCAGCAGCCGGTCACGCCCGACGCGATCACGGTCGAGGCGCTGGTACGGCTGGGCCGCTACCCCCACCAGCGGCTGCTGAGCCCCTGGTCGGCGGCCGACCAGCAGGCGGTGGAGGAGGCGCTGCGGCGCACCGGCACCGTGGAGCTGCGCGACCAGCCCGTCGACCGGCTCTCCGGCGGCCAGCGGCAGCGCGCCTGGATCGCGCTCGCGCTGGCGCAGGACACCGACCTGCTGCTGCTCGACGAGCCGACCACCTTCCTCGACCTGCGCCACCAGCTCGACGTCCTCGACCTGGTCGCCGAACTGCACGCCGAGGCGGGCCGCACCGTGGTGATGGTGCTGCACGACCTCGGGCAGGCGGCCCGTTACGCGGACCACCTCGTGGTCCTCAAGGACGGGCAGCTGGCGGCGGCCGGCGCACCGGCGGACGTGCTCGACGCGGAGCTGGTCAAGTCCGTTTTCGACGTGGACTGCCGGGTCATCCCCGACCCCGAGACCGGCACCCCGCTGGTCGTCCCCAAGGGCAGCGCGAAACGGCACACCGCCGTCTCCGCCTGACCCCTCCCCCACGCCCTCTCCCCTTTCCGCTCCCCCTAAGGAAGTTGCTTTCATGTTCACCAGATCCTCTCTGCGCGGCTCCGGACGGCTGCCGGCCGCGCTGCTCACCGTCGTCCTGGGCGCCGGCGCCCTCACCGCGTGCGGCGGCAGCACCTCCTCCGGGGGCGACGACGCGGCGAAGGCAGGCGCCGGGTTCCCGCGCAGCGTCAAGAGCGCCATGGGCGGCGACGTGAAGATCCCCGCCAAGCCCAAGCGCGTGGTCGTCCTGGACACCGGTGAGCTCGACGACGTCACCACGCTCGGCGTCAAGCCGGTCGGCGCGGTCTCCCCGCACATGAAGACCGAGGGCGGCTTCCCGACCTACCTCAAGGACGAGATCGGGGGTGTCAAGGACGTCGGTCCGCTGCTGGAGCCGAACCTGGAGAAGATCATCGCCCTGAAGCCCGACCTGATCCTGTCCTCCAAGGTCCGGCACGAGAAGATCTACGACAAGCTCCAGCAGATCGCGCCGACGGTCTTCACCGAGACCACCGGCGGCCCCTGGAAGGCCAACCTCAAGGTCCACGCCAAGGCGCTGGGGCTGGAGAAGGAAGCCGACCGGAAGCTGACGGAGTACCAGAGCCGGGCCAAGGCGCTGGGCGAGGCCATCAAGAAGAAGTACCACGGCAAGATGCCGTCGGCGTCCGTGGTGCGCTTCGTCGCGGGCCCGACCCGCCTCTACCAGAAGTCCTCCTACAGCGGTGTGGTCCTCGACGACATCGGCCTGGCCCGGCCGAAGTCGCAGAGCTCGACCGACCCGGCCAAGACGATGCTCGACGTCAGCCCCGAGCAGATCGACAAGGCCGACGCGGACCTGGTGTTCGTGACGACCGCGGACACCCCGAGCAAGACCCAGCAGAAGGACGTCACGTCCAACCCGGTCTGGAAGGACCTGCCGGCCGTCAAGAAGCACAAGGTCTTCGACGTGCCCGACGAGACCTGGATGTCCGGCATCGGCATCCAGGCCGCCGAGCACATGCTCGCCGACGTGGCCAAGGCCACCGGCGTGCCGCTGCCGAAGGCCTGACCCGCCCGAACCGGGGGTGGGCCGCCGTCCCCACGGCCCGCCCCCGTCCCCGACGTCCCCCGCACCACCCTTGAACCTGAAGGGCCCCGTCCCATGCGGATGTACCTGCTCGCGCTCAACCCCACCGACTCGGTCACCGAGGGATTCCTCCCCGCCGCCGCCCGCCTCGGTCTCGATGTCACGCTGCTGACGGACCAGCCCGAGGCCCACCGGCGCGCCGGCTGCCGGGCCGACGAGGTCCTGGAGTGCGACGTCCGTGACTTCCGTGCGGTCATCACCCGCATCGCCACGCACCACCCGGCCGCCGCGGTCTTCACCAACAGCGACCACCTGCAGACCCAGGCGGCCCTGGCCGCCGATTACTTCGGGCTGCCCGGCAAGGACTGGCGGGCCACGCTGCGCGCCAAGAACAAGGCCGAGATGCGCCGCCACCTCGCCGCGTCCGGCGCCGACACCGTGCGGTCCGCCGAGCTCGCGCCCGGCCGGGACCCGTCCGCCCTGACCGCCGCGGGGCTGCCCTACCCCTGTGTCGTCAAACCGCGTGAGGGCGTGGCCAGCGAGGACGTGCTGCTGGCCGAGGGACCCGCGGAGCTGGAGGCGCGCGCCCGGGAGATCCAGGCCCGGCGCCCGCAGGCGGCGCTGGTCGCCGAGGAGTTCCTGGCCGGCGAGCTCTACACCCTGGAGACCCTGGGCGACGGCCGGCGGCGCCACCTCCTGGGCGGTTTCCACACCACGCTCTCCGCGCCGCCGTCCTTCATCGAGGAGCGGCACGACTTCGTCGCCGCCCACCCGGAGCCCGTCGTCGCCCAGGTGCTGGCGCAACTCGACGCGCTGGGCGTCGGGTTCGGCGCCTGCCACACCGAGTTCGTGGTGCACGAGGGCCGGGCGCGGCTCATCGAGGTGAACTACCGCGTCATCGGCGACCAGTGCGATCTGCTGCTCGCCCGGGTCCTGGGCATCGAGCTGTTCGAGCACGTCCTGCGCACTCACCTCGGCGAGCCGCTGCCCGCCGACCTCGGTGTCCGGCCGGGCGGCGCGGGCCGGGTGGAGTACGCCCTCGCCGACCGGGCCGGGACGCTCACCGCCGCGCCCGCCGCCACGGACCGCGAGACGGACGGCGTACGGCTGGCCTACCGGCCGCTGCGCGCGGTCGGCACCGAGCACCCGCACTACCGCACCAACCGCGACTACCTCGGCGTCCTGCGGGCCACCGGCACCGACCGCGACGCCCTGGACCGGGCCGCGCAGGACTTCTTCACCGCCGAGCGCTGGGAGATCTCGTCATGACCGTCTCCCCCGACACCACCGACGCTCCGGCCGGGCAGGAGACGGCCGGCGCGGCCGAGGAGTCCGAGCTGCTGCTGCGGGTGCTGAGCGCGCTGCTGCGCGAGGACGTGGTCGGCCTGCGCAGCGCCGGCACGCGGCTGGAGCGGCCGGACGGCCCCTGGCTGCGGCTGCCCGCGGGTCCGGCGGCCGGTGCCCTGCTGCTGCCGCTGGGCGCGGACGGCTACCAGAGCACCTGGGCGGCCCGGCTGCCGCTGCTGGTCCGCGAGTCCGACGGCGCCCGGCTGACGACCGTCGACGCGGTCCTCACGGCGCTGCGCGCGCTCGCCGACCCGGCCGACCGGCCCGGCTTCGACGCGTTCGCCGAGGAGTGCCGGCAGACCCTGGCCACGATGCGGCTGCACACCCGCACCCGGGACGCCGTCGACCGACTGCTGACGGAGCGTCACGGCACCTCGCCCGCCGCCTGGCAGGGGCTGACCGGCGGCCTGGCGTACGACACCCTGGCCGCCCGCACCGACCACCCCGTCTACCCGACCTCGCGGGGCCGCTCCGGCCTGGACGACGGCCAACTGCACGCCTACGCGCCCGAGTTCCATCCCCGGTTCGCACTGCGCTGGCTGGCCGTGCCGCGCGCCGCGACGACCGTCGCGGGCGGCGGGACCGCGGCCCTGCCCGCGTGCTGGCCGGCGCCGGCCGAGCTGGGCCTGCCGCGCCTCGACGAGAGTCATCTCGCCCTGCCCGTCCACCCGTTGACGCTCGGCGACCCGCTGCGCGAGGCCCTGCGCGAGACCGGCCTGGAGGGCGAGGCGGTGCTGTCCGCGCGCCCGCTGCTGGACGCGGTGCCGACCCTGTCGATGCGGACCGTGGCGATCGACGCCGATCCCCGTCTGCACCTGAAACTGCCGCTGGCCACCGCGACGCTGGGGCTGCGCAACCGGCGCACCATCAAGCCCCGCACCCTCATCGACGGCGCGGAGGGCCAGCGACTGCTGGAGACGGTGATCGCCCGCGAACCGCGGTTCGCTGAGTCGGTCCTGCAGGCCGACGAGACGGTGTACGCCCACGCGGACCACGAGCTGCTCGCCGTGCTGTGCCGGCGCTACCCGGCCGGGCTGGACGGCAGCGCCGTGGTGCCGATGGCCGCGCTGCTGGGCCGGGCGCCCGGCGGACGGCTGGTGATCGACGAACTCGCCGACCGCTTCTACGGCGGTGACCCACTGGCCCTGCTGGACGCCGCGCTGACCCTGCTCTTCGACTGGCAGACCACCCTGTTCGGCTACGGCATCGGCCTGGAGTCGCACCAGCAGAACATCTCGCTGGTCCTGGACGAAGGGGCGCACGGCACCCGGCTGCGGCTGCTGTTCAAGGACAACGACGCGCCGCGCCTCAACGCCGTACGGCTACGCGAGACCCTGGGCGACGACGCCCCGGACCCGGCGGACTTCGCCGATCCGCGGATCTTCGCGGACCACGACCGGCCGGTGCTGGACCTGTTCACCACCATCACCCTCCATCTGTGCGCGGGCTCCTACGCCTTCGGGCTGGCCCGGCACGGACGGGCACCGCTCGACCGGCTGCTGAGCCTGGTCCGCGACCGGCTCGCCGAGGCCGTCGCGCGGCTGGGCACCGCGCCGGGCGGACCGGGCGCCGCGCTGCGCGCGCACGTCCTGGACGCCGCGGAACTGCCGGTCAAGGCGATGGTCAGCGCCGGGACCCTGCTGTCCAAGGAGCGGTCCGGCGCGGCCGACATCAACAAGCACTACACCACCGGCCCCAACTATCTGCTGCCGACGGGGATTTCCCGATGAGCCCGATGAAAACCGCCACCGCCGCACGGGTCGCACCCCCGGCCGTCGAGAACGAGGCCGGCCCCGGACTCGCCCGCCGCCAGGTCTTCGCCGTCGCCGGCTGCTACTTCGTGGCCTCGTTCGCCGCGCTGGGCCTGCCGCCCTACCTCACCGAGATCCTGCCCGAGCTGGGCGACGGCGCCGCCCGCTGGGCCGGCCTGCTCTACATCGTGCCCACCATCTTCGGCGCCATCGGCGCGCCGCTGTGGGGGCGGCTCGCGGACCGCTTCGGCCGCAAACGGCTGCTGCTGCGCGCGCAGTTGGGGCTCGCCGCGGCGTTCCTGCTGGCGGGCTGGGCCGACTCGATCGGCACCTTCGCCGCCGCGCTGGTGCTCCAGGGCGTGCTGGGCGGCACCTTCGCCGCGTCCAACGGCTACCTGGGGGCGGCGCTGGAGGGCCATGCGCTGTCCCGGGCGCTGACGCTGATGCAGGGCAGCGCCCGTGCGGCGCTGGTGTGCGCGCCGATCGTGGTCGGCGCGCTGACGCCGTGGCTGTCGCCGCACCGCCAGTACGCGCTGCTGGCCGTGCTGCCGCTGGCCGCCGCCGCGATGCTGGCGGCGCTGCCGGAGCCGCCGCGGTCCCGGACCGCCGCGCCGCAGACCGCCGCGGCGGAGGTCGAGGCGGACGGGACGCCGCCGGTCGAGGCGACGGCGGAGCCCTCCGGGCGCGCCCCGGCCGCTTCCCTGCGGGCCCTGTACGCCATCGAGTTCGCCTTCGTCTTCTCCACCGTCATCTCCTTCCCGTACCTGATCTCCCTCATCAAGGAGCGGATACCCGGCACCGGACCGATGGTGTCCGGTGTCCTCTTCGCCCTGCCGCACATGTGCTACCTGATCGCCGCGATCCCGGTGCACTCGCTCTTCCGCCACCGCCCCCGGGCCGGCATAGCGCTCGGCTTCGGCTGTATCGCGCTGGGCCTGGCCGGGCACGGCATCGCCCACTCGCTCACCGCCTTCGTCGCGGTCCGCCTGGTGCTCGGCGCCGGCCTCACCCTGGGCCTGGTGTGCATGTCGGTGCTGGCCGCCGACTGCGCCAAGGGCCGTGCCCCCGGCGGGCTGTTCGGCTCGATCGAATTCTTCTCCAAGGCCGGCGCGGTCGCCGCCGGCATGGCCGCGGCCGTCGGGAACGACTGGTTCGGCCCCACCGCGCCCGTCCTGACCGGGACCGCGATTGCGCTGGTCACCGTGGTGGCGACCGCCCTCCCCCGCCTTCCCCGTACTCTCCGCACCCGCAGGAGCCTTTGATGCCCTCGCTGACCAATTCACCCGCCCCCGCCGCGGCCGGCGCCGCCCCCGCCGGTCTGCCCACCGCGGACCAGGCCGTGGCGCACACCCTGCTCAACTGCCTGCTGCGGGAGGTGTCCGGGCCCGAGCACCAGACCGCCGTCGACCACGGGCGGCTGCTGCTGCGCCTGCCGCGCCGCGGCGTGCTGCTGCGGGTCGCGCTGCGGCGGACCTCGCTGTTCGGCGCGCACCGGTTCACCGGCCCGGTGTCCGAACAGACCGCGGACGGCTGGGCCGAGGTCGGCTGGCGCCGGCTGGCCGAGTACGTGCACGCCGAGCTGTCGCTGCGCACCGGCGTCGACAACGAGGAGTTTCTGGCCCAGATCGCCTCCAGCCACCAGGCCGTCTCGGCGGCGCTGGCGGCCCGTACGGAGCAGGACCCGGCCGCCCCGGCGGACGGCGCGGACGGCTGGCAGGCCGCCTACGTCACCTCCGAGCAGTCGCTGCTCCTGGGCCACCGCTTCCACCCGACCCCCAAGGCCCGCACCGGCGACCCCACCGCCTGGCAGTCCTACGCCCCCGAGACCGGGGCGGTCTTCCCGCTGCTGCTGCTCGCCGTGCGCGAGGAGCTGATCGCCGAGGAGCGGTCCGCCGACGGGGCCGCCGACCCGCTGGACGCGCTGCACGCCGACGTTCCCGACGGCTACCGGCTGCTGCCCGTCCACCCCTGGCAGTACGAGCTGCTGCGCGACCACGCGGGCCTCGCGGAGGCACTGGAGCGCGACGACATCCGCGTCCTGGGCAGCAGCGAGACGCCGTTCGCCGCCACCGCTTCGGTGCGCACGCTCTACGACGGCGACGCCTTCCTGAAGTTCAGCCTCAACATCCGGATCACCAACTGCCTCCGGAAGAACGCCAGTTACGAGCTGTCCGGGGCGGTGGCCCTCACCCGGCTGCTGGCGCCGGCGCTCGCCGACCTCGCCGCCCGCTTCCCCGGCGCCGCGGTGCTCCGCGAGCCCGCCTACCGCAGCCTCGCGCTGCCCGGCGCCGACGGCCGCCCGGACACCGAGCTGCTGGAGGGCTTCGGCGTCATCGTCCGCGAGGGCCTGTCCCAGCGGCTGCTGCCGGGCACCACCCCGCTGCTGGCGGGCGCGGTCGCCGACGAGTACCCCACCAGCGCCGCGCACCTCTCGCGCCTCCTGGAAGGCGCCGGCCCGCAGGCCGCGCTGGAGTGGTGGGCCGCCTACCTCAACCTGCTCGTGCCGCCGGTGCTCGCCGCCTACTTCGACCACGGCCTGGTGCTGGAGCCGCACCTGCAGAACGTGCTGGTCTGCGTCGACGGCGACGGGATGCCCGCGCAGGTCCTCTTCCGCGACCTGGAGGGCACCAAGCTCGTCCCCGAGCACCACGCCGGCCTGCTGGCCTCGCTGCCCGAGCAGGTCGCGGCGCCGATGACGTACGACGCCCAGCGCGGCTGGGACCGGGTGGTGTACTGCCTGCTGGTCAACCACGTCGCCGAGATGCTCGCCGCGCTCGCCGACCTGCACCCGGACACCGAGACCGAGCTGTGGGCGCAGGTCCGCCGCACCCTGCAGGCCCACGCCGACCGCTACGGCTGCCCGCCGCGGCTGGCCGCGCTGCTGGCCGGCGTCCCGCTGCCCGCCAAGGCCAACCTGCTCACCCGCTGGGAGCGCAAGGCCGACCGCGAGGCCGGCTACGTCCGGCTGGCGTCGCCGCTGGCCGAGGCCGTTCTGTCGGGCGCCGCGCGCACCGACGACACCACCCCCTGGAGCGCATGATGACCACCCCCGCCCCCGCCCTCACCCCGGACGTCCGCGACCGCGCCCGGTCCCTCGCGCCCGGGGAACTGCCCGCCTACCTCTACGACCTGACGGCGCTGCGCACGCACCTGGCGGAGGTACGGGCCGCGCTGCCGGACCGAGTGGAGCTGTACTACGCGGCCAAGGCCAACCCCGAGCCGGAGATCCTGGCGGCGCTGCGCCCGTACGTGGACGGCTACGAGGTCTCCTCCGGCGGCGAGCTGGCACACGTCGGCAAGGCCGTGCCGGGCGCCCCGCTCGCCTTCGGCGGACCGGGCAAGACGCCCGCCGAGGTCGCCCGAGCGCTGGAGCTGGGCGTGGAGCGCTTCCACGTGGAGAGCGTGTACGAGATCCACCTGCTCGCGAGCCTGGCCGCCCGCCTCGCCCCCGAGCGCCGGGTAGCGGTGCTGGCCCGCTTCAACCTGCCGGTCGACGACGGCTCCCTGGACGGCAGTTCGCTGGCCATGGGCGGCCGTCCCACCCCCTTCGGGCTGGACCCGGACCAGGCCGGTGAGGTCGTCGCCCTGCTCACCGACGGCACCTGCCCGCAGCTCGAACTCCGCGGCATCCACGCCCATTTGGCCAGCGGCCTGGAGGCGCCCGAGCAGCTCGCGGTGTCCGAGGCCATCGTGGCGTGGGCCGCCGCCCTGGCCGCGCAGCACCGCGTCCCGCTGACCGAGGTGACCCTCGGCGGCGGCATGGCCGTCGACTACGCCGACCCGGAGCGCCGGTTCGACTGGACGGCCTTCGGCGCGGGCCTGGCGCGGCTCGCCGACGCCCACCCCGGCCTCACCCTGCGCCTGGAGCCGGGGCGCGCGCTCACCGCGTACTGCGGCTGGTACGCCACCGAGGTGCTGGACGTGAAGCACAGCCACGGCGAGGAGTTCGCCGTGGTCCGCGGCGGCACCCACCATCTGCGCACCCCCGCCACCAAGGGCCACGACCAGCCCTGCACGGTCCTGACCTCCGACACGCCCTGGCCGCACCCCTGGCCGCGGTCGGCCGCGCGCGGCGGCCTGGTCACCGTCACCGGGCAGCTGTGCACCCCCAAGGACGTCCTCGCCCGCGATGTCCCGGCACCGGGGCTGCGGGCCGGTGACCGGGTGGTGTTCGGGGTCGCCGGAGCGTACGCCTGGAACATCTCGCACCACGACTTCCTGATGCACCCGCGGCCCGGCTTCCACTTCCTGGGCGCCGCGGAGCCCGGCACGACCGGGGAGGTCTGAGATGCTCCGCCCCAACGAGGTCCGGCACCGGCTCGCCGCGGGCGAGGAGGCGTACGGGCTGTTCAGCACGCTGCCCGAGCCCGCCATGGTCGAGATGATCGGCTGCGCGGACTACGACTTCGTGATCCTGGACACCGAGCACACCCTCGTCGACCCGCAGCGGCTGGAGAACCTCATCCGGGCCGCCGAGACGACCGGGCTCACCCCCTTCGTCCGGGTCCCCGAGGCCGATCCCGGCGCCGTGCTGCGCGCCCTGGACGCCGGGGCGATGGGCATCGTCGTCCCGCACGTCCGCGGCCGCGCGGACATCGACGCCACGATCCGCGCCGCCCGCTACGCACCCGAGGGCATGCGCTCCCTCAACGGCGGCCGGGGCCCCGGCTTCGGCCGCATCGACCCGGCCGAGTACCTCCGCCGGGCCAACGCGGAGATCATGATCGTGGCGCTCCTGGAGGACCGGGAGGGCGTCGAGGCGATCGACGAGATCCTCGCCCCCGGCGGCGTCGACCTGGTCCTGCCGGGCCCCGGCGACCTCTCCCAGTCCTACGGGGTCCCCTGGCAGGTCCGCCACCCCCGCATCCAGGAAGCGGTCCGGGCCCTGCGCGACGCCTGCGCCCGCCACGACGTGCCGTTCTGCGCCATGTCCACCACCCCGGAGCGCCGCGCGCAGTGGCACGCCGACGGTGTCCGGGCCTTCGTCCTGGGCGAGGACCGCGACCTGACGGCGCGGGCGCTGCGGGAACACCGGCAGCGGACCGCGGGGCAGGGGTGACGGCAACTCCTTCGGCGGTACCTCCGCGCGCTCCGGGCGGGTAACTGATGACCGGGTAACCGATCGTCCGAAGGAGCTGAGCGGGACATGGCCCAGAACACAGCATTCATCATCGCGGGAGCGGGGCTGGCCGGCGCGAAGGCCGCGGAGGCGTTGCGGACGGAGGGCTTCGACGGGCCCGTCCTGCTGCTGGGCGAGGAGCGCGAGCGTCCCTACGAGCGGCCGCCGCTCTCCAAGGGCTACCTCCTGGGCACCTCCGAGAAGGAGAAGGTCTACGTCCACCCGCCGCAGTGGTACGCCGCGAACGACGTCGACCTGCGCACCGGCAACGCCGTCACCGCCCTGGACCCGGCCGCCCACGAGGTGACCCTCGCCGACGGCAGCCGCCTGGGCTACGCCAAGCTGCTGCTGGCCACCGGCTCCACCCCGCGCACGCTGCCGGTGCCCGGCGCCGACCTCGACGGGGTCCACACCCTGCGGCGCCTGGCGGACAGCGACCGCCTCAAGGACGTCTTCCGCTCCGCGGCGCGGATCGTGGTGATCGGCGGCGGCTGGATCGGGCTGGAGACCGCGGCCGCCGCGCGGGCGGCCGGGGTCGAGGTGACCGTGCTGGAGTCGGCGCCGCTGCCCCTGCTGGGGGTGCTGGGCCCGGAGGTCGCCCAGATCTTCGCCGGTCTGCACACCGAGCACGGTGTCGCGCTGCGCTGCGACACCCAGGTCACCGAGATCACCGGCACCGACGGCGCGGTGGACGGGGTGCGGCTGGCCGACGGCACCCGTATCGCGGCCGACGCGGTCATCGTGGGCGTCGGGATCACCCCCAACAGCGAGCTGGCCGCCGCGGCCGGGCTCAAGGTCGACGACGGCGTCGTCGTGGACGAGCGGCTGTGCTCCTCCCACCCGGACATCCACGCCGCCGGCGATGTCGCGAACGCCTACCACCCCCTCCTGGGCAAGCACCTGCGCGTCGAGCACTGGGCCAACGCCCTCCACCAGCCCGCGACCGCGGCCCGCGCCATGCTGGGCCGGGAGGCGGTCCACGACCGGCTGCCGTACTTCTTCACCGACCAGTACGACCTGGGCATGGAGTACACCGGCCATGTGGAGCCGGGCGGGTACGACCGCGTGGTGTTCCGCGGCGACACCGCGGCCCGGGAGTTCATCGCCTTCTGGCTCTCCGGCGGCCGGGTGCTGGCCGGGATGAACGTGAACGTCTGGGACGTGACCGAGCCGATCCGGGCGCTGGTGGCGAGCGGGCGGGCCGTGGACCCCGAGCGGCTCGCCGACCCCGGCGTGCCGCTGGAGGAACTGCTGCCCTGAGCGGTGGCCGCCGGCCGTCCTCACGGGGCGCGGCCGGCGGCTGTGTGGCCGCCGTAACGACGGATGATCGCTCGGCGTGACACCCGGTTAACGGGCGATTCCTACCGTGGTGCGCAGCAGCCGACCACGAAGGGGACCGCCCGTGACCGCACCGGAACCGCAGGCCGAGAGCGTCACGCAGGTGCGGACGGCCTGCTCCTACTGCGGCGTGGGATGCGGGATCGTGCTGGACGTCGCGACGGGCCCGGACGGGCGGCGGACGGTCCGCGGGGCGGCCGGCGACAAGGCCCACCCGGCGAACCGCGGGCGGCTGTGCACGAAGGGCGCGACCAGCGCCGAGCTGCTCGCCGCGCCGGGGCGGCTGTCGGGTGCCCTGGTCCGCGCGGGACGCGGCGACGCGCCGGCGCCCGCGGCGATGGAGACCGCGGTCAAGGAGACCGCGGCGCGGCTGCGCGCCCTCGTCGACGAGCACGGCCCGGACGCCCTCGCCCTCTACGTCTCCGGCCAACTGACCCTGGAGGCACAGTACCTGGCGAACAAGCTCGCCAAGGGCTTCGTCCGCACCCGGCACATCGAGTCCAACTCGCGGCTGTGCATGGCGAGCGCGGGCAGCGGCTACAAGCTGTCGCTGGGCGCGGACGGCCCGCCCGGCTCGTACCAGGACTTCGAGCACGCCGACGTCTTCTTCGTCATCGGCTCCAACATGGCCGACTGCCATCCGATCCTCTTCCTGCGGATGATGGAGCGGGTGAAGGCCGGCGCCAAGCTGATCGTGGTCGACCCCCGGCGCACCGCCACCGCGGCCAAGGCCGACCTCTTCCTGCAGATCGCGCCCGGCACGGACCTGGCGCTGCTCAACGGCCTGCTGCACCTGCTGGTCGAAAACGGCGCCACCGACCCGGAGTTCATCGCCGAGCACACCGAGGGCTGGGAGGAGATGCCCGGCTTCCTGCGCGACTATCCGCCCGCGACGGTCGCCGGGCTCACCGGGATACCGGAGGCGGACCTGCGCCGGGCCGCGGAGTGGATCGGCGCCGCGGGCGACTGGATGAGCTGCTGGACCATGGGCCTGAACCAGAGCACCCATGGCACCTGGAACACCAACGCGCTGGTCAACCTGCATCTGGCGACCGGCGCGATCTGCCGTCCCGGCAGCGGCCCGTTCTCGCTCACTGGCCAGCCCAACGCGATGGGCGGCCGCGAGATGGGCTACATGGGTCCGGGCCTGCCCGGCCAGCGCTCGGCGTTGGTGGCCTCGGACCGGGCCTTCGTCGAGGAGCTGTGGGGTCTGGAGGCGGGGACGCTGCGGGCGGACGAAGGGGGCCAGGGGACCGTCGAGATGTTCCGGCGGATGGCGGACGGGGACATCAAGGCGTGCTGGATCATCTGCACCAACCCCGTCGCCTCGGTCGCCAACCGCCGCACGGTCATCGAGGGGCTGGAGGCGGCGGACTTCGTCGTCTCCCAGGACGTCTTCGCCGAGACCGAGACCCACGCCTACGCCGATGTGGTGCTGCCGGCGGCCATGTGGAGCGAGTCCGAGGGCGTGATGGTCAACTCGGAGCGCAACCTGACGCTGGTACGGCAGGCCGCCGACGCCCCGGGCGAGGCCTGGCCGGACTGGCGGATCATCGCCCGGATCGCCTGCGAGATGGGCTACGAGGACGCCTTCGGGTATCAGAGCGCGGAGGAGATATTCGAGGAGATCAAACGCGCCTGGAACCCGCACACCGGCTACGACCTGCGCGGCGTGAGCTACGAGCGGCTGCGGCACACCCCCGTGCAGTGGCCCAGCGCGTCCGCCGACGGCCCCGACCGCAACCCCGTGCGCTACCTCAACGACGGCACCAGCCAGACCCTGCGGGAGCGGCCGGACGGCACCCGCCCCCGGCTGTCCTTCCCCACGGCCAGCGGCCGGGCCGCCTTCTTCGCCCGCCCGCACCTCCCGCCGGCCGAGCTGCCCGACGACGACTTCCCGTACGTGCTGAACACCGGGCGGCTGCCCCACCAGTGGCACACCCTCACCAAGACCGGCAAGGTCGCCAAGCTGAACAAGCTCAACCCCGGCCCGTTCGTGGAGCTCCATCCGGACGACGCACGGGCGCTGGGCATCGCGGAGGGCGACGCCGTCGAGGTCGCCTCGCGGCGCGGCCGGGCGGTGCTGCCCGCCGTGCCGACCGACCGGGTGCGGCCCGGGAACTGCTTCGCGCCGTTCCACTGGAACGACCTGTTCGGTGAGTATCTCAGCGTCAACGCGGTGACCCATGACGCGGTCGACCCGGTCTCCTTCCAGCCCGAGTTCAAGGCGTGCGCGGTGTCCCTGGTCCGGGTGGCGGGCGAGGCGGGGCACGGGCAGGGCGGGACGGACGCGGCGGCGCGGACGGGCGGCGCGGACGGGGCCGACGCGGGCCGGAGCCCCGGTACGGCCCAGCACCCCGGTACGGCGGGTGCGGTGGCCGCACTGACCGAGGTGTTCCAGCTCGCCGGTTCCGCCCCGCCGGAGCTGGCCGGGCACGAACGCCGCTATCTGTCCGGATTCCTCGCCGGGCTGGGCGCCGGGCCCGCCGGCGGCACGCCCGTGCTGCCCGACCTGGCGCCCTTCGCCCCGGAGAGCGCGCAGTGGGTCAACGGCGTGCTGGCCGGGATGTTCTCGCGGACGCCGGACGCCCGGCAGACACCCGCGACGGACCCGGCCCACGCCCCCGGCGAAACGCCCGGCGCCCCGCCCGCCCGTACGGTCCTCGTCCTGTGGGCCTCGCAGACCGGCAACGCGGAGGAGGCCGCCGCCGACGCGGCCCGCCGGCTGCGGGGCAGCGGGCGGGAGGCGACGCTGCTGAGCATGGCCGACAGCGCAACGGCCACGCTGCCCCGCGGCGCCGATCTGCTCGTGGTCACCAGCACCTTCGGCGACGGCGACGCCCCCGACAACGGGGCGGGGTTCTGGGAGACCCTCAACGCGCCGGACAGCCCGCGGCTGGACGGTATGCGCTACTCGGTCCTCGCGCTGGGCGATTCGTCGTACGACGACTTCTGCGGTCACGGCCGCCGGCTCGACGACCGGCTCGCCGAACTGGGCGCGCAGCGGCTGGCGCCCCGTACGGACTGCGAACCGGACTACGAACAGCCCGCGGGGCAGTGGCTCGACCAGGTCCTCACGGCCCTGGCCTCCGGCGCGGAGCCGGGCGAGGGGACGGGGGCGGAACCGGGCGGCGGGGCCGGGCCGGAGAGCGGTGCGGGGACCGAGGGCGGTGCGGGGCCGGCGAGTGGTGCGGACACCCGCGCCGCCGCTGGCCGGGCCCCCGCGGCCCCCGCCCCGCAGGCCGCACCCGCGGCGCGCACGTCCGCCCGTCCCTCCAAGGCCGCGCCCGCCACCGCCCGCCTCGTCGGCAATCAGCTGCTCAGCCGGGCCGGGGCCGCCAAGGAGGTGCGGCAGTTCACCTTCGACACCCGGGAGGGCGACGGCGCACCGCTGGAGTACGAGGCCGGGGACGCGCTCGGGGTGCTGCCGCGGAACTGCCCGGACCTGGTCGCGGAGTGGCTCGCCGTCACCGGACTCGACCCGGCCGCCGGCGTCGACCTCGCGGGCGTGGGCACGGTGCCGCTGGGCGAGGCCCTGCACCGCCACCTGGACATCGCCCGGATCACCCCCGGCCTGCTCCGGCTGGTCGCCGAACGCACCGGTGACCGCGTCCTGAAGAAGCTGCTGCGGCCGGACAACAAGGGCGAGCTGGCCCAGTGGACCTGGAGCCGGCAGGCCGTCGACGTCCTCGCCGAACACCCGGTCCGGGCCGGTGCGGCGGAGTGGGCCGGCGTCCTCAAACGCCTGCAGCCGCGGCTGTACTCCATCTCGTCGAGCCCGCTGACCGACCCCGCCCTGATCCGTCTGACGGTCTCCGTGGTGCGCTACGAGAACCGCCGCGGCGACCGGCGCAAGGGCGTCGCCTCCACCTTTCTGGCCGATGCCGAGCCCGGGTGCCCGGTGCCGGTGTTCGTGCAGCGCGCCGCCCACTTCCGTCCGCCGGCCGATCCGGCCACCCCGATGGTGATGGTGGGCCCCGGCACCGGCGTCGCGCCCTTCCTCGGCTTCCTCGACGAGCGGCGGGCCCGCGGCCACCGTGCCCCCAACTGGCTCTTCTTCGGCGAACAGCGCTGGGCCACGGACTTCTACCACGAGGAGGCCCTCGGCCGGCTGCGCCGCGAGGGCCTGCTCACCCGGCTGGACACCGCCTTCTCCCGCGACCAGCGCGCCAAGGTCTACGTCCAGGACCGGATGCGCGAACACGGCGCCCAGCTGTGGTCCTGGCTCCGGGACGGCGCCCACTTCTATGTGTGCGGCGACGCCTCCCGGATGGCCAAGGACGTGGACCGCGCGCTGCGGGACATCGCCGTCGCCCACGGCGGCCTGGCGGAGGAGGCGGCCGCCGGCTACGTCAAACAGCTCGCGGCGGAGAAGCGCTACGTCCGCGACGTGTACTGAGGAACCCGCCCGGCCGGGCCCGGGGCGCCCGCCTTCGCCGCTTTGGCCGTCATCAACTGCATGAACCACTCCATCACCGCGCGAACGGAGCGCTCCGCCGTCCGCCCGCGGATTTATTTCTTGAACGGGCCGGTACCGGGCATCGGACGGAGGATGGGGAGGAAGGAGAGCGCCATGACCCTGACGACCGTCCATGCCATGACCACCGCACCGCGGCCGAGGGGGCCCGAGCCGGTGCCGAGCGATCCGGACCCGGTGCCGCACGACCCGGTCCCCGCCGAGCCGGAACCGGACGAGCCGGGCCCGGTCCCCGAGGAACCGCCGGGCGCGGAACCGGACGAGCACCCGGTCCCCGAGCCGCCCGACTGACCGGCCCGCCCCGGTCACCCGCCTGCCCGCGGAGCCGCTGCCTCTGCCGTCGTCGCCCGGAAGGCCGCGACCATGCAGGTGCTCCCCGGCGGCCGGATCCGGCCGGGGCCGCGCACGCGCTCCACACCCGTTGCACGCGACCCTGACAGGGAGATGAGCATGCCCGACGCGCAGAACGCGGCAGGGACGGGGGCGAGCGGGGCACCGACGGCGCCGGGCCCCCTCGACGCCGCCGAGCTGCACCGGCTCGACGCCCACTGGCGGGCGGCCAACTACCTGGCCGTCGGACAGATCTACCTGATGGCCAACCCGCTGCTGACGGCGCCGCTGCGCCCCGAGCACATCAAGCCGCGGCTGCTGGGCCACTGGGGCACCTCCCCGGGCCTGAACCTGGTGCACACCCACCTCAACCGCGTCATCAGGGCCCGCGAGCTGGACGCCCTGTGCGTGTGGGGCCCCGGGCACGGCGGCCCGGCCGTGGTGGCCAACTCCTGGCTGGACGGCACGTACTCCGAGACGTACCCCGACATCGGCCGGGACGGCGAGGGCATGGCCCGGCTCTTCCGGCAGTTCTCGTTCCCCGGCGGGGTGCCCAGCCATGTCGCCCCGGAGACGCCGGGGTCGATCCACGAGGGCGGTGAGCTGGGCTACTCCCTCACCCACGCCTACGGTGCCGCGTTCGACAACCCGGAGCTGCTCGTCGCCTGTGTGATCGGCGACGGCGAGGCGGAGACCGGACCGCTCGCCGCGTCCTGGCACGCCACGAAGTTCCTGGACCCGGTGCACGACGGCGCGGTGCTGCCGGTGCTGCACCTCAACGGCTACAAGATCGCCAACCCGACGGTGCTCGCCCGGATCCCGCGGGACGAGCTGGACGCGCTGCTGCGCGGCTACGGCCACGACCCGCTCCATGTCGCCGGCGACGACCCGGCGACGGTCCATCAGGCGCTGGCCGCCGCCATGGACACCGCCCTGGACCGGATCGCGGACATCCAGCGCCGGGCCCGCACCGAGGGCGTGACGGACCGTCCCCGCTGGCCCGTGATCGTGCTGCGCACCCCCAAGGGCTGGACCGGTCCGCACGAGGTCGACGGGCAGCCCGTCGAGGGCACCTGGCGCGCCCACCAGGTTCCGCTGCCCGGCGTGCGCGAGAGCGCGGGGCATCTGCGGCAGCTGGAGGACTGGCTGCGCTCGTACCGGCCCGACGAACTGTTCGACGAGGCGGGCCGGCCGCGCCCCGACGTGCTCGCCTGCGTGCCCGAGGGGTCGCGGCGGCTGGGCGCCTCACCGCACGCCAACGGCGGCCTGCTGCTGCGCGATCTGCCCGTCCCGCCGCTGGAGCGGTACGCGGTGGAGGTCGGCAGGCGCGGCAGCGGGCTGCACGAGCCGACCCGGGTGCTCGGCGGGCTGCTGGCGGCGGTCATGGAGGCCACCGCCGAACGCCGCGACTTCCGTGTGGTGGGCCCCGACGAGACCGCCTCGAACCGCCTGGAGGCGCTCTACGACGCCACCGGCAAGGCATGGCAGGCCGCCTCGCTCGACACCGACGAGCACCTCGCGCACGACGGCCGGGTCATGGAGGTGCTCTCCGAGCACCTGTGCCAGGGCTGGCTGGAGGGCTATCTGCTCACCGGCCGGCACGGCCTCTTCTCCAGCTACGAGGCGTTCGCGCACATCGTCGACTCCATGGTCAACCAGCACATCAAATGGCTGCGGACCGCCCGCCGGATCCCCTGGCGGCGCCCCATCGCCTCGCTGAACTACCTGCTCACCTCCCATGTCTGGCGGCAGGACCACAACGGCTTCTCGCACCAGGACCCCGGCTTCGTCGACCACATCCTCAACAAGAGCCCGGAGGTCGTCCGGGTCTATCTGCCGCCGGACGCCAACACCCTGCTCTCGGTGGCCGATCATGCGCTGCGCAGCCGCGACTACGTCAATGTGATCGTGGCCGGCAAACAGCCCGGCTTCGACTGGCTCACCCTCGACGAGGCCCGCGCCCACTGCGCCCGCGGCGCCGGCGCCTGGGAATGGGCGGGCACCGGGAACGGCACCGAACCCGATGTGGTGCTGGCCTGCGCCGGGGACGTGCCCACCCAGGAGACGCTGGCGGCGGCGAGTCTGCTGCGCCGGCATCTGCCGGAGCTGGCGGTGCGGGTGGTCAACGTCGTCGACATGGCCCGGCTGCTGCCGCCGGGAGAGCATCCGCACGGCATGCCGGACCCCGAGTACGACGCGCTGTTCACCCGTGACAAGCCGGTCGTCTTCGCCTACCACGGCTATCCCTGGCTGATCCACCGGCTCTGCTACCGCCGCACCGGCCACCGGGACCTGCACGTCCGCGGCTACCGGGAGGAGGGCACCACGACCACTCCCTTCGACATGGTCGTGCGCAACGACCTCGACCGGTACCGGCTGGTGATGGATGTGATCGACCGTGTCCCGGGCCTCGGGGTGCGCGCGGTCGCGGTGCGGCAGGCGATGGCGGACGTCCGTACCCGCCACCACGCCTGGATCCGCGAGCACGGCACGGACCTGCCGGAGGTCGCCGACTGGACCTGGGCGGACTGACGGCACCGGGCCGCCCGGCATCCGCCTCCGCCGGCCAGGCCCCCCGCCGGTCAGGCCCCCGCCGCCTCCCGTACGTCCTCGACGACGGACCGGTCGAGGGCCGCGCGCACCAGGCCGGAGGCGAAGGCGGCGGCATCGTCCGGCCCGACCAGCCGGGCCAGCTGCCGGCCGTCGCCCGGCAGGCCCAGCCGCTCCGCGCCCTGGACGGCCTTGGCGTCGAGATACGGGGCGAGTTCGGGCCAGACGCCCTGCACCTCGCGCAGAAAGATGTCGCAGCCCGCGGGCCCCAGACCCGGCACCTTCCGCAGGGCGCCGCGCAGCGCGGCGGTGTCGCCGCCGGCCTCGTCCCGCATCCGGCGCAGATCGCCGCCGTACGCGTCCAGCAGCAGTGCGGCGCCGTCACCGAGCTGGGTGGCGGTGCGCTCGTCGTAGCGCCGGTAGCCGCCCTCCCCCAGGGCGTCGACCCGCTGCTGCCAGGTCGCCGCCGCCATCCGCCGCGGCGTGCGCATCCCCGCGTCGAACAGGGCGCGCGCGGACGCGACCGCCACCGACGCGCGGATGCGTGCGCTGAGCAGCCCGGCCAGCACCAGCACCTGGTACAGCGGCTGCGGTGTGTTGCGGAGCCGGATGCCGCTCTGTGCCGCGAAGGTCTCGCCGTGCCGCTCCAGCAGGGTGTGCGCGAGGGCCCGCCGCCCGCCGCGGGGGCTCATGGCGCGGCCTCGCGAAGAGGCCGCGGGTCGCCGGGGGAAGTGCGGGCCACACGCTGTCCTTTGCCGGTCCGGTGGGTGGTGTGCTGTCACGGTCCCCGGTCCGCGCGGCGGGAAACCGCCGCTGCTCCATGGGGCGCAACGGCGCACCGGGTGCGGGGCCACGCCCCGGCGGCCACGCGCGCGGCGGCATCCGGGTGCGGGGCATCCGGGTGCCGTACGGATGGCTTCCGCATGGTCGGCGCGGGACCGGCAAGGAGACCAGCGTGCCGTGCGGTGCGCGCGTGCGGCGCGCGGCCGCCGAGGAGCGACGCAGAAGGAGGAGATGACGGTGCGACAGCCCCCAGGACCGCCGGGCCCCGGCCATCCGGACCCGGTTCCGCCCACTCCCGGTCCGGGCCCCGGCCCGCCCGGACCCACGCCGGGCCCGGCACCAGGCCCCGTCCCCGCCCCGGGACCCGATCCCGTACCCCCTTCGCCTCCGGCTCCCGAGCCGGATCCCGTCCCCCCGACCCCGCCACCGCCGACACCGGGCCCGGAGCCAGGTCCCGCGCCCGGCCCGGTCCCCGCCCCGGGCACCTGATCAGCGCGACCTTGCCGTGCAGACGTCCGGTCATGGGTGAAGTCCTCGTCTCTGTCGTCCTGTTCGGTCGCCGGACCGCCCCCGGGGCGTACGGCGGTGGATGCCGCCTCCCGGGGGCCGGCGGCAGGCGCGTCCGGGAGGCGCCCCGCCGACCGAGACCGCGCGGGGCGCCCGGCCCCGGCCAGGACGGACGGTGCCCGGGTGCGTCACACCCAGGCACCGCGCGGGGCCCGCGGCCTAACCTGACCGGCATGGCTGACAACGACCTCGGAGAGTTCCTGCGGGCCCGCCGGGCGGGCGTGCGGCCGCAGGACGTCGGCATGGCGAGCTACGGGCTGCGCAGGGTCAGCGGACTGCGCCGTGAGGAGGTCGCCGTCCTGGCCGGGATGAACGCGGACTACTACACCCGCCTGGAGCAGGGCCGCGAGCGCCACCCCTCATCGCAGGTGCTCGACGCCCTCGGCCGTGCCCTGTGTCTCGACGCGGACGCCAGGACACATCTGTTCCGGCTGGCCGGGACCGTCCCCGACGACCGGTTCGCCCCCACCGCGGAGACGGTCAGCAGCACGCTGAGCCAACTGATGGACGGCTGCCCGCACACCCCGGCGTTCGTGATCAACCGGACCCTGGACATCCTCGCCGCCAACGCCCTGGCCGACGCCCTGTACGCGCCCTTCCAGCCCGCCGACAACCTGGCGCGGATGGCCTTCCTCGACCCCGCGGCCCGGCACTTCTACGCACACTGGGACCGGACCGCCGAGGTGACCGTCGCCAACCTGCGCCAGGCGGCGGGCCTCGCGCCCGGCGATCCGCGGCTGCGGGAACTCCTCACCACCCTCACCGGGCACAGCGCGGAGTTCACCCGCCTGTGGAACACCCACACGGTGCGCGGCAAGACCCGCGAGGCCAAGCACTTCCTCCACCCGGACGTCGGCCCGCTCACCCTCACCTACCAGGCCCTCGACGTCCGCGACGCCCCCGGACAGCAACTCGTCGTCTACCAGGCCGAACCGGAGAGCCCCAGCGCGCACGCGCTCAGCCTCCTCGGTTCCCTCCACGCCACCGGCCGTCAGCCCGCCCCGCGCCGCCGGCCGTAGGGCCTGGCGCTCCTCCGCCTCGTCCGCGCGGCGTCCGCCTCGTCGCCCTCCCGCGAAGGTGCGGCCCCGTCGTCGGAATAGATCACCAGCGTCTGTTCCGGCTGTCCGGCCAGGTGGAATGCGGTGTAGGCGAAGTCGACCGTGCCGCGTCGCGGGTGCCGGAGCCGTTTGCGGCCGCCGTGCCGGTCCTGGACGTCGTACCGCGGCCACCAGGCGCGCACCTCCGGGCTGCCCTCCTTCAGCTCGTCGATCAGCCGGGTGTAGCGGGGGTTTCCCGGGTGGCGTCCGGCCAGCGTCCGCAGACGGGCGAGCAGGCCGCGGGCGTCGGGCTCCCAGTCGACCAGGACGTCCCGGGCGGCGGGGTCGAGGAACACCCAGCGGGCGAAGTTCGCCGGCCGGTCCGCCGCCGCGGTGAGGTTCGGGAACAGTTCGTCGGCCGCCGGGTTGCAGCTGAGCACGTCGTAGGTGCCGCCGATGATGTACGCCGGGTGCGGCTGGAGCAGGAGGGGCACGGCCGCCACCTCGGCGGCGAGCGGCTCGGGTTCCTCCGCTTCCGCCGCGGGCGCGTGTCCGGCGAGGCGGTGGAGATGTCCGCGCTCGTACGCGTCGAGGCGCAGCACCCGGGCGAGGGCGTCGAGCACCTGGTCCGAGGCGCGGATGTCGCGGCCCTGTTCCAGGTACGTGTACCAGGTGGCGCTGATCCCGGCGAGCAGCGCGAGTTCCTCCCGGCGCAGGCCCGGGGTACGGCGCCGGGCGGTGGACGGCAGGCCGACCTCGTCCGGGGTCAGCCGCTCCCTGCGGCTGCGCAGGAAGGCGCCCAGTTCACGGCGTTGCTCCGGTTGCCTCTGCATGGTGGCAATTCTAGTTCCAGAATAACGGGATTCTGGATACCAGGCTCAGCTCTTCGCAGACTGGACTCCGCGTGGGGGCCTCATGGGCTCTCACCGCGGTCTTTCCGGTGCCGGCGGGCCCGGGTGCGCCACGGCGTTCCTTCTCGTTCGCCGGCACCGGCGGCGAACGAGAAGGAAGAGGAAGACACCATGTCCGGAATCGACGGCAAGGTCGTGGCGATCACGGGAGCGAGCAGCGGCATCGGCGAGGCGACCGCGCTGCTGCTCGCCGAGCGGGGTGCCCGGCTCGTCCTCGGCGCCCGCCGGTCCGAGCGCCTCGCGGAGCTGGTGGCGCGGATCGAGGCAGCGGGCGGCACGGCCGTCCAGACCCGCACGGACGTGACCCGGCGGGCGGACCTGCACGCCCTGGTCGCCCTGGCCGTCGAACGGTTCGGCCGGCTCGACGTCCTGGTCGGCAACGCCGGGGCCGGTACGATCTCGCCGCTCGACGATCTGCGCGTCGACGAGTGGGACCGGATGGTCGACGTCAACCTCAAGGGCGTGCTGCACGGCATCGGCGCCGCGCTGCCGGTCTTCCGGGCGCAGGGCACGGGCCACTTCATCACCACCGCCTCCACGGCCGCCTTCCGCGTCGTCCCGGCCATGGCGGTCTACGCGGCCACGAAGGTCGCGGTCCGTGCCCTGTGCGAGGGCCTGCGCCAGGAGGCCGGCGACTCCGTGCGGGTGACCACCGTCTCGCCCGGCGTGGTCCGCACCGACTTCGCCGATGCCTCAACGAATCCGCAGGTCAGAGCGCAGATCGGGGAGATGCGGGACCGGCTCGCGATACCGCCGGAGGCGATCGCCCGCGCCGTCGCGTTCGCCGTCGAGCAGCCGGCTTCCGTGGACGTGAACGAGCTCGTCGTCCGGCCCACCGCCCAGGGCTGAGCCCCCCGCGCGGGCCGGGCCACTCCGTCCCCGCCCGGCGACGCCACGGGCCGACGAGGCGTTACCGGCTTTCCCGTACGGGATCGTTAGGCTCGGCCGGTGGCGAATTCCGAGGAGTGGGCCGAGGGCGCGGGGCCCTTCACCACCCGGCTGACCTGGCGTCTCGATGCCGGTGACACCGCCGTCTGGGAGTCGCGGGCGGCCCGCAAGCGCGGGACGCTCGCGGTGCGCCCCGCCGGGGCCACCCAAAGCAGCCCGCGGCGCGCCGACGAGGCGACGCTGGTCCGGCTGCGCCGGCTCAACGGCGTCGCCGCGGTCTCCTTCGTCGTCGGCGGGGCGCTGTTCGCCCTGGGGGCGGCGCTCGCCCAGGTCGACTCGGCCGGCCCCACCGCGACCGCCACGATCTACTTCGTCGGCGGCGTGTTCTTCACCCTGGGCGGCTACGCCTCACTCGTCCAGGCCGTCAACGCGCCGCGCCGGGAGAGCCGGGCGGGTGCGCTGACCGTGCACCGCTTCCGGTGGTGGAGCTACGAGCCGGGCCGGATCGACTGGCTGAGCACGTTCGTGCTGTTCGCCGGGACGCTGGTGTTCGGCGTCAACCTGCTGGATTCGTTTCTGCAGGGACTCACGGTCCAGCAGATGAACCGGCTGGTCTGGGCGCCCGACATGATCGGGTGCCTGCTGTTCCTGATCTCGGGGCAACTGGCGGTCGTCGAGGTGTGCCACCGGCCGCTGTGCCTGCACCGGCGCAGCATCGGCTGGTGGATCGTCGTGGTCAACCAGCTCGGGTCGGTGCTCTTCATGGTGGCCGCGCTGGCCGCCTTCACCCGGCCGGAGACCCGGAGCCCGGTCAGCGTCGGCATCGCCAATGGGGGGACGCTCACGGGAGCGCTGTGCTTCGCGGGGGCCGGGGTGCTGCAGGGCTTCGAACGTCCCTGACATGCGGCCGACCAGGACGTGTGCCACGGTGGATGACACTGCATGACGGTCGGCAGGTCCGGTTCGGACGGCCAGGTTTCTCAAGTGAGGAGTGACCCATGGCCACTCAGAAGCACAGTGTGGGCGGTTGGACCGCCTTCGCCGCAGTTCTGATGATCTTCGGTGGCGCGATGACCTTCCTGGAGGGCATTTCCGCCATCGCCAAGGACCACCTCTTCGTCACCACGCGGAACTACGTCTTCTCCTTCAGCCTCACGGGCTGGGGATGGATCCACCTCATCGTGGGCATCGTCATCCTCCTCGCGGGTGTCGCGCTGCTCGCCACCGGCGCGATGTGGGCGCGGGTGCTCGGCGTCATCCTGGCGGGCTTCGGTGCGCTGGCGAACTTCCTGTGGATCCCCCACTACCCGTTCTGGGCGATCGTGCTGGTCGCCATCAACATCTTCATCATGTGGGCGCTGTGTACGGACGACAACCACCACCATCACGCGACGGCCACCCGGTGATCTGAACCACCGGCCCCGGCCATGGACTCCGCACCCACCCCGCAGGAACGCGCGGAACAGGGCAGGGCACTTCGCTCCGAAGTGCCCCGCTCCGTTCACGCGGAGTTCGGCGTGACGGCCGCCCGTGAGGACCCGGTCGACATCATCGAGCGGCAGTCGGCCCTGCGGGTACCGGAGTTGGTGCCGCTGCGCTACGGCCGGATGCTGGAGTCGCCCTTCCGCTTCTACCGCGGCGCCGCCGCCATCATGGCGGCGGACCTGGCGGCCACGCCGTCCACGGGGCTGCGCACCCAGTTGTGCGGGGACGCCCATCTGCTGAACTTCCGGCTGCTGGCCTCCCCCGAGCGCCATCTGATGTTCGACATCAACGACTTCGACGAGACCCTGCCCGGCCCGTGGGAGTGGGACGTCAAACGGCTGGCGGCCAGCTTCGCCATCGCGGGGCGGGGGAACGGCTTCCCCGAGAAGGTGCGGACCGGCATCGTCCGGGCCGCCTGCGCGTCCTACCGCGAGCAGATGCGCCGCTACGCGGACCTGCGCACCCTGGAGGTCTGGTACGCCCATGCCGACATGGCCGACGTGGAGGCCGAGGAGGCGGAGCAACTGGACGGCCGGGGCCGGGCGGCGCTGTCCCGCACCATCGCGGAGGCCCGTACCCGCGACACCGTGCAGGCGTATCGCAAGCTGACCCGCAGGAGCGGCGGCCAGGTGCGGTTCGCCGCCGATCCGCCGTTGATCGTGCCGCTGGACGATCTGATGCCGGACATCGAGCGCGACCAGCTGATGGACCAGATCCGCCGTCTGGTCGAGAACTACGGCCGCACTCTGCGGTCGGACCACCGCCGGCTGCTGGAGCAGTACCGGGTCGTCGATGTGGCGCGCAAGGTCGTCGGGGTGGGCAGCGTGGGCACCCGGTGCTGGGTCGTGCTGCTGGTGGGCAAGGACCTGGACGACCCGCTGCTGCTGCAGGCGAAGGAGGCCGACGAGTCGGTCCTGGCCCCGTACGCCGGTCCGGGGCCCCACACCCACCAGGGCGAGCGCGTCGTGGCCGGCCAGCGGCTGATGCAGGCGGCGGGCGACATCTTCCTCGGCTGGGAGCGGACCACCGGTATCGACGGGCGGCAACGCGACTTCTACCTGCGCCAGTTGCGGGACTGGAAGGGCATCATGCCGGCGGACGCGATGGTGCCGACCGGCATGCGGCGGTTCGCCGTGCGCTGCGGGGCCACCCTGGCCCGCGCGCACGCCAGGTCCGGCGACCGGATCGCGATCGGCGCCTACCTCGGCCGGAGCACCGTCTTCGACGAGGCGCTGGCACGGTTCGCGGAGCGCTACGCGGACCGCAACGAGCTCGATCACCAGGCGCTCGGGGAGGCGGTGCGGGAGGGCCGGGTCACGGCCGCGTCCTCCTGAGCGGCGGCGGACCGCGGGGCACGCCCGGACGCGGCCGCGGCCGCGGACCGGGCCACCGCCACCCGATCGGCACACCGGGGTCCGTCCGGGATGTACGCCCCGGCCACCCCGCCTAGCATGGTGCCGAACGGCTCCCAAGAAGGCGGCCCCCATGCGCCCCACGGCGAAGTTCTCCATCAGCTTCGGCCTGGTCACGATCCCGGTCGCCGCGTACAACGCCACGGACAGCTCCGCCTCGGTCAGCTTCGCGCGGATCCACACGGCGGACGGCGGGCGCGTGCGCAATCAGCCGGTGTGCTCGCTGGAGGGCATCGAGATCCCGCCGGACGAGATCGGCCGGGGCTACAAGCCCGAGGGCGGCGACACCGTCGTACCGCTGAGCGACGACGACCTGGACGCGCTGCCGCTGCCGACCGCGAAGACCCTGACGATCCTGGCCTTCGTCGCGGGCGGCGACATCGACCCGCTGCAGATGGGCAAGGGCTACTACCTGGGCGTCGACAGCCCCGCCGCGGCCAAGCCCTATGTCCTGCTGCGCGAGGCGATGGAGCGGCACCAGCGCGTCGGGCTCGGCAAGATCGCGCTGCACGGGCGCGAGCAGCTCGCGATGATCCGCCCGGTGGAGGGCGTGCTGGTCATGCAGGTGCTGCTGTGGCCGCACCAGATCCGCCCGATGGACGGGGTGCTGCCCGAGCGGCCGGCGGAGGTCGCCCGCAACGAGGTGTCGGCCGCCGAGGCCCTGATGGACTCCTTCGGGGAGCTGTCGGAGGACGATCTGCACGATCACTACCGTGAGGCGCTCGAAGAGATCGTGGCGGCGAAGCTGGCGCATCGCGAGCCGGCCTTCCCGGAAGGCGCCGAGCAGCCGGCCGGGCAGGTGATGGACCTGATGGCGGCCCTTCAGGACAGTGTCCGCGCGGCCAGGAAGTCGCGCGGCGAGGAGGCGGACGAGGGCACGCCGCGCGGTGCCGGAACGGGCCGTACCGCGAAGAAGAGCACCGCCAAGAAGACCGCGAAGACGGCGGCGGCGTCGGAGGCGAAGCCGGGCGCGAAGAAGTCCGCCGCGGCGAACAGCAGCGCCAAGAAGACCGCCGCGACGAAGGCCGCCGCCAAGAAGGCCGCTCCGGCGAAGAAGACCGCGGGCAGGGGCGGACGGCGGGCCGGCTGAGCCCCGTCGGAGGCGGCCGTGGCCGTCGGCCACCCGGAAATCCGCACATAAGGCGCCCGCGCCGGGGTACGCGCCCCTCAACACGCCTTGACGACGGAACAGTTACGGAGGCTGACACCATGGGTATCGGCGGGTGCATCGGTCTGCTCGCGGTGGGGGCCATCCTCACGTTCGCCGTCGACTGGCACATAGCGGGGATCAATGTCGACCTGGTGGGGATCATCATGATGATCGTCGGCGTCATCGGCCTCGCCACGTACGTGAGCATCCTCAAGCGGCGGCGCACCCAGCCGCCCTCCCCCGGCGCCCCGGTCGTCGACGTCGAGGACAACCGCTACTACCGGTAGTCGCCGCGCCGGCCGAAGGCCCGCTCCCCCACCACGGTCCGCTCAGCCGCAGGAGACCGGGCCCTTCGGCAGGGTCCCGTCCAGCAGGAAGTCGTCGACATGGCGCTGCACACAGGGGTCGCCGGTGGTGTAGGCGGCGTGCCCCTCCCCGTGGAAGGTCAGCACGACGCTGGAATTGTCCAGCTCACGGGCCATGTTGAAGGCGCCCTGGTACGGGGTCGCCGGATCGTTGGTGGTCGCGACGAGCAGCATCCGGGGCGCGTCGGGCGCCGCGACGTCACGGGACGCGTCGTCGCCCGCCACCGGCCAGGAGTAGCAGTCCAGCAGGGTCGGCGCGATGTCCGGGCCGAACAGCGGTGAGGCCTTGGTGAGTTCGCGCTGCGCCCGGGGGTAGTCGCGTTCGCCGTAGCGTTCCGAGGTGTCCCGGCAGGCGATCGCCCGGAGGGAGAGCTGGTCCTGCGACGGCAGTTCGTCCTGGCCGATCCGCCGGGCCGGGACGGCGGCGTCACGGACGGCGCTGCTGCCGCCGGTGTCGCTCAGGCGGAGGATTCCCGAGGCGTCGCCGCGCCGCAGCTGTGCCAGCGCCTGGCGCAGCTGGGGCCAGTCGCTCCTGCTGTACATCGCCTCGCGCAGGGCGTACACATAGCTGGTCTCGTCCACCGTCTCCCCGTTCGCCTTCATCGGCCGTTCGCCCAACTTCCGGTACCAGTCGCGGAGTTGGTCCTGCGCCTTGTGCCGGTCGGTGCCCAGCGGGCAGTCCGTGCGGCGGGTGCAGTCGGCGGCGAAGTCGTCCAGCGCCCGCTGGAAGCCACGGGCCTGGGACAGGGCGGTCTGCCAGGTGTTCTTGGTCGGGTCCTCGACGCTGTCCAGGACCATCCGGCCGACCTTGCGGGGGAACTCGTGGGCGTAGACCGCCCCGAGTTTGGTGCCGTACGAGAACCCCAGGTAGTTGAGCTTGTCGTCCCGGACCGCGGCGCGCAGGACGTCCATGTCCCGGGCGACATCGGGGGTGCCCACCCACCGCAGCAGCCCGCCGGAGTAGCGGCCGCAGGCGTCGTTGATGCGCTTCTCCTTCGCGGCGAGGCTGTCGTCGGCGCCGCTCGCGGGCGGGGTGAGCTTGCTGCCGCAGGAGACCGGGTCGGTGTGGCCGGTGCCGCGGGGGTCGAAGCTGACGATGTCGTAGCGCTGTCCCAGATGCTCGAAGGCGCTGCCGCTGTCGATCAGATAGTTGACGCCGGAAGCACCCGGCCCTCCGGGGTTGATCACCAGCGAACCGAGCCGCTTTCCGGGCCCGGTCGCCTTCAGCCGGATCAGCTGGACCTGCATCGTGCTTCGTTCGGGGTCGCGGTAGTCCCGGGGCACCTCCAGGCGGGCGCACTCCAGGCGTCCCCGAAAACCGGGTGGCCGGCTCGCAGTGTCGGTCGTCGCGCCGTTCTGCAGGTCCTTCCCGCAGTGTTCCCACGACAGTTTCTGCTGGTAGAACGAGGTCAGATCGGGGTCATCGGCTGTCGCGGCGGCCGGAGTTCCGCCGAACGCGGCCAGTAGCGCCACGGCCGCCGCGACGGCCATCGGGCGCGCGGACAGCCGGCGCCGGCGAACACACCGCGCTCCCCCTACTCCCACACGAGACGGTGCACGGCGTGTTCCCGGCATACCTCCGAGCCTAGGTCCGTTGCCCGGCTCCCGCACACCTGCCGTGAGCCCGCCGCCGCAGGCGCCGCACGCCCCGCCGGGCACCCCGCCACGCAGCAGGACCGGACGCCTCCCCAGGGTGACCGCGCAGGGCTCTTCGGTCCGCTCGAGATGCGCCGGTCAGAACTCCGATCACCCTGGAGATAGGGCGGCACTCCGCCGCTGGGTGGCGGCGCCCGCACGATCGCCGATCAGCAGAACGTCCGGGAAAGGGTGACGCACCGATGAATGACGGAACCAAGGTCCTGCTGGCCGCCGCGCTTGCCGGCGGCTATGTGCTGGGCCGTACGAAGAAGGGCCGGTTCGCGCTCACGGTGGCGTCGTATATCGCCGGACGGCAATTCGGGCTCGAACCGCGCCAGCTCGTGACACAGGGGGTGCGCAAGCTCGGCGAGATCCCGCAGGTCGCGGAGCTGGGGGACCAACTGCGCGGAGAGGTGCTGGACGCGGGCCGCAAGGCCCTGACCACGGCCGCAAACCGCCGCCTGACGGGCCTCGCCGACACCCTCCACGAACGCTCCCTCAAGCTCGACGGCCTCGGACTGGAGCCGGAGGAGGAAGAGGAGGACGAGGGGGAGTACGCGTACGACGAGGAAGAGGAACCGGAGGAGTACGAGGAGGACGAGTACGAGGACGAGGAAGAAGAGGAGGGAGAGGAAGAGGAACCGGAGGAGGAGCCCGAGGAGCCCCCGGCCCGGCGCACCACGAGGGCCGCCGGGAAGAAGGCCGCGGCGGGACGGGCCGACGCGAAGGAGACCACGGCGAAGAAGGCGGCACCGGCCAAGAAGACCGCCGCCAAGAAGACCACGGCGAAGAAGACCACGGCGGCCAAGAAGACCGCGGCCGAGGCCCCGGCCAAGAAGGCGGCACCGGCGAAGAAGGCCGCGGCGAAGAAGACGGCCGCCAAGAAGACCGCCGCGAAGAAGACCACGGGCAAAAAGACCGCGGCCAAGAAAACAGCCGGGAAGACGGCAGCGAAGACCGCGGCCAAGAAGGCTCCCGCGAAGAAGACCGCCGCGGCCAAGAAGGCAGCACCGGCCGCGAAGAAGACCGCCAAGAAGACATCATCGCGCTCCGAGCGCCGGAGGTAACCGGTCATGACCAAGACGCAACAGGACAACGCGGACTCGGGACTCGATCGGCTGCGCGGCGAACTCGGCGACTACGCCACGAAATGGGTGGGGAATCTGGCCGAGAAGGCCGGCGACAAACTGATGGATGTGACGGGCCAGCTCACGGATGTCGCCGAGAACGGCGGATCGCTGTCCAAGATCGCGGGAAATCTCCTCGGCGGTGACTCTCCGGTCAAGGCCGCCGTCAAGGGGACCGCGGAGAACGTCAAGGACACCGTCGTGGACAAGGCCAAGGGCCTCTTCGGCGGCAAGAAGCGCAAATCCGGGGACAAGAAGGTCACCAACATCATCGAGGTCCTGGATGTCGGGGTGCCGCTGCGCACCGCCTATGACCACTGGACGCAGTACGAGAAGTTCAGCGGCTTCACCAAGGGCGTCCGCAATGTGTCGCTGCACGACGAGACGACCAGCGACTGGAAGGCCAAGGTCGGCCCGTCCACCCGGGGATGGAAGGCGACCGTCCAGGAGCAGGTGCCCGACGAGCGCATCGTCTGGACGTCCGAAGGCGCCAAGGGCTCGACCCGCGGTGCCGTCAGTTTTCACGAACTGGCGCCCAACCTGACCCGCATCGTGCTGGTCGTCGAGTACTACGCCTCGGGATTCTTCGAGAAGACCGGCAATGTCTGGCGGGTCCAGGGACGCCGGCTCCGGCTGGACTTCAAGCACTTCCAGCGCTACGTCACCCTCACCGACGAGGAGCCCGAGGGCTGGCGCGGGGAAATCCGTGACGGTGAGGTCGTCCGCACCCACGACGAGGCCATGGAGGACGAGGAGGCCGAAGCGGCCGAGAGCGAAGAGGGCGAAGAGGGAGAGGACGAAGCGGACGCGGAGTACGACGGCGAGGAGGGGGACGAGGCGGAGGACGAGGAATACGACGAGGACGAAGAAGCGGACGAGGAAGAGCCCGAGGAGGAGTACGAGGACGAGGACGAATTCGCTGATGAGGGTGCGGAGGAAGACGAGGAGGAAGAGGAGTGAGCGGGCCGGCGGATGCCGTGGGCGGGCCGGGCGGCGGCATCGTTGCCGGGCGGCCGCCCGCGTGGCGCGGGCGGCCGCCGGGCGTCGGCTGACCCCTTCGCGGGGCCGCTCAGCGGCCGAGGGCGCGGCGCAACTGCTGCTTGTTCATCGAGGACCGGCCCTCGATCCCGCGCTTCCTGGCCTCCTCGTACAGCTGGTCCCTGGTCGGTCCCTGGGCCCCGCTGTGGGAGCGTTCGCCGCCCCGCTGCGGGGCGGACTTGGGGTCCCGGGTGGAGACCCGGCTCGCGGTGCGGGACTCGCCCGCGCGCGCCCGTTCCTTGTTCACGGTGCGTGCCGCGATCTCCTCGGCCCGCTTCGTCGACGCGCCGCGTTCCTCGGCGCCCTCCTTGATGTGCTCGTACTGGCGCTCGCGCTTCTTGCTGAAACCGGCGGGCATGCTGTCCTCCTCGACCTGGGCAGGTGGCTGCCGCACCGGGCGGCGGGCACGGTGCGGTCGCCGTACCGCGTACGGCACCTTCCACTTCAGCCCGGATGACCGCGCCGCGCTACCCGGGCCGCCGGGTGGTGCCGGGCCGCCCGACCGGCCCAACGCTCCCCCGCGGGTGCCAGAGGCGTCCGCCGCCCTTGACTGCCCGGGATTCCCGGCCGGGGCAGCGGGCGAACGCCCGGCTCAGCGGCGCGTGAGCGCGGTACGCCGCGCCCCGGTGCCCGTTAGCGTCGAAGGCAGCAGACGACCGGCGCCACGGTGTCTCCCGGGACCGGGCCCGTCTGCGCCGACCGGCGCCCAAGGGAAGGATCGTCATGCGCACGCTCCTGGCCGCTCCCCCGATCGCGGGGCTCACCGCCGTCGTCACCGGCGGCTCGCGGGGACTCGGGCTGCTGCTGGCCCGCCAACTGCTGCGGCGCGGCTGCGACGTCGTGCTGCTGGCCCGCGACGACGCCGAACTCGGCAGGGCCGTCGCCCGACTGGCCCAGTGGCGCGGCGGAACGGTGCGCGGCGTGGTGTGCGATGTGCGGGACCGGGCCGCGGTGCACGACCGGCTCGCGGAGATCGCCCGGGACCACGGCGGGCTGGACATCGTCATCGCCAACGCCGGCATCATCCAGGTCGGCCCGGCGGACGCGCTGGGCCCCGACGGGTTCCGCGACGCCATGGACTCCGTCTTCAACGGCGCCCTCAACACCGCGCTCGCCGCGCTCCCCCACCTCCGGCGCAGCCCGGCCGGCGGCAGGCTGGCCCTCGTCGGCTCGGTCGGGGGGCTGCTCGCGGTGCCGCATCTGCTGCCGTACTCCTGCGCCAAGTCGGCGGTGGCGGCGCTGGCCGAGGGGCTGCACGCGGAGGAGGGCGCACGCGGCGTGTCCGTGACGGCGGTCCACCCGGGCCTGATGCGCACCGGGTCGCATCTCCATGCCCTCTTCGGCGGGGACCGGCGCCGGGAGTACGCCTGGTTCTCGGCGCTGGCCGGGGCCCCGGTGCTGTCCATGAACGCCGAGCGGGCCGCGGAGCGCATCGTGTCCGCGGTGCAGCGCCGCCGTCCGCGCCTCGTGCTGACGCCGGCCGCGCGGCTCGGCGCCAGGGTGCACGGGCTGGCGCCGGTGGCCACCACCCGGCTGACGTCGGCGCTCGCCCGGGTACTGCCCCGCGACGGCGCCCGCGGGACCGCGGACGGGTCCACGGTCGCGGCCAGGGAGCAGCCGCCCGCCCGGCGGCTGCGCAGTGTGCTCGGCGTCCTCAACGAACGGGCCGCCGACCGCTTCAACCAGCGCTGAGGGCGCGTCAGTGCCGCAGGGCGTGCCTGCCCTTCTCGACAGCCTGCCGCATGCGCCCCATGGCCACTTCCGCGCTGCCGCGTCGTTGCAGGCTCTTGTTGCCGAGGGCCTTCCCGGTCGTCTCCTTGGCCATTCCCTCGACGATATGGCCCATGTTCCTGGTCTTCTTCCCGATGCCCATGTCGTGCTCCTCCCTGGTCATTCGGCGGGTGGCAGCAGTGTCCCCAGCGGCCCGAGATCCAGGTTCAGGTCCTGCATCGTCAGGTCGTAGCGGGCGCAGAGTTCCACCATCCGGTCGTGGAGAATCATCAGCGTCGCTCCCAGGCGTTCCTCCTGTTCCTCGGTGAGGTCTCCGGCGTCGACCCGTTGCAGGGCCTGGCGTTCCATGAGCTGGCGCAGCAGCTCGACCAGGGTGAGGACGAGCTTGATCAGGTCCCGCTCCACCGTGTCGGGGTCGGCGCTGACCCGGTGGGCCGGCCTGGGGGGTCCCGGGCCGGACGGGGGCCGGATGTCCTGCGGGGTCGTGGGCAGCAGCCGGAAGGCGCGGGCGGCCGCGTCGGCGACATCGTCGAAGCGGCTCCCGGGGCGGCGGTCACCGGCCGTCATCGTCGTCCCCCGCCAGGGGTGCGGTGGCGCGCCACGGGGAGGGGTTCTGTTCGCTGATGGAGACGATCAGCGCGCGCAGCGAGACGCGTACGAGGTCGATGTCGGCGATGGACAGGACGATGTCGCCGGTGAGGACGACGCCTCCGCTGAGCAGCCGGTCCAGCAGGTCGATCAGTGCGATCTGCCGGTCCGGCAGTGGTTCGTCCGCCCGTGCCGGCGGCCCGCCCGCGGGCCTCACGGGGCGGCCCGTTTCAGCGGTGCGGCTTCGGGGGGCGTGGCGAAGGAGTACGGGGCCCAGGGGCCGGTGACCTCGACGCGCACCCCGGAGCGCCCTTCGCCGGCCCGCAGGACGTCGGCGCGGAAGTCCTCGCCGTCCTCCAGTGGCACCAGGTAGGCGTCGTTGATGACGTTCTCCCCGGGGCCGCGGGCGAGTTCGCCCTGCTGCACCCGGTGCTGGACCCGGTCGACCGCATGGCCGCGGGCCGCGTCCTCGACACGGCGGGCGACCTCTTCGGCGTCCCGGTAGGCGTCGTCGCGGGCGTGCCGCTGGGCCTTGCGGTGGCTGAGGTAGGCCCGTCCGGGGCTGAGGCCGGTGTCCGCGGGGGGCGCCGCCGGCCGGTCGGTGGCCGCGGGCGCCTCGACGTAGATCTTGACGCCCCACTCCGTGTGCGCGGCGAGGACGGACAGCCGCTCGGCGAACGCCTCCTGGCGGGCGTCGAGCATCTGCCGCACCCGTTCGTCGTCGAGGTAGACGGTCGCCAGCCGGAGCGGCAGGACGGTCGTCCGGGCGGCGAGCGCCTCGATCACCCGGTGGTGGGCGCGCGCCACCGACTCCAGCCACTCCAGGTCCTCCAGGTGCGCGCGCAGGGCGGCCTCCTCGAAGTCCGGCTCGGGGACCGGGCCCACCGCGACCACCACCTCACGGTGCCGCGGCGCGCGGACCAGGTGCACCGGTCCGTCCGCGATGCCCGGCAGGCCGGCCAGTGCCTCCTCCAGCGCGCCGTCGGCGTCCCGCGCGACGGCGTAGGCGTAGGTGACGACCTCGTTCATGACTCGTCCCGCCGCTTGCCGCGGGTGCCGGGCGCGGCCCGTTTGCCGCGCGGGGTGCGGGAGGTGCGCGAGGGACGTGCGGGGCGGCGGGAGGCGGCGGGCCGGCTCTCCTCCTCGGCCTCCTCGGCTTCCTCGTCGTCGGCGTCGGCTTCCTCCTCGTACTCGGCGTCCTCGTACTCCGCTTCGCCCTCGACCACGGGCAGTTCGTCGCCCTCGCGCAGGGCCTCGATCTCGGCGCGCAGCCGCCGGTTCTCGTCGGCGAGCGAGCGGTAGCCGTCGGAGGCGCGGGACGACAGGGAGGGGTCGTGCTCCCACCAGTCGATGCCCATCTCCTTGGCCTTGTCGACGGAGGCGACCAGCAGCCGCAGCTTGATGGTGAGCAGCTCGATGTCGAGCAGGTTGATCTGGATGTCACCGGCGATGACGATGCCCTTGTCCAGGACGCGTTCCAGGATGTCGGCGAGGTTGGCCGAGGACCCCTGCCCGTACGGGCCGGCCCGGGACGGGTAGTCGCCCATCCTCCTGGCGACGGGTTCGTTCACGGCCCCTGCACCTCGCTTCCCCGGTGTCCCGGCAGCACGGCGCGAGCGCGGGGCGGTGCTCCGCCACCGCGCCGGCCGCCGCGGTCAGGTGTCGGTGCCCTGGACATGTGCCCTGATCTCGTCCAGCTTGTCCAGCAGTTCGTCCTCGCGGCGGTCGAACGTCTCCTCGTCGATGTCGCCCGCCAGCAGCGCGCGTTCCAGCTCGGCGAGCTCCCGCTCGACGGGTTCGGGGTCGTAGTACTCGTTCTCCGCCGCCTCCAGGGCGCGTTCCATGACCCAGGCCACGCCGCGCACCGGCGCCAGGGGAAGAGTGGCGAGTTGAGTCAGCAGGCCCATGGGAACTCCCTAGACGAAGCTGTACGCGGGCAGCGGGCCGAGCAGCCGGAGGTCGAAGTCGTCCCCCAGCTCCTTGGCGAGGTCGTGCTCCGCGCCGACGAAGCTCTTCTCGTTGTCCCGTTCCACCAGGAAGGACACGCTCAGGAAGTCGTTCCCGGTCGGCTGGGACGTGCGGTCCTCCCGGGCGAACCCCCGCAGCCCGTCGAGGACTTGGGCGGCGAGCCGGTCCTGGCGCGCCTCCACTTCCCGGGAGACCATCTCGCCGAGGGCGAGCGGGAGGTCGGGGCCGCCGCTGCCGCTTCTGATCTGTTCGTTGAGCGCGCGGGCCTCGTCCGACTCCCGGAGGATCTGCCGCAGCATCGCGTCCTCGTCCTGGGCGGCCTTGAGGTGGTATTCGGCGCATCCCTCCAGCGCCGTCAGCCGCTCGGAGAACTCCTCCACCCGTTCCTTCAGCACGGCCCGTACGGCCTCGTCGTCGTCGGTCGTGAAGCCGAACTGCAGGGGCAGTACGGTGCCGTCGGCCATCAGCCGTTCCTGGACGGCCTGGTGGGCGGCGAGGTCGCGGCGTTTGGGACGCAGGTCCTCGGGCGCGTCGCTCACGACGGCGGACAGCTCCTTGCTCTTCACGGTGCGGAGCGTGGACGGCGGTTTTCCCACGCCGTGCAGGTCGTCCAGGTTCCGGGGATGGTCGGACGCGACAATGGAGTAGACGTACACGGACATCGCTCACTCCTTCCGGCGCCGGGCCGGCCGGCGAGCCGGGCGCTCACGCCGCCCGGCGGGCTCCTTGTGCCTCTCCTCGCGCTCCTCGTCGTCGCCGCCCCTGAGGGCGTCGGACACCGCTTCCGCGGCCCCGGACAGGGCGCCCTTGGCCTTGCCGTGCGAACCGCCCTCGGTGACCTCGCCGACCAGATCGGTCAGCTGGGAGGGTGCCTTGCGCCCCTCCTCCAGGTCGAGGCGGTTGCATGCCTCGGCGAAGCGCAGGTAGGTGTCGACGCTCGCCACGACGATGCGGGCATCGATCTTGAGGATTTCGATACCCACCAACGACACGCGCACGAAGACGTCGATGACCAGCCCGCGGTCCAGGATCAGATCGAGGATGTCGTAGAGATTGCCCGAGCCCCCTCCGCCGCCGGTGGCGACGGGTCCTCCGCCTTGCGGCACCACAGTCACGGTGCCTCCCTTCACCGGCCCGCCCCGACATGTGCGAAGCGGCCGTGTCGTTCGCCCGGCGCACGGTCCGCCGCGGCCGTCCCGGCCTCAACGCCGGTCGATCTGGCCTCGGGTGTAGCGGCGGGTGCGCTCGTACGCCATCAGTTCGCCCTCCTTGTCCAGCACCACCCGGTAGGTCGCCATCACGCTGGTGGTCCCGGGGACCCGCTCCAGCTCCATGACTTCCACGTCCGCCTGCCAGCCGTCCTCCGTCGGCTTCACCGAGGAGACGGACTCCGGGGCCCGGCCCAGCAGCTCTTCGAGTTGCTCGGCCGCGTACCGCATCGCACGCGGTGCGGAAACGCGGCGGGCCGTGCGCTCCGTTTCGTTTTCGCTCTCGCGGCTGCCAGCCCGAACGCTGGTGGATTTCCTGGCGGTCTTCCTGGCGGTCTTCTTACTGGACGGACGCCGGGCTTCGCCGGTCTCGTCCTCGTCGTCTGCGGCCATGTTCCTCTCCGGGATCGGAGGCGACATGCTGCCAGCGTCACTACTGAAGAGACGCCATTACATGATATACGGGCTCAGCTCTACGCATCTCGGGCTGGTCAGGGCACTACCGGGAGGTATCGGACGGTGTCGCGCGCGAGTGCCGCGGCCCGGTCGGCGGCGTAACGTCGGCACTGTCCCGGGAGACGCCCGACCGTCCCGGGAGCCGGGTCATGACGGTCCCGGCACGGTGAGAACCGGCACGCCGGAGTGAGTCCCGATGGCACGACAGCTGTCCGTAGGTGTGCGGTGACCGGCGGCGCCGGATCCGATCCGGTGGGCCGGGCGGTGCTGCGCGCGATGCGGGAGACCGGGGCGTCGGCCGGCGGGCTCTACGTGCCGGCCGACGAGGAGCCGGTCCTGCGGCTGGCGGTCATGAGCGGCCTGCCGGCCCCGTTCCTGGAGCCGTGGAGCCGGGTGGCGCTGGCAGCGCCGATCCCGGTCGCCGTCGCCGCCCGCGAGGACCGGCTGGTGTGGGTCGGCGGCCAGCAGCAGCTGGCCCGTGACTTCCCCCGTACCGCGGTGGCCGTCCCCTATGACTTCTCGCTGGCGGCGGCTCCGGTGGGTGACGGGAGCGGCACCCGGGGCGCGCTGCTCCTGCTGTGGCCGGCCGGCCACGCACCACGGCTGTCGGAGGCCGAGCGCCGGGCGCTGGCGGCCGCGTGCCGGCGCCTGGCGGCGCTGCTGGACGCGGGCCGGGGCCCCGGCGGCGCCTGGCCCCGCTGCGCCGCCCCGCGGGTGCTGCCCGTCCCGCCGGTGCGGACCGTGGGCCCGGACGAGGCGCAGGCGGCGGCCGGCTACCTGGAGCGGCTGCCCGGCGGCTGCTGCGCGCTGGACCTGGACGGCCGGTTCACCCTGGTCACGACCGGCGCGGTGGAGCTGCTCGGCGAGCGGGCCGACCGGCTGATCGGCGCGCGCCCCTGGGAGATCCTGCCGTGGCTGCGCGACCCGGCCTTCGAGGACCGCTACCGCGCCGCGGTGATCAGCCGCAGGGCGGTGCCGTTCACCGCCCTGCGGCCACCGCGTCAGTGGCTGACCTTCCGGATGTTCCCGGACGCCACGGGCCTGAGCGTGTGGATCAGCCCCTCGGACAAGGACTACGGGCCGGTGGAGCCCGCTCCCACGCCGGCGGAGGAGGTGCCCGCGCGGGCCGGGCAGATCTACCACGTGCTGCACCTCGCGGCCGCCCTCACCGAGGCCGTGGGCGTCCAGGACGTGGTGTCTCTCGTCGCCGACCAGATCGTGCCGGCGTTCGGGGCCCAGGGCATGCTCATGTACGCCGCCGAGGCGGGCCGGCTGCGGACCATCGGCCACCGCGGCTACCCCGCCGAGGCCGTCGCCGCCTTCGAGGGCGTCGCCCTCGGCGCGGCCCACAGCCCCGCCGTCCGGGCCCTCGCCACCGGGGAGCCCAGCTTCTTCACCACCCCCGGGGAGATGGAGCGCGACTACCCGGGGCTGCCGCGGCTGACCGGCAAGGCGGCCCGCGCCGTGCTGCCGCTGATCGTGTCCGGCCGCCCGGTCGGCTGCTGCATCCTCGCCTACACCCAGCCGCGCACCTTCACCCAGGAGGAACGCCAGGTCCTGACCTCCCTGGCGGGCCTGATCGCCCAGGCCCTCGACCGGGCCCGCCTCTACGACACCAAACAGCAACTGGCCCACGACCTGCAGGCCGCCCTGCTGCCGCACGGCCTGCCCTCGGTGCCGGGGTTCGCCGTCGCCGCCCGCTACCTCCCGGCGACCCGCGGCATGGACATCGGCGGCGACTTCTACGACCTGATCCGTCTCGGCGACGACAGCATCGCCGCCGTCATCGGCGATGTGCAGGGCCACAACGCGGCCGCCGCCGCCTTCATGGGGCAGGCCCGCACCGCCGTCCGCGCCTACGCCAGCGCGGGCGCCTCCCCCGCCGAGGTACTGGCGCGGACGAACAAGCTGCTGAACGCCCTGGACCCGGAGCTGTTCACCAGCTGTCTCTACGTCCACATCGACCTGCGCACCCGCCGGGCCTGCCTGGCCGGCGCCGGCCATCCGCCTCCCCTGCTCCGGCACCCCGACCGGCACACGTCGGTGCTGCACATCCCGCCGGGGCTGCTGCTGGGCGTCGAGCCCGATGCCCGGTACACCGCCACGGAGATCACCCTGCCGCCGCGGTCCGTACTGGCCCTCTACACCGACGGCCTGGTCGAGACGCCGGGGGCCGACCCGGAGCGCTCGGTGGCCGACCTCGCCGGGCGTCTCAACGACGCCCCGCCGGTGGGGCCCGAGCGCCTCGCCGACCTCCTCCTGGAGCACCGGCGGGACGACGCGGACCGGCAGGACGATGTGGCGCTGATGCTGCTCGCCGCCTTGCCGGCCGGGCCGATGACCCCCTCCTGAGCCCCGCCCGGCGGCACGGCACGGCGGGACGCTCCCCGTGATGTGACGCCGTCTCACCCGGCTCTCCCCCGGCTGCCCGGCTTCCGTTTCCTTCGGTGGGCCGGCTCGTTGAGGCAGCCGTGGCAGCTGCGGAGAGTGGAGACGGCCGGGCCGGAGGCGATGCCACGGAGCCCGGTGACCGGGCGGACCGTTGGCAGCTGGGCTGCCGGCTGATGACGGAGGCCGGCGAGGAGTACGTCGTCACGGCGTCCCTGGTGCGCCGGAGCCTCACGGCGGTGGACGGGTCGCCGGGGTGGGGGCACGGGCTCGTCGGGGCGTTCATCGATGTGGGGCGGCGCCGTCACCGGGCCCGGTCGTGGGCGGACCGCGGGGCCGTGGCCGTCCTGCGGGCGGCGGCCGGAGCCGCGGGGACGGACGCCCGGGTGCGGGCGGCGCTGCTGGAGGCGCTGGCCGACGGGCTGCCGGTGGCTCCGGACCGGCTGCCGGCGGAGCCGTTCCTGGTGGGCGGCGGCCAGGGCGATCCCGGCCGGGCCGGCCCCGGGGCGGACCTCGTCCTCGGCGAGGCGGGAGCGTGGCGCGCGGAGGGCGGGGGAAGGCACCGGCTCACGCTGCGCGGCGAACCGGCCGCGTGCGACCTGGTCTTCGCGCCCCGGGCCGCGCCCGGCGCCGAGGGGGCGGACGACTGCCACCGGAGCGGGCCGCACTGCGACGTCACCGGCCGGCTCACGGTGCCGGGCGCGCGGGACGCGGTCGTCGTCGCGGGCGAGGGGTGGTACGTCTCCGGCGCGGACGACGGGCTGCTGGCCGAAGTCCCGTGCGGGGGCCGGGACATCGGCCGCCGGCGCCTCGTGGTGTTCCTCGACGACGGCTGGCGGGTGACCGCCGGCGACGAGGAGCACGTGGAGCCGGCCTCCCGTGCGGTGACCGGCCGGCGGTGCCGGCTGACGGCACACGCCCCCGACGGCCGGGCGGTGCCGGCCGACGACGTCCGGCTGCGCCCGCACCGCCCCTGGACGTCGCTGTCCACCCTGAACCGCTACCCCACGTCCTGGGAGATCGCCTCGGACGACCTGCGCCTGCGGCTCCAGGTCACCGCGCACTTCCCCGGCCAGGAGGTACGCACCCTGCTCACCGGCCAGGGCTTCCTGTACGCGGCGGCCCGGGTGAGCGGCACCCGGGCCGGGCGGCCGGTGAGGGGCTGGGCGGTCGTCACGGCGGTGCCCGCGCAGCGGATCGGGGACCTGGAGGAGTACCTGGGCCGGCTGCGCGAGGTGACCCGGCGCGAGGTCCACCGGCTGTACCCCGACCGCCCTTCGCCCGCCCTGACGACCTCGCTGCTCGGCGGGACGGGCGCCTCGCTGGACGGCTTCGCGGACACGGCGGTGCACGAGTCCCTCGTGCGCCCGGTGCGGCATCTGGCCGATCCGGGCGGCCGGGGGTGGCGGGCCTATGTGTGCTGCGCCGCGATCGAGCTGATGGGCGTGCGGGCGGGCCCGTACGCGCCGCTGCTGGCGGCGGTCGAGGTGATCCACAGCGCCAATCTGGCCATCGACGACCTCCAGGACGGCGCGCTGCACCGCCGCGGCGTACCGGCCGTGCACCGGGTCTTCGGGGTGCCGGCCACCGTCAACGCCGCCACGGCCGCCTACTTCGCCCTGGACCGCGTCATGGACGAGGTGCTGCCCGACGACGACCGGCTGCGGCTCGCCGTGTGCCGGACGTATCTGCGCATGCTCCGGGCGGCGCACGGCGGCCAGGCCCTGGACCTGGCCGGCCACACGACGGAGATGGACGCGGCGGTGGCCTCCGGTGACGCGCGGCCGCTGCTGCGGCGGCTGCGGGCGGCCCACCGCTTCAAGACCGGTGTGCCGGCCCGTGCCTTCGCGGAGCTCGGCGCCCTCGCCGCGGGTGCCGTCGGCATCCGGCCCGCCGCCATCGGGGCGTACTTCGAGGCGGTGGGCACCGCGTACCAGATCTCCGACGATGTGCTCGATGTCCTGGGCGCCGCCGCGCCGCAGTCCGGCGGACGCCGCAAGCACTCCGGCGAGGACCTGCGCGCGGGCAGGGTGACCATGCCGCTCGCCCATGGCGTCGGCCGGCTGCCCGCCGACCGGATGGCCCGGGTGTGGAAGGCCGTGCGCGACGGCGGGGCGACGGCCGGCACGGTCCACGAGGCGGCCACCGCGCTCGTGGGCTCCGGCGCCGTCCTGGCCTGCCGGCGGGAGGCCCGCGCCCTGGTCGACGACGCCTGGCACCGGCTGGCGCCCCTGCTGCCGGACTCCCCCGCCAAGATCATTGTCCGCTCGCTGGGGCGCTACGCGGCCCTGCGCGAGGCGGCGGTGCCCGCCGACGCGGCGGCGGGGGACGTCGCGGAGGGCTCCCGGCGCGGCTGACGCCCTCGCGTATGGCCGGCCCGTACGGCCCGCGGGCCCGGCGTGTCAGGGCCGGTGCCGGCGCGGGGGCGCCGTCCCGCCGGGGGCGGTGAGCGGCAGCGCCCGGCGGCGGGTGACGGCGAGGATGGCCATGTCGTCCTGGTGGTGCTCCCCGGTCCAGCGGCCGACGTCCTTGGTCAGGGCCGCCACCAGGGCCTCCGGCTCGGTGAACCGCCGTCCCATGCGGCGGGAGACGGCCGGATCGTAGAAGGTGCCCCGCGCGTCCCTGGCCTCGGTGACGCCGTCGGTGACCAGCAGCAGCGAGGCGCCCGGCGGCAGCCGCACCACGTCGACGGGCGCCGAGCCGGCCGAGGAGGCGTCCCCCAGCCCCATGCCCAGGGGCAGTTGCGGAAGGGTCGGGTCGAGCCGTACGAGCCGGCCGCCGTGGACCAGGTACGGCGGCGGATGCCCCCGGTTGACCAGGCTCAGCGCCCCGCCGTCGGCGGAGACCTGGGCCAGCACGGCGGTGGTGAAGCCCTCGCCCGCGGTCACCGGGCCGGCCCTGGCCGCCGCCCTGGCCATCGCCTCGTCCAGCCGCTCGACCAGGGCGGCCAGGGTGGGGGCGTACTCGGCCTCCTGGCGGAAGGCCCCGATCGCGACGGACACCGCCGCGACGGCCTCCAGGCCCTTGCCCCGCACATCCCCGATGATCATCCGCACCCCGAACGGGGTCTCCTGCACCGCGTACAGATCGCCGCCGATCCGCGCCTCGGCCTGCGCGGTGGTGTACCCGGCGGCCACCGCCAACGGCCCGACCTCGCCGGGCGGGTCGGGGAGCACCGCCAGCTGGACCGCCTCCGCGACGTCCCTGGCCAGGGCGAGGTCCCGGCCCTGACGCCGCAGGAGCCGGTTGACCGCGAGCGCCAGCACGCCGATCAGGCCGACCACCGCCAGATCGACGTACCGCGCCGTCGCCGGGCGTCCGCGTTCGAGATCCAGTCCGACCGAGACCACGCAGGCGGTGCACACGACGACGAGCGCGGCGCGGAAGGAGAGCATGGCGCCCGCGACCAGCGGTGCGGCCGCCAGCAGCGGGAGTCCGGTGTACGGCTGGGGCGCGAAGAGGTCGAGCAGGACGCCGACCACCAGGGCCAGCGCCGCGAGCAGCCACGACACCCTCGTCGGCGTGGGCTGCGAGCGCTTCACCGTGCCTCCCCTGCTGCCGGGTCGCGGGCGCGGCCCGGGAGGGCGGAGCCGCCGCAGGGGTGCCGTGCGCACTCCGCCGGCACCTGCCCTGCCGGTACCGTCCGATGGATTCACATATACGCCTTGTGGGCCGGATGCGCCCGCCGCTCCACCGGGGCCCCGGGGTTCCGGTGGAGCGGCGGGCGGCGGACGCCCGCCAGGCGCCGTCGGCCGATGAAAGGGGAACAAAGCAGGCGTAGGCTGACGAAGACCGCCGTAGTGCACCGTGAGTGAGCGATGGAGGCGGCGTATGACCGACCCTCGCGGCTTCCTCAAGTTCCCCCGCCGGCCGGTCCCGCCGCGCCCGGTCGAGGAACGGCTGAGCGACTGGGACGAGGTCTACGCCGGGCAGGCGCTGCTGCCGCTGGTGTCCGAGCAGGCCGACCGCTGTATGGACTGCGGCATCCCCTTCTGCCACAACGGCTGCCCGCTGGGGAACCTCATCCCCGAGTGGAACGCGTACGCGGCGCGGGGCGACTGGCGGGCCGCCGCCGAGCGGCTGCACGCGACGAACAACTTCCCCGAGTTCACCGGGCGGCTGTGCCCGGCGCCGTGCGAGGCCGCCTGTGTACTGGCCCTCAACGCCGACCCGGTGACGATCAAGAACGTCGAGGAGGCCATCGCCGACCAGATCTGGGCGCGCGGCTACGCGGCACCGCATCCGCCGGAGCGGCTCAGCGGGAAGTCCGTCGCCGTCATCGGCTCGGGCCCAGCGGGGCTGGCGGCGGCACAGCAGCTCACCCGGATCGGGCACACCGTCGCCGTCTACGAGCGCGCCGACCGCCTCGGCGGGCTGCTGCGCTACGGCATCCCCGCGTTCAAGATGGACAAGCGGCATCTGGACCGCCGGATCGAGCAGATGCGGGCGGAGGGCACCAAGTTCCGCACCGGCGTGCAGGTCGGCAGGGACCTCGACGCCACCGAGCTGCGCAGACGGCATGACGCAGTGGTCGTGGCCGTCGGAGCCACCCGGCAGCGGGAGCTGTTCGTCCCCGGCCGCGAGCTGTCCGGCATCCACCAGGCCATGGACTACCTGCCCCTGGCCAACCGGGTCGTGGAGGGCGACTACGCCGCGCCGGCCGTCACCGCCGAGGGCAAGCACGTGGTGGTCGTCGGCGGCGGGGACACCGGCTCGGACTGCCTGGGCACCGCCCTGCGCCAGGGCGCGGCCTCGGTGGTGCAGCTGGACATCAACCCGGAGCCCGGCGACGCCCGGACGGACGGCGAGCCCTGGCCCGTCTACCCGAAGGTCTACCGGATCTCGCACGCCCACGAGGAGGCCCGGGGCCGGGAGGGCAGCGATCCGCGGGTCTTCTCCTCCGCCACCCTCCACTTCGAGGGGACCGCGGCCGGCCGGGTGCGCGCGCTGCGCCTGACGCAGGTGGAGCCCACGGCCAGGAGGCCGCGTCCGGACACCGAGCGGGTGATCCCTGCGGAACTGGTGCTGCTGGCCCTGGGCTTCTCCGGCCCCGAACACAGCACCGGTCTGATGCGGCCGCTGGGTCTCGCGCTGGACGAGCGGGGGAACTTCGCCCGGGACGGCGGCTTCGCGGCCGAGGCGGCGGGCCCGGCCGGGCGGGACGGGGTCTTCGTGGCGGGCGACGCGGGGCGCGGCCAGTCCCTGGTGGTGTGGGCCATCGCCGAGGGCCGGGCCACCGCGGCCGCGACGGACCGCTATCTGACCGGTTCCACCGCGCTCCCCGCCCCGATCGGCCCCCGGGACCGGCCGATGGTGGCGTGACGCCTCGAAAAGCCGTCGCCTTCTCCGTCCCCCCTAGGGGTTGACGAGACGTACCCGTGTACGGATCGATGGTTTTACCCGGCCCCCGACCAGGGAAGCAGCGAAGGCACTACGCCACACAGAGCACAACGACACCAGCACGCAACAGTGCCCCCAGCACCCCCATCGCCCGATACTTGATCCACCGAGTCCCGGCATGCCGGAAGCCGAAGCGAACATGGCTGACGAGCCGTCAGGAGGGTGCGACGTCCACCGGCCGCCCTCCCGTCGGCCCGCCCGTTTCCGCTGCGCCTCCGACCTGTCGGGAAACGCCGGAGCATGTCAAGATCAGCGCAGCTCGACACGCCACCTGACCTGGAAGAACGCAACTCAGAGGCCGCACCGCTCCACTCACCCGGAGGTACCCATGAAGATGCTGATCAACGTCGCCGAGACCGTGGTCGCCGATGCGCTGCGCGGGATGGCCGCGGCGCACCCCGAACTGGTGGTGGACGCCGAGAACCGGGTGATCGTACGGCGGGACGCGCCGGTGGAGGGGAAGGTGGCGCTGCTGTCCGGGGGCGGCAGCGGGCACGAACCGCTGCACGGGGGGTTCGTCGGGCCCGGCATGCTGGACGCCGCCTGTCCGGGCGAGGTCTTCACCTCGCCGGTGCCCGATCAGATGGTGCGCGCCGCCGCGGCCGTGGACAGCGGCAACGGGGTGCTGTTCGTCGTCAAGAACTACACCGGCGACGTGCTCAACTTCCAGATGGCGGCGGAGCTGGCGGAGGACGAGGGTGTGCAGGTGGCCAGCGTGCTCGTCAACGACGACGTCGCGGTGACCGACTCGACGTTCACGGCCGGGCGGCGGGGCACCGGGGCAACGCTCTTCGTGGAGAAGATCGCCGGTGCCGCGGCGGAGGAGGGCATGCCCCTGGAGCGGGTGGAGGCCCTGGCCCGGCAGGTGGTGGAGTCGTCGCGCAGCTTCGGGGTGGCGCTGAGCGCCTGTACGACCCCGGCGAAGGGCAGCCCGACCTTCGATCTCCCGGCCGGAGAGCTGGAGTTGGGCGTCGGCATCCACGGTGAGCCGGGGCGCGAGCGTCGCGCGATGATGACCTCGCGCGAGATCGCGGACTTCACCGTGGACGCGCTCCTGGAGGACCTCGATCCGCGGCTGCCGGTGCTGGTGCTGGTCAACGGCATGGGGTCGACCCCGCTGCTGGAGCTGTACGGATTCAACGCCGAAGTGCGCCGGGTGCTCGACGAGCGGGGGGTGGCCGTGGCCCGCACGCTCGTGGGGAACTACGTGACGTCGCTGGACATGGCGGGCTGCTCGGTGACGCTGTGCCAGGTGGACGGGGAACTGCTGCGGCTGTGGGACGCCCCGGTGCAGACGCCCGCGCTCCGCTGGGGGCGGTGAGACCGCAGCCGTGTCCGTAGGGGGTCGCCGCCCGCTCCAGCGGCCGTACGACTCCGCTTTCTTCGCTCAGTCCCGAACAACCAAGGAGAGTAGTCCGTGTCCGAAACGGTGCTGGATGCCGCGTTCTTCGTACGCTGGATGACGGCGGCCGCCGCCGTCATCGACCGGGAGGCCGACCGGCTCACCGAGCTCGACTCCCCCATCGGTGACGCCGACCACGGAAGGAACATGCAGCGCGGCTTCGCGGCCGTGGTCAAGACGCTGGAGGCCGAGCCGCCGGCGACCCCCGGCGCGGCGCTGACCGCCGCCGGGCGGCAGTTGATCTCCAGTGTGGGCGGGGCGTCCGGGCCGCTGTACGGCACGCTGCTGCGGCGGGCCGGCAAGGTGCTGGGCGACGCGCCGCAGGTGTCGGTCGAGGAGCTGCGGTCGGGGCTGGCCGCCGGGGTCGACGCGGTGGGGCAGCTCGGCGGGTCGGCGCCGGGCGACAAGACGATGCTCGACGCGCTGGTGCCGGGCGTCACGGCGCTGTCGGCGTCGTTCGCCGCGGCGGCCGAGGCGGCCGAGCAGGGGGCGCTGGCGACCGTGCCGCTGCAGGCCAGGAAGGGCAGGGCGAGCTACCTCGGGGAGCGCAGCATCGGGCACCAGGACCCGGGGGCGACCTCCTCGGCGCTGCTGTTCGCGACCCTCGCGGAGGTGGCCAAGTGAGCGCGGAGACGACGGGCGGCGCGGCCGGCGGCCAGGGCGCGCCGGTCGGAGTGGTGCTGGTGTCGCACAGCGGCCCGGTCGCGGAGTCCGTGGCGGCGATGGCGGCCGGGCTGGCCGGCGGCGGCGACACGGCACCGGTGGCCGCCGCGGGCGGTACCCCGGACGGCGGGCTGGGCACCAGCGCGGAGCTGATCGTCAAGGCGGCGCGGACGGTCGACCGCGGCGCGGGCGTGGCGATCCTGGTCGACCTGGGCAGCGCCGTGCTGACGGTGAAGTCCCTGGTCGCCGAGGGCGACGAACTTCCCGCGGGCGCCCGGCTGGTGGACGCGCCGTTCGTCGAGGGCGCGGTGGCGGCCGTGGTCACCGCGTCCTCCGGCGCGGATCTGGACGCGGTCGCGGCGGCGGCCGGGGAGGCGTACGGCTACCGCAAGGAGTGAGCCCGGCGCGCGAACGGCCGCCTGCTCGCCCCGCGTTCAGGGCTTGCGGGCCACGCCCGCGTAGCAGGCGGCCTCCGCGTCGGTGACATGGGTGGCGTCCTCGGGGCGGTCGGGGCGCCACTGGTGGGAGAGGGTGACGCCCGGCTCCAGCAGCTCCCAGCCGTCGAAGAAGCGCAGGAAGGCGGCGCGGGAGCGGAACTGGAGCCGGGTGCCCGCGTCGCCGTAGATCTTGATGATCTCGCCCATCGCCCCGGGGCTGAAGTCCGGCGTCGCATGGCTCATCGCGAGCGTGCTGCCGCTGGGGAGCGCGGCCTTGAGCGTCTCGACGATGGCGTGGGCGCGGTCCTGGCCGTCGTCGGGGACGAAGTGCATCAGGGCGTTGAGGCTGAGCGCGACCGGGCGGGTCAGGTCGAGGGTGGCGAGGAGCTGGGGCGCGGTGAGGATGCCGGCCGGGTCGGTAACGTCGGCCTGGACGTACGCGGTGCGGCCCTCGGGGGTGCTGAGCAGCAGGGCCGCGGCGTGCGCGAGGACGATCGGGTCGTTGTCGGTGTAGACGACCCGGGCGTCGGCGGCGACGCCCTGGGCGACGTCGTGGAGGTTCGGCGGGGTGGGGATGCCGGTGCCGATGTCGAGGAACTGCCGCAGGCCGGACGCGGCGACGACGCGGGTGGCGCGGTGCATGAACTCGCGGTTGATGCGGGCGGCGACCAGCGCGGCGGGGAAGACCCCCAGCACCTCGCCGGCGGCCATCCGGTCGGCCAGGAAGTTGGTCTTGCCGCCCAGGAAGTAGTCGTAGATCCGGGACGAGTGGGCCCGGTCCAGCTGGAGGTCCACCACGGATCCGTGCTCGCTCATCGTCTGCTGCCTCCCCAGTACGGCCGGCGGCTCCCTGCCGCTCCGGCGCGCCTCCCCGGCGTACGGTAACGCCCCCTCATGACCCGCGCACTCCGGGCGGCGCGCCAATCGCCGCCGTGCGCCCGGCCGTTGGAGCACTGCCCCGTACGCCCCGGATCATGCCGGGGCGCGCACGTGGAGGTTTCCGGCGCCCGGACCGGCCGGCGCACCCCGGTTGGCACGTGCCACGGTCACGCGTAGTCATATGAATACGCAGCGGCATATTTTTGCCCGCCCGATGCCACAAAAGGGCCCGCTTTCCGGTTCATTGGAGGGTGAGGGCAACCCGTCCTCCCGCGGCCGGCGGTGCTTCGGCGCCCGGCTCGGTGCACGGCGAAACGGAACGAGGACTGCTCGTGAGCGCAGACCGGGACCGATTGCTACCGGCGTGCGCCCCGGCGCATGTCCATACGGCGGAGTTAGCCGCGCTCCCCCGCTGTTCGCTCCCGGCCCTCACGCCGGATCCGGCCGACCGGCAGCTCTCGATCACCTTCGAGGCGTTCCTGGCGACACATGCGCGCAAGTGGCTGACGTACGCCTATCTGCACACCGGCAGCGAGGCGGCGGCGCGCGAGGTGACCCGGGCGGCGTACGGGCAGCTGGGCCGGCTGTGGCCGCACGCGCTACGGCAGGCGTCGGTGGAGGCGTACGCCTGGTCGGTCCTCAAGGAGAGCGTCGTGGAGTGGCTCTACGACCACCACCAGCCCACCGCGCTCACCGAGACCGCCGCCTTCGCCGTCGTGACCCATGCGCTGCTGCGCGAGTGCCAGCAGCAGTTCGCCATGCTGGAGAGCCAGTTGGGGCTGTACGCGGCCATCACCCGGCTGCCGGAGCGGCAGTGCGATGTCATCGTGCTGCGTCATGTCATCGGGTACAGCGACGCGCAGATCGGCTCCCTGCTCGGCGTCGACGAAGTCACCGTCCGCTCCTACGCAAGCCGCGGCAAGCGCAAGCTCGCTGCCGCGCTCGGTATCGATCAGGGATATTCCAGGGGGAACTGACCATGTCGCACATCCTTCCCACGGGCCGCAGGGAGACCGTCGAGACGCTGCTCAGCGCCGCCGCGGCGGTGTCCGGCATCGACGATCTCGCGGGGTTCCGCGACCTCGACACGGCAGGCGTGCCCGGCGGCCTCGGGGCCCCCGCCCTGGCGGGGGGCGCGGCGCAGGGCCGGACAATGGCGGGGCGGGCGGTCCGGGCGGGCCGTGGCGCGCCCAGCCCCTACCCCAGCGCCCGCGACGAGGCCACCCACGAACTCCAGCTGGCCTGTGCGCTGGTCGTCAACGCGGCGGCGGCCGCGGCGAGCCTGGAACGGCTGGTGGACGAGCACCACATCGACCCCGAGGGCGCGCTGGTCTTCGCCTGTCTGCTGCACATCACCGGACGCCATGACGCGGCCCACTTCTGGTGGCACTTCGGCGCCGGGGCCGGCAGCCGGACCGCCGCCTACTGCCTCTACCTCTCCCACCGCCGCAACGGCGAGTACCGCGACGCCGCCTACTGGCGCGAGCAGGCCGCGCACGCGCCCGACGAGGAGCACCGGTCGGCGGCCGCCTTCGACGAGAAGCAGCTGCTGCCGGACGCGGCCCGCCACAACCTGCTCGTCCAGTGGCACAGCGGGCTCGCCCCGACCCTGCCGAGCGCCCTGGAGAACGTGATCAACCGGCTCGTGGTGGACGGCGACGACGAGGACTTCGGCGAGATCCCCCGCCCCTCCCCCACGCTCGTCCGCGACCTCGGCCGGGCCGAGTAGCGAGGGCCCGCACCGGCGGGCCCGGCCGCCCGGCCGCCGTTGTCACATGTCGTCCTTGTCCTCCGACGGGTCCTCCGCCACGGGCGGCCACGCCGGGCGGCTGGCGTCGGGGACCGTGGCCAGCGCATGGCCGACGGTGGGGTAGCAGGAGAAGACACTCAGGGACTGGGTGCCGACCAGCAGCCGCAGCATCCGTACGCCGAGCGAGGCCAGCAGCAGCCTGCCCTCCAGGCGCCGGCACAGCCACTCCAGGGCGAGCAGGCAGCTCAGCCCGCGTGAGTCGCAGAAGCGCAGCGCGGTCAGGTCGAGCACCAGGAAGCGGTGGCCGGCCGACACCACGGACCGCGCCTCGGCGAGGAACGCCTGCTCGGTGCGGAGGTCCAGGTCCCCGCTGACGCGCAGGACCGCGCACTCCTCCGCCTGCACGATCGCAGTGACCGCCAACGACCGCATCTCCGAGCTCATGCCGTCCAGACTAAGCGCCGCCGTCTCCGGCACCACCGCTGCGGCCCGCCGGCGCACAACGGACCACCCCGGGCAACCGGGCCCACAGGGGCCGCGCGGGCCCGCTGACGGGGCCGGACGGGCACCCGTTCGTGCAGGTGGCCAAGGTGACAGCGCACCGGAGCGGGCAGAAACGGTCACGTTTTCCCCCGTCGCGGGCAGGCATCCGCACCGTTGCGGTTGCTATAAACCTGATACGGGCGGAAACGGGCAGCCCCGTGACCGAACGGAAGCCGGAAACCGTAAGAATTCGGGCAGGAGTGAGCTATGAGGGCCGAGGAACGCCAGCACCGCATCCTCGCGCTCGCCCGGCGGTCCGGCCGGGTCGAGGTCGCCGATGCCGCGGAGGAGTTCGGGGTCGCCCGCGAGACCGTACGGCGCGATCTGAGCGAGCTGGAGCGCCGGGGGCTGATCCGGCGGACGCACGGCGCGGCGTATCCGGTCGAGAGCGCCGGGTTCGAGACCACGCTGGCCCGGCGGGAGACCCAGCAGGTGGAGGAGAAACGCCGGATCGCGGCGGCCGCCGTGTCGCTGGTGGGCGAGGCCGAGACGGTGTTCGTCGACGAGGGCTACACCCCCGAGCTGGTCGCCACGCTGCTGCCCGCCGACCGCCCGCTGACCGTGATCACCGCGTCGCTGCGCACCGCGTCGCTCGTCGCGGCGTCCGAGTCCACCACCGTCCTGCTGGCCGGTGGGCGGGTGCGCTCGGGGACCCAGGCGACGGTCGGGTCCTGGGCACGGGACATGCTCTCCCGCTTCGTGATCGACCTGGCCTTCCTGGGGGCGAACGGCATCTCCCGGGAGTACGGCCTGACCACCCCGGATCCGGCGGTCGCCGAGGTGAAGGAGCAGGCCGTGCGCTCCTCGCGGCGGCGGGTGCTGGTCGGGGTGCACAGCAAGTTCGGCGCCGGCAGCTTCTGCCGGTTCGCCGAGGTGCGTGACTTCGACGTGATCGTCACCGACGCGGGGCTGTCCGCGCCGGAGGCACATCGCTACTCGCTCCTGGGGCCGCAGGTGCTCCGGGTCTGACCGGGGCGGGGCCGCCCGGACCACCGGCCCCGCAGCCCGGACCCCCATCCCCCGTCCCCCACACCGACCGCCGACGGCCGCCCCGGCCGCCGGACGGCTCCCCGGCGTGCCCGCACACCGGTGTCGTACGCCTCGGAGTCGCCCGCCGGTACGGCTCCGCCGGACGTCCCCCGTCCCCGTCCCATGTCCCCCTCCCCCACTCCCCGTCCCCCCGAAAGGTACGAGCCGTGAGAGCAAGACCCCCCGGACCAGGCCGCGGCGGCCGCTCCCTAGGGCTGACCGCCCTCGCCGCCGCCCTGGCGCTGACCACCGCCGGCTGCTACCGCGGCGCCGGCGACGCGGGCAACGACAGCCGTCACACCCTCAACGTCCTGATGGTCAACAACCCGCAGATGGTGGACCTGCAGCGGCTCACCGCCGAGCACTTCACCAAGGAGACCGGCATCAAGGTCCACTTCACCGTGCTGCCGGAGGACGACCTGCGCGACAAGATGAGCCAGGACTTCTCCAGCCAGGCCGGGCAGTACGACGTGGCCAGCGTCAGCAACTACGAGACGCCCATCTACGCCCGCAACGGCTGGCTCAGCCCCCTCGGTGAACGGGCCGCGAAGGACCGTACCTTCGACCAGGGCGACATCCTGCCGCCGGTCCGCTCCTCCCTCACCGCCGCCGACGGCAAGGTCTACGCGGAGCCGTTCTACGGCGAGTCGTCCTTCCTGATGTACCGCAAGGACCTCCTCAAGGCCGCCGGGCTGAAGATGCCCGCCCGGCCCACCTGGCACCAGGTCGCCGGCCTCGCCGCCAAGCTGGACGGCTCCCGCAAGGGCCTGAAGGGCATCTGCCTGCGCGGCCAGCCCGGCTGGGGCCAGCTGGCGGCCCCGCTGACCACCGTCGTCAACACCTTCGGCGGCACCTGGTTCGACAAGGACTGGCGGCAGCAGGTCGACAGCCCCGCCTTCACCGAGGCCACCAAGTTCTACGTCGACCTGGTGCGCCGGCACGGCCAGGCGGGCGCCCCGCAGGCCGGCTACACCGAGTGCCTCAACGACATGCAGCAGGGCAAGGTCGCCATGTGGTACGACGCCACGGCCGGCGCCGGGTCGCTGGAGAGCGGCGGCTCCAAGGTGGCCGGCAAGGTCGGCTACGCGCCGGCGCCGGTGGAACGGACCCGTGCGGCGGGCTGGCTGTTCACCTGGGCCTGGGGCGTGCAGAAGGCCAGTACCCACCAGGACGCGGCCTGGCGGTTCGTGCGCTGGGCCTCGGGCAAGGGCTACGAGCGGCTGGTCGGCCGCGAGCTGGGCTGGTCACGGGTGCCCGGCGGCAAGCGGGCCTCCCTCTACCGCAACCCGGAGTACGCCAAGGAGGCCGGGGCGTTCGCCGTCCCGACCGAGCGGGCGATCAACTCGGCGCGGCCCCGCGACCCCGGCGTACAGCCGCGCCCGGCCCCCGGGATCCAGTTCGTCGGCATCCCCGAGTTCGCCGACCTGGGGACCAAGGTCTCGACCGAGATCAGCGCGGCCATCGCCGGCAAGCAGAGCGTGCCGGAGGCCCTGAAGAAGAGCCGGCGACTGGCGCAGGAGGTGTCCGATGCCTACGCACACCACTGAGCCGGCCCCGGCGGCCGACGCGGCCCTCGTGCCCGCTCCCCGCGGTCCGAACGTCCGCGCCCGTCGCACCGGGCGGGCGAAGGACTGGGCCCGCCGTGCACCCCTCCTCCCCGCGCTGGTCTTCCTCGTCGTCGTCACCCAACTCCCGTTCCTGGCCACCGTGGTGATCTCCTTCACCCGCTGGAACGCGCTGGCCCCCGACAACCGCGGCTTCGCCGCCCTCGACAACTACCGCGCCGTCTTCACCGACCCGGCGATGCGGGCGTCGGTGGGCACGACGGTGCTGCTGACCGTGACCGTGGTGCTGGTCAGCCTGCTGCTCGGGCTCGGTCTGGCGCTGCTGCTGGACCGCGGCTTCCGCGGGCGGGGCATCGTCCGCACCCTGCTCATCACGCCGTTCCTCATCGTGCCGGTCGCCTCCGCGCTGCTGTGGAAGCACGCGCTGTACAACGCCTCGTACGGGCTGCTCAACGGCTCGCTGACCTGGATATGGCGGCTGTTCGGCAGCGAGCATCCGCCGCAGCCGGACTGGATGACCGACTCGCCGCTGGCCGCGGTGGAGATGTCGCTGATCTGGCAGTGGACACCGTTCATGATGCTGATCCTGCTGGCCGGGCTGCAGAGCCGGGCGTCGGACGCCGTCGAGGCGGCCCGGATGGACGGCGCCTCGGCCTGGGACATCTTCCGCTACCTGACCCTGCCGCATCTGCGCCGCTACCTCGAACTGGCCGCGCTGCTGGGCACGGTGTACGTGGTGCAGAACTTCGACGCGGTGTTCACCATCACGTCCGGCGGCCTGGGCACCGCCAACCTTCCGTACACCATCTACCAGACCGTCTACCAGTCCCACGACTACGGACGGGCGTCCGCGCAGGGCGTGGTGGTGGTGCTGTGTTCGCTGCTGGTGGCGACCTTCGCACTGCGCACCGTGTCGTCCCTGCTGCGCGAGGAGGTCACGTCATGACCACCCTGTCCACGGTTCGCGGACGCGCCGGGTCCCCCGCCGCCCGGCGCCGGCGGCGCACCGGCAGCCTGCTGGGCCTGGCGGCCTGGCTGTGCGGCATCGCCTTCTTCCTGCCCGTCGCCTGGATGGTGCTGACGTCCTTCCACAGCGAGACGGACGCGGCGACCAACCCGCCGAGCGTCGGGGCCGGGCTCAGCCTGCACGGCTACCGCGAGTTCTTCGGGGCGACGGGTAGCGGCGTCAGCCCCTGGCCCCCGCTGGTCAACTCGCTGACCGCCTCCGTCGTCTCCACCCTGCTGGTGCTGCTGCTGGCGGTGCCCGCCGCCTACGCGCTGGCCATCAAACCGGTGCGCAAGTGGAGCGACGTCCTCTTCTTCTTCCTGTCGACGAAGATGCTGCCGCTGGTGGCCGGGCTGCTGCCGGTCTACCTCGTCGCGCAGAACACCGGGATGCTCGACAGCATCTGGCTGCTGGTCATCCTCTACACCTCGATGAACCTGCCGATCGCGGTGTGGATGATGCGCTCGTTCCTCGCCGAGGTCCCGGTGGAGATGCTGGAGGCCGCCTCCATCGACGGGGCGGGGCTGGCCACCACCCTGACCCGGATCGTCGCGCCGGTCGCCATGCCGGGGATCGCGGCGACGGCCCTGATCTCCTTCATCTTCAGCTGGAACGAGCTGCTGTTCGCCCGGGTCCTGACCGGTGTCGTGGCCGGCACCTCGCCGGTGTTCCTGACCGGGCTCGTGACCAGCCAGGGCCTGTTCCTGGCCAAGGTGTGCGCCGCCGCCACCGTCATCTCCCTCCCGGTGCTCATCGCCGGGTTCGCCGCCCAGGACAAACTGGTCCAGGGCCTGTCGCTTGGAGCCGTGAAATGAAAGCCGCAGTGATCAGCGCGCCCGGCAAGGTCGAGGTCGCCACCGTCGCGGACCCGACGCCCGGCCCCCGCGAGGTCGTGGTGTCCGTCGCCGCCTGCGGGCTGTGCGGTACCGATCTGCACATCCTCCAGGGGGAGTTCGCCCCGACGCTGCCCGTCGTGCCGGGCCATGAGTTCGCCGGCACCGTCGTGGCGAGGGGCGGCGAGGTCACCGAACTCGCCGAGGGCGACCGGGTGGCGGTCGACCCCTCCCTCTACTGCCACGAGTGCCACTACTGCCGCATCGGCCGCAACAACCTCTGTGAGCGCTGGGCCGCCATCGGGGTGACCACGGCGGGCGGCGCCGCCGAGTTCGCCGTCGCCCCGGTCGCGAACTGCGTCAAGCTGCCCGACCACGTCCGGACCGAGGACGCCGCCCTCATCGAGCCGCTCTCCTGCGCCGTGCGCGGCTACGACATCCTGCGCTCCCAGCAGTTGGGCACCCACGTCCTGATCTACGGCTCGGGCACGATGGGCCTGATGATGCTCGAACTCGCCAAGCGCACCGGCGCGGCCGGCGTCGACGTCGTCGACATCAACCCCGCCCGGCTCGCCACCGCCCGCACCCTGGGCTGCAGCAACGCGGCCGGTTCCGCCGACGAGCTGGACCGCCCGCGCGGCTGGGACGTGGTCATCGACGCCACCGGCAACGAACGCGCCATCCAGGACGCCCTGGGGCGGGTCGGCAAGGGCGGCACCTTCCTCCAGTTCGGCGTCGCCGACTACGCCGCGCGCGCCACCATCGAGCCCTACCGGATCTACAACCAGGAGATCACCATCACCGGCTCGATGGCCGTGCTGCACAGCTACGAACGGGCCGCCGAGCTGTTCGCGGCCGGTGCCCTGGACCCGGAGGTCTTCATCAGCGACCGCCTGCCGCTGGACCGCTATGCCGAGGCGCTGTCCCGCTTCCGGGCGGGCGAGGGGAGGAAGATCCAGGTACGGCCGTGAGCCGGCGCCCGCTGAGCGCCGGGCCGACCGCCCGGCGCGCGGGGGCGAGTTCGCCGTGCAGGAGCGCCGTGCCGAGCGGTGTGAGGGCGTGGATGACCGAGCCTCCGTCGCGCCGGCTGCGGGCGAGGCTGGCCTCGCGCAGGGCGCTCACGTGCTCGCTGGCCGAGGGCGCCGAGACCCGTAAGCGGCGGGCCAGTTCACCGGTGGTGGCGGGGGCGTCGAGCGCGGCGAGGATCCGGGCCCGGGTGCGGCCGAGGAGGACGGACAGCGCCTGCGGATGACAGTCGCGGGTGGCGGCCGGCGCCCAGTCCGCGGGGTGCTGGACGGGATAGACCAGGACCGGCGGGAGGCCGGGGTCCGCCAGGGCGATGGGTCTGCGCCAGCAGAAGTGGGAGGGGATCAGCCGCAGTCCGCGTCCGTTCAGGCGCAGGTCGCGCTCGCGCGGGTAGTCGACGTGCAGCACCGGCGGCTCCCAGCGGAGCGCGGGCCGGAAGGTGTGGAGCAGGGCGTCGACGCCGCCGCGGCAGAGCATGCGGGTACGGCTGCCGCGGTCGCAGTCGACCGTGGCGGCCGCCCCCGTCCAGTCGGGGGCGACCACCGCGCGGTACACCTCCTGGAAGGCGTCGGCGAGCGCGTCGAGGGGCTCGCGGCTCCCCGCGGCCAGCGCGCCGGTCCAGCGCGGGAGCCGGGCCGGGAGCCCCGCCCGGGCCGATTCCGCGGTCAGCCGCACCCGGGGGGTGTCCCGCAGCGCCTCCAGGCCCGCGGCCAGCCCGTCGCGGGCCGCGTCGGGGGTGAGGAAGTCCGGGAAGTAGCGGGCGTCTGGCGGGGCCAGCACGCTGATCAGCCGGGCGGCGCGGGTCAGGCCCCGCTCGTCGAGTTCGCGGCGGGCCCGGGCCCGCCAGGCCCCGTACACCGGCGCCCCGTGTCCCGGCGGCACCAGGTGGTGCATGGCCAGCACCGTTTCCCACAGTGGGTCCGGCTCGGCGGCGATCTGTACCCGCGCGACATCCCGGTCGTCGAAGTGAATGCGCAACATGCGGCCCCCGCGGCATGCTCATGACCCCGTTGCCAGGGCCCCCCGTTCGGGGCCCGTCACCCGGCCCCGCGGCAAGCCTGCCCGGCGTCAAGGGAGGTGTCCAGGGCGGCTTGTGGCCTTCGGTGTGCGCGGGTGGTGAAGGCGGGGAGCGCGGGGCGCCCGGGTTCAGGCCGGGCTCGCGAGCGCCCGCGCCAGCCGCTCCAGGAACACCCGCTGGCCCGCCACCAGCCGCTCGTGGGCCTGTTGCGGGGTGCACCAGGCGACCCGGTCGATCTCGGGGAAGGTGCCGGTGTACCCGGAGCCGCGCGGCCACTCCATCTCGAAGGTCCCCGGCACGATCCGCTCCGGGTCGAGGTCGCTCTCGACGGCCCACACCGTCACCACCTTGCCGCTCGGCTGGCGGGCCTCGCCCAGGGCGAGGCAGGGCCCGTCGGGCGGCGGCATCCCCAGCTCCTCGGCGAACTCCCGCCGGGCCGCGTCCCACGCCTCCTCCGGCGGTACGTACTCGCCCTTGGGCACCGACCACGCCGCGGCCTCCCGCCGCTCCCACAGCGGCCCGCCCATGTGCGCCAGCAGCACCTCGACGCCGTCCGCCGTGTGCCGGTAGAGCAGCAGCCCGGCACTGCGCTTCCCCGCCACGGCGGCTACGCCTCTCCGCCGTCGTGCGCGCCGAGCACCGTCGCGACGGTGTCCGCCTGGGCCGCCGTCTTGTCCTCCCGGTAGCGCACCACCCGCGCGAAGCGCAGGGTCACGCCCGCCGGGTAGCGCGTGGAGGTCTGCAGGCCGTCGTAGGCGATCTCGACGACGAGTTCCGGACGCACCGTCACGACATGGCCGTCGTCCGCCACGGCGAGCTCCCGCAGCCGCTCGGTCTGCCAGGCGAGGGTGGCGTCGGTGAGCCCCTTGAAGGTCTTGCCCAGCATGACGAACCCGCCGTCCGGGCCGCGCGCCCCGAGGTGGAGGTTGGAGAGTTTCCCGGTGCGCCGGCCATGGCCCCACTCCGCCGCGAGCACCACCAGGTCCAGGGTGTGCACGGGCTTCACCTTCAGCCAGGCGGCGCCCCGGCGGCCGGCGCTGTAGGGAGCGTCCAACGCCTTGACGACGACGCCCTCGTGGCCGCGGCGCAGGGTCCGGGACCAGAAGTCCTCCGCGGCCGCGCGGGCCGTGGCGTCGGACGGGTCCGCGACGACCTGGCGGCGCACCCGCAGATGCCCGGGCACCAGCCGGGCCAGCTCCGTGTGCCGCTGCTCGCCGGGCAGTTCCAGCAGGTCGCGGCCGTCGACCGACAGGACGTCGAAGAAGACCGGGGACAGCGGCAGGGCGGCGCGCGCCGCACCGACGTCCACCCGCGAGCCGAACCGTCCCGCGACCCGCTGGAACGGCACCGGGCGGCCCTCGGCGTCCAGGGCGATCACCTCGCCGTCGAGGATGAAGCGGTCGGCGGGCAGCTCCCGGGCGACGGCGGTGACCTCGGGGAGCCGGTCGGTGACCTCGTCGAGGGTGCGGGTGTGGATATGCACGTCCGGGCCGTCCCGGTGCACCTGTACGCGGATGCCGTCGAGCTTCTCCTCCACCGCGCAGGCGCCGAGCCGGTCCACCGCCTCGGCCACCGTCCTGGCGCTGTGCGCCAGCATCGGCCCCACGGGCCGCCCGACGGTGAGCCGGAACTCCGCGAGGGCCGGCGGCCCCTCGGCGAGCAGCGCCCGTGCGACGTCCGGCAGGGATCCCGCCAGCATCACGGCCCGGCGGACGTCGGCCGCGGGCACCTCGGTGGCGGCGGCGAGCCCTTCGACCGCGATGGCGTCCAGCGCGCCCTGCCGCACCTCGCCGGTGAGCAGGCCGGCCAGGAACCGCTGTTCCTCCCGCGTCGCGGCGGCCAGCAGCTCGTGGACCAGCCGGCGCCGCTCCCCCTGCGCCCCGGCGCCGGAGACCCCGGCCAGCGCGGTCAGCGCCGTATCGACGTCCCCTACGGTCAGCGTGGCGCGCTCCGCGGCCGCGACCGGTTCGCGCAGCACGCTCCAGCCGACCCCGATCCGCCCCTGGGGCAGCCGCCCGGCCAGGTAGGGGATGACCACCGGGACGTCCTGCGGGGCGGCGGCCCGGAACAGCCCGGCCAGCAGGGCGATCTTCCGCGAACGCGCCGAGGTGGCGGCGACGTCCGCCGAGACCTGTGCGAGAACGGCCAGCAGCATAGGGCCATGGTGCCCCCGCGGCGCCGTCGGCGCTTCCCCGGCGGCGGGCCCCGGGCGGGTACGGACACGGTGGCGGCGGCCCGCGCCCGTACCCGCCCGGGTCAGGGCGCGAGGTACGAATGGAAGAGGTTGTCCGGGTCCCACTGCGCCTTGATTTCCTGCAGGCGGTCCCAGGCGGCGGGGGTGTACGAGCGGCGGGCCCGCGCGGCGTCGGCCTCCAGGTCGGTCTCGGCGATGTAGTGGAAGCCGTCGCCCCGCGGATTCACGCCGGCCATGGTCTCGCGCAGCCAGCGCTCCTGGACCGCGTCCTCGGCCGGGTCCTCCCAGACGGCGTAGCAGACGAGGTAGGACGCGCCGAGCGGGGAGAAGGCCATGTTGCGCAGCAGGGCGGGGTCCTCGGAGACCGGCTGCACGGGCGCGAGCACCAGGGACTTGGCGGACGGGGCGCGGGCCACCGCGTCGGCGATACGGGTCAGCTGGGTGGCGGGGTCCTCCGGCGACCACAGGGTGTCCGCCGCGTACCGGTGGGCCGGCGGCCAGGCGGCCGCCGCACCCTCGTGCAGGGCGGCGAAGGTGGTCGGCGCGGCCTCCTGCCGGTCGGCGGCGAGTTCGCCGAAGGGGCAGTCGGCGAACGGCCGCAGCGCCTGCCGGGCGTCGCCCGGCGTGGTGGCGAACGCCGTCGCGGCGACCGTGATCCGGGGGCCTGCCGGGGCCGTGGCGGTGGGCGGTCCGGACGGCGCGAGGAGGAGGGACGTCTCGACGTAGGGCGGGCTCCCGAGAGCGGTCCGGGCCGCCCACCGCGTCACCCGGGCGACCTCGGCCAGCGGGAAGGCCAGGGAGGCCGTCATGATCGAGGCGGGGTGGGGGTGCAGGGCGAGACGGAAGCGGGTGACGAGGGCGCAGAAGCCCGGTCCGGCGCCCCGCGCGGCCCAGAAGAGGTCGGGGTTCTCGGTCTCGCTGCAGGTGACCGTCCGGCCGTCGGCGGTGACGGCCCGGATCTCTCGGACGTCGGCGCAGGACGGCCCCCAGGCACGGGAGTTCCAGCCCAGGCCGCCGCTGAGCAGAAACCCGCCGACCGCCACGGTGGGGCAGTGGCCCACCGGAAAGGCCAGGTCCTGCGGGGTCAGGGCGGCGACCAGGTCCCGGCCGGTGGCGGCGGGCTGCACCGTGGCCGTCGCCGGGCCGTCGCCGGTCGCGGGCGCGACGCGGCACTCCCGGAGCGCGGAGAGGTCGAGCAGCAGCCCGTGGTCGCGCAGCGGCGAGCCGGACCAGTTGTGCCCGCCGGAGTACGTCGAGATCCGCAGCCCCTTGGCACGGGCGTGGCCGACGGCGTGGGCGACATCCGCCTCCGTGGCGGCGCGCACGATGACGTCGGGGAAGCGCCGGGGCCGCCGTTCGTTCCACACCGCGGCGGTCCGGGCCCGCTCGTATCCGGCCTCGCCGCGCCGGATCAGCGTGCCCCCCGGGTCCCCCGCCGGGTTCGCTCCCCGTGGGCCCATGACGGCCTCCTCACCAGATCTGGCGGGTGATCAGGCCGAAGACACCGATGCACACCAGGTAGCCGAGCACCACCAGCCCGAGGCCCAGCACCTGCGCCCGGCGGTTGCCGGCGACCCGGGAGGGCACCAGCCAGAAGGCGAACACCCGGTTCACGAGCGGCATCAGCAGCCAGGTCAGCGCGCTGACGCTCAGGACGTTGGAGAGGAACAGGCCGATGTACTCGCGGACGGTGAGCTTCTCCAGCCCCACCCCCACGGTGAGGTTGAGGACCATGACCGTCGGATAGAGCGCCAGGACGACGGACATCGCCTGTTTCCAGTTGGGCGGCACATCGGCCCTGCCGCGGTCGAACCGGAACCAGCCGCTGAACGCCGAACCGACCTTGCGGACGTCGTACGAGGTGAAGTATCTGCTGCCCTCCTTCAGCAGTTTCGCGCGCACATCGGAGGCGAGCCACGCGTCGAGGTGCTCGCGGGAGTCGAAGCGGAAGACGACGACCCAGTGTTCCTGCACGCCCTCCACCGGTTTGAAGAGTTCGGACCCCATGAAGCCCGGTGCCTTCTCCTGCGCCTTGAGGGTCTTCTGCTGCCAGTTGAGGAAGCCCTGCTCGGATCCCGGCTTCACGTCGTGGGAGATGACCGCGGTGACGACGTCGGGAGCCGGCTGCGCGGGGGTGCCGCCGTGGAGCACCTCCGCCGTGGGAGGGCCCTCGAAAAGCCCGCGCGCTTCGTCGAGCAGTGCCTGCCGACGGCCGGAATCCAGCCAGGCGGTCAGCCGGTCCATTCCGGAAAACTGGAATACGGCGACCCATTCGTTCTCTTCGCCGGGCCCGGGAGGGTACACCTCTGCGCCCACGAAACCCTCGAATTCGCGGGCGGCCTGATTTGTCCTGTCCTGCCAGCGCTGATACTCGTCGGTCCGGCCCTCGCGCACCTTCTGCGAGGTCACCACGGTGGCGCTGTCTGCCGCGGAACCACGGCTTGCACGGGCACTCACCTTGAGTAGCCTAGTACATAAGAGATTTACCCGGCAAATGGGGCAATTGCCTATTCCGCTCCGCAGAGGAATCGATGCCGATCGGAGACTCCGAATGGAACACAAAGAACTTCTCGCAGAGGCCGTACGGCTCGCCACGGAATCCGTGGAGAACGGCTGGGGCGGCCCGTTCGGCGCGGTACTGACCCGGGACGGGAGCATCGTCGCCCGCGGGCAGAACCGTGTGCTGCTGACCGGCGACCCCACCGCGCACGCCGAGATGGAGACGATCCGGAAGGCGATCCAGATCCTCAACCCCGAGGCGCCGAGCATCGCCGTGGAGCACCAGAACGAGAGCACGCTGGAGTACGTCCCGCGGCCGCCCGGATCGCCGGACCCGGTGCCGGAGCGGGCCCGGATGCTCCAGGGCACGTCGATCTACATCAGCGGCGCCCCCTGCCCCATGTGCATGAGCGCCATCTACTGGTCGCGGATCGACGCCGTCTACTACAGCTGCGACCTCGAGGACACCGCGAAGATCGGCTTCGACGACTCGTTCCAGTACGAGGACTTCAAGAAGCCGCTCGACCAGCGCCGGATCAAGATCGAGCAGATCTACCCGGAGATGGGCGCCGAGTCGTACGCGACCTGGACGAACCGGCCGGACAAGCACCCGTACTGACGGCGGGTCACCGGCCGGCACCGCGGAGGCGGAACCAAGGCACGACCCACGGCGGCCGCCCGGCGCACCGGGCGGCCGCTTCTCCGGGTCCGGAGCCCGGTCCCGGACTCCGGACCGGGGCCCGCCCACGGGCGCCCTCGGCGCGCACGGCGGACCGCCCGGCTCACTCGTACATCACGTACTCCGGCTGCGGCCGCAGGGCCAGCACCTCCTTCGGGGTCATCAGGCGGCTGCCCTTCGCGTCCTCCTCGTAGAACAGCTTGAAGCCGGTGTGGAGGCCGTCGGGCAGGTCCTTGACCAGCCGCCCCCAGGTCCCGCGCTTCAGGCCCGGCGAGCCGATGCCGTCGGCGCTCTTGATGAGCGCCACACCGGGCTGCGGCCGCAGGGCGGACTGGTCGCCCACGACGGACGTGGCGACCTGATGGAAGACCAGCGGCTTCTCCGGCAGGTCGTGCGCCCGCACCAGCCCGGACAGGTAGCGCGCCACCTTGGTCAGCTCATGGCCGTCGGTGTGCCCGTAGGTGTCGCCGGGCACCTGGCCGGAGCCCATCTCCCACTCCGGGTCGAGCGCTATCCCCACATCGGGGTGGACGAGCCAGTCGCGCAGCGCCTTGACCTCGTCGAGCACCGACGCGCGGCCCGGCTGGATGTTCAGCAGCAGCAGCGCGCGCCGGTCACGGGCCAGGCGGTGGAAGCGGCGGATGGTGGCCGGGGCCGTCCGGGAGCGGTAGGTGCCGTCCGGACCGGCCGAGGCATTGGCCACCGTCGCCAGGAGTTCGAGCACCGGCAGGGGTTCGCGGCCCGCGGCGTACGAGTGCGCCACCTTCTCCGCCTCGGCGGCCCGCTTCTCCGGGTCACCGGTCCCGAGCCTGCCGAGCGCCGCCGCCCCCGGCAGACCGCAGAACCCGACCAGCCGGTAGTGCGGGAACAACGTCCGTCCGCCACGCGGAAGTTCGGGGCGGCGCCGCTTCGACGGGCGGGCGGAGTGGGGTGCGGTCGCCGCGCCGGAGCGGCTCGGGGAGCCGGACCCGGCGGAGGAGGAAGGCGAGGAGCCGCCGGGCGGTGGAGCCTTGGGCGCGGCGTCGTCCGCGCGGGAGGAGGTCCCTCCGCATGCCGTGAGCAGCCCCAGTCCCGCGGCCGCCGCGGCCGTGAGCAGATGACGCCGGCTCCCGTCCGGCGCGGGAGAGGGGGCGGGCGCCGCGGCACGCCGGCCGGCCGCCCCCGCCCTGCGTATCCCGGCCTCCAGTCGCCCTGACACCTCGTCCGCCACACTGCCTCCGTCCCCCGGCGTCCGGTCGATCACCGGGCACCGGCTGTCGTTCGGACCGGTCCTGTCCGTGCAGTGCGCTTCTCCAGACCACTCGCGACAAAACCCGTAGGGGAAATGATCAAGCCATGTCGGGGTGGGGCTTCCGTGCCGTTCAGGTGCCGTTCACCGTTCCGGGCTGCGCCGTCCATGCCTCGCCCGGTGCCACGGCCGCCCGGCCGCGGATGCCGCCGTGCCCGCCGGGGGCGGCGCCGGCTGCGGGCCCGTCCGCGTAGCGTGAGGGCGTGATCAGGCCCCGACGTCCCGAAGCCCTCGGGCCCTCCGCCGGCGGCGTCCGCCGCCTCGCCCCCGCCGACCGCCTCTGGTACGCGGCCTACGGCTCCAACATGCATCTCGACCGGCTGACCTGCTATCTGGCCGGCGGGCGGCCCCCCGGCGGGCTGCGCACCCACCCCGGCTGCCGGGACCCCCGCGGCCCCGCGCGCACGGCACCGCTGCTGCTGCCCGGTCAGCTGTACTTCGCCACCGAATCGCGGGTGTGGACCGGCGGCAGCGCCTTCTACGACCCCGGTCCCGGCCTCCCGCCCGCCGACGGCACGGCCGGCCCGCGCTCCGGCGGCGGTGAACTGCCCGCCCGTGGCTATCTGCTGACGCTCGCCCAGTTCTCCGACATCGCCGCTCAGGAGATGCACCGCGAGCCCGGCGCGGACCTCGACCTTACGGAGGCCCTCGCCCGCGGCCGGGCCCGGAGCGGCCCCGGCAGGTACGAGACCCTGGTGTGCGCCGGGCTGCTGGACGGCTACCCGGTGCTGACCCTCACGGCCCCCTGGAGCAGCCGGGACGTCGCGGTGAACCCGCCCTCGGCGGCCTACCTCCGGCACATCGCGGCCGGAATCGTCGCCTCCCACGGCTGGAGCCCGCGCCGGGCCGCCGCGTACCTCGCCGGCTGCCCGGGGGCCGCGGGGCACTGGACGGCCGAGGGGATCGCGGCGCTGCTCGACGACGCGTAGTGCCCGGCGGACGCCGTCCCGGCCGGTCGTCCGCGCGTATCGGCCCCCGTCGCCCCTGTTCCGGGCACACTGGAGCCCTCCGGCGCCGGCCCGCGCACTCCGGGCGCCGTCCGGTGCACTCCGACGCCGACCCGTGCCCTGCGGCGCCCCCTTGTCCGGCCGACGGGCGCCGCCCCCGAGAACCGCAGCGAGGACCGTGATGAGAAAGATCGTCTTGTCCATGTCGGTGTCCCTGGACGGTTTCATCGAGGGACCGGACCGCGAGATCGACTGGCACCAGGTGGACGACGAGCTGCACCAGTACTTCAACGACCACCTCAAGACGATGGGCGCCTTCCTGAGCGGCCGGGTCACCCATGAACTCATGGCGGGTTTCTGGCCGACCGCGGACGCCGATCCCTCCCTCTCGGGGCCGATGGCCGAGTTCGCCGGGATCTGGCGGGAGATGCCCAAGATCGTTTTCTCCCGGACCCTGGAACGGGCCGACGGGAACACCCGCGTCATGCGCGATGTCGTCCCCGAGGAGATCATGGCGCTGAAGGCGCAGCCGGGCGGGGACATGGCGCTCGGCGGCGCCGGTCTCGCCGCCGCCTTCATGGCGCACGATCTGATCGACGAGTACCGCGTCCACGTCCACCCGGTCCTCATCGGCCGGGGCAAGCCGCTGTTCCCGGCCACCGACGCCAGGACCCCGCTGCGGCTCGCCGGGACCCGGTCCTTCGGCAACGGCGTCGTCCTCCTCCACTACCGGCGCGCCGAGGACACCGCGACACGCTGACCGGCCCGCGTCCACGGCCTACGGGGGACGCGCCGGCCAGATCCTCCCCGACATCTCCGGTGTTGATCAGCCGGCAGCGGGCCTGCGGATGGTGTTCGCGCAGGTAGGCGGCGGTGACGGCGGGCGCGGTCAGAATGTCGTCGACGCCGACGGGAAATCCCTCTCCGGCCAGCCGCCCGGCGACCGCGGCGCGGGTCCGCGAGGTGGTGTTGGTGACCAGCACCAGCGGGAGCCCCGCGGCGCGCAGCCGTGCCATGGCCGCCACCGCGCCGGGCAGCGCCTTCCAGGACACGGTGAGCACGCCGTCGATGTCGATCAGGACCGCTCGGATTCCCTTCATACGCCGACGGTAACCACCGCCGTCCGGAGCCGGGCCGGCCTCCTGGCACCACGGCGGCCCGACTTGCGAAGCCCCCGTGGATGGGGTTACTTCGAAGTGAGGTGTGGACGCGGCAAATCGTCTCCCCTGGCTAGGGGGTGCACACTGTGCTGTTCACCGACCGCGCGGACGCGGGGCAGCGCCTCGCCGGATCGCTGCGGCACCTGCAGGGGGAAGAGCCCGTCGTGCTGGGCCTGCCGCGCGGCGGGGTCCCGGTGGCCTTCCAAGTGGCCCGGGCGCTGCGGGCCCCGCTCGATGTGATCGTGGTCCGCAAGCTGGGGGTTCCCTACCAGCGCGAGCTGGGCTTCGGCGCCATCGGCGAGGGCGGCGTACGGGTGATCAGCGACGACATCGTGCGCCGTGGCCGGCTCGACGAGGCGGACCTGGCATCCGTGGAGCACGCCGAGGCGGCCGAGCTGACCCGGCAGGCGGAGCGCTTCCGCGCCGGGCGGCCACGGCTCGACCTCGCCGGCCGGACGGCCGTCGTCGTGGACGACGGGATCGCGACGGGCGCCACCGCGGCGGCCGCCTGCGAGGTGGTACGGGCGCACGGCGCGGCCCGGGTGGTGCTCGCGGTGCCCGTGGCGCCGCCGGACGCGGCCGAGCGGCTGCGCGGCGCGGCCGATGAATTCGTCTGCCTCTCCACCCCGTTCTCCTTCTCCGCCGTCGGCGAGTGGTACCAGGACTTCTCCCAGACCCCGGACGACGAGGTCGTCGCACTGCTGGCACGGGCGTCGGCCGGCCCCGGGCCGACCGCCGGAGCCCCGGAAGGGGCGGATCCGGAGACGGACATCGCGGAGGAGGTGGCGATCGACGCCGCCGGGTTCCGGCTCACCGGGGACCTCACCGTGCCGGCGGGCGCCGGGGCCGTGGTGATGTTCGCCCACGGCTCGGGCAGCAGCCGGCACAGCCCGCGCAACCGGCTGGTCGCCGCCGCCCTCAACGAGGCGGGTCTGGGCACCCTGCTCTTCGACCTGCTCACACCGGCAGAGGAAGCCAACCGGGCGAACGTCTTCGACATCGAGACCCTCGCCGGGCGGCTGACGGACGCCACCGGGTGGCTGCGCGGCCGCTTCGCCGGTCCGGTGGGCTACTTCGGAGCCAGCACCGGGGCGGCGGCGGCGCTGCGGGCGGCCGCCGCCCCCGACGCGGACATCGGTGCCGTGGTCTCCCGCGGCGGCCGCCCCGACCTCGCCGGGCCGCTGCTCCCCGGCGTACGGGCGCCGACACTGCTCATCGTGGGCGGCAACGACCCCTTGGTCCTCGACCTCAACCGCGAGGCCGAGGCGGCCCTGCGGGCGGAGACCCGGCTGGAAATCGTGCCCGGCGCCACCCATCTCTTCGAGGAGAGCGGTGCCCTGCAGCAGGTCGCCGAACTCGCCCGGGACTGGTTCGTCGGGCACTTGGTGCCGTCGGCCTAGCGGATCGGGCAGTTGGCGACCTCGGCATCGCGGGCCGGCCGGGTCCTCGTCGCGGGCCGGCCGGGCCGCTCCGTAGCGGGCGTCAGTCGATGGTGATCTCGCCCATCGCGCTCCAGCCGTTCGCGCCCTCGATGGTGGTGCTGACGATGTCCGGGGTGCGGCGCAGCAGCGGGCGCATCGTCTCGATTCCGGCGCGGAAGTGGTCGGAATTGACGTGCGCCTCGGCGGCGTCGTCCTTGAATGCCTCGACCAGGACATAGGTGTTCGGGTCCTCGATGCTGCGGGACCATTCGAACCACAGGTTGCCGGGCTCGGCGCGGGTGGCGCTGGTGAAGGATTCGACGTGCTGCGGCCACTCTTCGGCGTGCTCGGGCTTCACGGGGAACTTGACGACAATGAAGATCATCCATCGAGTCTAGGTCACCGGGTACCGGCGGGCGCCAACCGGGGCATTTACCCGCCCGTCATGCGCTGCCGCCCGCATCGGGCCCGGCCGGCGAGGGCCGGTTCAACGATTTGACGAGCAGCACCCCCACGACGATCAGCGCGATGCCCAGCCACGTGGGCCCCGCCCCGAAGGCGAGGACGATGATGCCCACCGGGGTGAGATAGCCGACGAGCGGCAGGAGCAGGTCGCTGACCGGCGGTTCCTCCGGTCCCGGCTGCCCTGCTTCGCGGCGGGCCCGCGCGCGTACGACGTCCGGATACCACTCGGTGAAACGGAGCGCGACGATGATGGCGGCGATTTGGATGATCCACCCCGTCCACAGGTTATTGGAATTGTGCAGCACCAGATCGCCATAGGCGCCCGCTATTGCCGCCACCCCGAAAGCGGCACCCCACACTCCCGTGATGTAGTAATTGGTGCGCAGGAATCTGGGATTGTCCCAGAACTCGCGGGGTACTTGTTCCCTGGCGTACTGCACGGTGAAGGGCACTCCGATCGCCATGGAGCCGAGGGAAATCGCCAGGAGCGCGATATTCGAAACCTCTCCCGAGTAATTCTCCAGCCAGCGAAGGGTGCCCGGGGAGGCGACGATGCCGATGACCGCCAACGCCGCGAAGAAGACGACATCGGCGATCTCCAGGATTTTGAAGGAACTCCCGGGCCGCCGTCTCCGGCCGATGACGACGATCGCCACGGCGAGGGCCAGCGCGATGGCGACCGCCAGTTCGTAGCGGCCCGGCCCGACCAGCACGGACATCGCGATCCAGGGCGTCATCCCGAGGACGGGGCTGTCGAGCAACTGCGACAGCCGCCCGCCGGCGGCG